>CAVQKK010000004.1:0-23903 GCA_963713095.1 uncultured Chloroflexia bacterium
TCGATCCCGTCGCCGCGACCCGGCTTGCAGGCACGATCGACGTGCGCCGGACGAACTGAGGTTGGAGGGCCTCCTGCGGCCGCTCCTGGATCTGATGATCTGGGTTCGCGGGCCTGCGTGCGGTATCATCCGGGCCGTTCGCTGGCGCCTGACTCAACGGTAGAGCAGTTGACTCTGGATCGGGGGGTTAAGGTTGGAACCCTGGCGCGCCAGCCACCACACTACCTGTGGTGCGATCCGGCGGGGTCAAGTCCCAGGACGTGGTGTAACAGCGCGCGTCCTCGCGCCCGAGCCTCAGCTCGCGAGCAGCAGGGTCGGGATCACCTCCTCTGATACGGGATCGGCGTCGATGAGCGCCATGGTCTCGGGTCGGAAGTAGCGGCGGCCGTCCTGCCACTCGTCATCCTGCTCGGCGAGGATCATGCCGACCAGACGGATCACGCTCGCCCGGGTGGGGAAGATCCCGACCACCCCGGTCCGGCGCTTGATCTCCTTGTTCAGCCGCTCGAGCGGGTTGGTGCTGCGGATCTGCCGGCGGTGGGTCTCGGGGAACGTGAAGTGGGCGAGCAGGTCGGGCTCGGCTTCGGTGAGCAGCTCGGCGACCTTGGGGAAGCGCGGCGCGACGGTGTCGATGACCGCGTCGAGCTGGCGGCGGGCCGCTGCCTCGTTGGGCTGCTCGAACACGAGCCGGATCGCGGAGGCGACCATGCTCCGCGCACTCCGGGGGACGAGCTCCTGGGCGTTGCGGGTGAGATGGACCCGGCAGCGTTGCCAGGACGAGCCCAGGAGCTGCTCGTGGACCGCCTTCACGAGCCCTGCGTGGTTGTCGCTGATCACGAGCCGGACACCCCGCAGGCCGCGCTCGACGAGCGAGCGGATGAACGCGGGCCAGGCCGAGCCCTCGTCGTTGCCGGCCGACAGCTCGAGCCCCAGGACCCGGCGCTCGCCGTTGGCGGCCACCCCGATCGCGACCAGGGCCGCCATCGACACCACGTGGCTGCCCTCGCGGACGCGCAGGTACGTGGCGTCGAGCCACACATACGGGTATGGGGTCTCGTGGAGGGGGCGGGAGCGGAACGCTCGGACCTCGGCGTCGAGCGGGGCGCACATCCGGGACACCTCGCTGCGGCTCAGGCCCTCGATGCCCAGGGCCCGCACGAGATCGTCCACCCGGCGGGTGCTGATCCCGGCCACGTACGCCTCCTGGACGACCGCGAGCAGGGCCCGCTCGGTGCGCCGCCGCGGATCGAGCAGGCTGGGCAGGTACGAGCCGTCGCGCACCCGCGGCACGGCGAGGTCGATCGTGCCCACCCGCGTGTCCCAGCGCCGGTCGCGATACCCGTTGCGGTGGGTCAGTCGGCGGTCGGGGTCGCGTTCGCCCTTGGGCAGCCCGGTGAGGTCGGTCACCTCGGCCTCCATCACCGCCTGGGCGAGCACCCGCACGCCTTCGCGCAGGAAGTCCGTGTCGCCGTCCGCGGTCGCCTTGCGCAGCATCTCGAGCAGCGCCATCCTGTCCTCGGCCATCGTGGTGTCCTTTCGTCGTCGGTTTCTGACTTCCAACGACGCGAGGATGACGCGGTGGCCGATCTCGTTCACGGCCCCGCTGTTACACCACTATCGGGACACGACCTCCGGCGGCCCGCCGAGGCGGTCGATCGATGGCTGGGTCGCCTGACTCCCACCCCGTTTCTTCGCCTGACTCAAGGCGGAATCCGCGCGCTTCGCTTGATCCTGCGACGCTTGATCACTTGTCTGGCGGCGATCCGCTCGCCGTGGGCCTCGGCGGCTGCAGGGGACCGCATGCTACCCGCACCGCCCAGCCGCGCATCTGCCATTGCTGATCCCTTCACGGCTGCCGGCGATCTCGGTCTTCCTCGTCGACACCCGGCCCCAGTCGTCATGGCGGTGCCGCCGACGACCTGCCTCATCGCGCCCGACGACGCCCCGGCCGCCTACGCCAGGCAGGTGGTCGCCGCGGCCGGGCAGCTCGCTGCGAGGTGACACGCGAGATGCCCGCCCAGCTGATGTGCATCGGTCACCGGAGGAGCAGTGACGACGGCGCAGCTCGTGTGTGCGGATCCTGTCCCCGCGTCTGCCGGAGCCCGAGGGCGAAGCCGAGACGACGAGCCGCGATCCGGCTGACGAGGCCGAGGTGCCGACTCGGACTGCATCAGCGGTCTACGTGGCCGTTGGGGCCGGTCGGCCTTAGGCTCGGGCATCGTCCGATGACAGACTGTTTGTCAGGCCAGGAGCGCTCGGGAGCACTGGAGAGCCACCTCCCTCGAGTCGAGCGGAACGGAAGGCCACCGCTGGTGGCACGAGAGAAGGCGCAGGCGAATGGCATTGGATCCGACTGCTTCCGTCGATGCGACGAGGGTCGACGCCGCCAGCCGGTTCGGTTCCTGGATCGGCTTCGCCACCGCCGCGCTGACCGTCGTGACCTTCGCGCTGGCCCTCACGGCGGCGCCGGAAACCGTCCCCTATCCGTTCAAGAGCCAGATCATCGTCGATCAGTGGCCCGGGGACTACCTTTGGATGTATCCGGCGATGGTCCTGATGGTGCTCTTCGTGGCGCTCCTCGTCGCGATCCACGAGTCCACACCCCCGGCCCGCAGGACGTACAGCCTGCTCGCGCTGTGCGTTGGCGTCCTCGCCGCCGCTGTCCTGCTCATCACCTACTACATCCAGGTGACGGTGATGCAGCCCAGCCTCGAGAAGGGCCAGCTCGATGGGTGGGCGATGCTGACGATGTACAACCCGAACGGGGTCTTCATCGCGCTCGAGGAGCTCGGCTACCTGCTGATGAGCCTCGCCTTCCTCTGCCTGGCCGGGGTGTTCGTGGGGGCCAGTCGCCTCGAGCGGAGCCTTCGCTGGCTCTGCATCGCGAGCTTCGCGTTGTCGATCGGTGCCCTCCTTGTCGTCTTCGCGCTGCACGGGATCGATCGCGGCGACGTGTTTGAGATCACCGTGATCTCCATCGTCTGGCTAACCCTCATCGCCGGGGGGATCCTCACGGCCCTCGTGTTCCGGCGCGCCTTGCCCCATGAGGCGGGCTGAGCCGAGGCTCTCGTCGCCGGGTCCCCCCGCCGGGTCGGACAGTGGGGTCGCCCGCCGTCTCGGCCTGTCGCATTCGACCGTGAGCACCACCTGGCGAGCGCCCGGTCCAACGTGGCTGCAGAGATGACGGCGCAGCCCTTCCGGATCCTCGCCCCGTCCCTGCCCGGACCCGACGGCGTGGCCCAATCGGCTGAATTGCGTGAGCTCGCCGAGGTCGTGGCGGGTGCCGGGTTCGTCCGCAGCGCGCAGGAATGGATTGGGCGTTCGTATGGGCCACGGGCGGCACTCTGGCCTTCCGATGTGGGCCGCACGGCTCCTGCCCGGCAGTCTCGCGCGTGCGAGCCTCGGACGAGTCTTTCTGGGCGTTGGCAATGAGGGGATGCGAGCGTGGATGCCATTGTCGGGCTGGCCGCGGTCCTGGGAATCGCGGTCGTCGTGATCTGGTTCGTCCTCTACCGATGGAGTGGCGGCAGGGGGTCAGGCGAGGGGGCCGCGGGGAGGGTCGCCAACGGAACCGAGGTATGGGGCGACTTCCTCGTTCGGACCTACCGGGGGCACCAGCAGAGCGAGGCGATCGCGAGCTACATGAAAGAGGCGGAGACGCTCGCCCAACGCGGCTACGCGCCGGTGGGCCAGAGCTGGGGCGACGGGCAGTGGGATGGTGGCACCTTCCTCATCGCGTTGATTCTCTGCTTGTTCGGGGTCGGCCTCATCCTGCTCGCCTACATGGCGATCTTCAGACCTGGCGGTTCGCTGTGCGTCACCTACCGCCTCGGGGCCGCATAGGCTCAAGCCCATGCGCCGAAGGCGACCTGCGTAACGGATTGTCGGTCCTGTCCTCGTCGCCAGGGCCGCCTGGTCACGGGTCGCGCCAAGCGCAGATCTGCTCGCCAGGATCACGAGCGGGGTCCTCCGCCTGGTGACCGTGGCGAGGCCGAGGATCTGCCATCGCGGCTGGGCCAGCTGCCTGGCGTGGATCGAGGTGGTCGCTGGCCGGTCGCCACTGCCCTATCCCGCCGTCCGCGCCGGCACCCGCTCGTACAGGTGCTGGGCCCACAGGTACCCGACGACCGAGATGGCGACGCACCAGGCCACGGCCAGGATGCCGCTGTCCCCGATCGGGGTGCCCGCCAGCAGGCCACGCAGGGTCTCGATGATCGGCGTGAACGGCTGGTTCCGCGCGAACCACTGCAGCGGCCCCGGCATCGACGCGGTGGGCACGAAGCCCGAGCTCAGGAACGGCAGGAAGGTCAGGATCATCGGCAGGTTGCTGGCGGTCTCGACGCTGTCGGTGACGAGACCCAGCGCGACCGACAGCCAGGCGACGGCAGACGCGGTCAGCAGCAGCAGCCCAGCCGCGGCGATCCAGTCAACCGGGCCGGTGGTGGGCCGGAACCCGATGACGAGGGCGACCACGACCACGATGACGGTCGCGAGCATCGACTGGACGATGGCGCCCAGCACGTGCCCGGTGAGCACCGAGGCCCGTGCGATGGCCATGGTGCGGAAGCGGGCGATGATCCCCTGGGTCATGTCCATGGCCACGACGATGGCCGTCCCCTGCCCGACGCCGGCCACGGTCATCAGCAGGATCCCGGGCACGACATACGCGACGTAGGCGGAGCGATCGGCCGCCGAGCCGACCGGGGCTGTAACGGCACCCCCCAACCCGGCACCGAGGGTCCCGCCGAACACGTACACGAACAGCAGCAGGAGCACCACGGGGATGCCGGCGATGAACATCGTCAGCGACGGGTAGCGGCGCATCCGGCGCAGGCTCCGGCGGAACATCGTCGCGGAGTCCGCGAGCAGATAGGTGGTCATGGGACGGGCACCTCCTCGCCGCCGATGGCACCACCGGTCGGGGCACCCTGGCGGCCGGTCATCGACAGGAACACGTCGTCGAGGTCGGCGGACCGGACCGAGAGCGCATCGACCTCGATCGATCCCGCCTCGAGCCGCGCGAGCATCGCCCGAAGGGCGTGGATCCCACCGTCGTTGGGAACCTGGATCGCCAGCCCGATGTCATCCCGTGCACCTTCGCCCAGCGCCTGCGCCGCGCGCTCGAGCGCGTCGGCGCTTGCGAACTCGAACCGGACGTGGCCGCCGGGCACCAGCCGCTTGAGCTCGGCCGGTGTGCCCTGGGCAACCACGCGACCCCCGTCGAGCAGGGCGATCCGCGAGGCGAGGCGGTCGGCCTCCTCGAGATACTGGGTGGTCAGGAAGATCGTGACGCCGGACGCGACGAGCTCCCGGACGATGTCCCACATCACGCGGCGGCTGCGGGGATCGAGGCCGGTCGTGGGCTCGTCGAGGAAGATGATCCGGGGATCGCCGACCAGCGTCATCGCGAGGTCCAGCCGCCGGCGCATGCCGCCCGACCAGGTCATGGCGGGCTTCGCCGCTGCATCGGTGAGGTCGAACCGCTCGAGCAGCTCGGCCACCCGGGGCCGTCCGCGCTCGCGCCCGAGGTGATGGAGGTCTGCCATCAGGCGCAGGTTCTCCTCGCCCGTGAACTGGGGATCGACCGCCGAGACCTGCCCGGTGAGCCCGATCAGGCGACGCACCGCCCCGGGCTGACGGGCGACGTCGAAGCCGCCGATGCTCATCTCGCCGGCGTCGGCCGAGATCAGCGTCGCGAGGATGTGGACCATCGTCGTCTTGCCCGCCCCGTTGGAGCCGAGCAGCGCGAACACCGATCCTTCGGGAACGTCGAGGTCGATGCCGTCGAGCACGACCTGGGTGCCGAACGACTTGCGCAGGCCGCGGACCTGGATCGCGGTGGCGGGCTGCTCCGTCACGGAGCGCATCCGGGCCGTCATCGGACAGCCCCGCCCGGTGCCGTCGGGCGCGGCCGTGCGCTAGATGTCCAGCTCCTCCACGGCCGGCTGGCGCGAGGTGCGCTCGACCATCTCGAACAGCTCGGGCGGAACCTTGTCGCGCAGCCCGTCGAGGGTCTCGATGACGTCGAGCGTCGACTCGCGGGGCGCGCTGCCGTAGCGCAGGTTGCCGATGCCCACCCAACCCCGCCAGCCCGCCGGCTTGCCCTGGGCATCGACCGCCCACCACTCGGGGCTGCGTTCCACGTGGAGGACGTACTTGCCGGTCCGCCCGCGATACACGCGATACGCGACGGCCCGGCTTTCGCTCGTGTCGGACCATTCGCCGACCAGGACGCCGGTGAAGCGAACCTTCCGGCCGCTCCCCAGGCCAACCCGGACCGTGATCTCGTCAAACCCCTCGCGGAGGCCCTCCTGCACGTCGACGTAGCGCCGGAGCGCGTTCGAGATCGCGGCGGACAGGTTGCCGCCGGCGAGCTCCTGCGCGCGCTGGAAGAGGGAGAGGTCTCCGTCGGAGACGTAGATCGTCTTGTTCGGCACGGCCACATCGTAGCCTCCGTGGTACGTCGTTGGTATACATAGGAGTATACGTACACACAGCGGCGGCGCAAGAAGGCGACGGGGATTGAGCTCTCGTCAGGCGAACGATGTCACCGGATCGCAAGCGATCTCGGCCGCCGCGCGCAGCGGAAACGCCTGTCCTCTGGTGACCATGACGCAGCCAGGCGAAGCCATGCTGTCAAGCCGGTCGAAAACCGACGCCACCAGGAGTTCCTCGCCTTCCTGCGCCGGCTCGACCGGACGTATCCGGCGCAGCTCGGACCCCAGGCCATTCGTCTGGACGGCCTCCGCCGAGGCGATCCTGGCCAAGGTCGGTCGTTGTCGAGCCATTCCTGAGACGGCGCACTAGCTGTTCGACCCCGTGACGAGTAGCCGCTTGGCCGCATCCACGGCGGAGGCCGCGTCCGGCGCGTACCCGTCGGCGCCGATGGAGGATGCGAACTCGGCGGTGACCGGCGCCCCGCCCACGATGATCTTGACGTGACGGAGGTCGGGTGCCGCCCTGACCGCCGAGACGACGTCCTTCATCGCCACCATCGTAGTGGTGAGCAGTGCGCTAACCCCAACAAGCCCAGCGTTGTGCTTGCGGACGGCGTCGACGAAGCGATCGGCAGCGACGTTGGGCCCTAGGTCGACCACCTCAATGTTCGCTCCCTTCCACATCATGGACACGAGGTTCTTGCCGATGTCGTGGAGGTCGCCGTGAATCGTGCCGATCACCGCGGTGTGCTCGGGGCGAATGCCAGAGGCCGTCAGGATTGGCTCGACTATGGCCGTCGACTCCTTCATCGCGCGGGCACTGATAAGCATCTCGGGTACGAAGATCTCATTGTTGGAGAAGCGGGCGCCAACCACCTCCATTGCCGCGGTCATCGCGTCGAGGATGGTCCGCGGGTCGATCCCGGCTGCGACCGCCTCTTGAGTGATCCTCGTGGCCGTTGCACGGTCGCCCACCTCGATTGCTGTCGTCAGGGCATTCAACTGCATGGTGCTCCTCACTCGATGTCTGCATCGCGCATCGCTTGCGAGTCAAGTCGAGGGCGCGACACGATATCTCCGCATCTCTTGAGCGCGAGGGACCCCTCCCCGAGGGCGACGATGCCGACGTAATCCGGCGCCCGTACGTGTGTGCCAACTGGGTAGCGCGGTCCACGGACTACTCGATCAACTCCAATCCAGCTGCTCTACCCCTTTGTTGCGCGCAGCCACCTCCAACAACTCGCCGAACGTGCTGGTGCAGGTGTACTCGTCCGTCGCGACGACGATGACATCGCCAGCCTGCGCAGACTCGACCGATTTCCAGACAGCGAGATTGTCCCCGCCGCGAGTTCAGACCGTCAGTGCGGGCCCAGCCACGGCCGCGATCCTCATTTGGGTACCTCCGTGTCCAGGCATCATCGGCCGACAACGTCTCGGGGGCGTAGCCCGTCAGCAACTCGAAGCATGTTCTCTGCGCATGCGTCGATCTTCTCCACGAACGCGTCGCGCGCGCCTGTGGCGATATGTGGGGTCACGACAGTCTTCGGTGCCGTGAGGCAGCCCAGCCGCGGCGATCCAGTCAACCGGGCCGGTGGTGGGCCGGAACCCGATGACGAGGGCGACCACGACCACGATGACGGTCGCGAGCATCGACTGGACGATGGCGCCCAGCACGTGCCCGGTGAGCACCGAGGCCCGTGCGATGGCCATGGTGCGGAAGCGGGCGATGATCCCCTGGGTCATGTCCATGGCCACGACGATGGCCGTCCCCTGCCCGACGCCGGCCACGGTCATCAGCAGGATCCCGGGCACGACATACGCGACGTAGGCGGAGCGATCGGCCGCCGAGCCGACCGGGGCTGTAACGGCACCCCCCAACCCGGCACCGAGGGTCCCGCCGAACACGTACACGAACAGCAGCGTGCAAGGGTTGGCCACGCTTGGCCGTTCGACCCGGGCCCGCAGGCGTGGTGCGGCGACGCGGCGCTGACGTGCGTCGGGCTGAAACACGGGGCCAGGGATCGGCCGGCCCACGGCCCGACTCGGCGGTCAGCGCGGTGGTGACTCCGTCGCCTCGAATGCGTCCCGAATGGTCGTGTAGCACCCGCAGGTCATCGCCTCGAGGGCGGCCGGGTCGAGGATCCTCACCGCGCCGCGCAGGTGCCTGAGGGCGCCGGCCTGTTGCAGCACCTCGAGGGCGAGCGTGACCTTGGGCCGGGACGCCCCCAGCAGCCCGGCCAGCAGCTGGTGCGTGCATTGGAACTCGTCGGCTTCGATCCGATCCCGCGTCAGCAGCAGGCACCGGGCCATCCTCGCCTCGAGCGGATGCAGGCGATGGCAGGCGGACACCTGCACGCAGTCCACGAACCGGGCCCCCAGGTAGCGGAAGATGGCCGTGCGGAACGGCGGGCTGCTGTCGAGGAGCCCGCGGAGATCGTCGGTCGGCATCTGCGCGACCTGGCCGACGATCAGGCACGCGATCTCCGTCGGCGCCGGCACCGAGCCCAGGGCCGGCGCGATCTCGATCGCCCCCTCCCGGCCCACGGTCGCGATCGAGGTGAAGCTGCCCAGGGGATCGGTGACCACGAGCGAGAACAGGCCGCTCAGCGGGAACGTGACGCTGTCCATCCGCTCACCGGGCTGGTAGACGGTCTGGCCGCGCGTCGCCGTCCGGATCGTTACGCGCGGAGCGACGTCCACGAGCATCGATGCCGGCACGTGAGCCAGCAGCTTGTTGCCTCGTAGCCGGTCCGCTTCCGCCATTCGCCTTCCTTCTCCTCCGGCCGCCTGCGTGCCGACGCCGCGCCAGTGTAGGGGACGGTTGCTCCCGCCTGGTTCCGTGGGGCACCGACGGACCCGCGTACCGTCGGGATAGGCGTTGGTGGCCAGATCAGATGGTGCTGGTCGGCCAAACCGACAAGGAGACAACTCGATGGCTGAGGGCAAGAAGTTCCTGATCATGGCGACCCATGGCCCGGACAACCCCGAGATGGCGACCCTTCCGTTCGTGATGGCCGGTGCCGCCGCCGCCGCGGATGTGGAAGTGGTCATGGGGTTCCAGGGTGACGGCGTGCGGCTGATGCAGTGCGGCGTCGCGGAGACCGTCACGTCGCCCGGGTTCAAGCCGATGGCCGAGCTCCTCCAGGCGATCCGCGAGTTCGGCGGCACGTTTCTGGTCGGCGGCCCCTGCATCAAGAGTCGTGCCATCAGCGAGGTCGACCTCGTCGAGGGCGCGCATGTGGTGACCGCGGGCCGGTTCGTCGCCGAGATCGCGACGGCGACCAACACCCTGTTCTACTAGGAGGCTGCTGTGGTCACCGTGCTGAACGACGCCGAAGCTACCGAGTTCGGCAAGACAACCGTCGTCGACGCGCGCGGCGTCGCCTGCCCCGGTCCGATGATCGAGGCCAAGAAGGCGATGAGCGGGATCGCGGTGGGCGAGGTCATGGAGCTGTGGTCCGGCGACTCCCAGACCAAGGAGGACATCGGGTACTGGACCGAGATGGCCGGTCATACCTTCCTGGGCGTGATCCCGGCTCGCGGGTATGAGCGGCTGTTCATCCGCCGCGGCAAGTGACGTAGCCCCGGACATGACGACAGCCCAGGAAGCTCGTGCCGTGCCAGGCGGACCGGCCGTCATCCCACAGGGTCCGCGAGTCCTCGTGTTCTCGACGAACGCGATCTCCGACCCCGGGATCGACCTCGCCGGCAGCCTGCACATGCACTACTCACCTGAGGTCGTCGTGTACAGCCTCCCCTGCACGAGCGCGATCAGGCCGGACTGGATCCTGTTCGCGCTCCAGGAGGGCTTCGACGGCGTGTTCATCGCCTCGGATGGCGACGAGTGCCCCTACCTCGCCGACTGCGGGAAGCGGTCGGCCGAGATCATGTACCGCGCCCAGGACCTGCTCGCCGAGCACGGGATCGCGGACCAGCGCCTCAAGATGGCCGCGATCTGCTCGGTCTGTGCCGAGTCGTTCACGCGCCAGATCCGCGAGTTCACCGAGACGCTCACGGCGTTGAAGGCGGCCTAGATGGACTACGACGTGCTGGTCGTCGGCAGCGGCATCGGCGGCATGGAGTCGGCGCTCAAGCTCGGCGACATGGGCTACAAGGTCCTGGTCGTCGAGAAGGAGCCCAGCATCGGCGGCCGGATGGTCCTGCTGAGCAAGGTCTTCCCGACGCTCGACTGCGCCAGCTGCATCGCCACCCCGAAGATGGCGGCGACGGCCCACCACCGGAACGTGACCGTGTGGACCGATGCCGAGGTCGCGTCCATCACGCGCGACGGCGGCGGTCTGATGCACGCCGACGTGCGCCGCAGGCCGCGGTTCGTGGATCTCGCCGCGTGCACGGGCTGCAAGCAGTGCGAGGAGGCCTGCACCGTCGCGGTTCCCGACGAGTGGAACGGCGGCATGGTCTCCCGCCGGGCTGCCTACATCGCCTACCCGCAGGCCATTCCCCAGAAGGCCCTGATCGAACGTCCGGGCACCTCTCCCTGCACCGACGCCTGCCCGGCCGGGATCAAGGCGCACGGCTACGTCTCGCTGGTCCGCTCGGGACTGTACGAGCAGGCATACCAGCTGGTCCTCGATGCGACGCCGCTCGTCGGGACCTTGGGAGCCGCGTGCTACGCGCCGTGCGAGACCGCCTGCACGCGAAACGAGCGGGAGGGTCCGGTCGCGATCCGGCGGATCAAGCAGTTCGTCGCCGAGCGGCACGACGCACTGGACGGTGGGCCACACGTCACGCCCGCGGAGCCCAACGGCAAGCGCGTCGCGATCGTCGGCTCGGGGCCGGCCGGGCTCACCGCGGCCTGGCAGCTGGCCCGGGCGGGCTACGGCGTCCACATGTTCGAGGCTGGCCACGAGCCCGGCGGCTTCCTGCGCCAGGCGATCCCGGGCTACCGGCTCCCGGTCGAGGTGGTGGAGCGAGACATCGCCAACGTCACCGCGCTGGGCGTGGAGATCACGACCGATCACGCGGTTCACGACCTGGCCGCGCTCAAGGCCGACGGCTACGACGCCGTCCTGGTCGCGCCCGGAACACCCCGGTCGCAGTCGCTCGGGATCCCGGGCGAGCAGCTCGACGGCTACGTGGCGGGGCTCGATCTGCTGCGCGACGTGCGCGCCGGGCGAGCGCCTCGGCTCAAGGGCAGGCGCGTCGTCATCGTCGGCGGCGGCAACGTCGCGATGGACGCCGCACGCACCGTCGCGCGCCTGGGCGCCCGCGAGACCCTCGTGGCCTACCGGCGCAGCCGCGACGAGATGCCCGCGCACCGCAGCGAGGTCGACGATGCGCTGACCGAGGGCGTCCAGATGCTGTTCCACGTCGCGCCGGTCGAGGTGCTGGGCGATGCACGCGCGAGGACCGTCGCGCTGCGCTGCCAGCGGATGGTGCCCGGGGAGCCGGACGCGTCGGGCCGGTGCCGGCCGGTGCCGGTTCCCGGCAGCGAGCTCGAGATCGCCTGTGACCTCGTCATCGCGGCCGTCGGGCTCGGCCCCGCGACGGACGAGCTTGCCGGCTCGCTGCCGGCGACCGCGGGCGGCGCCGCCGATGTCGATGCTCGGACGCTGCAGGCCAGCGCTGGCTGGCTGTTCGCGGCCGGCGATGTGGTGAGCGGCGCGAGTGACATCGCACATGCAGTCGGGCAGGGACGGCGCGCCGCGTACATGATCGATCGGTGGCTCCAGGGCAAGGAGCTGGACTCATTCCCGGTCCTCGACGATCGCCTGCCCGCGGTGGACAGGACCGAGGTCCTCGACCGCCAGCGGGCCTACGCCCAGCGCGATCCACAGCTTCCGCCGCCGGCGCTGGCCGGAGCCCCGAGCGACTTCGGCAGGCTCGAACCTTCGATCACGGAGGAGGAGGCTCGAGCCGCCGCCGGCCGCTGCCTCGATTGCGGCGTGTGCTCGGAATGCGGTCAGTGCCTCACGGCATGCCCGGCGAACGCGATCGACCTGGGTGCGCGGGGCGACGAGCAGGCGATCGAGGTCGGCGCGGTCGTGGTGGCCACCGGGTACCGGCTGTTCGCGGCCGACGCCAAGCCGCAGTACGGCTACGGCCGGTTCCCGAACGTGATCACCGGGATGCAGATGGAGCGACTCCTCTCGCCCACTCGCCCGTACCCCAGCGTCCTGCGGCCGAGCGACGGCAAGATCCCCGCCCGGATCGCGTACGTGATGTGCACCGGATCGCGCGACGAGAGCGTCGGCAACCCGCTGTGCTCGAAGTTCTGCTGCATGTATTCGATCAAGCAGAACCAGCTGATCATGGGCGTCCTGCGCTTCGCGGAGGTGACCGTCCACTACATCGACGTGCGGGCCGTGGGCAAGGGTTACGACGAGTTCTTCGAGCAGGCCAAGGGCATGGGCGTGACCTTCACCAAGGGCCGCGTCGGATCCATCCGCGAGACGCCGGACGGCAACCTCATCCTGCGCTACGAGGACGTCGACGGCGGCGGCGTCATCTCCGAGGCCGAGTACGATCTCGTGGTCCTGGCCGTCGGCGTCCAGCCCAACCGCGACGCCAACCGGCTGTTCGCGGGCGACGGGGTGGCCCTCGACGACTTCGACTACGTGGACGAGGTGGACGAGGACTTCAGCCCCGCGGCGACCAGCCTGCCGGGCGTGTTCGTCGCGGGCGCGGTCTCCGGTCCGCGCGACATCCCAGAGTCGATCCTGCACGCGGGCGCGGCCGCGATCCAGGTGGCCGCCCACCTGGATCGGCGAGCCGGCGATCTGGAGCGGCGAAGGGTGCCGGCATGAGCGAGCCGCGGATCGCTGTCTACGTCTGCCAGTGCGGCGGCAACATCGGCGACTACGTCGACACCGACCGCGTGATCAACGCGGTGAAGGACCTGCCGGGCGTCCAGATCGCCCGGCACGCGATGTTCACCTGCTCGGACACGAACCAGCAGGAGATGATCGACGACGTTGAACGGGAGCAGCTCGACGGGTTCGTGGTGGCCTGCTGCTCGCCCAAGCTGCACACGTTCACGTTCCGTGGTGTGGCCGAGCGGGCGGGCGTGAACCCGTACCAGGTCACCCAGGTCAACCTCCGCGAGCAGTGCTCGTGGACGCACACCGACGATCCGGAGGGCGCCACCAGGAAGGCGATCCGGCTGGTCACCGCGGGCGTCGCCCGGGCCAACCTGACCGAGCCCCTGGAGCCGATCGAGGTCGAGACCGCGCCGCGGGTTGCCGTCATCGGCGGTGGGGTGGCGGGGATGCGCGCGGCGATCGCGCTCGCGGACGTCGGGCTCGGCGTGTATCTGATCGAGCGGACCCCCGAGCTCGGCGGTCACGTCCGCGAGCTGGGCGTGCTGTACCCGCGCCAGGTGACCGGCGATGCCCTGGTGGAGCGGATGCGCGACGAGATCGCCCGCCGTCCGGAGATCGAGGTGTTCACCGGCTCGGAGGTGGTCGCCAAGGAGGGCACGTACGGCAACTACCAGATCACGATCGCCGGTCCGGGGTCGCGGCGCGAGGTGGCCGTCGGGCAGATCCTCGTCGCCACCGGGTTCGACGCCTACGAGCCGACGGCCGGCGAGCTCGGCTACGGCATGCCGGGCGTGGTCACGCTTCCGCAGCTGCGGGCGATGCTCGATGCGACCGACGGCCCGATCCAGCGGGATGGACGGCCGGTGCGGACGCTGGCCTACATCTACTGTGTCGGCAGCCGCGATGGCGATCACAGCTACTGCTCGCGCTACTGCTGCAGCGCCGCCGTCCATGCCTCGCTGCTGATCGCCGATCGCGATCCGGGCGTCCGCCAGTACCACCTCTATCGCGATCTGCGCACCTACGGCCACAACGAGCTGCTGTTCAGCGAGTCCCGCAAGCGCGGCTCCTATTACCTGCGCTTCGCAGACGACGATCCGCCGGCGGTCGCGGTCGAGGGCAACGTGGTCCGCGTCACCACGCACGACCTGCTGACCGCGGGCGCGGGGCTGACGGTCGAGGCGGACCTGCTGGTGCTGGTCACCGGCATGGTGCCCCGCCAGAACGACAAGCTGATCGCGACCCTCAAGCTGCCGGTGGGACGCGACGGGTTCTTCAACGAGATCCACCCCAAGCTCCGGCCGGTCGAGACGGTCGTCGACGGCACCCTCATCGCGGGTACCTGCCAGTCCCCCAAGACCGTGGCCGAGAGCGTCGCGTCCGGGCTCGCGGCTGCCGCGCAGGCCGCCGCGGTGCTGAAGCGTGGCGTGGCATCGCTCGACCCGCAGGTCGCCATCGTGCATGCCGACGCCTGCGACGGCTGCGGCGAGTGCTTGGCCGCCTGCCCGTTCTCGGCGATCGAGATGCACGGCAGCAACGGGCAGTCCGTGGCCAGCATCGTGGCCGCCGGCTGCAAGGGCTGCGGTGCGTGCACCCCCGTCTGCCCGACCAACGCCATCGACCTCCAGGGCTACACGGACGCCCAGGTCAGGGCCACCATCGTGGGCCTGCTCGCGGGGAGCGCCACGTGATGCGCGACATGCGTGAGGTGGTCCGGGACGAGCCGCTGATGCGGGATCGTCTGCTGGCGCTGCTCGTGAACGGCCCGCTGACGATCCCCGAGCTGGCGACGGCCGCGGGCCTTCCCTCGGCCGAGGTCATGGTCTGGGTGATGGGCATGCGCAAGTACGGCTACGTCGTCGAGCACAAGGGCACCGGCCGCGTCTGGGAGTACCGCTACGCGGCGGTGGAGCGGCCATGAGCGCGCTGAACCCGGCGAACGCGGTGAACGCCGTGATCGCGCTGAACGCCGTGATCGCGCCCGATCTGGGCCCGGAGATGCGCCGCCATGGTGCGTTCGATGCCGAGGCGTGCATGAACTGCGGGTACTGCAGCGCCACCTGCCCGCTGGGCATCGACGTCCTGCCGCGACGCCTGTTCCGGTACGTCCTGTTTGGCATGGAGGACGCGGTCAGGGCCGAGAACGAGACCGTGTTCTCGTGCCTGCTGTGCCGCGCCTGCGAGCAGAGCTGCCCGGCGGGCGTGCACATCACCGAGAACGTGCGCGCCGTGCGCGGCTGGCTGCTCCGGGAGGGTCGCTGATGGCGCTGCCTACGCGCGATGTCGTGGGAATCCTCGCGGACAACCTGCGTCTGCGCGGATCGGTCCTGCCCATCCCGGCCAGCGCCGCTGCCGGCTGGGCCCGCGACCTCGACCTCCCGCGGGGCGGCGAGACCGTCATCTACACCGGGCTGATGTACCAGCTCGTCCCGTACATCGAGCGCCTGGTTGCCCTCGAGGAGCGGCTCGGCGACACGCCGCTCGCCCGCTTCGCCGGCATCGGCCGGCGGGTCAACCGGTTCGTCAACGGCGTGGCCTTCGTGGCCAGGCCCTCGGTCCGCGAGCGCGCCGAGTACGACCGCGTGCCCGCCAACGTGGCCCGGCTGCTGCGGGCGGCCGGGGTCGAGTTCGGCTACCTGTACGAAGACGACCTGTACGCGGGGGCGCTCGCCTACGACCTCGGGGCCGACGATGCGGTCGCGGCGCATGCCCACCGGGTGGCAGCGCTGCTGCGCAAGCACGGCGTGCGCGAGGTCATCACCATCGACCCCCACACGACGAACATGCTGCGCAGCGTCTACCCCAGGCTCGTCGACGGGTTTGACGTGCGCGTTCGCACCTACCTGGAGGTGCTGGCCGAGCGCGACATGCCCTTCTCGCCGCCCGAGGAGCGCCGCGTGGTCATCCACGATCCATGCGTGTACGCCCGCTACGAGAACGTGGTGGAGCCGCCCCGGCAGCTCCTCGCCGCAGCGGGCATCGACGTCGCGGAGCCCGACAGCGCGGGACAGCTCACGTGGTGCTGTGGCGGTCCGGCCGAGGCGCTGTATCCAGCCAAGGCCGCGGCCGTGGCGGCGGACCGGGTCGCGCAGCTGCGCGAGATCGCCTGCGACTGCGTGACGATGTGTCCGATCTGCCTCGTCAACCTGCGCAAGGCCGCCGACGGCGCGATGTCGGCCGGCGCCACGGAGGGGGCCGACGGCGCGGCGCCGCCCGGCAGCATTCGGTTCCGCGACATCTCCGAGTACCTGGTGGAGGCCATCGGGCGGCCCGCGGAGACACACGACGCGATCGGGTCACCGGGGCTGGCCCCGGTGCCTGCGGAGAGGTGAGCCATGTACGCGCTGTCCCAGGTTTCTCGCGAGCACCACGCGCGGTTACGAGACCGCGTCGGGCGCCTGCACGATCTGGCTGAACGCCTGTGCCCGGACTGCCTCGACACCTCCGGGACGCTGGCGGCCCTGCCCGAGATCCAGGCCCTGGCGCAGGACCTGCAGCAGATGCTGATCCCGCACATGGACGCCGTTGAGGCCGGCGTCTATCCGACGCTCGAGCGGATCATGGATGACCGGCGTGCCAGCGCCCCGATGCGCGATGAGCACGAGCAGATCCGCAAGCTGGTTGCGAGGACCCGCAGCCTCCTGGACAGCACCGACGCAGGCGTGGATCGGTACTCCGTGCTGGCGCTGCGGCGGGTGATGCTGCGGCTGCACATGATGCTCAGGACGCACCTCGACGAGTGGGAGCTGTACCTGCCAGTTCTCGAGCAACGGCTGACCCCGCAGGGAGAGGCGGCGCTGGGACGCGCCCTGGATCACCTCGCCCCGGTGCACCTGTAGCCACATCGCCCGTCCGGCGTGCCGCGACGGTCGGAGCCCCGGTGAAGCGCACCGGGGGCGGGGGCGCGCACAGCGGGAGCGCCTGTGGGGTGATACTGGCCCTGGCGCCCGGGTCCCGGTGCCCGCGTCCGGTGGCCCCACGACGGCGAGGAGGCTCTGACGAAGGTGCGGGTGATCACCCCTGACAACGTCGCCGACTTCGTTCGGGACGGCGAGCTGCGCATCGAGCCCGGCTGGTCCCTCGCGCCGTCGGCGCTCGAGTACCTTCGCCGCAACCGGATCCGACTCGCGGGTGAGGCGGCCCAGGAGGCGGCGTCGGCCGCGGCGTCGAACCTGGCCGTGATCACCGTCGAGGGCCTCGACAAGCCGGGCATCATCGCGGGCGTCGCGAGCGAGATCGCGCGCCAGGGCGGCAACATCACCGACCTCTCGCAGACCATCCTGGCCGGCGTGTTCGTGATGGTGCTCGTCGTGGACCTCACCGGGACCGACGGCTACGAGCGGTTGGTGAAGGGCCTGGCGATGGTGGGCGGCGAGATCGGGGTGGAGGTGTCGGTGCGGCTGTACTCCGTGTACGAGGCGATGCACCGCGTCTGACGAGGTCCCATGCCTGACCCAATGCGGCCTCGCACGCCCGAGCCGCCGACACCAGCAGCAGGAGGTTGACCGCGATGGCCCGTGGGCCGCTCGGCATGGACGAGATCCTCGAGACGATCGGGATGGTGGGTCGCGATCACCTCGACATCCGGACCGTCACGCTGGGCGTGAACCTGCGCGGCTGCCGCACCCCCGAGGCGCTCGCGGGCCGGGTGGAGACCACAGCCCATGACCTGGTCGCCGTCGCCGACGCGCTGGTGACCGAGACCGGGATCCCGATCGTCAACCGCCGCCTTGCGGTCACGCCGATCGCCTGGGTCGCGGACCGGCCGGATCGATCGCTCCTGATCGAGCTCGCGCGCGCGATGGACGAGGCCGCGGGCGCCGTGGGGGTCGACTTCATCGGCGGCTTCTCGGCGCTGGTCGAGAAGCAGGCGTCGCGGATCGACGAGGAGCTGATGGCGGCGATCCCGGACGTGCTCGCGGGCACCCGGACCGTGTGCGCCTCGGTCAACGTCGCGACCACCGGTGCCGGGATCAACATGGACGCCGTCCGGTTCATGGGCGAGGTCGTCAAGGAGACCGCGGAGCGGACGGCCGAGGCACGCGGGATCGGCTGCGCGAAGCTCGTCGTGTTCGCCAACGCCGTCCCGGACAATCCGTTCATGGCCGGCGCGTTCCACGGCTTCGGCGAGGGCGACGCGGCGGTCTCGGTGGGGATCTCCGGTCCGGGCGTGGTCGCCAACGCGCTGCGCCGGCTGCCATCGGGCGCGCCCTTGCAGGACGTCGCCGAGGAGATCAAGCGCACGGTGTTCAAGATCACCCGCGTGGGCGAGCACGTGGGGCGCGAGGTGTCGCGGCGGCTCGGCGTCCCGTTCGGGATCATCGACATCTCGCTCGCCCCCACCAGCCTGCCCGGGGACAGCGTGGCCGAGATCCTGGAGCTCATCGGGGTCGACCGGGTGGGGTTGCCGGGCACGACCGTGGCCCTGGCGATGCTCAACGACGCGGTCAAGAAGGGCGGCGCGATGGCGACCAGCCGGGCGGGCGGCCTGTCGGGCGCGTTCATCCCGGTCAGCGAGGACGCGGGCTTCGCAGCGGCCGCCGCCGACGGCGAGCTGGTGCTCGAGAAGCTCGAGGCGCTGACGTCCGTGTGCTCGGTGGGGCTGGACATGATCGCGCTGCCGGGCGACACGTCGGCCCACACGATTGCAGCGATCATCGCCGACGAGGCGGCGATCGGCGTCGTCAACCACAAGACCACGGCCGTGCGGCTCGTGCCCGTCCCGGGCGCCCATGTCGGCGAATGGGTCGACTGGGGCGGGCTGCTGGGCCGCGCGCCGGTGATGGAGGTCCGGAACCGGGCGGTCGTGGGCGTGGTCACGCGCGCCGGCCATGTGCCGCCACCGCTCCGGGCCCTGGGGAACTGAGTGTCACGCTGGGTGCTGGCCAGGCGGACGAGATCCCCGGCGCGCCGCATCGGCGCACCCTGCTGCTCCCCGCGAAGCCGGCCTTCAGGGTCCGGGCAAGCTCGTCGCTGCTCGGGCTCGGCGGGCTCGGTGTTCGCGGCGCCCGAGTCGTACGGATCCCGGTCCCGATCGGCATCGCCTGCCGGCGACCCAGCCTGGCCCCGCGATCGGCGTCGGGACGTACACGACGAGCAGGTCCGGCCGGCGGCGTACGGTTGAATGTGCGGGCGGTCGCGACGCTCACCGCCGAGCCGGCAACGGTGCGATGATCGATGTCGATGGACTCCCGGCCCCCGGTGGCGTTCGCCGACCTCCACGTTCATCCCAGCGGCGATTCCAAGACCGCTCCCCCGCCATCGACGCCGGCGTCGATCTACGCCGCGCTCCTGGCCAGCGGCCTGCGCGTCGCCGTGCTCACCGACCACGACCGGATCGATGTCGCCCAGGAGCTGGTGGCCCGGTCACGTGACGAGGGTGCCTCGATCGAGCTGATCGTGGGCGAGGAGATCACGACGCGTGAGGGCCACCTGCTGGGGATCGGCCTGTCGTCGCTCATCCCCGCCGGGATGCCCCTGGACGAGACGGTGGCCACGATCCACGACCAGGGCGGCCTCGCGGTCGTCGCGCACCCGCTGCTGCCGCCCTACCTGGCCGCGACGGGCGACCGGCTGGCCCGGCTGGGTGACGGTGACCAGCGATGTCGGCCGGACGCGCTCGAGGCCATGAACCCGGTCGCCGCCTGGATCCCGGGCTGGCGGCGGCGCGTCGATCGGCTCGCTCGCCGATGCGGCTACGGCGTCGTCGGGGGGTCGGATGCGCACCGCGCCGAGGCCCTGGGCCGCGGCCGAACCGGCTTCCTGGGCGAGGATGTCGCGGCCCTCGTGCGCGCGATCCGCGCTCGCGAGACGTGGGTCGAGGGCCGCCGTTCGGCGATCCGCGACGTCGTGCGACGCCCGTCGGCCTAGGCCTGGGCCGAGGGTCAGTGCACATCTGGCCCTGACGACATGCTACATTCGTGTACATGGATCGGACCGTTGGCATCGCCGAACTGCGGCAGAACCTGAGTCGCTACCTGCGCCGCGTGGAGAACGGCGAGCGGCTGCTCGTGACCGACCGCAACCGGCCGGTCGCAGAGCTCGGTCCTCCACCCAGCGTCGGCGCGGCCCTGGATCGACTGATCGCGGAGGGGAAGGTCGCCCGGCCCATCCGTCGGGGGCTGCCGGAGCCGCTGTCCATGGATGCCGACCCCCACGCCCTGAGTCGCGCGCTCGACGAGATCCGCGGCGAGCGCTGAGGCGTGCCGCTGTTCTACGCGGATGCGTCGGCACTCGTGAAGCTCGTGCGCGACGAACCCGAGAGCCACACGCTCCGGACGTTCCTCGCCGATGCTGACATGGTGTCGTGCGAGCTCGTCCTGACCGAGATCCCGCGGGCGATCCGGCGCGCGGCAGCCCACGATCCCCGGTTGAACCTGGAGCTGCTGATTGGTCGCGCCGGCGAGGTCGTCGAGGCGCTCGGGCTGCTGCCCGTCGACAAGGCGCTGCTCCTGGCTGCGGGCGCGCTGTCCGAGCCGGCGCTCCGCGCGCTGGACGCGATCCACGTCGCCGCGGCGGTCGACCTCGCGCCCGTTGACGGCTTCGTCACCTATGACGAGCGGCAAGCCGCGGCCGCGCGCCTGGCCGGACTGCGAACGATGTCGCCCGGCGCCTGACGGGCTGATGCGCCAGCGCCAATCCGTGCGCGTGGGCGCAGGGTGGAGATCAGGCCCCGGAGCCGAGCAGCGCCTCCGCCGCCGCGTCGATCATGTCGAGGTCGCGGGGCAGGAAGTTCTGGAGGATGATCCGCTGGGCGCCGGCCTCCGCAAAGCGCGCGACGGTGGCCCGCGCCTCATCGGGCGGCCCCGGCGCCCCGCGCCACCGCGAGCTGCTCCGCGTAGCTGAGCCCCTGCTGCGACTCGATCGTCAGGGCGTATCTCACCGGGTTCCTCCGAGCCCGCGGTTGGTACCGCCTGGGCATCAACGCACGGGAGCTACCGCCGGACTCCGGTCCTCCGGGCGACGATCGGCAGGAACAGGGCCGCGAGGATGGCGAGGACCGCCGCCCACTGCGAGAAGCCGATCGTCAGGATCGCTCCCGAGATGAAGAACGACGGCATCGTTGCGGCATAGACGGCGAAGGCGACCGCCGCAAGCGCGGCAACGATCACCTGTCGCCGGCGCTGCTCCCGCCGGGTCAGGTTTCCACCCTTGAACGTCACGAACGGCAGGCTGACCGCCACGATGAGGCCGATCGCGAAGCAGATGAAGCGAACGATCAGCACGTCCTGCGAGGTCGCCGTCGCGCTCGGATTGAGGAGGCCGAGCACCGCGATGTAGATCGCGATGGCCTCGGACGGGATGTAGGCCGCAACCAGCCGGAGGGCGCTCTGCAGGGTGGAATCCGGTTCCGCCGAATCGCCCTCGGCGAGGCGGGCCATGGTCGAAACGCTCATGACATCTCCCTCGTGACCGGCTCGAGATCGCCCTCGTCACGATAGAGGTGGTCCCGACGTCGTCAAGCGCCATGTGTCGGGTGGCGACGTGCCGGCGCGCATGGTCGGCCCTGCCAGCGCCGTCCCGTCGTGGCCTCCGAAAGACAGGGATGACGCGCGTCCCTGGCGGTTGGATCTGTCCGGCTCTGCAGGTTGCGGCAGGCACGGCCGACGATGCGCACGATGCCCGGAGCGTACGGCTTTGTCGGTCCGGGCCACGCGTTGCTGCGCAGAAACCAGCCGTACGAAGAGGAGCGATCGCAATGCCACGTCCCGTCGGACAGATCGTGCTCGCCTTGAGCAGCATGGGCCTCCCGCTGACGCAGCGGGTGCTCCGTCGCGGCGAACGGCGCGACGCGGTGCTGGTCGAGCTGATCCTGGCGGGCCTGCTGACTCGGGACGTGGCGATGGTTGCGGCTGGCGCGCCCCACCGACTCCGCAGAGCACCCGCGATCCTGCTCTGGCTCGAGACGGTCGTCGGCCTGGTCGCCGCGTTCCTCGGCCTCCGCCTGGTGCTCGACCCGGAGACCCGGAGGCGGTCGGTGGATCCGCGTCCCGGCCCGTTCGAAGGGTTGCGCCGGACGGCCGTCGGAGCCCTGTTCGGCCTGCATACGGTCCGGTTCTGGATCTTTCTCCAGCCCGATCGTGGGCTGCGTGTCGCGGCGCTGGATGATGAGGGCCATCAGGGGCACGGCACTCCGGGAGCACGTCCATGAGCCATCACTACACGCAGCCGTCGCGACTGACGCTGCTCGGCTACCGGTTCATCTACGATCCGCTGCGCCGGGGTGAGCTGCGCGCGCTGGTGCAGTCGCTCGGCCTGACGGGCACCGAACGCGTCCTGGTCTTCGGGTCGGGAGCAGGTTCCGAGGCCGATCTGCTGGCCCGCGCGCTCGCGCGTGGCGGCCGGCTGACCTGTCTCGACGTCTCTCCAACGTGGCTCGCCGAGGCGCGCCGACGGCTGCGACACCACGACAACGTTGAGTTCCTGCTGGGTGAGGCGACCGACGTCGCCCTGCCGGCCGGCGTGTTCGACGTGATCGTCGCCAACTTCGTCCTTCACGACGTCGATCGTGAGGCGCTGCCGGTCACGCTCGGGGCCCTGGCCACCTCCCTTCGCGTCGATGGACGCTTCGTGGTGGTCGAGCCCGTTGGGTCGCGGCACTCGCTGCCGCCCGGCACGCTGCCGACACTGATGCAGGCGGCGGGTCTCGAGGAGGTGTCGAGCGCGCCCGTGCGCACGATCATGGGCTCCGCCGAACAGTCCGTGTACCGACGCGCCTCCGGCGACGACTGAGCGGGGCGCGGACGCGAAGCCGGCCAACCCGTTGGGAGCCTACTCGCCGAAGTCCTCGAACAGGGCCCATGAAGGGATGACGCCCTCGCCCACCTTGACATCCTCGGCCATGCCGATCGCCCGGTCCTCGCGGTCCGGGGCGAGGAGACAGCCCACGCAGGTCCAGGTCACGGTGTGGGTCTGGAGACTGGCGGTACCCACCGTGCGTCCATCGCACGGGAGCTCGGGAACGCTCGATGGGAACGCGGGCGGTTCGTCCGGGGCGTCCTGCTGGCACCCCTCCACGACGCCATCGGGCTGGGCAGATGACACGCCGTCGATGACGGGAACGAGCAGGTGGCTGCGCAGGACCAGCCATCGGATCCCCGAGCCCGATGCCTCCGCGGCTTCGGTTGGATCCGACCCGAACGTGCCCCGTGCCTCGAACCGGTAGTAGTCGCCGGCCGTGTCACCGTCCGGCTGGCGCACGACGGTCCAGCAGAGGTCGAGCCATCCAGCCGGACGCTGGTCGCGGTCCAGGCAGTCGCTGGCGATGATGGTGGCCCCGTCCTGCGCTGCCTCCGTCAATGGCTCGGGAGCGGCGATCCCCGCGAGGTCCACCTGCGCCGCGAGCGTCGTCCCAGCGTCGCCGGGGACCGTCGGACGCCAGGCAGCCGCGGCCGCCCCGCCGAACGTCATCGCCACCGGCAGCACGGCCAGGATTGCGGTCCCGGCCACGACCCGCCGGCTCGGCGAAGCCACCCGGGCACCGAAGACCGCCCGGGTCGCCGGCATGAGGAGGTAGACGATCGCGATCGGGGCGACGACGAGGCCCGTGTCGATCGTGCCGCTGGCCAGCGAGACCACGGCCTGGGCGCCACCGCTGAACCACCCGAACAGGGCGAGCGGCCACGCCCACCAGCGCAGCGTCCACAGGCCGTACGCGGTCGCGCCGGACGCGACGACCAGCAAC
>CAVQKK010000005.1:0-1156210 GCA_963713095.1 uncultured Chloroflexia bacterium
CGGGGCACGAAGGGAGCGCGCGCCGGAGGTCGTCGTCAGCGGTACACGATGGCAAGGTCGCGTCGGGACAGCATGCACCGCGGACCGGTCAGCCGGGGGCCAGATAGCGGTCGATGTACGTCCCGTAGTCGGGGACCCTCCGCTCGTAGGCGCTCTCCATGAGCGGTGACGAGATCATGAAGTCGGCGGAGGCACGGTCACAGGCGATCGGGATGTTCCACACCACCGCGATCCGCAGGAGCGCCTTGACATCGGTGTCGTGCGGCTGGGGCTCAAGCGGATCCCAGAAGAAGACGAGAAAGTCGATCTCGCCGTCCGCGATCAGCGCTCCGAGCTGCTGGTCACCGCCCAACGGCCCGCTCTGGAGCTTGCGGATCCCGACGCCGAGCTCCTCCTCGAGCAGCGTCCCGGTCGTCCCGGTCGCCACCAGGTCGTGCCGCATGAGGAGCCCGCGGTTGAACTTCACCCATTCGATCAGGTCAACCTTCTTGTTGTCATGCGCGACGAGTCCGATCCTCTTCCGCGGTCCGAGCGTCTGTTCCATCGTGTCCTCCGGCAACGGCGTGCCCGGGTGCCGACGCACGGCCGGCCCTGCCCCTCTTCTGGCGCCACTTCGGCTGCGGCTGCGGCGTGGGGCGCGCCCGACGGCTCACGAACCAATGCTCCAAGCTGATCGAGGCGCGCGCTCGCACCACCATCATCGGTCAGGGCGAGCCCGAGCGTGCTGCCTGGTATCAGGTTCGCTTTTCCGGCCCGGGCACGTCGTAGCGCAGCGACCGCAAACGGAATTCGCCATACATGAACGGGCCCTCGGCCCGGTCCCAGACGGCGCCACCCCAGGTCGGCAGCCGCATCCCGTCGAGGTCCCGGTACTCGCCGATCGGCGTATTCCATCGACACGGGATCAACGCCACGGCGCTTTGATCCGGCCGGTCGTCCGACCAGAAGTCGATGAGCTCGTCGCGCTCGTTGAAGATCAGGGTCGCCGACACCCGGTACGGCCCATTGGTGAAGGTGACGAGCGCGCTACGGTCGTCAATGGGCTGCCAGGCAAGGCGCTCGTCCACCAGCGCGCCCGGCGCCATGAAGCACCAATCGTTCAGGACGGTCACGCTCTCGGCGGCGCTGATCCCGGGCCCGGCCTGGTCCACGATCGTCTTGAGGTCGAGGAGCCTGACCTGGAAGGTCGCCGCCGCCTGCCGATATAGGTGCAGCGCGCGGACGGGGACCCCGAACATCCGGGCCTTCATGAGGAACAGGCGCGCGGGTTGGCCGAAGAAGTTGTACTGGACCGACGTGGACACCATGGGGTCAGCGCCGGGCTTCCGGCGCATGAGCGCGTCGAACGCGACCCGGACGTTCTGCGGGCAAGGACGTCCGACCGCGCCCGAAGCGCGGATGTATCGCTCCACCGGTGCCGGTAGCCGCTCGAGGTCTGCCTCCATCAGCAGCGAGGCGGCGCCGAGTGGCTGCCGCACGAACTCGGCCGCGACAGCTGCAGCGTGGCGCCGATCGAACGAACTCATGGGTGACCCCTACCCGCGAGGGCGCGGTCGCGGACGAAGACGACGTAGGCCACAACGGCCAGGATCACGACGTTGATCGCGATGCCGGCGAAGGTCTCCGGCAGCCCGAGCAGGCAGACGACCAAGGACACGACGGCGAGGACGCCTGTCAAGCCGGCTGCCCATCGCTCACCGCGCCAGACGCCGAGGCCCGCCGCGAGAAAACCGGCGGTCAGGCAAAGCCACACCAGACCGACGACCCGCGCGCCGGCATCGCCGACATCCAACGCTCCGTTGAGGAGGGTGGTTCGATAGGCAAAGCCCTCGAGCGTGGCGATCCGCCAAGGCGTCACGAACCCGATGAGATGGATAACGCCGTGGAGAGCCAGGAGGATCGCCGCGATGCGCCGGATCACGCGGAACGCTCCCGAGCGGAACTGGCCAATGCGGGGCCCAGCAGGATGGCAGCAGCCACCGTGACCGCGCCAAAGATCGCGATTGGGGGCGCCTCGACGGCGATGCCGGCCGCGGCATCGAAGGCGAAGATCGCGAGGATGGAGAGCCCGAGGATGACCAGGAACCCGAGGCCTGCCACGGCGCTCACCGGACCGCGGCGATCACGGCGGATCAACCACGCACCAGCAAGCGTGATGAGCGGGACGGCGAAGGCAAGGTCGAGCACGTAGACGGCGCTCGTCGGGAGATTCAGGTCCGATACCGCCGTCGGCAGATGACCACTCGTGATGGCGCCCGCGATCTGGCTGAGCCACAGCATCGCGAAGAGGGCAGCGACGAGGATGAGGAATCCGCCCGTGGTTCGTCGCGTGAGCCGGAATCCGGCGGCGCGATCGATAGTCGCGTCATCGAGGCCGAAGACACTCAGAACGAACGACCAGGTTGTCAGGCCGAGGATGGCGATGTGGACCGGCGTGAGCGGGTTGATCACGACCGAGAACGCGTAGATGGCGTAGGTGTAGGCGAGATAGCCCAGGGCGGCGATGGCCACGAGGCGTCCGCCGGCAGAGCCTCGACGGGCGCGCCACAGCCCGAGTGCAAGGGCCGGCACGGCGACGAGGAGCGTCACGAGGTCGGCAGCGCGAGCCTGTCTGACCCCCTCGGCGGGGTCCCGGTAGAGGCCTGACACCAATAGGCCCGCAGCAGCCGCGACCGCAGCAAGCAGCAGCGCAGCGAGCGCCAGGCGATCGGCGAGCTTGAGTCTCGGGGCCATGCCTTCTCCGTGACTTGGCGACGTGTTGACGTCCCCGATCCTGGACGTCGCACCCTTCGAACCTCACGGCCCGCTACGACCCCTTTGCCGGCGAATCATCTGCCGCTCGGAGAGCGGCGTCATGACGGCCCGTCATGGGCGACCGCGCCTTCGAGGAGCGAACGGCTCATCTCGCCCAGCAGGCGGGTGAGGGGTGAAGCTCCCTCACCCGAGCCAACGTGGTTCGGTGGGATCGATGTCCTGCCGAGGGTGGTAGGTGGCGTCAGGGTCTCCCCGGTGGTGTCTGCCGTACCCGTCGCCGGCGGGTACGGGACCCGGCCGGCGGGGGAAGCGGCTCCGGTCGGCCGAGCAGGTAGCCCTGGCCGAGCGGCACGCCGAGCTCGCGAAGCATTGCCAGCTCGGCGGGCTCTTCGATCCCCTCCGCGATGACCACACTGCCCGTCCGCCCGGCGAAGTGCGTCAAGCCAGCGATCATCGCCTGGCGGCTTGGGTCGCGATCGACCCCGCGGACGAGACTGATGTCGAGCTTCAGGAAGCGAGGCGCCAGTTCGACGACGTGGTGGAGACTGGCAAACCCCGCGCCGGCGTCGTCGACGGCGAGGCTGACGGTTGGCCCCAGGGCGGTCAGCGCCGCGCGAACGGCCGCATAGTCAGCGATCGCCACGTGCTCGGTGATCTCGATGACGATCTGGCGAGACTGACCTTCGATCAGCGCCGGCAAGATCATCGGCTCCAGGATCGCGTTCGGTGAGGCATTCAGGCTGAGCCAGGTGTGCGGCGGCAGTGCCTCCGAGGTCCTGATGGCGGCGGCCAGGCAGGTGGCCTCGAGCTCGAGCCCGAGGCCCACGGCCTGTGCGTCGGCAAAGACCTCGTCCGGTCGCGTGCCGTCGTCGAACCGGGTCAGGGCCTCATGGCCGACGGTGCGGCCGGAGACGAGCTCGACGACCGGCTGGAACACCGGGTGGAAGGCGCGGGCCGCGACGATGGCCGTGATGCGCGCCCGGACCACGTCCGCTCGGCGGCCCTGCTCGACCTGCCCCCCGAGCAGGGCGCTCGCGGTCGCGGCGAACTCGCCGACGATCGGCAGGTGATCGACAAGGTGGCTCGCGAAGGATTCGTCGAACGTTCCGGCGAGGACCAGGCCGAGGAGACCTTCGCCGTTGCGGACCGGTGCGTACGCCGTCGCCTTGACCCCGAGGTCGGCGAGCCGTCGCCCGTAGGAACCATCCTCGGGCCGGGCGCGGAACACCTCGGCCCAGGGGCCTTGCGAAGCGCGCTCGTACAGGTAGGCGGCGCGGGCGGCGGGCAGCGGCCCCCCGGGCGCCACGGGCAGGCCATCGGGTCCGGTGACGGCGAGGGTGATGCCGCGGCCCTGGTCGGGGAAGACGATGATGACGGCGATATCGACCCCCGGCAACCCGGCCAGTTCGTCACAGATCGCGCCAGCGGTCTCCTTGGCGCTCTTTCGAGGCTGGAGGCGGGACAGGGCGGTGGCGACGGCGGCTCGCTCGCGGAACTGATTGGCGAGGGCCGACCGTGCGGCTGCGAGCGCCGTCACATCGCGCTGAAGTCCCAGATATCCGTTGACCGAACCGTCCGGACCGCGGATCGGCGAGATCTTGGCTTCGACCTCGTAGAGCTCACCGTCCTTGCGCCGGTTGATGAGCTGGCCGGTCCAGACTTCACCGCGCGTCAACCGGCGCCACAAAGCCCGATAGAAGGCCGCCGACTGGCGGCTGCTCTGCAGGATCCGGGGGTTCTGGCCGACCGCCTCATTGGCGTCGTAGCCGGAGATCCCCGTGAAGGCTGGATTGACGTACTCGATCGTGCCTGCGGGGTCGGTGATGATCACCGCGTCCGAGCTCTGCTCGACCGCCGCGCTGAGGCGGATGCGCTCGCGCTGCGCGGCCCGTTCGTCGGTCACGTCGCGCTCCAGGGCCACGTATCCCGACGGCAGGCCCTTGTCGGCGCTGAGCACCGGCGAAACCGAGGCCTGCGCGATGCGCTCCGTCCCATCGGGGCGGCGGTGGACAAGGTCCCCGGTCCATTGCTGGCCGGCCGCGATCACCTGCTGCATCGCCTCGAAGGTGGCGGCCGAATGCGTGCTCCCAAGCAGGCTGGGAGGGCCGCCGAGGAGTTTGTCGCGCGCACGGCCGCTCAATCGCTCGAAGGCCGGGTTGGCATACTCGATCCGGGCGGTCGATCCTGTGATGAGGATCCCGTCACCAGCCTGATCCATCGCCAGTGCGAGCTTCTGATTGCGGGCCTCGAGGTCGCGCACCGCGGTAACGTCCCTCAAGAGCGCGATGTTGCAGGGCACTCCGTCCACAACGGCGGTCGAGACCCGGATGTCGGCGAGGAAGATCGCCCCGTCCTTCCGGGTGCACGGCACCGCCCGAGCCGTGCTCACGTCGCCCTCCGCCGTCGAGTTGGACCCTGCAACGATCTCCGGGAGGGCCGCAGGAGGGTGAAGGTCCTGGACCCGCATCGCGCGCAGCTCGTCCTCGGCGTAGCCGAGGAGGGCGCAGGCGGCAGGGTTCGCGTAGAGGTATCGGTGGGTCGCGACGTTGGCGATCAAGATCGCTTCGGCGGTCCCCTCGAAGATGGCCGCATAGCGTTGTTCGAGTTCACCGTTGACGCGGGCCGCGCGCTCCTGCTCCCTCAAGCCTGTGAGCAGGCGGGCCGCAACAAGCAGCGCCATGACGACCATGCTCAAGGCGATCTCCACCGCCACCGGCGGGGTGCCTGGGATGTCCGCGTGCAAGCGCATGGGGTCGGTCAGCCCGAACGCGATGAGGATCGCCGGCGGAATGAGGAGCGCACCCATCAGGGCAGGGATCCGGAGGCTCAGGGTGGTCGGAGAACGTCCGTGCTGGCGGGCCGCCAGGGCCAAGTGGGCCGACGGGTGCAGCGCGGCTGCGGCGATGAGCGGGATGACGACGAGGAGCCCGAGATCGGAGAGCTGGCCGGGCCGGTAGCCGATCGCGGTGAACCGTTGAAAAACGCCCAGGTCGGTCGCCGTGTTGGCCACGACGGCGACGGCGATCAGCCACTGGTACGGCAGCAAGCGGCGCTGCGCTATCGCGGTCCGCACACCGAGGATGATGAGTGCGATGTCGACGCTGGGATACACGATCGCGCTGATCGCCATGATCCAGCTTTGAAGGTGACCAGCCTCGAACTCCGGTTGGACGAGGACGAACCAGCTGACGGTCCCGGCGGCGGTCGCGATGATCACGGACTCGAGGATGACCGCGGCGTGCCCTTCCGCCTGGTCATCGCGGATCAGCTGGACCCCGCCGTAGACCACGAGGCCGTAGCCCACCAGCCTGATCGGATTCGACACGAGCTCGCTGATCGTGGCCAACCCGAGGCCGACCAGGACGAGGCTCGCCCCGATGAGGCTGAAGCCGACCACGATGGTCTGCCAGGCGCGGGCTGGCGCGGGTCGATTCCCCCGCACGGCGGCAATGAGGGCTCCGAGCGCCAGGAGCTGGGCCGGCACGAACACGAGCGCGCCCGGAAGCGGGCGTGGCAGGAAGTTCGAGAGGACGGCCAGTCCACCCAGGCCGAACGCCACGAGGCGCCAGGACGTGCGCGTGTCAGTAGCTCCGTCCACGAGCCGCCGCGCGATCTGGGGCGTTGTCATCCCGGACCGGGAAGATCCGCCCGCGCCCGGGTCGGCGTCCTGTGCGTTCGCGACTACGTCGCGAACGGCTGGGGCAAACGCCCGACCGGGCGCCCTGGAGCGAGACATGCGGCAACTGTGCGACGGTGTGCGTCGATGCACCATCACTCGAAGGTCATCCCCGGGAAGGTGATCCCCACAGCGATCCAGCTCCCGACCCTATTCATCGGTCTCGCGCTCCGTTTCGGCTGGTCATGACGTCGGCCGCCAAGACGCTGCCTGCGCCAGAGAGGTCGGCCGCCCTGCCCAGTAGCCGAGCAACCGCTGCCGGCTCGAGGTAGAAGAGCAGGCCTTCCGCCAACCAGAGCGTCCGTTGCCCTGGTTCGAAGCCTGCTGCCAGCAGCTGCTCGACCCAATCGGCACGGAGGTCTGCGCAACGGTGGTCCGGTTGCAGGTTGATCGGACGCCGTGCGCGTGGAGGATCGGCTCCTTGCTCGCGAAGACCCCGGGCAGGTCGAGCTCGTACCAGTTGACCGACGAGGGGATCGGAAGCCGCAGCGGTCGGGTGTCGAACCCGGCGCCGAGCATGACGACCGCAGTCGCTGGGGCTGCGTCAGCCCAGACGACATCGTCGAACCAGCGGGTTCGGACAGGCAGGTACGGGTTCTGACCGCCCGACGCGTGCTCAGAGGCCTCGAGCGCTCGTCGACCCACCTCGCCGACCAGGCTCGCCGCCCACGGATCCTCGAACAGTCTGTCGGCGCACATCGTCTCCTTCGTGTTCGCTCGACCCAGGGCCGGCTGTCCCTAGCGAACCCTGAGCGACTTCGTGGTCGACCTGGACAGGCTTCCCTTGGAGCACCTGACCGTCACTGGCCATGACCCGGGTGTGGTTCTGCCCCCGGCCTTCCAGGTCCACGACACGACACCTGACGCGTTCGCTGTCTTGGCCCCAAGGCCGACGGCGGTCGCAGACCGTTACCGCCACCGCCGCGCCCGTGACCGGCACCCTCAGCTTCACGCCGCCGGCTCCGTTGACCCGGCGTCCCGGTAGTAGCCAGCGACCGCGCGGAACGCCTCCTTCGGCTCCCAGGGCAGGTCGGGGTATGTCGTGCCGCGCCGACCGCGGGCGAGCGGCCGGACGAGGCCGGGACTGCATGCGTCGAGGTCGTAGCGTGGGTCGGGGTCGTAGGGCCGGATGGCGAAGATGAAGGTGCTGACGAACGCGCCCTCGACCCCGGCGCCGTTGAGGATCGCCAGGGTGTCAGCGAGCTCCCGTGCCTGGAGCGCCTCGTCGCGCGGGATGACCTTCGAGACCCGCGGGCGCACGAACCGGCCGACCCCCGGAAGGGCGTGGAGGACAAAGGTGACGGGGTCGATGTTCGGGTTGGTCGAGAGCGCGCTCATCTCGTCGCCGCCCTCGCAGGAGGGGTTACCGAACTCCGTGATGACGACCGGCTTGTCGGTCGCGAGGAATGGGGCGAGCATCTCGACGTAGCGGTCCTTGATCCGCGCCGCCCGGTAGTGGTCGACGCCGACGACGTCGAACCGGGACCAGTCGACCTGCTCCCAGGGCAGGGCGGCGTATGCGAGCGGGCCGCCGAAGACCGGACGGATGGCTGCCTCGAGCCGCGCGAGGACGGCATTAAGGGGCTGGTTGTGGGCCCCGCTCCGGATGCTGCCGCCAGCCGCCATGTTCTTGAGCCTGTCGGTCAGTGTCCGCCCCGGCAGGATGCCGCGCATGCACAGCGTCAGCTCCCCACCAACCTGGAACGTGATGCGCTCAGGTGCAGCCGATCGAAGGCGTTCCGCCGCGCGGGCGGCCCGGACGGTCGCCGCGATCGTCCCATCGGCGTCCCGGTCCCACACCGCTGGCGAGAGCCAGACGTCGAGGCCGGCCTCGAGGGCCGCCTCCGTGGCCAGCTGCAACCGGTCGATGTCACGTGCCATGACGCGGACCGCGGTGCAATGGAGGTCGTCGCGGATGATCTGCATCTCGCGTCGCGCCGTCCGCGCATCGAGGCTCGGCCGCCAGGGGATGTCCTTGACGACACCAGCGTCGTAGCAGACACCGCGGATCTTCACGCTCGGGTCGCCGGGGCCGGGAGGTGCTCGAGCGCGTCGAGCGCCCGCTCGAGCTGCGGGCGCAGCGGCACCTGCGGATCGGCCAGGGACCAGCGACGTAGGCCGGCCTGGGTGGCGGTGACGACGGCCCAGGCGACGACCTCCGACCACAGGTCGTCGGCGCCCGCCCCTGTCCGCTCCGCGATCGCACCCGCCAGCGCGGCGACCGTCGCGGCGGTCACGGCGTAGTGGCTGCCCCACATCGGCTCTGAGATCATGACCCGTCGCAGTCGCACCACCCACTCGCGGTCGCGGTGCTCGTCCTGGTCGGGGTACTGCGCCAGCACGGCGGCCCGGATCGCCGGCCAGATCGGCTCGTCCGGGGGACGGGATCGGAGCCCCTCGCCGAGCTCAGCCGCACGATCGAGCCCGAGTGCGCCGATGGCGTCGTACTTGGTCCGGAAGTAGTTGCTGAACGTCCGCACCGAGACATCGGCTGCGGCCGCGATGTCCTCGACCCGGACGTTCTCCAGCCCGCGCTCCATGGCGAGATGGACCGCCGCCTCTCCCAGAGCGCGGCGAGTCGCTCGCTTCTTGCGCTCACGAAGGCCCGATTTCACCACACCGTGACGCTACCAGATAGATGCCGAGTCTGCACCATTGCGTAATAGGCAAGACTTGTGGAGCGTCTGATCAAACGTGAGGGCGCGGCACTCAGGATCGTCCTCGTAGGTGGCCTCCCGCAGCTCCATGGATCCGGGATTACGCCGTTGCCGCTCGGGTCCTGCAGATGCCCACCGACCCCGCTGACGAGGGTCCGCTGGGTGCCAGATCCGGATACCGCACCGCGCGTCGTGCACGCGTTCCAGATGGCGGCCCAGGGCATCGGAGCATGCCGTCGCCATTTGGCGGACGGCATCCGACGACGGTGTTAACCGGTCGGATTCAGTAAGCAGTTGGCTCCGGCGGGCGGGAGCCGGCCGTGTACTGAATCCGCGAGGGACTGCGACGTGCGAGATCCCGCTCCCCCACCCCGGTCGTTCGCGTGAGTGGCTTTCGGCGGCGCTGGTCGAGTGCGCCCGGTGCCACCAAGTCATGGAACGACGGTCGCCGGTCCAGCGAGATTGCCGGGAATGTCGGGCCTCGCTGAAGCGATCCAGGAGTCGTGAGGCCGTGGCGCGGGCAAGGAGTACGGGGCATCGTCCACGCCCACCTATATGACCAGAGGTGACGTACGGGACTCTGAGGTCGGAGGTCCAAGAGGTCTTGCGCCGAGATGTCTGACGTTCGCCGGACGATCCGGTTCGTGCGGCGGGACGAGGGCCGTTCGAGCGGGAGGACGGCCTAGCGAGAGGTCACCAGTCCAACGCCATTCTTTCAGCTCAGCATGGCGCACGCACCAGCGCGGGCCAACAGGAGACTCACCGTGACACAGCCCTTCGACCCCATGCTCCGCATCGACACCCTTCGCGCCGACCACTTCCCGCACATCGAGAACCCTGACAACGAGGGATCGATCGAGTCACTCGGGACCGACTACCTCAACGTCGACACGGACGCCCACCCGGGTCGGGTGACACTCGCCGCAGGATCAGCACACGACCCCTGGGACGGGCAGGGCGTGGAGTTCGACCTCGAGCCCGCGGCGGCGCGCCAGCTCGGCGAGCAGCTGGCGCGTGCCGCGGAGACGCTCGGTGGTCCCCGCGAGTCGGTCCGACCGTCGCCACGGCGCTTGCCCGGTAGATCCTGAGGATGCCCTGGCCCGAGCGATTCCACCGCATCGAGCCTGGTGCTCGTCGTCGGCGGTGGCGCTGGGGCATCACGCGGCCCGCAACGGAGCCTGTCTATCGACGGCGGCGAACGACGTAGAGGACGAGCGCGATCAGGCCGGCGACGATCAACGCGTAGACAGCGAGCTGGCCCATCGCATAGCCGAGGTCACGGAATGAGACCTCAGCCAGGACCAACACCACGGAGCCAGCGACCGGCGTCACGGCACGGGCACCCCGGGTGTCACCGGCAGCCTCGGCGTGGCCTGCGGCAGCATCGTCGGCAGACCGGTCTCTCGGGGTGCCGTGCTCGGTCCGATCGACTCGCCGGGCGCGTAGGTGATCTCGGCCGATGCCCGTTGCGCAGCGAGCCACGTGTCGAACCCATCGACCGAGAGCCTGGCCATGGCCGCTGCGTTTGGCACGCCCTCGCGTCGCTCCAGGATTTGGGCGACCTCGAGCCGGCCTTCGAGCACGAACGGGTCCGACAGCGCGCCGACAGGCGTCGTGAACAGGGTCGTCGCCGCGGCGGAGCCCGCGGGGAACTCGGCCGCGTTGCGCCACGGCCCGCCGGTCGCCAGCGCCGCATCGTTGGGGCTGGTGGTGCGCGCAACGTCGAGCGGACCGGCTTGTCCGACCTGGAGTTCGATCAGCGCGCCGATCGAACGGTCGTCGAGCGGCCCGGCGTACTGCGCCTCGACGAGGAACAGCTCGGGTCCGGCGTCGGTGGCGATCGGACCCAGCACGGTCCCTGTGGTGACGTCCGGCGCGAAGGCGGCGGCGCCGAGGGCTGGGTTGAGCTGCTCGCGCACGAAGTAGCCGAGCTCACCTGAGCGTCCGGTCGCCCCCCGTGCCGCGGCCATCAGCTGAAGGAATTGAGCGCGCCGTTCGACCGGCGACATGGTCGCGAGGTTGGCCGCCAGCGCCGAGGCCGGATCACCGCCCGCGGGCAACCGATCGGCCGGCAGATCGTGAACCGCGAGATGCGCGAGCTCGACCCACGGTCCGGTCGCACCCTCCACGACGGCGGGGCCCAGCACCACCTCGGCCGCGCGGACGTTGGCGCCAGTCGTGGTCGACCAGCGATCGAGCAGTGAGGTCGCAAGCGTACGGGCCTCGGCTCGATCAGCTGCCCACGCCTGGATCGCGGTGTCGGACACGCCGGTCGCCCGGGCATCCTCGAGGAGGGATGCCCCAAACGAGGCCGGTGGCAGCTCGGCGATGTCGACGACATCGGCCACCGTCACCCAGCCCGTCCCGACGATCGGCTCCATGGGGCCTTTGGGGGCGCTGCGTGCGGCGGCGACCACCTCGGGATCGAGCCCCGCTACCGGACCCTCCACTGGCAGCCAGCGAGTGTCCGTGGTGACCGACCACCCGGCGGTCCGGTATCGCTCGGCGACGGCATCCATGCTTTCGCTCGCGAGCGAGGCTCGAAGCTCCGCGCCGACCTGTGCGAGCTCGACCTCACTCGGTGGGCCTGTCGTCTGATCCGACGGGACCCACGCCAAGCGGATCCAGGCGAGTCGGCGATCAGTAAGGTCCAAGCGGGAGCGAAGCAGCTCCTCGGCGGGATCAGCCGGAGGCGCTGTTGACCCATCGGCACGCGCCTCATCAGCGACGAGCGCCGCGTCTACGAGGTCGTCGATGGCGGCTGTCCGTGGATCGGCGAGGGTCTGGTCGACGGCTGCCTGAAGTGACGCGGCTTCGATCCCGTCGAGCCGCCCGGCACGCTTCAGTGTCTCGATCCAGCTGGCTCGGTCGGCCGCAGCGAACGTCAACACCGCCGTCCGGTCGCGGACAGCGGCGCGATCGATGTCGTGCCCCGTCACGTGTACGACCGAGGCCCAGTCGCGGTCGCACAGATACATCACCTCAGCGGCCAGCAGCAGGCCTATGGCACTGACAACCACGATCACAAATCCGATGGTCGTCCTTCCACGCCGAGTCGAGCCGCGGACGTGTCCGCGCTCTGTGCGCGGAGAACTCGCGCTGTCGACACTGCGTCCCCGGCTGCGCGCACCCCGCACTTTGTGTGCCTGACCGCCACCCAAACCCTCAGAGGGTATGGAGGTTGTCTACCTCGACTTGGAGTCTCCCGCTGCGCCAGCGCAGCGTCATTTCAAGCGTGAGGTCCGCGGGACCGCTTGCCGTCATCAGGTCTAGATCGACCCAACATGACTGGGTGGCGCCGTTCCACCGGCCTGTGCACTGCAAGGCAAGGTCGCGGAGCACATCACCGTCGATGTCTACGAGGGGATACGGACAATCGGCTACTGCGGTCCGCAATTCCTCGGAGGTCAGTCGGACGCCGTGCGTCATTTCCTCGACCGCATCGTAGTCTTGGGAAACTAGGTGATGCAAGAGTTGACGAAGCTGAGAGTAGATCAGTTCCTCCAATGCCCTCACCCTAGGAATCCTCGGCGTGTCAGCGGGATGCGCGTCACCGTCTTCTTCGTTACGCCGATGCTCGCGAAGTACCTATCTGCACGATTGATGTTCGCGCGCGCCGCGGCCCGATCCACGCCAGCGCGCCGCATCGCGCGGTAGGCAATGCGACGCTCGGCGCCATAGGTGCCACCCGTCCGCGCGGCAACCTGGACTCTAGTTGCGCGATAGTGTGGCGTCCCCAATCGGTTGGCCGGGCCATCAAGGCGCATCGCCGGAGCGGCCGTCCTGGAGTAGCCAGGCAACTCGCGAACCGCTGCGTCCTGGATGATGTGGTGAGAATCCTTTATATGTGCGTTCCGCAGGCTCCCATAGGTTGGGCCGAAGCAGTTGTGAACCAGCCAGCCGCCCTCACCGACGAAGAAGGTGTGGGCGACTTCGACGGTGAGGTTGTACATCGTGCCCGGGCCGCCGGAGAAGTCAACTGACTGGACCACGCCCGGGTCCCCGGCATCGGATGGAACATGCATGCCGGACCGAAGGTCCTTGGCGCTCGTCCAGCCCTCTTCCAGCGTGTAGAAGGGGTGCTCGGGCGTGGTGGTGATCGTCTCGCCGTCGATGACGACCTCACCCGTGACGGGGTCGTCGTTGATGTGGACCACGCTGACCGGATAGGCCGCGGTGGTCCCGGTAGCCTCGTCGTACGCGGTGACTTGGTCGCCCGGCTGAATGGAGCCGATCGGTACGAGGCCTGCCGGGGTCGCGACGAGGGTGGCCGCAAGGAAGCTGTTCACGCACGCTGAAGCGGCGCCCCGGAGCCGCTGCCCGACGAGTTCGTCGAGCTTGCCCCGGGCCGCGCCCACGAGCCGCTCGCTCGCGTGACTCGCGCGACTGAGCAGACTCGTGGCCCGACCCAGCGCTCCGTCGACGCGGCCCAGGCCCGAGGCCAGTCGCCCGACGCTGGCGGTGAGCCGCCCGACCGCGCCGACCTTGGTCAGGACGCCACCGACCGGTACGAAGTTGGCGGCGACCTCGCCGGTCATCTTGCCCAGCTCGCGGAAGTTGCCCGTGTTCCAGGCCGTCGTCACCCGGTTGGCCGTCGACGACGCGAGGTTGCCAGCGGCGCTGGCGGCCGCGCCGATGGCGTTGCCGGCGGCATTCACGCTTCGCCGGACGGCCTCGCCCGGGTTGCGCACGACCGCCTGGACGGCGTTGCCGGCCGACGCGATCGCCTGGTTCCGACACGTGGCGTTGAGCGCGCAGCCGCCCGCGTCCACGGTCGCGCCGACCGCGGCGCGGCCGAGGTCGACCGTGCCGGTCACCGCCGACACGGTGGCGTCGACCACCCCTTCGCCGAAGCCCACGGCGAAGTTGCCGGCGTTGGACGCCACCTGCCCGATGGTGTTGGTGATGGAGTCCCACCCCCAGTGGCCGTCGGGGTCGATCAGCCGCTCGGGGTTGGCCTGGGCGTAGAGGAACCGGTTGAGCGTGAGCGGGTTCTGGGCCGAGCCGCGTTCGGTGTCCTGGCTCGTGAACACGCCCAGCGCCGGGTCGTAAGCGCGGGCGACGAAGTCGTACAGATCGGTGTTGGCGCCACCACCGTCGGCGGTGTTGAGCAACAGCCGGCCCTGGTAGCGCCAGGGCGTGGGCAGCGCGCTGGTCGTCGAGCCGAGCGTCACGCCGTAAGCGTCGTAGCGGAAGGCGTCGCTGAGCCCCGTGCCCCCGCGCTGACGGAGCTCCTGCGCTGCGCCTGCGGCGCCCGGATGGCGGGCACCAACTCCCGGTCCTACCGCTACTACCGCTGCACCGCGAAGTGCGGCCGGCCGCACATCCGCGCCAACCAGCTCGAGGACGGCGTGATGGACCTCATTCGCCGCACGCTCATCACCCCAGATGCCGTCCGAGAGATGGTCGAGGTCATCAACGAGGACATCCGGATCCGGAGCGCCGAACGTGAGCCCGCGGCAAAGCACGCGCGGGCGCAGGTGCGCGAACTCGAGCGGCAGGACACCAACCTCCGTCGCGCGTTGCGGACAGCAGGCCCGAATGCGGCTGAGCGCATCTCGCTTGAGATCGAGACGGTGGCTGCAGAGCTTCGGCAAGCGCGGCTTCGGCTGGACCAGGTCGACAAGGTCCTACAGCCGATGCGGATCACGCCCAAGCTCGTCCGCGACACGATCGACGACATGACCGGACTGCTCGAGCACGCGGCGCTGGACACCAGGGTCGCCTGGGTCCGCGACCTCTTCGAGCGGATCGACGTGGACGGCAGCGAGGAGAAGGCGGTGGCTGCCTGGAAAGCGCCAACGGGCGAGGACGTTACCCGGTTGGATTCAGTGAGCGGTTGGCTCCGGCGGTAGGATTCGAACCTACGACCAAGCGGTTAACAGCCGCCCGCTCTACCACTGAGCTACGCCGGAGCGAGGGCACTTCGGACGATCGGTCCGCGTGCACAGGCGCCATCGCGGCGCCGCGGCAGAGGATAGCAGCCAGCCCAGGGCGGCGCGATCGGGGGCTGCGGTGCGATCGGGCGCCCCGAACCCGTAGACTCCCCAGCCATGAGCCTGATCTCCCCCGAGGCGTTGCTCGAACGGCTCGGCGATCCCAGCCTGCGGATCGCCGATGTTCGCTGGTGGCTCACCGATCCGGGCAAGGGCCGGCGGGACTACGCAGCGGGGCACATCCCGGGTGCCGTGTTCGTGGACTCCGACACAGACCTGGTCGCGGCGTCGGGGCCGGGCCGCCATCCCCTCCCCTCGCCGGCCGCCTTCACGATCCGGTTGGGCGAGCTCGGGTTTGGCAACGAGGATTCCATCGTCGCGTACGACGACGCCGGTGGGGAGATCGCCTCCCGCCTGTGGTGGATGCTCGACGATCTCGGGCACCCAGACACGGACGTGCTCGACGGCGGGATCCAGGCATGGGCCGCGATCGGTGGCCCACTGACCGATGCCGTGCCGGAGCTCCCGGCCGCGCGCCTCGGGCTACGCGACACGTGGTCGCGCACGATCGACCTCGAGGATCTCGTCGGCCGCCTGGGGCAGGTGAGCCTGATCGATGCCCGCGCACCACAGCGATATCGCGGCGAGGTGGAGCCGGTTGATCCGGTGCCGGGCCACATCCCCGGGGCCCGCAGCCTGCCGGCGGCGGGCAACCTGCGGCCGGACGGGCGATTCCTCCCGCCCGATGCCCTGCGTGCGCGGTTTGGAGGCCTCAGGGGCGAAGTCGTGACGTCGTGCGGCAGCGGGATCACCGCCTGCCACAACGCGCTCGCGATGCGGGTGGCCGGCATGCCGGACCCGATCCTGTATCCGGGCTCGTACAGCGACTGGTCACGGGCCGGCCAGCCGGTGGCGGTCGGAGACGAGCCGGGCGAGGTGCCGGGCAGCCCTCGCTAGGCGGGCGTTGCCGTTTCCCGACCCAACCGCCGGCCGACGGCCAGCTGGATGAGCGCCGTCGCCAGCGCGGCCGCGAACCCGATCGCGAGATCGCCCACCAGCGCGACCTGGAACCCGAACAGCGGGATCTCGGGGCCGACGGCGATGCCCAGGCGGTGGCCGATGAGGTAGAAGGCGCCGAAGGCAGCGAGGATCGGCAGCAGGTGTGCGGCACGGCGTCCGGGTCCCCCGACCAGCGCCACCAGGCGGACGGCGACGATGCCGAGCACGATCGAGCACAACGTGAACAACGTGACGAGGGCGTAGGCCTGCGGCGGCATGGATCTGACTCTACCGGCGATCCGGCCTCGGCGCCCGAATGCGGCACAATCGGCGCCTGTCAACCGCGAGGCGAGGGATGGTGCCATGCCCGAGGATTGCCTGATCTGTGCCAAACACCGGGGCGAGGGACCGCTCGGCGGCGAGCTCATCGCCCGCATCGACGGCTTCTGGATATCGCACGCGGCTCCAGGTGAGGATGGTGCCGCCTCGCTCGGCCACCTCATCATCGAGAGCGACCGCCACGCGCCCCACCTGGACGATCTGACCGATGTCGAGGCCGGCGACCTGGGTCGCCTCCGGGCTCACCTGGCACGGGCGCTGCGCGACGAGCTCGAGCCCGATTTCGTGTTCGCGGCGGTCATCGGGAAGCGACTGCCTCACTTCCACGAGCACCTGCTCTGCCGCTTCCCAGACACCGCCGAAAGCGTGCCGTGGCACGCGAGCGATGAGGCCGCGCCCCGTGCGGACGCACCCGCCGTGGCCGACCTCGCCCGTCGGATCCGGACAAGGCTGGCCCACTGAGGGCCCGGGCCGCACGATCGCCCCGCCTGATTGGCGCCATCGCGAGAGGCGGCGTCTCGGACGAGCGCGGTGCCGCGGACGAGCGGGGTGCCGCCAGCGGCTACCGGCGGCTACTGGTGGGCCGCTCCCCTACTCCAGGTAGTCCTTGAGCTTGCGCGAGCGGGACGGGTGGCGCAGCTTGCGCAGCGCCTTCGCTTCGATCTGCCGAATGCGCTCCCGGGTGACGTTGAACTCCTTGCCCACCTCCTCGAGGGTGCGGGCCCGCCCGTCCTCGAGGCCGAACCGGAGCTGGAGCACGCGCCGCTCGCGGCCGGTCAGTGAGTCCAGCACGGCCTCAACCTGCTCCTTGAGCAGCTGGTGCGAGGCGGCCTCGGCCGGGGCGAGGGCGCCGCGATCCTCGATGAAGTCGCCCAGGTGCGAGTCCTCCTCCTCGCCGATCGGCGTCTCGAGTGACACCGGCTCCTGCGACACCTTGATGATCTCGCGCACCTTCTCGGGGGTGACCGCGACCTCCTGGCCCTTGGACATCGCCTCGGCGATCTCCTCCACGGTGGGCTCGCGGCCCAGCTCCTGGAGCAGCTGCCGCGAGACGCGGATGAGCCGGTTGATCGTCTCGACCATGTGGACCGGGATCCGGATGGTCCGCGCCTGATCGGCGATCGCCCGGGTGATCGCCTGGCGGATCCACCACGTGGCGTAGGTGGAGAACTTGAACCCCTTCTCGAAGTCGAACTTCTCGACCGCTCGGATGAGGCCGATGTTCCCCTCCTGGATCAGGTCCAGGAACGACATCCCGCGGCCGATGTACTTCTTCGCGATCGAGACCACCAACCGCAGATTGGCGGAGGTGAGCTGCTCGCGTGCATCGCGCCCGATGCGCACGACCTCGCCGCGCCGATCGCGCATCTTCGTCTCGGGCGGGACCTCCGGGTCGTAACCCATCCGCCGAAGCAGATCGGGATCGTGGCCGGCCTCGATCCAGCGCTCGAGCGCGGCGAACGCCATGTCGTCGCGGGACCAGTCGTAGATGGCCCTCAGGCCGGGGTTGTCGCGCGAGTCGAGATCCCCGTTGTGCACCGACAGGTACGACCAGTCGAGCAGCTCCTGGAACAATTCGGCATCGAGCTTCTGGTTGTAGCTCGAGACCAGTGCCCGTCCCTGCTTGAGCAGGGCAAGGGTGCCTTCGGACTGGGCGTCCTTGCCGGCCTTGACGAGGTGGAAGTCCGGCGACGCGACGTACAGCTCGGCTTTGTCGGGCCAGGCGAGCGCGTCGGCGACCATCTTGTGCGTCTCCGGCCCGAACGGCAGCAGGTGCTGCGTCTTGGTCGTGCGCGTCTTGTGCTCGGTGTCGTGCAGGGTCCACTCGTGCAGCGACAGCACGGCTTTCCAGGGCTCCACGATGACCTGCTCGCCGAGCTCGATCGCCTTCGCGAGCACGACCTCTTCCTCGGCCGTGAGCAGGGCGACCTTGCCGATCTCCTTGAGATACATCCGGACCGGGTCGTCGATCCCGATGATGTCCGCGGACAGGGCCTCGAGCTCCTCCGCGGACGGCTCGTCGACCTCCTTGGAGTCGAGCTTGGCGGGCGCGTCGACACCGGGTGGCACGCGGACACCACGGACGGCCTCTGCTTCGACGATCTCGATGCTCAGCTTCCGCCTGCCCCGGGACGGCTCGCCCCCGTCCGCTCCCTCGTCCTCGTCCTCGTCCTCGTCCTCCGCGCTGGGCTCGAAGTCCGCATCGTCGATGTCGAGATCCTCGTCCTCGTCCTCGTCCTGATCGTCACCGCCCTCGGCGTCCCGCACCTTGGGAGCCTTGACGGTTACCGCTGCCGCGCCGCGGCGAGGACGCATGGTGGCGAGCTTGGCCTCCTCGAGCTCCCGGCGGGTGCGCCGGGGATGCGAGGCAAGCACGGCTTCGACGAGCTGCTTGTCGAGGGGATCGGCCATGGTCTCGAGTCCTCCGATTCGATCGGGCTGGGTCGGGTGAGACTGGGTTCAGACGGCGGCAACGGCCGCGTGGGCGAGAAGTCTGGTCTGGTCACGGCGACGGTCGAGCGACCGACGCTGCTCGTTGAGGAGACGGCGTTCGAGGGTGAGACGCTCGATGGCGTCGTGGTCGGCGTCGCGCTCCGCCTCGGCCATGGCGTCGCGGTTGAAGCTGCTCCGGTCGTGCCACTCGGTGTCATCGAGCTCGAGGATCAGGCGCTCCGTCTCGTACGCGAGCGCCCGGTCGCCCAGGTCGCGGGGATCCGGACCCGGCCGCGAGACGAGGGCCTGGCCGAGCGCACGACTCTCATCGTCCAGGCCGTCGAGGATTGCGGCCAGGGCGAACGGCGGCCGGACGCCGTTGTCGTCCCGGGCACGGGCGGTGACGATCGCCCGGTACAGCTCGCGGGCGACCTGCGATGGCAGCCGGTCCGGCCCCAGACCGTCGAGCACACCATCATGCGACCCGGGAACCAGCAGAACCAGCCGCAGCAGCTCCTGCTCGGTCCGCGACACGCCGCGCAGGATGTCGTTGACCGGGAGCGCGTCCGCGGCCCGGATCACGGCATCGGCGGTGAACCGCCCTTCGGCCTGCCGCCCTCCGCCGCCGCGGAGCGCCATCGACAGCGCGCCCTGGTCGATGCCCGACAGCGTCTGGATCCGTTGCAGGTACGGCTCCCGCATCAGCGCGGGCAGGTTGCGCAGAACAGGGATCACCGCTCCGACGAAGCGTGCCTTGCCGCCCGGTGTCTTGAGGTCGTGCGCGCGCGCGTGGACGTCGATCAGGTGGTCCACGATGGGTAGCGCGGTCCGGACCTCCTCGCGCCAACGATCGGGCTCGTCACGCACGACCTCGTCGGGATCCCTGCCGGCCGGCAGGCGAACGACCCGGACGTCATCGAGCTGGACCCCGGCATCGTCCCGAGCCAGCTGCCGGATCAGCTCCTCGAGCGCCGTCGCGCCGAAGGTACCGGCCTTCTCACCGGCGGCGTCGACGTCGTACGCGAGCGCGATCCGCTTCGCGTACCGGGTGAGCAGCGCGACCTGCTGCGGGGTGAGCGCGGTGCCCAGGCTCGCGACCACGTTGTCGTAGCCTGCCTGGTGCGCCATCAGCGCGTCGGTGTAGCCCTCGACGATCACCGCCTGGCCCGTCTTCCGGATGGCCGACTTCGCGCGATCGATCAGGTACAGCGTCCGGCTCTTGTCGAACAGCGGGGTCGCCGGGGAGTTCAGGTACTTGGGCCCGTGGTCACGATCGTCGTCGGCCTGCGTCCTGGCCAGGATCCGGCCGCCCAGGCCCACCGCGTGCCCGTTGCTGTCCCGGATCGGGAAGATGACCCGCTCCCGGAACCGGTCGTAGACGCCGCCACCACGCTGGCGCGGGCTGGCCAGGCCAACCTCCACGAGCTCGCCCGGCGCCACCTGACGCTTGGACGCGAGCTGGCGGGTCATCGTGTCCCAGCCGCCGGGCGCCCAGCCGAGCTGGTAGCGCTCGATGGTCTCGTCCGTGAAGCCGCGCTCGCGCAGGTAGGCGAGCGCGGTCGCACCGCCCTTCGAGTGAAGCAGCACGGCGTGATAGAAGGCGATGGCCGACTCGAGGACCTCCCGCAGGCGCGCGTTTCGGGCGTCCTCACGGCGTGTCCGCTCGTCGATCTCGATCCCGGCGCGGGCGGCCAGGGCCCGCAGCGCCTCGGGGAACGACAGCCCGTCCCGTTCCATCAGGAACGTGAAGATGTCGCCATGCTTGCCGCAGCCGAAGCAGTGCCAGGTATCACGGGCCGGCGTCACCACGAAGGAAGGGGTCTTCTCGCCGTGGAAGGGGCACAGGCCCTTGAGGGTCGTGCCGGCCTTCCTGAGCTGGACCGACTCCCCCACGACGTCCGCGACGGGGAGCCGTCCCTTGATCTCGGCAACCGTGCCGACGGCCAACCGGTGCTCCTGTCCCATGGTCCGCCGCAGCGACCCCGGGGGACGCGGTCGGCGAAACAGCTACCGGCCTGTCAAGTCTTGACAGGCCGCCGGCTGCGCAGGGTACCCCTTGACAAGGGGCTTGACAAGCTGGCTCCGGTCACCTGCCCCGGGCCGCCAGGGGACGCCACCGATGCAGTCGACCTCAGCGGCTGGGCTGGTTGATCCGGATCAGGTTCCCCGCCGGGTCGCGGAACGCGCAGTCACGGACGCCGTAGGGCTGGTCCATCGGCTCCTGGACCACCTCGGCGCCGGTCGCCTGCACGTGGTCGAAGACCGCGTCGACGTCCGCGGTTGAGACGTTCAGCCGAGCGAGGAGGCCCTTCGCGAGCAGGTCGCCGATGGCCTCACGGTCGGACGGCGAGATGCCGGGGTCGGCGGCCGGCGGCTCGAGCACCACGCTGACGTCGGGCTGCGAGGCCGACCCCATGGTGGTCCAGCGCATGCCGTACGCCTTGACGTCGTTGCGGACCTCCCAGCCCAGTGCGTCGCGGTAGAACGCGATCGCCTTCTCATGATCATCCACCGACAGGAAGCAGTTCTGCAGTTTCACGTCCATGGGCGCGAGTCTAGGGGCGCTCGGGTGTGACCGCTTCTCAATTCCTGACCGGTCGCAGCGCCGCCCGGATGAGGCAGGGGGGCAGGGGCTCCGACCACGAGTGGTCACGAGCGCGGTAGGCGCTCGGGCTCTCCCCGACGAGCTCTGTGAAGCGCGTGCTGAAGGTCCCCAGCGACGAGCAGCCGACCTCGAAGCAGACCTCGGTGACCGAGAGGTCGCCGCGCCGCAGCAGGGTCATGGCGCGCTCGACGCGCCGGGTCATCAGGTAGCTGTATGGGGTCTCCCCGTAGGCTGCGCGGAAGCTCCGCGAGAAGTGGCCGGACGACATGCAGGCGGTGCGAGCCAGCGCATCCACGTCGAGCGGGCGCGCGTGCTCGCGATCCATCTGATCCCGAGCGCGCCGCAGGCGGATCAGGTCGTCGCGGTTCACGGCACACACCATAGCCCGTCGGGATCCGGACGTCCGGGCGAGCCGCGGCGCAGAACACTGCGATGGGACCGCAGCGCCGCGATGGCGACGACGATCAGGTACCTCCAGATGGGCGGGCGGTTCCGGATGACGCACGCATCGACCCGGTGCGTCAGGTCCGCATACCACGGAACCGGCGCCGTCAGACGCTCGTTGAACGCCGGGGTGTCATCGGCCACCAGCCGGGCGCCGACCCTCCAGCGCGCGCCCGAAGCGGGCGTTGAGCTCAGCGACCACGGCCTCGACGACCTCGTCGGCGGTTCCGTCCCGCTCCAGCGCGTCGGACCAGGCGAACTCGGCGAGGTAATCGTCGGCGCCCGCGAGACTCGGCGATCCGCGGCCGCGTGACGGCCGCCCGCTCCGCCCGGAGGCTCGGGCGCCTGGCATTGACAGAATCCAAACCGCCATGACCCCCGGCATCGGCGAGGTGGAGCTCTACGGTGGGAACCCGGGGACGCGTACTCAGCCGGCGGCGGCGGAGCGCGACCGGCGGCCGGCGGCCCGCAGGGCGACCTCGATGAACGGCCGGAGCCGCGAGCTGACCTCGACCTGGGTACGCCGGAAGGCGGCCAGCTTCTGCTCGTCGGTCCCCTCCACTTCCGACGGGTCATCGAGGCCCCAGTGGAGCGTGTTCTGCGAGCCCGGGAAGACAGGGCATGTCTCGCGGGCCCGGTCGCACACGGTGATCACGTAGTCGAACTGCTGGTCGAGGAACTCGGTGATGACCTTGCTCCGGGCACCTGCCCAATCGATCCCCAGCTCGGCCAGCACGCGCACCGCGTACGGGTTCACGCGGGTCGCTTCCGTGCCCGCGGAGCGCACCTCGAAGTCGTCGCCGCCGTAGCGCTGGAGGAGCGCCTCGGCGATCTGGCTGCGGGCCGAGTTGTGCGTGCACACGAACAGCACGCGGATGGGGGCGTCGGGCACGGGGATCGTCCTCCTGGCGCGGCCGGCGGCCGCCATCGTGAGCTCCAGATCGAGCAGCTCGGCCTCGAGGCGATCGAGATCGTCTCGCCTACGTGCGATCGCCGCCCGCTGGTCGGCGAGCACCGGCGCAAGGTCGAGATCGACCCGGCCGTGCTCCAGGCACAGCTGCGCCAGCCGTCCCGCCTCCACCGGCACCAGACCGAGTCGGCGAAGGGAAACCACCAGGCGCAGGCGGGCTACGTCGCTCGCGTCGTAGTCGCGATAGCCGTTGGCTCCCCGTTCGGGCGGCGGAAGGACACCCGCGTCCTCGTACCAGCGCACGGCTGACGGCGCAATTCCGATCCGGCGGGCAACCTCTCCGATCCGCATGACATGAGACTAAACCTTCTAGTAACTTGAATGTCAATTGGGCCGTGATGTGGGCCGTCCTGCTGGCCGGCCACGGGCCGTGGCGCGGAAGGGTACCTCCGGGTGATAGCCCCGGCGATCACCGAAGCCCAACCATGGGGGCCACACGGCCGTCTGAGGTTCGCACAGGGTGTTTCACGAGGTGGGCCATCGGGCCCGGCGCTCGACCGGGAGCATCGTGCTCGCGTATTTCGCGAGCGCGATCCTCTGGATCGCCTTGAGCGATCGCGCGCTCGCCGCGCTCTCCTCTGATCCCGGGGCCATCGTCACCCTGTCCACCATCAAGGGCTGGGGCTACGTGGCGGTCACCGGCGCGATGCTGGCCGTCCTGCTCCGCGGAAACGACACTCGCCGTGACCGGCAGACCGGGGAGCTCGAGGCCAACGAGCGGCGTTTCCGGCTCCTCGCCGAGCACGCCCAGGATGTGATCTTTCGCTATCGAGTCGTGCCCACCCCTGGCTTCGAGTACGTGAGCCCGTCCGTCGAGACGGTGCTGGGCTATCCGCCGTCCGCGTTCCTCGCCGACCCCGACCTCATGGCACGGCTGACCCACCCCGACGACCGCCATCTCCTCGAGGACCAACCCGATGTCTCGCGGCTGGAGGATCCAGTGATCCTGCGGCTCGCGCATGTCGATGGTCACTGGGTGCGCCTCGAGCAGCGCAGCACCCCGGTGCTCGATGCGACGGGCGCGCTCGTTGCCGTCGAAGGCGTCGCGCGCGATGTCAGCGACAGGGAGCGCGCCAGCGCGTTGCTGGCGCGACGCAATCGGGTGCTCCGTTCCCTTTCCGCGGCAAACGAGGCGCTGGTGCGGGCTACCAGCGAGCCCGACCTCCTCGACGCGATCTGCCGCATCGTCGTCGAGCAAGGTGCCTACCGCTATGCCTGGGTCGGTTTCCGGGGGGAGGATGACGCCGGGTCCATTCGCCCGGTGGCCTCGGCCGGGTACCACGACGGGGATCAGGCCGGGCTGGAGGTGACCTGGCATCTGACCGAACGCGGGCGGGGCCCCGTCGGTACGTCCGTGCGCGAAGCACGCACCGTGATCGTGCGCGACTTCCTCACCGACCCGACGGTCGTGCCATGGCGCGAGGCGGCGCTGGCCCGTGGCTACGCTTCCGGGGCGGCGATCCCGTTGCTCAGGGGCGGCCAGGCATTCGGCAGCCTGGTCGTCTACTCCGACGAGCGCGACGGCTTCGGAGATGAGGAGATCACGCTCCTCGATCAGCTCGCGGAGAACCTGGCCTACGGCCTCGACACGCTCCGGGCGCGCGCCGTCCACGCGGCCCACGACATGGAGCTCTCGCGCCTTGCCGCGGCCATCGAGCAGACCGCCGAGTCGGTTGTCATCACCGACCCTGAGGCCACCATCACCTACGTCAACCCGGCCTTCGAGCGGACGACCGGCTACGCGCGCGCTGAGGTCCTGGGTCAGAACCCGAGAATGCTCCAGAGCGGGGTCCAGACGGAGGCGTTCTACGCCGATCTGTGGTCGACGCTGTCCTCGGGTGCGACCTGGACGGGGGAGTTCGTGAACCGTCGCAAGGATGGCACCACGTTCGCCGAGGTGGCCTCGATCGCCCCCGTGGTGGGCCCGTCCGGTGCCGTCACCTCGTACGTGGCGGTGAAGCGCGATGTCACGCATGAACGCGCGCTCGAGGCGCAGGGGGTGCGCCGCGCCCGCGAGCGAGCCTTCATCTCGAACGCGCTGGCCGCGCTTCGCCCGGCCGATACCGCGACGCAGACTGCCGACGCGATCTGTCGGCAGATCCTCGAGCTGCCCGAGATCGCGGTCGCCTCGCTCTCGCTGTTCGAGTCCGAGGACAGGGTGGTGCCGATGGCCATCGCCGTCGACGACGGGCGGCTGCTGGATCCGAAGAGCTTCGGCGCCGCGCGCAGCCGGGCGCTCCGGACGCGGGCCGCGCTCGGACCGTGGGTGGAGGAATTGGGGCCCCAGGCGGGTCACCCGTATCTCGCCGAGCGCCGGGCGCTCGGTCTGCTCGGCCAAGCGTACACGCCCGTCAAATCGGGGGCGGCGCTCATCGGCCTCCTGATCGTCGGTTCGAGAGATCCGGACGCGGTGGCCCTGCTGACCGAGCGGCTGCCGGCAATTCTCGAGTACGCCACGCTTGCAGGGGCGCTCCTCTCCTCGCATGCAGCCCAAGCGACCGAGGCGGCGATGGACCGCGACAGGTACCAGGCGATCATCGACGATCAGGCGTTCCACCCGGTGTTCCAGCCGATCGTCGACCTGGCGAGCGGCGGCGCGGTCGGCTACGAGGCCCTGACGCGGTTCCGCGACGGCACCAGGCCAGACATCGTCTTTGCCGGAGCGCGACGATGCGGCCTTGCGCCTGAGCTGGAGGCGGCCACGCTACGGGCAGCGATCACGGCGTCCACCGCCTTGCCGCCCGGTCCGTTCCTGAGCCTCAACGTCTCGCCGTCGCTGATCCTCGCCGGGGACGAGTTGCGGGCGATCCTGGCGACGCGAACGCGGCCGATCGTGCTCGAAGTCACGGAGCACGAGATCGTCGAGGACTACGCGACGCTCCGGGCCGCGTTCGAGGCGCTGGGTCCGGATCTCCGGATCGCGGTCGACGACGCAGGGGCCGGGGTCGCGAACTTCGGCCATCTCGTCGAGCTTCGGCCCCAGTTCGTGAAGCTCGACATCAGCCTGGTGCGGGGCGTAAATGCCGATGTCACGCGGCAGGCGATGATCGTCGCCCTGCTGCATTTCGCCGGCGCAACCGGTTGTCGGGTCATCGCCGAAGGGGTCGAGACGGAGGCCGAGCGTGCGGTCCTCGAGAACGTCGCGGTCCCGCTGGGCCAGGGATACCTGTTCGGGCGGCCCGCCCCCGCCTCGACATGGGTGCAGTCGCGGGTTGACGCCTCGCCGCGGCGCCGTGCGGCCCGGCCCACGTTGGCTGAGGAGCGTGTGCCCCGACGGGTGGTCAAGATCCCGTCGAGGGCCGTTGCCACTCGCAAAGGGACTCCGGACAGCACCGCTCGACGGTGACCCGGCGGCGGGGCGCGCACCGGCCCCACCGAGGTCAACGACCTGCACCCGCCGCGGTCCGAATTCCCCCCGGGTCGTGACCTCCGGCCCTTGGATATCTCACTGTGGGCTGAGATGTTCAGCGGGCGCTGAGGCGCCCAACGTCCACCCGGGCCCGGCCCTGCACGAGGTCCGGACCCCGGCGCCCGGCGCTGCCGACGACGCACGACAACAAGCTCAGCCGCTGCCAGGAGCCGTACCCCGATGAGCACCACGATCGCCGCCGACCAGCCTCTCGCCGCGCCGCTGGAGCGCCTGCGGGGGTTCCATCCGGGCTGGTACGGCGCCGTGATGGGCACCGGGATCGTCGGCATCATCGCCTACCAGAACCCGGGAGCGCAGGCGGGCCTCGCCGATGCCGGCCGGGCATCCGGCGTCCTCATGGTCGCGCTGTCCGCCGTGCTGGCCGTCGGCCTGGGGATCCCCTACCTCGCTCGATGGCTGCGGCATCCGGACGCGGCACGCGCCGACCTGGCCAGCCCTGTGCTGGGTGCGCTGTACAGCACGTTCCCGGCGGGGATCCTCGTCCTCGCCGTCGGCATCGCGACGGTCGGCCCATCGGTGCTGTCCGACGCAGCGACCGCGACGCTGGTCGCGATCCTGGCGGTCATCGGGATCGGGCTCGCCTTCGTCGTGAGCGTCGTGTTCGCCGCGCAGCTGTTCCTCAGCCCTCGCGTGGAGCCCCAGGCCGTGAACGGGGCCTGGTTCATCCCGCCGGTCGTCGCCATCATCGCGCCCCTCGTCCTGGTGCCGCTCGCGCCGTTCGTGTCGCCGGCCGACCTGCCGCTCCTCCTGTTCGCCGGATACGCGATGTGGGGGATGGGCTTCATCCTGTTCGTCCTCGTGGCATCGCTCCTGTTCGACCGGCTGGTGTTCCATCCGCTGCCGGCTGCCCCATTGGCCCCGTCCCTGTGGATCGGGCTGGGCCCGATCGGCGTCGGCAGCCTGGCGCTCTTGCGGCTGGCCCAGGCCGGTTCTCCGGTGTGGGGCGACGCGGCTCCGGCCGTTGGGACCATGTCCTCGATTGCCGCCGCCATCCTGTGGGGCTTCGGCCTGTGGTGGCTCGCCGCCGTGGCCGTCGTGCTCGTCGCGTACCTGCGTCGAGGCGTCCTGCCGTACGGGCTCGGGTGGTGGGCGTTCACCTTCCCGCTGGGGGCGTTCACGGCGAGCACCCTCGCGCTCGGCCGTGGGTGGCACTCGGGATGGCTGGAGGGGTTCGCGGCCGTGCTGTTCCTCGCCCTGCTGGCCGTGTGGGTCGTCGTCTCGTCCGCCACCTTGCGCGCCATGCGATCCGGGGCCGCGTTCGCTCGCTGACGACGTCGGCGTTGCCGGCACCTTCCGGGACGGTCGCCGGCACGGAAGACGGGCCCATGCCAACGAGCCGGCAGATCGTGACACTCGGCACCTTGGACAGCTCAGCCATCAATGAGATATCCGTGCCCGAGCTGGTGATCCTGCGCCGGGTGATGAAGCCCCGGCTGATCGCCGTGTTCGTGATCGTGGTCGCCGCCGGGATCCTGGCGGTCGGCTACGGGTTCAACCTGCTGTATGCGTGAAGGAGCAAGCACATGTCGCACCTGATCGAGGTCCTGGGTCGTGGATGCAAGAACTGCCAGCGCGTCGAGGAGGTCTTGCGCGAGGTCGTTGCGGAGCGCGGGCTCCAGGCGGACGTTCGCCACGTCACCGACGACGCGGAGATCGCCTCGCGGGGCGTGCTGTCGACGCCCGGCCTCGTGATCGACGGCACCGTGGTGGCAGCGGGCCGGATCCCGACGCACGAGCAGGTCGCGGCCTGGCTCAAGCCCTGAGCCTGGCGGTCTGGCCGCCCCTCTCCCCCGCCGGCCGGAGCCGCCCGGCCGCCGCCGCCCGGCCGCAGCCGCCGGCACGTGGCATGCTCTGGCCGAGCGGATCGATCCCGCCACCGATGGAGACCCAGATGCTGTCCCTGCGCACGACGAGCGAGGAGCACCACGCGCGGATGCTCCCCCACGTCGACCGCCTGCTCGACCTCGCCGACATGGTCGGTCACGTCGAGTGCTCGGCCATCCACGACGTGTTCGAGCACGAGTACAGCTTCATCGTCACCCAGCTCGTCCCGCACATCGCGGCCATCGAGACCACCCTCTACGACCGGGTCGAGGAGCTGCTCGACGGCCGCCACTCGATGATGCCGATGCGCGGCGAGCACCGGGAGATGGAGCGTCTGATCGAGGAGCTGGGTCGCTACCGGCGCCATGTCGCGGGCTGCAGCTGGAGCGCCGTCGAGGGCATGGCCCTGCGTCGGGCGCTATATCGCCTGCACTCGATCCTCAAGGTGCACCTGGCCGAGGAGGAGCTCTACCTCGATGTCCTCGACCAGAACCTGAGCGACGAGGAGAAGGGCCTGCTTGCACGCGGGATCGACCACGCGGCGGCCGAGCCGCTGTAAGGGTCGCCGAGCCGCAGTAGGGATAGCCGAGCCGCCGTCTGCCGGGTCGGGCCGGTGGGATGGCGGTCGCGACGCGGCGGTGGTGTGGTCAGGCCACCCAGACAGACCGTCCCCTGCCGCGCATCCGTGCGAGCTCCGCCACGACCGCCGGCAGCAGGGCGACGATCGTCACCAGCAGCCAGTCTGTGGCATCGAGCGTCGTGGCCCGGAACGCCTCGGCGAGCACCGGCACGTACGGGATGAGCGCCTGGACCGCGACCGCTGCCAGGCCGGCCGCCAGCAGGAACCCGTTGCGTCCCAACCTGTGGATCGGCATCCGGACGCTCCGGTTCCAGTACGCGCGCACGGCCTGGCTGGCCACCAGCGTCGTGTACGCAAGCCAGGCCGCGTGGTCGAAGCCGCCGCCGTCGGAGAGCATGATCAGCAGGGCGGCGATCGCGGTGAACGCGCCCGCCCCGCTGATCCGGGCGAGGATCCCATTCGTCAGCAGCGGCGTGTCGGCGTGCCGCGGCGGTCGCGTCATGAGGCCCGGCTCGGCCGGCTCGCGCTCGAAGGCGATCGATGTGCTGAGGTCGATGAAGAACTCCATCCACAGGATCTGGAGCGGGATGAGGACCGGGCGCTCCGCCACGAAGATGGTCGAGATCAGGATGAAGCCCAGGAACGCCACGTGGGTCGATACGATGAACACGAGGCCCTTCTGGACGTTGTCGACGATCCGGCGGCCCTCGGCGAGGCCGAACATCAAGGTCGCGAACGAGTCGTCGCCGAGCACGAGGTCGCTGGCCTCACGCGCGACCGCCGTGCCGCTGCCCATGGCGACCGCCACATCGGCACCGTGGAGCGCCGGGGCGTCGTTCACGCCGTCGCCGGTCACGGCCACGATCCGTCCGTCCGTGCGCGCGGCCTTGACAAGGCGAAGCTTCTGGTCCGGCGTGGAGCGCGCCACCACGTGAAGCTCCGGCAGCGCCGCGGCCAGCCGGTTGTCGTCCCAACCTCCGAGCTCCTCGCCGGTCACGATCGCATCGGCCTCGAGACCCGCCTCTCGCGCGATCGCCGCGGCCGTCTGCGGGTGGTCCCCGGTGACGACGACCACCTGGATCCCGGCGTCGCGGGCCATGGTCATCGCGTCGGCGATGCCCGGGCGGATGGGGTCGGCGAACCCCACCAGTGCGCGCATCCGCCACGGCTCGTCGTCGAGGCGTCGGGCCAGCGCCACCAGGCGCTCGCCGGTTGCGGCGCAGGCCTCGATCAGCTCGGCCCACCGGCCGTGGTCGTCGAGGTCGGGCGCGGTCAGCGCGCCGGCGGACGGCGGGGTGAGCACGCCCGTGTCCTGGTCGGGATGGTCGTTCGGGGGCGGTGCGACGGAGTCCGTCTCGCCAGCCTTGACGTGCGCGAGGACGACCTCGGGCGCGCCCAGGGCCAGGCTCTCGATGCGGCCGCCGCGATGGGCGCGGGTGCGGGTGATCGGTAGCGAATCCGAGGGCGGCACCGCGTCGACCAGGTCGGCAGCGTCGAGCCGGCTGATGCCGCCAGCCTCGTCCACGGCCGCGCGGAGGGCGCGGGTGAACGAGGCTGGGGCGACCTCCTCGGCCGGCCAGGCATCCTCCTCCGCCCGAAGCGCCTCCTCCAGCAGGCCGCGGCGTCGCTCCGGATCGGTCACCGGCCCATCGGCCGTCCGGATCGACGACACGGCCAGCCGGTTCTGGGTGATGGTCCCGGTCTTGTCGGTGACGATCAGATCCACGGCGCCGAGCGTCTCCTCCGCATTGAGCCGCCGGACCAGCACGCCCCGCCGGAGCAGCCGGAAAGCACCCAGGCCGAGGATCACCGCCAGGAGCACGGGCGGCTCCTCGGGGATCGCCGCGATCGCGGACGAGATCCCGGCCAGGATGTTCTCGCCCAATGGGTGACCGCGCACGAACCCCATGCCCATGGTGAACGCGATAAGCGCGATCGCGACGACGAGCAGGATCCGCACCAGGCGGTCGAGCTCACGCTGCAGCGGGCTCCGCCGCCGGCGGCGCGAGGCGAGACTGCCCGCGATCCGCCCGAACTCGGTGGCGGCGCCGATCGCGATCACGATCCCCTCGCCGCGGCCGCCGACCACGCTCGTCCCGGAGTAGGCCACCGAGCGACGGCCGGCCAGCGGCGCGTCCGCGTTGTCGGGCGCGACGCGCAGCTCCTCGGGGATCGACTCCCCGGTGAGCACGCTGCGGTCGAGGAGCAGCCGCTCCGCGCGGGCGACCCGCACGTCCGCGGGCACCACGTCGCCGCCATGCAGCAGGACGACATCACCGGCCACGAGCGTGGCGGCCGGGACGGCGGACACGACACCCGAGCGACGGACCCGGGCGACCGGGGCCGTTGCCTCTCGCAGCGCCTCGAGGGCCCGCTCGCCGCGGTACTCGGTGACGACGTCGGCACCCACGATGGGTAGCAGGCCGATGAGCACGAGCAGTCCATCGCGGACCTCGCCGACCACGATCGCGAGCACGCCGGCGACCGCCAGCATCAGGACGAACGGCTCGGTGAACGCCTCCCAGGCCATGCGCCACGCCGGCTCGCGCCTCGCCTCGTCGAGCGTGTTGGGACCCGCCGTCCGGGCGCGCCGTGCCGCCTCCTCGTCGGTCAGCCCGACTGCCGCGTCGACGCCGAGGCGCTCGGCAACCACCGCTGCCGTCGTGGCGTGGTCAACCCCCCGGGCCTGGGACGGGTGGCTGGCAGTCATCGCCACCAGGTCGCCGAACGCACGGTGCCGCTCGAATCCCGGCGCGTCAGGCGGACACGGCTCGCCGCTTCCGATGGCCCGCCGTCCACTCCAGGTAGCGGGCATCGAACTCGGCCACCAGCCGGCTGCGCTCCTTCATGACCGCCGCCCATTCGTCGAGCGCCGTGAACCCCGCCGGCGTCAGCTCGTAGTCCCGACGCGCCGGCCCCGTGCCGGTGGTCCACGACGAGACGACCTGGCCCGCCTGCTCGAGGTCACGCAACGTGCGATAGACCTGCCCGACGTCCACCGGACCGTTCGTGATCCCGAGCTGGGCGAGCTCGCCCACGATCGCGTACCCGTGCCCCGCGCCCGAGGCCAGGAAAGCCAGCACGAACGGCTCCATCCAGCGATGGGCGCCGATCGGCGACCAGCCGCGATGGATCGGGATCCCGGCGGCGTCGTGGTCCGACGCGATCACGAACGAGCCGGCGGTCTCCGACGTGGCGGGGCCGTCTGCGGCCGCGGCGTCATCGCCGGTGGCGACGTGATGGGCCGCGACGTCGTCGGCGGCCGCGACGTCGGCGGCGGCCGCGACCGGTGCCGTCGGGCGCCTTCGATCATCAGCGTGATCTCGACGAGAGGGGCTCATGGCTGGGCCGAGCATAGAAGCTTGCCCGACCGGCCGCCGTCTCGCGCGTGCCAAGCCTCAGGCCTTCGGGCCGATCGGATGCTCCATTGCGGCCGCCAGCAAGTCGGCCACGTCGCCCGTCACCCCGCGATCGACGATGCGCAGGTAGGCCTCCTCCTCGGCCATGTGGATCTTGAGCACCGCGTACAGCTGGAACATCACCCGCCGCAGCGCGAGCGACTTGCCCAGCGTCACGGTGCCCGTCTGCAGCTCGGCCGACAGCTTCCCATAGGTCGCGATCAGCTTGCGGACCTCGTCGTGCTCGCGACGCATCGGCGCCATCGAGTGCCGGTTCTGGAACATCCGCTCGAGCTCCGGGTACATCGTCTGCTCCGAGGCATCGATGTGCGGCAACAGCGACCCGGTCAGGAACTGGCTGAGCTCGGCCAGGTCGGGACGGACGGCATCGGCCTTCGCGGTGAGCAGCCGGTCTGCGAGCTCCGGCATCCGGTCGACGTGGTGCAGGATCCGCTCGTGGTGCTCGTGCGTCACCTGCGGCAGGGTCTGCGTCATGGTCGCGCCTCCTGGGGCAGGGCCGGCGAACCGTCGCCGGCCGTTACGGTGGATCGGTGTCGATGGAGCAACCTCGCCACGCGCGCCGGACGCATCATGCGCCCTCCTCGGGGGTCCTGGCGAGTGCCACGAAGAACAGCGCGACGGGCCGGTAGACCGCGTGGGCGAGCTTCATGAACGGGGCGAGCAGGACAAGCTCCATCGCGACCGCGACATGGAGCAGGAACACCCAGTAGCCCCAGGCCGGAGCCGACGGCAGGTAGAGGGCGAGCTCGAGCACGAAGCCGGTCACGCCAGTGACCCACAGCATCGCGAGCAGCAGCCAGTCGGCCGTCGTGGACTTGCGGACCGATCGGTTCGCGGCTCGGTAGCGGTCGATGATGAGCATGCTGGCACCGTAGACGAGCGCGATGCCGGCGACGGTGCCGAGCAGCCGGACGGGGTACCAGACGGGCACCGGGGTCCCGGTCGCCTTGATGCCCAGCAGCGCGAGCCCGTAGTCGAGCCCGGTCGCCGCGAGCAGGCCGAGGAAGCCCCAGACCGTGACCGCGTGGACCAGCCACCGCTGGCGGAACCAGGGCACGGTCTCCTGGTCAACCTCACACTCGCTCCGGAACTGGACCTGGGCCAGCGACTCCCGCGCGACGGCGGCCCAGACGGCGCGGGCCGAGCGCGCGAGCGCAGCCCGTCCGCCGAACACGGTGGACCAGCCGACGCCCTCGCGCCGGCCGATCGAGCGTGCCATCGAGATCACGCCGGCCAGGCCCGCGAGCACCACCAGGATCATCACCACGATCCCGGTGTTGTGGATCAGGTCCTCGGGGATGAACTCGAAGATCGCGAGCGATTCGCCGCTCTGCGGTCCGTGGGCCGAGTACATGAACAGGGCGAAGAAGGCGGCGACGACCACGGCGAGCACGGTCGCCAGCAGCGGCCGCGTGTACATCGTCCAGGCGATCCGGGTCCGGTCGTAGCTTGCGATCGCGTACCGGCGGGTGGCCGCCATGAACTCGGACGGGTCGGCCTGCGTGGGACACGTCTCGGCGCACTGGCCGCACTGGTAGCAGGCCCACAGCTCCTTTGACGAGAGCAGCGCGTCCTTCATGCCCAGCTGCGCGTAGCGGATGATCCGCCGCGGGAACGTGGCGTCGGTCGCCGACAGCGGGCAGCTGGCGGTGCAGGTGCCGCAGCTGAAGCAGGCGGACACATCGGTGGCCCCGAAACGCTGGATGTCGGGGTACAGCCCGAGGTCGACCGGCGTCGCCACCGGCAGGTCCGCGGGCGCGGTCACGACGGCCATCAGGAGGTCCTCCCGGTCGGCTCGTACTGGAAGTAGCCGTCGGCGTCGCTGCCCTTGACCTCGGCCAGCCAGCCGTAACGGCGCATGCCCATCACCCAGAACACGACCTCGTGGGTGGGTGCCTCGATCGCCTTCGCGATCTCGGGCACGGTGAGCGGGCCGTCATGGATGGCGGCCAGGATCCGGGCGCGCATCACGGGCTCCTCGCGGATCACCTCGCGGACGTCGCGGTTGGTCGTGGTCATCAGGCGGGCACCTCCACGAGGCTTTCGATCATCGAGGTGATCTGGGCGTCGGTGTAGCCGAGCAGGTCGATCGCGTTCTCGGGGCACATCGGGACGCAGCCGCCGCAGCCCTTGCAGCCGGTGGGGCTGATCACGGCGAAGTGCCGGTCGCTCTCCTCCGACATCGAGATGGCGTCGTAGGGACAGGCTGTCAGGCAGTCGCCGCACGCCGTGCAGGCGTCCGGGTCGACGGTCGCGACCAGCGGATCGAGCTCCGTGTAGCCCTTCTTGAGGACGGCGGCGCTCTGCGTGACCGCGGCGAGCCCCGACGACACGCTTTCGGCGGAGGTCTTGGGGCCCTGGCAGGCGCCGGCGATCAGCACGCCGTCGACCACGGTCTCCACCGGTCGCAGCTTGGGATGGATCTCGTTGAAGAAGCCGTCGCTGCCGGCCGGCAGCTTGAGCACGTCCACGAGGTCCTGGTTCTCGCGCGGGACCATGCCCGTCACGAGGACCACGAGGTCGACCGGGATCGCGAGCTCGGTTCGCTCGGTCAGCAGGTCGCGGACGGTGACGGTCAGGCTGCCATCGTCGGCCCTGGCCACCGACGGCGGCTCGTCATTGTCGAACTTGAGGAACACGGATCCGGCCTTGCGGGCCTCCGTGTACAGCGGCTCGAACTTGCCGTACGTCCGCATGTCGCGGTAGAGGTGGAACTGGCGGACCGACGGATCGAGCCCCGCCACGTCGACCGCCGTCTGGACGGTCGCGGCGCAGCAGTAGCGCGAGCAGTACGCGTTCGAGCAGCCACCGGTGTTGCGGTTGCCCACGCAGTAGACGTAGGCCACGCTGCGGACCGGGCGGTCGTGCCAGATGAGCGGGCCGGTGGCACCGTCCACGAGCTCCTTGAACTCGGGCAGCGTGACCACGCCGTCGATCCCGTAGCCGAACTCGCCGGCCTCGGGCTGGTAGGCGTCGAACCCGGTCGCGGTCACGATCGTCCCGACCGCGACCTCGATCGTGCCCGCGCCTGCGCCGCCGACGCGGACGCTGACACGGTAGTTGCCGAAGGAGCCGGCCTTGCCGACCACCTCGGCTCCCGTGAGCACGGTGATCGCGGGTCGCTTGTGGATCTCGGCGACCAGGGTCTCGATCAGGGCCCGGCCGTTCTTGCCGTGGGGGTACATCCGGCCGAACCGGCGGACCCAGCCGCCCAGCTCGAGCTCGCGCTCCACGAGGGTCACCTGGAGCCCGATGTCGGCCAGGCCGATGGCGGCGCGGAGACCCGCGATCCCGCCCCCGATGACGAGCGTGTGGGGCACCGTCTCGACGACCATCGGCTCGAGCGGCGTGGTGAGCCGGGTGCGGGAGATCCCGGCCCGGACCAGCGCCGTGGCCTTGTCGGTGGCCGCGGCCTCGTCGTCGGTGTGGACCCACGAGCACTGCTCGCGGATGTTGACCTGGGTGTACTCGTACGGGTTGAGGCCGGCGCGCGAGGCGACGCCGCGGAACGTGTAGGTGTGGAGCTTGGGCGAGCACGAGGCGACGACCAGCCCGTCGAGCTTGTTGGCCTCGATGTCGGCGACCATCTCGGTCTGGGTGGCATCGGAGCAGGCGAACATCTCGTGCTTGGCGACGACCACGCCGCCGTCGTTCTCGATGTCGCTGACGACCTTGTCCACGTCGACGTAGTCAGAGATGTTGCCGCCGCAGTGACAGACGTAGACGCCGATCCGACGCCCGGCGCCGGGCTCCTCCCCGTCCTGCGGGGCGGTGGCCGGCGGCGAGACGAGCGGCTGGTCGGGAACGGACTGTTCGCTCATGCCTGCACCATCACGATCTCGCGCTCGGGATCGACCTTCGTCTGTTCCAGGTGGGCCGCAACCTGGGCAACGGCCGCACCCGCATGGATGATCGAGTCCGCGATGTCCTTGGCACCGGACGCGGCTCCGGCCACGAACACGCCCGGGATGCTGGTCCGTCCTGGATTGAGGTCCTCTTCCGGCTCGTCGACGTAGCTCCACTCGTCGACCGCGAGCTCCTCGACCTCGAACAGCTGCTCGGCATCGTGGTTGGGCTGCACGCCCACCGCCAGCACGACCAGGTCGTACTCGGCCTCGACGATGCCGCCGCCGTTCTCGATGTCCTCGTACTTGAGCACGAGGTCGCCGTTCTCCTTCTCGGCGACGTCGGCGACGCGGCCCTTGACGTACATGGCGCCCATCGCCCTGGCCTGCTCGTAGAACTCGTCGTAGCGCTTGCCCGGTGCCCGGATGTCCATGTAGTGGACGGTCACGTCGGCCAGCGGCAGCGCACCCATCAGCAGCTGGTTCTGCTTGATCGAGTACATGCAGCAGAACCGGGAGCACAGCGGATTGCCGACGGTCTCGTCGCGCGATCCGGTGCACAGGATGTAGGCGATCCGCTCCGGCACCTTGCCGTCGCCCGGCCGGAGGATCGTGTTGAACGGCCGGGTCGGCGCCAGCAGCCGGTCCATCTGCATCCCGGTGATCACATTCTTGAACCGCCCGAAGCCGTATTCGGGCTTGAGGTCGGCGGGGAACAGCTTGAACCCGGTGGACACGACCACCGCACCGACCGCTGCCTCGAGGTGCTCATCTCGTGCGCGCAGGTCGATGCACCCGTCGACGGGGCACGCGTTGACGCACTCCTCGCATTCGGAGCACACGGCGCAATCGATGCACCGGCCGGCGGCGCGACCGGCCTCGGCCTCGGTCAGCGGCGCCTCGATCTCATGGAAGTCGGTGGGCGCCGGGAGCAGCTCCATGCCGGCCGGCGTCGCGGCCGATGCCGTATAGCTCTTCTGGCGAGCCAGGACCTGCTGCTTGTCCACGACCGGCAGGCGGTCGTCCCAGCTCTCGAACGGGCGCCCGTTGAGCCAGGCGTCGATCTGGTGGGCGGCCTTTCGGCCCTCGCCCACCGCGCGGGTGATGTCGGTCGGCCCGTTGACCGCGTCGCCGGCGGCGAACACGTGCTCGGCCTGCGTCTGGCAGCTGGCCCGGTCGTTCGCGAGCCGGCCGTTCGGCAGCACCACCACGCGGTCGCCGAACATGCTCGTGTCGGGCTTCATGCCGATGGCGGCGATGATCAGGTCGGCCTCGAGTGTCACCGAGGAGCCCGGGATAGGCTCCGGCGACATGCGACCCGAGGCATCGGGCGCGCCCAGCCGCATCTCCGTGCACCGGAGACCAGCCACGGCGCCCTCGCTGTTGCCCACGACCTCGGCCGGGGCTACCAGCAGGCGGAACCCGACGCCTTCCTTCTCGGCGTCGACGGACTCGACGTGATGGGCGGGCATCTGCTCGCGGCTGCGGCGATAGGCGACCGTCACCGAGGCAGCGCCCAGCCGGCGCGCGACCCGTGCAGCGTCCATCGCGACGTTGCCGCCGCCGACCACGACCACGCGCTTGCCGGCCACATCGAGCGGCTCGCCCAGATTGGCCTTGCGCAGGAACGCGGTGGCGCCGGCGACACCCAGGCGATCCTCGCCCGGGACGCCGAGACCGGTGTCCCGGTGGGTGCCCGTGGCGACCAGGACGGCATCGAAGCCGTCGGCCTTGAGCGCCGCGGGATCGCTGACCGTGGTGCCGGTCGCGATCTCGACGCCTAGCGCGGTCACGTTCTCGATGTCTCGCTCCACGACGGCACCGGGCAGGCGGTAGGCGGGGATGCCCAGGCGGAGGAAGCCGCCGGCGACGGGCGCCGCCTCGAAGATCTTGACGCCGTAGCCCAAGCGTGCCAGCTGGAACGCCGCGGTCAGGCCGGTGGGCCCGGAGCCCACGATCGCGACCCGCTTGCCGTTCGGCTCGGGCAGCTCGATCCCGCTGTCATTGCCCGACGCGTCGTGCTGATCGGACGCAAACCGCTTGAGCCGGCGGATCGGCAGCGTTCCCTCCAGTGAGCCGCGGGTGCACTCGCCCTCGCACGGCGCGTAGCAGGCGCGCCCGAGGGTCCCCACCAGCGGCGTCGCGTCGAGCACCAGCCGGTAGGCCTTCTCGTACTCGCCGCTCCGGATGAGCGACACGTAGCCGTGGGCCTGGATGCCGGCCGGGCAGGCATACGAGCAGGGTGAGCTGCCCTGTCGGTCGATGACCGCCTTCTTGGGCACCGCCTGGGGGAACGCGATATACGCCGCGCGACGCGCGACGAGGTCGGCGTTGAACTGGTCGGGCACCGCCACCGTGCACGCTGTCTCGCACTTCTGACAGCCGGTGCAGGTGTCGAGGTCGACGAACCGGGCCTTGCGGGTCACCGAGGCATGGAACCTGCCGTCCGGGCTCTTGCGGATCCCGTCGACCTCGCTGTAGGTCAGCGCAGTGATGTTCGGGTGGTGGATCGTCGCCGCCATCTTGGGCGTCGAGATGCAGCTTGCGCAGTCGAGGGTCGGGAACACCTTCGACAGCAGGATCATCTTGCCGCCGACGCTGGCATCCTTCTCGACCAGCAGGACCTTGTAGCCCATGTCGCCGAGCTTGAGCGCGGACTCCATGCCGCCGATCCCGCTGCCGACCACCAGGACGTCGTAGTCCACCTTGCTCGCGGCGGGCACCGCACACAATTCGGTCATGAGGGTCACCTCGCCAGCGCCGGGCCGAGGTCGGCCAGGGCGCTCGAGAACTGCGTCACGTGCTTGGTAAACGGTTCGGAGCACACCGAGCAGATGGCGGCCATGCGCACCCGGTTGGGGTTGATGCCGCGCTCCTTCATCTGCTTCTGCGCTTCCCCGACGGCATTGGCCGAGCGCTTGCCACAGTCGGGCAGATACGCGCACTCGTCGCCGTCCGACGCCACGAACACCCCGTCGAACCCGGACTCGAGCGCGTGCAGGATCCAGGACGATCGAATGCCGCTGGTACACGGCAGACCGATCACGCGAACCCCTGGCGAGTAGTGCATGTGGGCGCTGCCGGCCAGGTCGATGCCCGGGTCGGAGATGTTGTTCGTGGAGAACACGAGGATCCGCGGGACGAACGTGTCGCCCGGGGCCCGTGGCTCGGTGGCGACGGGGGCAGACATCGGTTGACAGCTCCTTGGCCGGCTCGCGGGGCGTATGCAGCCCCGCGAGGGCCGATGCGATCGCTACTTGCGGCGGATGACGAACACGCGGTCGTAGCCGTCTGCGGCGAGCGACCCCAGGAACTCATGGCCGACCTTGGCCGACCAGGCACCGATGTCGCTCTTGGTGACCGGGTCGGTGGACCAGATCTCGATCGTCGAGCCGACGTTCACGCCGCCCATGGCCTTCTTGGCCTCAAGGAGCGGGCCGGGGCAGGCGGCGCCACGGGCGTCGATCACCTTGTCGGCCGTGAGGGTCTCGAGCTGTTCGAGCGTTGCAGTCATGACGCAGTTCTCCTAGTAGTTGAGGGTGCTGGTGGCCGAGGTGATCTCGGCGATGAACCGGCCGGCGGCCACGATCTCGGCCCCCGGGACAAGGTCGTCGAGGGTGATCGAGCGGCTCTTGCAGCATGGCCCGCAGACGAGCAGCTTTCCGCCCATCTCGCGGACGTCCGCGAGGAGCTTGGCCAGCGGTGGAAACTCCGGCGCCTGGACGGTCTCGGCGACGCCCGCCTTGACCAGGTCCACGCCCGGACCCTGGAACCCCATCACGACCTCGACGTCGGAGGCGAGGGCGGCGGCCGCCATCACGAACGGGATCGATGCGTGCTCGGGAAACTCGGCGCCGTGCATCACCATGAACACGAGCTTCTCGTCGTCCGCCATGTGTGCTCCTTGCTGGCTGGTTGCGGTCGCCGGCTCCGTTGGAAGCCCGCTCGACCGGCTGTCAGATGAACAGGACCTGGCCGTCTTCGGCCGTCATGAGGAAGGTGGCGATCCCGCCCGACGAGTCGACCAGCGGGTCCAGGGCGGTGACGTCGATGCCCAGCACGTCGAGCGACCCGGAACAGGCCACGATCGACATCTCGCCCAGCTCCTTGGCCATGCGGAACGTGTCCAGCCAGGGGATGGCCTTCGTCCCGTCGACGGGCTTGCTGGCGCCGGGGGCCGTCGCCTCGTAGGCGAGGCCGTGGTCGACGCCGACGCGGTCGGCCCGGAACGCATCGAGCGCCCAGTACTGCAGCAGGATGTTCACCGGGCGGCCCATCGCCGCCGCACCGGCCGCCAGGGTGGCGGCGGCGTGGAGCTTGTCGGCCGTGCCGGAGAACATGACGATCGACAGGGTCTCGTTCATCGGGGGGTCACCTGATCTGGCTGGGTGCGGCAGGGGCGCCCCGCCGGGCGCCTCCGTGATGGGTGGTCCGGCCCTCGTCCGCGGCGGGTGGTCGCGAGGTGCCGACGGTCGTGACGCCCTCGCTGGAGCCGCTGCGGGGGGCGGATACACCCTCCGCGGCCGCGAGGCTTCCGAGCGCGGACAGCCGGCGAACGATGACGTTGCGCATGAGGTCGCAGGCGGCGAGGATCTCCGGATCGGCGATGCGGTACCGAACGACGCGCCCGTCGCGGGCCGCCTCGACCAGACCGGCCGCGCGCATCGCAGCCAGATGCTGGGACACGGCGGCCTGGCCGAGGTCCAGCTCGCGTGCGAGCTCGTTGACCTCCATGGTGCGGTCGCCCAGCAGGTGCAGGATCCGGAGGCGGTGCGGACTCGCAAGCGCGCGGATCAGGCTGATCTGGATGAGGTCGATCTCGTTGACCGGGTCGAACACCCGCAAGACTCCCGTGGCTGCCAGCCCGCCGGTTCGTGGCCCGAAGGCCCCGACAGATGCTGACCTCTGCTATTTGCCATACATATATGTATGCCATAGACATGTATCTGACGCGAGCCACTTGGCACGCTTTGCAGATGACGGTCCCGGGAGCACGCCGGCCAAAGGGCCCCTCTTCGGCCCCCCCTCTGCGCGGCTCCGAACGGCGGGCGAGCTCAGCCGCTCGGCAGCTCGACCTCGAAGCGCGCGCCGCCGCCCGGCTCGCTGGCGGCCCGGACAGCCCCACCATGCGCCTCGACCAGTGCCCGGACGATCGCGAGGCCCAGGCCGGAGGTGCCGGTGGACCGATCCCGCGCCGCGTCTGCCTGGTAGAAACGCTCGAACACGTGGGGCAGGTCGTCGGCGGCGATCCCGGGACCTGAATCCACCACGTCGATCCGGGTGCGGCCTGCACCTGCGGGCCCGGCCGACAGCCGGATGCGGCCGCCCTGGGGCGTGTGGCGGAGGGCGTTGTCGAGCAGGGCTGCGATGACCTGGCGCAACCGGTCGGGGTCGGCGGACACGGTCAGCGGCGGCGATCCAGCTCGGGAGACCGGCGTCCCGGCTTCGCCGGACCCGGTCGGGACCTCGGGGTCGGCCACATCGATCCTGATCCCGGACGCCGTCGCCCGAGCCCCCAGATCCCGGGCCGTGGTTGCCATGATCGCGGCGACATCGAGAACCTCGCGTCGGAGCGGCAGCACGCCGGCATCGGCGAGGCTCACGACCCGCAGGTCGTCGACGATCCGTCCGAGCAGACGAGCCTGATCGCGGACCGTCTCCAGGTGCCGGTCGTCGTGCTGGTACACCCCGTCGATGACCGCCGACGTCGTCGCGTCGATGACGGCCAGCGGCGTCTTGAGCTCGTGGGCCGCGTCCTGGAAGAAGCGCCGTCGCGCGACCTCGGTCGTCTGCAGCTCGGCTGCCATCGTGTCGAACGACCTCGCCAGCGAGCCGATCTCGTCCGTTCGCCGATCGAGCCCCGAGCGGGCGTCGAGCCGGCCGCGAGCAACGGCCGCGGCCGAGTCCTCGAGGCGTCCCAGGGGCCGGGTCATGCGCGTCGCGAGCGCCAGCCCAAACAGCGACGCCACGCCGGCGGCGGCGATGGCAACCACGATGATCGTCAGCGTCGTCTCCTGCTGCACCTGCTGCGCGTGCAGCCCGGCTCCCGGCCCCGGACCCTGTCCCTGCCCGCGGCCGGCACCCGGGACGGATCCATCGGCCTCGACAGCCGCGAAGCCGCGCCCGACGATGGCCGGCGCGGTCAGCGCAACGGCCGCCGCGGTGAGCAGGGCGACCAGCGCGAACGCGAGGGCCAGTCGTACCCGCAGCGTCGCGAACGCGACCGGAAGCCGTGTGCGAAGCGTCACGGACGAGCCCCGCGATATCCGATGCCCCGCACCGTCTCCACGTAGGGGTGGTCGCGCGGCCCTGAGCCGAGCTTGCGGCGCAGGTTCTTGATGTGCGAGTCGATCGTCCGGTCGTACGCGAGGAACGTCTCACCGAACACGGCCGCACCCAGCTGCTCGCGCGTGAGCGCATGCCCGGGATGGGAGGCGAACACCACCAGCAGGTCGAACTCGACCCGGGTGAGCGTCAGCGCGTCACCGTCGCGCCGGACCTCGCGCGCAGCCTGGTCGATCTCGAGGTCGAGGTAGCGGTCTGGTGTACCGGCGGGCACGGCCGGCCCTGGAGATCCCCCGTCGCCCGAACGGGACGGGGCCGCCGCCGTACGGCGCAGAACCGCCCCCACGCGCGCCACCAGCTCGCGCGGCTCGAACGGCTTGGTCACGTAGTCATCGGCGCCGATCTCGAGGCCGGCGACCCGATCGATCACGTCGTCGCGAGCCGTGAGCATGACCACGGCTGCTGGGCTGCCGTGGGCACGCAGCTCGCGCAGCACCTCGAACCCGGACCGCCGCGGCAGCATCACGTCGAGCACGATCAGGTCGGGCGTCTGCTCGAGCGCGAGCGCGAGCGCCGCATCACCATCGGACGCGGTCACGACGTCGTGACCGTCGCGGGCCAGGTAGGCGCGGACGACGTCGAGGATGTGGACCTCGTCGTCGACCACCAGGATGCGAGCCATGATCCCTGAGGATACGCAGACGACCGGACCTGACGACAGGTCCGGTCGTCCCGACTGATCTCGCGGCGCTAGGAGGACGTCGCGCCGTTCGGCCCGGTGCCGTCGCAGACACCGTTGCCGAACCCACCCCGGCCGGCGCCGGAGCCTGCACCCACGGCCGCGCCGCGGGCGGCCCCGGCCGCGTTCGGGCCTGCACCCACGGCCGCGCCGCGCATGCCGCCCACGGTCGCCTGGTTGACCATGGCCTTGGCCTTGAGCTCGAGCTGCGTCTTGAGCTCGGTTGCCTGATCGGCGGTGAGAGCCCCGTTGGCGACGCGGGCGTCGATCCGCACGCGCCACTGGGCGGCCAGGGCATCGACCAGCTTCTGGTCATCGACGCCCTGTCGGTCCGCGATCTGGGCGAGGGTCATCCCGTCCTGGCGCAGACCCACGATCTCGGCCTGCGTGAGGCCAAGGGTCTCGGTGAGCGTGGTCTGTGCCTGGACCTGGTCCCGTGCCTGGGTCCGCGGGCCGGCGGCCGAAACCACGGTCGCGACCGCGAGGACCGCGAGCGCGCCGACCGCGAGCGAGATGGTGAGTCGTTTCATGTCAATCCTCAGAGGGTCCTGTGGCGCCGGAGATCCGGCGGGTCCCGGTCTCGGGTGCCACGACCAATCCTCGAGGTGGCCGGTGAACCGACGATGGAGCGCCGGTGGAGCGTTTGCGGAGGTTCGGGGCGGCAGGCGCGGGGGCGCCACGAGCGCGTCGGAGCCGGCTGCCGGGCGATAGCCGGGCACGCCGCACCTGGACCGGTGAGCCCTCAGGCGGGACAGGCCCCTCCGAGACGACGGAGGCGGAACCGCCACAGCACGGTGCCGGCGAGCAGGACCAGGGATGCGGCCCCGATGACCGGCTGGAGCGGCGCCCAGACCGAGAGCGCGCCGCCGGCACCAAGCAGGACCAGGGCGACCTTGTTGCACACCGGACAGCCGATCGCGAGGAAGGCTCCGAACCCCGCGACCGTGCCCAGCCGTCCCGCCCGTCGTTCGGCGACCGGATCCACGGCCGTCGGCGACACGGCCATGAACGGCTGGGCCATGCCCGGCGGGGCCACCCTGGGAGCCGAGTACGTCGCACCGATCAGGCCCATCAACGGGGCCGACAGCAGCCAGACGGCGGTGGCGAACGGTTCCGGCGGGATCTGGCGGCCGAACACCGGGTTGGGGATGATTGCGGCGACCAGGCCGAACGCCAGCAGCGAGAGCGCGGACCAGCCGCCGGCCCAGGCGAGGAATCGGCGGTCGAGCCCGAGCGAGGCGAGACAGTCGATCACGATCGGATCAGCGGCTGCGGGTCACGATCTGGCGACCTGGACGATCTGGCGTCCGCTTGCGGACCACGCGTTCATGCCGCCGTCGAGGTTCTCGATGTTCGTGTACCCGAGATCGAGCAGCGTCTGGGACGCGATCGCGCTCTCGCTGCCCGAGCGGCAGTAGACGACGATCGGCGCCGTCTTGTCAGCTGGCAGCTCGGCAGCCCGCGCGGACAGGTCCGAGTACGGGATGTACAGATCCGTGCCCTTGATCTCCCCGATGTAGGGCGTCTTGACGTTGAGCAGGGTGAAGTCCTTGTGCTCGAGCTTCGTCGCAAGGGTGTCGGCCGAGATGTTCGTCCAGGTGCCGCCGTTGCCCTGGACCAGCGTGCCGTCGGAGGTCCCGGCCGAACCGGCGCCACTCACCAGGGCAAGCGCGATCCCGACCGCGACCACCGCGACGAGGACGCCACCGGCGACCCACGGCCACGTCGCGGTCGATCGACCCGACGCCGCTCGGCCCCCGGCCGCTCGACCTGGCGACTGCTTCCGTCGCGTCCTTGTACCTGCCATCGTTCCGTCCTTCACGCCGCTTGCGGCCTCATGCTGCCCGTTGTCTCGCCGTCCCATGACGTCGCACCCGGCGCCGTGCGTCCGGGCGGGCAACCCGCACCGTATCTCTGGTTGCGTAATTGCGCAAATTACCAAGTTGCCTGTTTCGACCGGGCCGAATGTAGGTGGAGGGGTGACGTTCGGGTGGGTATGGGACCTTTGACTGAGGGGGCCGGGACCACCCGCAGAGTGGCACGGGCGAGGCATGCGGCGGAGGATGGAGGCACCGGGGACATGGTCCGGGGCAATCGAGCGGGGTGTCGCACGGCGCACGATCCCCGATCGCCGGGCGCGGATGGCCGAGTGGCGAGGAGCTTCAGGACACGTGGACAGCGAAGGGATCACCCGCCCCGATGGCTGGCAGGATCCTCTGACCGGGCTCGAGGGCCCCGACTACTGGCAGCGCGTGCTGGTGACCGAGATCACCCGCGCCCTTCGCTACGGCCGGCCGCTGACCGTTGTCGTGGTCGAGCTGACGGGAGTCTCGGAGCTGATCGAGAGGTGGGGCCCGGACGTCGGCCGGCTGGCCGTCCGCGAGGCTGCCCGGCGCCTGCGACGGACCTCGCGCAGCAGCGACCACTGCACCCGCATCGGACCGACGCGGTTCGGGATCGTGCTCACGGAGACCGACGAGATCGCTGCGATCAACTTCGTCGAGCGCGTCCGGGAGTCCGGTCCGGAGCTGATGCCCGAGACCGGTGACAGCCTGGTCTTCTGCTTCGGCTGGGCGAGCCCGAAGCTCGGCGAGTCCGTCGAGTCGATCGTACGGCGCGCCGAGCGCCGGCTCGAGGCCGATCTCATCGCCGTCACCACGTCCAACGTTCCCGGCTGACATCGCCCGGCCGCCCGGGGGATGGCGGCGCCGGCCGGAATGGCCGCGCCGACCTTGCCACGATGCGCCGCGCCACGACGGATCCGTGCGTCCGACGCGTCAGTGCTCCGCGATCCGCTCTGCCAGGCTGCGGCCCGTCGGTGGCCGCCCGGTGCGGGCCGACTCCTCATCCAGCCGTCCGATCGCCCATTGCGCGTACCGGACGCCGATCCAGCGAAACGGCTCGATCTCCCAGTTGGGCGATCGGTGGTTCACGACGGGCAGCTCGGTCAGCGGGCTCGATGTCCCGGTGATGAGATCCGCCAGCGTCCGTCCGGCGAGATTCGTCGTCGAGACGCCATGGCCGATGTAGCCGCGGGCGGTCGCGATCCCCGTCTCCGGGTCGAACGCCACCGTCGGGTGCCAGTCACGGGGCATCCCAAGCGGGCCGCCCCAGGCGTGCGTGAACCGTACGTCCGCGATCGATGGGAACCACTCGCGCACGAAGGTCCGCAGGCGGTCGTGGGTGGGACCGTGCTGATCGAACTCGGGCCGGATGGGCGACCCGAGACGGTACGGCGCCCCGCGCCCGCCGAACAGGATGCGGCCGTCCTGCGTGCGTGACAGATAGTCGACCGACAGCCGGGTCGAAGCGACGACCTCACGGCCCGCCCAGCCGATCTCGGCCCACTGCGCTTCGCTCAACGGCTCGGTGAGCACGATCAGCGACCACAGCGGCACCAGCTGCCGATGGAGCGCCGGCAGCTCCGACAGGTAGGCTTCGCCGGCCAGCACGATGACCTGGGCCCTCACGTCGCCCCTCGGCGTGACCAGCGTCGCGGGGCCCCCGGCGTCGCGCCGCCGGAAGTCCGTCACCGGCGTGGTCTCGACGATCCGTACGCCGGCCCGCTCCACGGCCCTTGCGAGCCCTCGGACGAGGCGGCCCGGGTGGACGACCGCCGCGCCGTCGCCGACCAGCCCCCGGACTGCGCCGGCGACCCGGATCCGGTCCGCGAGCCCGGCCCCATCCACCAGCCGGTATCGATCGCCGAACCCGAACCGCACGTACTCCTCGTACTCGGCCTCGATGGCCGGGACGCCGTGCCGACCGCGCGCAACGGTGATCCCGCCGCCCTTTTGGAACCCGGCGTCGATCCCCGCCTCGGTGCACGCCCGCCCGACCTCGTCGACCGCGTCGTACGTCGCCTGCTGCATCCGCCGCGCGGCATCGTTGCCGTGCAACCGGGCGAGACGGGTCATCGTGATGTTGAGATCCGGCGCACACCACGCGCCGTTCCGGCCCGACGCCCCGAAGCCCGCGATCTCTCGCTCCACGATCACGATCCGCAGCGAGGGGTCCCGGCGTCGGAGGTACCAGGCCGTCCAGAGCCCGGTCAGCCCGGCGCCCAGGATCGCGACGTCGGCATCCGTGGAGCCGTCGAGCGACGGTCGCGGCGTGAGGTCGTCTCGCGCTGTCTCGAGCCAAAATGAGACGGACGCGTAATCGGTCACGGGCGCGATGGTAGCCCGTCAGGGGCCGGTCTTGAGCTGCCACAACCAACCCGAATGGCAGATCTCGCCGTGGTCGATGAACAGCGCGGGAGCGCTTCGCGGGAGCGCGTCCAGCGGTGCCCCCGGCTGCGTGACCAGCCAGTCCGCACCCTGCGCCCGCATCGCCGCCGCAAGCGACGGCCCGTCCGTGACACCATCGATCGGGTCACCCAGCACACGGTCAAGGTTGGGGCCGACGGCACCGTGGATGAGCTCGAAGCCGCCGGGGATGACGCGAGCGCCAGCCGGGATCACGGCGAATCCAGCGCATTGGGCAGCGAGGCTGACATCGGCCCGTCGGGATGCATCCGGGGAAGCGACCAGGCGCAGATACCGCACAGGCGTCACCCGGCCCGCGATAGCCGGACGGACGTCGATGTTGGGGTACAGATTCGCGAACGCGAGCGACGCCGCCGCCAGACCCACAGTGACCCCGCCGACGACCGTCGCGAGCCTGGACGGCAGGGCGCTCAGCGCCACGGCCGTCAGCGGAAGCGCAACGCCGACGACGAACAGGGTCAGGCGCGCGTAGAACGGCATCGGCATCACCAGCAGGGTGACCGCGGCCGGGGCCACCACGAGGGCAAGTGCCGGGATTCGCCGGCGCCGGGCCAGGACGAGGACGCCACCCGCGGCCAGCAGCAGGATCAGCGGCAGGGCCCGTCCGAGACCGCCAGGCCGGACGTTGTACGCGTAGCGCTGGATCCCCCAGTCAGCCAACCACGACCCGACCACCTGGCCCAGCCACCCCCGACCCTCGAGCTCGGGCGGCATCAGCGCGAACTCCGTCGTCGTCGTAGGACCGGGAAACGGGCCGAGCGCGAACGGATACAGGGGGTTACCCCACACGATCGCGTTCTTCAGGTACCAAGACAAGCCGAAGACAACGATCGGTGCCACGAACAGCAGCACCGGGCCGAGCTTTGCGAGTCGCGTGGGGGTGGCCCGGTCATGCACGAGCAGATCGCGAACGAGCACGAAGCCCGCGACGACCAGCACTGGCCCCACGAGCAGCACGTTGGTGCCCTTGGTTCCCAGCGCGAGGCCTCCGGCGATGCCCAGCAGAAGCGTGGCGGCCCCGTCGCGCTCGCCGCGCACCACGCGCAGACCCAACCACCAGGTCGCGAGCACGGTCGCCAGCGACAGCCCGTCCACATAGGTCGTCCCGGCCAGCACGACGAGCGCGGGCGTCATGCCCAGGAGCAGACCGCTCAGGACGGCCATCCGAGGGTTGGCGCCGAATGCCCGTGCCAGCCCGGTCCCCGCGACCATGGCCACCGGAATGGCGAACAGCGAGGCCAAACCGGTCAACGCGTCGGTCCGGGTGAAGGCGGCCAGCCACGTCTCCACCATCTCGGTCGCTGCCGGATACCCAGCCGTCCACGGGCGCTGCGGGACGATGGTCAGCGCGTTGTGCTGCAGCCAGACATCGACGAACACGAGGTGATAGGACCAGCCGTCCCAATCGGTCATCGGAAACCGAACGGACAGGATCGCCCGCCAGACCAGCGTGCCAACCATCAGCAGCAGCGCGACCACGACCGACGGGCCTTGGAGGCTGCGGCGCACCCTGGCGAACCCCGTCCGCCACCGGCGCGCCGATCGGTGCCGACCCCGCCCCGAGCGGCCGCCGATCGCGACCGCCAGCGGCCACGCGAGTGCGAGCAGCATCAGGACCGTCGGTGACAACGAGCGCAGCGCGAGGCCGGCGACACCAACCGTGGTCACGATCATGGCCTGCACCAGGATCGCCGCAGACAGCAGGAACGCGACCATCCCGCGCGGCGGCAGCCACGCGGCGACGAGCAGGGCCGCCACCGCGATGCTGCCCGTTGCGATCAGGAGCTCGAACACCATCTACTCCGCCGCTCGTGATCTGGTCGGCGCCGGACACAGAGTGGTGCCGACGCGCTGCCTGGCCGTATGTGGCACGACGCGGCCGGAGCATAGCAGCGGCCGACCGGCGGGCGTCCGGCTCATGTGGGTACCTGCGGCCAGCGAGGGCTCCAAGACGCCGCAGCTCGCGTACCCTCTCGGGCATGAGTGACGGACGTCCCGAGATGCCTCGGATCAGCGTGGTCGTCCCAGCCTGGAATGCCGCCGCAACCATCGAGACGGCCGTCCGCTCGGTGCTCTCGCAGGGCGAGGTCCCTCTCGAGTGCGTTATCGTCGATGATGGCTCCACGGACGACACCGGCTCGATCGCGGAAGCCATGGCGGCGCAGGATCCGCGCCTGATCGTCATCCGCTCGCCATCGAACGAAGGGGTGTCCGCGGCCCGCAACCGTGCGCTCGACGCGGCCGGAGGTGAGTGGCTGCTGTTCCTCGACGCCGACGACCGGCTGCTCCCCGGGGCGATCCGGTCGCTGCTGCGCGCCGCGATGGACAACGACGCGCTGGTCGCGATCGGACAACGGGTGTCGACCAATGGCAAGCGCACCTGGGTTTCGGCACTGCATGACCTGCCGGACATCCGCGAGCCGGGTCGCAAGTCGATCGCGCGCAACCCCGGCCTGTTGTACTACGCCGGTCCCGTCGGCAAGCTCATCCACCGCTCCTGCACGACCGGGCTCCGGTTCGATGGCCGGGTCATGGGCGACCAGCCATGGGTGCTGCGCGCACTCCTCCGGGCGGCCGATCGGATCGTGGTGATCGCCGATGACGTCTACGAGTGGCGTCGGCCTCATCGGGATCACGACATCGCCACGATCACCAGCTCCCGTGAGCGGTCCGCGCGGCTGGGGGCGGAGGCCGCCTCGATGGCGGCGAAGGCGTACGTGATCGTCAGCGCCGAGGTGGAGCGGACGGTCGAGGCGGCAGCCCGTCCCACCGTCCAGCGATCGTATTTCGAGCGTCTGATCCGGGCCGATCTCGCGCGGCAGCTGTCGCGCGCTGTCAAGCGCGCCGACCCCGACATCGGGGGTCTGTTCGCCGGCATGGCGACGTTCCTCGCGACCCCGCCGCGATCGCTGCTCGTCGGGTCTGAGGCGCTGCTGGACGACGTCATCCTTCCGCCCCTCAGGCGGTGGAGCGAGCTGCCTCGATCCGCCCGCGGCGCGTATTGGGAGATGGCGTCAGTAGCCGTCGACGCCGACCCGGGCCTGGTCGCGAAGATCCACGGTCGCGGCAGGCGCGCCGCGCTGCGCGCGGCGCGCCTGCCCCTGGTGGGCCACTCGGCCGCCGACATCCTGATGGCTTCTCAGCCCTTGACCGCGGCGGTGCGTCACCCCTTGCGAGCGCTGGTACGCACGAAGCGTCTCCAAGACCCTGCGGCGCCGGACACGACGAAGAGATGAGCGCAGGCCGCCGGAGCCCTACTTCGAGTCGGACGTGACCCCGGAGCGCGCGCGTCGGGCGCCGCGTGGAGGACCCCCTTGCCGACCCGCGGGCCGCGTTCGAGGCGCGGCACGAGGCCCTCGTCGAGCGGCTGCGCGAGCGAGGTCGCCCGGTCTAGACCTGCGTTCCGGCGGACCAGCCCGCCCCGAGCCGCAGCACCTGCCGGGCACGTGTCGCCCGTTCCCGCGCGCTGTTCACGGTGTCGACAACCAGCGAGGCTCGCTCGTACACCTCATCCCAGTCGATGGCCTGGTGCGCGACCAGGGCTACCGTGACGTCCGCCCCTTCGAGCAGCTCGCCGAGCTCGCTCGACTGCCGCACCGTGCCCGCAGCGTCGCGGAATGACGGCACGTGCGGATCGTGGTAGAGGACGTCAGCTCCGCGCGCGGCCAGCACGGCGAGCACCTCGGCGGCCGGCGAGTTCCGCGGGTCGCCGACGTTGGGCTTGAATGCGACACCCAGCACGCCGACGCGGGCACCCTTGAGCGCGGTGCCCCGGTCGTTCAGGGCTTCCGCGACGAGATCGACCACGTGCCGGGGCATGGCCAGGTTGATGTCACCGGCGAGCTCGATGAAGCGGTCGGTGAAGTCGAACTCGCGCGCCCGCCACGAGAGATAGTAGGGGTCGACCGGGATGCAGTGACCGCCCACGCCTGGACCGGGCGTGAAGCGCATGAACCCGAACGGCTTGGTCGCCGCGGCATCGACAACCTCCCACACGTCCAGGCCCATCCGTTCGCACAGGAGCGCGAGCTGGTTGACGAATGCGATGTTGATGTTGCGAAACGTGTTCTCGAGCAGCTTGGCCATCTCGGCCGCGTCGGGCGACGACATCTCGACCACCCGGTCGTTGATGTGGCGCAACAGCGTCGCGGCGCGAGCGGTCGCCGCCGGCGTGGCGCCGCCCACCAGTCGGGGCACCGCACGCGAGGCGCTGGCTGGATCGCCCGGGCTCACCCGCTCAGGGGCGAACGCAAGGTCGAAGTCGCGACCGGCCCGCAGCCCCGATCCCTCGATCGCTTCCCGGAAGGACCCCATGGTGGTGCCCGGGAACGTCGTCGACTGGAGGATCACGAGCTGGCCGGTCCGCAAGCCGTCGCGTACGGACGCGGCACCGGCGAGGATCGGACCAAGGTCGGGATCCTTGGTGGTCGTGATTGGGGTCGGCACGCACACGAAGATGACGTCCGCCTCCGCCAGGCGAGCATCGGCGGGGCCCACGATCCGCAGGCCGGCGTCCAGCACCGCCGCGAGTCGGGCGTCCGAGACATCCTCGATCGGGGAGTGTCCGGCCTGGAGCTCGCGGACGCGCGGCTCCGAGGCGTCGATGCCGGCAACCTCAAGGCCGGCTTCCGCGAACGAGATGGCAAGCGGCAGGCCCACGTACCCGAGGCCAATGATCGCGACGCGACGGTCTTCGCGCATGCATTCTCCAGCGGCCGGTCAGGCGCGCATCGACCGATGCGCCGGAACGGACGGTGACGAGGCCACCTGCAGCATAGCCAACGTGATGTGACGATCATTGGCCCCAGTGCCTCCGATCGTCGCATCCATGTTCGCCCTTGCCAATCATCCGCTGGTCCCATGGCAGCCAACCCCGTGTCGCTACGCTACCGACCTGCAACCCGGCCGGGCATGTATCGTCATCGCTGGCGCCCCGTAGCTCGTCAGCCGTCGAGGTTTCCCGTGTCGCTCCCGTCGCTCGCCCGGATCCCCGCCCCGCCCGATGCCATCCTCGGCCTCGCCGAGGCCTTTCGCGCCGATCCCCGCGAGGGCAAGATCAACCTCACCGCCGGGGTGTTCCTCGATGCAACCGGCAAGACGCCGCTGCTGCCCACGGTGATCGAGGCCGAGGACCGCCTGGCCGCCGCCCGGGGCGGCAGGTCGTACCGTCCGATCGACGGCGAGGTCGCCTACCGGGAGCTGGTTCGCGCGCTCGTGCTCGGCTCCAACCACGAGGCCGTCGGCTCCGGCCGAGCCCTCGCCACGCAGACGCCCGGCGGGACCGGCGGCCTGCGCGTCGCCGCCGACCTGCTTCGCCGGACGGGCTCCGGCTCGACCCTCTGGATGAGCGAGCCGACGTGGCCCAACCATCCGCAGCTGTTCCAGGCGGCGGGCTTCAAGATCCGCAGCTATCCGTACACGGACACGACCGGGCGCCGGATCGAGGAGACGGCCATGCTCGACGCGCTCCGCGGCGCGTCTCCCGGTGACATCGTCCTGCTCCATGGTTGCTGCCACAACCCCACCGGCGTGGATCCGTCGCTGGCGCTGTGGAGCCAGCTGGGCGATCTGGTCGAGGAGCTCGGCGTGCTGCCGCTGGTCGACCTTGCGTACCAGGGATTCGGCGACGGCCTGGAGCAGGACGCCGCGGGCCTGCGCGAGCTGATCCGGCCAGGGATGGAGCTGCTCGTCTCCACCTCCTACTCGAAGACGTTCTCGCTGTATGCCGAGCGCGTCGGCTCGCTGCTCGTGATCGCCCGGTCGGCCGAGGATGCGGCGGCCGTCCAGACCCACGTCAAGGCCGCCATCCGGGTCAACTACTCGAACCCTCCGGCCCATGGGGCGGACATCGTGCGCACGATCCTGTCCGACCCCGATCTCCGGTCGCGATGGGAGGTCGAGCTTGCCGGGATGCGCGATCGAATCAACGACAACCGGAAGGCCCTGGTGGCAGCGCTCGAGGAGCGCTCGATCCCCGGTAGCTGGGGGGCGATCGCCGATCAGCGCGGGATGTTCGCGTTGCTGGGCCTCACCCCGCAGCAGGTGGCCAGGCTTCGCGAGGAGCATGCCGTGTACGTGGTGGGCCGCGGCCGGATCAACGTGGCCGGGTTCTCGTCCACCAACATGGGTACGTTCGCCGACGCGCTGGGCTCCGTGCTGGCGTCGTCCTAGGTCGCCGCCGGCTGGCGCGCAAACGGCCTCCGCAGCCGATCCCAGCCACGCCTCCGCTCATCGGGCGTCGTGAGCGGGATCACGCCCAGCAGCATCGACAGTGATCCGTACCACAGGGCCGGGAGGGCGAGCATCGCGCCCACCGGCACGACCCAGCGCTGGTTCCGCGGCGCGCCCCAGGCGATCAGCAGCACGCCGACCGGGCCGCGCACGAGGAGCGGGATCGGGATCGCCGCCCAGGTCCCGCCCTTCCCGCTGTTGGCGGTCAGCAGGTCGATCCACGCCCGCCACGCATCGGGCAGCAGGATCGAGGAGACGGCCACGATCGCCGCCGTGGCGCCGACCGCGATCGACAGCTGCCGCCATTCCCGGCGCAGCGCGAACCACAACAGTCCCACCCCGGGCGTGATCTTGGTCAGCAGCACGAACGCCCAGGTCCACGGGTAGCGGAAACCGGCCACGATCGCCAGAGCCAGCAGCAGCGAGATGTTGCCGCCCGCGATCTCCATCAGCCCGACCGCCAGGCCCACGAGGAACAGATCCGGACCGGTGAGCAGGAACGCGGCCACGATCAGGATCGCCGTCCAAGCGGCCACGAACGCCGGCCACGGAAGCAGGTCGAGCGGATAGACGAGCTGCGCGAACGCCGGCGAGTACGGATACGCCCCGATCGCGTTCCAGTTGGTGCGTCCCGTGTACAGATCGGACAGATCGAGCCCGTAGTAGGAGCGGGCGTCCTGCGCCGTGACGAGGTGCCCGCTGAACGGCTCACTGACGTCGATCGAAGGGTCGGACAGGGCGATGGCGAGCAGCCACACGACGACGGCCGCGACGATGCCGGCCGCGAGCAGCGCAGCAGTGCGGTCGAGCGGCCGGCGAGCGAGGACGGTCATGCCGAGGGCCATTGTCGCGGATCGGGCTGCGCCGGGCCATCCTTGCGCAGCGGCCGTGGGGAACACGCGTCGCCAGGCGGCGTGGGCCTCCGTGACGGCCCGGTGACGCGCGCCGCGGGCTGGGCGACCGCGCCGTGGGCGGGCCGGGAATCCCGACGGCCGGCGACGAGTCACCGGCCGTCAGTCCGCGTTCGCCCCGCACGGACCTGTCACTGGTTGCAGCCAAGACGAGGATCCTGGGCAGGAGGGATGAGTGCGGAGACACATCGTCCCCGTTCCATACTATCGGGGACCGGGTCAAGATCCCCGCACCGCACCAGACCGTGAGCGAGTGCCCCGGCCGGCGCGCCTCCGCGTACCATCGCCGCATGAAGATCGGCATCGTGCTCCCGATGAACGAAACCGACGGCCCCGGCGCCAACACGTGGACGCGGATCCGGGCGCTCGCCCAGCAGGCAGAGACGGGCGGGATCGACAGCCTGTGGGTCTACGACCATTTCATCTTCCGCCTCCCCGGCGAGCCCGAGGACGGGATCCACGAGGCGTGGACGCTGCTGGCCGCCGTCGCGGCGGTCACGGAGCGGGTCGAGATCGGCACAATCGTGCTGGGCACGGGGTTCCGGCCCCCTGCCCTGCTGGCCAAGATGGCCGCCACCGCGGACGAGGTCGCCAACGGCCGGCTGATCCTCGGCCTCGGCACCGGCTGGCACGAGCCCGAGTACAAGGCGTTCGGCTATCCGTTCGATCACCGTGCAGGCCGGTTCGAGGAAGCACTCCAGATCATCGTCCCGCTGACGCGCGGCGAGCGGGTCACGCTCCACGGTCGCTGGCACGACGTGGACGATGCCGTCCTCATCCCGCCTCCGCCCCGGCCGAGCCGGATGGACGGCCGGATCCCGATCCTGATCGCGGCGAAGGGCGATCGCGTGATGCGCCTTGCCGCGAAGCACGCCGATGCCTGGAATGCCGCGTGGTTCGGGTTCCCGAGCGACCGATACCACGAGCGAGCGGACAACCTGCGCCGGGCGTGCGAGGCGGAGGCCCGCGACCCGGCCACCATGGAGATCACCGTGGGCGTGACCGTCGACGCCGAGTCGGCGGCTGACGCCCGCCCTGGGCCGGAAGAGGCGCTGCGGCCCGACGTGGACGAGATCGCGCGCGCGCTCGACGCCTGGCGGGAGCTCGGTGTGGGCCACGTCCAGGTGAGCCTCCAGCCGGCCGACGAGCGGACGGTCGAGCTGCTGCTCCGCGCACGTGCCAGGCATCTCGGGACGAGCTGACATGGCCGTCGACCCCCAGGGATCGGCGCGCGGGTCATCGCGTCCGCCCGACCCGCTTGAGCTTCCCGAGCACGTCGCGCTCAACCGGACGCACTGGGACCAGATCGCCCCCGAGTACGTTGCGGCAGGCGAGCGCGCGTGGGCGCGCGAGCCCGGCGACGAGACCTGGGGCATCTTCGGAGTTCCCGAGGCCGATGTCCGGATGCTGCCGGACGACCTCGACGGGACGGACGCCATCGAGCTCGGCTGCGGAACCGCCTACGTGTCGGCCTGGATGGCCCGCCGCGGCGCCCGCGTCGTCGGGATCGACAACTCCCCCGCCCAGCTGGCCACGGCGACCCGGCTCCAGCGCGAGCACGGGATCGACTTCCCGCTGATCCTCGGCAACGCCGAGCGCGTCCCGTTTCCGGATGCCTCGTTCGACTTCGCCGTCAGTGAGTACGGCGCGGCGTTGTGGGCTGACCCGCACGCGTGGGTTCCCGAGGCGGCGCGCCTGCTCCGGCCCGGCGGCCGGCTGCACCTGCTGACCAACGGCCTGCTCGCCTACCTCACCGTGCCCGATCTCGAGGCCGAAGGCGCGGCGGACGAGCGGCTCAAGCGCCCGCAGTTCGGGATGCACCGCACGGTGTGGCCGGACGAGCCGGGCTCGGTCGAGTTCCACCTCTCGCACGGTGACTGGATCCGCCTGTTCACGAAGAGCGGCTTCGAGGTCGAGGCGCTGGTGGAGCCACCCGTGCCACCCAGCAGCACGACCCGCTACGGATGGATGACCGCGGAATGGGCCTCGCGCTGGCCGTGCGAGGAGATCTGGAAGGTCCGCAGGCGCGCGTGAGCCGGGTCCGCGGCGGGCCCGGCTCACCGGTTCGGATGCGGGACGGGGGTCAGTCGCTCACGTGGCGAACAACCTCACAGTCGGAGGCCACCACGTCGGTCGGCCCCGCGATGACGACATCCCAGCCGGGACCGCAGCTGACCGAGTCGGACGCGTTGTCGTAGCCGACCACGATCCTGTCGTTGCCGGATCCGCCGTAGATCGTGTCGGTGCCCGGGCCGCCGCGGATTAGGTCGCGCCTGGCGCCCCCGTAGATGACATCCGCGCCTGCGCCGCCGCGCAGGACATCGCGGCCGCGCCCGCCGTAGATGTGGTCGTCACCCTTGTTGCCGCGGATGACGTCGGCTCCGCGGTTGCCGTACAGGTAGTCATCGCCGGCCCGCCCGGCGATCCAATCGTTGCCGGCGAGGCCGTGGATCGTGTCCGCATCCGCGGTTCCCACCAGGTGGTCGGGCCCGCGCGTCCCGGTGGGCGTCATGGCCATGGCGCTGGCCGGCAGCGCGAAGGTGGCGAGCAAGGCGCCGGCGACGATCGCGCGGCGAGCGATGGCAGTGAACATTGGGCGTTCTCCCGGCGTCGATGCCCCGGTCGGTCGGGGACGGCCACACCCTAAGACCCGAGTCTGGGAATCCGCTGGGAGCCCGCCCGGAACCGGAGCACAAGCCGTGGTGCCGGTGCGCACCGGCTCCCGCACCCGTGCCGGCAGCGTCAGAGACGGAGACCGTCCTCGAGCAGATCGAGCGCGACGTCGATGGCCCCGACGAGGTCCGCGGTGGCGTCGGCCACCACCGGGATCATCGCGCCCAGCATCGCACCCATGACGGCTCCGGTGTAGATCTGGACACGAGGATCGTCGGGGGCGAGCAGGCTCCGCTCCGCGACCAGCTCGGCCATGAGGCGGGACGTGCGGATGAGATCCGCGATCCAGGCCGACTGGAGGGCGGGTTCCCCGAGGACCAGCCGGCCCCGCTGGCGTTGCTCCTCGATCTCGTCCTGTGACAACCCCCCGAACACCTCGGGTAGCACACCACGCATGGCCTGCAGCGGGCCGAGCGACGCCGGCTGGCGCCGGTAGGCCTCGATGAACAGCGGGTCCATGACGTCGAACAGGACCACGTCCTCCTTGGTCGGGAAGTAGCGGAAGAACGTGGACGGCGACACCTCGGCCGCCTCGGCGATCTGTTCCACGGTCGTCTTCGAGTAGCCCTGCTCGCGGAACAGCCGAAGGGCGTGCTCCTGGATCGCGAGACGGGTCTTGAGCTTCTTGCGCTCCCTGAGGCCGGGGCGCCGATGCTTGCGAGACCCCGCGGGCTTGGACGGTCCGTCCGGGCTCTCGTCAGGTCGTGGCGATGGCTCGCTCATGGTCCGATTCTGACGCCTCGTCAGCGTGCGTGCGGGGCCTGCCCGGCAGGAACACCAGGGCAAGGGGAACCGCGACGGCCGCGGCGAGGGCCGCGGCTCGAAGGGACTCCCCCATCGCGGTCACGAACGCCGACCTGACGCCGTCCGCGAGCGCCGCCGAGCCCATCTGACCGGCGACCTCGAGGCCGGCGAACACGCTCGACTGGACGGTGGCCGCAACATCGGCCGGAAGTCCGCCGACGGGCACCAGCCGCTGGTAGCTGCCCGAGAGCACGCTGCCAAGGATCGTCGCCCCGAACGCGGGCCCGAGCTTGATGACCGCCTGCACCAGCGCCGATCCGACGCCGCTTCGCTCCGCGTCGAGCTCGAGCATGGCCGCGGAGGCGGACGTGGCCAGGCCAAGACCCATGCCCAGGCCGATCATGAACGTCCAGGCCGCGAGCATCACGTCGCTGGCATTGGTCACCTGGGTCGAGCCGGCGGCAAGGCCCACCGTCATCGCCAGCAGCCCGGTCGCCACCGTGATCCGCGACCCGAGGCGCGCTGCGACCCGGTCGGCCGGCAATGCGCCGACCACCATCCCCGCGATCAACGGCAGCAGCCGGAAGCCGGCGCCCTGGGCATCGAGCCCCAGCACCCCCTGCCAGTACTGGGGCAGCACGAACAGCACGCCGAACCCGGCGAAGATCCCGACCGCGGCCAGGATCACGCCCCAGGTGAAGCCGCGCGACCGGAACAACCCGAAATCGACGAGCGGCTGGCGGCCACGCCTGGCGACGGTCGCCTCCCAGGCGGCGAACAGCCCGAGCACCACGAGCCCCGCCAGCACCGGCCCGATCGCACCGGGATCGGTCCATCCGTGGTCGCCGGCCTCGATCACGCCGTACATGAGCAGCGTCAGCCCCGTGCTCGATCCGATCACGCCCAGCCAGTCGATCTCCGGCCGCCGGCTTGCGCGTGACTCGGGCACGAGCACCACGACGGCGGCGATCCCGGCGAGGACCACGGGGACGTTGAGCAGGAACACCCAGCCCCACCAGGCATTGGCCAGCAGCCAGCCGCCGAGGATGGGACCGATCGGCATCGCCAGGAAGTTCGCGGCACCCCAGACGCCGATCGCCCGGGGCCGCTCGGCCTCATCGAACAGGACCGTGATCACCGACAGCGCCATGACGATCAGGCAGGCCCCGGCGACGCCCAGCACCACACGCGCCACGATCAGGGCGATCGGCGTCGGCGCCAGGGCACAGCCGATGGAGGCCGCGCCGAACACCACCAGCGCCCCGAGCAGCACAGCCCGGCGGCCGTACCGGTCGCCCAGCAGGCCTGCCGGGAGCATCGCCGCGGTCAGGGCAAGGGTGTACCCCGTCACGAACCACTGGAGGTCGCTTTCCGATGCCTTCAAGGCACCGGCGAGGGTCGGCAGGGCGAGGCTGAGCACCGTCGCATCCAGGCCAACGGCCAGCAGCGCCACGCTGATCCCGCCGAGCGCCAGCCAGCGGTGGCGGCGGTGAGCCAGCGCTTCCGTGGTGATCGTTCCCTGCTCGGTCATGGTGGTTCCAACTCTTTGCGTTTATATCTCATATAACAGTGACGGTCATTATCGATACCCTGTCACGAATGTCAAGCCACGGCACAGGGAGCCGTGGCGCCATCGTCCTCATCCACCCGGCGGCCGTTCGACCTTGCACCGCCCAACGTGACGCCGCACCATGACCCTGTGCCGCCCAGCCGCTCCGGGACCTGCCTTCCGTGACCACCGGACCCGTCGTCGACGACCGTCCCGTCGTCCTGCGCGCGCGGTACCTCCGCAAGCGGTACGGCTCCCTCGAGGCCGTTGGAGGCGTCAGCTTCGAGGTCCACGAGGGCGAGACCTACGGCCTGCTGGGGCCCGACGGCGCGGGCAAGACGACAACGATCTCGATGGCCTGCGGTCTGCTGGCCCGGGACGGGGGCGAGGTGATGCTCGATGGCGCACCGGTCGATGTCGATACCGTCGCGGTCCGAGCCGGGATCGGCTACGTGCCCCAGGAGCCGGCCATCTACCCGGATCTCAGCGGGCGCGAGAACCTCCGGTTCTTCGGACGCCTGTACGACCTCACGGGCAGCCGTCTCACCGCCCGTGTTGACGAGGTGCTCGCCCAGATCGGCCTCGCCGGGCGGGCACGCGACCGTGCGGGCACGTACAGCGGTGGCATGCAGCGCCGGCTCAACATCGGGATCGGGCTGCTCCATCGCCCGCGCCTGCTCCTGCTCGACGAGCCCACGGCCGGCCTGGACCCGCCGAGCCGTCACGCGATCCTGGAATCGATCGCCGCGCTCGGGCAGGACGGGACGGCCATCGTCTATGCCACCAATCGGGTCGAGGAAGCCGAGCGGCTGTGTCAGCGGATCGGCATCATCGACGGCGGTGAGATCCGGGCAGAAGGGACGAGGAGCGACCTGGTGGCGTCGGTCGGCGGCCGGGACGAGGTGCGCCTCTCGGTTACAGGTGACATCACGGCTGCCGCGGCGGCGGTCGACCACATCGAGGGTGTCGAGCGTGTGAGCCCGCATGGCGACCGGCTCCACGTCCTGGCTGCCCACGGGCGCGGCGTCCTCCCGCGCCTGCTGGCCGCCACCGAGGATGCGGGAGCCGTGGTACGTGACGTCGAGGTCGTCGAGCCGGACCTCGGGTCAGTGTTCCTGCATCTGACGGGCCGGCCGATCCGTGAACCCGGCGATCAGGGCGACGAGGCGGTGTGATGCGGAGCCGGCAGTGGAGGCTCGTGGCGCTGATCGCTGCCAAGGATCTCCGTCAGCGATCGCGGGACCGGTCGGCGCTGCTGGTCGTGCTGGTTGCGCCGCTCGGGCTGGCGTTGATGTTCAGCCCCCTGATCGCCCCGGCCACGGTCCTCCGCGCCCACTACGCGGTCGTCGATCTCGACGGCGGCAACCTCGCGTCGGCGCTCCGTACCGACGTCATCGGCTCGCTCGAGGCGTCAGGGGGCGTGGCCGTGACCGACCTGCCCACCGAGGCGGACGCCCGGGCATCGGTCGGTGCGGGCGTGGACGCCGCGTACATCATTCCCCAGGGCTTCACGCGGGCGATCGAGTCGGGCAGCTCCACCACCCTCACGATCGTTGGCGCGGCGAGCGACCCGCTATCGGTGGCTGTCGCCCGTGCCACTGCCGAGGCCTTCGGGGACAGGCAGGCGACCGTGCGGCTCGCGGTGTCGACCGTCGCCAGCCTCCGCGGGGTGCTCCTTGACCCCGCCGCGCGCTTGCGAGTCACCGATGCCGCCGCCGGGATCACTCCGCCGGTAACGCTGCTGGACGTCGCGGCGAGCGTTCGCCAGCTCGATCTACGAACGTTCTTCAGCGCCTCGATGGCGATCCTGTTCCTGTTCGTGACGGCGCAGATCGGGATGCTCGGCATGTTCGGGGAACGCCGGCAGGGCACCCTGGCGCGGATGCTGGCGGGCCCGGTTCCTCAGTGGACGATCGTGGCGGGGAAGACCCTGGGCGTCTTCTCGATGAGCCTGCTCGCGATGGCGACGCCGGCCGTGGCCACGACGGCGCTGATCGGAGCGAGCTGGGGACCGCCGATCGCCGTGGCCGTACTCATCGTGGCGGTGGTGACGGCGGCACTCGGGATCTCCGCCCTGATCGCGTCGCTCGCGAGCTCGGCGGCGATGGCAGGCGCGGCCGGGTTCGCAGTCGCCGTCACGCTGGCGATCCTCGGCGGGACGTTGTGGCCCGTGGCCGAGGGTCCGGCGGTCGTGTCCACGCTGGCGCTGCTCACCCCGCACGGCTGGTTCCTTCGCGGGCTCGGCGACCTGCGCGGCCAGGGAGCGGGCGCCGATGCGGTGCAGGCGACGCTGGTGCTGGTGGCGATCGGCCTGGTGACGGGCGCGCTGGCTGCCCTCCGAGAGCGCCGGCGGGTGCGGGCGGGATGATCGATCGGGGCGACGGCTCGCGATGATCGATCCCGGCAAGGCGATCGAGGTCGCGCGCGTGAGCCTGCTTCGCCAGGTACAGGACCGCGGAAATCTGTTCATTGTGTTCGTGCTCCCGACGCTCGTCATCGTCGCGCTCGGGCTCCGGTTCGACGGCGACGGCCAGACGCGGCTGGGTGTCGTGGCCCCGGCGGGCGATCCCGCGGCCACCGCGCTGGTCGACGCCCTCAAGGCCGACCAGACCGAGCTCGACGTTCGGTTCGTCGCCGACGAGACCACCCTGGCGAGCCAGATGGAGCACGGCGAGATCCAGGCAGGCGTGGTCATCCCCGAGGCGTTCGACGCGACGCTGCGCGCGGGCGGGCCGATCGTCGTCCGCTATCTCGACCCGGGGGGCATCGGGGCAACGGGAATGCGGGCGCCCGTGGAGGCGGCGGTCGCCCACCTTGACGCGATCGCGATCGCCGCGAGGGTCGCGGTGGAGGAGGGCGCGGGGTCCTTCGACGAGGCGGCGGCTGCCGCGCGACAGACGCTCGTCACCGTGCCCGAGGTGGCCGTCGACGTCTCGATCGTGGGCGAGCCGGCGCCGTTGGCCGGCTTCTCGCGGTTCACGTTCGGCGCGTCGACGCAACTGGTGCTGTTCATGTTCCTGACCTCGCTGATCGCGGCGGCACGCCTCGTCAGGATCCGCCAGCTCGGCGTCTCGCGACGGATGCTCGCCGGTCCGACAACGGTGGCGACCATCCTCGCGGGAGAGTCCCTGGGCCGCTGCGCGATCGCGCTCCTGCAGGGCGCGTACATCGTCCTCGTGACGGCGCTGGTGTTCGGCGTCTCATGGGGGGATCCGATCGCCTCGGGCGCGATCATCGCGCTGTTCATGCTGGTCTCAGCCGGTGTCGCGATGCTCATCGGTGCCGTCGCGGGCAGCCCGGATCAGGCGGGATCGCTCGGCGTGTTCGTCGGCCTCACGCTGGGAGCGCTCGGCGGCTGCATGATCCCGATCCAGGTCATGCCCCAGGCGATGCAGGCGGTCGCGCGGCTCCTCCCCCACTCCTGGGCGGTTCTCGGTCTCCAGTCGCTGATGCATGACCCGGCGACGGGTCTGGCCGGGATCGCGCCGAACCTGGCCGTCCTGGCGATCTACGGGGTCGCCACGATGGGCCTCGGGGTCTGGCGCTTTCGGCGAGCGATCACGGCGTAGCTCCCGCCCTCGGACCCAACGCGGCGCATCGGATTCCCGCACCAAAGCGCCCCATCCAGAACCGGGCGAGTCCGAATGGCGCCATCTCGAGCCCGGCCGGCCGGCGAAACAGAACCCGGGAGTCATATCCGGCGAAGACCGCGCGGGCAGGGCGCCAAGGGTGGTCGCCCGCGAAGTCGCCGAGACGGGGCGGACGGGGCGAGACGTCGGGGCGGACAGGCAGCGTGACGGGAGGACGCGAAGACCCCTCGAGCGGGTTGGGATTCATCGCGATCTCAATTCGGCCTCGGACACCGCCCCAAGCGTGACCAGACGCACGATGGAACGACTCTGGCCCGACACGAAGGAGTTCCAATTGAGGCAGACCGTGGAGGTTGGCGATAAGAGATCGAGGTCAACTATGGCCCGTGTGGGTTCACGCTCCTGCTGGTCAACCTGGATAGGCTCAAGGTCGTCAACGGCTCCTGCTCGCATCGGCGCGGGGTCTGGCTGATCCGGCGTGCTGGGCAGGCGACGGTCGCGCTCGACCCCGCGGCAACGGTCTTCCGGGTCGGTGGCGACGAGTTCGTCGTGCTGCAGCCAACCGACGACCTCCGCGAGGCCACGCAGTTCGGGCAACGCATCCGTTCCGCCGTTCCGTCCATCGACCTCTTGGAGTCAGGCGAGCCCGTCGAGCCGGACGACCCCGATCCGTGGCGTCTTGACTGCTCGATCGGCATCGCGCGGTGGCTGGAGGTTACCGGGACTGCCGGCGGCCTGATCGCGGCGGCGGACATGGCGCTCCTCGTGGCCAGGCGCGACGGGCGAGTGCGGCGACCTCCAACCAGGCGCGGGCGCTCTCCGCCGAGCCGGCGGCGTCCCCTCTCGCTCCCCGCGCCGGCGGATGGTCGAGGCGATCCTGTTCCTCGCCCGGACAGCCTGCCAGTGGCGCCACCGCCCGACCGCTACCCGCCCTGGGAAGCCGCCTGGCAGCAGTGGCGGCGCCGGCGGGAGGAGGGCGTCTGGGCGCGGGCGATGGCACGGATCGCGCGCCTTGTCCGCCAGCACGCGAAGCGCAAGACCGTCGAGCCGACGATGGTGATGGTCGACGCGCAGACGGTCCGCGGCGGGCGCGCCGGCCCGACGTTCCACAACGCGGAGGGTCGGGGTGGGCGGACGATCGGTGCGAAGCGCAGCATCCTCATCGAGTATCTCGGTCTGCCACTCGAAGTCCGCGTGGATCCAGCGAGACCCCACGATGTGAAGGTCGGGCGCGAACTGCTCGCCGCCGGTCTCGATGACCTCCCGCTCGTGCGGGATGTGATCGCGGACCGGGGCTGCAAGGGCCTCGCGGCGCTCGCGGCACGCAAGCACCTGGGCCTCCACATCAAGGCCCCGCCGAAGCGATCGAGCGGCTTCGTCCCGCTCGCGACGCTCTACAAGGTCGAGCACGCGTTCGCGCGCCTTGGTCGTTGGCCGCGGCTGTCGCGGTGCTACGAGGGGACCGAGGCAAGCGCCCGTGCTTGGCTCGAAGTCGTCTGCGTCGCCTACCTGTTCGCGCGGCTGCGGACGGAGCCGACCTGACAGGTCATGCCACGCGCAAGCGTGTGCGCGCGATGCCGAGGAGTGAGACCCCGACGCCGATCGCGGCCAGGACAGCCGCAGCGACGAAGAACGCTGTGAGATCGGGGGGCACGCACTCAGAGAAGTAGTTCGGTCCGGATACGTTTGACGCCGCACATCGCGCGTTGGCGAACGCGAGGAGGCCGGTACTCCCTGCACCGAGGCCGATGAACAGGCCGCCCAGCCCGAGCGGGCGCGCCTTCTCGCGCGCGGCCCACACGACGGCAGGTACCAGGAGTAGCAGCACCAAGACCCCTGCCACGAGGACCGCGCCGCCGGCGATCAGCCCAAGTGCGATCCCAAGGAGCCATGAAACCATTCGCATCTGCCGCCTCCCACGCGCGACAGTCAGAATGGACGCCTCGCGGCCGGAAGGGTCAAGTGTCCCTCGGCGGGTTTCATTCACAGATGCACGCGGGTCGCTGACCCGATCACGTCGCAACGGAAATCGCCGACGGGCCGGCTATTTTCGGGGCAGGCCTTCAGGACCGTCTCGTCAGCGGAGGATGGCTCGGGCAGCGCGACGGCACCGGCCAGGGGCTTGTCCGGTGGGCGGCGCGGCACCCGGTCGGCAGCGCCCGCGGTGCCGTCGATGTCTGGCCCGTGCGGCCCGGCGGGCTCGATCAGATCGTCGAGTGGGAGAGGAGCCACAACGGGACGCAACAGGAAGCTGAACCTCAGCCAAATGCGTTCCCACCACCGGGGCGCGTGGTCGAGGACCACGCCTCGGCCGAACGCCACGAACACGAACTGCCGCCTCTGAAGCGACCGGTGGCGTTGCATCCCTCGATCCTACTGCGGTGACGGCGCGTTATGGCCGGGAAGCCCTGGTTATTGCGCCACACCTCGCACGGCCGGGACATCGGGGCAGTCGGTGCTGGACACGGGAGATTCGGCACTGACAGGGCGACGCGCTGGCGAGAGAATGGCCCCGACAAACCGGAAGCCGAAGAAGGGGGAATGGCGTGGCGAGTGGTCCGTGGCGACGGCGCGTGAGGCTCGTCCGATGAGTTGGCGTCGCCTCGCATTGGTCGCTGCGGTCTCCGTGCTGCTGGCAGACTTTCTTGCGCAGTCGTGGATCAACGGCCACACAGTCAATCTCGTCGTGGTCAACGCGTCGGGCACGCCGGTCGAGATCTCGTGGCAGCCGGCTCCGGGCGCACCGACAGCCTTCGAGGAGGACCCGGGCTGCGCGTCCCACTCTCTCCCGATCTCCCGCGGTGCGTCGTGGCGAGTTGCGCGGGACGGCGACACGATCCTCGACTCGTCGTCGGCTGGTTTGCCCCTTCTCACATCGTTGGTAGCCGTGGAGGTCTGGCTCGAGCCCGATGGGTCGGTGAGGATCGTGCCCCCGCACGACGTCGCGCGGCTCGTTGATGCCCCCTATCCGAACTGCCAAAACGCGTCATCGTAACGGTGAGCAGAGTTCAGGCGGGTTCCACGCGGAGGCGAGCGAACAGGTAGGCCAGGGCCACGACTTCGAGCCCGGCGCGGGCACTCGCGGGCGGAGCCCTCGTAGCAGCGTGACAGCCGTCGCCAGCGACCGAGCCGCGCGAAGGCGTGCTCGACGCGGTAAGAGCGGCGCGATCGGCGTGAAGCTGACCGCGGAGACGACCTTCTATCGGTCGCCGCGCCAAGCCTCACCAGTCAGGCGGATACGGTCATCGGTCCTGTGTCGTTCCGCCACCCTGGAACGACTCTCCGACGAATCCCAGGTGACTGGACAGCCGACGCCACTCCGCATATGCTTCACGCCGCATTGAACATCTACCTGCCGCTAAGAGGTTCGCCGGACACCTCGATGAACCGCACGGATCTGATCGCCGAGGTGATCGACGAGCTCAGCGCGCATGCGCCGTTCCGGATGATGCGATCCATGCGCCGCTGGCCCACCGGTCCGCTCAGCCTGGTCCATCTGCACGTGCTGATGCTGCTGATCGAGGACGGGGCGCTGCCCATGCGCACCCTGGCCGACACGCTTGACGTCTCCCAGGCGAGCGCGACCGGAATCGTGGATCGCATGGAGCAGCGCGGCCTGGTGGAGCGGCACCGCGATGACGAGGATCGGCGGGTCGTTCGGGTCGCGCTGACCGACGCCGGCCGACAGGTGATCGTCGGGATCGGCAGCGAGCGTCGAGGCCACCTGACGACCCTGCTCGAGGAGCTGACCGACGAGGAGCTCGCCGGCCTCCTGCGCGGCTCGCGAGCCCTCCGACGGGTGCGCGAGCGCATGCACGCGCAGCTCTCCGGCGAGGAACCGTCGCGCAAGCGGGTTGACCCTCGCGCAACGGAAGCCCCTACCCTGTCGCCGCAACTCCATCCGGGCCGGCAGCCCGCAAGCCATTCCCGTCCGATCCAGGAGACGTCCCGGTGATCCGCCTGTTCCGACGGTTCCTGCCGCCCTACCGGTGGCCGATCCTGCTCGTCGTGATCCTGCTCCTGGTGCAGGCCATCGCCAACCTGTACCTGCCGGAGCTCAACGCCGACATCATCAACAACGGCGTCGCCAAGGGCGACACCGACTACATCATCCGGACCGGCGGCTTCATGCTGGTCGTGACGCTCGCGCTGGGCGTGGCGGCGATCGTCGGCGTGTTCTTCGGAGCTCGCACCGCGATGGCCTTCGGCCGCGACGTGCGCAGCGCGCTGTTTCGGCAGGTGCAGGTATTCAGCCAGGTCGAGGTCAACCAGTTCGGGGCGGCCAGCCTGATCACCCGCAACACCAACGACGTCCAGCAGGTGCAGATGGTCGTCCTGCTGGCCCTCAACGTGATGATCTCGGCACCGATCATGGCCGTCGGCGGCGTGATCATGGCGCTCCGCCAGGACGTGCCGCTGTCGGGCATATTGCTCGTGATCCTGCCGCTCATGGCCGCCCTCATCGGGTTCGTCATGCGTCGGGCCGTCCCGCTGTTCCAGGCGATGCAGCGCAAGCTCGACAGGATCAACCTGGTGATGCGCGAGACGCTGGCCGGCGTGCGCGTGATCCGCGCCTTCGTCCGTACGCGCCACGAGGAGGAGCGGTTCGACGACGCGAACCAGGACCTGATGGAGACCGCCCTCAGCGTGAACCGGCTGTTCGCGGTCACCATCCCGAGCCTGATGGCGATCATGAACCTCTCGACGGTCGCCGTGCTGTGGTTGGGCGCCTACCGGGTCGACAGCGGCGGCATGCCGATCGGAAACCTCACCGCGTTCCTGCAGTACATCATGCAGGTCCTGTTCGCGGTCATGACGGCGGTGATCATGTTCGTGATGGTGCCGCGCGCGGCGGTCTCGGGTGGCCGGATCGCCGAGGTGCTGGACACGCCGCCGGCCATCTTTGATCCGCCGGCGCCGATCTCTCCCAACCGCAAGGGTCTGATCGAGTTCCGCGACGTGGAGTTCCGCTACCCGGGCGCCGAGGAGGCGGTGCTGCGCGGCATCTCGTTCCAGGCCAACCCGGGCGAGACCACCGCGATCGTCGGATCGACGGGGAGCGGCAAGTCCACGCTCATCAACCTCATCCCGCGCCTCTACGACGCGACCGCCGGCCAGGTGCTGGTCGACGGTGTGGACGTGCGCAAGATGGACCGCGCCGATCTGTGGAAACGGATCGGGATGATCCCCCAGCGCGCGTTCCTGTTCAGCGGCTCGATCGCCACCAACCTGCGCTTCGGCGACGAACAGGCCACGGAGGCCGACATGTGGCGGGCCCTCGAGATCGCCCAGGGCCGCGACTTCGTCGAGGAGATGGCCGAGCAGCTCGAGGCTCCGATCGCCCAGGGCGGCACCAACGTGTCCGGCGGCCAGCGGCAGCGCCTGGCGATCGCCCGTGCCCTCGCTCACAAGCCGGACGCCTACGTGTTCGACGACAGCTTCTCCGCGCTCGACTTCCGAACCGACGCCCGCCTGCGAGCGGCCCTGGCCAGCGAGCTGGGCGAGGCAACCGTGATCATCGTCGCCCAGCGCGTGGGAACGATCCTCCACGCCGACCGGATCGTGGTCCTCGAGGCAGGCTCGATCGCCGGGATCGGCACCCACGAAGAGCTGATGCGGACCTGCGAGACGTATCGCGAGATCGTCCTGTCCCAGGTCACCGAGGAGGAGGTCGCGTGAGCGGGCCGATGGGCCGGGCGGGCGGTGGCGCCGGCGGCGCGGGCGTTGCGCGCCGACGGCCGATGGGTCCCGGCGGCCACATGTTCTCGCAGATGCCGGCCGCGAAGTCCAAGGACTTCAAAGGCTCCTTCCGGCGGCTCCTGGGCACGCTGCGACCAGAGCGGAGGTTGATTGCCGCCGTCCTCGTGCTGGGCGTGGTCAGCGTGTTCTTCGCCATCCTGGGACCCAAGCTCCTGGGCAACGCGACCACCGTCCTGTTCGATGGCGTGATCGGCAGGCAGCTGGGCGACATGGGCCTGGCGAACGTGCCCAAGGATCAGATCGTCGCCGGCCTCCGAGCGGCTGGCCAGGACAACTTCGCGGACATGCTCGCGAGCATGAACGTCGTGCCCGGTGTGGGCGTCGACTTCGGCCAGCTGACCTCGATCCTGTCGTTCGTGGCCGTGATCTACCTGCTGAGCTCCGTGTTCAGCTGGGGCCAGGCGTACATCATGGCCGGCGTCACCCAGCGGACCGTGTACCGGCTGCGCCGCAACGTGGACGAGAAGCTCGGGCGGCTGCCGCTCGCCTACTTCGACCGCGAGTCGCGCGGCGACATCCTGTCGCGGGTCACCAACGACATCGACAACATCAGCCAGACCCTGCAGCAGAGCCTGACCCAGCTGATCACCTCGGTCCTGACCGTGATCGGGGTGCTGATCATGATGCTCACCATCAGCCCGCTGCTGGCGCTCATCTCGCTCCTGGCCGTGCCTGCCTCGCTGATCGTGACGATGTTCATCGCAAGCCGCTCGCAGAAGCAGTTCGTCGCCCAGTGGGAGCGGACGGGTGCGCTCAACGGCCATGTCGAGGAGATGCACACCGGGCACGCCATCGTCAAGCTGTTCGGCCGCCAGGAGGAGGCGATCGCCGAGTTCGACGAGCGCAACGAGGCGCTCTACCAGGCCAGCTTCAAGGCCCAGTTCATCTCGGGCACGATCCAGCCGGCGATGATGTTCATCTCCAACCTGAGCTACGTCGGGATCGCCGTCATCGGCGGCGTGCGGGTGGCCACCGGCCAGATGTCGCTGGGCGACGTGCAGGCGTTCATCCAGTACTCGCGCCAGTTCACCTTCCCGATCATCCAGGCGGCCAGCATCGTCAACGTGCTCCAGAGCGCCGTGGCGTCGGCCGAGCGCGTGTTCGAGCTGCTCGACGAGAAGGAGGAGATCCCGGATCCGGTGGAGCCCACGGTGCTCGCCGAGCCGGCCGCCGGCCGGGTGGCGTTCGAGGGGGTGGCCTTCCGGTACGAGCCGGACAAGCCGCTGATCCAGGATCTCGACCTTGTCGCAGAGCCGGGCCAGACGATCGCGATCGTGGGCCCAACCGGCGCCGGCAAGACCACGCTCGTGAACCTCCTGATGCGGTTCTACGACGTGGACGAGGGCCGGATCACGGTGGACGGGATCGATGCCCGCGAGCTGACCCGCGACAACCTGCGCCGGACGTTCGGCATGGTGCTCCAGGACGCCTGGCTGTTCAACGGCACGATCCGGGAGAACATCGAATACGGCGCGGATGACGTCTCGGTCGCCGAGGAGCACCTCGTCGAGGCTGCCGAGGCCGCCCACGTGGACCACTTCGTGCGAACCCTGACCGACGGCTACGAGACGGTGCTCGACGACGATGCGACCAACGTGTCCGCGGGCGAGAAGCAGCTGCTGACGATCGCCCGGGCATTCCTTGCCGACCCGCCGGTCCTCATCCTCGACGAGGCGACCTCGTCGGTGGACACGCGGACCGAGGTCCTCATCCAGAAGGCGATGTCGAAGCTCATGCAGGGACGGACGTCGTTCGTGATCGCGCACCGGCTGTCGACCATCCGGGACGCGGACCTGATCCTGGTCATGAACCAGGGCCGGATCGTGGAGCGCGGCACGCACGAGGAGCTGCTCGCGGCCCGCGGCTTCTACCACGAGCTGTATGCGAGCCAGTTCGAGGAGGCGGCCGAGCCGCTCGAGCCGGTCGCCTGACGGCGCCTGCCGATCGGGACCCGGGGACCCCCGGACGGGCCGGAGGTCCCTTCACCGGACAACGCGGCGGCCCCAGCATGAACGGCGATCCACGACAGGCGCTGGTGCCTGCCGGTGTGGCGCGCGCTGGACGACGGGCGCGGCGGGGGCGACGCAGCGCGCGCCGGACCACGGCGCAGCGTCGCGACAGTCAAACGGAGGTTTCGATGGCAACGGCCGTCATCGAGGCCGTCGGCCTCACCAAGCTCTACGGCAAGCGTCGCGGGGTCGAGGACGTGACGTTCGCGGTCGACGAAGGCCAGGCGTTCGGGTTTCTCGGCCCCAACGGCGCCGGCAAGACGACGACCATCCGCGTGCTGCTGGGGTTCCTCCGGGCCACTCGCGGGGAGGCGCGGGTGCTCGGACAGCACGCCTTCGACGAGGCGCCGGCGATCCACACGCGCGTGGCCTACCTGGGCAGCGACCCGGGCTTCCTGGGCGAGCTGACCAGCGCCGGGCAGCTCGACTATCTCGCCCGTCTCCGCGGGCTCCCGCGTGGTGCGTGGCGGCCGCTCGCCGAACGCCTCGAGCTGGACCCCACCGTCCGGATCCGGCGGCTGTCCCGGGGCAACCGCCAGAAGATCGGCGTCATCGCCGCGTTCATGGGCCACGAGCCCGTGCTCATCCTCGACGAGCCGACCGGCGGCCTCGATCCGCTGATGCAGCGCGAGTTTCTGGCCCTCGCCGCCGAGGCGCGCGCGGACGGCCGAACGCTGTTCCTGTCCAGTCACAACCTGGTCGAGGTCGAGCGGGTGTGCGACCGGGTCGCGATCATCCGCGACGGCCGGATCGTCGACGTCTCGACCGTCGGCGAGCTGATGGGCGCGCACTGGCGGTCGATCAACCTCGTGCTGGCGGCGCCGCCGGCGCCCGGTGCGTTCGACCTGCCCAACGTGGAGGTTGCGGCAATGACCGGGCGCGAGGTCCATCTGATGGTCCAGGGCGATGTGAACCCGCTCCTCGACGCCATCGCCCGCCTCGACGTGCGCGACATCGCGATCACCACGCCGGACGTCGAGGACCTGTTCCTGCGCTACTACCGCGCCGACCAGCCCGGCACCGAAGCCCAGGAGGTGCCGGCATGATCGCGTTCCGGCTCGAGCTCCGGCGGAGTCGTGGGCTGCTCATCTGGCTGGGCATCACCCTGCTCGCATACGGCGGGATCATGGGCTTGATGTACCCGTTCATGGTCGAGAACGACGCGCTGATCCGCGAGTATCTCGATGCGTTCCCCAAGGGCCTGTGGGCCGCGTTCGGCATGAGCGGCGGCACGCTGTCAGACCCGGGTGTCTTCTTCAACACCTATATCTCGAGCTGGCTATGGCCGATCATGGCCGTCGCCATCGCACTCCTGACGGGGACCCGGGCCGCGGCAGCTGATCTCGATCGCGGGTTCGTCGACCTGCCGCTCGCGACACCGGTATCCCGCGTCCGCTACCTGGCCGCCTCGATCTGGGCGCAGCTCGTGGTGATGGCTGTCCTGGCCCTCACCGCCGTCATCGGGCTGTGGGGAACCGGGCGCCTCGTTGGCGTCGAGTTCGACCTCCCGAGGTTCCTCCTGGCCGGCCTCCTGTGCTTCGCGTTCGCGTGCGCGGTTGCCGGTCCCGCCACGGTGGTGTCGGTGATCACGCTGAGTCGCGGGACCACGTCGGCGATCATCGCGGGCGTGGTGATCGCGATGTACGCCCTGTTCGTGGTCGCCGGAATCGCCGATGACTGGGCATGGCTCGCCCCGCTTTCCGCGTGGAACCACTTCGGCACGACCGCGATCATCGACGACGGGGTGTTCCCGATCGGCGACCTCGCCCTGTTCGCGGCCATCGCGGTCGCGGGCTGGGGGGCCGCGCTGTGGGCGTTCCGGCGTCGCGACCTGGCCGCCTGACGACCACGGGGCCCGCGGAGACTACGGGTCCTGCGGAGCCGTCGACGCCTCGATCACTGCCAGGATCTCGTCGCCGTACCTCTCCAGCTTGGCCGGGCCCATCCCCTTGACCCGCCGGAGCCCGGCCATCGTCCGCGGCCGCGTCTCGGCGATCGCTGCCAGGGTCGCGTCGTGGGCGATCACATAGGGTGGCACGGCCGCCTCCCGGGCACGTGCCGTCCGCCATTCGCGCAGCGCAGCGAACAGCGGGTCCCCGTCCGAGCCCGGTCGCGGTGTCCGCACGACCGGCGGCGGTCCGGGAAGTGTCCGGACCGTGCGCGGCGGTCGGTCGCGCAGGTCGAGCAGGAACCGGCTCGGCTGCCGGCGGCTCTCCCGGCCGCGTAACTCGCGCCGCTCCGCCCATGACAGTGCGAGATGTCGCCGGGCGCGGGTGATCCCGACATACAGCAGTCGCCGCTCCTCGGCCAGCGCGTCGTCGTCGTCGAGCGCCTGGCGGATCGGCAGATTCCCCTCCTCCAGCGACGGCAGGCACACGGCGTCCCACTCGAGCCCCTTCGCCCGGTGATATGTCAGCAGGTCGATCCCGTCCGGTGCGGCCTGGTGCTCGTGGGCCGCGCGCGCCTCGAGCTCGTCGACCAGGCGCGCGGCATCCGCGGTCGGCTCGGCGCGAACCACACCATCGACGATCGCGAGCAGCGTCTCCAGCGACGCCTGTCGTTCGCGCGCCTCGTCACCACGCGCGTTCCTGCCGGGGTCGGCATCGGGCTCGTACCCGACATCCGCCGCCCACCGCTCCCGGATCGCTGCCGCCAGCGCCCGGCCCCGCTCCGACAGCCCGCGCCGCCGCAGGCTCGCCAGCGCCGCCCGCACCTCCGGTCGCGCGTAGAAGGCCTGACCGCGCACCTGGTAGGCGATGCTCGCCCGGGTGAGGGTGTCCTCGATCGGCTCCAGCTGGGCATTCATCCGAACCAGCACCGCGATCTCCGAGGGCGCCACACCGTCGGACACCCGGGCGCGGATCCAGCCGGCCAGTCCGTCGAGCTCGTCTGCCGCCGAGGCATGCCGGGTGATGGCGGGCGGCGGCCCCGGCTCCCGCTCCGCCACCAGGCCCTTTGTCCGGCCATCGGCCGCGACCAGGCGGTTGGCCAGCGCGAGCACCTGGGGCGACGAGCGGTAGTTGCGGACGAGCGAGACCGCCCGTGCATCCGGCCAGCGTGACTCGAACGAGGTCAGGAACGACGACGACGCGCCGGCGAACGTGTAGATCGTCTGGTCCTCGTCGCCCACCACGCACAGGTCGCGCCGCTCGCCCAGCCACAGCTCGAGCAGGCGCTGCTGGAGCGGGTTCGTGTCCTGGTACTCGTCGACGCTGAACCAGCGTTTCCGTGCCCGGACGAGCGCGGCGGCATCCGGATCACCCACGAGCAGGTCGATGGTCTCGGTCAGCAGGTCGTCGAAGTCGATCCGGCCCGACCGAACCCTGGCCCGCTCGTAGCCATCGAACGCGCGCACGAACAGATCGACCGGGATCGGCGGCTCGCGCCGGGCCTCGGCCGCGGCCCGCTGGTACCCGCGCGGTGCGATCCGCCGCGACTTGGCCCATTCGATCTCGTCCGCGAGATCCTTGGCCGGCGTGAACCGGTAGTGGCCGGGCAGCCCGCGGGCGATCCGGGCCAGGATCGGGACCTTCGAGTCCAGCAGGTCCGGCATCGGTGCACCGTCGTGGCGCGAGGGCCAGAAGTGGCGCAGCTGGCGCAGTGCGTGGGCATGAAACGTGCGTGCGGTCACGCCGGGCAGGCCGAGGTGACGCAGCCGGTCGACCATCTCGCCGGCCGCCTTCTCGGTGAACGTCACCACCAGGACCTGATCGGCGGGGACGACGCCGCTCGCGATCGCGTAGGCCGCCCGGCGGCTGATCACCCGGGTCTTGCCCGTGCCCGCCCCTGCGTGGATCACCAGCGGGCCGGAGGTCACGAGGACGGCCTCGCGCTGCTCGGGATCGAGGCCGTCGAGGAGGCGTTCGGGATCGAGCCGGGGCACGCAGCGAGGCTAGCAGCCACGCCTTGCCGGTGCCTTGACGAGGGAGCAGGCGGAACGCGTCAGCGGCCGCCGCAGGGCCTCAGCGACCGACGCTGGCCCAGTAGCGACGGAACAGCGCGTCTGATTCGCCCTCCGCGCGCGCCAGGTCGTCGCGCCCGGCGTCCAGCCAGGTCGTGCTCGCCACCAGCCATGCGATCGTGACCGGCGGCAGCCCGATCACGACCCAGGCGCAGGCCAGGGCGGGATTGGCGTCGGTGAGGTGCGGCCACAGCAGCAGGATCAGCGACGCCAGCAGCCCGATCGGCACCCATGCCCAGACCATGCGGCCGAGCATCGTGTCCTCGGCATCGATCTCCCGGGCACGCGTCCAGGCCGCCGCCCGGGCCTCCTCCGAGACCCGGCCACCAAGCGCCCGCCGGCCATGCATCGCGAGGCCATAGCCGAGCAGGAGCATCGGCGCCATCATGGCCACCGCGTCGCAGCCCCCGACGTCGAGGGCGCAAGCGATGGGGCACGCGGCCAGCGCCGCGATCACCGCCACCAGTGCGATCCCGCGCACCGCCAGCCAGGTGAGCTCCCGGCGAACGGGTGCCTCGATCACCCGCCGCGGATCCCCAGATCCCATGCCCGCAAATGTCGTCAGCCAGACGACGATCGACAAGAGAGGATCGGCCCATCCCAGCCGGGACGGAGCGGAGTTTCTCATGCTCCCACGGGACTCCCGATCCAGCGGCAAGGCGTCGCTTGACCGCCTCCCGAGGGACCTTCGCTGCACGCTGCAGCGGGGGGTCCACGGAGATCGGCTGGAGGGTCCACAGGGTTCCATCCTGGTGGGGAGCGCGCCCGCGTCCCGAAGCTCGCTGCGGCGGGAGCTGCCGTCACCGAGGTGGCGGCGACCACCAGCTCTGCTGGGCGAGCGCGGCGGGCGATCCCATGACACCGGCCATGGGCTCGTGACGCTCCAGCGTCCACAGGACACCATCGGTTGCGGCCTCGACCGCGGCCGTCCGCGGCACGTCCCGCAGCAGGGCGATCTCGCCGAACGCCTCGCCGGCACCCATGGTGCGCAGCCGGCGGCCTGCCAGCGTCACACCGAACCGGCGTCACAGCGAACCGGCCCTCGGCGATCAGGTACCAACGGCCGCACGCCGGATCCCGGGCTTGCGCACCGCCGTCGCGCACGCCGCGGCCGATCGCAGGAGAGGACCGCGCCGGCTGCGCATGCGCGGAAGCATTGGCGATGCGGCGGTCGCGTGCCCAACGATCCTGCGTTGGCCGGGGCGGCGCCGGCGCAACCGGCCGCCGCCCGTTGCGCGCATGCACCCACCGGCAACCGAATCCGCCACGCCAGCGTCAGGGACCCTGAGACCGGGCAGCGGGCCCCGCCGGTCTGCCACTCTCCGGGGCCCGGACCGGTGTCGTGACCATGAGCCCCTCCCCCACCCGCTCCTCCGCAGGCTGGATCGCGATCGTCGCGGTGGCCGCGCTCGCCGTCGGCCTGGTGGCCGGCCCCGTGCTGGCCGGCGTGCTGAACGCGCCGACCTACTCCGGCACGCCATCGGCCACGACCGACCAGCCGCCTGAGCACACCCTCAACGTCGCCGGCAGCGGCAAGGTCACCGTCACGCCGGACCTCGCCACCATCCAGCTCGGCGTCTCGATCGAGCGGCCGACGGCGAGGGCCGCCCGGCGCGATGGCGCCGCGGCCATGACGAAGGTTGTCGAGGCCATCCGCAAGCTGGGCATCGCGGACAAGGACATCGCCACGGCCAGCGTCTCGCTGGGTCCCGTCTACAACTACCCGAACAACGCGACACCGAAGGTACGCGGCTACCAGCTTCAGAACGCGGTCACGGTCACCGTCCGCAACCTCGACCAGGTGGGCGACGTGCTCGACGACGGGGTCGCGGCCGGTGCGACGACCGTGGACGGCATCAGCTTCGATGTTGCCGATCGGGCGGCTGCCGAGGCCCAGGCGCGCCAGGCGGCTGTCGCCGACGCAAAGGCCAAGGCAGATACCCTCGCGAGTGGGCTGGGCATCCGGATCCAGGGCGTTGCCTCAGTGAGCGAGCAGGTGTCGACGCCGGTTTGGTACGGGCGGAACTTCGCGATGGCCGGCGCTGCCGTGGCCGAGGATGCCGCGACCCCGGTGATGCCGGGCTCGACGGACGTCACGATCAACGTGAGCGTGTCGTTCCTGATCGGCTGATCCGGACGGGCCGCGATCCGCATCCCCGGGCATCATGGGCATGGGGACCTGGACAGGCGCGGGAGAGTGTCATGCGGATCGTGGTCACGGGCGGCAGCGGCAAGGCGGGACGGTGGGTCGTGCGAGACCTGCGGGAGCACGGGCACGACGTGCTCAACGTCGATGCCCGCCACGATGGAAGCGACCACGGCCTGTGCCTGGTGGCCGACCTCGCCGATGACGGCCAGGCGTTCGAGGCGCTCCGCGGCGCCGATGCGGTCGTCCACCTGGCGGCGATCCCGGCTCCGGAGATCCGCACGCCGGCCGAGACTTTCCGGATCAACGCCCTGTCGACGTACAACGTGTTCGCTGCCGCGGAGGCCAACGGCCTGAAGCGCGTGGTCTGGGCGTCATCCGAGACGGTGCTCGGCCTGCCGTTCGACACCCCGCCGCTGTTTGCGCCCATCGACGAGACCATCGAGCCTCGCCCGGAGTACTCGTACGCGCTGTCGAAGCTGGTTGGCGAGACGATGGCGACGCAGTTCAACCGTCGCACCGGGATCCCGTTCGTGGGCCTCCGGATCTCGAACATCATGGAACCCGATGACTACGCGGCCTTCCCCTCCTGGTGGGACGACGCCCAGCTCCGAAGGTGGAACCTGTGGGGCTACGTGGACTGCCGCGACGTCGCACAGGCCTGCCGGCTGGGTCTCGAGGCGGACGTGACCGGGGCCGAGGTCTGCATCGTCGCGGCGGCCGACACGGTCATGACCCGTCCCAGCGCCGATCTGATGGCCGAGGTCTTTCCGGACGTGCCCATGACCCGCCCGGTGGAGGGGCACGAGACGCTGCTCTCGATCGATCGGGCGCGGCGCGTTCTCGGGTACGAGCCGGCCCACCGCTGGGCGGACCACGTCGCCGCGCCCTGACCTGCGCCGTTACGAAACCCTCGGCCCTCGGGCCGCGTAGTCCAGGCATGCGCTTCCTGGTCGCCGCCATGCTGCTCGTCGTCGCCGGTTGCGGATCGTCGCCCGCGCCTGGGGCGCCCGGGCCCGCTTCGCCCGGGCCCGCTTCGCCCGGGCCGGCGCTCGCAGACACGCCCTGCATGGCGGTCGTGGACCGGGGCCCGCTGCCGGCGTGGGCACGCACCGGGTTCACCGAGCCCGACCCGGTCGAACCGCACGTCGTCGGGCGCTCCTGCGAGATCGCGGCGATCCTGTTCGGCGATCCGCTGTCGTCACCACCCAGTGCCGACCACACCAACAAGATCCCGTGGGCGGCAAGGCAACCCTCCGTGGCCGCCGCGACCCTGGGCATCAGCGCCCAGCGCATGGACGCGACGACCCGTGTCGGCGCACCCGTCGGGCGAAGCGTCGAGGGCGGCCCGGGTCCCTCGATCATCGACCTGCCGGAGCCCGCCTGCTGGCGGCTCAGCCTCGGCTGGGCAGACCGGACCGACACGCTCGTTCTCGCATACAACGCGCCGACTTGATCCGTGCTCCACCGACGCCACACGGCGATGACCGCGGCGGGTCGACCCGATCCCAGGGCCGTCGGCGCCTGGCCTAGGTGCGATTCGCGGGGCTCGGGATGCGTTTCGCCGAACCCGACTGGCTGCCGGATGTGATCGCCCGCTGCGGGCTGTGACCGCCGGTGCGCTGACCCGGTGCCATTGGCTCGGGCGCTGCCTGGATCGCCGTCGCCCGTCGACGCCCCTCGTCGGGTGCCGGCCATCGGCGGCGTGCAAGGTCCTCGGCAGTCCATCCACAATGGTCGTTCGAGACCACAGGAGGGACCCGTGCCCGAGGATGCCGTGATCGATCTTCGCGACGATGTCGCGTCGCAGCGCTACGAGGCGCGCCTCGGCGATGAGCTCGCCGGCTGGATCGAGTATGAGCTCGCCGAGGGACGGTTGATCCTCGTCCACACGGAGGTCCCGCATGCATTCTCTGGCCGCGGGATCGCGGCCAGACTCGCGGCGTTCGCACTCGACGACATCCGCGCCCGCGATCTGCGGGTCGTGCCCCGCTGCCCGTACGTCGCCACCTACATCCGGGCACACCCGGCGTACCAGGACCTCGTCGTCGGCATCCGTGGCACGCCCCTCCCGCGGCGCGGACAGGATCCGCGTCAGCCTCGGGGCCACCGCGAGCCACGCTGAATCACGGGGACCGGCGGCTGCGCTTCCGCCATGGAGTCAGAGCACGACTGTGAGCCAGAGGCGCGGCAGCAGGTCAGCTCGACGGTCACGCGGTCCGAACGGCGCGTGGAGGTTACGTCCCCATCGTCAAGCGTCGAGTAGCCGCAGGAGGCTGATCGCCACGGGGTCCCGGTGCCCGATAGTCACCGTGCACGGTTCTGACGGAAACGCGGGCAGGGCAGGGCAGGCCGGCAGGAGGGACGGAGACGCGCGGGCAGGGCAGGGCAGGCCGGCAGGAGGGACGGAGACGACGCCGGTTGAGATGGGGAAGCGCCGGGCGAAGATGCGCGACCGTCAGCTCGAGCGGACGATCGCGCCCAGCATGTTCGCCCACGGGACACGGCCGTCGACCCGCACCACCGTCTGAAACAGATGGTCATGGTTGTTCCACCAGATCACGAGGTTGGCGAAGCTCAGCGCATGGCTCCCGAGGACCGGCGCCAGGATCGCGAGATCCGCGAGCTGGCTGCCTTCGGGGGCACCAGCGCAAGGACCGGGATCGTGATGATGATCGCGAGAACGCCGTCGCTGAGCACCTCGAGCCGGCCCTTGCTCACGCCTGCGGGCGGACGGGCCCGCCGGGCCGCTCGATCCAGGGATGACCCGGATGCACCAGCTCGAGCGCGTTGCGCAGCCAGTCGCGACGGTCAGGTTCCAGGTGTGGAACGACGCAATCGAAGTCGCGATCGTCCCTGGCCCGACGATGCCGTGCCTTCATATGCAGCACGAGCTCGGGACGCAGATGGCGCACCCCGTCCCGCGCCGGCTACCGCTCAGCCGGGGCTCCGCTGCACCTCCGGGTCGGCGGCTGGGGACGCGCCCACCGTGGGGGAGTCGCCAGAGGCCAGGAACGTCGAAACGGCGACTCCGGCCAGGATGAGCACGAACCCGATCACGTCGATGACGCCCAGCGACTCGCCGAGCAGGACGGCCCCCGAGACAAGGCCCACGACGGGCGTCGCCAGGAACCCGGTCCCCGACGCCTGGGCGCCGAGCGAGCGCGTGATCGCCTGGCTCGCCCAGTACGCGAACGCGGTCGCGAGCGGCCCGCTGTAGAGCAGGATCAGGATCGTCATCGGCTCCCATCGGATCGCGCGCCCCGGCTCCAGGAGCACCGCCAGCACCACGAGCGGGACGAGGGCGAGCAGCAGCATCCACGGCTGGAGCTCGAGCGGAGCCTGGGTCCAGTGATGGCGCCGGACATGGATCGTGACGCCGGCCCAGATGACCGCGTTGAGCAGCAGCCCGAGCGTGCCCAGCAGCTCCGCGGCGGACTGCCAGTCGATCACCGCCGGGTTGAGCAGGCCCGCCAGGCCGGCGAGCCCGAGCACGAGACCGATCAGCTCGTTGCGTCGCGGGCGCACGCGGAACACGATCGCGAGCAGAACGGCAACCCACAGGGGCATGGTGTACAGGAGAACCGCGGATCGCCCCGCGGGCACGACCTGGAGGGCGAGCACCTGGATCGCGACGCCCGCCCCGACCTGCCCCAGGCCGACCGAGGCCATGATCGGCAGGTTGGCGGGATCGGGCCGCCGGAGGCGTCCCTGCGCGGCGAGCAGCCCGATCATCGTCAGCAGGCCGCCGGCCACCCGCAGCGACGCGTACGTCAGCGGCGGCATGTACCGGAGGCCTTCCTTGACCACGACCCAATGCACGCCCCAGATGAGCGTCAGCAGGACGAGCAGGGCGAGCGCGGCGGCGTGCGAGTGGACGACGTCGCCCGAGTTGGGGCCGGACGAGGGGGCTCGGGACGGGGATCCGGCGCTCGACGGCGCGGAGTCGCCCAAGGACGATAGGCCGGCTGGGGACGGCGATGGGCCGGCCTCGGACGACGAACCTGGCTCCGTCGAGGGCATGGAGGCGCCGTCGGCACGAACGTCCGGGTCTACGCCAGGGCTCCCGGCCGGAGCCCGCCGACGACGAACGGGACGCGCTCGACGATGGTCACTCGCAGCTCCGTGCTCCCGCGCCCGGTCGGGCGGCTGCAACCATGCTATTCGTGCATCGCGCGCTGGGGCGAGCGCTCGCCGCACCGACCCGGCGGGGCTCAGCGGTACAGGGCGGGCTTGTCAACGTAGTCGATCGCCACGCGCTGGCCGCTCCGGATCGCCTCGATCCCGAGCTCCGTGACCCTGGTTGCCGCGTACCCCTCCCACGCCGAAGGACCCACGATCTCGCCGCGCTCGAGCCCGCCGATCCACGCCTGGAGCTCGGCGGCGTACGCACCGCTGAACCTGGCCCGCCAGTCGGCCGGCACCACGGTCCGGGCAGCGCCCCCCGTGATCTCGTTGGCAAGCGTCGGGTTGAGCAGCGACGCAGTTCCGTCGGAGCCAACCAGCTCGCATCGCACGTCGTAGCCGGACGTGCCGTTGGCGAGGAACTCCGCCGTGGACAGGATCCCGGTTTCGGTGTGGAACGCCGCGAACTGCGGGTCCTGGAGGTGCGCGAATGCGTGCCTCGTGCGCTTGGGCGGGATGATCTGAACCGACACGATCTCCTCGCCCAGCAGCCACCTGGTCACGTCGATCTCGTGGATCATCGAGTCAGTCAGCACCATCGGGTCCGTGAACGACTCGGGCGCCCCGGTGTCGCGGTGGACGTTGTGCAGGATCAGGGCGTCGCCGACGGCGCCACTGTCGAGCGAGGCCTTGACCTGGCGGTAGCCGGCGTCGTAGCGGCGCATGAAACCCACGATCACGAGGCGCCTCCCGAGTGCCACCTCGGCCTCCAGGATCTGCAGGCACTCGGGGGTCGTGGGGGCCAGCGGCTTCTCGCACATCACGGGCTTGCCCGCCGCGATGCAGGCGAGGGTGAACTCAGCATGCGTCTCGCCGATCGACGTGATGAGGACGGCGTCGACCTCGTCGGACGCGATCAGCTCGTGGCCGTCGGTGAGGACCTTCGCGCCGCCCAGATCCGCGGCGACCTGCGAGGCCCGCGCACGGTCGATGTCGGTGACGGCACTGACGCTCGACCCGGAGATCTGGTGCTGGAGCTTGGCGGCGTGGTCCGTGCCGATGACGCCTGTCCCGATCACGCCGACGCGAATGGTCATCAGGGTCGTCCTTCCGTGGTAGGTGGTCCTTCGGAGCGCCAGTCGGCGGGCGCAGCGCGCCGCGCGTGCGCGCACTGCTCAGCGTACGATGTAATCGGTTACGTGCGCAACTCCGCGGGCCCTCGCGGCGGGCCGCCAGCCGTGCTTAAATCGCCAGACACACGCTCGTTGGAGGCATCCATGCTCCGCGTCGCACTGTTCGGGGCCGGCCGCATCGGCCAGGTCCACGCCCGCTCCATCGCCGAGCACGGCGAGACCGAGCTTGCCTGGGTCTGCGACCCCATCGAGTCGGCTGCCGGCACCCTCGCCGAGCGGTACGGCGCCAGGGCGGCCGGCGACCCAAAGACCGCCCTCGACGACGCGACCGTGGATGCCGTGCTGATCGCGTCCGCGACGCCCACCCATGTCGACCTCATCCGCCGCTCCGCGGTCGCCGGCAAGAAGATCCTGTGCGAGAAGCCGATCGACCTCGACCTCGCGAGGATCGACCAGGTCTGGCGGGACATCGAGCCGCTCGAGCCGTTCGTCATGCTCGGCTTCAACCGCCGCTTCGATCCCGCCTTTCGCGAGATCAGGACAAGAGTCCAGGCCGGAGAGATCGGGACGCTTCGCACCCTGCGCATCACCAGCCGGGACCCCGAGCCGCCGCCGGCGGCCTACCTCGCCATCTCGGGCGGCATGTTCCGGGACATGACCATCCATGACTTCGACATGGCCCGGTTCCTGCTGGGCGAGATCGCCGAGGTCCAGGCGATGGCCACCGACAACGAGCTGGCGACATTCAAGGACGCGCATGATCACGCCCAGGCCATCGTCGTCATGCGCGCCACCGAGGGCGCCCTGTGCACCATCGTCGACAGCCGCTCCTGCGCCTACGGCTATGACCAGCGCCTCGAGGCGTTCGGTGACCTCGGCGCGCTCCAGGTGGGCAACCTGACGGCCACCTCGGTCCGCGCCTTCAGCGCGACGCAGACCGAGGCCGCCGGTCCGGCGCTCAACTTCTTCCTTGAGCGCTACACGCCGGCCTACCAGGCGGAGTTCGCCGAGTTCGTGGCGGCCATCAACGAGCACCGCCAGCCGGCGGTGGGCTTCGCGGATGGGCGTGCCGCGCTCGTGCTGGCCAACGCGGCCGCCGAGAGCGTCGCCACGGGCAAGGTCGTCAAGGTGACCGGAAGCTGACCCTCGATGCCCGGCTACGGCCTGGCGGGCTCGGTGGCCATGGGGGGCGCGCTCGCCGCGAGACCGCGTCGCCGCCAGGACCGGACGATCGCCACGATACCGACGATCAGCATCGCCCCACCGATCATCCCCACCGCATTGAGCGGGCCCTGCGTCCAGCGGTAGATCCGGGCAATGGCAGCGACGATCTGATCGGGCAGGAGCGGCGGCACATCGTCGTGGCTGCCCGCGGGGACCACGAAGGTCCACAGGAGCAGGCGAAGAAGCCGCCCACGATCGCGTACAGGAGGCCGACCAGGGCGTGAGCTCGCCAGCCGACCCGGCCGATCGCGAGACACGCGCCGCCGACGGCGATCGAGCCGAGGGCGTACGTGCCCGCCAGCCACGAGCTGTCGAAGTTGCGCGCGGCCTGTTGCTGGGCGTCGACCATCACCACGCTGTCGAACCACGCAGCCGCGCTGAGCACCACTGCCCCCACCACCAGTGCTGCCAGCGAGATCGCCGTCCTGGACATCCCCCACCTCCTTCGAGCGCCCCCCCCCCGACGCCTCACTGTGGATTCACCGGTCAGGTGGGTCAAGATCCGTGCGGGACCGACTCGGGCTCGTCCACATGGGGGCTCGGTCGGGTCGGCTCGACGCTCGTTCGGCCGGGCTCGGTCATCAGCCCGCGAGCCGGCTCCTCAGGCTGTCACCTCGTCGATCCGCACCGACCGGCCCTCGCGCCACGATCGGGCGGCCGCGACCGCCAGCCGCAGCGTCTCGAGCGCGTCATCCGGATCCGGGGAGACCGGCCGGTCGGCGCCGAGGTCCTCGAAGAACACCTCGAGCTCGCGGCGGTAGGCCACCTCGAACCGGTCCGGGAAGCTCTCGTACAGGTCGCCCTCCCAGCCGAAGTTCCGAGAGATCGTCGCCGGCGTCTTCTGCGCCCCGTCGATGACGACCTTCGCCTTCGCCCCGGCGACCTCGGTCCGGATGTCGTAGCCCCATTCGGAGTGGCGCGAGGTCTCGAGCACGCCGAGGGCGCCGTTCCGGAACTTGAGCACCGTGAGCGACGTGTCCCAGTCATTCGCCTGGGCGAAGCGGTCATCGAACAGGACCGATGCCCACGCGTGGACCTCCTCCACCTCGCCCACCAGGAACCGGGCGAGGTCGAGGTCGTGGACGGACATGTCGAGGAATGACCCGCCGCACGAGAGGAGGTACTCGACCGGCGGCGGGAACGTGTCGCGGGACAGGGCCCGGAACTGCTCGATCCTGCCCAGCTCACCTCGGTCGATCAGGTCCTTGGCGCGGACGTAGCCCGGGTCGAACCGGCGCATGAAGCCGAGCTGGACGGGGATGTCCGCCTCGCGCCACAGGTCGACGATCCGGCTGGTCTCGGCGATCTCCTGCGCGATCGGCTTCTCGCTCCAGACGGCCTTGCTGGCTCGAAGGGCCGTCTCGATCAGGGCTGCGTGGGTGTCGGTGGGGGTCGAGATCACGACCGCCTCGACATCGGGGTCGAGGATCGCCTCGACCGGGTCGGTCGAGACCCGCTGCGCGCCGGCGAGGTCCCTCCCGGTGGACGCGTTGTCGGGGTTCGGATCCGCCACCACGACGATCCGGGCGTTGGGGATCGCCGCCATGTTCCGGGCATGCGTCTGGCCCATCCGCCCCGCTCCGAGGAAGGCGACCCCGATGCTGTCCGGATTGCGAGGCTTGAAGTTGCTCATGGATTTCTCCTGGGACGGCTCGATCAGGCGGACGCTGAGGCGGCGAGCGTCCGGCTGACAGTAGAGCGCGATCAGCAGGTCCATCGCCGACAGCGGCCCGCCAAGGTGACCGGGCGCCGGCGCGGGCCACGCGCTGGATTACGAGCAGTCGGCCACGCCGGGCGAGCGCCTCGAGGTCCGCGGGAAGACATCGGGCGTGTCGGGATGGTTCCAGATGACGACGGCCGTTGCGATCCTCACGCCAGCTCCCTCCGCTGCCGCCCGACGGCCTGGTCGTATTCCTCACGGGCGGCGCGCACATCGCCCTGTCCGCTGGCTGCCGCTGGTGGCACGTCCCACCAGCCCTCGTAGCCCGGGACGCGCTTGTCCGGGTTGACGTAGACGTGGATCACCGTCGTCCGGTCCGCGGTCCGCGCGGCGGCGATGGCGTCGCGGATCTCCTGCTCCGTGCGTGCGGTGACCCCGATGGCCCCCATCGCCTCGGCGTGCTTGGCGTAGTCGACGGGCACGTAGCCACCGGAGAGGCGGTTGCGGGCGTGGTCCCGGAAGCGGAGCTCGTTGCCGAACTGGGTGGTCACGCCGACGTTTGCGGCGAGATCCTTGATGCACTGGAAGCCGTGGTTGTCGAATACGACGACCGTGATCCGGATCCCCTCGGCAACAGCGGTGACGATCTCGCTGTTGAGCATCAGGTAGGTCCCGTCGCCGATCGCGACGACCACCTCGCGCTCGGGCTCGGCCATCTTGACGCCCATGCCGGCCGGGATCTCGTAGCCCATGCACGAGTATCCGTACTCGAGGTGGTAGGCCTTGCTGTCCTCGGGCCGCCACAGCTTGAGCAGGTCGCCGGGCAGGCTTCCGGCCGCGCACACCACCGTCGCGTGCCCGCCGACCGCGTCGTTGATGATGCCGATCACCTCGGGCTGGGCCAGGTCGGCGGTCTCGCCGCTGGGCGTGCGGTGGTAGTCGACGCGGGCGTCCCACTCCTCCTTGAGGTCGCCGATGCGATCCCGGTACGCCTGGCCCGTCCCTGCGTGGCCCGCCGCGCGCAGCGACGCCGTCAGCGCGGCGAGCGCCTCCCGTGCGTCCGCGACCATCGGCACGGCGCGCAGCTTGACGGCGTCGAAGCCGTTGACGTTGATGCCGACGATCGTCGCGTCCGGGTCCTGGAAGATGCTCTTGGACGCCGTGACGAAGTCGCCCAGCCGGCCCCCGATCGAGATGACGAGGTCGGCCTCCTTCGCCAGCCGGTTGGCCGCCAGCCCGCCGTTGGCGCCGATGGGTCCGACGTTCATCGGATGGTTCCACGGGAGGACGCCTTTGCCGGCCTGGCTCTCGCTGACCGGGATGCCGAACGCGGTCGCGAACGCATCGAGCGCCGCCTCGGCGCCCGAGTAGATGGCGCCCCCGCCGGCCACGACCAGCGGCCTGGTGGCTGCCTGGATCAGCTTCGCGACCTGGGCCACGACCTCCGGCTCCGGCAGCGGCCGCCGGATCCGCCACACGCGCCGCTCGAAGAACTGCTCGGGCCAGTCGTACACCTCGGACTGAACGTCCTCGGGCAGCGAGATCGTCACCGCGCCGGTCTCCGCGGGATCGGTCAGCACCCGGAACGCATCGGGCAGGCTGGACAGGAGCTGCTCCGGCCGTGAGATGCGGTCGAAGTAGCGCGACACGGGGCGGAAGGCATCCGACGCGGACACGTCGTGCTCGATGGGATGCTCGACCTGCTGGAGGACCGGGTCGGGCAGGCGGTTGGCGAAATAGTCCGACGGGAACAGCAGGACCGGCAGGCGGTTGACGGTCGCCTGCGCCGCGCCGGTGATCATGTTCGTCGCGCCGGGACCGATCGAGCTGATGCAGGCGAAGGTCTGCATCCGGTTCCTGTGCTTGGCGTACGCCGAGGCCAGGTGGACCTGGGCCTGCTCGTTCTGCGGCCGGTAGTACGGCATCTCGCACTCGTCGCCAAGCTCCTCGAGCGCCTGCCCGAGGCCGGCGACGTTGCCGTGCCCGAAGATCCCCCACACCCCGGCGATGAACCGGCTCTGAACGCCGTCACGCTCCACGTACTGCTGGGCCATGAACTTGACGATGGCCTGTCCGACCGTCAGGCGAACTGTGCTCAACACGGGCCTCCGCTCGCTGCGTTTGCCGGCGCGGAACCGGGGGGCGTCCGATGCGGCTGCGGACCTTGCGGCACCAGCGGCGAACGCCCTCCCTTCCCCGGTCGGGTGCCCGGGGATTCCGATCGGGACGCGCCTGCTCGGAACGGCAGGTCCACCGTCAAGGTAACCGATTACACGTGCCGAGGTCCACTACTGTATCGATGTCGACGGCGGAGGGCAACCCTGCCCGCGCTCCCCGCTCCCGCTTGACGCTCGGGTGTCCCTCCGGTATCGTGCGCAATCGATTACGCCGTGGCCAGAAACCATCGCCAAGTTCCGTGGGTGGGCACGGTCCAGAGGCAGGGGATGAGCGGTTCCAGGGTCAAACCCGATCCGATCCACGCCGAGCGCCGTGGGCCTCCGACCATCCGTGACGTCGCCCTCAGCGCCGGGGTGTCGACGGCGACCGTGAGCCGCGTCCTGGCGGGCATCGGCAATCCCAGACCGGAGACCTCGGACGCCGTGATGGGTGCGGTCGCCGCCCTCGACTACCGTCCCTCGGGCGTGGCGCGCTCGCTGCGCATGAAGCGCACCCGGACGCTCGGCCTGATCGTCACCGACATCCAGAACCCGTTCTTTCCCGAGCTCGTGCGGGCGGCCGATCTCGCCGCTCGCGGGCTCGGCTACTCGATCCTGCTCGGCAGCGCGGCCTACGACGAGCGCCGGGCGATGCACTACCTCGGCCTGATGGTCGATCGCCGGGTCGACGGCCTGATCGTCGCCTCGAGCCAGGTGTCCGAAGAGAGCCTCAAGTGGCTGTTGTCCTCCCCCGTCCCGGCCGTGGTCGTCAACGCGGAGGCGGACGGCCTGCCGGTCGAGGTGATCACGAGCGACAACGTCGGCGGCGCACGGTTGGCCGTCGATCATCTGGTCGGGCTGGGTCACCGCCGCATCGCCTACATCCGCGGCCCAGCGACCTACACGGCCGACGCGCCGCGTGCCGAGGGGTTCCGCTCGGCCTGCCGGGATGCGGGCCTGTCCCCCGCCGACACCCTTGAGGTCGCCGGGGATGGGGCGTTCGAGGGCGGCGAGCGCGCGGCCGCCGAGCTGCTGGCGCAGGGTCGCGATCTCACGGCGATCGTCTGCTACAACGACATCACCGCGATCGGGGTCCTGCGCGCCCTTCGGGCCGCCCGGCTGCGCGTCCCCGATGACATCAGCGTGGTCGGGATCGACGACATCGCGGCGGCCGCGTGGGTCGCCCCGGCGCTCACGACCGTCGCCCAGCAGAAGGCCGAGATGGGCCGTCTCGCGGTCGAGCGGCTGGCTTCGATGTTCAGCGCCCCATCGCATCCGCCGGCGCCGCAGACGATCAGGCTCCCGATGGCGCTCCGAGTGCGGGAGTCCACGGGCCCGGCACCGACGGTCTGACGGCCGTGACCTGAAGCGTCATCGCTCGGCATCGGGGCGGCACAGCTCCGGGCCGTTGCCAGGGAGTGAACGGACATGGCTCGCATCGCCAACGCACCCTGCTCCTGGGGTGTGATCGAGGGGATCGAAGGTGACCGATCCGGCTACGTCCGCGTCATCGACGAGATGCAGCAGACGGGATACGCCGGCACCGAGCTCGGTGACTGGGGCTTCATGCCCACCGATCCCGACGAGCTGCGCTCCGAGCTCGATGCCCGCGGCCTGGCCCTGGTCGGCTCCTGGGTCAGCGTCAACCTCGAGGATCGCTCGAAGCACCGGGCGTCAGCCGACGACGCGGTGCGGACGGGCAGGCAGCTGGCCCGCGTGGGTGGCCCCGAGGCCGTCGTGGTGCTGGGCAACGATCCGTACGGCAATCCCCACCGGACCAGGATCGCTGGGCGCGTGACGCCGGCCGACGCGATGTCCGAGGACCAGTGGACGGTGTTCGCGGAGGGGGCCAACCACGTCGCCCGACGGGTCATGGACGACGCCGGGACCCGAACCGTCATCCACCAGCACATCGGCACCCTGATCGAGACCGAGGCCGAGGCCCGCCGGCTGTTCGACATGACCGACCCGTCGGTTCTCGGGCTGTGCCTCGATACGGGGCACTGGACGTTCGGTGCCGGCGGTGACCCGGCGGCGGCGATCCACGAGCTCCGGGACCGCGTCTGGCACGTCCACTTCAAGGACTGCGACCCGGCCGTGATGGGCGCGTCGCGTGCCAACGGCTGGGACGGCCCGGAGTCGGTCGGGCATGGCGTGTTCTGCGAGCTCGGCCGGGGGTGCGTCGACTTTCCGGGCGTGCTCGAGGCGCTCGACGACATCGGCTACGGCGGCTGGATCGTGGTCGAGCAGGACGTGCTGCCCGGGATGGGCCATCCACGGGAGAGCGCCCGCCGCAACCGCGAGTACCTGCGCTCGATCGGCGTCTGACGCCTGGCGGGACGGAGGGCTCGCGCGCTCGGTCTGACCGCTCCGCCTAGCGTCGCTCGCCCGCCGGCCAGTCCACGGGGAGCGGCTCGGGCCGATCGAACGTGGTCGTGAGCCGCACAAACGTGCTCTCTCGCGCCGAGATCAGCATGGCTTCCATCGCCTCCAGCGCGTGGAGTGCCATCGCCCCGCTCGCCCGCGCGGGTCGCCCGTCGCGGATCGCGTAGGCCATGTCGACGAGCCCGATGCCGCGGCTGTTGTCCGCGTGCGATTGCGAGCGGAAGGGATGCTCGATGGGGATCTCGGTCCAGTCGGAGAGGGGCTCGGAGCGGGGCATGCCCCGCCAGCGTGAGGCCTCGGCGTCGCGGAACAGGACGCGGCCGCCGAACAGGTTCGGCCCATCGAGCGGGTCGATGTCCGCGATGCAGATCGTGCCCCTGGTGCCATAGATCTCGAGCCTCGGGAGCTCCGAGTCCCAGACGTCGAAGCTGGTGATGAGCGTCGCCAGGGCCCCTGACGCGAAGCGCAGGACGCCCGTGACGTGGGTGTCGACCTCGACCTCGACCGTCTCGCCCCGGTGCGGCGCGGTCTGGATCGTCCGGGTCGGAAACGTTCGGCGGCTCATCGCGGCCGCCGTCTCCACGGGCCCGAGCAGGGCGAGCAGGGCCGTCATGTAATACGGGCCGATGTCCAGCAGCGGGCCGCCGCCCGGCTGGTAGAGGAAGGCCGGGTTGGGATGGTGCCATTCGTGGCCATGGCTGACCACGAACGCGCTCGCGCCCACGACCTCGCCCAGCCGCCCGTCATCGAGCAGCCTGCGACAGGTCTGCAGCCGGCCCCCCATGAACGTGTCGGGCGCGCAGCCCACCGAGCGACCCTGCTCGGCCGCCGCGTCGATCAGCGCACGACCCTCGCCGAACGTGGCGGCGAGCGGCTTCTCGGAATAGAGGTGTTTGCCGGCGCCGATCGCCGCCAGGTTGAGGGCCGCGTGCGCGGAGGGCGTGGTGAGATCGAGCACGATGTCGATCTCGGGATCGGCGAACAGCTCGCCCGGCGTGGCGTAGGCGCGCCTGAGCCCGTGCCCGGCAGCCAGGCGGCGAGCCCTGTCGAGGTCGCGGCCGGCGCAGCCCACGACGTCGACGATGTCCGGGTATCGCTGGAGGTTGGCGACGTAGACGCCGAAGATGTCGCCGATCCCGACCACGCCGACCCTGAACACAGTCACGACGACGCCTCCCCGCTGATTCCGGCGGGGCCTCCTCGTTGCCGTCTCCGATGGCGCGCAGCGACCCCAGGTGCGGAGATTACCCGGCAAGCGGCGCGAGCGGGCGAGCCCGCCCGCGCCCGGAGCTGACCGCTATGCGTTGCCCGGGAAAACCAGGGACAGGGGCCCTTCCTTGCCCGGCTCGGGCCAGCGCTCGGTGACCATCTTCTGCTGGGTGAAGAAGCGGATCCCGTCCTCACCGCGCATCGCCAGGTCGCCGATCGCGGATTCCTTCGCGCCCGTGAAGCTCATGTAGCCCGCGGGCACCGGGATCGGCACGTTGACGCCGATCATCGGCACCTCGACCTCGAGCTTGAACCTTCGCGCGGCACCGCCGTTGGTGGTGAAGATCGCCGTCCCGTTGGCGTACTTGTGCCCGTTCACGAGGCGCATGGCCTCGTCGAACGTGGTTGCATGGACGATCCCGAACACCGGGCCGAAGATCTCCTCCTGGAAGATCTTCATGTCCGGGGTCACGTGGTCGAACAGCGACACGCCCAGGAAGAAGCCGTCCGGGTCGGGGCCCTCGAACGTCCGCCCGTCGACGACCAGCTCGGCTCCCTCGGATTCGCCGACGCCGATCCACTCGATGATCGACGTCCGGTGCTCGGCCGAGTAGATCGGGCCCATGTCCATGCCGGGCTCCATGCCGTTGCCGACCTTGAGCTTGGCGATCCGCTCCAGGATCTTCGGGCGCAGCCGCTCGCCGGTGTCGCCCACGGCGACCATCAGCGTCTGCGCCATGCACCGCTCCCCCGCCGAGCCGAAGCCGGCGGCGACCGCCGCGTCCGCGACGAGATCCATGTCCGCGTCGGGCAGCACCACCATCGCGTTCTTGGCCGAGGTGTACGAGCCGACCCGCTTGCCACGCCGGGTCCCTTCCTCGTAGACGTAGCGGCCGACCGCGGTCGACCCAACGAACTGGATCGCCCTTACGTCCGCGTGCTCGACGATCGCCTTGACCGCTTCGCGGCCGCCATAGACGACGTTGAACACGCCATCGGGCAGGCCCGCCTGGGTCCACAGCTCGGCCTGGAGCTGGCTCGCACCCGGCGTGTGGCTGGACGGCTTCCAGACGACGGTGTTGCCGCACATCATCGCGATCGGGTAGATCCACATCGGGACCATGACCGGGAAGTTGAACGGCGTGATCGCCGCGGTGACGCCGAGCGGCGCCCGCATCGTGAACGCGTCCACGTTGGTCGACACGTTGGGCGTCATCATTCCGGCCAGGTGGACCGGCAGACCGCACGCGAAGTCGATGGTCTCGAGGCCGCGGAGGACCTCGGCCAGCGCGTCGGGGAAGGTCTTCCCGTGGTCGCGCGTGATGAGCGCGGCCATCTCCTCGCGATGCTCGTACACGAGGTTCCGGTAGGCGAAGAAGATGTTCGAGCGCGCGATCAGCGGCATGTCGCGCCACGCGGGAAAGGCCGCCGCCGCAGCCGCAACCGCGGCATCGACCTCGGCCTGACCACCGCGCGGCACGCGGGCGATGACGGCACCGGTGGCCGGGTTGTAGATGGGGCCCGTCTGCTCCGGCAGAACCTCGACGGCCGTGCCGCCGATCCAGTGCGACAGGATCGGCAGGACCGCAGCCTGGTCGGGGGTTTCGATCGTCATGGCCTGTGCCTCCGGTGGTGGGTCCGCGCATCAGGGCGCCGGCCCGGGGCATGAAGCCCGAGGCGCACCAGCCGGGATCCCGTTTCGCCGCTTGAACCGAGTCGCCGCGTGTGCAAGGATGTAATCGGTTACGCGGTCGTGGTAGAAGCGTAGCACCACGGCGCTGCGTGTCAACGGGCGCGACGCTCGGTCGGGTCGCGCCGGCCATCAACGAGGAGAGCGCAACGTGACCGCAATGACGAGCCGGCAGGAGCTGCCCCTGGCCGCCAGCCCGTTGGGCCGGACGATTGCGGAGACGGCGACCGACATCTGGAACGATTCGTGCGCCGTCGACGAGCTCGAGTATGCGCTGAGCTACGGTGCGGTCGGCGCCACAGCCAACCCGACCATCGTCGTGGACGTCTGGAACAAGGAGCCGGGCTTCTGGCGCGACCGGGTCGCCGCGCTCGCCGTGGAGCGGCCGACCGCGACCGTCGGCGACCTGGCCTGGGCCGTCGTCGAGGAGATGTCGGTTCGCGGCGCCAAGCTGCTCGAGCCGGTGTTCGAGTCGCAGGCCGGCAAGCAGGGCCGCCTCTCGGTCCAGACCGACCCAACGCTGTTTCGGACCCCGGTACGGATGGTCGAGCAGGCCGTCCACTTCTCCACCCTGGCGCCCAACATCATCGTCAAGCTTCCCGCCACGGCCGCCGGCATCGAGGCGATCGAGGAGGCGACCCACCGCGGGGTGAGCGTCAACGTCACGGTGAGCTTCACCGTGCCGCAGGCCCTGGCCGCCGCCGAGGCGATCGAGCGGGGGTTGCGGCGTCGCGATGCCGAGGGCCTCGACACCGCGCACATGGGCCCCGTGGTGACCATCATGGTGGGCCGGATCGAGGACTGGCTCAAGGTCGTCGTCGACCGTGACGCCGTGACGGTCAAGCCCGATGCCCTGCCGTGGAGCGGGATCGCGGTGTTCAAGCGGGCGTACGGCCTGTTCCGCGAGCGCGGCTACCGTGCCCGGCTGCTGGGTGCCGCGATCCGCCACCAGTACCACTGGTCGGAGTTCATCGGGGGCGACGTCGTGATCACGCTGCCGGCCGCCTGGCAGCGCCGGTTCAACGCCTCCTCGGTCGAGGTTCGGCCGCGCATGGACGACCCGGTGGCACCGGCCTTCATCGAGGAGCTCCAGGCGCGGTTGCCGGACTTCACGCGAGCCTACGAGCCCGACGGCATGGCGGTCGCGGAGTTCGACACGTTCGGGGCCACGGCACGAACGCTGCGTTCGTTCATCGGCTCCTACCAGGACCTGCTCCACCAGGTGACCGACGCCCTCGTCCCCAACCCGGACAAGAAGCGATGACGCAGACCACCATCACGACCGGCACGCTCCATCGGCCGGCTGGATCGACGGCGGCGGGCGGCTGGGCGACCGTGGTCACGCCCGAGGATGCGGGATGGACCTACTCGGGGCTGCGAATCGCCAACCTGGCCGCCGGCGGTCGAATCGCGTTCGCCACGGGCAACGACGAGGCGATCGTGCTGCCGCTCGCGGGCGGCGCCACCGTCACCTGCGACGGCGAGGCGATCGAGCTCGCCGGGCGTCCGGACGTGTTCAGCGGCCCGACCGATTTCGCTTATCTGCCGCGTGGATCATCGGTTGAGCTCGAGAGCCGTGAAGGGGGCCGGTTCGCGGTCGCCACGGCTCGGGCGGAGCAGCGGCTGCCCCTGCGCCACGGCGCCGCGGCCGGCGTCCCCGTCGAGCTGCGCGGAGCCGGGGCATGCTCGCGCGAGGTGCGCAACTTCGCCGCACCGATGACGTTCGAGGCCCAGCGGCTGATCGCGGTCGAGGTCATCACGCCGGGCGGCAACTGGTCCTCGTACCCGCCCCACAAGCACGACGAGGAGCGACCCGGCGAGGCGATCCTCGAGGAGATCTACTACTACCAGATCGCAGCCGGTCCGGCGGGACCCGGGATGGGCTATCAGCGTGTCTACGGCACCGACGACCGGCCGATCGACGTGCTGGTCGAGGTCCGGGACGGGGACGTGGTCCTGATCCCCCACGGCTGGCATGGTCCGGCGATGGCGACCCCCGGCTACCACATGTACTACCTCAACGTGATGGCCGGACCCGGGCCAGAGCGCGCCTGGCGAATCACCGACGATCCGGCCCACGCCTGGATCAGGGACACCTGGGCCGGCCAGCCGGCCGACCCGCGGCTCCCCATGGGCAAGCCTGCGGGCTGACGCTGCGGGCCGACGCTTCGCGGGCCGACGCTGCGGGTCTGGGCCCGGCGGGGCGGACCCGATCGGGTCCCGGCGAGCGAAGGCCGACGCGCAGGCAGATGGGGCTCAGGACCTTTGCGGACGGCCGTCCGCGGTCCGCGCGCGGGCGACCACGCTGGACGCGAAGTAGCGCGCCTTGCGCGTCATCTCGGGCATCGGCGCGGCGTAAGCGTCCATCTCCTGGCGCAGCTCCGCCGCGATCCCGCGAAGCCCCGGGTCGGACCCCGCGTACGCCGCCACCCGGCGGCTGACCCGCTCGAGGGCGTTCGAGGCCTCGCCGTACCGGCCTTCGCGGTTGAGTCGCACGGCTTCCTGCTTGGCCTGCTCGGCGAACAGCCGCGCGACCACCCGATCCACGTCCCGGTCCCGAGCCTGCTCATCGTTCGCGGCGTGATCCGCATACGTCCACACGACCGTGATCGGGTCGGGAGCAGGGCGGAGGCGCTCGAGGACACCGTCGCGGTCGGAGACTCCGACGCGGAGCCCCACCTCGCGGCCGAGCTCCCCGTAGTCGAAGGTGACACGGAGCACGATCGAGAGGATCTGGCCCGAGACCATGTCGCCCAGGTACACGAGCACGCGGCCGGCACGCTGTTCGACGCGGAACGGGGACAGTGGCTCGACCCGTACGGATCCAGGAACCGTCAGCTCGAGGACCACCTCGCGGGCAACCGTCTCCAGCGTCTCTCCCACCTCGCCCGCGATGTGGTCGCGCATCTGGGTCACGTCCCCGATGAAGTAGAAGTGGCCGCCACCCGAATCGGCCATGCCCTGGAGCACCTCCTCGTCGAAGTCGCTCCCGACACCGAACGTGCTGGTCGTGATCCCACGACGACGCAGGTCATGGGCCGTGCCCGCCAGCTCCCCACGGTCGGTGACCCCGACGTTGGCGAGACCGTCGGTCAGCAGGAGCACGCGGTTGACGCCCTCCGCCAGCAGCCCTGCCGCGACCTGCTCGCAGCCCGCCAGCCAGCCCCCATGCAGATTGGTGGTGTTGCGCGCTGCGATCGACCGCAGGCGATCGGCGGCGGCCCGGCGCGCCACCGGGCCCGCCTCGGTTGCCGGGATCACGACGTCGACCTGATCGTCGTAGGCGACGACCGAGAAGCGGTCGGCGGAATCGAGCCGGTGGATGGCCTCCTCGGTCGCCTGCCTCGCCAGGCCGAGCTTGTTCTGGCCGCCCATCGAGCCCGAGCGGTCGAGCACGAACGCGAGGTTGACCGGGGCGCGCCGGCGGGACGGGTCCGGCGCCACGGCGGGCGCCGTGAGGTCGATGAGCAGGAATCGCTCGCTGCGGGCATGGGCACGGATCAGCCGCCGATCGGGGCGAACAGCGAGGCAGGGGTTGGGAACAGGGTTTTCAGACATGGAGGGGCTCCTTCGCGCCTCGGCTCGGTCAGGCTTCGTCCTCGAACAGCTCCCGGGCGATCCGGGCCAGCTGGTCGACTCGTTTGTTGGTGCGCCGGTCGAGCGGACGGCGAACGTGGATCTCGACGTCGGCCGTGATGGCCAGGCGCTCCCACGTCGAGCGGTCCGCAACCTGCCTCCCGGCGGACGGGCCCGCGGGCGCCGACGGAAGCGCGGGCAGCATGGCCGGAGACACCGGCAACGTGACCGGCCGCGGCTCCGGCGCGCCAGTCGGGCCGGGCACGCCGGGCGCGTCGCGGATCGGGAACGCATCGGGCACCACGCGCTCGAAGCCCTCGAGTGGCCCGAGGTCGTCCGCCGGCGGTGGGGCGCCGGCGGGCGGCGTGGGCGTCCCGTAGAACCGGGGCGCGACGCCCGCCCTGGTCATCAGCTGTCGCACGAACGCGAGCGTGTCGCGGGTGGACATCGCAGGCACGACATCCGAAGGCTCCGCGCCGGCCAGGGCCCGCTCGACCTCGCCGTCAGCCGCCCGCTCCAGGCGGGCCCGGATCTCGGCCAGCGGGAGATGGTCGCGCTGGAGGAGACGGATGAGCCGCAGCCGCGACAGGTGGCGCTCGCCATACCGTGTCGCCGGACCCGCAGCCTCGGGAGACGGCAGCAGACCACGCTGAACGTAGTAGCGGACCGTGCGCGGCGTGACGTCCGCGAGGCGAGCGAGGTCGGCGATGGTGTACGGGTCCTCAGGCATGGCAAGATCGTGACACTGACACGTTATACTGTCAAGACAACATGCGGATCGATCGGGCGCTTTGGCCGCCGACCGCGGGGCATCCGGACCTTCGCGGATCCACCCGTTCGAGGGTACGGTCGGAGGACCCCCTGGGAGGAATCAAGCGTGCCGACATCGTCCAGTCCGATCAGCATCGGCTTTCCCCGGATGCACAAGGAGCCTGCCGAGCGGCGTGACTTCCTGCCACCGCTGATCGGGATGCTCGCCGGGCTCGGCGCCGAGGTCTACGTCGAATCCGGCATCGGCTCCGGCATGGGCTACTCGGACATGGACTACATGCTCGGACCGAACGTCCACGCGACCGACGAGGAGACGACCTACCGGCAGGACGTGGTGGTCGTGCTGCGCGCACCCGAGGGCCGCTACGAGCTGATGCATCCCGGCGCCGTGCTGGTGTCGATGCTCCACTTCCCCACCCGACCGGCCCGGGTCCGCATGCTGCATGGCCTGGGGCTCGAGGCGATCTCGCTCGATACGATCGAGAACGACGACGGCAAGCGCCTGGTCGAGAACCTGCGCAGCGTCGCCTGGAACGGCGTCGCGTCGGCATTCGCCGCCCTGGAGCGCCAGTGGCCCGCGATGGCGGTCCCGGGCCGGCCACCGGTACGGGTCACGATCATGGGCGCCGGCCAGATCGGCAAGCATGCGGTCGAGTTCGCGACCAAGTACGGTGACGATGCCCGCAACGAGGCGTTCATCCGCAGCGGCCTGCCGGGGGTGGAGGTCGTCACGACCGGCCGCAACCTGACCCGCGACGAGGACTACCTGCGGGCGAGGCTGACCGTCACCGACATCCTGGTTGACGCCACCCAGCGGCACGATCCGTCCGTTCCGCTGATCCGCAACGCATGGCTCGCCCTGATGCCCGAGCATGGCGTCGTGTGCGACCTCGTCGTCGATCCGTACCTGCTGGATGCCCAGCCACGGGTCGTCCGGGGCGTCGAGGGGATCCCGCAGGGCAGCCTCGACCAGTGGGAGTTCACGCCCGCGGATCCGGCCTGGGAGGACGTCCCGTCCGAGATCCCTCACCAGCATCGCCGCACGGTCGTCTCGTGCTACTCGTGGCCGGGTGTGAGACCAGAGCCGTGCATGCACGTCTACGGGTCGCAGCTGGCACCGTTGCTCGGAGAGTTGGTGCGCGTGGGCGGGATGGACGGGCTGGCCGAGTCCGACACGTTCCACGGGCGAGCCCTGTGGCGAGCCAGCCTCCGGTCGTGGCTGGCGGACGGCGGGGACACGATGGGGGCAGACGAGCAGCCTGATGCAACGGAGCCGCCGAGGCCCGACAGCAGCGAGGGCGGCGGAGCACGCGCCGCGGCAGCATCCGGGACGGCGGCCGCCCGCTGAGAATCGGGCATCATCTCGACCGATGAGTCTCCGCTCGCCCGGGGCCCCACTCGTGCGCCGGCAGGGTCGAGGGGCCGGCCGATCCCGGCGTCGTGCCCGCAGGAGGTCAACGTGACGGAGGGATCGCCGAGGGCCCGCATGATCGAAGGGCGCTTCAGCCACGTGAACGTCGTTGCCAGAGACTGGCGGGCGCTCGCAGCCTTCTATCAGGACGTCCTGGGCTGTGTGTTCGTCCCGCCGGAGCGTGACTTCTCGGGACCAGCGGTCACCAGCGGCACTGGCGTCCCCAACGCGGCCTTCCGTGGCGCCCACCTTCGCCTTCCGGGCCACGGAGACGGCGGGCCGACGCTCGAGATCTTCGAGTATGACGACGAGCTGGAAAGCGGGCCTGCGGCAGCGAACCGGCGTGGCTTCGGCCACGTCGCCTTCGGCGTGCCCGACGTGCCGACGGCCCGGAAGATCGTGCTCGAGAACGGCGGCCACCCGATTGGCGACATCGTCACGGTGCAGACGAGCGATGGCCGGAAGGTCACCTGGACATACGTGACTGATCCCGAAGGCAACATCATCGAGCTCCAGGCGTGGTCCGACCCAGCGCTCAAGGAGCCAGTCACCGGCTGAGCGTCCGTCCCACTCGCGCCCCATCCTCGCGCCGGGCTTGCCTCCGTCTGGCACTCTCAACGCATGCCCATGCCGTCCCGGCGCACCTCCCGGCACCGCGCGCGACGATCGCTCCTCGCCCTGGTTGCGGCGGCGATCCTTGGACCGGTCTGGGGATCCCTCCTGGCACCGACGCCCGTCGCGGCGGCCGAGCCGGACTTCCCGGCGAGCATGAGCGGTTACCACAACTACACGGAGATGGTGGCGGAGATCCAGCAGGCGGCAACCGACTTCCCCGAGATCGTCTCGGTGTTCTCGATCGGCAAGAGCTACCAGGGACGCGACATCTGGGCGGCCAAGATCAGCGACAACGTCGCCACCGACGAGGACGAGCCCGAGGTGCTGATCGACGCCCTTCATCACGCCCGGGAGCACCTGACCACGGAGCAGGCGCTCGCGATCCTGCGCTGGCTGACCCAGGGCTACGGCACCGACGAGACCGTCACGCGCCTGGTCGACACGCGCGAGACGTTCATCATCTTCGCGCTCAATCCGGACGGGATGGAGTACGACCTGACCGGGGATCCGTTCCGCGCCTGGCGCAAGAATCGCCAGAAGCTGGCCGACGGAACGCACATCTACACCGACCTCAATCGCAACTACTCGTATCGTTTCGCGTGCTGCGGGGGCTCGTCCGGCAAGCGGTCGTCGATCACGTACCGCGGCCCGTACCCGTTCTCGGCGCCCGAGACCCGGGCCCTGCGCGATTTCGTCAACAGCCGGGTCGTCAACGGCGTCCAGCAGATCCGGACCCACATCACGCTGCACACCAACGGCGAGCTGATCCTGTGGCCGTACGGCTACACCAAGAAGAACGTGCCGCCCGACATGACCAGGCTCGACCACCGGGCCCTGGTCGCGCTGGGGCGGGCGATGGCCTCGCTCAACGGGTACACGGCCGAGCAGTCGTCGGACCTGTACGTCACCGACGGCGACCAGATCGACTGGCTGTACGCCGCGCATCGGATCTTCAGCTACACGTTCGAGCTGTACCCGACCGAGAAGCCGACGGTGTGGGGCGACCACTACCCGGACGACTCGGTGATCCCCGCCCAGACCGAGCGCAATCGCTCGGCAATCCTGCTCCTGATCGATCGTGCGGCGTGCCCGTACGCGGCCCTGGGCGCGTCGGCGACCCGGGCGGATTGCGGCCCCCTCTACGACGACCTCGAGATCAACCGCGGCTGGCACCGGGACCCGGACGGAACGGACACGGCGACCAGCGGCCGGTGGCAGATCGCCAACCCGCAGACGACCAGGTCCCACGGGGTCAAGCAGCTGGGCACCACGGTCTCGGGCCGGCGAGATCTGGTGACGGGCGCGAGCGCCGGCGCGCGGGCGGGCTCGAACGACCTCGATCACGGGGAGACCACGGTCCGCAGCCGGTCGATCACGCTGCCATCGGATCCGGCGGCGTACGGCCCGCTCACCTTCGCCTACTACCTGGCCCACACGGCGAAGTCGACCTCGGCCGATTATCTCCGGGTGATGGTCGAGGGTGAGGACGGGACCCGCACGACCGTGTTCGAGCGGCGCGGGTCAGCGCACGACGTCGATGCGTCGTGGACCTCGGCGTCGGCGTCGCTGGCCGATTGGGCCGGTCAGACGATCCACCTCGTGGTGGCCGCCCGGGACGGTGGTCGGGGCAATCTCCTCGAGGCCGGGGTCGACGATATCCGGATCCGCCAGCCGTAGCGAGCCGGCCCGTCGGTCGCCATCAGGGCGCGGGCAGGGCGGCCTGGCCGGCCACGGTGTTGGCGAAGACGGCAACCCCGGCGGCCAGCAGCAGCACACCGAACCCGACCACGAGCGCCGCACCGGCCCGGCGCCCGACACCGCGGGCCATGACCGGCGAATCGCCGTGCCGCCCCCCGACCAGATCGCCCCAGGCGATCACCGACCACGCTACGTACAGGGGGGTTGCGATGACCGTCGCGAGACCGGTCGCGATCCCGGCGACCAGCCGATCCTGCACGCTGGACGAGATCAGAGAGCTGCCCCAGACGCCAAGCCCCGCGCTCAGACCCACGACGAACGCGGCCGCGAACAACATGATCGCGTGCCCCCTGGTGAGCTGCCACGTCCGCGACACGGTCTCGATCACCCCGGTTCGCTCGAGCGCAAGCACGGGAAGCAGGAGCGAGAGCCTGACCCCCACCACGAACAGGCCGAGGAGGAGGACGAGCCCCAGGATCAGCATCACGATCACGCCAAGGGCCGGCGCGATGACGAACAGGGCGACACCCACCAGGACCACCAGAGCGGTGACGCCGGCAAGCGCCGCAACCAGGACGATCGTCAACCCGATCGCCCGCGGCAAGGCACGAAACGCACCCACGAGCGCGTCCCCAAGCCCGGTTGGCTGACCGCTCCACAGCCTGTGAGCGGCGATGATCGATGACAGAGCGGCCAGGCCCGACAGGAGCCACGACACCACGCTCATGGCGATGAGCAGCGCAGCGTCGTTCAGGATCACCTGCGGATCGACCGCAACGCTCGGCGTGGGGGTGCCGTACCCGGTCAGGTACCGCGGCGTCGCCACCGTCACCAGGAACGCCCCCACCCCGGCCGGCAGGGCGAGCGCGAGGAACAGCGACCACTCCCTGCCGTAGGTGTCGAAGGTCCGCCCGAGGATCGAACCGATGTCGAGCGTCGGGCCCCGGGCCGCTGACCCGGGGCCGACCCAGCCCCACCCGGTGGGCGGTCCGGGCGGCGGCGGAGGCGGCGGAGGTGGCGGCGGAGGCGGCGGCGGACCCGAGCCGAGGTCCTGGGCCGGGGGAACGCCCTCCGGAGGCAGCGGCGGCTGGGCCCCGGCCTGGGAGACCACCTGCGTCGGTGTCGGCTCGGGGGCCGTGGGCAGCGACCCGCCGGGATCGCCGTCGGGTGCACCGGCCTGCGAATCCTGGCCGGGAGGCAGCCCGACCGCATCCGGCTCGGCCTCGCTCATGCCGGTCCGTCGATCGTCGTCCATGACCCCCTGCGCTGCGTTGCCGTGAGTATGCGGGGAATCCCGCAACGTGGAGGACCCGCCGGCCCTCCCGGCGACCCTTCGTCCACGCGCCTCGGCGCGCTAGGCTGGATGCCGTGGATGTGCAGCCGATCCGCGTCGTGCTCGTGGACGACCACCCGGCGATCCTCGACGCCGTGGGTGCCGCCGTCCGGTCGGCGCCGGACCTCGCCCTCGCGGGGACTGCCCGCTCGCTCGACGAGGCCAGAGCCCTGCTGGGGGGCCGCGGGGCTGCCGCAGCGGACGTGGTCGTGACGGACGTCCAGCTGGCCGGGGAGGCGGAAGGGCTCAGGCTGCTCGAAGCCGTCGGGCCGGAGGGGCCCGCGATCCTGTTGCTGTCCTCGTTCGACCAGCCACCGCTCATCCGGACGGCGTTCGAGCGCGGTGCGGCAGGCTACCTGCTCAAGACCAGCGAGGTGAGGGACATCCTGGCCGCGATCCGGACGGTCGCCGGCGGCGGCACGGCGTTCTCGGCCTCGATGCTGCGCGCGATCCGGAGCGCTCCGCGACGGCCCTCGGACCGCGAGATCGAGGTCCTCTCGCTGGTCTGCGACGGCGCCTCCAACGACGAGGTCGGCGCCCACCTGGGCGTCACCGAGAAGACCGTGGAGAGCCACCTCCGCCGGCTGTTCGACCGCTACGGCGTCCTGTCGCGCACCGAGCTCGCGGTGCTCGCGCTGCGGGAAGGATGGGTCCCCGAGCGGCCACGCGCATGACTCGGGCCCTGCGGCTGGCCTCGTCCGCGGCGGTGGCCCTGGTCGCCGCCTCGATCGCGCTGCGGCTGGCGGATCCGTTCTCCATGCCCGGGCCATCGATCTCCGCCATCGTGCCGATCCTGTGGGCGGTGGGTGCGCTGGTCGTGGTCGGCCTGACCCACAGCTGGGCGCCGACGCTCGGCTGGGCCGCGGTCATCGTCGGCTCCACCGCCGGCGCCCTCGCGACCGCCGGATACAGCGGTGAGGTGCGGCGGCTGGGTGGCGAGACGGATCTGCGGCTCGAGGCGCTGGTGACCGCAGTCCTGCTGATCCCGCCCGTGATCGCGGCGGCCTATGCGGTCTCGGGGCAGGCGCGGAAGCGCGTGACGGCAACCACGTGGTTGGTCGTCGGAGCGCTGACCATGGAGCTGATCGCCCGCTCCGCGGCACGGGTGCAGGGCGGCGAGCTGGAGGCCGTGCTGCCCGAGTGGTTGTGGCTGGGCGTGATCGCGATCCTGGCGACGATCGGCCTGGTGCGTGACCTCGCCCCGGCCCTCCGCCGGACGCGCGAGCGGCTGGTCGCGGGTGAGGGCGGCTCGGGCGCCGGGTCGGCGCTGCCGGCGTTGCGGGTGCTGGTCGACGAGCTCGTCCCCGGGCGCGACGTCGGGCGAGCCGAGGCGGTCGAATCGGAGCGCGGCCGGCTGGCGGCCGACCTGCACGCGGAGGTGCTCCCGTCGCTGCGCAGGGCGCTCGCGGCCGCCGAGGCAGGCGGCACCGTGGAGCGACTGGCTGCCGACCTGCGGTCGGCCGTGGACGAGGTCGAATCGCTGCTCGCGGCGCGGCGCTCGATCGTCCTCGAGGAGATGGGCCTGGTGGCGGGGCTCGAGTGGCTGGCCGAGCGCGTCGAGGACCGCTCCACGGTCCGGGTCGAGATCGAGGTCGGCGGCTCCGATGGCGAGGTCGCGGCCGGTTCAGGCAAGGACGGTGTCGCCCGGCGTTTGCCGCGCGACGTGGAGCGGGCCGCCTTCCGGGTGGCGCAGCTGGCGCTCGACAACGTCGTGCGCCACGCGCCCGGCAGCATGGCCCGGATCGCGGTGGAGGTGCAGCCGGCCTCGGTCGAGCTGCTGATCGAGGACGATGGGCATGGGCCACCCGCGAACGAGGATGCCGCCGCGCGCAGCGGGCGGCGCGGGATCGCCGACATGCGGGCCGAGGCACGGGCATGTGGCGGCGTGCTGAGGATCGGTCCGCGACCGACCCACGGCACGATGGTCGTGTTCCGGTGGCCGGCATGACCGGCCGCCTCGTGTAGCCTCTCCGTGCCGATGGAGACGGAGATGGCATGAGCGACCAGGGAATGCTGCGAGGCGTCTGGAACATCGTCCCCACGCCCTTCGCTCCTGACGGCGCCCTCGATGTGCCCTCGATCGAGCGCCTGGTCGCCTTCGTCCGCGCAACCGGGGTCGACGGCGTGACCATCCTGGGCGTGCTGGGCGAGGCCGGCCGCCTTGCCGATGCGGAGCGGTCTGTCGTGATCGCTTCGGTGCTGGCGACCGCCGCCGGCTCGATCCCGGTGTGCGTCGGCGTGTCGCACGCTGCCACCAATCGAGCAGTCGCGTTCGCCCGCGAGGCCGAGGCCGCAGGGGCGACCGCGGTGATGCTCGCCCCACCGCCACTCGCCCGCCCGAGCGATGCCGCCGTTCGCCGTCACTATCTCGCCGTGGCCGAGGCGATCACCCTGCCGATCGTGGTCCAGGACCATCCTGCGAGCTCCGGCGTCCGCATGTCCGTCGAGCTCCTGCTCGCCCTCGCCGATGAGGTCCCGCAATGCCGCGTGATCAAGCTCGAGGACGAGCCGACGCCGCCCAAGGTCGGGGCCCTGGTGGGCGGCTCGTCCGCGATCACGGTGCTGGGCGGGCTCGGCGGCGCGATGCTGCTCGAGGAGCTCCGGCGCGGCAGCCACGGGACGATGACCGGGTTCGGGTTCCCGGAGGTCCTGGTGGACGTCGCCCGGCGCTGGTTCGAAGGCGATCGCGACGGAGCGGCGTCGGTGTTCGACCGCTACGCCACCGTGATCCGGTTCGAGAACCAGGCCCTGCTCAACCTGCCGATCCGCAAGGTCGTCTACCAGCGGCGCGGTGCGATCGCCCACGCCACGGTCCGGGCGCCTGGCTCACCCGCCGACGCCGGCACGATCGCGGATCTGGACGATCTGCTCCGGCGGACTGGCCTCGATCGCCACCTCGAGCCGGGCTCGCTGCGCCCGGATCCCGATCGAGGCTGAGGACGAGCCGCCGCGATCAGGGCAGCGAGCGGATCATCCCGCCGTCGACGGCGACGACCTGGCCGGTCACGTAGCCGGCCGCCGGCGACAGCAGGAACGCACCCACCCGACCGATCTCGGCCGGATCGCCGTACCTGCCCAACGGGATCGCCGCCCGGCCTCTCCGCTCGATCTCCTCGAGGCTGAGACCCGAGGCCTCGGCCCGCCGGGCGTCGACCTCGCCGGTCCGGTCGGTCGAGATCCGGCCGGGCGCCAGGCCGTTGATCCGGATCGGTGCGATCTCGAGGGTCAGGGTCTTGATCAGCCCGACCAGGCCCGGACGCAACACGTTCGAGGTCACGAGCGCCGCGATCGGGTGGCGGACCGATGACGAGAGCACGATCAGGATCGCCGGGTCGGAGCCCGCGCGCAGGTGAGGCAGCCCGATCCGGATCAGCCGGAGCGAGGCCTGGAGCGTGCCCGCGATCGCACGCTCCCAGGCTCCCTCATCGACCGCCTCGAACGTGCCGGCGGGCGGACCCCCGGAGTTGACGACCAGCAGGTCCAGCCCGCCGAGCTTCGCCACCGCCTGACCAACGGCGCTCGCCGGCCCGTCGGGCGTCGCCAGGTCGGCCACGACGGCGAGCCCGTCGAGACGCCGCGCCGCGCCCTCGACGCGATCACGGGTACGGCCGATCAGGGCGACCCGGGCGCCCTCATCGGCGAGCGCGGCGGCGATCCCAACGCCGATCCCGGACGCGCCACCACCAATCAGCGCCCGCCGACCTCGCACTCCCAGATCCATCGCGACCTCCGCCAGCCTCGACCCCGGGCACAGCGTACCGGTCGTGGGCTACGCTCATGCTGCCGGCATCGCTGTGTGCCTGCTGGAGGGTCATGACCGAGTCCGAGATCGCCGGCCTGCTGCCGGTCGAGCTGTTCGTCCTGCTGGTGGTGGTGGCGACCGCCGTAGCCCTGGTCGCCCGCCGGTTCGCCCTCCCGTACACGGTTGCCCTGGTCCTGGCAGGACTCGTGATCTCGATCCTGTTCCCGTCCACCCAGGTGGGCATCACGCCCGAGCTGATCCTCGCGGTGCTGCTGCCTGGTCTGGTGTTCGAGGCCGCCTACAAGATCGACCTGGGCGAGCTGCGCCGGTCATTCGGTGCCGTCGCGATCCTGGCCGCCCCGGGCGTCCTGATCACCGCCGGCGTGGTGGCCGTGGTGGTCTCGAGCGTCACCAGCCTCGACTTCTCGATGGCCTTCCTGCTGGGCGCGATGATCTCGGCCACGGATCCGGTCGCCGTCGTGTCGCTGTTCAAGCGGCTCCACGCCCCGAGGCGGCTGGCGACCGTGGTCGAGTCCGAGAGCCTGCTCAACGACGGAACGGGCGTCGTCCTGTTCGCGATCGCGCTGCGGGCCATCAGCGAGCCCGTGACGATCGCGGACGGGGCCGTCGCGTTCGTGCTCACGGTCGTGGTCAGCGCCGTCATCGGCATCGCGGTGGGCATGCTCGCGGAGCGCCTGATGCGGATCGCCGACGACCACCTGATCGAGGTGGCGATCTCGGTGATCGCCGCGTATGGCACCTACCTCGTCGCCGACCGCATCCACGAGTCGGGGATCATCGCGACCGTGGTCGTCGGGCTGGTGCTGGGCAACGAGAGCGGGGGCGTGGTGCTCAGCCGCCGGACTCGCGAGGCCCTCGACATCACCTGGGAGTTCGTGGCCTTCCTGCTCACCGCGCTGACCTTCCTGCTGATGGGCCTCGCGATCAGCCCGGAGCTGCTCGACCAGGCGGCGCCCCTGATCGCAGCCGGGTTCCTGGCCATCACGCTCGCGCGGGCATTCGTCGTGTATGGGGTGATCGGGGGCGGCGGGCGGATGCTGCCGGGGCCCAGCCGGATGCCGGTTGGCTACCTGCATGTCATGTTCTGGGCAGGGCTCCGCGGGGCCGTTGCGGTGGCCCTGGCACTGGCCCTCCCAATCAACCTGCCCGATCGCGGCCTGCTCCAGGGAGCAGTCTACGGCGTGGTGCTGGTGACGCTGCTCGTGCAGGGAACCACGGCCGGCCTCGTGGTTCGTCGCTCCGGGATCCTTCATCGGCCTGCGGCCTGATCGGTCCCGGCCCGAGGCCGCACACCGGACCTGACCGGCGCCGCGGGCTCCCGGGAAGCGGCGCAATCGAACCGCAACCGCTCCGGATCCCGACCGGCGTCGCCGCGTGAGCGGCGTGGGCGCACGATGTCCGGACGCGGCGCTACGTCTCATGACGCTGGCCGCACCGGATCGCAGCCGGTCCGTCCCCCTCTCCGGCCTCGCCGGCATCACCCGAACGGGAGGGCACCGACCATGACCTACCCCGCCTACGACACGAGCCACGTTCCCGACGCTCTCGACACCCGCGGCGGACCGATCACCTGCAGCGCCTGCGGCTGCCGCCTCGAGCGCGCGGCAGACGGCGAGGAGGTGTGGTTCCACTTCGCGCCCCTCGGTGGCCGCGACGCGCGCGGCTGCCGAGTCACGTGCGTCGACGCTCCCCACAACGCAAGGGGTCTGGCGCTCATCGCGGCCTGATCGTCGGCCGGGCTGGATCGCCCGCCCAGCCCGACCGCCCGCCCAAGGGCGACCACCACAACGCGACGGCCCCGGCTACGCCCCGGGGCCGTTTCGATTCCGCGAGACCTCGCCGGTCCGGATGACGGGCCCCGGTCCGGGGCACGACCTCATCCTCAGGCCGGTTCGTCCGCCTCGATCCGGTAGCCGACCGAGCGCACCGCGACAATTCGCGGTCCGCCCGCCGCCTCGAGCTTCGAGCGCAGCCGGGCCAGATGCGGCTTGAGCCACAGCAGGTCGGGGTCCGGCTCCGCGGGCCAACCGGCCCGGGCGAGCCGGTGGTGTGCGACCAGGTCCCCGCCGGCGCGAACCAGCGCCTCGAGCAGCCGGAACTCGGTGGGGGTGAGGTTGAGCGCAATCGCTCCGACATGCGCCTCGTGGCGGGCCGGTTCGAGCGTCAGCGATCCTGCGGTCAGCACACCCGTCGGACCGTCGCCCAGGCCGCCGATGCGGCCGGTTCCGGCCAGGTCGACGCGTCGCATCACGGCCGAGATGCGCGCCAGCAGCTCCTGCTTGCCGAATGGCTTGACCAGGTAGTCGTCCGCCCCGATCCCCAGCGCCTTGACCTTGGCAGCCTCGGCGCTCTCGCCCGAGACGACCAGCACCGGCACGCTGCCGGTAGCGCGCAGCTGGCCGATGACGGTGAACCCGTCCGGGCCCGGCATCGCCAGGTCGAGCAGCACCAGGTCCGGGCGCTCCTCCCGGAAGCGTTTGACGGCGGTCAGGCCGTCATACGCGGTGATGACCTGGTGGCCCTCGGTGCCGACGAGGGCCGTGATCGCCCCGACCATCGCCGGGTCGTCGTCCACGACCAGGATCCGCAACGGTCGCGTTCCGATCATGATGTCCTGACCTGCCTTTCCGTCACACGGCGACCGCGGCCGGCAGCGCGAGCACGAAGCACGCTCCCCCCGACGGAGCGGGTTCGCACCACAGCCGGGCACCCATCAATTCGGCCAGCCGCCGGGCTGCGTACAGGCCGATGCCCGATCCGCGCGCGGTCGAGGTCTCGTGCCGCGCATAGGGTTCGAAGATCCGATCGCGCCACTCTGGCGGAATGCCGGGTCCCTCGTCGATCACCGCCAGCCGGACGATGCCCTCCACCAAGGCCCAATCGATCTCGACCTTCGTGTCGGGTGGCGCGTACTTGATCGCGTTCTCGAGCAGATGCTCGAGCACCTGGCGGAGCCGGGACCGGTCCGCCATCACGTGCAATGACCGCGACCCGCCCACGGCCGCCCGATGGCGGTGGAGCATCGGCTCGAGCGCATCGAGCAGCTCCGCCATCATCGCCCAGAGGTCGATCGTCTCGAGCTCGGGCGGCTGGTCCGGCACGATCCTGACCGAGTCGAGGATCGAGTCCACGAGGCGATCCAGGCGCTCGATCTGCTCGAGCGTCCCATCGTGCCAGGCGGCCCGCGTCGCCCGCCGCCGCGGGTCGCGCGAGGAGCGGCCCACGAGCGGCGGCTCCTCGGCCAGCAGGTCCGTGTAGGCACGGACCACGGCGAGCGGCGTCCGAAGCTCGTGGGTGACCAGCGCGATCAGCTCGTTGCGCGCCTGGTCGAGCGCCTTGAGCCGCGCCACCTGTACCTCGGCCTCGCGCTGCAGCCGGCCCTTCTCGACGATGCCTGCCAGCAGGTCCGCGATGGCGGACAGCTGGGCCACGTCGGCCGAATCGAACTCCCGGTGCTGCTCGGTCTGCACGTTGAGCACGCCCACGACCTGATCGTGCCAGGTGAGCGGGACCGACAGCATCGAGGCGACGAACCGACGCTGGTCGATGCCGCGCACCCACAGGAACCGTGGGTCCGCCCGGACGTCGGGGATGGCCATGGCGTCGCGGGTCGCCGCCACGTGCCCGGTGATCCCCTTCCCGTACGGGACCACGGCCCGCCCGATCTGGTACCGGTCGAGGCCGTTGGTGGCCGCCAGGGTCAGCCGGCTGCCGTCCCGGTCGAGCAGGTACAGCGAGGACACGCTGGCGCCGAGCGAATCGCGCGTGCCGTCGACCACGGTTTCGAGCAGCTCTTCCCAGGTTCGGGCGGTCGTGACCAGGCGCAGCAGCTCGTGAAGGAAGCGGAGCTCGGCGACGGGATCGCGATCGCCTGCCGGAGCCGGTCGCCCATTCGACCCTGTCTCCGGGTCGGTCGAGGCGGAGGCGTCCCCAGCCGGCAGCCCCGCGTTGGACAAGGCCCCAGGGGCCGGAGCCCCGGCGGCGTCCGGGGGGCCGCTCGCATGCTCGTGCGTCGCCATCGTGACCACGATACAAGCCTAGGCGCTGCTGTAACCGAGATCGGTTGCGGACGGGTACCGGCACGGTGCCCTTGCAGTCCAACCGAAACCTGCGCCGACTGGCGGTCGTGGCGACCGTTCCGCCATCCTTAGCCCATGGCCAACCGTGCTGTCCGACCCGGTCGGAGACGGTCCCAGGCGCGGAGGGCCCGGTTCCCGGCGGTCGCCGCCGAGCCGCCGGGTCCCGGGTTCGGTCGTGCCCGCGACCCACTGGCCCGCGAGGTCCGGCTCCTGGGCGCCCTCCTGGGCCAGGTCATCGCCGAGCAGGCCGGCCCGGAGCTGTTCACGCTCGTGGAGCGGATCCGGCGGGGCACGATCTCGATCCGCCGCAGCGGTCCGGATGCCGCGGTCGAGCCCGGCGTCGCGCGCCAGCGGCTCAGCGAGGAGATCGCGCGCCTCGAGCTCGCCGACAGCGCGGCGGTCGCCCGGGCGTTCACGCTCTACTTCCAGCTGGTCAACCTGGCCGAGGAGCACCAGCGGATCCGAATGCTCCGGATGCGCGCCCGCCGTGCGCGCGGGCGGCCCCTCGACGATTCGGTCAACGAGGCGGTCGACCGCCTGGTCCCCGAGCTCGCCGCAACCGGCATCGAGCGCAGGATCGAGCGCACCATCGTCCATCCGGTCCTCACAGCCCACCCGACCGAGGCCCGCCGGCGGACGCTGCTGTTCGCGCTGCGACGCGTGCATCGCCTCCTCGACGCGCTCGACGATCCCCGGATCACGCCCGACGAGGACGCGGATCTGCGGCGCCGTCTGCGCGAGGAGATCACGATCCTGTGGCACATCGGCGACGTACGTTCGGTGGCGCCGACGCCGCTGGATGAGGTCCGGTCGGCGATGGCCATCTTCGACGAGACGCTGTTCACGGTCGTGCCCCGCTTCCAGCGAGCCCTCGACCGGGCGATCGACCGGGCGCATGGCGGTGTGGTCGGTCGCGCCGGTGAGCGGGCGATCGACGGGGCCGAGGACGGTCCGCCCGGGCAGCAATCGGCGATGCGCTCAGGGTTGCCGGCCCTTGCGACAGACGCCGGCCTGACCGGCACGCGAGCTCCGGTCGCGCCGTCGGTGCTCAGGTTCGGATCCTGGATCGGCGCCGACCGCGACGGCCACCCCGGCGTGACCGCTGACGTCACGCTGGACGCGGCCCGGCTCCAGGCCGATCACCTGCTGCACGGCTACGAGGCGGTCGCGTCGCGGTTGATGCAGGTCGTGGCGGCCAGGGTCGAGCTCGGCCGTGTGGACCGTGTGCTGGGCGGCGCCCTGGCCCGCGACGCCGAGGAGCTTCCCGACACCATGCGCCAGCTCCGGCGCCGCTTCCCCGACGAGCCGTATCGCCAGCGGCTGGGCGCGATCGCCGAGCGACTCCGCAGAACGCGGGCATCGCTCATCGGCGCCACTGCCCCGCGGACCGGCGGCTACCGGGACGCCGCTGCGCTGGACGCTGAGCTCGCGGTGCTCCAGCGTGCCCTGATCGAGGGCGGCCTGGGCCGAGTGGCGCATGGCGAGCTGACCGACTTTCGCTGGCAGCTCGCGACCTTCGGGCTTCATCTCGCCTCGCTCGAGGTCCGCCAGCATGCCGGGGTCCACCGCGCGGCCATCGCCGCGATCCGGTCGGGAGCCGGCCCGGAGACCGAGGTTGCGCCCGGGGTCACGCTGGCCGAGGTGCTCGCGACGTTCCGCGCGATCGCGCGCATCCAGGATCGGTTCGGCCTCGAGGCATGCCGGCGTTACGTGATCTCGTTCACCTCCACGCTGGAGGACGTGACCACGGTCCTCGAGCTCGCGCGCCTGGCGGGCCAGTCGCGACCATTCGGGCAACCGGTGCCCGGGCTTGCCGACCTGCCACCCGCCTCGCCGATCCTGGACGTGGTTCCGTTGCTCGAGTCCGCCGACGCCCTCGCGGCGGCGTCAGACCTGTTCGAGGCCCTGCTTGCCGATCCTGGCTACCGGAAGCACCTGCGGGATCGCGGCGACGCGCAGGAGATCATGCTCGGCTACTCGGATTCGTCCAAGGAGAGCGGCTTCCTGGCCGCGAACTGGCAGCTGTTCGGGGCTCAGGAGGCGCTGGTCGCAGTCGCCCGGCGCCATGGCGTGACGCTGACCTTGTTCCACGGACGGGGCGGCGCCATCGGCCGCGGCGGAGGACCGGCCAGACGGGCCATCCTGGCCCAGGCTCCCGGCACCGTCGACGGACGGCTCAAGTTCACCGAGCAGGGCGAGGTGATCGCCGCCCACTTCGGCGACGTGACGATCGCGCAGCGCCACCTGGAGCAGGTCACGGCAGCCGTCCTGCTCGCCTCGGCACCCGGGCACGAACGGGCCACGACCGCCGCAGCCGCGTCCGGCAGGGCCACCATGACCGAGCTCACCGCGATCTCGCGCACCGCCTACCGAGCGCTCGTGGAACGGGCGGAGTTCGCGACCTTCTTCCGCACGGTCACGCCGATCGACATGATCGCCGTGCTCGGCCTGGGCTCACGACCGGCGTCACGGCCCGGGGCGCGGCCGGGATCCGTGGGCGTTGCCGGTGACGACGCGACCGCAGCCTCCGGTTCGGGGACGAAGGGCCAGGCGGGGGGCGACGTGATCCAGACGCTGCGCGCGATCCCGTGGGTCTTCGCCTGGTCCCAGGCCCGCGCCAACCTGCCCGGCTGGTACGGCCTGGGCACCGCACTCGAGGCGGTGACGGCCCGCGGCGGGCGCCAGATCGTCGAGCACCTGGCAGCGCTGTACAAGCAATGGCCGTTCTTCACGTCCGTGCTCGACAACGCGGAGCTTTCGCTCGCCAAGGCCGACATGGGGATCTTCGGGCGGTATGCCGACCTCGCCGGAGGCGCCGACGCGATCGCGATCCGGGGGATGATCGAGGCAGAGTACGCTCGATCGGTCCGGCTGTTGCTGCTGATCACGGGCCGTGACCGCCTGCTGGCGGGGCACCCAACGCTGTCGCGAGCGATCGAGCTCCGGAACCCGTACGTGGATGCCCTGTCGTTGATCCAGGTGGAGCTGCTGGGCCGGCTGCGCAGGTCGGACCTGCCGTCCGCCGACATCGCAGGGGTCCGGGGCGTGATCGGAATGACCATCAACGGGATCGCGGCCGGGCTCCAGAACACGGGCTGAGCCGGGCCGGCTGCTGATCAGGGAACCCCCGGCTGACGGCGGGAGGCGACACGATGCGCGAGATCGAGGCGGCCGTGATCGAACGGGCGGGGGTGCCGTCGGTCACCGAGCGTCTGCGGCTCCACGAACCGCATCCGGGCGAGGTGCTGGTGCGGTTGACCGCGTCCGGGGTGTGCCACTCGGACCTCCACGTCCGAGATGGCGACTGGCAGCGTCCGGGTCCGATCGTGATGGGCCACGAGGGTGCCGGCGTGGTCGAGGCCGTGGGCGCCGGGGTCGATCAGCAGCTCGTGGGCCGGCCGGTCGCACTGTCCTGGTACGCGCCGTGCCTGCGCTGCCGGGAGTGCCAGCGTGGCCGCCAGTGGCTGTGCACCGGGTCTCCGTCATTGCGCCACAGCCAGACCGACGGGACGACGCGACTGTCCCGGCCCGACGGCTCACCCGTCCTTGCGTACCTGGCCATCGGCACGATGGCGACGGCGCAGGTCGTGCCGGCGTCGGCCGTCGTCCCCCTCCCCGACGGGGTGCCGCCGGAGGTCGCAGCCCTGATCGGCTGCGCGGTCTCGACCGGCGTCGGCGCGGTTGTGAAGACCGCTGCCGTCCCGTCTGGCTCGACCGTCGCGGTCATGGGTCTTGGCGGCGTCGGGTTGTCATGCGTGATGGGCGCCGTGGTCGCCGGCGCCCGGCGGATCATCGCGGTCGATGTGAGTCGAGCGAAGATCGATCTCGCGGGCACCCTCGGCGCCACCCATCGCGTCCAGATCGATCCCGCCAACCCGGCCGAAGGGGTCGACGCGATCCGGGTCGCCGCTGGGGACGAGGGCCTGGACTTCGTGTTCGAGGCGATCGGGCTGCCGAGCACGATCGACCTGGCGATCGCGATGCTCCCGCCGGGCGGCACGGCCGTGCTGGTCGGGTTGACGCGGTTCGCGGAGCGGGCGACCTTCGAGGCCTTCCCGTTCGTCGACGGCGGCCGGCGGATCATCGGCTCGAACTATGGGTCGGCCGTCGCCGCAATCGACTTTCCCCGGTACGCGGAGGCGTTTCTGGCCGGGCGCCTGCCGATCGATCGGCTGATCGACCGGCGTATCGCGCTGGGCGACCTCGAGGCCGCGTTCGACCACCTCCGCGCCGGCGACGTGGCCCGCCAGGTGATCGTGTTCGACGGATAGGGCCTGAGCCTCCGTCATCGGACGCCGGCGAAGGCGTGACGCGCGGTGGACGTGAGGCCCCGTGAACGCGCCGTGGCGTGGCATCTCGCGGACCCGAGGCGACCGCCCGGCGTTGAGGCCCTGCTGCCTCGGCCGCCCAGCCCTGCCCGGAACGCCCTGCCCCCGGCCCACGGGCGCGGGGGCGCGGGGCGCGGGGCGCGGGCGCGGGCGCGGCTCGACTGTCAGGCCGGCGTCTCGGGCGTCTCGGGCGTCTCGATCGGGGGGATCAGCGGGGACCCGGTGATCAGCCGGGTGGACCGGCCGCGGGTCAGGAACGACCAGGCCCAGCGCACCGACACCACGATCCGGTTCGCGAACCCGATCAGATACACGATGTGGATGCCGAGCCACAACACCCAGGCGGCGAAGCCGCTCTGCCGTCCGAACGGGCCCATCCACGGGATGTCCGTCACCCCGGCCAGCCTTCCGATCACCGCGACATCACCCCGATTGCTGTACCGGAACTGGGACACGGGCTCTCCCCGCAGTCGGTGAAGCACCACCTCGCCCGCGTATCGACCGCCCTGGATCCCGCCCTGGGCGACGCCCGGGACGGGCCGGCCTTGCTTCCAGGGCTGGATCGCCGCGTCGCCGATGACGAAGATCTCCGGGTGTCCGGAGATGGTCAGGTCGGGGAGCACGCGGATTCGGCCGCTGCGATCGGTCTCGGCACCGGTAGCGTCGGCGACCTTGCGTCCGAATGACGCGGCCAGCACGCCTGCGGCCCACAGGACCGTGCGCGTCCGGACCTCCTCCTGGCCACCCGAGCCCGTGTCCACGCGCACGCTCCGGTCGTCGATCCCCACGACGCGAGTCCCGGTGCGTACGGTGACACCGAGGCGCCGGAGCTGGCGCCGAGCCGATGCCGAGCGGTCCGGTGGATACGTTGGCAGGATCCGGTCGAGCGCCTCGATCAGGTCGATCCTGGCGTCCTGGGACCGGATCGAGCGGAAGTCGGCCCTGAGCGTGTCGTTCGCGATCTCGCCAAGGGCCCCCGCGAGCTCGACACCGGTGGGACCACCGCCCACGATCACGAACGTCATCCATGCTCGGCGCAGCTCCGGGTCGGCCTCGCGCTCGGCGGCCTCGAATGCGATCAGGATCCGGCGCCGCATCGCGATCGCGTCGTCGATGGTCTTGAGCCCCTGCGCATAGGGCGCCCATTCGTCGTGGCCGAAGTAGGAATGGTGGGCGCCCGTGGCGACGATCAGCGTGTCGTACGGGATTGGGGCGCCATCGGACAGCTCGACCTCGCGGCGCTCCGTGTCGAGCCCGACGGCCTCCCCGAGCAGGACACGGGTGTTCCGCTGGCGACGGAAGATCGAGCGCAACGGCTGGGCGATCTCACCCGGCGACAGGGCGCCGGTGGCAACCTGATACAGCAGCGGCTGGAACAGGTGGTGGTTGCGGCGGTCGACGAGCGTGACGTCCACCTCGCGGCCTCCCCTGGCCAGCGCGCGGGTCGCGTACAGGCCGCCGAAGCCGCCGCCGATCACGACCACCCGATGCGGGCCAGGAGCAGACGACCGGGGACGCACAGCCATGGACCGCCATCGTACCGCCCTGCGCCGTGCGTGCCGCCCCCGGGAGCCGCGATCAGGCGGGCCACCCCTTCATGCCTCAGGGAACCGTCACCGACCGGGTGGCGAGCGCGCCGCGATCGTCGCCCACCGCGTCCAGCACGATCTGGTAGCTCATCCCCGAGGTCAGGCACCCGACGCTCACGTCACCCGACGGAGCGGGGCCGCTCGCCTCGAGCACGCCGTCGAGCGTCACCCCGTCGCCGCCCTTGCCGGTCTCGGACGGGAACGCCCGAACGAGGACCCCGGTGGCGTTGATCCCGGTCAGCTGGTAGGTGACCTCGGCCCGCATGCAGGTCGCCGGGGGCGGGGCGTCACCGATGTCGAGGCAGTACTGCCTGCCGCCGAACCCAGCCTGCTCAAGACAGGACGCGCCACCCAGGGAGTCCATCCGGATCATCGGCTGCGCGAACGCTCCCTGCGCCAGGTGCAGGTAAGGCGAGATGCCCGTGCCCAGCTCGATATGCGGCGAGGCAACCGATGACAGCGAGACGTCGAACTGCGAGACGCCGTCCCCGGTCGTGAACGAGCCGATCGGGCTGGAGCCGGCAGACAGGCCGCTGCCGGCGACCGCCTGGAACTGGTAGGTGGTCCCTGCCCGTACGTCAAGGCTCGCCACCAGAACCGTGGTCCCCAGCAGGTGGAGCGAGGTCATCGACGAGGACGTCCTGACCGATGACGGGCTCACTCCCGACTCCCAGAACCGAACGTCCGCCGGTGCCGGTGGGTCGACCGTGAACCCCACCATCGCGACGTCCGGGCGATCGGAATCGACGAACAGGATGTTGACCTTCGGGCCGGGCGCCGGCTGGATGATCGGGGGCGTGCCGAGTTTGAACACAGCCTCGATCCCCTTGGGGCAACCGGCAGGTGGCGGATGGAACAGGCACATGTCGATCACCGGGGTCAGGATCACGCCACCCAGGTGACTCTTGCTTACCGGTGGCGACGCGGGGGCAAGCTGCACCGTCAGGTCACCGACGTCCACCGGGACGATGATCGGGATCACCGGGCCCGTCGGGGCGGGGGTGCCGCTGGGAGCCGGGCTGCCGCTCGGCGCGGCGCTGGGCGCAGGCGATCCGCTGGGCGCGGGCGAGGTCGTGGCCGCGGGCCCGTTGCCGTTGTCGGGCGGGATCGGCAGCACGTCGGGACCGACGACGTCGGGTGGCACTCCGCCGGGCGGGTAGCCCCACATCGCGACCACCCGACCACCGCCCCACGCGAGTCCGAAGTCGTCGACCACCGACGCCGGCCACCAGTCGCCCTGATAGCCGAACGTGGGCCGACCGATGGGGTCGATCACGTAGTACGCGGGCGGGATGTTGCGCTTGGCGTTGCCCGGGTAGTAGCCGTCGAGGTAGATCGCATGCCCACCGGTGAAGTCCTTCTGGAGCCGGAGGGCGGGCGGCACCTTCGAGTAGTCGCCCTGGATCACGGCCCCGTAGCCGGCGGCCAGCAGCCGCTTCAGCGTGTCGGTCTTGATCAGGCCGTGCGGGAACGTCACGCCGTAACCGCGCCACAGGGCCGTCGCGAGGTCGTTGATCCCGGTGCCGCCGCTCTGGTCATCCTGGAGCGTTCGCAGGATCGATCCGGTGGTCACGATGCCGTATCCCAGCCGGGCGAGCATTGCGCCCGAGGCCAGCGTGCAGTTCGAGCCCTGGAAGGGGCCGCCGTCGAACTGGGTGACCGGTGGCACCCGCGGGAAGCCGGCCGGCTTGACGTAGGCCGCCGGCTGGACCCCGCCAAGGAGGGCGTCGGCCGCCGCCGAGAGGTCCTGGGGGCTGAGCGTGGCGAGCGGCTGCGGGCTGCCGCTGGGTTCCTCGTTGAACGCGACCGGAACGCCCGGGCCGGCCGGGGTGTCGGGGCCGTTGAGCAGGTACTGGGGGGCCTCGCTCGCCGAGGAGACCGGTGCGTGATCGGTGGACGCGGACACGACCACGGTCGCCGCCAGGAACCCGATCGCGGCCGTGACCACGAACAAGGCAACCTTAGCCAGGATCGAACCGACGGCCTTCATCTCACCGACACGCCATGGTGGCGGGGAATGACGAGCTCTTCGTCGTCCCACCGTACCGATCGGTGGTCACCGCGTAGACGGTCAGCCGGCCGTAGTAGAAGGTCTGGCCGTCGAACGATGCCGTCGTCCCCGTGTAGTAGTTGCCGCTACCGGCGCTGGCGATCATGTGGCCAGAGATCGGCGGGGGATTCGTGCGCGTGTTCTCGAGGGTCCAGTAGAAGACCACCTTGAGCCCATCTGCGGGCTGGTCTGCATCGTTGGCGTAGGTTCCGACGGTGATGGTTGCCGTGGTGCACGGGTACGTCGAGCTGATGGGGAAAACGCCGTCGAATGCTGCCTCTGAATCGCAGCGACGGATGGTGATCGATGCCGTCTTCGTCTTGCCGGAGACGCTCTTGCCATCGACCGCCTTGATGTACCACCGCAGGCTGTCGGTCGGTGGCGACGGGATCGTGATCTTGTCCTTCGTCGTGTCGAGGCCTGCCGACCATTTGCCAGAAGCGGCTGTCATCGGTTTCGACGACCAGGACGCACTGCCCGGCGGGCGGTAGAAGAGCGTCGCCGACTTGACGCCGTCGACATCGGTGATCTGGGCACTGATCAACGTGGTGGTGTGGCAGCCCCCAACGCCCAACGGGTCCCAATAGAGCGACGAGCCGGAGGACGATGCCGCCGATTTGATCGTCGGGCCGCTATTGGCGCACACCGCGACGGTGATCGTGTCAGCTCCACTCGTCGGGAGTCGACGGGTCGCTCCAGCCGAATTCGTTCCGACCGCATAGAACGCGAGCTTGCCTGCGCTCTTGATTCCGTTCGTCATGGTGTCCAGCGTCAGCTGCCAGGTTCCGTCCCTCGCTGTACCCGCAGTGAGGCTCATCGGCGACCCGGTGTACGCCCCCGAGCCCGGGGCACGCCAGAACAGGGTGACGTCGGCCAGGCCGGCGTCATCGCTGCCCTTGACCTTGAACGTGACCTGTTTCTCGGCCTTCGGGCAATACGAGCCCCGGTCGTAGCTGATCTTGGTGGTCGACGAAGTCAGCTTCGTGAGCGATGGGGAGGCGTTCGGCGTCGGGCTCGGCGTCGGGCTCGGGGTGGCCGTGGGGACCGGCGTCGGCGACGGGGACGGCGGGTTGTTCTGGATCGCGGTCAGCGAGGCGCCCGGGCCGAGCGACGGCGGGGCAACCGCGGCAACGGGCGCGCACGTGGCGACGGGCACCGTGGACAGCGACGCGTCGAGGGTCAGCGGCGAAACCTGCACCCACGCCTCCGACCGCCCTGGCAGTGGGAAGTGGATCCGCGCCCAGGTACCGTCCTCGGTGCGACCGGTGACCAGGAAGCGCTGGCCGGCCGGCACGGTCATCAGCGCCGGGCCGCTGTTCGGACAGGGATAGATCGACAGCACGCCGCTGCTGCCGTCGGTCCCCCCTTTCACGGCCCCACCCGCGATCGCGCCGCCGGTCAGCGCCCCGGTGAGGAGCCCGGCGACGACGAGGAGCGCGGCGATCTGAGGTCCCCCGAGGGCTCCAACGGCCTTGCCTGCGGCGGCTCCGAAGGCACTCACGTCGCTCCCCGATGGCGCAGGCGGAACGCTGCCTGCATCGAGGCGGACTTTACGACGGGACGCGGAATCACGTCAGCCGCCGGGTATCCCCAGGACCGAGATCTCACTGACGGCCGCGTCGTCGAACGGCGTGCCGCTCACGGACGTCTTGACCGAGGCATAGGTCGTCACGATCGTGATCCGGACCGACGTCGCCCCGGCGATCCCGCCCAGGTCGATCCGCTGCGCCTTCGTCGTGTCCTTGAGGTGAGCGGCGATCGGCGTCCCGCCGTCGACGGAGACCTGGATGTCCTTGAGCCGCAGGTTGCCCTGGTAGAGCGCAGTCGAGGCCTGGTAGCCGTTACGGACCACGAGCGTGTCGGCACGCGCCTGATCGAAGGTGACCTCGATCCACTGCCCCTGCTCCTGGGTGCTGCCCTCCTGCCAGCTCGTGGCCAGATCGCCGTCGATCGCCTTCTCCGGCTGGTACCTCGCCTTGTCGCCGAGGACCGACGAGGCGGTGGCGCCGGTCAGCTTGAGCTTGACCGACTTCGAGGTCGCGGCGGGTGAGGCGCCCGAGTCGCCGGGGACGGCACCCGAGGCGGCGGCCGAGGGGCCGCTGCTCGCGATCGCACTGGGCCCCGATGTCGCCTCCGAGCCGGGTCCCGCACCGGCAATCATCGGCCCGATGACCACGATCCCCACCCCCACCAGGAGGCCCAGCAGCCCGACGGCGAAGATCCAGCCCGGGATCCCCCGCCTGGCCGGCTGCTCGCGCGTCGCGGGGCGCGCACCCGCAGGGGGCACGGTGGTGGTCGGGACCGACGTGGTCGCTACCGCGGCCGCGATCATGTCCGCCGACGGCTCGACGACGCGCGACGCGGCCGCCAGCGTCGCTCCGCACGACTGGCAGAACGTCCGCGTGGCCGGGTTCGCGATCCCGCACGCCGGGCAGCGCACGAGATCGTCATCTGCGGCGGGGACCGCGGGTGCCGTCGTGACGGGCGTGGGTGCAGGTGCCGGGACGGGTGCGGCGGGCGCGACCGGTGTCGGCGCGATGGACGGGGGCGGACCGGGCGTGGGTGCGATGGGCGGTCCCGGCGGGGCCTCCTGCCCGGATGGACCGGCCGGCGAGCCGCTGGGCATCGACTGGCCCGCGACCGCGGATCCCGACGCATTCGGAGCGTCGGACGAAGGCAGGCCCTCCCATTCGAGGAACGCACCGCACGACCCGCAGAACTGATCGCCGTGCGCGTTGGCGAAGCCACAGCGCTTGCACAGGATGGCAGAGGGGTCGGTCATTGGGACTAGCCTCGGATCACGAGCGTCAGCGGCAGGTCGATGAACTGGCGGAGCAGGAACCCGGGCGGCACCATCGAAGGCATCGTCACCAGCATCGGGACCGACACCGGCGGGAACGCAGCTCCGTCGACCGGCTCCGCGATCAGCTCGCGGGGCCCGGTCACGTCACTGTGGAACACGAGCACCTGGAGTCGGAAGCTACCCGACGCATCGGCTGCCACAGGTGGCAGCTTGGGCGTGATGCCGATGCTCCAGTGAAGTCGGATCAAGGCGCCGGCGGGAAACCCCGAACCCTTCGCGATGACCACGATCCCGGGCGGTCCGATGTCCGGATCGATCGTCAGGCTCGCTTGCGAGCCCGTGGCCCGCAGCTGCGCGATGCGCGGCGAGCCCGCAGCATCGTCTGCCACCTCGAGGGTCGCGGTCTTCGCGCCTTTCGAGGTGGGGAGGAACGCGACCGAGATCGTGCAGGCGTTCGTGTGATACAGCGTCCGCCCGTTGCAGCCGTCGGCGACGATCGTGAAGTCGCCGTTCGCCGGACCGGTGATCGTCGACTGACCAACCTTGACCGGTGCCCAACCCGCGTTCGCGAGCACCGCGGCTACCGGCAGCGCGGCCGTCCCGACGGCCCGCGAGCCGAGGTCCAGGACGGCCGGCGTGAGGGTCGGAGAGGGCGGGAGATCGCGCACGAAGATGTCCGCGCCCGAGCCCGAATCGCCCGCGACGAGGGTCGCGGCCTGCGAGGCGAATGCTACGTAGCGTCCGTTGCCGGCGACCGCCGGTAGCAGGCTCCGGCTGCCGCCCGGACCGCCCGTCGTCGCCACCGAGATAAGGATCGTCTCGCCCGTGTCGACGTCTCGCTCGAACACCTCGCTGGTGGTCGTGTCCAGGGCGGCCAGGTGGCCGCCGCCGTATCCGGTCGCGACGTCCACCAGATCCGACGCCACCGACGCGAAGGCGACCATCCTCCCGTCGCGCGAGATCGCCGCCTCGCCGCTGGTTCCGCCGCCGGGCTGACCAGTGGGCGTGACCGAGACCATCACCGTGCTGCCCGTCTGGCGGTCGCGGCGGAAGACGTCGGTGAACCGCCCGTCATCACCCGGGGCCAGGTTCGAGCCGGCCGACTCGAACGCGACATAGCGCCCGTCAGCGGAGATCGAGGGACCGGTAGCCGGGCCGTTGGCAGGCCCGCCATCCTGCGTCACGCTGATCCACTCGGTGCGCACGGCGGCGATGTCACGCACGAAGACCTGCGTTCCCGGACCGGTCTTCTCGTTCACCAACGAACCGCCGCCATCGGACACGAACGCGACCATGTTGCCGTCGGCGGAGATCGACGGCGCAGTGCTCGAGCCGGACGCCGACAGGCCGTTGGTCCCCACCGACACCAGCACGGTCTGCTGCGTGTTGCGGTCGTAGCGGAACACATCCGGGTTCGTCCCCGTGTCGGTGCGCACGATCCCCGCGTTCTGGGACGTGTAGGCGACGTAGCGGCCATCACGAGATACCGATGGGGCGCTGCTGCCGTAGGCGTACGCGCCCGAGGCCTGGAGACTCGCGACCTCCGTGGTACCGGTCCGACGATCCCAGGCGAGCACGAGCGGGCCGACGGGGGCCACGACCACCGTCGACGTGGGCGTCGGCGGCAGCCAGGTGAAGGCGATCACGTTCCCGTCGGCGGAGCTCGACGGCTGGCCGGCGGAGCCACCGCCCGAGACGCCCGGCGGCAGCGGGACGATGATGGTGGTCGAGGACTTGCGGTCGCGGACGAACACGGCAGGGCTGGGCGGCTTGACCTTCGTGCCGGCCAGCGCGACCAGATCGGTCGCGGCGGACGTGAACGCCACGTAGCGCCCGCTGGCGGAGACCGAGGGATCGGTTGAGCCGCCGTCGGCAAACCCGCCGCCCACGCGCTGCGAGACCAGCGTTGTGGTACCGGGTGGCGGCGGCAGGACGGCCGCGGGCATCGGATCGGTGCCACCGCCGGCGGGCGCCGTGGGTGCACCAACCGCGATCGCAGGGGTCAGCAGCACCAGCGCCAGAGCCAGGGCAGCCGCTCGGCCCCGCCCGGGCCTCAGGGCCGCAGGTAGCCGGACCAGAAGACGGCTGGATCGCACGTCCCGGCGCTCGTGCAGCTGAGCGAGAGGTTGAGGCTGTCACTCGGCGCGATGACGATCGGCGTCACGAAATGCAGATCGTAGTCGCGGAAGTTCTCGAGCCGAAGCTGGATCAGGCCCTCGTTGTTGCGCAGGACGACCAGCGCGCCCTCGGCACCGTTGGGATTGGAGAACACGAAGTCGGTCACGAACAGCGTGCCCTTGGGCTGGTAGCTCTTGTGCGTGGCGTCGAGCCGGCCGTCCACCGGGTTGCCCAGACCGGGGATGAGCGTGCCCGGCGTCGGGGTCGGCGTGGGCGCGGCGCTGGCACCGGGCGATGATGAGGCGCCGCCACCCGATGACGAGGCCGGTGTCGGCGTCGCGCCGCCGCCACCGCCGTTGGTGGGCATCGTGGGCAGGCCGGCCGCCCCGAGCGCGCCGTTGACGTCGCTCCTGAGGCTCGCCAGCGGCGAGGCCACCGCCGCCGACGCCGCGGTCTCGATGGAGGGCTTGAGCAGGAACAGCCACGCCAGCACGAGGAGCACGAGCAGGGCGATGAGCGCGATCAGCGCCTTGAGGAACCACGGCGGCAGCATCGATTCCTGGAGCAGCGTGCCGTCCAGGGTAATCGGTGGGCCGCCCTCGGGCCGCACGAACAGCTGGAACGCGCGGGTCTTGGGCTGCCCGCGCCAGAAGCGCTTGACCGGGCTGACCCGAACCTTCGCGAAGCCCGCCATGCCGGGCTCGACGACGACCGCCGGCGGCTTGACGTCGAACTTGAGCAGCCGGTCGGCATCGGTGCCCTCGATCTCGGCGTTCAACCGGACATTGCCCCGGTTGTCGACCGCGAGGTCGTGGCTGCCTGACCGCGAGCCGCGCGACGTCCGCGGGGCGAGCTCGGCGAACGGCTCCTGGAAGCCGCCGACCTGGATCGAGCCCTCCTCGACCGCAGACCCGGCCGGATCCTCGCGCGATCGGGCGCGTACCCCGAACGGCACCAGGCCGGATGGCGTGGTGGCCGCCCGCGGCGGCCGGAAGGTGACCCTGGCCGTCCCCTCCGCACCCGGGAACAGCGAGATCGTCGCGGGGTCGGCCGACGCCCAGCCGGCCGAATCGCCCAGAACGTCGAGCGCGAGCTCATCGACGACGGTCCCGGTGTTCCGCACCCGGACCTCGACCGAAACTTCCTGTCCCGGCTCGACCGCGACGGCCGGGGTGACCAGCGTGACGGAGGCTCCCACGGGCGTGAGTGTAACGGCGCGCCGCACAGTCGAACAGGTGAGCCCCGCTGCGCGGCAGGACCCCGCGTGACGAGATGATCGGGCAACCCAGCGTGCCCGTTAAGCCTGCGTTGACTGGACGCTGAGTGCCCGCAGGTAACGTCCGGGGCACGCTCCCGGGGCAGCGCCTCCGGCCCGTCCGGGCCCCCGGGACCGGACGGAGATGACCGATGGTTGCTGAAGCGATCCCCTTCAAGGCCCCGATCCCCGTCGCCGTCCGTGCGACCGATCCGCTGTCGCGAGCCGGCATCACGAGCCAGCTCCGTCGCGCCCAGGGGTTCAGCGTCGCGGGCAGCGACGACCTGCCCGATGAGGCGGTTGCGCTGGTCGTCGCGGAGGACGTCGACAGCGACGTCCTGACCGAGATGCGCGTGCTGCGCGGGCGGGGGATCCGCCGGATCGTGCTCCTCGTGTCGCGGGTCGACGACCGAACCCTGCTGGCCGCGGCCGAGGCCGGCGTCACCGGTGTCCTGCGTCGAAGCGAGGCGACCGCCGGCAACCTGGCCGCCGCGATCCGCTCGGCCGCCGCGGGCGAGGGCAGCCTGCCGCCGGACCTGCTCGGCCGGCTGCTGCATCAGGTTGGCCAGCTCCAGCGCCAGGTGCTGTCGCCCCGCGGCCTTACCTTCACGGGCCTGACCGAGCGCGAGGTAGCTGTCGTGCGGCTGCTGGCCGACGGCTACGATACGACCGAGATTGCCCGCAGCCTGTTCTACTCCGAGCGAACGGTGAAGAACATCATCCACGACATCACGTCGCGACTCGAGCTCCGCAACCGGACGCACGCGGTGGCGTACGCGATCCGTGAGGGTCTGATCTAGCGTGCCGACCGTCCGGGCACGGCGCGGAACGCCGTTCCACGCCGCGGAGCGTGCCGCGATCCTGGCCCGGTTCCGCGCCGGCTGGGAGACCATCGATCGCGCACGGGAGCTCCACGATGCCGAGGCCGAGGCGCGGCGCGAGATGGCCGAGGCGGCCGAGGCCTACGTCGACGCGGTCCCGATCGTCGTGCTGTCCAGGTCACCGTTCACGGGCGAGGTGTTCGAGACGTCGCTCGACATCGACGGCATCGACGGCCTGTGGTGGGCGTACGACTACGACTACCGGCCCTGGGTGGAGCCGCCGCGCGGGCTGTTCGCCTGGACCGGTGCCCTCAAGCTCGGCGGCCCGATCCCGACCTGGTCGCTGAAGGCGATGGTCGGACCGGAGGTGCCGTTCGTGGTGCCCCGGATCCTGGACCACCCGGCGATCCGGGCCGTGGTGTCCTCGGTGCTCGTCGGTGAGCATGTCGGGTTCCCGATCGTCTACTACGCGGACCCCGTCCCGCCCGATCTCGAGCGCGTCGACGACTGGGGTCACCGCTTCTACTCGTTCGTGCGCCCGGACGGCACGCCGGCGAGCGCCCACAGCGTCCAGAACGACGCCGCCAAGGACTACGACCTCGGCCCCTGGCTGGACCGGGGCAAGCTCCAGTGGATCGTGCCGGGCGACCTCACCCTGGAGCTCGTTGGCGGTCGCGACGGCTGCCCCTACCTCGACCTTCCGGGCGAGCGTCGGCGCCGGTACGTCCAGGAGGGCGATACCTGGCTCGCGTGAGCCCTCCACGGCCGAGCCGTCGACGGCCGGGTCAGCGACTCCCGGTCTGCGCGCCCCGACGCCGCCTCGGCCGACGGGCCGGTCTGGGCACCGTCGTGTCGGCCCCGGACGGGTGCGGGACCCGGGCCTGGGAGCCATTGGGCAGAAACACGCGGACGCCGGTCGGATCCCCGACGAAGATCGGCATGTCCAGCAGCGTCGCCCGTGCTGCGAACCATCGCTGGCAGGCCGGGCACATGGGCTTCGACGACGCGAAGTACTGGTCGCTCGTGCCGGCCGCCCGCTTGCGCTCCGAGTGGGAGCTTTCGTAGATCCCCTCCATGTCCCCGCGGTCGAACACGTGGGGCGAGGGCTCGTATCCCGCCTCGAGCCCCTCCGCGCGGACGCGCTCCGAGGGTTCCGCGCCGGCGCCGCCGTAGCCGCTCTTCTCGGGCACGGCGTCCGGACCTGCGGCGACGTTCTTCCGGCTCTCGATGTCGGGCAGCCCGGCGAACAGATCCGAGGCCCGCCCAATCCCCTCCTCGAACTCGGGCAGATCCAGCGACGACACCTCCGCCGGGTCGATCTCGATCGCGCCAACGTCGCCCCCGAGCCTGTCCAGCTGTTGCTCGTCGACCAGCCTGGCCAGCTCTGCCTCCTCTGCAGGACTGAGCGGCGTGCCCGGGGGCCGCTCGCCGCCGGGCGCGAGCCGCTCAGCGAGGGGCGAATCGGGGCGATTGCCCGCGGCCGCGGGCGGACCGCCGCCGGGGGCCCCGCCGGCGGTCGACCCGCCAGTCGGCCCCGGCATGCGCCGCGGGCTCGTACCACACCGCCTTCGGCTCGCCGTCGCCCAGGCGAACGAGCGGATCCTTGCCGCCCGGCGAGTGGGCCTCCATCATCTTCCCGTACGACTTCTGGCCGGCCGGCGTGTTGAACGTCTCGGGAGCGTCCACCGACCAGCCCGTGACCCCGCCGTGCATCACGCCGGCGTCGGCCGCGAGCAGCGCGGCCTTGGCCGCCTGGTACTGCTCCGGGGTCAGCGGCGAGCCGTCCTTGGCCCGGATGTCGAAGATGTCGTGGTCGCCGGTGAACGGGAGCTCACCGCCCGGGACCAGCCCGGTGTTGATGACCGTGCCGTCTGGCTCGATCCGGATGTCACCGGCGTCGACCAGCTTCTGCATGTCCTTCTGGTAGTCGCCGAACTCCTCCAGCCGTTGCTCGATCCGCTGGTCGATCTTGTCCTGCATCGATTTCGGCAATGACTCGAAGTCCGGCGGCCGGTGCGGCTCCACGACGGCCGGATCGAAGAACCCCACCTTGCCCAGGTCATCGGGCTTGCCCAGGCCGATCAGGACGTCCGTCTCATTGATCGTCTTGGCCTTGACCTTCTCGGGCTTGGGCAGCGCGGTCCCCTCGCGCAGCATCGGCTCTGCGTGGGGCGTGGTGGGCCGGATGTCGACGATGATCCCCTGCTCCGCGCACACGGCCTCGATGCGCCGGACGTTCGCCTCGGGCATCCCGTAGCGCTGTGCCAGGTCGGCCTCGGTCAGAGTCCGCCCGACGTCCTCGGCCGAGGGCTTGCCGCGCGGCGCCGTGTCGCTGCCCGTATCGGCCAGGCTCTTGGCCTCGGGCTCGGGAGCCTCGGAGGCCGACGGCTCCGATGAGGCGCGTCCCTTGCCCTCGCGCTTGGTGGGCGGGCCCTCGAGCTCGCCGGGGCGCCTGGTGGGGGCGTCGGGATCGATCGGCTCCCGGGCACCGGGGAAGTTGTCGGCGATGGGGCCTCCCGGCTCCATGCGGAACTTTTCCTCGAAGAAGCCATGGTAATCGTCGATCGTCTTGAACTCGTGCCGCTCGAGGCTGCCGTCGGGCCCGGGGCGCTCGATAAAGTACGGCTTCTCGGCGTTGGGGTCGTAGCCGTAGGTCAGCTTCTCGGGACCGGTCTCGGTCATGTAGTGCAGCTCCTCGGACACCTTCTTGCCCGTTCGGATCGACTCCGCCGCCACGCCGTTGAAGTCGCCGCCCCTGGTTCCCCCGCTCGGCCAGCGCTCGAGCTCCGCGGTTGCCTTGCCCGGACCCGCGACCGGGTGGCTGTGCGCCTCGTACACCCACTCGCCCCGACCCAGCTGCTCGGGGCTGAGCAGGTCCCTGGCCCAGTTGGGGTTGTCGCGGCCCAGCGAGACCGACCCGCGATCGCCCTGGACGATCACGTACTCGCCGGTGACGTCGTTGCGCAGCAGGGCGACCTCCCGGGCCGGGTCGCTCTGGTGGAAGGCCTCGAATGCCTCGAGGTTGGCGGCCCGATCGGTCAGCTGGTCATCGGGCAGCTGGGCGACCGATCCATCGGGCAGATCCGTGATCACCGCGTCGTCGGCCGCCGTGTGCGCCTCACCGCCGGTGCCCTTCTCGCTGCCGGCAGTGGCGCGTCCCTCGGGCTCCGTGGTTCGTCCCTCGACTCCGATATCGGAGGCCCTGGGCTCGGGCGCCGCGCTGTCGGGCAGCTTGCCGCCCTTGGTGAGGTCCGCCCCGTTGGCCTCGGGTGGCAGCTCGCCGGCCAGCGCCTTCTCGCCCGCGGCACCCGGCTGCCCTTCCGCCGGCAGGTCGAGCGGCTTGACCTCGGGTGGCTGCGTGTTGGGCTCGGGCACGCCGGCCCTGGGCTCGCCGGGCTGGCTCGGAAGCTCGGACGGTGCTGCGGTCTCCGGCCGGGGCTCGCCGCCACCCGCCGTAGCACCGGCCTCGACCCTGGGCTCGCCGTTGAGCGCACCCTTGATCTTGCCGAAGGCGGCGCCGCCCAGATCCTTGGCGCCCTTGATGCCGACGCCCATGCCGGCACCCATCGCCCCGGCCTGTCCGGTGGCCTTAAGGATCTGGCCCCACGGGTCGTCGCTCTTCCAGGTGTTGTCGTCGAGCATCGACCCCACGAACGCCGAAGGCATTCCCTGGACGGCGTTCTCGATGGCCTCCTCCATGGCCTCCTTGACCCACACCTTGACCGCGCTCTCGGTGACCTTCTCGGCGCCCTCCTTGGCCACCTCCTTGGCCATCTGCGCGGCGACCGCCTTCTCGAGCGCCTGCATGACGCCCTTGCCCAGGCCGGCCGTGAGCCCCGACACCGCGGCATCGACCGTGCCGACGGCGAGATCCACGCCCGCCTCCTCCCAGGAGTAGGCGGCGCCCCGCAGCTGCGACTTGATCGCCATCGTGGAGGCGGCGGCGGCAACCGCGCCGTAGATGGCGGCCACGACCGGCCCCGCCGTGCCCAGGGTCGCCACGGTGACCGCGATCCCGGCGATCGCCGCGCCGACCTGGGCCGCGACGTCTGCGTAGGCGTCGATCTGCTCGCGCTCCTCCTGCTGAGCCGCGAGCGTGCCGCCGTAGTTCATCTCGAAGTTGGCCTTGGCAGCGACCAGGTCGGGGTCCTTGGCCATGTCCGCCGGCGTCATCCCCGGGTGAGCCTTCTGGAACTCGTCCAGCGTCTTGTCGTAGTCGTCGGCGCGCTTGACGGCGTCCTCGAGCTGCTCGGCCGTGTTCATCGGGTCGCCGCCCAGGGCGAACACCTGCCCGATGGTCCCGGTCTCCTCGAACGCCTTGCGCTCGCGGAGCATCGTCTTCATGCCCTCGAGCAGCTGGCGCCGCTTGGCCGGATCCTTCTCCTCTTCGAGCTGGCGGGCGAAGGTCTCCGGGTCGCCGTACTTGAGCTCGTGGCCGATGTCGAGGTCATCGCGACCCGACAGGTCACCCAGGATGTCGTCGTCCAGGGTGTGGCCCGGGTGCTTCTTCGCGTACGCCTCACGCAGCTTCTTGATCTCCGCCGGCGTCTTGCCCTTGAGCACCTCCCTGATCTTGTCCTCGTCGGTCCCGATGCCGGCGGTGGCGTAGTACAGCTCCTGCTCGTCGGACAGCTTGCCGCCGGCAGCCACCAGATCCTGGATCTCGAGCTGCGAGTAGCCCGACGTCTCGTCGTTGATGAGCTGGTCGAAGGTCTGGCTGCCGCCCGTGGTCTCCGAGTACGCGGCCCGCAGGTCGCCCATGTTCTGCTGCGCACGAGCCTTGATCGCCGCGTCCTTGTTGCCGATCTTCTCGCGCAGGGCCGTGGTCTGCTTCCTGTATTCGTCGGGGGTGAGATCGCCCGAATCGGCCATTGCCTTGAGACGCGCCTGCTCCGCGCCGAGCTCGAGGTTCACGTCGAGATCGGCCCGCTTGTACTGGTTGCGGGTGATCGCCTCCAGCTCGTCATCGCTCGCGTACACGCCGTTGTGCTCGCGATACGCCTTCGCGGCGTCGATCTTTGCCGCGTCACCGGACTGGAGCGCGTCGACGAGCTTCATGTCCGAGTCGTCGATCGGCGGCGCACCGGGACCCTTGAGCCCATAGGCAGCCGCCATGTCCACGTCGAGCAGCTCGTCGCGCAGGTTGGCCTCGAGGTTGCCGTATTTCTGGCCGTACCTGGCCCGGACGCGGGCGTTGCGATCCTTGATCCGCTGCTGGAGCTCGGCCGGCGTGAGGCCCTCGCGCTTCGCCTTGGCCTCCTCCTCCTCCCGGATCCGTTCGTAGACCTTCTTGATCTTGTCCTCGTCCGTGCCAGGGCCGGCCATCGCGTCCTCGAGCTCGGCCGCATCAGCCTTGTCGACGTCACCTGATGACAGGGCGATGGCGTTGTCGAGCTCGGCCCCGGACATGTCGTCGGCGAGGTCGGTGTTCAGCTCGACGCCGTACTTGCGCTTGTACTCGGCCTTGATCGCCTCGAGCTCCTCGGGGGTCTTGCCGCGCAGGGCGTTGCGGATCGCCGCCTCGTCCGTTCCCCAGCCCGCCACCGCCTCCTTGATGGTGGCCGCGTCCGCCTCCGCGGACTTGCCCTCCATGAGCGCCTTGGCGCGCTCCATCTCGTGGCCGCCCATGTCGTCGGCCACGTCGGCCTCCATGGACACGTGGTACCTGGCCTGGTAGCACTTGGCCAGGGCCGCACGCTCGACGGCGGTCCGGGCTCCACCCAGGCCCTGGTAGACCTTGTCCTCGTCGGTTCCCCAGCCGGCCACGCCGCCCCGGACCTTGGCCGCGAGCTCCTCCGGGTTGAACTTGGGGTTGCTGCCGCGGGCGAGCTGCCCGAGCTCCTCCCATGTCCAGCTCGCGATCCCCTGCGCCTCGAGCTTCTTGGCCAGCTCGGGCGCCCGGCGGTTGCCGATCCGAGCCATCGTGGATTCGGCCACGAAGTCGATGCCGCTGATCTTCCCCGTCAGGTACTTCTGGGCCAGCACCTTCTGGTCGTTGTCCAGGCGCGCGAACTGCTCGTTGAGCGCATCGCCGTTATGGGTGACCTGTGCCTTGCGGAGGTCGGTCAGGGCGTTGAAGTCGCCGGCCATCGCGTCTCGGGACTCAGCGTTGCGCTGCTTCTCCCACGCATCGTTGTCGGCTCCCGCCTGCTTGCCCCAGTCGCGGATCATGTCCCACAGCCGGTCCCACCACGATCGTTCCTTACCCTGCTGGTGGGCGGCCCAGTCCCGGACGCTCTCCTTCGATGCGGTGACCTGGTTCGAGACGCCGTCGGTGAAGCCGTCGGCCTCGGCCTTCGCGGCCGCCTTGAGCTTGCGCACCTCGGCATCCACGGCCGACTGGTGCTTCCGGCCCCAGTCCACGGTCGGGCGAGCCTCGACCATGCCCCGGTTGGGGTCCTTGTCGCCCGCCCAGTGGCGCCGGATCGCGGCCGCGCGGCCATCCGCGGTCTGGGCGATGCGGCGCTTCTGCTCGGCGCCCGCCGTATCCAGGTCCTGGTCGCGATGGATGCCGGCGGCGCGAAGGGCCGCCTGCGCCTGGGCGCCGGTGTCGGTGACCCGGCCGAGGTACTCGTCGCGCTTCTTCTCGATCGCGGCCGTGTCCGGTGGACCCTGCACGGCCTGCTGCTTGCGCTCGATCTCGGTCTGGACCGCCTTCTTCGCGCCGGCGATCTTCTTGCCCTCGTCCTTGGCACGATCCTCGACCTGCTTGTTGGCCTGGACGCTGGCCTGCTCGATCTTGGTCGAGACCTCGTCGGACTGCTGCTTGGCGTCGTCCTTGTGGGCCTGGATCTTCGCCTTGAGCTGCTCCTCGGTCAGCCCGGCGGCGGCGGCGATCCCGTGCAGCTCCTTGTTGAGCTCCGCGACGAGCTTCGGCCTCTCGGCGTCGGCGTCCCGGGTCAGCGGCTTCACGGCCGTGCCGTGCATCGACGTCTCGACCCTGGTGAGGATGTCGCCGGCGGTCTTGTCCACCTTGGCCAGGGCGACGGCGATCGCATCGCCCATCAGGTCGGCCTCGCCGTTGCTGGGCGGGGTCAGCTTCGCGACGCCGTGGGCCACGACCGATGGCGGCGGCTGAGACGCAGGCGCATCGAGCGCGTGCGCCTCGATGTCCGCGACCTTCTTCTTGCGCGCCTCAAGCTCCTTGGTCATCGCCTCCCGCTCGAGCGGCGTCAGCTTGGCGTTGGCAAGCTTGTCCTCGAGGTCCTTGATCGCGTTGCGCTGGTTGCCCGAGACGAAGTCGGCCCCGGTCAGGAAGTCGGCAGCGGGCAGGTCGCTGTAGTCGACGGGCGTGAAGGTCTGCGTCGCGAGCTTCCTGTCCCCAACCTTGACCACCGCGTCGACGGCGGTCTCGGCCTCCTTGGTGTCGAGGTACGCATCCTTCTTGGGCTCCGCGGGCATCGGGGGCTGCTTGGACTTGGCATCGGCTTCGAAGTCGGGCTGGCCGGACTTGCGGCGCGAATCGATGTCCCTGCCCTTGGCCTCGACCTTGGACGGGCCGTCCTTCGCGTCGCCGAGATCACCGGGCTTGGTCGCGTTGATGGCACCGGCCGCGGCGGCTCGCCACTTCTCGAGCGTCGGATCGTGGAGGGGCGGCTGAGCCGGGACGCCCCCCGCCGCGCCGCCACCGCCCGGGGCCCTGCCGGAACCACGCCGGCCTGCGGCGCGCGCCGCGCCGCCCGCGTGGGACCGGGACTTGCCCGGGACGCCCATCGTCCCGCCCCTGGACGGCGCGTGAGGCTTGCGCTTCTCGGGGAAGCCGCGCGACAGCCCGGCGGCCGTCGCGGCCGCAGCCGGAACCGCCCGCCTGCCGATCCGCCGGGTCGATGCGGCGGTTCGCCCGGCCGGGGCTGCCGGGGACGCCGTGATGAGCATCGGCGGCATGTCGATGACCGAGGGCACCGGTGCGCCACTCGGCTCCGGCGGCGCCGCGGTGATGGCCTCCGGCGGCATCTCGATCTCCGGTGGGCCCTCGAGCGTGCGAGGCGCGCCCGTGGCGGCCGCATTCGCGCGGCCCCCGGCCGGTCCAGGACGACGCCCCTCGCGACCGGGCGGCGCGGCGGTGATGACCATCGGCGGCATCTCGATCTCACCTGGAGCAGTGTCCGGCGACACCTCCCCAACACCACTCGGTGCGCCCTCTGTCTCGGCCCGCTGGCCTCGAGGTGTGGCGGTGACGACCATCGGCGGCATCTCGATCTCGGCGACGCTCGCTGCGGCCCGGGTGGCGGCCACACCGGCCGACGCGCCCGCGGCCACACCGGCCGACGCGCCCGCGGGCACACCGGCCGCACTCGAGACCGGCGCCGGCGGGGTATCCGCGGTGACCAGGGGCGGCATCTCGATGACCGGCGGGTTCACCTCGCTGGCACCACCGACCCGGCCCGGGCCCGGCTGAGCGGGCGTCGGGGCTGGCGAGGGACCCGGCGCGGGTGGGCCGGCCGGGGTCGGGCCACCACCGGAGGAGGCTTCGGCCCGGGATGCACCTGCCCTCGGCTGCGCCGATGCCGTCGCACGAGCCCTGCTCGGAACGACCATCGGCGGCATCTCGATCTCAGCCGCCCTGGTGCCGGCCGCCCCGCCGGGGCCGCCGGCCTTTGCCCCGGCCGGCGCAGCGGAAGCGGGCTCGCCGGCCGGGGCCGCCACTGCTCCCGCGGCGCCCGCGCCGGTCCCGGCGCCGCCGACCACCTGATCCTCCGCCTGGGGCGCCATCGCCTGCCACTGGTGGATCGCCTCGACCGCCTTCGGGTTGGTGCGGGGTGGCCGGCCGGCCCGCTCGGCATCGGATCCGGCCGGCGCCTCCTCGGCTTCGGTGACGGCCGCGCGCTGGACGACCGGCCGAGCCCGGCGACTCAAGAACCCGGTGACGGCCGAGTTGCCGGCCATCCGCTGGAGCGCGACGACGTCCCGCGTGCGCAGCATCTCCGACGGCGGCCGACGCGCGGGTGCCTCGGGGGAGCGCGGTCGCGGGGCGCCTTCGCCGGGAGGCGGGGCTGCCGGGCCGGCGAGACCCGGACGTCGGTCGGTGAGCAGGCTCTGGACGGTGCCATCGTCCAGCCCAGGCGCGTCGACCTCAGGGGCCTCGTGCGCATGGGCGCGTTCCCTGACGCCTTCGATCTCGCGGGCGTGCGCTGCCTGTGTGTCGACCATGGCCTCGCCGGAACGGACCGCCGGGCACGGCGCAGGACACGCCGCCGGACGGACCGGCTGCAACACTCGAAGGGTCCCATCCTGGACGGCGAAACCGACCGATCGGCAGGCCAGACATCGAGGCGCTCCGCGACGTCAGCGGGGCAGGACCGATTTCCCTATCGGGCAACCAGGTGCACGAGCACCCGCGCCCGACCCACTCGACCTCGGGCCGAGGAGTCAGCCCTGAAGCTCCTCCTCTTCCTCCGCGTCGCGCTGGCGCTGGACGGACGCGACCCTCTCGTCCTCGAGGAGCTGGGCCGTCGGTCCCGATCCACCGCGTGAGCTCTGCCCGGGGCCGGTAGCCTGGACCGATCCCATCACCTGATCGGCCGTCCGGTCGGCGGCACGCTCGAAGCGGTCGGATGGATCGCTGACCCTGATGCCGCCTGGCGCCTCGGTCCCGTCCACCGGACCCTGCGACTGCTGCACGACGTGCGACAGCTCGTGGGCGAGCGTCCGCTGGCCGGCGGCCGACGATGGATCGAACTGGCCGCTTCGGAAGACGATGTCCGAGCCGACGGTGTATGCGTTGGCACCCACCGATTCAGCCGAGCGCGATGCCTGCGCGTCGGTGTGAACCCGGACCCCATCGAACGAGGCCCCGAACGCCGATTCCATCGTCGAGCGCGTCTGCTCGTCGAGCGGCGACCCACCACCCGAGCCGACGATGTCGTGGACGGGGGAGGCCTCCTCCTCCGCCGACAGCAACTGGAGCACGCCCTGGTTGCCGACGGTCCGCTGGAGATGCATGATCAATTCGGCGCCCATCGCGGGGGAGCCGCCTGGTGCGATGGGACGGCCCGCAACCGCCGGAGCCGTCTCCTGGCCGCGGACCGGGGGCCGCTGGACGGGTGCGTCGAGGTCGAAGTCGCGCATGCCGGTTTCCTCCTGCTGCCTCCGCAGCATCGCCCACCGACCGGCGTCCCGCAATGGCTGCGGCGCATCCGGTGGCAGATCTGCCTCAACGGGCAGGGGACGCCCCCGCCCGGTTCCCCATGGCTGGCCCGAGCATCACGTCTCGAGCAGGTGCATGTACCGACCGAACTCGGCCTCCACCGTCAGGCGGCCAAGCTTCCGGTACTCGCGCTCGGTCGCCCGGATGAGGTCGGCCATCCCGATCGGACGGTCGCCGGACGCCGCGAGGTAGGCGGCCGACACACAGACGTTGCGGATGCTGCCGCCCGAGATGCGGAACTGGTGAGCCAGAAACCCGAGATCGAGGTCGTTGCCACGCGGCACGCGTGCCGGCAGGTTGCGATCCCAGAGCCGGAGACGGTCCGGCTCCTCGGGCAGCGGGAAGTCGACGATCGCGTCCAGGCGGCGGGTGAAGGCCTCGTCGACGTTGGCTCGCAGGTTGGTCGTCAGGATCGCGATGCCGTCGAACAGCTCCATCCGCTGGAGGAGATAGGCGACCTCGACGTTGGCATACCGGTCCCGGGCGTCCTTGACCTCCGAGCGCTTGCCGAACAGCGCGTCGGCCTCGTCGAACAGCAGCACGCCGTTGACGCGGTCCGCCTCGGTGAAGATCCGATCCAGGTTCTTCTCCGTCTCGCCGATGTACTTGTCGACCACCGTCGAGAGGTCGATGACGTACAGGTCGAAGCCAAGATCACCGGCCAGCACCTCGGCCGACATCGTCTTGCCGGTGCCGGAGTCGCCCGCGAACAGCGCCGAGATGCCACGGCCGCGGGCGGTCGTATGACCCATCCGCCACTCCCCGATCACCCGGTCTCGGTGCCGGGCTCGGGCCGTGATCTCACGCAGCTGCGTCGCGACGCCGGCCGGGAGGACGAGATCGTCCCAGCCGACCGCCGGCTCGATCCGGCGCGCGAGCCGCTCGAGACCCGCAGCATTCTGGGAGCGCGCGCCGGCCGAGACGTCCGCGACCGTGGGTCGCCGACCCGCCGCCAGCGCGGACCGTCGGGCGGCCCGTGCGGCACGAGCGATCTGCTCGGGATCCAGGCTGAAGGCCCGAGTCACCACCGCCGGGTCGAAGTCGGAAGCCACGTCGCCGTCCATGGCCAGCACCCACAGCTGGTGACGTTCCGCGACGGCAGCGACCGGCGCGTCGAGCACCAGCGGATCCTCGCGGGCCCAGGCCGGATCCCAGCCGCGCTTCCCCACCAGGACCACCGGCGGCGCGGACTCGGCGAACGCCCGAACCGTGGAGGTGCCGCGCTCGCTGATCGCATCGACCGGTCCCACGATTAGGCCGCCGCCCCGGAGCCTTGCCTCTCGCGAGGCCGCCGCGGCGATCTGGCGAGTGTCGTCGGCCGGCGCCAGCCGCTCCAGGTCGATGTCGACCACCGGCCGGCCCGCCCTGTCAAACGCAGCGTGGGCCATGGCGCGGCCCGAGGCACCGGCTCGCTGGTGGAGGTATACGAGCGGTACCCCGGCATCGAGCGCCCGCGCCAGCGCCTCGACGTCGCCGAGCTGGACCGCGGCCGCATCGCTCAGCATCTGGGCGACGGCCGGATCGGGCGCGTCGTCGCCGAGCAGGTGGGCGGTCACCCGGTCCGGGACGCGCAGCGACCGGGTCAGGAACGGTCGATCGGCCTCCTCGACCATGAGCAGCCCACCCGCAACGAGCGGCCCATGCGGTCCCAGCCTGGCCCGGGCCGGACCGGCCGCCGACAGCTCCAGCCGGCCGGCGAGCTCGAGGGCGAGGCCCGCGCTCGCCCTGCGGCGCGAGACGTCGTCGTGGAGATACCCGTAGAGGCGCTCGAACCGCGGATCCAGGTCCGGTGCGAGCGCAACGAGCAGCAGGTCGAGATCGATCGGCTGGAGGTCGAACGCCCGTCCCAGCTCGCGGAGCCGGATCCGGGCACCGGCGACCTCCGCCTGGTCGGCCGCCTGGTCGATCGCATCCCGCCGGGAGCCGGCAGCCTCCTCCGTCTCCGATGGGACCGGCGGCCCGGCAGGACCTGCCAGGAGGTCGTCGACCTGGGTATCCGAGATGTACAGGCCGCGGAACCGGTCGTCGGGGTCGGGGTCGGTCGCCCGTCGCCGGTCGACGGCGGCGCGGACGCGCCTCTCGAGCAGGTCGAGCCGAGCGTACAGGTCCCGCAGCGACGGGTCGGCTGCGAGCTCGGCGGTTCTGCCTGCACGCCGCCCCACCGCATCCTGCGCAACCACCAAAGCCGGGGTCGTGTCCGCCGGGGAGGACGCCGAGGGCCCTTCAGGCGACGTTGCGGGGCCGGCGAGCGCGCCCGTGCCCGCGCCCTGGCCGGCCGTCACTTCCGCGGGCCGCCCACCCGCAGCTTCATCCCTGACTTGCTGGCGTTCGAACCGCCCGGCACGGTCTCCTCCGGCGGCGGCTCGAGCGGCACCGGTCGTGCGCGCGCGAACGCGTGGCCCGTCGCCGTCTCGCCGGTGCTCGGCCCACTTCCCAGCCCGATCGTCGGCCCGGTCGTCACCGGCGGCCCGAACGGCGCGATCGCATCGACCGCGATCGGTGCCGTCACGACCACGTCGAGGGCGGGCTTGAGCTCGCCCCCGAGTGCCGACCAGATGTCGGCCAGCGAGCGCTCCTGGCTGGCCGGCTGACCGACCTCGATGTAGACGGGCAGGCCCGTGGCGTCGAGTGAACCGCCCAGATCCCCGGCCTTGAGCATCGCGTTGCGCAGGAAGCAGCCAAGCAGCGAGGACAGCAGGCGATGCTCGTCCTCCGGACGCTGCGTCCAGGCGGTCACCAGGTATGCGAGCCGGAAGCGCCGCGGGGGCTGGCGGCGGGAGGCCACCTTCCCGTCCGCCTCGCGCACGTCCTCCCACGACGGCACGCGTCGCTGGAGGTCCTCCCGGATGTCGTACAGGTAGAGGTCGATCGCTGGGCCGCTCCGTCGGGCAACCCAGTCCTTGGTCGGCGCCTCGAACACGAGGTCGACGCCCGAGCCATTGAGCGCGTCGCGGCGAACCAGCCGCTCGAGCAGCTGGTCGACATCCTGGATCATCGGACCGATCGTCGACCCGCGGACCTGGCGTCGCCAGCCGGTCGCGGGCATCCATCGGGGCACCGCTGGCCGCCCGAACGGGCAGCGGCCCCCGCCCCTGCGCGCGCCCTGTCGGGCCTTGTTCGGCCATCTGCCGCGTGGGAGGGTCACGGCGTTGGGATCCCATCAATCGGGAGAGGGCCGCGCATGCCGAACTATCTGTCACCCGGCGTTTACGTCGAGGAGGTGGAGGCCGGGTCCCGTCCGATCGAGGGCGTTGGCACGGCCGTCGCCGCGTTCGTCGGACTCGCGGGCCGTGGACCGGCCAACACCCCCACGCTGGTCACCAACTGGAGCCAGTACACCGCAACGTTCGGGGAGTTCATCGAGGGCTCGTATCTCGCTCACGCGGTGTACGGCTACTTCCTCAACGGCGGTGGCGCCTGCTACGTCGTCCGGGTGGGTGCCGACGGCGTGACTCCGGCGGCGGTCGCCGAGTTGCCGAGCGCGGGCGACAAGAGCAAGCCTGCGTTCCGGGTGGCGGCCCTCGAGGCCGGACCCGGGGGCAACGACATCAGCGTCGACGTCGAGGCGCCGTCCGAGGCGGGCGAGGGCAACTTCAAGCTCGTCGTCAAGCAGGGCGGCAAGACCGTCGAGACGTTTGACAACCTGACAACCGGGCGCGGCAAGCAGAACGTCGCCACGGTGGTCAAGAGCCAGTCCAAGGTGATCGCCATCGAGGAGGTGGGGGGCAGCCTCGCCGCTCCTGCCACGGTCACCATGGCCCTGGCTGGCGGTGGAGCCGCCGTTCCCGCGCGCGTCACCCCCGATGACTACGTTGGGAACTCGGCCGATCGCACGGGCTTTGCCGGGCTCGAGGCCGTCGACGACGTCACCATGCTCGGCGTGCCCGACCTGATGGCCGTATACGAGCAGGGCATCATCGACCTCGAGGGCCTCCAGGCCGTCCAGCTCGCGATGATCGCCCACTGCGAGCTGATGGGCGACCGGGTCGCCATCCTCGACGCGCCGCCAGGGCTCAATGCCCAGCAGGTCAAGGAGTGGCGGGTCGACAAGGCCGGCTACGACAGCAAGTACGCATCGCTGTACTGGCCGTGGATCAAGGTGTTCGACCCGCTGTCCGGGCAGGCCAAGTTCGTGCCGCCGTCCGGCCACGTGGCCGGCATCTGGGCGCGCAACGATGACACCCGAGGCGTGCACAAGGCGCCTGCCAACGAGGTCATCCGGGGCGCGATCACGCTCGCGCTCAACCTGACCAAGGCCGAGCACGACCAGCTCAACCCGTCGGGGATCAACTGCATCCGGGCATTCCCCGGGCGCGGCATCCGGGTGTGGGGCGCGAGGACGATCTCGAGCGATCCCTCGTGGCGCTACCTCAACGTCCGCCGCCTGTTCAACTACATCGAGGAGTCGATCTTCGAGGGCACCCAGTGGGTTGTCTTCGAGCCCAACGACCAGCGCCTGTGGGGCCGGGTCAAGCGGACGATCAACGCCTTCCTGATGCGGACCTGGCGGGACGGTGCACTGTTCGGCGCGACGCCGGACCAAGCCTTCTTCGTGAAGTGCGACGAGGAGAACAACCCGCCCGAGGTGCGGGACGCCGGCCAGCTGATCATCGACATCGGGATCGCCCCGGTGAAGCCGGCCGAGTTCGTGGTGTTCCGGATCGCCCAGTTCTCTGGCTCGCCGGACACCGAGTAGCCCGTCTGGACTGAACACACCAGCGCACGGAGGCATCCATGCCCACGGTCGATCCGCTTCTCCAGGGAAACGTCCTGCTCGATCTCGACGGCGTCGGGGTGGTGGCCAACTTCAGCTCGGTCTCGGGCGTCTCGAGCGAGGTGGAGATCGTCGACAACCCGTACGTCACCGATCAGGGCAAGGTGTACATCGGCAAGCTGCCGGGCAAGCCCAAGACGCCCACGATCACGCTCAAGCGCGGCCTGACCGGCGCCAACGAGCTGTGGCAGTGGCACCTCAACGTGATGCAGGGCACGGCCGATCGCCGCAACGGCTCGGTGGTCATGTGCGACACCACCGGCATGGAGGTCCTTCGCTACAACTTCGGCAACGCGATGGTCTCCAAGATCAGCCTCTCGGAGGGCGGCGCCACGACCAGTGGCGTCCAGATCGAGGAGGCGACGCTCGCCTGCGAGACCCTCGAGAAGGGCTAGGCCGGTGGTGACAGCCGCGACCATGCCCGGGGTTCCGATCGAGCGCGGGAGCACCGGCGTGTCCGATGCATTGCGCACCGAGTACGCGTTTGTGCTCCCTCGCGGCTACGTCGACGGGTCCGGGACAGTCCATCGCGAAGGCGTGATGCGCCTGGCGACGGCCCGCGACGAGATCAGCCCGCAGCGCGACCCCCGGGTCCGCGAGAACGAGGCCTATCTCACGATCCTCCTGCTCTCCCGGGTCGTCACCCGGCTGGGCTCGCTGTCGCAGGTGCACACGGGCGTCATCGAGGGCCTGTTCGCCTCCGACCTGGCATTCCTCCAGGATCTGTACCGGCGGATCAACCAGGAAGGACACACGCAGGCCTCGGTGACCTGTCCCGCCTGCAACCACGCGTTCACCGTGGACGTGGCGGGTGAGCAGCGCCTGGGGGAATCGTGACGTACGCGGCCGACCGGCTGTTCGAGGAGGTCGCGTACGTCGCCTATCACTTCCACTGGCCGATGGACACGATCCTCGACCTCGAGCATCCACTGCGCCTGCGGTTCGTGGATGAGATCGGCCGGATCAACAAGCGCCTGTCCGAGGAGGATTGAGCCCCGTGCGCCTGCCCTGGCCGTTCGGCCGCAGCGCGTCGAGCGTTGGCCGGTCGCCCGCGGGTGGCGGGCCCGCACCGAGTCCGGCTGCCGCCGGACCGACGCCTGCTCCCGCCACCGGAGCCTGGGCGGCCCTGCCTCCGATCCAGCGGACGGTGGGCGCTGCCCCGCTGGTGGCTCCGAGCAAGCCGTTCCTGGCGGACGTCCCCGGCCACAACCCGCTGCCCCCGATCGTTGGGCCGCTCGGCCATGAGACCGGGCCCGGTGCCCCGCCCGGGCTGGTGGTTGCGCACGCCCGGCCCGTGCCCAGCCTGACGGCGCGCGCGCCGCTGCGGACGCGGCCGGTCCAGCGCCGCGCCGGCCCCGGCCGTGGCGATTCGGGGATCCGGCCGTGGGTCACCGATACGTCGACCGCCGGTGGCGAGATGCCGGCGGGGTCCGACGGCGAGCCCGCATCTGCCATGCCAGCGGTCGCGCCCGTCCGGACGCTGGCCGCCATCCCTGACACAGCCGCGGTGCAACCCGCCGCTCGGCCGCTGACGCAGGCGCCGCAGCTCTCGTCGTCCGTCCAACGTGCGACTCGGGACGCCCGGCCCGTGGTGAGAGGGGCGCCCATCGCTGCACCCGGTCGGGCCCGATCCTCACCGGGCCCACAGGGCACCGGTTCCGCTCCCTCGACTGCCTCGCCCGGCACCGCGCTGCCGCTCCAGCGCGCGGGGACAAGACGGTCCGAGGGCGGCAGCCGGTGGTCGGAAGGAGCTACCGCCAGCGCGCCCGCTTCTGCCGGCAGCAACGTCCCCACGGCCGGTCCCACCCGCCGGCCCGGCCTGGGCGCCCCGATCAGCGTGCCACCGGCCACCGCGGTGGCGCAGCGGCTGCCGATGCGCACCCCCGGCACACGCCAGTCCCCCGCCACCAGCGGCACGGACGCTTCCGGTTCGCCCCTCGCATCGTCGGGGCCGGGGCTCGGACCGCCGCTCGCCCAGCCTCCCCTTTCCTCGCGGCCGCTACCCGTGCTGCCCGTCGCTCGCAAGCGCAGCGGCGAACCCGCCGGGAGCACCGAACCATCCGCCTTCGCGAGCAGGCCTGCAACGAACCGAAGCACGGCCACCTCCCCGGGGAACGCCCATGCACAACGGGCCAGCGGCCGCGCGAGCGTGCCGACCCTGGGCACCCGGCCACTCCGGCCAGCCTCGGTGACGACCCAGCGGCAGGCGGCCGCCGCGCCGAGCGAGGCGGGAGCGCTCCGGCCCACTCCCGTACCGGCGCACTGGACAGGCCGTGATGATCTCCCGGGCACGATCACCGCCCGGCGCCAGCCGGACGTCGTCACGGGGCAGCCCGAGCCGGTTCGGCTTGGCTCGGTCGAGCCGGGAGCGGGTGGGCGCGGGCCCGCATTCCCAGCCGGGCTCCCGGGCGCCGGCGTCGGCGCTGACGCGCCCAGGGAGATCGTGTTCCCACCGCGTGACGCGGCGACTCCGGTTGCGGGCGGGCCCGCCACGCCTCGGGTGCCGGACGTCCAGCGCCACGTCCAGCGCCTGGCCGGCATGGGGGCCCCACGCCTGCAGTCCGGATCCACCGGTGCCTCCCTGGCCCTCGCTCGGCCGGGCCTTTCGCAGGGCGCAACGACCGGGACCTCGCGGGCCAACGGGTCGCCGACGGCCCCCGGCACGGCTGCGTCCGGCAGCCCTGCCGGGATGCCGGCCATCCAGGCCACGCGGATCGAGACCGGCCCGGGGCTGCCGGCCTTCACCACGACCCCCGTCGTCCAGCGCATCGACGGCACGGCACCCACCACCTCCGCCGACGCCGAGGAGCGCTCCGACGCAGAGCTCGACGAGCTCGCGGGCGCGCTCTTCGGCCGCATCCGGGCCCACCTCCGCTCGGAGGTGATCCACGAGCGTGAGGCCAGGGGCCTCACCTTCGACGCGTTCTAGGAGGAACCGATGGGCGACCCCGCCGTCAACATCGTCTACCGGTGCACCATCGACGGCCTCATCCCGCTCGGCATGTGGACCAAGATCGAGGGACTGGGACTGGAGTATCAGCTGACCGAGTATCGGGAGGGTGGCGTCAACGGGTACACCCACAAGATCCTGGGCCCATGCAAGTACAGCAACCTGCGGCTGAGCCGGCCCGTGGACTCAACCTCGGACCTGCTCATGACCTGGCTCCAGAGCAACATGGTCCATGTCGTGCCCCAGACCATGGCGATCAGCCCCATGACGATGGCCGGCGATGAGATCACCACCTGGAACCTGTCCGGGGTCGTGCCAGTGAAGTGGACGGGCCCGAGCCTGGACATCATGAGCAACAACGTCGCCACCGAGACGCTCGAGCTCACGTACCAGGAGATCATCGGCCTGGGCATGCTGGGCACCGCGCTGGCCGGCGGTTTGTCGGTCGCCGCCAACGCCAACATCGGGCTCTGAGAGCGGCGCGATGGTCATGGACGAGCTCGGCTCGGCGGCCTCGCAGGTCGGCCAGGCCCTGGGGCTGGTCAAGCCCGACAAGGCGAAGCTCATGTGCGTCGGGTCAAACCTGCCGCCGAAGCCAATCTTCATCGAGTGCATGTTCAATCCCACGGAATACCGCCTGACGCAGACTCTCAACGTCACGCGCTACAAGACGAAGAGCAAGGACGGCGGCACGGCCGAGTTCGCGGGCACGAACGCCATGACGCTCACGGCCCAGCTGTTCTTCGACGACTTCGCATCGGCGAAGGGCGACGTCACCCCCAGGATCACGACACTGCTCAGCTGGACCAAGCCCACACCGGACTCGTTGCGGCCGCACAACGCGCCATGCCCCCCGCTGGTCAAGTTCGTGTGGGGCAACAAGCAGCTCGACGACTTCAGCGGCTATCTCAAGAGCGTGGTCGTCAACTACACCGTGTTCCGCAAGGACGGCACGCCCGTCCAGGCGAAGGTCGACATCACCATCGAGGGCCAGCCCGACCCGATCGGGACGCAGAACCCGACCTCTCACGCGGCCAACAGCCAGCGCGTGCACACGATGATCGAAGGGGACACCCTCCAGTCGGTCGCGTACCAGGAGCTCGGCAAGCCGACGCACTGGCGCGCAATCGCCGAGCTGAACGGCCTCGACGACCCCCTCCGGCTTCGGGCCGGGACGGTCCTCCTGATCCCGAGCCGCGCTGACGCGGCCCGGAGCTCCTGAGGTCTCGCGATGCCCGCCCCGACAGCCTCCAGCCAGCGGACCGTCGAGGTCGACGGCTCGGAGCTCGCGTCCGATGTCGAAGTGCAGCTCGAGAGCGTGCTGGTCGTCGACCGTCTCGCGATGCCCGACATGTTCGTGCTCGCGTTCCGCGATCCGGATCGAGACATCCTCGGTCGCGCGGGTCTCGAGATCGGCACCAAGGTCGCGATCTCCACCACGTCGCTCGCCGGCGACACGCCAGACATGCTGATCACGGGCGAGGTGACCTCGATCGAGACCGAGTACGACGCGCTGGGGACACGTGCCGTCGCGCGCGGCTACGACCGGTCGCACCGCCTCGCGGCCGGCCGCAAGACCGCGACCTTCCAGAACGTCAAGTACTCGGACGTCGCATCCAAGATCGCCGGCGACGCGGGCCTCAGCGCGGACGTGGACGATTCGGGCACCACGATCGAGCACCTGCTGCAGGCCAACCAGTCCGATCTCGAGTTCCTGTACGCGATCGCCCGGCGGATCGGCTTCGACTGCCGCGTCGAGGACGAGACGCTCCGGTTCAAGAAGCCGGTCACCTCGTCGGACGCGCCGAGCGAGGGTGACTTCTCGAGCGAGAACCCGGTGCAGCTGGTGTGGGAGGGCAACCTGCTCGAGTTCCGGGCCCGGATGAGCGCCGTCGCCCAGGTACGCGACGTCAAGGTCCGGGGCTGGGACGTGACGGCCAAGGAGGCGGTCATCGGGCAGGCCACGGTGACCGCCACCAACGCCGAGGTCTCGATGACGCCCGCCGATTTGGCGGGCAAGGTCGGTGGCGGGACGATGACGGTCGTCGATCATCCCGTCGGCAAGCAGGAGCCGGCCAACGAGCTCGCCACGGCGCGCTCGCAGCAGGTCGGCAGCGCCGCGTTCGAGGCCACCGCGGTCGCCGTGGGCTCGCCCGCCCTGAAGGCCGGGACCGCGGTGAGCGTGAGCGGCATCGACCCGGCCCTCGAAGGCAAGTGGGTCATCACGGGCTCGCGCCATGAGTTCGCCCACGGCTCGTACCGGACCTGGCTCGAGTTCTCCGGCCGCCAGGACCGGTCCATCCTGGGGCTCGTGTCCCAGGGCATGACCGGCGGCCACGAGCGGATCTTCGGCGTCGCGATCGGGATCGTGACCGGCAACAACGACCCGGACAAGCTGGGCCGGGTCAAGGTCAAGTACCCATGGCTGGGTGACGACGTCGAGTCCTACTGGGCCCGGGTGGTGGCGCCGGGTGCGGGCAACAACTACGGCGTCGTCTGGCTGCCCCAGATGGGCGACGAGGTGCTGGTCGCCTTCGAGCACGGGGACATCAGCTACCCGCTCGTGCTGGGCGGGCTGTGGAACGGCAAGGACAAGGTCCCGTTCGACTACGGCGAGGACCTCGACGCGGGCAAGGTCACCATGTGCGGCTTCGTCTCGCGCTCGGGTCACAAGGTGCTCTTCAACGAGTCAAACGACGAGGCGTCGATCGAGCTGATGACCAGCGCCGGCAACGTGACGGTCGTGCTCGACGACAAGGAAAAGAAGCTGATCGTCGACACCGGCGGCGACATCTCGTTCGCCGCCCAGGGCAACGTCGAGATCAAGGCCGACGGGTCGCTGAAGCTCACGGCCCAGAAGGGGATCGACATCGAGTCGTCGGGCGGGAAGACGTCGATCAAGGGCACCACGGTCGCCCTCAACTAGGAAGCAGGAGATGGCACAACCCCTCGTCATGGGCGACAAGATCCAGGGCCAGTGCGCGATCCACCAGGTGCCCTCGCCGTCCGGCGCCCCGATGCCCTCGCCGTCCCCGCTGCCCTTCTCGGCTCCGCTGCTCCAGGGCCTGGAGCCGACCGTGACCATCGGCGGCAAGGCCGTCGCGGTCCAGGGATCGTCGGGGTTCAACACGCCGCCCCACGTCGGCCTTCACGCATCCGACCCGTTCCTGCTGCCCAATACGCAGCAGGGCATGGTGATGAGCGGCAGTCCCACCGTGACCGCCGGCGGCAAGCCGGTCGCCACGTCCAGCTCGCAGGTGTCGATGTGCGCCCAGGTGCCCGGACAGGCGGTCGCCACCGTCAGCAACGTGACCGTAGCGTGAGGAGTCGGGCGTGAGCGAGGAGTTCATCGGCCGCGGCTGGGCCTTCCCGCTGAGGACGGACGCCACGGGGGGCATCGCGCTGGTCAGCCGCGAGCGCGAGATCGAAGAGGCGATCCGGCTGATCATCGGCACCTCGCCCGGCGAGCGGCCGATGCGCCCCGAGTTCGGCTGCCGGATCCACGACTACGTGTTCGCATCGGCGGACGGCACCACGGCATCGGCGATCGCGGCCGAGGTCAAGAGCGCGCTGCGGCGCTGGGAGCCGCGGATCGACGTCGAGGACGTCCTCGTGTCGTTCGATGCCCGCGATGCCACCGTCCTGTATATCGACATCCGGTACTCGATCCGGCAGACCAACGACCGCCGCAACCTCGTGTTCCCCTTCTACGTGATCCCGGGAGGAGACTGATCCATGGCCCTGCCGGTCCCCAACCTCGACGACCGCCGCTTCCAGGACCTGGTGGACGACGCCAAGCGCCTCGTCCAGCAGCGCTGCCCGGAGTGGACCGACCACAACGTGTCCGATCCGGGCGTGACCCTGATCGAGCTGTTCGCGTGGATGACCGACCAGCTCGTGTACCGGCTCAACCGCGTTCCGGACCGCAACTACGTCAAGTTCCTCGAGCTCATCGGCGTCACCCTCTACCCGCCCACCGCCGCGCGCACCGCGGTCACGCTGTGGCTGTCGGGTCCCCAGCCCGACGTCGTGACGATCGCCGGCGGGACGCAGGTGGCCACGGTCCGCACCGACACCTCGGAGGCGATCGTGTTCACGACCGTCGAGGACCTGGCCATCGTCCCGAGCTCGCTCGCCCAGCTCGGCTCGATGATCGACGGCAAGACCTATCGCGACCATTCGCCGGCGCTCGAGAAGGGCACCGAGGTTTACTGCTTCCAGAAGGTGCCGGCCCCCGGTGATGCCCTCTACGTGGGGCTACCGGATGCGGTGCCCTCCAACGCCGTCCGGCTCCGGTTCCAGGCCGATATCGACGGCGTAGGCGTCGATCCCAACAACCCACCCCTCGCCTGGGAGGCCTGGACCGGCGACGACTGGGAGCCCTGCGAGCTCGACTCCGACACGACCGGCGGCCTCAACCGCGACGGGGACGTGGTCATCCACGTGCCGCGAGCCCACGTCGCGTCCCTGATCGCCAAGCAGCGCGCGGGCTGGATCCGGGCCCGGGTGACGGAGCTCGCCGATGGCCAGCCCGCGTACAGCGCCTCGCCCAACATCAAGGGCCTGTCCGTGATCACCATCGGGGGCACGGTCGATACCGTCAACGCGGACCTGGTGACCGGCGAGGAGGTCGGGGTCTCGGAGGGGGTCCCCGGCCAGCGGTTCCTGCTCAAGCGCGGGCCCGTCGTGCCCGGAGACGCGGACCCGGTCCTCGAAGTCAGCGGCGCCGACGGCTGGGAGGAGTGGCGCCACGTCGGCGACTTCGCCAACAGCGGTCCGGACGACCGGCACTTCAGCCTCGACCTGTCCGCGGGCGAGGTGCGGCTCGGGCCGGCCGTGCGCCTCGCCGACGGTGCCTTGCGTGGTTACGGCGCGGTGCCGCCCAAGGGCGCCCATCTTCGCCTTCGCGAATACCGCACCGGTGGCGGCCGGCTGGGCAACGTCTCGCCGCGGGCGATCAGCGTACTCAAGTCGTCCATCCCGTTCGTGTCCCGGGTGGAGAATCGCCGGCCGGCGCGCGGCGGTGTCGATGGTGAAGAGATCGACAACGCCAAGATCCGCGGGCCCATCCGGCTGCGGGCCCGCAGCCGGGCGGTCACGACCGAGGACTACGAGCAGCTCGCCCGGGAGGCGGCGCCGGAGATCGCCCGGATCCGCGCCGTGGCGGCCGGTGACGGCGCCGATGCCGGCGCGGTACGCGTGCTGGTGGTGCCGTCGGCCGTGTCCGAGCTCGGACGCCTCCGCTTCGACCAGCTGGTGCTCAGCCCGGACACGCTCCAGAAGATCACCGACCGCCTCGAGGAGAGCCGGGTGATCGGGACGCGCGCGCTCGTCGAGCCTCCCGTGTACCGCGGGATCACGGTCGTCGCGCGGCTCCGTGCCCGGTCGCGGATCAACCCCACGAGACTCCAGGAGGATGCCCTCCAGGCGCTCTACGACTACTTCCACCCGATCACAGGCGGACCCGAGGGCAACGGCTGGCCGTTCGGGCGCCCGGTCAACGTCGGCGAGGTCTACTCCGTGCTCCAGGGGCTGCGCGGTACCGAGCTGGTCGAGGATGCGCGGCTGTTCGGCGCCGATCCGGTCACCGGGCAGCGGGGTCAGCAGACGCAACGGCTCGAGCTGGAGCCGCACGCCCTGGTGTTCAGCTACGAGCACCAGGTCATGGTCGAGGGCGCCTGATGCGGGGGCTCGTGCCGGGGCTTCCGTCGGCGCATCCGCTGGGATCCACCCTGCCCGCGCTCTACCAGGACGATGACTTCGCCCAACGATTTCTGTCGGGCCTGGACGAGGTCGTCGCGCCTGTCCTGACCACGATCGACAACTTCGACACCTACCTCGACCCCTCGCTCACGCCGGGCGACTTCCTGGATTGGCTGGCGGGCTGGGTCGGGATCGTCCTCGACGACAGCTGGGACGAGTCGCGGCGCCGAGCGATCGTCGCCCGTGCGACCGAGCTGTACCGGATGCGCGGCACGGCTGCCGGGCTGGCGGGCCAGGTGGAGATCCAGACCGGTGGCTCGGTCGAGATCGTGGAGAACGGCGCCACAGGCTGGTCCGTGGATCCCGGTGGCGACCTCCCGGGCTCGTCCGACCCGCTTGTCGTGGTCCGCGTCACCGTCGCGGATCCGAAGTCGATCGACACGGGCCAGCTGGATGCCATGGTGGCGGCCGCGAAGCCGGCGCACGTTCCCCACCGGATCGAGATCATCAAGGGCGGTGGGACGGCGGAGCAGTGACAGCTGCGGGGGCCGAAGCTGCGGGGGCCGGGGCCGCGGCGGCTGAGGTCCCACCGGTGCCTCGATCCGTCTATCCTCAGGGACACGCCTGCGGGAGTCTGGACCCTCGGCGGGATCGGGGAGCGCACGCGTGATCATCTGCGGGAACTGCGGCCATCGAAACGAGGACACGGACGCGTTCTGCGGGAACTGCGGCCAGTTCCTCGAGTGGGTCGGAAAGCGCGCCGATGAGGCCGTAACACCCGGAGGCGAGGCGGCAGCAGCCGAGCAAGGGGCTGCGGATGTGGCGGCGGAGACCCCGGCGACCAGAGGACCTGGTGAGGCAGGCGGCCGATGGTCTGCCTCCGATCGGGTTGTGGTGATCGAGCCCGAACCTGAACCGGCGCCGGAGCAGGTTGCGGAACCTGGGGCTGAGCCGGGTTCCGAGCCGCAACCGGGCCCTGAACCCGAACCCGAACCCGAACCCGAGCCGGGGCCTGTGCCCGAGCCTGAACCTGCACCGGAGCCGCAGCCGGAACCTGAAGCCGAACCCGAACCCGAACCTGAACCCGAACCGGCGCCGGAACCGCAGCCGGAACCCGAACCCGAGCCGGAGCCGGAGCCGGAACCCGAGCCCGAGCCCGAGCCGGCGCCGGAGCCGGAGCCCGAGCCCGAGCCGGCGCCGGAGCCGGAGCCGGAACCCGAGCCGGAACGCGAACCTGAACCCGCGCCGGAGCCGCAGCCGGAGCCCGAACCTGAACCCGTGCCGGAGCCGCAGCCGGAGCCCGAACCTGAACCCGTGCCCGAGGCGGTTCCCGAGCCGGGGCCTGTGCCCGGGCCCGAGGCGGTTCCCGAGCCGGGGCCTGTGCCCGGGCCCGAGCCTGTGCCGGAGCTCGCTCCGGATCCGCAGCCGGAACCCGAACCCGAGCCCGAACCCGAGCCCGAACCCGAGCCCGAACCCGAGCCCGAACCCGAGCCCGAACCCGAGCCCGAACCGGAACCCGAACCCGAACCCGAGCTTGAGCTTGAGCTTGAGCCCGAGCTTGAGCCCGAGCCCGAGCCTGTGCCGGAGCTCGCTCCGGAGCCGCAGCCGGAACCCGAACCTGAAGCCGTGCCCGAACCTGAGCCGGCGCCCGAGCCGGAACCGACGCCGGGAACCGTCCCCGAACCGGAGCCCGACGCGGAGCCCGAACCTGTACCCGAGCCGGCGCCCGTGCCACCCCCGCCGCCGGCGCCACGTCGCGGCGGCCCATCGCATCGCGCCTCGCGGGTGTTCGGACCATCACTCGCGGACACGGTCGTTCCTGGCGTGACCCCGGCCCCCACGCCATTCGTGCCGTCGCCGACCCCAACGGCACCGCCATCGGCGACGTCCGGACCACCTCCAACCTCCCCCCCGACGAGCCTGCCGCCGCAGCCGCCCGCGCGACCGCCGGTCACGCCGCCGGCCAGCCAGCCCGCGTCCGTCCGGCCCACTCCGTCCCAGCCGGCGACAAGCCAACCCGCACCAGTCCCGCCAGCTGCGCAGCCACCGGCCCGGCCGCCGACAGCCGCCCAGCAGCCCCCCGGACGCCGGCCTAACGCCGCCGTCCCGGCGCCCGCCGCGTCCGCGGCGCGCGCCCCCGGCGACGCCGCTCAGCCGGCAGCCCGACTGCCAACCTCCCAGGTCGCAGCCCGGCCCAAGCCGGCCGCCAGCGTCGAGCGCCGTGTGGCGCAGCCGGGCGACCGGATCTGCTCCAGCTGCGGCGAGCCCAACGACCCGAATCGCAAGTTCTGCCGGCGATGCGGCAACAGCCTGGTCACGGCCCAGCTGGTGACCGCGAAGCCCCTTCCCTGGTGGCGTCGCATCTTCCGTCGCAGCCCCAGGGCGTCCAGGCAGTACACGGCAGGTGAGCGGGTCTCAACCATGAAGGCCGGCTCACCCGGTTCGGGGGTCAGGTCCGGGGTCCGCCGGCTGTTCAGGGTGCGAACGCTCATGGTCGCCGGGCTCGGGATCATCGCCATGATCGGAATCTTCGGCTACGTCGGCCTCCCCTCCTGGCGGGGTTACGTCGCCGATCTCACCTCCGGCGGGATCCCCGGCATGGTCGATCGCGTGCGTGAGTTCATCAACCCGCCACTGCTGCCACTGCACCCGGATCCGGGCGCCATCTCCGCGAGCAGCGAGACGACCGGACACGAGGCGAAGAAGGCGTTCGACGGCTTCGTCAACACCGACTGGCAGGGCAGCGGCGGCTCACCAACCATCACGGTCAAGTTCAAGCAGCCGGTCAACCTGGGTGCGGCGATCATCCGGATCGGGAACGCCGACGCGTTCGTGGACATGCGCCGGCCGGCGACGCTGGAGCTCGAGTACTCCGATGGGACCACGGCCACGCTGACCCTGCAGGACACGCACGATCCCCAGACCTTCGACCTCGGAGCGTCAGGGGTCGATTCGATGACGATCAGGGTGACCTCTACCAACGGTCCGGACGGGACACCGGTGTCGATCTCCGAGATCGAGCTGTTCACGAAGGGCTGAGCCAGCCGCTTCCGATTCGAGCGGCCGCCTTGCCGTCAGGTAGCGCTGATCGAGACGGGCTCCGCGACCCCCAGACCCTCGAGGATCGCCGCGTACTCCCGCCGGTCGCGCGATGCGGCACCCGTGTCGCCCGCGCTCTCGCGCGCCTCGATCAGGCTGCGCCACAGGGCATCCTGGTAGCGATCGAGCTCGAGACCGAACCGGCAGGCACGGACGGCGGTCGCCAGATCGCCCGCGAGCAGCGACACCTCGGCCAGGCCCCGGGCGGCATCGACGGCCGCCTGCCGGTAGTGGTCGCGGCGCACCACGACCCACTCGCTTGGACCCTCCTCGGGCAGGAGGTCGCCAGCGTAGATCTCGACCGCAGCGGACAGGGCGGCGACCGGCGCCTCCCCCCGCGATCGCGCGGCACGTGCCTCGGCCAGCGCCTCATCGAACTGTCCGAGATCGACGGCCGCGGCCGGCAGCGCGAGGCGGTACGCATCGCCATCGCGCTCCACCAGCTGGCCCCCGATCGGGCCGGCCACCTCGTCCAGCCATCGGCGCAGCGCGGACAGGGCGACATGGAGGTTGCGGCCACCGGCAGCTGCGTCCGCGTCCGGCCACAGTGCCTCCTGCAGCACCTCGCGGTGCACAGGCGTGCCCGCGTGAACCGCGAGCAGCCGCAGCAGGGTGCGCACCCGCGGCTTGGCGCCTTCGAGCGAGACCCGACGGCCGCCGACATCGAGCGCGAACCCGCCCAGGGTCGTGATCCGAATGCCCAGGGTGCCGCCGTCGTCGCCCACGATTGTCTCGGGAGGCTGGCCATCCTCGGCCCCGGCCCCCGGCCTGCCCTGGCCTGGTTGCTCGTCTCCCTGCCGGGGCAGTGCCAGACCCGTGTCCGTCGCGACCGCCTCTGCCATCAGGGCGTAGTCGGTGGCGTGGGCATCGTCGGCTTCGGCGAGCGCCGCGTAGGCGAACAGCCGGGGCGCCTGGGTCCCCGCGGCCCGGCCCGCCGACTCGGCCACGAGCGCCACCTCGCGGGCGTCGGGGCTGCCCATGGCGGCCGACGCCATGGCCGCGATCCCCCTCGACCATGCCTCGAGGACCCCCGCACCGAGGCGACGGAACGCGGTCGCGGCCTCGTCGGCGGTCCGCTGCCAGACCTCGGCATCATCGGATCGGGCCCAGGCCCGGGCCAGGAGCTGCAGGGCCGGCGCCCATGGATCCTGATCGTGCCGTCCACCGTCGGCAGCTCCTCCGTAGCCCGCAATGCCGGCCCCGCTCCCGGAAACCTGCCCTCGACCATCAGCCCGGAGACCGTCGGTCGGGACCTTCCCGTCGAGCTCGGCTGCCAGGCTTCGTCCGAGCCTGGCCAACCACGGCGAGCCGGCCCGCTCCGCCGCCTCGACCACACGATCGAGGGCCATCGGGTCCCAGGCGTCACCGCCCAACCTGGCGGCTACCAGCACACCCAGCCGGGCTGCCGCCCCGGCGAGCGGACCCGTTTCTCCGGAATCGGCGGCCAGCGACAGCTGGCGCCGGGCCGCCGCGACGTCCCCCGCCGCCAGCGACAGCAGGCCCGCCGCCACCGGCATCGCCGGGTCGTCGGTCTGGGCCGAGTCACGCGCGACGGTCAGGGGCTCTCGTACCAGCCCCGTTCTGAGAACGCCTGCCGCGTCGGCGGTCGGGAGGGCGGCTGGATCCAGCCAGGCGGCGATCGCCTGCCGTTCGCGCCGCGGGGCGTCGGCGGCCCGGGAGGGTCCGAACATCGTCTCGGCATGCAGGTAGCCTTCGACGGCGACGGTCCAGCGGCCGCCGTTTCGTGCCCGGCGGGCGGACGCGAGCGCCACCCAGGGGTCGTGTCGCTCGATGGCAGGCGGCACCGCGTCCACCCACCCGCTCCGCCCGGCCGCCGCCAGGTGCTCGCCCTGCCGCCCGAGCAGCCGACGCACGGCATCCCAGTCCTCGGCGCGGCAGTAGGCGCGCAGCGCCTCCGACAGGGCGCCCTCGGCCTCCAGGAGCTCGCCCGCGCGCCCGTGCCGGGCGCGCGCGTCCGCCTCGCCGCATGCTTCCACCAGCATCCGGTCCAGGTGCTGACGAAGCACCGAGTGGTAGCGATACGTGTCGTCGGCGTCCTCGACCGGGACCGTGAACACGCTCCGGCGGGCGAGCTCGTCGAGCTTCGCCTGGCTTCCGGTGACCCCCAGCAGCCGATCGCACAGCGGGCCCGACAACCGCCCGAGGACGCATGTCTCGAGCAGGAACCGGCGCAGATCCTCGGGCAGGCCGAACAGGACGTTCTGGGCGAGGTACTCGCGCAGCAGGCGACCACTCACGCCCGCGCTGCCCAGCACCCGCCGGCGCTCCTCGACCGGACGGCCGCGAGTCGCCAGGTGGAACAGCTGCAACCCGGCCGCCCAGCCCTCGGTTCGACGTGCGAGCACCGCCAGATCGGTCGGCGGAATCGGGTCGTGATAGACGTCGCGGAACAGCTGCTCGACCTCCCAGGCTCGGAAGCGGAGGTCATCCTGGCCCAGCTCGAGAAGCTCGCCCGAGACGCGCAGCCTGGGCAGGTTGATCGTGGGCGGCACCCGTCCCGCGATGACGATCGCGAGCCACGGGGGAGCGTAGTCGACGAACCGGCCGAGCGCCGACTCGGCGGCCGTTCCCTCGAGCGCGTGCCCGTCGTCGATCACCAGTGCGGCAGCGGGCACCGGATGCGCCTCGAGCGCCCTGGCGAGGTCGTCGACCGCCCTGCAGCCGTCCCGGAGGCCCGGCAGGACGCCTGCCAGCGCCGCCTCCACGTGGCGCACGAACGACGATTCGTCGGCGTCCCAGCTCTCGGCCCGATACCAGCCCACCGGGACGCCGGCCGACGCTGCGAAACGCGCCACCAACGTGGTCTTGCCTGAGCCGGCAGGGGCGACGACGAGCGTGAGCCGATGCCGCCAGGCCTCCCCCAGCCGCGCCTCGAGACGCGAGCGCTCCAGCGCTTCAGGTGCCGGGATGCGGATCTTCGCCGGGACGACGAGCGGTGCAGGAGCCGGATCAGGCCCCTGCGCTGATCGAGCCGGACCGTGTCCGTCTCGCAATGGCGTTCTCCACCTCACACCGATTCGTTGGGCGTGGCGTCCGTGTATGGTGCCACCGCGGTCAGAAAAGGGTCCACCCCCAGTTATCCACGGGACCCGATCATGGACAACCCGGCAGCCGTCCCTATTGCCGAGCCCACCCGACCCGACCGAACCTGCCACGACCGCACCGCACGGTCCTGGCACCGGCGCTCAGCGCCAATCGGGCCAGCGGTTGGTCGCGCCGTTCACGCCGAGCTGAACCACCACCTGGCTGGTTGCGACGTCGACGACGACGATCGGCGAGCCGGCCCCACCCCGGGCCACGGCGATGAACCGGCTGTCCGGCGACCAGGTGGGATCGTTCTCGTTGACCTCCACCGTGGTCACGCGGCGCATGCCGGAGCCATCGGGGTGGACGACGTACAGCCCCTTGGGTGCCTGGGCACTGTCACGCCTGGTGAAGGCCAGCCACACACCGTCCGGCGAGAAGGACGGGTCATCGTAGATCCCGGGGCCCAGATCGAGCTCGCGCTGCTTGCTTCCGTCCGCGTTCATCAGGAACAGGTGCGCGTCTCCCGTTCGCCGCGAGGCGAACGCGATCGTGCTGCCGTCGGGCGACCAGTTCGGATCCCAGTCGTCGGCCGGATCGTTGGTCAGCCGGTGGGTCACGGTGTTGTCGGCCACCGGACGCGTGTAGATGTCCAAGCTGCCGTTCAGCGGTCCCTGCCCGTGGCTCCTGGTGGATGCGAAGGCGATCAGCTTGCCGTCGGGCGACCAGGCCGGATTGAGGTCGGCCCCGTGATGTGTGAGGTCCGGGACCGCCGGCGCGCTGCCATCGGCGTTGATGATCCGGAGCCCGTCCGCGGTGCGGTACACGACCGCGGACAGGTCCCATGCCCAGGACGTGTCGGACTGGCTACCCGACCCGCCGGCCAGCTTGTGCTGGCTGCGATCGGCAGCGTTCCATACCCAGACGTTGGCGTTGCCGTTCTTGTCCGCCGTGAACACAATCTTGCCCGTGAGCGCGGTCGCTGACGTGGGCGTCGGTGAAGGCGGCGGCGTGGCAGGCGGCGGAATCGCGCTGCTCGCCGGGCTGGCGCTCGGGCTGCTCCCGGGGGCACCGCTGTCCGACGGAATCGCCGAAGGGCTGCCGGCAACGAGCCCGGAGGCACCGGGCGAGACGTCGGCGGATGTCGACGGAGCCTCTGTCGCCGAATCCGACGGAGACCCTCTCGTCAACAAGAAGGCGCCGCCCAGCAGAACCAGGAGAACAACCGCGGCCGCGGCGCCCAGCAGGGCCAGCGGCGGGCGGGAACGGCCGGCCGGGATCGGTGCCGGAAGCTCCGCCGACGGCGGCGCGAGCTCTGTCGCACACCGCTTGCAGAACGTCCGGGAGGCCTCGTTCGCAGTTCCACATGCCGGGCACACGAGCATCGCACCCGTGCCCGGCTCCGGCAGCGATGCCGCCCGCTCGGTCGAGGAGCCGGATGGCGGCGTCATTGGCACCGGTGCCGAGGGCACCGGCGCCGTGGGCACCGGCGCCGTGGGTGCGTCGTCCGCGGCGGGTTCGCCGTTCCACTCGAGGAACGAGCCGCAGGACCCGCAGAACGCCGCACCCTGCTCGTTCTCCGTGCCACAGACCTTGCATACGACCACGCGTCCGCTCCTCCGCGCCGAAGACAGGGCGACAGTCTAGCGGCCCGCGACGGCGGCGCTCGCACCATACCCGCCCGGCGCTCGGCCCGATCGGGCAAACGAACGACTGCCGCTCGGGCGGCCACCCCGATAGACTTCGCCTGATGTCCGCCGTCGCCACCCTTGCCCCGGTCGATCTCACGGTCGATCCCGGGTCGCAGGGCTCGACCACCATCCGCGTCCGCAACGCCGGCTCGATCGTCGATCGCTTCGACATCGACGTCGTCGGCGTGACCGGCTGGGTCAAGGTCGATCCGCCGTCGCTGTCGCTGTTCCCCGGCGCCGAGGGCACGGCCACGATCACGTTCTCGCCACCTCGCGCCAGCAAGCCTCGCGCCGGATCGCTTCCGTTCGGCGTCCGCGTCCGCCCTGCCGCCGATCCACAGGGCTCGACGGTCGAGGAGGGGCGGGTCACGGTCACGCCGTTCAGCGCCGTGAGCGCGGACATCGCGCCCCAGACCTCCCGCGGGAGCCGAGGGTCGCGCCACGACGTCGCGGTCGAGAACCACGGCAATGCGCCGGTCGAGGTGGTGGCCGTCGCGGTCGACCCCGACCGCCGCCTGGGGCTGACGGTGGCCCCGGGTCGCGCTGTGATCCAGCCCGAAGAGCGGGCGGGGTTCGGGGTCACGGTCCGTGTCGATGACGCGTTCCCGTTCGGGCCCCGGCGCCCGAGGCCGTTCCAGGTCAACGTGGCGCCCGGACGTCAGGCGCCGATCCAGCTTCGGGCCACGCTCAGCCAGGGGCCGATGCTGCCCGGCTGGATCCCACCGGTGGGCGGCCTCCTCGTCGCAGCACTGGCCCTGGGCGCCGTCGCGTTCGTCGCCGGGCTCGGGCCGTTCGCCCCGAAGGCCACGCCCGCACCGAGCCTCACCGCGTTCGTGACCGCGTCGCCCGGGACCGCCTCGGCGAGCCCGAGCGCCGGTGGATCAGCGTCGAGCGGAGGACCGGGCGGGTCATCATCGGCATCACCGCCGGCGAGCAGCCCGACCCCGTCGCCCACGCCGCAGCCGCTCTCGCTGGGCGATTTCACGCTCAGCGTCACCGGCGACGACGTGGCCCTCGGCAACGGGCTGGCGCTCCGCTGCGCCCCGGCCGACGACGCGTGCCGCAGCGAGGCCAAGGACACGGTCCGGACCATCGTGACCGAGCTCCAGAACCCGTATTCGGGAGCCGGCATCCCCAGCACGCGAAGCCTGATGGTGGCCAACACCCTGCCCGTCGTTCTCCATGCTCCACGGGACTTCCCCTGGCGGCAGCTGGACAACGGCGAGAGTGGCGAGACGCAGACGGCGGTGATCGACTTCGGACCGCTGCTCGCGAACCCGTCGACCTACGTGTACGCCGTCGTCGACACCGCGAACGGCGAGGAGACACGGCGGTTTGTGATCGATCCCGCCATCGCGAAGCAGCTGTTCGACATGCTCTACCAGCTGCCGCCCGAGATGGGCCCGGTCACCGCGGCGACCCCGCCGCCGGGCTCGACGATCAAGGACCAGCTGTTCGTCGATCAGATCAACTGGAACAGCATCAGCTGGGTGCTCGCGTCGCCCGCTCCGTAGGTTCACGCGAGCGCCCGACGAGGAAGCGAACCGGCGATGAAGGGGGGCGCCGACCGGGGCCGGCGCCCGAGACGCTCCTAGCCGGCCGCCGCCAGCGTCGCCTGCGCCGCCGCCAGCCGGGCCACGGGGACCCGGTAGGGTGAGCAGGACACGTAGTCCAGCCCGACCCGCTCGCACTTGTGGATCGACTCCGGGTCGCCACCGTGCTCGCCGCAGATCCCGAGCTCGATGTCGGGCCGCGTGGCACGCCCCTTGTCGACGGCGATCTTCATCAGGCCGGCCACCGCGTCGTCCAGTGTCTGGAACGGGTTGACCGGCAGGATCCCCTCCTCGACGTACTTGAGCAGGAACCCGCCCTCGGCGTCGTCGCGGCTGTACCCGAACGTCATCTGCGTGAGGTCGTTGGTGCCGAACGAGAAGAAGCTCGCCTCGCGCGCGATCTCGTCCGCGGTGAGCGCCCCGCGCGGCACCTCGATCATCGTCCCGAACTTGTAGTCGAGCTCGACGTCCCCGGCCGCCCTGTGGACGGCCTCGGCCTCGGCCTCGAGCAGGCGGCGCGTCGCGGCGAGCTCGTTCACGTGGCCGACCAACGGGATCATGATCTTCGCGATCGGGTTGCCGCCCGCCTGTTTGACCGCGATCTGGGCATTGAGGATCGCCCTGGTCTGGATCTTCACGAAGTCGGGGATCATCAGGCCCAGGCGGCAGCCGCGCAGGCCGAGCATCGGGTTCTGCTCGTGCATCGACTTGATCGTCGCGAGCAGCTCCTTGTCCTCCTCGGACGCGCCACCGGCATCCTCGGCCCGGGTCACCTTGACCAGCTGCTCCTCGAGGTTGGGGAGGAACTCGTGCAGCGGCGGGTCGATCAGGCGAACGACGACCGGCAGGCCGTCCATCGCCTTGAAGATGCCCTCGAAGTCGCCCTGCTGGAGCTTCTCGAGCTTGGCCATGGCCGCGTCGAAGGTCTCCACGGCCTCCTGCTCGGCGGCGGTCGGCGTCTCGCCCGCGGCGAGCTTCGCCTTCGCCCGGGTGGCGACGTTGGCGACGAGGATGGCGCCGCGCACGATCTCCAGCCGGTCGCCCTCACGGAACATGTGCTCGGTGCGACACAGGCCGATACCCTGGGCGCCGTATCCGAGCGCCTGGGCGGCCTCCTCGGGCTTGTCGGCGTTGGCCCACACGCCCATCCGCCGGATCTCGTCGGCCCAGCGCAGGATCTGCTGGAGCTCGGGCTGGTCCTCGAACCGCGCCGCCACCGTGGGCAGCGCGTCGAGGAACACCTCGCCGGTCGAGCCGTCGACGCTGATCCAGTCACCCTCCTTGAAGGTGAGCCCGGAGTCCGAGCTCCGCGCGGACCGGGTGCCGTAATCGACGACAAGCTCCGCGCAGCCTGCGACGCACGGCTTGCCGATCTGGCGGGCCACGACCGCAGCGTGCGACGTCGCACCGCCACGGGCGGTCAGGATCCCCTGCGCCGGGACCATGCCGTGGAAGTCGTCGGGGCTGGTCTCGATCCTGACCAGGACGACCTTCTCGCCCCGGGCGACCCAGTCGACCGCGTCGTCCGCGCTGAACACGGCCCGGCCGACGGCGGCTCCTGGCGACGCGTTGAGGCCCTTGGCCACGCGCCTGGCGCCCTGGCGCGAATTCGGGTCGAACTGCGCCCGAAGCAGCTGGTCCACCTGCGCCGGCTCGATCCGGGCGACCGCCTCCTCCTTGGTGATCAGGCCTTCGCCCACCATGTCCACGGCGATCTTCACTGCGGCCGCCGCGGTTCGCTTTGCGTCCCGCGTCTGGAGCATGTACAGGCGGCCGCGCTCGATCGTGAACTCCATGTCCTGCACGTTGCGGTAGTGCTTCTCGAGCTGCGACCCGATCCGCTTGAACTCCGCGTAGACGGCAGGCATCTCCTGCTCCATCTGGGCGATCTTGGGCGCGGTCCGGATGCCCGCCACGACGTCCTCGCCCTGGGCGTTGGTGAGGTACTCGCCGTAGAGCACGTTCTCACCCGTGTTGGGGTCCCGGGTGAACGCGACGCCGGTGCCGGAATCGTCACCCATGTTGCCGTACACCATGGTCACGACGTTCACCGCCGTGCCCAGGTCGTGGGCGATCCTCTGACTGTTGCGATAGTCGTTGGCGCGCTTGCCGAACCAGGACGCGAACACCGCCTTGATCGCGAGATCGAGCTGCTCGTACGGGTCGGTCGGGAACTCACGGCCGGTGACCTCGCGGACCACCTGCCTGTAGGTCTCGGCCAGGCCCCTGAGGTCGTCGACCGTGAGATCGGTGTCCTTCGCGTCGGCCCCGTGGGTCTTCTTGGCGGCCTCGAGCGGCTCGTCGAACCGCGCGCCGTCCACGCCCATGACGATCCGGCCGAACATGGCGATGAACCGCCGATAGGCGTCCCACCCGAACCGCTCGTTGCCGGTCAACGCGATCAGGCCCTGCAGCGTCTGCTCGTTGAGCCCGAGGTTGAGGACCGTGTCCATCATGCCCGGCATCGAGAACTTGGCGCCCGAGCGCACGGAGACCAGCAGTGGGTTGGCCGGGTCGCCGAAGCCCTTGCCGGACCGCTTCTCGACCTCCTTCATCGCGCCCAGCACGTCGCCCCACAGGCCGCCAGGAAGCTGCTTGCCGGCGGCGAAGTAGTCGTTGCAGGCCGCGGTCGTGATCGTGAAGCCCGGCGGGGTCGGCAGGCCGGCGAGCGTCATCTCGGCGAGGCCCGCCCCCTTGCCGCCCAGCAGGTCCTTCATTTGTCCGTTGCCTTCGGCGGTGCCGCCACCCCAGGCGTAGATGTAGCGCTTGGCGGCAGCGTGCGGACGGTCGGCAGTCGTGGTTGGGCTCTGGGCCATCGTGGCGGGGCTCCTTGCTGACAGGGCGGGCGCCGTGGGGGACACGGCCCGCAAATGGAACTCGAGGGGACCCCACGATTGTACGACGGTGCTCGGCGTCGGCCCGGTTGCAGCCGGGTTGTGACGGCACGGGCCGATCCGCCCCGAGAAGAGATCGCTTGTCGCAGGGAACCACGGGTCCCCTTTGGGCCTGGCGCGCTCGCGAGGCCGGCCATAAAACGGCCATGACGAGAGCCCGGCGGTACACTCAAGGTCGGCCGCCTCTCGTTTGAGCTCGGCCGCGCGATCCACCGGGAGCCCGTTCCGTGACCGAACCTGACCACGACACCCGAGTCATCGAGCCGCAGGCGGAGAGCTACAACGCCACCCTCGTGCGACGCGACGAGCTCACCCACGATCTAGCCTACTTCTGGGTCAAGTTCGACGGTCCGGCCACGCCGTTCAAGCCCGGGCAGTACATGACCACGGGGGTGATGACCGACGGCCGGATCCTGCAGCGGCCCTATTCGGTCGCCTCGGGCCCGTCGACCGCGAACACCGAAGGCTACGAGTTCTTCGTGCGCCACGTCCCGATCATCCGGTTCACGACGGCGCTCTGGCGCCTGCCGGTCGGCCACCGGATGCGGATGATCGGGCCGAAGGGCAAGTTCATGCTCGAGCCCGACGACCGTCGAACGCACCTGTATGTCAGCACCGGGACCGGGATCGCGCCGTTCATTTCGATGATCAGGGAGACGATGGCCCACGGCCAACCGCGCAAGACCATCCTGCTCAACGGCTGCTCGTTCGAGGACGAGCTCGGCTACCGTCGCGAGCTCGAGGCATGGCAGCAGGATCCGGCCTATCGGCTCACCTATCTGCCCACCATCTCCCGCCCCAGCGACCCGCGCAACACCGGCTGGGACGGGCTCACCGGACGCGCCGAGCAGGTCGTGTGGCAGGTGTGCCGTGACCAGGGCCTGAGGCCCGACAAGACCGTCGTCTACATCTGCGGCAACCCCGACATGATCCTCAACGTGGAGCGGACCCTGATGGAGCACGGCTTTCCGGAGTTCCACGTCAAGAAGGAGCTGTACTGGCCCAAGGGCAAGGCTCCCGCACCCGTGCCCGCGCGTGCAGCCGGGCCATCGGATCGTTGACGACCCGGTGCGGATTGGCTGGGGTCCATCGAGCCGGACCACGTCGAACGTCCATCGCCGGTCGCCGGACGGCCTGCCCCGCTCGTGACCTTCGGACCGCAACCCGGGGCCGGTGGCAGGTAACGGGACCCGGGCGACTGGGCGACCATCGATGCAGGTGTCAACATATTCGTGAGGTCGCATGCACCAGGTTGTCGAGCGTGAGCAGCTCTCCCCGAACGTCGTCCGCCTCGTCGTCGAGGCTCCTCGGATCGCAAAGGTCCGGCGTCCCGGCCAGTTCGTCATCGTCCGGAAGGGCCCGGGTGCGGAGCGCATCCCGCTGACGATTGCCGACGATGATGCCGAGGCCGGGACCATCACCCTGATGATCCAGGCCATCGGCGCCAGCACGACCGACCTGTGCGCGCTCCAGGTCGGCGAAGCCATCACGGACGTGGCAGGCCCCCTCGGCAGCGAGACCGAGCTCCTCGAGCATGGTCATGCGGTCTGCGTCGGCGGTGGCGTCGGCACCGCGGTGCTGCTGCCGATCGCCCGCGAGCTCGCTCGCCGCGGCGTCCACGTGACCAGCGTCATCGGCGGACGCTCAAAGGATTGGGTGATCCTGGAGGACGAGCTGCGCTCCGTCGGTGATGTCGTCCCGTGCACCGACGACGGCAGCTACGGCCGCCCGGGCTTCGTCACCGAAGCGCTCAAGGACCTCCTCGACGCGGGTGGCGTGGACGCCGTCTACGCGGTGGGTCCCGTCCCGATGATGAAGGCCGTCTCCAACCTGACCCTCCCGTACGAGGTGCCCACGACCGTGTCGCTCAACGCGATCATGGTCGACGGCACCGGGATGTGCGGCGGGTGCCGGGTCACGATCGGCGGCGAGACCAAGTACGCGTGCGTCGACGGACCCGAGTTCGACGGACACAAGGTCAACTTCGCCGAGCTCGCCGACCGCCTCACCACGTACCGGCCGTTCGAACAGCAGGCCCTCGACAAGCGCGGCGCCTGCGCCACCACCGAGGTCAAGGCATGACCGAGAACGCGTCCCCCACCCCCGCCCCGGGCACCGATCCGGCTACCGAGAAGCCGAAGCTCAGCAACAAGGAGCGGATGGCCATCGAGCGGGTCGCCATGCCCGAGCAGGAAGGCGAAGTCCGGGCGGCCAACTTCCGCGAGGTCAACCTGGGCCTCACCTACCAGCTGGCGATGCTCGAGGCGGAGCGCTGCATCCAGTGCCCCAAGCCGTTCTGCGTCGACGGCTGCCCGGTCCGGGTCAACATCCCGAACTTCATCAAGCTCATGCGCGACGGCGATATGGCGGCGGCCGCGGCGAGCCTGCTCGACGACAACGCGCTGCCCTGCGTCACCGGTCGGGTCTGCCCGCAGGAGACGCAGTGCGAGGGCGTGTGCGTCCGGGCCAAGAAGGGCAACCCGGTCGCCGTCGGCTATCTCGAGCGCTACGTCGCAGACTGGGCGATGGACCACCCCGCCGAGATGGCGGAACGTCGCAAGCCTGCCAGCAGCGGGCGCAAGGTCGGCATCGTTGGCTCCGGACCGGCCGGCCTGACCGCGGCCGGGGAGCTTGTTCGCAAGGGCCATGATGTCACGGTGTTCGAGGCGTTCCACGCTCCCGGCGGGGTGCTCATCTACGGCATCCCCGAGTTCCGCCTGCCCAAGGACATCGTCCAGGCCGAGGTCGACCGGCTCAAGAGCGAAGGCGTCAAGGTCGAGCTCGACGCCATCATCGGCCGGACATACACGATCCCCGAGCTGCGCGAGGAGTACGACGCGCTGTTCCTCGCGGTGGGTGCCGGGTTGCCGGTGTTCATGAACGTTCCCGGCGAGAACTTCAAGGGCGTGTACTCGGCCAATGAGTACCTGACGCGGGTCAACCTGATGGGCGCCTGGAACCCGGACTCCGAGACCCCCATCCTCCACGGCCAGCGTGTCGTGGTGGTGGGCGGTGGCAACGTGGCCATGGACTCGGTGCGGACGGCCAAGCGTCTGGGCGCCACCGAGGCGACGATCGTCTACCGCCGCTCGGCTGACGAGCTGCCCGCTCGCGCCGAGGAGGTCCACCACGCCAAGGACGAGGGCGTCGTGTTCCACTACCTCGCAGCGCCGGTCGAGGTGCTGGCCGATGAGGATCGCTGGGTCAAGGGCCTGCGATGCATCGAGATGGAGCTGGGTGAGCCCGATGCATCGGGCCGGCGGCGGCCGAAGCCGATCCCCGGCTCGGAGTTCACCATCGACTGCGACCTCGTGGTCGTGGCGATCGGGACACGCGCCAACCCATTGCTCACCGGCAGCGCCCCCGACCTCAGGGTCAACGAGTGGGGTTACCTCGAGGCGGACGAGCACGGCATGACGAGCATGCCCGGCGTGTTCGCGGGCGGCGACATCGTGCGCGGCGCCGCGACCGTGATCCTGGCCATGGGCGACGGAAAGCGGTCCGCGGCAGCGATCGACAGCTGGCTCAGGGGTGTCTGGCCACCGGAGCCGCAGGAGGAGGGCGAAGCCGTCCCGAAGGCGAAGCGAAAGGAGGCGGCCGTCACCGCCTGACGCCGCCCCTGCCGCCTGACGCCGCCCCTGCCGCCTGACGCCGCCCCTGCCGCCTGACGCCGCCCCTGCCGGGCCCGCGCGCGGGTTATCGGCGGCCGACATGGATGGGCGCGGCCGCCAGCCTTCCATGCACGACGACCGCGCCCTCTGCACGATCGTCGAGGACGCCGGTCAGTGTCGCCATGACCCGCTGGTCCCGATTGGTGCTGGTTTGCACCGGACCCATCGCGGACCGCGACCGGCGGTCAGCGAGGCGTCCCGTCATCCGTCGACTCATGTCCCCGCCATAACCGATACAGGACGATCCCCACCGGCACGCCCACGGCCATCGCGGCCGGCACGATCGCCGTGAGCGGCGGGCGACACCCACCGCGAGCAGGATCGGACCCAGCGCCATCGCCTCGAACAGGACCCCAGGGATCAACCATCGCTTCGCTCCCCTGCCCTCTCGTTCGCAGGCCGCCTGCCGTCGCCACAGTCTGGTCCACCGCGATGGGAGGCAGCGACGCGAACCTCAGGGACGCGCCGCGGCCATCCGGTCGAGGATCAGGCGCCTGACCCCTTCGAGCGGAACGCGCTCCTGGGTCATCGAATCCCTGTCGCGGACCGTGACGGCGCCGTCATCGAGCGAGTCGACGTCCACCGTCACGCACCACGGCGTGCCGATCTCGTCCTGGCGCCGGTAGAGCTTGCCGATCGCGGCCGTGTCGTCGTACACGGCCATCAGGTCGCGCTTGAGGTCTGCCAGCAGGCGATGACAGGTCTCGACGATCTCGGGACGCTTCTTGAGCAGCGGCAGGACCGCCACCTTGTACGGCGCGAGCTCCGGATGGATGCCCAGGACCACTCGTTTCTCGCCCCGGACCTCCTCCTCGCGGTAGGCGTCGATGAGGAACGTGAACGCCGCCCGGTCGGCACCCGCGGCCGTCTCGACGATCCACGGGATGAAGTGCTCGCCACTCGCCTGGTCGAAGTACTCGAGGTTCTCGCCCGACGACTTCGCGTGGTTGCCGAGGTCGAAGTCGCCCCGGTTGTGGATGCCCTCGAGCTCCTTCCAGCCGAAAGGAAAGCGGTACTCGATGTCGATCGCCTTCTTCGCGTAGTGGGCGAGCTCGTCGGGCGCGTGCTCCCGGAACCGCAGCCGCTCCGGCGTCGCGCCGTAGGCCTCGTACCAGGCGCGGCGCCGGGGCAGCCATGCCTCGAAGGCCTCGGTCGCAGCCTCGCCCGGGCGCACGAAGTACTGCATCTCCATCTGCTCGAACTCGCGCATCCGGAACACGAAGTTGCCGGGGCTGATCTCGTTGCGGAAGCTCTTGCCGATCTGGGCGATGCCGAACGGGATCTTCTTGCGCGAGCTCTGCTGGACGTTCTTGAAGTTGACGTAGCTGCCCTGCGCCGTCTCGGGCCGGAAGTAGACGACCGAGGCGTCGTCCTCGACCGGACCCATGTGGCTGGTGAACATCAGGTTGAAGCGACGGGGCGGCGACAGCGGGCCTCCGTCGTTGGGACACACGAGGCCGAGGCGCGACACGATCGTCTCGTCGCGCAGCTCGGTGGCCGACAGCTCCTCCGCACCCGGCAGCTCGTCGAGGCGGTAGCGCCGGTGGCAGGTCGAGCACTCGACGAGCGGATCGCTGAACGAGCCGACGTGCCCCGATGCAACCCACACCTGGGGGTGCATCAGGATCCCGGCATCGAGACCCACGATCTCGTCGCGGTCCTGGACCATCGCCCGCCACCAGGCGCGCTTGACGTTGTTCTTGAGCTCCACGCCCAACGGCCCGTAGTCCCACACGGCGTTGATGCCGCCGTAGATCTCGGACGACGGAAAGATGAACCCGCGTCGCTTGGACAGCGACACGATGGTGTCGAGGTTGGCGACGGCGGGCGCGACGGCGTTCGGATCGGTGTCGAGGGTCGTCATGGGTCGTCTCCGCTGATACGCGACCGTGGCATGGCCGCGCGGGTAGGTGATCGTAGCAGCCCGCCGGCTCGGGGACGGTTCGGGGGGGCGGTTCGGAGGCGTGGCGATCCACGCCCGCTATGGCGCGCCGGTCCGGGCCCGTCTCGCGACGAGGCGACCCCGCTCGGACGGCGCGGCAGGAACGCCCGGCGTTCACTCTGGCGGTCGGGCCAGCCGAGACCTGCCTCCGGCCGCCGGATGGAACGCGCACCGGGCCATGCTGCGGAGGGACAGCCCGGCCGGCCGACGTATGGACCGCCATGAGTTCCACGCGGCCGAGCCCGCGCCGGCAACCGTCCGAGTGAACGTCCCGCGTTCCATGGTCCGGCGGACGCGGCAGCAAGACGAGCCGCTAGGCCGGCAGCGCCTCGCCCAGCAGCCGCAGCACGTTCTCGCCCATCACGGCCCGGGCCGAGGCCTCATCCAGACCCACATCGAGGAGCGCATCGGTCAGCTGCGCCACGTTCGCGGCGTCGAACGGGACCGGCACGGCGCCGTCCCAGTCCGAGCCAAGCGCCACGTGCTCGACCCCGATCCGCTCCACCGCGTAGGCGATCGAGCGCGCGATGTCCGCCGCGTCCGGCCCGCCGCACGCCCAGGGCCAGAACCCGATCCCGACCAGGCCGCCCGTGGCGGCGATCCCCGCCAGCTGCGCGTCAGACAGGTTGCGCGCGTTGTCGAGGACACCGCGCACGCCGGTATGCGAGGCGACCACCGGCCGCGTTGCGATCTCCAGCGCATCGTCGATCGTGGCCGCCGAGGCGTGGGCTACGTCGAGGATCACGCCCCGGGCCTCCATCCGGCGGACCATCTCGCGGCCGAGCTCGGTCAGCCCTCCCTGAACGGCGCCGTGCGCCGAGCCACCGAACACGGTGTCGGTGAAGTGGGCGGGCGAGATCATCCGGAAGCCGGCATCGGCGACGACATCGACGTTGGCCGGGTCGTCATCGAGCGCGGTTGCGCCCTCGATCGAGAGCATGCCGGCCGTGATACCGAGGTCGGTCTCGCGAACGGCCAGGTAGCGCCGCAGATCGTCGGCCGTCTCGATCAGCCGGAACCGGCCACCCGAGCGTTCGGCGAACCCTCGGGCCCGCGACGCCTGAAACAGGGCGCGGGCGAGGATGCTGCGCCAGGTCCGGGGCGGCCAGCGCTTGGCGAGCGCGATGGCGAGCACGTCGTCGCTGGCGTCCTCGTTGCGCTCGATGTTCAGGTGGCGCGGTACCTTCATCGAACACGACAGCACCTGGAGTGCGACCCGGCCTTCGATCATCCGCGGGACGTCCACGTGCCCGCGATCGGTGCGGGTCAGGAGATCGCGGCCAAACAGCAGTGAGTCCGCGTGGAGATCGGCCACTCGCAGCGTGGCATGCAGGTCGCGTGCCCGATCCGAGACGGGCGTGGACGGCGCGGGGGGTGTCGGATTGTGCTTTCGCTCCGTTCGCGCGACCACAGCGTCCAGCGCGGGACCGGCCGCCGCCAGGGCGCCGACGGCCATCGCGCTCACGGCCAGGGTCGCACGCGACACCACCGGCAGCCTCATGCTCCGAACGCGATCCCTCGGGTGGGCCGGATCCGGACCGGGACGTTGTAGATGGTCGCCATCTCCTCGGGCGAGCTGAGCGTCTCGACGATCCGCTCGCCGTACTTGGCGAGATAGGCCGCGTGCTTGGGGACGGGCGGCGTCGATGCGTCGAGCCGGGCCTCGCCCTCGACGATCACGACGTCATTGCCGTGGTCGTCGCTGTTGAGGTGCAGGGACACTCGAGGGTTGGCGGCGATGTTGAGGTTGCGTCGTGCGCGGCGGTCGCTGTAGATCAGGATCTCGGCGGGTTCGTCGTCGCCCGCCTCGTCCCACAGGAACCAGATCGGGAACGTCTGTGGTTGACCGGCGGCAGTGACGGTCGTGAACCAGCCGATCACGTCCGTGCGCAGCCGCTCGAGCGCATGCCCGTCGGCCTCGCTGCCGGAGTCGAACACCATCGAAGGACCCTCCCTCAGGCCGGCGCCGACGTGGCGCCGGACGAAGCCCCGGACGTCGCGCGAACCTCGTCGAGGAACGCAAGCGATCGCGCGTCCCGCTCCAGCGCGAAGCGCATGAAGTCCCGCATCGCCGCCTCCACCTCGCGCTCCACCTCCACCGACAGGCGCAGGGCGGCGATCGCCTCGACGTCCATCCGCTGGTAGGCCTTGAGCAGCTTCAGCCCGTCGAGGGAGAGGGCGGCTCGATCTGCCGGCGGCCCCGGACACCGGTGGCACACGACGCCGCCCAGCGGCGGGATCCACCGGAAGGTCTCGCCCGCATCCAGCATCCGGTCGCACTCCACGCACCGGTCGACCTCGGGCCGCTGCCCAAGCTCGTCAGCGAGATGCATCTCGTACCAGCGGGCGACCCGCCCGGGCGCCATCCCCGCGTCGAGCAGCTCGTACGCGCGCCGCAGCAGCGCGTACAGGGGCTCTGCGGCGTGGCGCTCCTCGAGCGAGCGATCGGCGAGCTCCGCCAGGTACCAGGCGGTGGCGGCGCTCTCGAGCCGGTCACGCAGGGCCAGCCACGCGTGCCCGACGCGGACCTCGGTCACGACATCGAACGTCCGGCCACGAGCCAGCGCGACGTTCAGCTCGGCGAACGGCTCGAGCGAGCCACCCAGGCGGGATGCCGGCCGGCGGATGCCCTTGGCAATCGCCTTGAGCTTGCCGTAGCCGGGCGTGATCAGGGTCAGCACGCGATCGGCCTCGCCCAGGTCGAATCGCGACAGGACGATCGCATCGGTGACGTATCGGCGTGGCGCAGGCACGACCCGACGGTACCACCCCGGCTCCGGCCGGCGACGTTTGCCAACAGGCTACTTTTCGCGGACACGTTTGCGTCCAGAGCCGGTACACTGCGGGGGCGATGGCCGTGACCTCCAACCTCGACCTCGACCTGAGCGTCCTCCTCGCCGACACGGAGGCGGAGATCCTGCGCGTCGTCCGGGACCACGATGCGCCGACGGCCGGCGTGTACGAGATGATCCGCTACCACCTCGGGCTGGACCGCTCGAACGGCGCGCGCGGCAAGCGGATCCGGCCGCTGCTGGGGCTGCTGGCCTACGCGTCGATCACCGGAGACCATCGCGCGGCGCTGCCGGGCGCGGCCGCGGTCGAGCTCGGCCACAACTTCAGCCTGGTCCACGACGACATCGAGGACGGCGATACCGAGCGCCGCCACCGGGCGACGCTGTGGACGATCCATGGCGTACCGCAGGCGATCAACACTGGGGACCTCATCTTCAGCCTGTCGCGCATCGCGCTCCACCGGCTGACGGACCTCGGCTTCAGCGACGCGAAGGTCCTGCGCCTGATGCGACTCTACGACGAGACCTGCGTCCTGCTGTGCGAGGGCCAGTACATCGACATCGCGAGCTCGGCATCGGACGCGCCGATGACGGTGGACCTGTACTTCGACATGATCGGCCGCAAGACAGCCGCCCTGATCTCGGCCTCGATCGAGGCGGGGGCCCTGCTGGCCACCGATGACGAGGACGTGATCGCCGGCTACCGTCGGTTCGGCTGGGCCCTCGGCCTCGCGTTCCAGCTCAACGACGACCTGCTGGGGATCTGGGGCCAGGAGCGGCAGACCGGCAAGGTGCCGACCGATGTCGTGCGCCACAAGAAGACGCTGCCGGTCCTGTACGCCTTCGAGCACGCTACGCCGGCCGACCGCGAGCGCCTGGCCGCGCTCTACACCGAGGGTGACCCGGCGTCGAAGGACGTGACCGAGATCGTCGCCCTCCTCGAGCGGTCGGGGGCGCGGGAGTTCACCCGCGGCGAGGCCATCCGGTACCGGGACGAAGCCCTCGCGGAGCTCGACGCGCTGACCGTCGTCGGCGCGGACTCCCGCGAGCAGCTGCGCGGGATCATCGTCGGGGTGATCAGCGCCTGACGGCCCCGCCGGTCGGTGGACCGGAGCCGCGCCGCTACCCGCTCCCTACGCCTCGTCCTCGATCGCCGACTCGTCATCCGGGTCGTGCTCGCGCACGACCAGCACCTTGCCCACCCTTCGGCCGTCGGTCGACTCCACGGTGAGCCGCAGGCCGTCCACCGTGACCTCGTCGCCCGGGCTGGGGATCCCACCGACCCGGTGATAGACGAGGCCGCCCACGGTGTCGTACTCGTCCTCGTCCTCGAGCTGGATCTTGAGGTCCCAGACGTCCAGCAGATCGTCGACCGACGCTCGGCCGTCGACCCGCGCCCGGTCGTCGTCCAGCCGCTCGACCAGCGGCTCCTCGACGTCGTACTCGTCCTGGATCTCGCCCACGATCTCTTCGAGCAGGTCCTCGATCGTCACCAGGCCCGCGGTCCCGCCGTACTCGTCGAGCACGATCGCGATGTGGACCTTGCGGCGCTGGAACTCGTGCAGCAGATCGTCGATCGACATCGACTCGGGCACGAACACCGGCGTGCGCAGCAGATGAGCCAGATCCGGCCGGTCGTCGGCGTGCGACTTCAGGAACGGCAGCAGGTCCTTCGCATACAGGATCCCGACCACCTCGTCCACGGACGCCTCGTAGACGGGGACGCGCGAGTGCCCCTCCGCGATCAGGATGTCGATCGCCTCGTCGAACGTCGCCGAGCTGGGCAGGGCGACGATTGCCGTCCGGGGCACCATGACCTCGTGGAGGCGCCGCTCGCCGAGCTCGATGACGGCGTTGATCATCTGCTCCTCCTCGGCCTCGAGGATCCCCTGCTCGCCGCCGCGCTCGACGATCAGGCGCAGCTCCTCGGCGCTGATCTGGGCCTCCGAGGTGACCTCGGCGCCGAACCGGCGGGCGACCCAGGCGGTGACCTCCGTGAGGAATGCAACCAGCGGGCCGAACAGCCGTCCCAGCAGGTCGAGCGGTCCCGACAGCGTGAGCGCGAGCCGCTCGTTATACGCAAGGGCCAGCGTCTTGGGCACGAGCTCGGCGAACACGATCGTGAACAGCGCGAGCACGACGGTGACGATGAACAGTGAGGTCCCGTCCGCGGTGGACCGGTCGATGCCGGCCCCGGCCAGCGCCTCGGCCAGGCCCTTGGCCAGGCTCACGGCGGCGAACGCGGACGCGAGGAACCCGATGAAGGTCAGGCCCAGCTGGCAGACCGCGAGGAACCGGCCCGGATTCTCGAGCAGCCGCTTGAGGCGCCGTGCGCCCGGCCGGCCCTCGTCCACGAGCTGCTCGACCCGGCTGCGCCGGATCGAGACGAGGGCAATCTCGGCCGCGACGAAGAACGCCTCGAACGCCGTCAGGACGAGCAGGAACAGCAGGGCGCCGACGGGGATGCTCACGCCTCGCCGTCACCTGCGGGCGAGGTGTCCGGAACCGGCCCACCGGCGGGCGCCTGCGGCGCGGCGGATGCGCGTTCCGGCGCCTGCGGCGCGGCGGCCTGGCCTGACGGCGTCTGCGGTTCGGCCGGCCGCGGTTCGCGGATCCGGGCCGGTACGCCCACCACCAGCTTGCCCGCCGGCACGTCCCGCGTGACGACGGCACCGGCGCCCGTCCTTGACCCCTCGCCCAGGGTCACCGGCGCGCGGAGCATCGTGTCCACGCCCAGGAAGACCCCCTCCCCGATCGTCGTCCGGTGCTTGTGGACGCCGTCGTAGTTGGCGGTGATGGTCCCGGCCCCCACGTTGGTGTCCGCGCCCACGTCCGCGTCGCCCATGTAGCTCGCGTGGTGCTGACGGACGTGCTCGCCGAGATGGCTGTTCTTGAGCTCCGCGTAGTTGCCGATCTCGGATCGGCGGCCGACGTGGACGCCCGGCCGGAGGTGGCTGAACGGTCCGATCGTGACCTCGTCCTCGACCTCGGAGTGTTCGATCACGCTCGCCCAGACCACGCAGTCGACGCCGATCACGGAGTCGACGATCTGCGATCCGGCCGCGATCCGGGTGCGCTCGCCGACACGGGTGTGGCCGCGGAGGATCACGTTGGGCTCGAGGACGACGTCTCGCGCGAGCTCGACCGCGTGGTCGAGGTACACCGTGGACGGGTCGATCATCGTGACCCCGTCCCGCATCCAGCGGTCGTTGAGGTCGACGCGAATTTCCCACTCGGCCCGGGCGAGCTGGGCCCGGTCGTTGATGCCGGCCAACCGGCCGTCGTCCTCGACGTCGAGTGCCGCCACGATCCTGCCATCCTCGCGGGCCAGACCCACCAGCTCGGTGAGGTACACCTCGCCCGTCGCCGGCGACGGTCGGAGGCTGACGATCCGGCGGCGCAGCCAGGCTGCGTCGAACACATAGAGACCGGCGTTGATCTCGGTGATCCGACGCTCCTCGTCGGTCGCGTCCCTCTCCTCCGCGATCCGATCGACCGTGCCGCCCTCGCGACGGACGACCCGTCCCAGCCCCGACGGGTCGAGCGCGTCGACGACGACCAGCGACATCGCGGCGTGGTCCATGGCGCGGGCCTCGATGAGCGCGGTCAGCAGGTCGGCACCCACCAGCGGCACGTCGCCCGACAGCACGAGGATCTCCTCGATGCCCTCCGGGATCGCCTCCACGGCCATCCGGAGCGCGTCCCCGGTCCCCTTCGGCTCGGCCTGCACGACCGTGTCGGCCATGCTCGCGACGACCGGCGCGACGTCCCCGCGAACACCCGTTGCGATCGGCGGGCAGACAACGATCGGGCGGGACGTCGTGGCGGCCACGGCGGCGTCGAGGACGTACCCGATCATCGGGCGCCCGCAGACCGGATGGAGCACCTTGGGCAGCGCCGATCGCATCCGGGTGCCGAGTCCTGCAGCGAGGACCACGGCCACGGTTCGATGCCCGGAGGGCCCGGGACTTGAGGGCGTCACCGGGCCGGGCGTCCGGTGGCTCGCGTCGATGGCACCGTGGGTGGTGCGTCGCTGGCGGCGCCCGAGGGAGTGAGCGTGTTGGTCATCGCAGGCGCGCCGATTCTGGGGTTGGCCCGGTGGGGGTGTCAACCGGCCCCATCGCCCCCCGCGCGGTCACCGATCCGCCCGGCGTGCGATCGCCTCGATCTCCACCAGCCCCGCCTTGGGCAGAGCGGCAACCTGGACCGTCGATCGCGCGGGCGGCGGGTCCGGCATGTGGCGCGCATAGACCGCATTGACGGCGGCGAAATCTCCCATGTCGGCAAGGAAGATCGTCGTCTTGAGCACGTCGGCCAGGGTAAGGCCGGCTGCGTCGAGGACCGCGGCCAGGTTGCGGAGCGCGCGATCGGCCTGGGCCTCGACGCCCTGGGCCAGCTCGCCCGTCTCCGGGTCGAGCCCCAGCTGACCGCTGCAGAACACGAGGCCGTCGGTGGATACCGCCTGGCTGTAGGGGCCGATGGCGGCCGGGGCGCCGGCCGTCGAGATGGACTGGCGGGTCATCCTTCCCTCCGAGTTGCTTGGGTGCCGGCGACGATCCGTGTCGCGGCGACGAACGGTGGCTTCGGGCCGAGGGCTGGCAGCTCGCCGTCGGCGATCGCGCTCCTCACCCGATCGGCGGCGGTGACGGCCTCCCCGAATGAAGGATAGAGGGCCCAGTGGGTCGGCCCGGACCCGGACAGGCCGACGGGACGGCCAAGCAGGCGCAGCAGCGCCCGCTTGAACGGCACCAGCCGGGGTTCGAGCACCGCCGCGGCGGGCGCCAGGTCGTTGGCGGCTGCCAGCACCGAGGCGCGGGCCAGGAGATCGGTGACCCGCAGCCCGGAGCGGAGCTCGGCCGCCAGATGTTCGGACGCGAGCCTGGCGGCGCCTCCGGCGCCTCGCGCACCGGCGTCCCAGGCCTGGAATGCCGCCGGCGTCGAGATGCCCACCGCGGGCGTCACCAGGAGCATCCCCGGGCGATCGGGTGCACCGCTCGTGGCCACGTCGCCATCCACGCCAGCCCCGCCAACGGCGCCGTTCGCGCTGTTCGCACCGGTCCCGGCACCGGCATCCCGGAGCCACGCGAGCCCGGTCAGCCGCTCGCCCCGCCCCTCGACCAGCGCCGGACCGCGGGCGAGGAAGAAGGGCACGTCCGATCCCAGCTCGGCCGCCAGCCTGACCCGTGCCTCCCCATCCAGCTCGACGGCCCAGGCCTCGAGCGCGGCATCGGCCGCGGCTTCGGCGTCCGAGGAGCCGCCCGCCAGCCCGGCTGCGATCGGGATCCGCTTCTCGAGGCGGGCGGCCAGTGGTGGCGGCGTCCCGGGCTGACCCGACGCCGAGCGAGCCAGACGGCGCGCTGCCGCGAACGCCCGGAGCACGAGGTTGTCATTGCCGGGTCCCGGATCGAACCCGACGACGTGCAGCGAATCGGTCGAGCCGGGCGGAGCGAGCGAGACCGAGAGCCGGTCCGCCAGGTCGAGCGGCACCATGACGCTGTGCAGGTCGTGGAACCCGTCGGGACGCAGACCCAGCACCGCCAGCGTCAGGTTCACCTTGGCGGGTGCGAGCCGGATCACCGGGGAGAGGCGTCGCAGCGGGTCGGGCGTTGCCCCTTCGATCGCCATCACCTGCCGGCCGGCAGCGGACCCAGCGCCTGGGCCAGCGCGATCCATTCGCCCACGGCCACGGTCTGCGGGCGCCGGTCCCGGGCGATGCCGACCGTGGCGAGCGCGGCATCGACGCGATCCGGCTCGACCGGCAGCTGGCGGACCAGCACGTTGTGGAGCATCTTGCGACGCTCGCGGAATGCCGCCTGCACGATGCGCCACAGGTGGTCCTCGGACTCGGGGTCGAGCCGGTCGTCGGCGGCGAACGGCTCGAGCACGAGGACCGCCGAATCCACCTTGGGCGCTGGCTCGAAGGCCTCCCTCGAGACCCGGAACGCCACCTTCGCCCGGGCGTGGTACTGGACGAACACCGACAGGTACGACATGTCGCCGGGCGCGGCGGCCACGCGCTCGGCCACCTCACGCTGCACCATCAGCACCAGGCGGCTCGCCCGTGGCGGGCTGCCCAGCAGCCGGTGAAGGACCGGGCTCGTGATGTGGTACGGAAGGTTGGCCACGACATCGTACGGCGGCGGGATCAGCCCGGTCAGGTCCTTATCGAGCGCGTCCCCCTCGACCAGGTGGAGGCGATCGTCTTCGAGCTCCGCGGCGAACCGCTCCCGGAGGATGGCCACCAGTCCCCGATCCAGCTCCACCGAGGTCACGCGCGCGCCCGCGGCGAGCAGCCCGCCGGTCAGGAATCCGAGGCCCGGTCCGATCTCGAGCACGCCCCGCTCCGCCACCGGATCGGCCTCGCGCAGGATCGCCTCGAGCACGTCCACGTCGGCCAGGAAGTTCTGGCTCAGGTTGTGGCGCGCCCGCAGGCCGGCCTCCCGAAGGGTCCGCCTGACGAACAGGGGATCCAGTCGGAGGTCGGTGGCGCCGCGACCGGGGCTCATCGGGCGAGCGGCAGCGATGGCCGCGCATCGAGGTCGAGCCCCGCCCGGACGCCGGTCGCCAGCCTTCGCGCGCCGGCGGCGCCGATCATCGCGCCGTTGTCGGTGCACAGGCTCGGGCGCGGGATCACCAGCGCCAGGCCGCGGGCCTCCGCCTCGCCAGAGATCCGTGCCCGCAGCGCGGCGTTGGCCGCCACGCCGCCGCCCAGCAGGATGCCCCGGGCCCCGGTGGCCCCAGCGGCCCGCATCGTCTTGGTGGCGAGCACGTCGACCACCGAATCCTGGAACCCCCAGGCGAGCTCGGCCACCAGCTTGTCTGGCAGGTTACCGTCGGACTCGTCCGGTGGCAGCCCCTCGTCGGCGCGGGCCTGGGCGATGATCCTGCGGGCCGCGGTCTTGAGACCCGAGAAGCTGAGGTCGTACGTGTCGCCCATCCACGCTCGCGGGAAGACGCGATCGCGGGCCACCGCGCCGTCTGCAGCACGCGAGATCGCCGGGCCGCCCGGATACCCGAGGCCCAGCAGGCGACCCACCTTGTCGAACGCCTCGCCGGCGGCATCGTCCACCGTCTGACCCAGCAACCGGTAGGTCAGGTGGTCGCACATCTCGACCAGGAACGTGTGGCCGCCGGACACGACCAGGCCAACCAACGGAAACGGCGGCGACTCGCGCTCCGCCTCACCCGGGTCGAGCAGCCAGCCCGCGTAGACGTGACCCTCCAGGTGGTTCACCGGCACCAGCGGCTTGCCGTGGGCCCAGGCCACAGCCTTCGCCGCGTTGATGCCCACCAGCAGCGAGCCGGCCAGGCCCGGGCCGTACGTGACCGCGAGGGCGTCGACGTCCTTGAGGGAAGCCCCCGCCGTCGACAGCGCCTCGTCCATCACCGGGACGATCCAGCGCAGGTGGGCGCGCGCGGCGACCTCGGGCACGATCCCGCCCGTCGGGGCGTGCAGCGCGATCTGGCTGGCCACCACGTTGGCGTGGATCCGGCGCCCGTCCTCCACCACGGCGACACCGGTCTCGTCGCAGCTCGATTCGATCGCAAGCAGCAGGGGGCCGGTCATCGCGCTCCGCCGCCGGTCGACGGCGCCTTGTGCGAAGGACGACCGGTGGCGCCGTTGACCGGCTTGGTATCGACGGCGGGATCGGCCGCCCGGGTGCCGGCGGAGGGTTGCGCACCGGCAGGGGGCTGGGAACCGACGACCACCGCGGCTTCGGCCTCATCGGCGGATGCCGGCAGCGACGGCGGTGGTGCCGCATCGATCGCCGCCCGCAGGCGCGCGATCCGCTCGCGCATGGTGGCTCCCGCGAGTGGCTCGGTGGTCATGATCAGCGCATCCTCCCCGTTATCGGTGTAGTAGCGGGGGCGGATGCCGACCGGCCGGAAGCCGTACTTCTCGTACAGGCGTCGCGCCGGCAGGTTCGACAGCCGGACCTCGAGCGTCGCCTCGCGGGCGCGCCGGTCCGCCGACAGGTCGAGGAGCGCGAGCAGCAGCCGTTCACCGATCCTCTGCCGGCGGTATCTCGGGTGGACGGCGAACGTGGTGACATGGGCCTCGTCCACCATGAGCCAGATGCCGCCGTAGGCGACGATCTCGCCGTGCACGACCGCCACCAGGTAGTGGGCGAGCCGGTTGGAGGCGAGCTCCTGGCGGTAGGCCTGCGGGGGCCAGGGCGTGCTGAACGAGGCGCGCTCGATGAGCTGGACAGAGGGCAGGTCGTCGAAGGTCATCGGCCGGATCCCGAGCACGGCTCCCCCGCTCACGTTCCGCCGCCGACCCCGGTGACCTCGACCGCGGCCTCGGGGACCTGCGCCCGGACGCCGCGAGGCAGGGTCACGTATTCGGGGACGAGCAGCGCGAGGTCATCGGAATCGCCGCGCCCCAGGCGGGCCGCACCGGCTCGCAGCAGCGCGGCGCCGAGGCCGACGAGAGCGGCCGCACCGAGCACCGAGGACGCGTCCGGTGCTCGACCGTCGAGATCGACGGCCACCAGCCGCTCGTCCGGCAACAGCCCCGGGTCGGAGCCCCCTGCAACGATCCGTGGTCGCTGGCCTGGTCGCGAGAGCACCGTGTCGGATGGACCCGCTGGCTGCATGAGGACGAGCCCACGCCCTGCCGCATCGGAGCCGGCTTCGTCGGACGCGGCGTCGGCGGCAGCCGGGGCCGCGGCCAGCAGCGCCTCGCTCGTCGCCACCCCCACCACCGGCAGGCCCAGCGCGTAGGCCAGGCCCTTGACCGTGGCCAGACCCACCCGCAACCCGGTGAATGCGCCGGGCCCGGTGCCCACCACGAGCCCGCCGAGCGCCGACGGCCGCACGTTCCGGTCCCGCAGCAGCTCCTCGATCCCGGGCAGCAGCTCCTCGCCATGGCGGTATCCGGCGACCCAGCTTCGCTCGGCCAGCACCGTCCCATCGGGGTCTCCGAGCGCGATCACGGCGTGCGTGGTCGCCGTGTCCACCGCGAGCAGCGGACCCTCCGGGACGGCAGGCGGGGTCACGCCGCGGCCTCGAGATACCGGCGATACCCGTCGTCGGCGATGCGCAGCGCGATCCGGCGGGGGTCGTCGCCCGCACCGTCGATGATCACGTCGAGCCGTGCTCGGGGCAGCGCCGCCCCCAGCCGCTCGGCCCACTCCACGATCGCGACCCCGGCACCCTGGCGCTCGTCGAGCAGGCCGCCGGCAAGCGCATCGGCAGCGTCGTCGAGACGGTACAGGTCGATGTGGAACAACGGCAGGCGGCCCGGATACTCGGCCATCAGGACGAACGTGGGCGAGTTCACGGTCTCGGTGACGCCGAGCCCTGCCGCGAAGCCCTTGGCGAACTGAGTCTTGCCGGCTCCGAGCTCACCCACGAGGCAGACGAGATCGCCGGCGCGAGCGGCGGAGGCCATGCGGGCGGCCAGCGCCCGCGTCTCCCGCGCGTCGCGCGTAGTGACCAGGTGCTCACGGATCGGGTGTCCGGACATCGGTTCGAGGGTAGCCGAACGACCCGGTCACCGCGTCGCCGGTGGCCAGGCGAGCCGCTCGAGATCACCGATGGGGACGGGGTGCGGCGGCTCGCCGTCGAGGGCGACGAGCATCGCCTCGAGCTGGACGCCGCCGCCGAACCGATGCATCCCGGCCGGCCCCATCACCCGTCCCTCGGCGCCGGCGCCGGGTCCCGAGCGGATGCGTACCCAGGCCGGATCGATGTCCGGGAGCTCGATCCCGGCAGGATCGAACACGAGGCCCGGAGGATCCATCACCAGCCCCACGTCACGACCCGCCATGCGGGCGAGCAAGGTGGCGACCGGGCTGGGAATCCGTCGCCGGACCGCACCGTCGAGGGCGATCACGGCGAAGGGCGGCGCGGCATGCAGCGAGGCCCGCTGGCGTCGCTCCGACCCCCGGAAGTCGCGCAGGTCCTTGCCCGACAGCGACGCCACGACGATCCCCCGGACGCCCATCGCCCGTGCTCTCGTCAACGCCTCGGCGTCGATCCGGGCGCCCACCACAAGGACGCTTCCGGCGCGCCCGACGTCGATCCCCCCGGGACGGAGCTCCCCGAACGGGTCCGTCGCCAGCTCGAGACGACCGTGCGCTGGGACGCCCGCGGCGAACGCGCCACGGACCGCGAGCCCCGCGGACCGGACCACGATCTCCGCCCCCGGAATCACGCTCGCAACCACCCCCGCGATCGGGGCCTCGACCGGATCCCGCCGCTCGCCGGTGATCATCCGCCATCGATCCCGACGCCCAGGGATGCGTGCCAGCAGCTCGCCTTCGCCGCCCGGGACGTTACGGCGGATCCGGGACGTGACCACGGGCGTCCAGCGGCGCCCGGTGGCCGGCCGGGCCTCGTCTCCCCCGGTCGCATCCCCTCCCGTATCCTCGGCTGCGCCGATCCCGGGGTCCGTGGCCGAGCGCGTCGTGACCCCTGGCGGCGAGGGGATCACGACCTCCTCGATCCGACGGTCGCGCAGTCGCTCGAACAGCGCGTCACCAGGCTGCACGTGATCGCCGGCGTCGACGAGCGGACGATCGCCGGGCAGCATCACGAAACGCACGGCCAGATCGCGATCGGCGATCGGGCGTTCCGGGACCTCCGCCAGCCAGTCGGCCGCGTCCGTCATGGCGCGACCGCCGGCCACACGACCTGCTCCCAGGCGATCAGCACGTCGCGGCGTCGCTCCGGCCGCTCCGGCAACCGGAGCGGGACGTCGCGCAGGTCGACGAGCAGCCCGGCCACGCCACCCGCGACCTCCGCCGCCGCGCGCCGGGTGCGGAACCCGAGGTCCAGCGCGTCGCGCAGCTCGAGCTCTGCGACGGCCCGCTCCCCGGGCGCCAGCTCCATCCGCTCGATGCCTCCGGGTACCAGGTCGACGCTGGCGTCCGAGCTCACCCGATGCAGGACGAGCCGACCCGCCGAGCGGCCTGGGCGGAGCCCGGCCGGCATGACCACGCTACCCAGCGGGGCAACCAGCTCGTCACGCAGGTCGGTCATCACCTGGCGCCGCTCGTCCGGGTCGGCGATCGCACCCAGCGGCGCAAGGAGCCGGGCGTGGTCGACCCCGAGGGCGCGGATCCCCGGCCGCCGCAGGACGTCGGCCAGGGCCAGCGCCGTCACCGGTGCGGGCACGACGGACCACACGCCGCCCACCGCGACAGTGACGCCAGGCGGCCGGCCGTCCAGGCGGTGCGTCGCCGCCCCCAGGCGCTGCAGCGCTGCTCGGGCCGCGGCCAGTCGGAGCGCGGCCCCCTCGCCGCTCGCGTCTCCCCAGGGCACCAGCGCGAGCTCCCGGAGGCGGTCCCGGATCCGCAGTCGATCGAGCGGCACCGGGAGCCAGCCGGCGATGGCGTCGAGGTGCCCGTCGGTGAACCCCCTGGGAAGCAGCGCCGCATCGGCGACGATGACAGCCTCGACCTCCGACCGAGCGCCCGGGGCGTGGTCGGCCACGGCCCGCATCCCCGACGACTGCCCGATCTCGACGACCTCGACGGGTCGCCGAAGCACGTCGGCCAGGGTGGCCGTCGCCACGGCCAGCGCTCGGCGGCCGTCGTCGTCGCCCGACCGGATGCTGGCGAGGAGCCGCCGAAGCGGACCCCCGTCGGCGGCGGCCGGCGACGGCCCCACGATCGTCGCGCCCACCCGGTCCTGCGGGAGAGCCGCTTCAAACCGCCCTCCGGGCTCGGCAAGGCTGCCGGTGAGAACCATCGTCAGGTCGGGCCGCCGATCGGCAGCCGCGCCGACCTGCATGGCGAGCTCCGCCATCAGCGGACGCTCGTCGGCGCCTGGCGGGTCCCCGGCGCCGGCCAGCACGGCCGACAGGCGCGGGTTGGCGAGCGTCGCCGCAACGGTCGCGATCTGCGCTCCCTCGAGGGCCACCGGCACGACACGCCAGCCGGTCTCCCTGGCCGCCGCCGAGAGGGGCATCAGAGCGCGATGCGTCGCGGCGATGACCGCGATCTCGGGCGGAACCGAGGTGGTGCAGGTGATCCGGGGCATGGCCTCGGCGGCCCCATGCACGTCGAGCATGAGTGCTGCCGCAAGCTCTGGATCGACCACGGACAGCCGGCGTCGCAGGCGCTCGAGAAGCGCCTCCGGCTGCACCTCCACGGGTCCGGCTGTCGCGCCCAGGAGCCGCCACCGCCCATCGACCCGCCCGACGAGGGTGACCGCGGTGGTCGCGGTTCCGCGATCGACGGTGACGAAGGCTCGCGGCTCGCTGCTCACCGGCCCGATGCTACCAGTGGACCGCGGCCGGCCGACCGAGCCTGGGGCGTCAGGCGTCCCAGCCGTCGGCTTCGTCGAGCTCCTCGAGCCGGTCGATCAGCGCCTCGATCCCGGCGTCGTCGCGCATTAGCTCGCTCGCGACCGGGGTCTCGCCGCCGAACAGGTCTCGCAGGACCGGGTCGAAGAACAGCATCGCGGGAGCTCCGAGCGGACGATACGGCCGGCTGGCCTCGAGGAAATGGACGGCTGGTCCGGTGAGGCCGCGCAGGCGGATCTCGCGCGCGACGGCCTCGACGAGGGCCTCACGACGCTCGTCGAACGGCTCCAGCGGCAGGCTCACCAGCGTGCCTCGCCGGGCCTTCGGAGGGAGACCGGCGAGAGCGCCCTTGCCGACCCGGCGTCGGGCAACGCAGCGTCGGCCGTGGACAGGGCCTCGGCGAACGCCTCGTAGGCGGCGGCACCGCGCAGCGCGAACACGACGTGCTCGATCGTCGAGGGGGTCCGTAGTTCGTCGCGCACCGCGTGGACCGCCACACGCGCCGCGTCGGCCATCGGGAAGCCGCCGATCCCCGTCCCGAGCGCCGGGAAGGCGATGCTCCCAAGACCCAGCTCGCGGGCCCTCGCCATCGCGCTTCGGGCCGCCCCGTCGATGGCGGATTCGCTGGTCCGGCGATCGCGTTCGAGCGAGACCGCGTGGATCAAGTATCGGGCAGCGAGCCGGCCGGCGGGCGTCACCACGGCGGTGCCCACCGCCGCCGGTGCCTGGCGGATCGCAGCGAACTCGATCTCATCGCCGCCGGCGCGCTTGAGCTCGCCGGCCACGCCGGTCGACATCCACAGCGACGTCGCCGCGGGACTTACGATCGCGTCGACCTCGAGGTCGCAGATATCGCCGTTCCAGAGCTCGATGCGCGCCATTCGGACCTCCCGCCCGCAAGGACCCGGACCTCCACGGGCGAACCCGCGGCATGGTACACCCGGGGCAGTCGGCGAGACATGCCGGTCACGATCTCGTACGAGATCGTCCCGCACGTCGCCGCCAGCTCGAAAGCCGTGATCCGCTGGCTCCCCTGGACCCCCAACAGCACGACCTCGTCGTCCTCGGTGACGGGCGGCCCCGGGACGTCGGTGACGTCTGCCATGACCGCATCCATGGACACCCGCCCGACGAGCGGCACGCGATACCCGCGGACGAGCGCCCCGGCACGATCCGAAAGCGCACGCCGCCAGCCATCTCCGTACCCGACCGGGAGGGTCGCGACCCGCGTGGGTCGCGACGTCACGAACGACGGCCCGTAGCTCACACCATGCCCCGACGGCAGCTGGGCCACGCGGACGGCTCGCGCGATGAGGCTCATCGCCGGTCGCAGGCGGGCAGCGGCCTCCGAGGTCTCGGGCGGGGGGGCCAGCGCGTCAGGGATCAGGCCGTAGACGGCCAGCCCGACGCGCACGGCGTCCCAGCGTCGAACGTCGGCCGCCAGCACCACGCCGCTCGCGGCGAGGTGGCGCCAGGCGTCGCCGCCACCCAGTCGAACGTCGTCGGGAAGACCCTCGAGGGCCGCCCCGAACCGCGTATCCTGGAGGCGCGTCGCCGCCAGGTCGTCGGCCGCGGCCACGTGCGTCCAGATCCCACCGAGGCGGACCCCCGCCGAGCGCCGGATGGCCGCCAGCGACGCGGCCGCGTCGCTCGGCAGAATGCCACCACGCCCCAGACCCGTCTCGAGCTCGAGGTGGACGTCGAGCATGCCTCCGGGGTGGTCAACGGTCGCGCTGGCCGCGGCATCGAGCACGTGTCCGGCGAGCGCGCCCCCACCGAGCGCGACCGCGATGTCTCGGGCGACGGCCGTGACGACCTGTCCCGGAGGCACCGGGTACAGGACGAGGATCGGCAGCGTGACGCCGGCGTCGCGCAGCTCCACGGCCTCGTCGATCGTGGCGACCGCAAGCCCGTCGGCCCCGGCCGCCTCGAGGGTGCGAGCGACGGGGACAGCGCCGTGACCGTAGGCGTCTGCCTTGACGACGGGCTCCAGGCGAACGTCAGGCCCGACGACCTCGCGGAGCACACCGAGGTTCGTGCGCAGCGCATCGAGGTCGACCTCGAGCCAGGCGGTGCGTGGCAGCTGAGGCAGGCCTGCGGCCGCCAGCCGATCCTCGATCGGCTGGCGCGCCTCGGGCGCGGGCCGTGACGGGCCGATCTCGTTCAGCGCAACCTCCCGCCGCGCCGGCCAGGGGACGCATCGGCCGCGTCCGACCCGCGAGACCGCGCCGGCCTGGAGCCCTCGGCGTCGCCGGCCGGCTCCTGGCCGCCACCGTCAACCGGGTCGCGGTCGTCCCCGTCTGCCTCGTGTCGCACGTTGCCCGGGCCGGCGCCGGCCGCGTCGGGATCATCCCGCGCGCCGAATCCGAGGCGTCGCCCGCTCCGCTGACGCTCGGCGATTCGGGCCAGACGACGGCGACCGATCGGCAGCGCGTCGGGCAGGTCGCCGGCCAGCAGTCCCGCATCGCCGACTCGCTCGCGCACCGCATCGCCCGCCAGCCCGTGGAGGTAGACGCCGAGCTTCGCAGCGTCGAACGGCGCCAATCCCTGCGCGAGCAACGCCCCGATCGTCCCCGACAGCACGTCGCCGGTGCCACCGGATGCCATCGCCGGGTTCTCGAACGGGGCGACGGCCAGCTCGCCGGCGGGCGAGGCAATCACCGTCCGGGCGCCCTTGAGCACCACCACCTGGCCCCATTCAGCGGCCGCGGAGGCGGCGGCTCGAGCACGAGCGTCGTCGTCGCCGTTGAGATCGCCGTCGTCGCCGGGGTCGTGCCCGCTGCCCGCCCGCAGTCGGGCGAACTCGCCGCTGTGCGGCGTGAGCACGCACGGGCGACCCACCCGCGTCCACCACGCGTCCGCCGCGGCCAGCGTCCGCAGCGCCTCGGCGTCCAGCACCGCCGGCGTGCCATCGGCGGAGCGAGGCGGCGAGCCCCCGAGCCCGGCGTCCCCGGACTCCTCGCCGGCCGTCAGCAGCAGCCGGAGCAGCTCGGCGATTGCCAGCGACGGCCGAAGCCCCGGGCCGATGACCAGCGCGTCGTGATCGTGGTCGAGCACCTTGGCCAGCGCGGGCTCCGGATCGACCTCCTCGACATCGTCCTCGGGCATCGCCATGGTGGTGGCCTCGACCACCTTCGCCGCGAACAACGGCTGGAGCGACTCGGGTACCGCGAGGGTCACCAGCCCGACCCCCGCGCGGCCGGCCGCGCGACACACCAGCAGCGCCGCCCCCGCGTAGTCCAGCGAGCCCGCGATCACCAGCAGCTTGCCGAAGCTGCCCTTGTGGCCTCGCTTGCTGCGCAGCGGGACGAGGCGCGCCATCGCATCGTCGTCAAGCGTCGGGGGGCCGGCCGCGATGCTCACCTCGCTGCGCTCGGCCACGACATCTGGCGCCGGACTGCCGAAGCCCACGGGCCGTCGGTCAGCCATGTCGGACCTCGTCACGGAGCGCGTCCGCGCGATCGGCCGCGTCGACCTCGGCCGCCATCGCACGCGTTGCCGCGTGGAGCTCGCGCATCCGCTCGAACCGCGCCAGCAGGGCCCGCTCGCGGCCGTCGAGCCGTTCCTCGATGTCGGGTGGGAACACGTATCGTCCACCGGCGGTCCGGATCCCGAACGCGATCGCGACCGCATACTCCGCCTCGTGGGTGATCGAGACGGCGATCCGGCCCATCCCGAGCTGCTGCGCGCGCTGGGCCGCCCGCCCGTGAAGCTCGATCGACGGTTGCCCGGTCGGCAGCCGCACCACCTCGATGTCCCGCCAGCCGATGCCCCGGACACCCAGGCCCAGCACCTTCGACACCGCCTCCTTGGCCGCCCACCGCCCGGCGAACGTCTCGGCCCGGTCGCGCACGTAGCGCCGCTCCGCATCCGTGAGGACGCGGCGCGAGAAACGATCGCCGAACCGGGCCATCGCCGCCCTGATCCGTTCCACCTTGACGATGTCGATGCCCAGCTCGGTCGTGCCGTCAGGCACCGTCCCCGTGGGCGGCAACGCCTCCGAGGCACCGTCCGGGCGCGCCATCGCTACTCCACCGTGACCGACTTCGCCAGGTTCCGAGGCTGGTCCACGTCAGTCCCTCGAGCCACCGCCGTGTGGTAGGCAAACAGCTGGAGCGGGATCGCGGCCAGCACCGGCGACAGCGCCTCGTGCGTCGGGGGAACCCAGAACACATCATCGGCGGAGCGCTCGATCTGGACGTCGCCCACGGTGGCGACGGCGAGCACGCGCGCGTCGCGGGCGCGGCCCTCCATCACGTTGCTGATCAGCTTCTCGTAGCTCCGCGACCGGGTAGCGATCGCCACCAGCGGGCACTCCGCGTCGAGCAGCGAGATCGGGCCGTGCTTGAGCTCGCCCGCCGCGTAGCCTTCGGCGTGGATGTAGCTGATCTCCTTGAGCTTGAGCGCTCCCTCGAGCGCCACCGGCAGCGTGTAGCCGCGGCCGATGAACATGAACCCGCGCGAGCTCACGTAGCGGCGCGCGACGGTGGCGACGTCGGCACTCAGCTCGAGCGTCCGCGCAGCGGCATCGGGCAGCGCGCGTAGCGCTTGACCCAGCTCGAGCTCGCCCGCCTCCCCCAGCCGGCCGCGGGCCCGCGCGATGGCTGCGGCCAGGATCACGAGCGTCGTGACCTGGGTCACGAACGTCTTGGACGCCGCAACGGCGATCTCGGGACCTGCCTGGAGGAACATCACCGCGTCCGCCTCCCGGGTGATGGCGGAGCCCACGGTGTTCGTGACGGCCACGATCGGACACCCGCGCTGGCGGGCGAGGCGGGTCGGGGCGATCGTGTCGGCGGTCTCCCCCGACTGGGTCACCGCGATCACCAGCGTTTCCGGATCGAGCGGCGGCGGCGAGTACCGGAACTCCGAGCCCACGGTCACCCTCGCGGGCAGCCCCGCCCAGTCCTCGAGCGCGGCGGCCCCCACCAGGCTCGCGTACGAGGCGGTCCCGCAGGCCACGAGCTCCACCCGCGTCACGCGCCGGAACACATCCTCCAGGGCCGCCACCTCCGGGACGTCGATCCGGCCGTCGGCGGTGACCCGGCCCGCGAGGGACTGGCGCAGGGCGGACGGCTGCTCGTGGATCTCCTTGAGCATGAAATGGTCGTAACCGCCGCGCTCGGCGGCCTCGGGCGACCAGTCGATCGTGGAGGTGACCCGCTCCCGGGGCAGCCCGTCGACCCCGGTGATCGTGGCGCCCCAGGGCCGCAGATCCACCACGTCACCCTCCTCGAGGAAGATCACGCGGTTGGTGTGGGCGAGGATGGCCGCGACGTCCGATGCCAGGAACGATTCACCCTCGGCGATCCCGATCACGAGCGGGACGTCCTGGCGCGCGCCGACCAGCCGGTCGCTCTCGTCCTGGTGCATCACCGCGATCGCATACGCACCGTCGACGCGGCGAAGCGCGATCCGGACGGCCTCGGCCAGGTCGCCGTCGTAGGCCTCCTCGATCAGGTGGGCGAGCGCCTCCGTGTCGGTCTCTGACGCCAGGCGATGGCCGCGCGCCTCGAGGCCATCGAGCAGCTCCCGGAAGTTCTCGATGATCCCGTTGTGGACCACCGTGATCCGGCCAGTGCAGTCCTGGTGTGGGTGCGCGTTGACATCGTTGGGCCGGCCGTGGGTGGCCCAGCGCGTGTGCGCCAGCCCGATCGCTGCGTGCGGCGTCCGATCCGCGATCGCCGTCCGGAGGTTCGACAGCTTGCCCGCCTTCTTCTCGACGAACAGGTCGCCGCGCTCGTCGACGAGCGCGATCCCCGCGGAGTCATAGCCGCGGTACTCGAGCCGGCGAAGTCCCTCCATGAGGATGGGGCCGGCCTCGCGGGGCCCCGTGTAGCCGACAATTCCGCACATGGGCTTCGGAAATCTCCTGGGTCACGATCCGCGGCCCCCGCCGCGGGCGGCTAGTGTAGACGCTCGGCTGCGAGCGCCGCGATCCCGTCGGCCAGGCTGATCACGGTCTCCGGATCGCTGCCCTCGACCATCACCCGCAGGACGGGCTCGGTGCCCGACGGCCGGACCAGCACCCGCCCGTGGGGCTCGAGCCGTCGCTCGGCATCCTCGATCGCCCGCTGGAGCATGTCGTCGTTCTCCCACTGGTCGCGATGCCGGACCCGGATCGATCGCTGAGCCTGGGGCAGCAGCTGGATGGCGCCGGCGAGCTCCCCCAGGCCCGAGCGCGCGGCCGTCATCACCCGGAGCAGCTCGATGGCGGTCACGATCCCGTCGCCGAACAGCGTGTGCTCGCGGACGATCACGTGGCCGCTCTTCTCGCCGCCCAGCCCCGCGCCCGACACCAGCATCGCGGCGAGGATGTGCTTGTCGCCCACGGGCGTGCGGACGATCCGGCCACCGGCGGCCTCGATCGCCGCCTGCAGGCCGCCGTTGGACAGCACCGAGACGACCAGGCTGGCGTGGTCGAGGGCCCCACGCGCGAGACGCTCGAGGGCCAGGATGCCCAGGACCTGATCGCCGTCGACGAGCTCACCCGTGGCGTCGACGGCCACGCACCGATCCGCATCGCCGTCGAGGGCGAACCCGACGTCGGCGCCACTTGCCCGGACCACCTCGGCCAGCGACGTCGGATCGGTCGCGCCACAGTTCCGGTTGATGTTGTCGCCGTTGGGGCCGTCGTTGATGACGGTCACGTGCGCGCCGGTTGCGCGCAGGATGGCTGGGGCCACCTCGAAGGCGGCGCCGTTGGCGGTATCAAGCACGACATGCAGCCCGTCGGCCGCCACGCCGGCCGCCAGTCCCGTACGGTGAGCCACGTAGCGCTGCAGGAGGGGGGTCGCGTCGACCGCCCGCCCGACCTCGCCCGCAGGCACCGAGGGCAGCTCGTCGGCGCCCAGGATGGCGTTCTCGAGATCGTCCTCCGTGTCATCGGCCAGCTTGAGCCCGCGTGGATCGAGGACCTTGAGGCCGTTGTCCTCCGCGGGATTGTGCGACGCGGACACCATGATCCCGGCCGCGAAGTCTCCCCAGTCGGCGAGGAACGCGAGCGCGGGTGTCGGTACCACACCCACCAAGTGGACATCGACGCCCATGCTCGTCGCCCCGGCCGTGATCGCCGCCACGAACATGTCGCCGGATCGCCGCGTGTCCTGTCCCACGACCAGCGACCCGCCCGACCCCACGATCTCGTGGGCGGTCGCTCGCCCGAGCGCGAAGGCGAGCGAGGGACGCAGGTCGACGTTGGCGACGCCACGGATGCCATCCGTGCCGAACAGGCGGGTCATGACGGGTCCTCTAGGTGGGATGGGAGATCGTAATGCCGGGTCGGGTGGTCGTGGTGCTCGCGATCAGGGCGCCGGCGAGAGCGTCTGGCTCGGCGCGTTGGTCGGCGGCTCCGTGAACGTCGCCGCCGGCGTCGGTGTCGGCGAGGGCGATGGAGGTGCGGTGATGGTGACAGTCACCGAGCGCGGCGACATGGATGCAACCGTGACGCCCGAGGGCAGCGACGGCACGACTGGAACGTTGTGCGTGCCGGGCGCCAGCCCCGCCACGTTGAGCCCGACGACGATCGGCGCGGACGACAGCCGGTCGAGGTCGGCCACCGACCCGTACAGGGTCATCAGCACCTGATCGTCGGAGAGGGCGTAGGTGAGGCGCGAATCCGAACCATCGAGTCGGAGGCCGGCCGAGTACGTTCGAGTCTCGGTCACCGCCTCCACGTGGACGGTCACGGTCGCGGTTCCCGGCCCGGTCGCGCTGACCCCCGTCGGCAGCGCGTACGCCACGATCTCGGTAACGTCGCTGGTTGCTCCGAACATGGCGATCGGGGCCGTGTCCGCCTGGGTCAGCGTCGCCAGCCGGTCCCCGTTTCCCTCCACCGTGACCACCTGGGGATCGACCGTCACGGATGCGATCCGGAAGCCCGGCGCGGGGCTACCGGTCACGACCGGGTTGACCGGCAGGGTCCGCGACTCGCGGTTGGTGTACAACGGGATGGTGACATGCACCGTCCGCGGCTCGAGGGTCACACCCGTTACCACGTCGCCCGCATCGTTGATCGGCAGGGCATCGATCTCCGAGTCGACGTTGAGGTTGCCCCGGTCAAGGGAGACGTTGACCCTGGCGGCCACGACCTGGCTGACGACCGTCGACGGTCCGGTCACGTCAACCTCGGTCGGCTCGTAGGACACCGCCCCGACCTGGATCCCCGACGGTGCCGGACCCGGCTCCACGCGCACCGGCACGGTCTTGGACGCCTCCTCGTCGAGGACGACCTGGACATCGCGCGGCTGGACTTCGACGATCGTCACGCGTGGATCCAGCGGGGTCACCAGGACTCGGACCGTGGCCGGCTGGCCATCGGGCTGGACGTTGCTCAGGTCGATCGTGACCAGGAAGTCCCCGACCCGCTGTCGGGGCACGCCGGCGGGCGCGATGTACCGGATCTGATCCACGTCGCGGATCGTGTTCGTCACCACGGTGTTCGCGGGCCGGTGGTCGATCGCGATCGGGATCGGACCCTGGAGCGTGTTGCTGTCCTGGGAGGCGACCAGGCCCACGTACAGCAGCGAGGCCAGCACGATGGCGCCAACCTTGAGCGGCCAGTTGTGGAGGACGACATCCGCCGTGCGCCGGATTGCCCTGCGCGCGTTCACCTCCGCGCAACCGCAGCGGCCGCGCCGCCACCCTCCTCATCGTCGCCGCCGGGCTCAGCCCTCGGCTGGGTGTCAGTCTCGCGAGCCCGGCGAGCGAGCCGGAGGCGCGCCGTCGTCCGGCGCCCGAGACGCGGCCACAGCCCGAGGCCGGTCGGCACGGACGGCGTCTCGAGCAGGGAGCCGAGCGCCCGCGCGAGCTGGGCCTCGTTCGGCACGCGAACGATCCGAGCCCGCTCCACGACGCTCATCTGACCGCTCTCCTCGGACACCACGACCGCGATCGCGTCGGTGTCCTCGGTGATCCCGAGCGCTGCCCGGTGTCGGGTGCCGTAGCGCTGCGAAAGTTCCATGTCGGTCAGCGGCAGGAGTGCCGCGGCAGCGACGATCCGGTCCTCGCGGATGATCACGGCGCCATCGTGGAGCTCCGTCTTGGGGGCGAAGATCGTGCACAGCAGATTGCTCGACAAATCCGAGTGGAGCATCACGCCGGTCTCGGCGATCTCCTCGAGCCCGGTCTCACGCTCGAGCACGATCAATGCGCCGTGGCCACGGCGCGACAGGACACCGGCGGCGCCCGCGACCTCGGCGGCCACGTGCTCGATCTGGCGTTGCGTCGTGGGTGCGACCAGCCAGCGGAACGTGCCCACCCGCCCGATGCGCTCGAGGGCCCGGCGAAGCTCCGGCTGGAACACGACGACCAGCGCGAACACACCGACGACGGCGCCGGTCTGGAGCAGCTGCGTGAACAGCCGCAGCTCGAGGAACTGGGCAAGCGCGTAGATGCCGAGCAGGATCGTCACGCCGATGACGAGGGTGACCGCTCGGGTGCCCCGGATCAGGCTGAACAGCGCGTAGATCGCGAGCGCGGTGATCGCGATGTCGAGCAGCGTCGTCAGCGTGACCTGCCGGACGAGCGACTCGATGAACGGGAGCATCCTCGGGCGAGTGTAGCACCGGGCCTGCCTGCGACCGGGGTGCTCGAAGGCACCACGCGGCGTTGCGAAGGGCCGCCGTCCGACGCCGATCCCCGGCTGTCAGACCCTCGCCGCGCGAGCGGCCGCGACCTCCGCCATCGCCGCCTCATCGCCGTCGAGCGCGACCAGCCGCTCCAGCAGCGACAGCTTGTCCATCGCCAGCGAGCGCCAGCCTCGCTCGTCGTACAGCTCGACAAGAGCCAGGTGCAGAGCAGCATGATCGGGGACGACGGACAGCGCGATGTAGCAGGCGTCGAATGCCGCGTCGCGGCAGCCCTCCCGACGCTGGGCTGCGGCCAGGTCCAGCAGTCGATCGATCGCCTCGTCGCGCTGGCCCGCGTCGATCGCTGCCTCCGCCGCCCGTTCAAGCCCGGCCATGTCCATCCCGGCTGGCAGCCCCCGGTCGAGGATGGCGCGACGCCTGGCGATCGCGGTCCCGGGTGCCCCTGTGGCGGCGCCGGTGACAGCGTCACCGGCGGCAGCCGTCGTCGCCCGCCCCGGGAAGCCGCCGGACGCAGACCCGTCGAGCACTCGCAGCGCCCGATCCTGCGCGTCCCGTCCGGACCCGGACGGCTCGGCCTCGCGGAGTCGGGCCACCAGTCTCTCGAGCGTCCGGCGGCGCTCGCGCCCCTCCGCCAGCTCCAGCCCGCGTCGGGCAGCGTCCACGGCGGCTGCCAGCTTGCCCGCGCCGGCACAGACCTCCGCGACGGCATCGAACGTGTCGGCGGCCTCCCGCCGCCGGTCGAGCGCGGTCAGCGCCTGGGCGCGACCGAGCAGCGCCACCTCCTCCTGGGGCGCCAGCCTGAGGGCGACCGAATACTGGTCAAGCGCGTCGGCCGGTCGCTTCGCGCGGAGCAGCGCCGCGCCGGCGCTGGTATGCGGCGTCGCTCGCTCGGGGGCGATCGTCGCCGCCTCCCCATAGGCGGTGAGCGCATCCCCGAGGCGACCCTGGAGCGAGGCTACATGACCGCGCCGGAGCGCGTCCTTGTAGCGCTCGTAGAGCGCCTCACCGGCCATGCGCGCGCCTCCTGCTCGAGATCTCGATCCTAGCCCAGCAGCTCGACGAGCAGCGCCTTCTGCGCGTGCAGCCAATTCTCCGACTGCGCGAAGATGATGCTCCTCGGCCCATCCATCACGTCGGACGTGATCTCCTCACCGCGATGGGCGGGCAGGCAATGCATCACCAGCGCGTCCGGCGCGAGCGCCAACAGCCGCTGGTTCACCTGATAGGGGGCGAACGCGTCCCGTCGCTCCTCCGCCTCGGCCTCCTGGCCCATCGAGGTCCAGGCGTCGGTGTAGACGACGGCGGCTCCGCTCACGACCTCTCGCGGGTCATTGCCGAGCGTCAGACGACCACCGCTCGTCGCGGCCAGCCCCCCGGCGCGCTCGACGATGCGCTCGCTGGGTCCGTACCCGGGCGGATGGGCGATCCGAATGTCCATGCCCATCGTGGCACCCATCAGCGCGAGCGAGTGATAGACGTTGTTGCCGTCACCCACGAACGCCAGGGGCAACCCGCGAAGGCTGCCGAACTGCTCGTGGAGCGTGAACAGGTCTGCCAGGGCCTGACAAGGGTGCTCGCGGATCGTGAGGCCGTTGATGACCGGGATCGATGCCTGCGCCGCCAGCTCGACCACCACCTCATGCGGTCCGGTGCGGGCCATGATCGCGTCGACGAACGCCTGGAGGTTGCGCGCCACGTCGCCCACCGTCTCGCGGCCACCGAGCACGATGCCCTCGGTGAGATAGATCGCGTGCCCGCCGAGCTGGGTCATACCGGCTTCGAACGTGACCCGCGTCCGAAGGCTTGGTCGCTGGAACAGCATCGCCAGCGTGCGGCCCTCCAGCGGCGGAGCGGCATGCCGGCGATCGGCTGCGAACTCCGCCTTCAGCGCTGACGCCCGCGCGAACAGCAGCCGGACCTCGTCCGCGGTCAGGTCCGCCGCCGAGATGAGGTCCCGGCCTCGCAGCGCGAATCCTTCGCTCATGCGCCCAGCGTAGCCGACGCGGACCGCGTTGCCGGTCGGCGCTCGAGGTGAAGGCGGACGCTAGCACGCAAGCGAGCGCACTTGGCGGTGCGTGAGCGAGCGAGCGGAGCGGTCAACGCCCGCATCGAGATGTCAGGCGGCGACGTTCAGCGCTTCGTGTACTGGGGGGCCTTGCGGGCCCGCTTCAGCCCGTACTTCTTGCGCTCCTTCATCCGCGGGTCGCGAGTCAACAGGCCGGCCTGCCGGAGCGGCAGGCGGTTCGCGTCGGGATCCACCTGGAGCAGCGCCCGCGCGATGCCGTGGCGGATCGCCCCGGCCTGGCCGGTGATGCCGCCGCCCTCGACCTTGATCATCGCGTTGAACCGGCCCTCCGTCCCGGTGATCCGGAATGGGAGGAACAGCTCGGACTCGGCGAGCACGCCGCCGAAGTGCTCCTCGGGGGAGCGGCCGTTAACGACCATCTCGCCCTCTCCGGGGATGAGGCGAACGCGGGCGACCGCCGTCTTGCGGCGGCCGGTGCCCCAGTAGAACGCTGGCGTCGACATCAGGGCTCCTCGTTCAGGCGAGCGGCTCGGGCTTCTGGGCCTGATGCGGGTGATCGGCACCCGCATAGACCTTCAGCTTGCGCAGCATCTGGGTTCCCAGGCGGTTGTGGGGCAGCATCCCCTTGACGGCCCGGCTGATGACCTCCTCGGGCCGGCGAGCCAGGAGGTGCCCGAGCGTCTCCTCCTTGAGCCCCTTCGGGTAGCCGCTGTGGCGGACGTACACCTTGGAGGTGAGCTTGTCACGCGTCACGTGGATGCGGGCCGCGTTGAGCACGATGACGTGGTCGCCAGTGTCCAGGTGGGCCGCGTAGCCGGGTTTGTGCTTGCCCTCGAGCACGTGCGCGATCCTCGTCGCCAGGCGGCCGAGCGTCTCGTCCGTCGCGTCGACGACGTACCAGCGTCGCTCGATCTCGCTCTCTCGAGGCGTGTAGGTCTTCGCGCTCATTCCTCGTCTTCCTTGTCGGCCACCGTGCGTCGTCCGAGGACGACGCGCCGGAGGCACAGCCCCTTTGCCGGGGCGGCCGCCCCGTTCAGCGCCGGCTCCCGGGCGGCCATTGCCGCCCCAAGACCCGCAGCATCCATCTTGCCCAGACCCACCTCCAGCAGGGCGGCGACCATGCGCCGCACCTGGCCCCGCAGGAAGGCGTCCGCCCGGACGTCGATCGTCACCAGGCGACCCTCCTGCCGGATCCGGACCGCATGCACGGTCCGGACCGGAGACCGGTCCTCACCGCTGAAGGCCGAGAAGTCGTGCCGGCCCTCGAGGACCGACGCGGCACCCGCCATCGCGGCGACGTTGAGCGGGGTCCGCACCCCGAGCGCCTGGCGCTCGCGGAGCGGGCTGCGCGGCCCGTTCCAGACGGTGTAGCGGTATTCCCGGTACCGCGCCGCGTAGCGAGGATGGAACCCGATCGGGACCCGTCGCACGTCGCGAACCGCGACGTCCGGCGGAAGCTGGGCGTTGATCGCCCGCTGGAGCTCCGTCGCGGTCAGCCGACCGCGGTAGGTGAATGCGATCACCTGGCCCGCGGCGTGGACTCCCGCATCGGTGCGTCCTGCCCCATCGACCACCACTCGATCGCCGCCGGAGAGGCGACGCAGCGCGGTCTCGAGCTCTCCCTGGACCGTTCGAGCGTTCGGCTGGAGCTGAAACCCGCCAAACCCGGTCCCGTCGTATTCACACCGGGCGCGACAGCGCACGGCGCGCTCTCTCGAGCGCTGCATCAGGTCGTTCGGATCGCCGCTCAGCGACGGCCCTCAGACCAGCTCGATCTGAACGATCTCCGCCGCGTCTCCGCGACGTTGACCGATGTGGACGAGTCGCGTGAACCCAGACTGCCGATCGGCGTACTTGGGGGCGATCACGTCGAACAGCTTGCTGACCACGAGCGGCTCGTTGGGCAGCTGCGACACGACGCTGCGACGGGCCGCGAGATCGCCGCGCTTGGCGAGCGTGATCATGTGCTCGACCTGACCGCGGATCTCCTTGGCCTTGGCCTCGGTCGTCCGGACCCGCTCATAGCGGAGCACCGAGACCGTCAGGTTCCGGTAGAGCGCCATGCGGGGCCCGTGCTTGCGCGACAGCTTGCGGCCGTCGATCCGATGCGCCACCGCTCAGGCCTCCCCCTCTTCCTCGAACGGCTCGTCGACGTCGAGCGCCTCGTCAAGCGTCTCGTCGAGCTCCGAGTCGGGAAGGATGAACCCGCGCATCCGCAACCGCTCCTTCATCTCGTCCAGCGACTTCTTGCCGAAGTTGCGCATCCGGAGCAGGTCGTCGTCCTTGAGCTGCAGCAGCTGGCCGACCTTGACGATGTTGTTGCGCTTCAGCGAGTTGTAGGCACGCATCGGGAGATCGAGCTCCTCGATCGGCATGTCCAGCATGTTCGGCGGCAGCTGGGGCACGCCGGTCGCCGCCCGGTCAGGGGCTGCCACCGGGACACCGACCGTCACGAACGGCTGGAACTGGCGGACCAGGATGTCCGCCGAACGGGACAGCGCCTCCTCGGGCGTGATCGTGCCGTCCGTCTCGATCTCGATCGTGAGCTTGTCGAAGTTGGTCATCTGACCCACCCGCATGCTCTCGACCCAGTAGTTGACCTTACGAACCGGCGTGAAGATCGCATCGACGGCGATGACGCCGATCGGGAGCGCCTCGCTGCGCTCGGCGGCGAGGTAGCCCACGCCGCGCTCCACGGTGAGGTCCATCTCGATCGTCACATCGTCCGAGTCGATCGTCATCAGGACGAGCTCGGGGTTGACGATCTCGACATCGGCGGACTCCGCGATGTCCGCCGCGATCAGCGGGCCGGCGCCGCTCTTGATCAGGCGCAGCTGGACCGGGTGGGTCGCGAAGCTCTTGAGGCGCAGCTTCTTGACGTTGAGGACGATCTGGGTGACGTCTTCCTTGACACCCGGGATCGTCGAGAACTCCTGGTACACGTCGCGGACCTGGATCGACGTCACCGCGGCGCCCTCGAGGGAGGACAGCAGAACGCGCCGCAGCGCGTTGCCCAGCGTGACGCCGTAACCTGCCTGCAGCGGACCGGCCTCGTACTTGGCGTACGTGCCGGCCTCTGCGACGGGCTCGATCTGGGGGGTCTCGAGTTCGATCATGGAGGGCGGCTACCTCGAGTAGTACTCGACCACGAGCTGCTCGTTGAAGTCGAGCGGCATCTGGTCGCGGCGCGGCAGGGCGATGACGGACCCGGCAAGGTTCGCCGGGTCGAGGCTCAGCCAGTCCGGAGCCTGGTGCGATCCCAGGGTCTCGCGAACGGTCTTGAACAGCTCCCGACCGCGGTGTGACTCCCGAACCTCGATCTTGTCACCGACCTTGAGCCGATAGGAGGGGATGTTGGTGGGCACGCCGTTGACCGCGACGTGGCCGTGGGCCACCTGCTGGCGGGCGGCCGCCCGCGACGGGGCGAAGCCCAGCCGGAACACCGCGTTGTCGAGGCGCAGCTCCAGCGTCCGGAGCAGGTATTCGCCGGTGACGCCCGAATGGCGCGAGGCCTCGCGGTAGTAGTTGCGGAACTGTCTCTCGAGCACGCCGTAGACCCGGCGGACCTTCTGCTTCTCACGCAGCTGGAGACCGTAGTCGCCGACCTTGCGGCGACGGACGCCATGCTGTCCGGGTGGCGACGGGCGCCGCTCGAACGAGCATTTCTTGGTGTAGCAGCGGCTGCCCTTGAGGAAGAGCTTCAGCCCTTCCCGGCGGCACAGCCGGCAGACGGCATCGGTGTAGCGGGCCATGGCCTCTCGGTGCTCAGACGCGGCGCCGCTTGGGCGCGCGGCAGCCGTTGTGCGGGATGGGGGTGACGTCGGTGATCGCGCTGACCTCGAGCCCGGCCGCCTGGAGCGACCGGATCGCCTGCTCGCGACCGGCACCGGGTCCCTTGACGTAGACCTCGACCTGGCGCATGCCGTGCTCCATCGCGCGCTTGGCGGCGCCGTCCGCGGCCAGCGCGGCCGCATACGGCGTGCTCTTCCGGGAGCCCTTGAAGCCGGCGACGCCTGCGGAACCCCACGCGATGACGTTCCCGGTCTGGTCCGTGATCGTCACGATCGTGTTGTTGAAGCTCGCCTGAATGTGGACGTGCCCCTGGGGGACGTTCTTCCGCTCCCGGCGCCGCTGTTTGACGGCGCGTTTCCGATCGGCCATGCGCTGGGGGTCCCTCGTTACTTCTTTCTGCGAGCGCCGACCGTCTTCTTCGGTCCTCGACGCTGTCGGGCATTGGTCTTGGTGCGCTGACCGCGAACCGGGAGGTTGCGGCGGTGGCGCAGGCCGCGGTAGGAGCCGATCTCGATCAGACGCTTGATGTTGAGCGCCACTTCGCGGCGGAGATCGCCCTCGACCTTGAAGCTGCGGTCGATGACCTCGCGGAGCCGGGCGACCTGGTCTTCGGTCAGGTCACGGACCCGCGTGTCGGGGTTGACGTTGGTCTGCTTGAGGATCTTCTGGCTGGACGACAGCCCGACCCCGTAGATATAGGTAAGGGCGACCTCCACGCGCTTCTCGCGCGGGATGTCGATGCCGGCGATTCGAGCCATGGTGTCAGCCCTGCCGCTGCTTGTGCTTGGGGTTGGAGCAGATGACCATCACGGTGCCGTGGCGCCGGATGACCTTGCAGTTGTCGCATCGCGCCTTCACGGACGCCCTGACCTTCACCGGGTTCCTCGATTACTTCAAGCGGTACGTGATCCGACCCCGGGTGAGGTCGTACGGAGAGAGCTCCACGCGGACCCGATCTCCCGGCAGGATCCGGATGAAGTTCATCCGGAGCTTGCCGCTGATGTGCGCGAGGACGCGGTGACCGTTCTCGAGCTCCACCGCGAACATCGTGTTCGGCAGCGGCTCGATGACGACACCTTCGACTTCAATCGCGTCCTTCTTCGCCAACCTAGCTCCCTGGTCCGTTGCAGCACGAGTGCCGGCCCGACAGGGCCGACACACGAACGCTGAGGATATCAAAGGCATTCGATTCCCACAACACCGCGGCCGCGACAGCGCTCGTGCGGGCATCAGACACGGGTCAGGATCTCCGCACCTGATTCCGTCACCGCGATCGTGTGCTCGAAGTGGGCAGCCATCGACCCGTCCAGGGTGACGACCGTCCAGCCGTCCGCCAACGTCTCCGTGGCCTCCGCACCCAGCGTGAGCATGGGTTCGATCGCGATGCAGATCCCGGGCGCCAGCTGGAGGCCCTTCGACCGCGACCGGAAGTTGGGGACCTGGGGATCCTCGTGCATCGACGTCCCGATCCCGTGACCCACATACTGCCGGACGATGCCGTAGCCATGTGGGGTCGCGACGTCTTCGACGGCCGCCGAGATATCGCCGATGTGGTTGCCAGGCACGGCGGCCTGGATCCCCGCCATCAACGCCATCCGGGTGGTGTCCACCAGCGCCCGCGCCTGCGCGACGGCCGCGTCCGGTCCACCGCAGATGAACGTCCGCGCGCCATCGCCGTGCCAATCGTCGTAGATCACGCCGACGTCCACCGACACCAGCTGCCCGGACCGGATCTCCCGATCGCCGGGGATGCCATGGACGATCTCGTCGTCGATCGAGATGCAGGTCGACGCGGGGTAGGCGTGAGGATCCCGCGCGTCGTAGCGACGTCCGCCAAGGTAGTTGAGAAACGACGGGATCCCGCGCGAGGCGCGGATGTGCCGCTCGGCGATCCGGTCCAGCTCGGCCGTGGACACCCCCGGGCGCAGGTGCTCCTCCATGAGTGCCAGGACCTCGGCAACGATCCGTCCGGCGGTTCGCATCTTCGCGATCTCGGCGCGCGACTTGCGGGTGACCATCAGCGAGCCCGGTGTTCCGGCGCGTCGCCAACGACGATCCCCGAGCCCTCGAGCGCCGCGTCGATCGCCGCCGCAACGTCCCCGATCGACTGCAGCCCGTCGACCGTCCGCAGCAGGCCCGCCTCGCGGTAGTGGCCGATGACCTCGTCGAGCGCCCCGAGCTGCTGAGCCATCCGGGCCCCGATGGTCTCCGGCCTGTCGTCCGGGCGCTGGTACAGCTCGGACCCGTCGAGGTCACAGCGGCCGGCGACGAGCGGGGGGCTGGAGACCTCGTGGTACGGGTGCCCGGCGGCGCGACACACCCAGCGACCGGACATCCGGCGCACCAGCTCCTCCGCGGGCACCTCCACCAGCACGGCGGCACACACCGCCGAGCCGCGCTCGGCGAGCGACGCGTCGAGCGCCTCGGCCTGGACGCCGGTTCGCGGAAAGCCGTCGAGGATCACCCCGTCCGCCGCATCCGGCCGCGCCAGACGATCGAGCAGCAGGCGCACCGTGATCTCGTCCGGGACCAGCTGCCCGGCGTCCATGTAGTGTCGGGCCTCGAGACCGAGTGGCGTCCCGCCACGAACCGCGGCCCGGAACAGGTCGCCGGTCGCAACGACGGGCATCCCGAGGCGCTCGGACAGCAGGGGTGCCTGGGTCCCCTTCCCGGCGCCCGGGGCACCGAGAAGGACGACCACGTTCATCGATCTTCGGCCGCCACCACGGCGACCCTCATCGAACGGTTCGCCCGGATGTCGATCCGAGACGAAGGCGCCGCTGAGGACGTGAGCGAGCGCATGTTCCGGTGTGCGAGCAAGGTGACGCGCCCGTCGACGCAGCTGTGGGCTGCCGGCCGACCAGCGCTCATCGGATGAAGCCCTCGTACTGGCGGATGAGCAGCTGCGCCTCGAGCTGCTTCATCGTCTCGACCACCACGGACACCACGATCAGGATGCCCGTACCGCCCAGGGCGATGTTGGAGTACTGGGGCTGAATCAGGGCGATGAACGGCGGGGCCGCGGCGACGATGCCCAGGAACAAGGCGCCGGCGACCGTGATCCGCGTCACCACCCTGGCCAGGTAATCCTGGGTCGGGCGTCCGGGGCGGATGCCGGGGATGAAACCGCCGTTCTTTCGCAGCTGCTCGGCGGTCTCGTCCGGCTTGAACGTGAACGCCGTGTAGAAGTAGGTGAACCCGACCGTGAGCAGGAAGTACAGCGAGACGTACAGCCACGACCCTCGGCTGAGCCAGCTGACCACGCCCTGCGCGATGTCGCCGATGACGCCCGCCGAGCTGGTGAAGTAGCTCGCGATCTGGCTGGGGAACAGCAGGATGCTCACCGCGAAGATGATCGGGATGACCCCGGCCTGATTGACCCGGAGCGGCAGGAACGTCTGGCCGCCCTGGTACATCCGACGGCCACGCACGCGCGATGCGTACTGGATCGGGATCCGGCGCTGGCCCTCCTGGATATAGACGATGACCGCGACGGCGGCAACGGCCAGCAGGCCGAGCAGGACCAGGCGCGAGAGATCGGGGTTGTCCAGGAAGCCCAGGAGAGCACCCGGAGCCCGGCTGACGATGCCGGCGAAGATGATGAAGCTGACGCCGTTGCCGATCCCCTTCTCGGTGATCAGCTCGCCCAGCCACATCAGGACCACCGAGCCGGCGGTCAGCGTGACGATCTGGGTGACCGTCTCCCAGCTGCCAAGGTCGAACGGCGTCGACAGGACCTTGCTGGCATTGAGCAGGGCCATGAAGCCATACGCCTGGAGCAGCGCCATCGGCACCGACAGATAGCGCGTGTACTGGTTGATCTTCGTCCGGCCGTACTCGCCCTCACGCTGCAGGGCCTGAAGCGATGGGACCACGCCGGTCATGAGCTGCATGATGATCGAGGCGTTGATGTACGGGTTCACGCCCAGCGCAACGACCGAGAAGTTCGTCAGGCCGCCGCCCGAGAAGAGGTCGAGCAGCCCGAAGATCGCGTTCGTGTCGAGGAAGGTGTGGAGCTGGTTGCGGTCGACACCCGGGACCGGGACGTGGGCCAGGAGCCGAAACACGAGCAGGATCGCGGCCACGAACAGGATCCTGCGCCGGAGGTCCGGCGCCCGGAATGCGTTGAGCAGGGCCTCGAACACGTGCGGCTAGCCCTTGTCGTCGGCGTCGGGCTCGGCGGCCGGCTCGGGCATGTCGCCGGCTGGTTGAGCGTCGGCAGCCCGCGGGGCGGCCTTCGCCGCCGGGGCCTTGCGGGTTCGCTTCGGGGTCGCCGCTGCCTCGGGCTCGGCCTCGGGCTCGGCTGCGTCGGGAGCGGCGCCCGCCTCGGTCGCCGACGCGACGTCCACTCCCAGCGCGGCGAGCGGGCTGCTCGGGATCTCGATGACCTGGGCGGTCCCGCCGGCTGCCTCGATCTTGGCCCTCGCGCTCCTCGTGAACGCATCAGCGAGCACGAACAGCTTCGCGCTGACCTCGCCCTGACCCAGGACCTTGAGCGGCAGACGATCACGACGCACGAGGCCCGCCTGCTTGAGGGTGTCGGCGTTGACCGTCACCGGAGCGCCCTTCTGGGTCTCGAGCCGGCCGGCCTCGACCGCGGCGCTGATCGCCCCGACGTTGACGATCTCGTACTCGATGTCGTTGATGTTGCGAAACCCGTGCAGCTTCGGGATGCGGATGTGGAGCGGCGTCTGGCCGCCCTCGAACCACGCGGGGATCGACGCCCCGGCGCGTGACCGCTGGCCCTTGGTGCCGCGACCGGCGGTCTTGCCCTTGCCGGCGGCGATCCCGCGGCCGACGCGGGTGCGCCTGGTGACCGATCCCTTGGCGGGATGCAGGTCGTGAATCTTCATCAGCGCTTCTCCGGCGTCTGGTCGACGCCCTCGGGGAGCTCCTCGACGGTCACCATGAACCGGATCTGGCGGGTCATCCCGCGCACGGCGGGGTTGTCGGGCAGGATCGAGGAGCTGCCGATGCCGTGGAGGCCCAGGGCACGGGCCGTAGCCCGGTTGCGGGCGATGTGGCCGATCACGCTCTTGGTCTGGGTGACCCGTAGCTTACCGGGCATCGGCCACCTCCTGCGGAGCGCCTGCCGCGGCCGCCTGGCCCGGAACGACGAGACGGAGCTGGACGCCGCGCTGCCGCGACAGCTCGTCGACCGACCGCAGGCTGGTGAGCGCGTTGAGCGTCGCCCGGGTCACGTTGACCGGGTTGGTCGAGCCGTGGATCTTGGACAGGATGTCGCGGATGCCCGCCGCCTCCACGACGGCGCGCACGGCGCCGCCGGCGATCACGCCGGTCCCCTTGGAGGCGGGCTTGAGCAGGATGCGTGCGCCCGCGTACTCCTCGCGAACCTCGTGCGGGATCGTGGTCCCGACCATCGGGATCTGGACGACGTGCTTCTTCGCGTCCTCGACGCCCTTACGGATCGACTCCGGCACGTCACCGGCCTTGCCCAGGCCGACACCGACGTGGCCGTTGCCGTCACCCACGACGATGACCGCCGAGAACGAGAACCGGCGGCCGCCTTTGTGGACCTTCGCGACGCGGTTGATCTGGACGACGCGCTCCTCGAGCGCAAGCTTGTTGGGATCGATACGGGCCACAGGCGTGTCCTCTAGAAGTTGAGGCCGGCTTCGCGCGCCGCCTCGGCGAGCGAGCGAACCCGCCCGTGGTACTTGAACCCCGCCCGATCGAACACGACCGTGGCCACACCGGCAGCCTTCGCGCGCTCGGCGACCAGCTGGCCGACCCGCCGGGCGTCGTCGGTCTTGGTGCCGTCGGCACCGCGCACGCCAGCCTCCAGCGAGGAGGCAGCCGCCAGTGTTTGACCGGTCGTGTCGTCGATGACCTGGGCGTAGATCTGGTTGAGGCTGCGGAACACCGCAAGGCGCGGGCGCGCCCGTGTCCCGGCCAGCCGAAGCCGGAGCCGTTCGTGGCGCTTGGTGCGGGCCGCGGAGCGGCTGGCGATCTTGGTCATGGCTACTTCTTCCCGCCGATCTTGCCGGCCTTGCCCGCCTTGCGGCGGACCTGCTCGCCGGCATACCGGACGCCCTTGCCCTTGTAGGGCTCCGGCTTGCGGGTGGACCGGACCTTGGCCGCGATCTGGCCGACCAGCTCTTTGTCGATGCCCACGACCGCCAGGCGGACGGGGCTCTCAACCTCGAAGCTGATCCCGTCGGGCGGCTCGATCTCGATCGGGTGGCTGTAGCCCAGCGCCAGATGGAGCTTGTCGCCTACCTTCTGGGCGCGATAACCGACACCCACGATCTCGAGGCCCTTGCGGTATCCGGTCGTTACGCCGACGACCATGTTGTTGACGAGCGTTCGGGTGAGGCCATGGAGGCTCTTGTCGAGCTTGGTCTCGGTCGGCCGCGTGACGACGACGGCGTCGCCCTCACGGGCGATCGCGATACGCGGCGGAAGCTCGCGGGTCAGGGTGCCCTTGGGCCCCGAGACCGTGATGACGCGCCCGTCGAGCACGACTTCGACGCCGGCGGGGACAGCGATGGGGAGACGGCCGATTCGTGACATCGCGCTACCAGACGTAGGCGAGGATCTCGCCACCCAGCTGGGCCTGCTTGGCCTGCGATCCGGTCATGATCCCCCGCGAGGTGCTGACGATCACGACGCCCAGGCCGCCGAGCACGCGCGGGATATCCGTCTTGCGGGCATAGACCCGGAGGCCGGGCTTGCTGATCCGCTTGAGGCCCGACACGACCGGCACCTTGCCGTCGACGTACTTGAGCTCGATGCGCAGCATCTGGGCGGCGCCGTCGCGCTCCTCACGGACGTCGGCGACGAAGCCTTCCTCCTTGAGGATGCGCGCGATCTCGCGCTTGGTCCGCGAGGCCGGCACGACGACCTCGGTGTGCCGCGCCCGGGACGCGTTGCGGACCCGCGTGAGCATGTCCGCGATGGGGTCGGAAACGTTCATGCCTCTACCAGCTCGACTTGGTGACGCCGGGCAGCTCGCCGACCAGCGCTCGCTCCCGGAAGCAGATCCGGCAGAGCGCGAAGCGGCGCATGTATGCCCGCGGCCGGCCGCACACCGAGCACCGGTGATACGCCTGGACCGGATGGTGCGGCTCGCGCTTGGCTTTCGCGATCATGGACTTCTTGGCCATTTGGACTCCTCCCCGCGCCCTACCCGGCGAAGGGCATGCCGAGGAGCTCGAGCAGACGCTTCGACTCCTCGTCGTTCTTCGCCGTCGTCACGATGCTGATCTCCAGCCCGCGGAGACGGTCCACCTTGTCATAGTCGATCTCCGGGAACGCCAGCTGCTCCCGAAGGCCGAGCGAGTAGTTGCCCCGCCCGTCGAACGAGCGCCCGGGGACACCCCGGAAGTCACGGATGCGCGGCAGCGCCAGTCGGGTCAGCCGCTCCAGGAAGTCCCACATCCGCTCGCCGCGCAGGGTGACCTTCACGCCGATCGGGTTGCCCGTCCGGATGTGGAACTGGGCGATCGAGCGCTTGGCACGCGTGACGATGGGCTTCTGGCCCGCGATCATCCCCAGGTCGCCGATGGCCGCATCAATCGCCTTGGCGTTCTGGAGCGCCTCGCCGAGCCCGATGTTTAGCACGACCTTCTCGACCCGCGGGACCTGCATCGGGTTCGCGTACCCGAACTGCTTGACCAGGCTCGGCACGGCGTCCGTCCCGTACCGCTCCCTGAGCTGCCCGCTCACGCCTTCACCTCCAGCGGCTCGCCACAGTGCTTGCACACGCGAACGCGGGTGCCGTTGTCGAGCGTCCGATGGCCGACCCGGGTCGGTCGGTCGCAGTGGCTGCAGACGACCATCACCCGGCTCGCCGGGATCGCCATGGCCTGGTCCATGATGCCGCCCGGATCGACCGTCGGCGCCGAGCCCGCGATCGAGTTGCCACCGCTGCGCTGACGCGCCTTCATGTGCTTGCGGGCGATGTTCAGGCCCTCGACGACGACGGATACGCCGCCCTTGATGGAGGTCCTGCGATAGCCGGAGCGCACGGCTGACGGCGAGGCAGCACGCCGGATGACACGCTCCACCTTGCCCTGCTTGCCGGCATCCTTGCCCACCAGGACGACCACGGTGTCACCCTTGCGGATCTCGGGTACGGCGGTGCGCCGCGGGATGGTCCGGTCAGGCATCACAGCACCTCCGGGGCAAGGGACACGATCTTCATGTAGTTGCGGTCTCGCAGCTCGCGGGCCACGGGACCGAAGATGCGCGTGCCGCGCGGATTGCCCTGGTTGTTGATCAGGACGGCAGCGTTCTCGTCGAACCGGATGTAGCTCCCATCCGGCCGGCCGTACTCCTTGGCGGTGCGCACGATCACGGCCCGGACCACGTCACCCTTCTTCACGGGGGCGTTGGGGATCGCGGTCTTGACGCTCGCGACGATCACGTCGCCGATGCCGGCCGTGGTCTTGCGCGAGCGGCCCATGATCCGGATGCACTGGATCGTGCGGGCGCCCGTGTTGTCGGCGACGCGCAGGCGCGTCTCGGCCTGGATCACGCCTCCGTCTCCCCCGCCGCCGCGACATCGGCCGTGTCCGCAACGTCGGCCGTCTCGGTCGCCTCGGCCGGCTCATCGCCAACGCTCCGGCCGTGATGGGTGGCGGGGTGGAGGGCCTCGGTGGTCTCCGCCTCCTCGATCACCAGCGTCTCGCCGGCACGCTCCTCCCCTGCCCTCGACAGGACGGACACGAGGCTCCAGCGCTTGGTCGCCGACAGCGGCCGGGACTCCTCGATGAGCACCGTGTCGCCGATGCGCGCCTCGTTGGCGGCGTCGTGGGCAGCGAACTTGGTCGTGACGCGCACGACGCGCTTGTACAGGCGGTGGCGCGCCAGACGCTCGACGGACACGACGATCGTCTTGTCCATACGGTCGCTGACGACGCGGCCAACCTTGGTCTTCCGCTTTCCCTTCACGGGTTCGATGGCTCCTGCGGTAGGCATCCCGACGCTCCTACTCCGCCGCGCGCGGCGACGTCTCGCGCTCGCGCTTGACGGTGAGGATCCGGGCGATCGTCCGTCGCGTCGCCGGGATCTGGCTGTAATCCTTCAGCTGGCGGGTCGAAAGCGCGAAGCGGGTCTGCCACAGATCCTGCTTGGCCTCTCGAAGCCGGTCCTCCAGCTCCCGATCCGAGAGCTGCCGGATCTCACCGATCTCCATCGGTGACCTCCTTCGCGGACTCGCGGACGACGACGTGCGTCGCCACCGGAAGCTTGTGTGACGCGAGGCGCATCGCCTCGACCGCGGCGTCGTGCTCCACCCCCGCCATCTCGAACAGGATCCGACCGGGGCGAACGACCGCGACCCAGTGGTCGGGGGCGCCCTTGCCCGAGCCCATCCGCGTCTCGGCGGGCTTCTTGGTCGCCGGCTTGTCCGGGAACACCCGGATCCAGATCTTGCCTCCGCGCTTGACCGAGCGGGTCATCGCCCGCCGGGCCGACTCGATCTGGCGGGCCGTGATCCAGGCAGGCTCCAGGGTCGCCAGCCCGTAGTCACCGAAGGCGACCGTGTGGCCCCCTTTGGCCATCCCGGACATCCGGCCCCGCATGACCTTGCGATGCTTGACGCGTCGCGGCATCAGCATGGCGTCACACCCCCTGCGCGCCGGCTGCCGGACCGGCCGCCGGCTCCCGGCGCCGATGCTCGACAGGGAACTCGCCCCGGTAGATCCAGACCTTGACGCCGATCCGGCCGTAGGTCGTGTGGGCGTGGACCTGCCCATAGCTGATGTCCGCGCGCAGCGTGCCCAGCGGGATCCGGCCTTCGCGGTCCCACTCGCGACGACCCATCTCCGAGCCGCCCAGACGACCGGCCAGCGCGATCTTGACGCCCTTGGCGCCAGCCTTCATCGATCGCTGGATCGACTGCTTCATCGCCTTCTTGTAGGCGACTCGCCGGCTGAGCTGCTGGGCGATGTTGAGCGCGACGAGGTGCGCGTCGAGCTCGGGCTGACGGATCTCCTTGATCTCCAGCTTCACCTTGCGCTTGGTCAGCTCGCCGATCTCGCGGCGCAGGATCTCCACGTTCTGGCCGCCGCGCCCGATGACGATCCCCGGCTTGGCCGTGTGGATGGCGACGGTGACGTGGTTGATGCCGCGCTCGATCTCCACCCCGCTCACGCTTGCGTTGGCGAGCCGCCGGTCGAGCAGCTGCCGGATCGCGATGTCCTCCCGGAGGAGGGTCGTGTACTCCTTGTCGGCGTACCACTTGGCAGTCCACGTTCGGGTGTAGCCCAGGCGGTAGCCGTACGGATGGACCTTGTGTCCCATGCCTAGGCCTCCCGGTCGGCGACGACGATGGTGATGTGCGTCATGGGCTTGTGGATCGGGAATGCCCGACCCTGTGCCCGGGGACGCCATCGCTTGATCGTCGGGCCCTCGTTGGCGATCGCGTCGGCGACGAACAGCTCGTCAGCCGAGCGACTCAGGTTGTTCTCGGCGTTCGCCGTCGCGCTCTTGAGGACGAGCGCGACGTTGCGTGCGGCTGCCTGCGGCATGAATCGCAGGAGCGCGGCGGCCTCCTCCACGGACTTGCCCTTGATGGCCTCGGTCACGAGGCGGGCCTTCCGCGTTGAGCCCCGGAGGTACTTGGCGGTGGCAGAGACACGCATCGACCGCCCCCTTACCGCAGCCCGGCGGACCGATCGGCGTTCCGACCGTGCCCGCGGTAGGTGCGGGTCGGGGCGAACTCGCCGAGGCGGTGGCCGACCATGTTCTCGGTGACGTACACCGGCACGTGCTTGCGTCCGTTGTAGACGGCGATGGTGTGGCCGATGAAGTCGGGGAAGATGACGGACGCCCGCGACCAGGTCTTGAGCACCTGGCGCTCGTTCCGCTTGTTCATGTCCTGCACCCGGGCGAGAAGCCGGGGCTGGACGAACGGTCCCTTCTTGACCGATCGCGACATGCGCTCGCTCCTCTCCTACCTGCGATGACGGCTGCGGACGATCAGCCGGCTGGTGGTCTTGCTGCGCCGGGTCCGATAGCCCATCGCGGGCTTGCCCCAGGGCGTCTTGGGCGGCATGCCCGTCGGGCTCTTGCCCTCACCACCACCGTGCGGGTGATCGCGCGGCGTCATCGCGACGCCCCGGACCTCCGGACGCTGGCCCATGTGGCGGGCGCGACCGGCCTTGCCGAGGCTCTGGTTCTCATGGTCGACGTTCGACACCTGGCCGACCGTCGCCATGCACTTGATCGGGATCCGGCGCACCTCACCCGACGGCAGGCGCACCTGGGCGAGCTCGCCCTCCTTGGCCAGCAGCTGGGCCGAGGTCCCGGCGGAACGTACGATCTGGCCCCCCTTGCCGGGCACGAGCTCGATGTTGTGGATCGTGGTGCCCAGCGGGATCCTCCGGATCGGCAGGGCGTTGCCCACACGCGCGTCGGCGTCCGGGCCGGCCACGACCACGTCACCGACCTTGAGGCCGTTGGGCAGCAGCATGTAGCGCTTCTCGCCGTCGCGGTAGTGGAGCAGACCGATCCGCGCCGAGCGGTTCGGGTCGTACTCGATCGTGGCGAGGCGCGCGGGCACGCCGAGCTTGTCGCGCTTGAAGTCGATCCGCCGGTAGTGCGCCTTCTCGCCCCCGCCGCGGTGGCGAACCGTGCGGCGGCCCTGGTTGTTGCGACCCGAGCCCCGCTTCTGGGGCTCGAGCAGCGGCTTGTGCGGCTTGTCGGTGGTGATCTCCTCGAAGGTCGATCGGGTCATCCACCGGCGGCCGGCCGAGGTTGCCTTGTAGCTGCGAAGCGGCATCCCTACACCCCCTCGAAGAACTCGATCTTCTGGCCGGGGGCCAGGGTCACAACGGCCTTCCGCCAGGCGGAAGTGTGGCCGACGATCCGCCCGCGACGGGTGCCCCGCCGCTTCTCCTTGGCCTTCGCGGTCAGCACGTTGACGGCCACGACCGTCACCTTCTCCTTCCGGTAGAGCTCCTCGACGGCGGCCTTGATCTGGATCTTGTTGGCCTTCTCGTGGACGGCGAACGTGTACTTGCCGCGGGCCGACTCGTCGATCGACTTCTCGGAGATCACGGGCCGCAGGATCACGTCGGCGGCGCGCAGCTCGCTCACGCGTACACCTCCTCGATCCGGGCCAGCGCCGGCTGCTCGATCAGAACGGCGTCCGCGTTGAGCAGGTCGACCACGTTGAGCGAGTCGGCCAGGATCACCGACACCGACGGCAGGTTGGCAGCCGATCGCAGCAGCGGCTCATCCCTTGCGGGCGCCACGACCAGCACCCGGCGGGCGTGGCCATCGCCGGCACCGAGCGCCTCGAGGACGGCGACGAACGCGCGCGTCCTGGGCTCCTCGTCCATGCCGAAGCGGTCGATGACGCGGATCGCATCGTCGCCGAACTTGGCGGTCAGGGCCGAGCGCAGCGCGAGCCGGCGCATCTTCTTGGGCAGACGCTGCTCGTAGGACCGCGGGTGCGGACCGAACACCGCTCCGCCGCCCCGGTAATGGGGGGCGGTCCGGGAGCCCTGGCGGGCACGACCGGTGCCTTTCTGGCGATACGGCTTGCGCCCGCCGCCGCGCACCTCGCCACGCGTCCTGGTGTCGTGAGTGCCGGTCCGGCGGCCGGCCAGCTGGGCCGTCACCGCCTGATGGAGCACGGCCTCGTTGACCGGGGCGGCGAACAGCGTCTCGGCGAGGTCGACGCTGCCGACGGAGGCACCGGTGCGATCGTAGAGAGTGGTCTGCGGCATCGTCACGCCTTCCGGACGAATGTCAGCGCGCCGGGCGCCCCGGGCACCGATCCCCGCACGAGGATCAGGTTCCGCTCCGGGTCCACGCGGACAACGCGCAGCTTCTTGATCGTGACCCGCTCCTGTCCCATGTGACCCCCCATGCGGAGGCCCTTGTAGACGCGACCGGGTGTGGTGCCAGGGCCGATCGAGCCCGGCTTGCGGTAGTTGTCGGAGCCGTGGGTCTTGGGGCCCCGGTGGAAGTGGTGGCGCTTCACGGTGCCCGCGAAGCCCTGCCCCTTGGAGATGCCGGTCACGTCAACCAGGTCGCCCTCGGCGAAGACGTCACCCACGGCGATCTGCTGACCGACGTTGTAGTCGCCGGCGCTCTCGGTGCGAAACTCGCGGATCGTGGCCACCCGGGGCAGATCCTTGAGCTGTCCGGCGACCGGCTTGGTGAGCCGGCGGCGCTCGCCGGCACCCAGCTGGACGGCCGTGTACCCGTCGCGCTCGGGCGTCCGGAGCCGGGTCACGGTGTTGGGCGTGACCTCGACCACCGAGACGGCGACCATGGTGCCGTCGGGCTGGAAGACCTGCGTCATACCGACCTTGCGGCCGATGAGTCCGATGCTCATCACATCTTGATCTCGATGTCGACGCCAGCCGCGAGGCTGAGCCGCATCAGGGCGTCGACCGTCTTCGACGAGGGATCCAGGATGTCGATCAGCCGCTTGTGGGTGCGGATCTCGAACTGCTCCCGGGAGTCCTTGTCGATGAACGGAGAGCGCAGGACGGTGAACTTCTCGATCCGGGTCGGCAGCGGCACGGGACCGACGACGTCCGCGCCGGTGCGCTGCGCCGTCTCCACGATCTGGGCTGCCGACTGGTCGAGCAGCCGGTGGTCGTAGGCCTTGAGGCGGATCCGGATCCGCTGCTTCGCCATCTCCTGCCCCTACTCGGTGATGCTGGTGATGGCGCCGGCGCCGACGGTGCGGCCACCCTCGCGGATGGCGAACCGCTGGCCGACCTCGAGCGCGATCGGGGTGATCAGCTCGACCGTCATGTCGACGTTGTCGCCGGGCATGATCATCTCGGCGCCCTCGGGCAGCCCGATGGCCCCGGTGACGTCGGTCGTGCGCAGGTAGAACTGGGGCCGGTAGCCGTTGTAGAAGGGGGTGTGCCGTCCGCCCTCCTCCTTGGTCAGCACGTAGACCCGGGCCACGAACTTGACGTGGGGAGTGACCGAGCCGGGCTTGGCCAGCACCTGGCCGCGCTCGATCTCGTCGCGCTCGATGCCCCGCAGCAGGCAGCCCACGTTGTCGCCGGCCTGGCCCTGGTCGAGCAGCTTCTTGAACATCTCGACGCCGGTGACCACGACCTTGCGGGTGGCCTTGACGCCGACGATCTCGACCTCCTCGCCGACCTTGATCACGCCACGCTCGATGCGCCCGGTGGCGACGGTGCCCCGGCCCTTGATCCCGAACACGTCCTCGACCGGCATCAGGAACGGCCGGTCGACCGGGCGCTCGGGGGTTGGGATGTAGGAGTCGACCGCGTCCATCAGCTCCTGGATCGGCGCGTAGGCCGGATCGTCGGGGTCGTCGGACGCTTCGAGCGCCTTCAGGGCGGAGCCGCGGATGACCGGGACGTCGTCACCCGGGAAGTTGTTCTTGGTCAGGAGCTCGCGGACCTCGAGCTCGACCAGATCGAGCAGCTCCGGGTCGTCGACCATGTCGACCTTGTTGAGGAACACGACGATGTACGGCACCTCCACCTGGCGCGCGAGCAGGATGTGCTCGCGGGTCTGGGGCATCGGGCCGTCGGTGGCCGCCACGACCAGGATCGCGCCATCCATCTGGGCGGCGCCGGTGATCATGTTCTTGATGTAGTCGGCGTGCCCGGGGCAGTCGACGTGAGCGTAGTGGCGGTTGGCCGTCTCGTACTCGACGTGGGCGATCGCGATCGTGATCCCCCGCTCGCGCTCCTCGGGGGCATTGTCGATCGAGTCGAACGCGCGGTACTCCGCGTCGCCCTTCAACGCCAGGTACTTGGTGATCGCGGCGGTGAGCGTCGTCTTGCCGTGGTCGATGTGGCCGATCGTGCCGACGTTGACGTGCGGCTTCGTGCGCTCGAACTTCTTCTTGGCCATGTCCCGGTGGACTCCCTGCTGCTCGCTCGCGCTGGGGCGAGCCGACCCTTGTTAGACCTTCGACTTCGCGACGAGCTCGGCAGCCAGGTTCGGGGGAACCTCGGCGTAATGGCTGAGCTCCATGGAGTAGCTGGCCCGGCCCTGGGTCATCGACCGCAGGTCCGTGGCGTAACCGAACATCTCGGCGAGCGGAACCGCCGCCCGGACGACCTGGGTCGACCCGCGGGGGTCCATGCCCTCGATCTGACCGCGCCGGCTGTTGAGATCGCCGATGACGTCACCCATGAACTCCTCGGGCATCGTCACCTCGACCCGCATCATCGGCTCGAGCACGACCGGGCGCGCCTTTCCGACGGCGTCCTTGAGCGCCATCGAGGCAGCGATCTTGAACGCCATCTCGGACGAGTCCACCTCGTGGTATGACCCGTCGTGCACCGTCGTCCTGACGTCGACCATCGGATAGCCGGCGTAGACGCCCGTGTCGAGCGTCTCGCGAATCCCGTGCTCGATCGCCCGCATGTACTCGCGCGGGATGGTTCCGCCGACGACCTTGTCGACGAACTCGAACCCGCTGCCCTTCTCCCCGGGCTCGAGGGTCAGGATGACGTGCCCGTACTGGCCCTTGCCGCCCGTCTGCCGAACGAAGCGGCCGTTGCCCTCGGCGGCCCGGCGGACGGTCTCGCGGTAGGACACCTGGGGCTTGCCGACGTTGGCCGCGACCCTGAACTCGCGCACCATGCGGTCGACGAGCACGTCGAGATGCAGCTCCCCCATCCCGGCGATCAGCGTCTGGCCTGACTCCTCGTCGGTCTTCACCCGGAAGGTCGGATCTTCATCGGCCAGCCGCTGGAGCGCGATGCCCAGCTTGTCCTGGTCGGCCTTGGTCTTGGGCTCGATTGCGACCTCGATGACCGGCTCCGGGAACGTGATCGCCTCGAGGATCACCGGGTGATCCGGATCGCACAGGGTGTCGCCGGTGAACGTCTCCTTGAGCCCGACCGCGGCCGCGATGTCGCCCGCGTAGACCAGCTCGATCTCCTCGCGGTGGTTGGCGTGCATCTGGAGGATTCGGCCGATACGCTCCTTGCGACCCTTGGTCGCGTTGAGGATGTACGACCCGGCCTTGAGGGTGCCCGAGTAGACCCTGAAGAATGCGAGCTTGCCCACGAATGGGTCGGCGGCAATCTTGAACGCCAGGGCGCTGAACGGCTCGCTGTCGTCCGGGGTCTTCAGGACCTCGACGTCCGTGCCGGGCCTGAGGCCGATCACGGGCGGCACGTCGAGCGGCGACGGCAGGTAGTCCACGACGGCATCGAGCATCGGCTGTATGCCCTTGTTCTTCAGTGCCGAGCCGGCGAGGATCGGGACCCACTTGTACTGCAGCGTCGCCAGCCGGATCCCGTGCCTGATCTCCGCCTCGGTGATCTCCTGGCCCTCGAGGTACTTGTGGGCGACGCCGTCATCGACGTCGGCGACCGCCTCGAGCAGGTGCTCTCGGTGTCGGGTCGCCTCGTCGAGCAGGTCCTCGGGAACGTCGGTCTCGTCGAACGTGTTGCCCAGGTCGTCGCGCCAGACCAGCGCCTTCATGCGCACCAGGTCCACGACGCCCCTGAAGGTGTCCTCGATCCCGATCGGGACCTGGATCGGCACCGGCTTCACGCCCAGGCGCTCCTGGATCATGTCGACGTCGCGCCAGAAGTTCGCTCCCGTGCGGTCGAGCTTGTTGATGAAGCAGATCCGGGGCACGCGGTACCGATCGGCCTGACGCCAGACCGTCTCCGACTGGGGCTCGACTCCGGCGACGCCGTCGAACACAACCACGGCGCCGTCGAGGACACGCAGGCTGCGCTCCACCTCGATGGTGAAGTCCACGTGCCCGGGCGTATCGAGAATGTTGATGCGATGATCGTTCCAGAAGCAGGTCGTGGCCGCGGCCGTGATCGTGATGCCGCGCTCCTGCTCCTGGGGCATCCAGTCCATGGTGGCCGCGCCCTCATGGACCTCGCCGAGCTTGTAGATCTTCTTGGTATAGAAGAGGACCCGCTCGGTGACCGTGGTCTTGCCCGCGTCGATATGCGCAATGATTCCGATGTTCCGCGTTCTCGCGAGCGGAACGGCGCGTGCCACTGTGATCGGGCTCCTCTCGGCCAGAACTACCACTTGAAATGGCTGAAGGCGCGGTTGGCCTCGGCCATCTTGTGGGTGTCCTCACGCCGCTTCACCGCCGCGCCGAGGCCGTTCATGGCATCGACGAATTCGCCGGCGAGCTTCTCGCTCATGCTCTTGCCGTTGCGCTTGCGGGCAGCCTGGACGAGCCAGCGCACACCCAGCGACAGGCGGCGATCGCCCCGGATCTCGACCGGGACCTGATAGGTAGCTCCACCGACCCGACGAGGTTTCACCTCGATGATCGGCGTGGCGTTGCGCAGGGCAGCCTCGAGAACCTCGAGTCCCGGGCGCTTGGCCTGGAACTCGGCCCGCGCGAGGGCCTGACGCAGGATGCGGTCGGAAAGGGTCCGCTTGCCGTCGCGCATGAGCTTGGCGCGGAAGCGATCGGTGACCCGGTTGGATTCGGCCTGGTACTTGGCCTTGCGGGGGATCGACGAACGACGCGGCATCGACTACTTCCCTATCCCCTGGGTGGCCTTGGTGCCGTACTTGGACCGAGCCTGCTTACGATCCCGCACGCCGGCGGCGTCGAGCGTCCCACGGATGATGTGGTACTTGACGGACGGGAGGTCCTTGACCCGGCCGCCGCGCACCAGGACCACCGAGTGCTCCTGCAGGTTGTGCCCGATGCCGGGGATGTAGGCCGTGACCTCCATCTGGTTCGTGAGCCGCACGCGCGCGATCTTCCGAAGCGCCGAGTTCGGCTTCTTCGGCGTCATCGTCCGAACCTGCAGGCAGACGCCACGCTTCTGGGGCGCACCCGGAATGGGCACCTGTCGCTGGCGCAGGCTGTTCCAGTTCCTGCGCAGCGCGGGAGCCTTGACCTTCTCGATCTTCGGCTTCCGCCCGTGGCGCACGAGCTGGCTGATGGTCGGCACGGAGACGCGGCTCCTTTCACTCGATGGTCGACATTGGTTCGGTGCGGCGGTCAACCCGCTTGCCGGGGTAACGGCCAGGGACCACCCGGTGCGCTCGATCAGATCCGCGGCGCACGGTGCACCGCGGGCCGTCCGAGGCCACGAGCGCGGAGTGTAGCAGCGGCCCGAATTGAGTGTCAAACGTCCTCGGCCGAGCCGCCGAGGGCGGTTCGGCCGACGTTGGTTGCAGGCTCCGGGAGGCCCTCAGCCCTCCTCTGATGCGTCGGCGAGGAAGGGGTTGAACTCGGCCTCCTGGCCGTCACCGTCCTGCTCCTCGGTCTCACCCAGGAACGGGTTGGCCTCCGCCCCGTCGTCGTCGGCTCCGGCAATCGTCGCCGCGAGCGCGAGGTCGGCGGTGTCCTCGTCGGCAGGCCGAACCCCATCCTCGAGGAACGGGTTGTACTCGGCTTCGCCGAGGCCTTCGATGGCCTCGCCCGCGAGCGCTTCGAGAGCGGCCCGGCGCTGGCGCTCCTTGAGGGCTGCGATGTTCTGCGGCGCGCCCGTCCCAGCCGGGATGAGCTTGCCGATGATGACGTTCTCCTTGAGCCCGATCAGGTGGTCCTTGGAGCCATTGATCGCCGCCTCGGTGAGCACCCTTGTCGTCTCCTGGAACGACGCTGCAGCCAGGAACGAGGAGGTGTTGAGCGACGCCTTGGTGACGCCCAGCAGCACGGTCTGCGCCGTCGCCGGCTCGCCACCCTCGGCGAGCACGCGATTGTTCGCGTGCTCGAAGTCGAGACGGTCGACGAGCTCCGTCGGCAGCTGCTCGCAGTCGCCGGGCTGGTCGATCCGGACCTTCTTGAGCATCTGCCGGACGATGATCTCGATGTGCTTGTCGTTGATCGTGACGCCCTGGCTCCGGTAGACCCGCTGGACCTCCTTGACCAGGTAGCGCTGGACGGCGTCCTTGCCCCGGGTCTCCAGGTACTCCTGGGGGTTGATCGGACCATCGGTGATCGCGTCGCCGGCGCGGATCTCCTGACCGTCCTCGAACAGCAGCTTGGCACTGTGGGGGATCGAGTACTCGCGTTCCACGACGTCCTCGGCCCGAAGGACCAGCCCGTCATCGGTGCGGACGAGGAAGCCCTTGACCGGCGCCACGACGTCGCCCGCCTCCGACTTCGCGAGAACCTGATTGGCCTCGACGAGGTCGCCCGGGGCGGCGAGCAGCTCGGCGCCGTCGGTCAGCAGCAGTGGCGTGTCGAACAATTCGCGACTGGTGACCTTGACCTTGCGACCGGTCTCACCCGCGATCATCTCGACGATCCCATCGATGTGGCTGATCTCGGCCTTGCCCTTGGGGACACGCGCCTCGAACAGCTCCTCGACGCGCGGCAGGCCCTGCGTGATGTCCTGGCCGGCGACACCGCCCGTGTGGAACGTCCGCATGGTCAGCTGCGTGCCCGGCTCACCGATCGACTGGGCGGCGATGATCCCCACGGCCTCGCCGATCCCGATCATGTCGCCGGTAGCCAGGTTCCGTCCGTAGCACATCCGGCACACGCCGTGGCGCGACTCGCAGGCGAGCGGCGAGCGAACGAGCACCTCGTCGATGCCCGCCGCGTCGATCGCCCGCGCCATGTTCTCGTCGATCATGGCATCCCGGGCCACGACCACCGGGGCCGACTGGCCCTTCTTGACCTTGACGCTGGTATCGGCGAGGTCAGCGGCCGCCAGGCGACCGACCAGGCGCCGCTGGAAGGCGTCGGGCTCGTCCGCGGATTCGGCGCGGATGATCCAGCTCCCCTCCTCGGTGCCGCAGTCGTCCTCGCGGGTGATGACGTCCTGGGCGACGTCGACCAGGCGGCGGGTGAGGTACCCGGAGTCGGCCGTTCGGAGCGCCGTGTCGGCGAGGCCCTTGCGGGCACCGTGGGTGCTGATGAAGTACTCGAGGACGGTCATACCCTCGCGGAAGTTGCTGCGCACGGGCACGTCGATGATCCGCCCGGACGGGTCGGCCATCAGACCACGCATGGCGCCCAGCTGGCCGATGTTGCCCTTGTTCCCGCGGGCTCCCGAGTCGGTCATCATCCGGACGGGGTTCTCGTCGCCGAGCGACTCCATCATCCGGTCAGAAACATCCTTGGTGACCCGCTGCCACAGCTCCACGACCTGCTCATAGCGCTCGTCGTCCGTGATCAGGCCTCGCTGGAACTGGCGGTCGATCGAGGACACGGCCTCGTCGGCCGCCATCAACAGCTCCTTCTTGGACTTGGGGACGACGATGTCCCACAGGCCGATGGTCAGGCCGCCACGGGTCGCGAACTGGAAGCCGACACGCTTGACGCCGTCGACCAGGTGCGCGGTCCCGCTCGGGCCGAGCAGGCGGTAGCAGGTGTCGACCAGGCGCTTCAGGTCGGCTCGCCGCATCGGCTCGTTGGCATAGCGCATCTCGTCGGGCAGGATCTGGTTGAACAGGATCCGTCCGACGGTCGTGCGAACCTGGGTGTCGACCAGGGTCTCGGTCTGCGGATCCCAGGCGCGAACCACGACGTCGACGGCCTCGTGGAGCAGCACCTTCGCCCCGGTGTGCCGGACGGCCGATTCCTCGGCGCCCTCCTCGCGCTCGGTCGAGACCCGGCTGGTCGCCTCGAGACCGCGGGCGCCGAGCTCGTAGGCGATGATCGCATCGTCCTCGTTCGCGAACGCCTTGACAGCGCGACCGCGAACCGCCGGGCCGTCCATGGTCAGGTAGTAGCAGCCCAGGACCATGTCCTGGGTGGGCGCCACGACCGGCGAGCCGTCCGCCGGGGACAGCAGGTTGGCCGTGGACAGCATCATGGTCCGGGCCTCTTCCTGCGCCGCCGAGGACAGCGGCACGTGAACAGCCATCTGATCTCCGTCGAAGTCGGCGTTGAACGCCGTGCACACGAGCGGATGGATCTGGATCGCCGACCCTTCGACCAGGACGGGCATGAACGCCTGGATACCCAGCCGGTGGAGGGTCGGGGCGCGGTTCAGCAGCACCGGGTGATCCTGGATCACCTCTTCCAGCACGTCCCATACCTCGGGTCGGACGCGCTCGACGATGCGCTTGGCGCTCTTGATGTTGTGCGCGAACCCCTTCTCGACCAGCTGGCGCATGACGAACGGCTTGAACAGCTCGAGCGCCATCTTCTTGGGCAGGCCGCACTGGTGCAGCTTGAGCTCCGGCCCGACCACGATGACCGAGCGACCGGAATAGTCCACGCGCTTGCCCAGCAGGTTCTGGCGGAACCGGCCCTGCTTGCCCTTGAGCATGTCGGACAGGCTCTTGAGGCGATGGTTGCCCGTGCCCGCGATGGCGCGCCCACGACGGCCGTTGTCGATCAGCGCGTCACACGCCTCCTGGAGCATCCGCTTCTCGTTGCGGATGATGATCTCGGGGGCGCCCAGCTCCAGCAGCCGCTTGAGTCGGTTGTTGCGGTTGATCACGCGACGGTACAGGTCGTTGAGGTCCGACGTCGCGAACCGACCGCCGTCGAGCTGGACCATCGGGCGCAGATCGGGGGGAATGACCGGAAGCACGGACAGGATCATCCATTCGGGCCGATTGCCCGACCGACGGAACGCCTCGATCAGGCGCAGCCGCTTGATGGCCTTCTTGCGGCGCTGGCCGGAGCTGGTTCGCACCTCGGCGTGCAGCTGCCGCGACAGCTCGTCCAGGTCCATCCGGACGATGATGTCGCGGACCGCTTCCGCGCCCATGCCGGCCCAGAAGATCCGGCCGGTGCGCGAGCCCGAGCCGTACTTCTCGTCGAGCTGCCGAAACTCGAGCTCGCCAACGGTCATCAGCGGCTTGAGCGACTCGATCTCGTCCCGGACGCGGCGAAGCTCCTCCTTCTGGCCCTGAGCCTCGGACGCGAGCGTCTCGCGCTCGGCACGCAGGCTCTCGTCCATGGCGGCGACCAGGTCCTGGATCTTCTGCTCGGTGCTGGTCTCCTCGTCCGTCGCGCGCTGCTTGAGCTCGGCGGTCACGCGCTCGGTCTCCGCAGCAACGATCTTGCGCAGTCGGGCGGTGGCCTCCTTGCCGCCGGCGTCACCCGCGGCGACCACGACCTCACCCGTGGGAGCGAAGGCGATCGTCTCCTCGGCCGACCCGCTGCCGAGCGCCTTGAGCGCAGCCTCGACCACCTGCGCCTCGCGGGCGATCTCCTCGGTCCGCGCCGTTCGCTGGGCTTCGAGCTCCGCGCGCGTGGTCGCGAGGGCCTCGTGAAGCTCGTCCCGCTTGCGATTGACGTCGGCCTTGAGGGTCGCCTCAAGCTCGGCCAGGCGCTCGCCACCGGCCCCACCGCGACCCTCCGACTCTTCGTCGAGGGCCTTGAGCGCGCGCTGGCGAGCCTCCTCGTCGACGTGGGTGACGATGTACAGGGCGAAGTACAGGATCCGCTCGAGGTTGCGCGGGCTGATGTCGAGCAGGATGCCGAGCCGGCTCGGCGTGCCCTTGAAGTACCAGATGTGGCTGACCGGGCTGGCCAGCTGGATGTGGCCCATGCGCTCGCGGCGGACCTTGGAGCGGGTGACCTCCACGCCGCACTTGTCGCAGATGATTCCCTTGTATCGGATCCGCTTGTACTTCCCGCAATAGCATTCCCAGTCGCGGGTGGGTCCGAAGATCCGTTCGTCGAACAGGCCGTCCTTCTCGGGCTTGAGCGTCCGGTAGTTGATGGTCTCAGGCTTCGTCACCTCACCCTTGGACCACTCCCGGATCTGATCGGGACTGGCCAGCGAGATACGGATCGCCGAGAAGTTGTTGACCTCGAGCATCGGTCTCCTCTGCGCCGCCGCCGCCCCTGGTCGCGGCGCGATCTGCGATGGTGCATGCGGGGCCTGCTGGCCGAGCGAACGGCCCCGCGTGGCAACGGTGTGTGCGGTAGCTGAAGTTGGCTAGTCTTCGAACCCGGCGAGGTTGATCCCGCCGAGATCCGGGAGCAGGTAGCCCGAGGCGTCGTCCTCCGCCAGCGGGATCTCCTCGTCGTTCTGATCGAGGATCTCCGCGTTGAGCCCGAGGCTGCGCAGCTCCTTGATGAGGACCTTGAAGGACTCGGGGACCCGCGGTGGCTGGATCTCCTCGCCCTTCACGATGGCTTCGTAGGTCTGGACGCGACCGAGGACATCGTCGGACTTCACGGTCAACAGCTCCTGGAGGATGTTCGCGGCGCCGTATGCCTCGAGCGCCCACACCTCCATCTCGCCGAACCGCTGGCCGCCGAACTGCGCCTTGCCACCCAGCGGCTGCTGGGTGATCAGGCTGTACGGCCCGGTGGACCGGGCGTGGATCTTGTCCTCGACCAGGTGGTGCAGCTTGAGCATGTAGATCTGACCCACCGTGATCACGCGATCGAATGCCTCGCCCGATCGACCGTCACGGAGCTCGATCTTGCCGTCCTTGGGCAGGCCGGCCGCCTTGAGTGCCTCCGCGATCTGCTGCTCCGAAGCGCCGTCGAACACGGGCGTCGCGGCACGGTAGCCCATCGTCGAGAGCGCCCAGCCGAGATGCGTCTCGAGGATCTGGCCGATGTTCATGCGGCTCGGGACGCCGAGCGGGTTGAGGATGATGTCGACCGGCGTGCCGTCCGGCAGGAACGGCATGTCCTCCATCGGCAGCACCTTGGCGATGACGCCCTTGTTGCCGTGGCGACCCGCCATCTTGTCGCCGACCGAGACCTTGCGCTTCTGCGCGACCGACACCCGGACCAGCCGGTTGACACCGGGTTGGAGGTCATCGTTCCACTCGCGCCGGAACTCCCGGATCTCGACGACCTTGCCGCGCTCACCGTGCGGCAGCCGAAGGGACGAGTCCTTCACTTCGCGAGCCTTCTCGCCGAAGATCGCGCGCAGCAGGCGCTCCTCCGCCGTCAGCTCGGTCTCACCCTTGGGGGTGATCTTGCCGACGAGGATGTCTCCGGGCCGGACCTCGGCCCCGATGTACACGATCCCCTCCTCGTCGAGGTCCTTGAGGGCCTCCTCGCCGACGTTGGGGATGTCGCGCGTGATCTCCTCCGGTCCGAGCTTGGTGTCCCGGGACTCGATCTCGTGCTTCTCGATGTGGATGCTCGTGAACAGGTCGTCGCGCACCAGGCGCTCGCTGATCACGATCGCGTCCTCGTAGTTGCCGCCCTCCCAGCTCATGAACGCGCACAGGACGTTCCGGCCGAGCGCCAGCTCGCCGCCGTCGGTGGACGAGGAGTCCGCGATCGGGTCGCCGGTGTCCACCCGCTGGCCCACCGTCACGATCGGCCGCTGGTTGATGCAGGTGCCCTGGTTGCTGCGCACGAACTTGAGCAGGCGGTACTCGTCAAGCTCGCCGGAATCGGCTTCGACCTGGACTCGCTCGGCGGTGACGCTGGTGACCACGCCGGATCGCCGGGCAATCACGACCTGACCGGAGTCGCGCGCCGCGCGAGCCTCCATGCCGGTGCCCACGATGGGGGCCTCCGGCTCGAGCAGCGGGACTGCCTGGCGCTGCATGTTCGAGCCCATCAGCGCCCGGTTGGCATCGTCATGCTCGAGGAACGGGATCAGCGCCGTGGCCACCGAGACGACCTGCTTGGGGCTCACGTCCATGTACTCGATCTGGTCCGGACGAGCCTCGGGGAACGTGTCGCGGTATCGCGACGGGACCTTTTCGGCTTCGAAGTGGCCCGCCTCGTCGAGCGGCGCGTTCGCCTGGGCGACGACGTGCTCCTCCTCCTCGTCCGCCGGCAGGTACTCGATCTCGTCGGTCACCATCGGCCGGATGGGAAACGCCTGCGCCTTCTGGCGCACGAGCTCCTTGCGGGCGGCCTCGGTGAACTGCTCGCCCTTGGCGAGGATGACCTTGCCGTCCTTGGCGGCCACATCGGCGCCGGCCTCGTACTCGAGCAGTTGCGGGTCGCTGTGGGCCACCGTCCGCTTGACCTTGCGGTACGGCGTCTCGATGAAGCCGTAGGCGTTGATCCGGCCATAGGTCGCCAGCGACCCGATCAGGCCGATGTTCGGACCCTCGGGGGTCTCGATCGGGCAGATCCGGCCGTAGTGGCTGTGGTGGACGTCGCGGACGTCGAACCCGGCACGCTCCCTGGACAGGCCGCCCGGGCCGAGGGCCGACAGCCGCCGCTTCGAGGTGAGCTCGGCCAGCGGGTTCGTCTGATCCATGAATTGGGAGAGCTGGCTGCCGCCGAAGAACTCCTTCATCGCCGCCACCACCGGGCGGATGTTGATGAGGGCGTTGGGGGTGGCCTTGTCGATCTCCTGGATCGTCATTCGCTCGCGAACGACTCGCTCCATGCGCAGGAGTCCGATCCGGAACGCGTTCTGGATCAGCTCGCCGTTGGCGCGGATCCGGCGGTTGCCGAGGTGATCGATGTCGTCCTTGGGATGCAGGCCGCGGTTGGACTCGATCAGGTGGGCCACGATCGCCGCGATGTCCTCGCGCGTGATCGTGCGCTGCTCGCGCGGGAGCTCGATGCCCAGACGCGCCGCGACCGAATCCAGCTTCTTGTTGAACTTGTAACGCCCGACCCGGCCAAGATCGTAGCGACGGAAGTTGAAGAACAGGCTCTCGACGAGCTGCCGGGCGTTGTCACCGGTCGGCGGGTCGCCGGGGCGCAGCTTCTTGTAGACCTCGATCAACGCCTCACTGGGTGTCTTGGTGAGGTCCTTGTCCAGCGTGTTGGCAACGAACGGGTGCTCGGGATCGACGTCCACGGTGCCAAACAGGGCCGCGATGTCCTCGTTGGTCTCGTAGCCGACCGCGCGGAGCAGGGTCGTCGCAGCGATCTTGCGCTTGCGGTCGACCTTGACCCACAGCTGGTCCTTGTTGTTGGTCTCGAACTCCAGCCATGCGCCGCGATTTGGGATCACCTTGGCCGAGAACAGCATCCGGCCAGATGCCGGGTCCTCGAGCTCGCTGTAGTACACGCCGGGTGACCGGACGAGCTGGCTGACGACGACCCGCTCGGCGCCGTTGATGACGAACGTGCCCATGTCGGTCATCCACGGGTAGTCGCCCATGTAGACACGCTGGCGCTGGATCTCGCCGGTCTCCTTGATCAGGAGCTCGACGTTCACGTACAGCGGCCGGCTGAACGTCAGGTCCTTGGTCCGGCACTCCTCCTCGGAGTACTTGGGCGTCCCGAACTCGTAGTCCAGGAACTGGAGCTCCATGACCTTGCCGGTGAAGTCCTTGATCGGGCTGATCTCGTCGAACAGGTCCCGGAGCCCTTTGTCGATGAACCACTGGAAGGACTCGAGCTGGAGCTCGATGAGGTTGGGGACCTCGAACTTGTCGACGCTGACCCCATCACGGACTTCGGCGATCCGGGCGTAGGAAAGACGGCCGGACGGCGTCACCGCAAGGGGGGCCGACGAGACGGACAGCATGAAGGACCGCTCCTTGTCGGAGGTTGGAGAAGAGGGGACGGCCGCGCTCACAGAAGGAGTAGGATACCGCGTTCCGTCGTCGTGTCAAACGCCGGGCACGCTCAACGAGGGGCAGCTCGACGGCCGTGCCGGATCCTCGAGCGGAATGGCCAGCGGGTTGCGGCCCCCGCCATCGGAACGTGAGGGCGGGCGTGCTACGTGCGGTGCCGCCTCACTGGCCGCGTCTTGATGATCTCGACATCCGCGGCCTGCGGGGCCGCGGATGCCTCTGCTCGACCGTTGGAGGGTCGCGCTACTTGATCTCGACCTTGGCGCCCTGCTCCTCGAGGGCAGCCTTGACCTTCTCGGCCTCGTCCTTGGTGACGCCCTCCTTGACGGCCTTCGGAAACGCGTCGACCAGGTCCTTGGCCTCCTTGAGGCCGAGACCGGTGAGCTCGCGGACGACCTTGATCACAGGGATCTTGTTGGGGCCGATCTCGGTCAGCGTTGCGGTGAATTCGGTCTGCTCTTCGACCGCCTCCGCGACGGGTGCGGCGGCACCGACCGGAGCGGCGCCGGCGACCGCGACAGGGGCGGCGGCGGTGACACCGAAGCGGTCTTCGAACTTCTTCTTGAACTCCGACAGCTCGAGCACGGTCATCTTCTCGAACGCCTCGAGCAACTGGTCGGGGGTCAGCGTGGCCATTTCGTCTTGCACTCCTGGTGGTGGGTGCCCGCGCGGGCACGGATTGTCTCAGAGGTGAGGGGTCAGGCAGCCTCGGCGCCGCGCTGATCGATCAGCGCCTGGACCAGGCCGACGACGTCCCGGAGCGGGGCGTCGAACAGGCCGGCGGTCATCGACATCGGGGCCGCGATGGCACCGATCGCCTGGGCGAGAAGCACGTCGCGCGAGGGCAGCGTCGCGAGCCGCGCGACGCCTTCGGCGTCGATCGCCTGCGAGCCGAGCACGGCTCCCGTGATCTTCACGATCCGGTAGGCCCGCGTCGCATCGATGACCGCCTTGGCCGTCGCGGCCTCGTCGGTTCCGAAGGCGATGGCCGTCGGTCCAACGAGCATTGGCGACAATGCCTCGGCCGCGGCGTTGTCCTGCGCCGCGATCCGCATCAGGCGGTTCTTGACGACCCGGTAGCTCACGTTCTGCTTGCGCAGCGCGCGCCGGATTTCGCCGATCTCCTTCACCTTGAGGCCGCGGTACTCGGACACGACCATTGTTCGGCTGGCGTCCAGCTGGGCGCGCAGGTCCGCGATCGTCTCTCGCTTGGCCTCGGTCGGCATCGAGCCTCCTGGACCTCCTTGCTTCGGCGCGCAACCGGCGCGCGTCGGGTGGGTTCGCCCGGCTCGGCCGGACCGACCCCTGCGACGGGCCACGTGGTGCAGGGGGCGCGACCCACCCGGGAGGTGGCTCGAGGTCCTGCCTCGGCGTGCTCGCCGTCGTCCCCGACTCTCACCCTCGCGGGCTGGGAGCCGGTCCGGTCCGGCGGATCAAGCCCCGGGCGCTCGACCGACCTCCCGATCGATCTCACGTCCTGCGGGCGCAGGCTGTCTGCGGCTGTCCGTCTCTCTTGAATTGGCGTCGTCGCTCAGGCGCTCCGGTTTGCAGGTCGGCCGCGAGGACGGCACCGCGAGCGCACTGAGCGTGCGCGAGCGGGCGCCCGGAACGACCAACGCTGCGAACGGGCCAGATCGACGGCGACCGATGATACAGCCTCCCTCTCTAGGCGGAGGCGGCGGCCAGCGCGGTTGGGATGTCGACCCGGATGCCGGGTCCCATCGTGGTCGCGATGGTCAGCGTTCGCAGGTACTGGCCCTTTGAACCGGACGGCTTCGCGCGGTTGATCGCGTCGACGAGGCTGGCCAGGTTCTCCACCAGCTGATGCTGCTCGAAGCTCGCCTTGCCCACGGGCACGTGAATGATCGCCCCTTTGTCCACCTTGAACTCGACGCGACCGCCCTTAACCTCCTTGATCGCGCGCTCGAGGTCGAACGTGATCGTGCCCGACTTGGGGTTGGGCATCAGGCCGCGCCGGCCCAGGATGCGTCCCAGCCGGCCAACCATCCCCATCACGTCCGGCGCGGCCAGCGCGACATCGAACTCCAGCCAGCCGGAGTCGATCTTCTTGACCAGGTCCTCGGCGCCCACCTCGTCGGCTCCCGCCTGCAGCGCCTCCTGTGCCTTCTCACCCTGTGCAAACACCGCGACCCGGACGACCTTGCCGGTGCCGTGCGGCAGGACGACCGTGCCGCGGACCATCTGATCGGCGTGCCGCGGATCGACGCCCAGACGCACGTGCGCCTCGACCGACGCATCGAACTTGACGTTCGAGGTCTCCCTGGCCAGGGCGACGGCCTCCTCGATCGGGTAGATCTGGCTGCGGTCGACCAGCTTCGCGGCGTCCTGATAGCGCTTGCCGTGCTGTGCCATGTCTGGATGCTCCTTCGGTCTGTCGACCTGCCCCTGGGGTTGCGCGCCGGTTCGGGGTCATTCCCGGCGCGCCGAGCCCGCTCCGGCAGGCGCCTGTCGTCAGCCGACTTCGATGCCCATGCTGCGGGCGGTCCCCTCGATGACCTTCATCCCGGCCTCGATGTCGTTGACGTTGAGATCGGTCATCTTGATCTCCGCGATCTGGCGCACCTGTTCCTGCGTCACCCGGCCGACGAGGAGACGCTTCGCGGTGGACGAGCCCTTGTCGATGCCGGCCGCCTTGCGCAGCAGGTCCGCCGCGGGTGGGGTCTTGAGGACGAACGTGAACGATCGATCCTCGAAGATCGTGATCTGGGCCGGGATCACCTGGCCGGCCTTGTCGGCCGTGCGCTCGTTGTAGGTCTTGGTGAACTCGACGATGTTGATGCCGTGGGGTCCGAGCGCGGTGCCGACGGGCGGGGCGGGGGTCGCCTTCCCGGCCGGCAGCTGCAGCGTGAGGACGATGCGGATCTTCTTGGCCACGTTCTTGCTCGCTCCTGCCTCGTTACAGCTTCTCGACTTGCAGGAAGTCGAGCTCGACCGGGGTCTCCCGGCCGAAGATGCTCACGAGCACCTTCAACTTGTTGCGCTCGGGATTGACCTCGTCCACGGTGCCGATGAACTCGGCGAACGGCCCGTCGGTAACCCGAACGCTCTGGCCCTTCGTGAACGCGACGCGATACTTGGGCGTCTCGACGCCCATGTGCCGCAGGATCTGCTTGACCTCGGTCTCGTCGAGGGGGATCGGCTCGCTGCGCATCCCGGGGATGTTGCCGCTGCCCACGAAGCTGGTCACGCCCGGCGTGTTGCGGACGACGAACCAGGACTCGGGATCGAGGATCATCTCGACCAGCACGTATCCCGGGTAGACCTTCTTCTGGACGGTGTGGCGCTGGCCCTGGCGGATCTCGATCTCGTCCTCCATCGGGACCAGGACCTGGAAGATCTTGTCCTCCATGCCCATCGACTCGATGCGGTGCTCGAGGTTGGCCTTGACCTTGTTCTCGTAGCCCGAATAGGTGTGGATCACATACCACCGCTTCTCGGGCGTCCGCGCGGCCGTCAGCTGCTCGGTCATCCGGCAAGGCTCGCGATGGATCGGACGATGTAGTCGAAGCCGGTGTCGGCCACCGTGATATACAGGCCGACGACGAACGAGACCACGAACACGAGCACGGTCAGGTTGCGCACCTGCATGCGATTGGGCCACGAGACCTTCTTGAGCTCGGACCACGATTCGGCGATGAAGCGGCGAAGTCGGTTCACAGATGCCTTTTCAGCTAGCTAGGTCTTGCCGACCACCCTCCGAGGCCGAGGCGATGCGCCTGCGATCCATCGGCAGGAGGATATGGCAGGGGCGATAGGACTCGAACCTACAACTTCCGGTTTTGGAGACCGGTGCTCTGCCAATTGAGCTACGCCCCTGCGGATGACGAGCTCCCTACTTGGCCTCCCGGTGCAGCGTGTGACGCCGCTCCCGGGGACAGTACTTGAGCAGCTCGATCCGGTTGGGATCGTTCTTCTTGTTCTTGCGCGTCGTGTAGTTCCGGGTCTTGCATTCGGTGCACGCGAGCTGGATCACCGGACGCGCCTCAACCCTTGCCATCTCCTGCCCCTACTCGGTGATGCTGGTGATGGCGCCGGCGCCGACGGTGCGGCCACCCTCGCGGATGGCGAACCGCTGGCCGACCTCGAGCGCGATCGGGGTGATCAGCTCGACCGTCATGTCGACGTTGTCGCCGGGCATGATCATCTCGGCGCCCTCGGGCAGCCCGATGGCCCCGGTGACGTCGGTCGTGCGCAGGTAGAACTGGGGCCGGTAGCCGTTGTAGAAGGGGGTGTGCCGTCCGCCCTCCTCCTTGGTCAGCACGTAGACCCGGGCCACGAACTTGACGTGGGGAGTGACCGAGCCGGGCTTGGCCAGCACCTGGCCGCGCTCGATCTCGTCGCGCTCGATGCCCCGCAGCAGGCAGCCCACGTTGTCGCCGGCCTGGCCCTGGTCGAGCAGCTTCTTGAACATCTCGACGCCGGTGACCACGACCTTGCGGGTGGCCTTGACGCCGACGATCTCGACCTCCTCGCCGACCTTGATCACGCCACGCTCGATGCGCCCGGTGGCGACGGTGCCCCGGCCCTTGATCCCGAACACGTCCTCGACCGGCATCAGGAACGGCCGGTCGACCGGGCGCTCGGGGGTTGGGATGTAGGAGTCGACCGCGTCCATCAGCTCCTGGATCGGCGCGTAGGCCGGATCGTCGGGGTCGTCGGACGCTTCGAGCGCCTTCAGGGCGGAGCCGCGGATGACCGGGACGTCGTCACCCGGGAAGTTGTTCTTGGTCAGGAGCTCGCGGACCTCGAGCTCGACCAGATCGAGCAGCTCCGGGTCGTCGACCATGTCGACCTTGTTGAGGAACACGACGATGTACGGCACCTCCACCTGGCGCGCGAGCAGGATGTGCTCGCGGGTCTGGGGCATCGGGCCGTCGGTGGCCGCCACGACCAGGATCGCGCCATCCATCTGGGCGGCGCCGGTGATCATGTTCTTGATGTAGTCGGCGTGCCCGGGGCAGTCGACGTGAGCGTAGTGGCGGTTGGCCGTCTCGTACTCGACGTGGGCGATCGCGATCGTGATCCCCCGCTCGCGCTCCTCGGGGGCATTGTCGATCGAGTCGAACGCGCGGTACTCCGCGTCGCCCTTCAACGCCAGGTACTTGGTGATCGCGGCGGTGAGCGTCGTCTTGCCGTGGTCGATGTGGCCGATCGTGCCGACGTTGACGTGCGGCTTCGTGCGCTCGAACTTCTTCTTGGCCACAGGACCTTCTCACTCCACGCTTAGGGGCGGTGTCGTCCGCCCGTGCTTGACCGCGTCTGGCAGGGATGGAGCCCAGAACGGGACTCGAACCCGTGACCTCATCCTTACCAAGGATGTGCTCTACCGACTGAGCTATCTGGGCCCGCGGAGACGCGGTCTGGGCGCTCCCCGACGCATGTTCCGTGCCTGATGGAGCCGACGACGGGACTCGAACCCGGAACCGGCGGTTTACAAAACCGCTGCTCTACCAATTGAGCTACGTCGGCACGCACGCAGCGTCAAACAAGAGTAGGACTCCGCGAGCCGGGGAATGATACGGCCCACCGGGCAGGGCGTCAAACCTCCGATGACCCCGGCGAGGTCGCTGACGGGCCACCGGAAGAGGGCTCGCCGGTCGTCGGCTCCGCCGTGGCCGGGCGAGCGGGGGCGGGATCGGCGGGTGGCGCTGCCGCTGAGGCCACGGGCGGTGGCGGCGGTGAATTCCCGGGTGGTGTCGCACCGCCCCGCTGCGCGGCAGCCTCGTACAGCAGGATCGAGCCCGCGACGGCCGCGTTGAGCGACTGGATCCTCCCGTGCATCGGAATCCTGATCAGCAGATCGCAGCGTCGCCGCACGGTGGGGCCCAGCCCACGTCCCTCGCTGCCGACCACGATGGCGATCGGCCCTCGGAGGTCCGCCTCGCGAGCCGTCAGGGAGGCGTCCCCATCGGCGCCAACCACCTGAATGCCTCTGGCGTGGATGTCGGCGAGGGCGCCTGGCAGATCCTCGACCGGCGCCAGCAGGAGGTGCTCCACGGCCCCCGCCGATGTCTTGACCACGGCGGGCGTGAGCGGCGCCTGACGGCGGGTCGGGAACAGCGCGCCGTGAACCCCTGACGCCTCGGCAGTCCGAAGCAGCGTGCCGACGTTCTGGGGATCCTCGAGCGAATCGAGTGCGAGCAGCAGCGGCGGCTCGCCACGCTGCTCCGCCAGGGCGAGGATGTCGTCGAGCGCCGCCCACCGACGGGCTTCGACCACGAGCGCCACACCCTGGTGCCCGTCGAACCCGGCGATCGCTGTCAGTGAGCCGCCCTCGACCTCGACGACCGGGATCCTGAGGCTGGTCGCATGCAGCACCAGCTTCTCGAGCGCGGGCCGGCGCTGCGGAACCACCAGCAGCCGATGTGCCTCGCGACGGGCGACGAACGCCTCCTCGACCGGACGTCGCCCGGCGACAAGCTCCTCGCCCTCGGCCAGCCGAAGCTCGACGACCGCTCGATCGGGCCGCCACCCGGCCGGCTGCGGCGGGCCGGGACGGGGTCCCGGGCCAGGCCGCCGGTCGAAAGGACCCGGCGGGCGCCGTGACGGTGCCCCCCGCTGCGCGTCGGCGTCCCGCGGGACGGGCTGTCGACGGTCCGGCATCGTGCCTGCCGGAGGCATGCCGGGTACCCGTCGCGTCTGTGCCCGGTCGGGACGCGGGCCGGAAGGCGGCCGCCAGGCGTCCCAGCTCGGATGGCCAGCCTCCCGGACGCGGCCCCGATCGGCAGCATCACGCTCGATCCGGTATCCGCGTCGCTGCCCCTGTCCTGCCTCGCTCGGTCGATGCGGTCCGGGACCCTCCCCGGGGCGACGCTGATCGCGGCGATCACGGTCACGGCTCGGGCGCTCACGAGGAGTGCGCTGATCGTGATCAGCACGGGATCGATATCCGCGAGGACGCTCGCCAGGCCCTGTGCCGGGTGCGCCGCCTTCACGCCGATGCTGAGAACGCCCGCCGCGACGGTCCTCACCGGGGGCGTCGGGAGGGTCCTCGCCGGGGCGCTGGCCTCCGCCGGGAAGCTGCCCCTTACCAGCGTCACGGCGATCCGACGGATGCCGGTCGCCCCGGTTGCCGAAGGGCCGGCTCGGGACGTCTCGGCGCCGGCCCGGGCGACCGCCGCTCGGGACATCGCGGGGACGTTGATCCGTGTCCCGGTCCTGTGACCGGTCGTCGCCTCGGCCGGACGGTCGGTCGTCGCCCGCAGTGGGGGCCTCACCGGGCGGAGAACCGTCGTCCCGATCAGCCACCGGACCCGACCAGCAACCGCCACCGCTGACCGTCACGCGTGTCTTCGACCGCAACGCCCCGGCGCAGCAGCTCGTCACGCAGGCGGTCTGACTCTGCCCAGTCGCGTGCCTCCCGGGCGGCGGCGCGCGCGTCGAGCAGGCGCTGAAGCTCGGGGTCGAGCGTCTCGACAGCCGGCGCTGCCACTCCCAGCACCCGGTCGAGGTCCCGCAGGAGCTCGATCGCCCGGCGGGCGTCGGCGGTCGACATCGAGCGCGCGTCGATCCGGCGGTTCAGCTCCCGAACGCCGTCGAACAGCGCGGCCAACGCCTCCGAGATGTTGAGGTCGTCGTCGAGCCCGGCCCCGAACCTCGATCGAACCACATCGATCAATGCAGGCAGCGTGGGGTCGTCGGCGTGATCCTCCCGATAGGCCGTGAGCGCGGCGAGCGCAGCGTCGATCCGGTCGACGGCGGCCGCTGCCGCCGGCAGCGACTCGTCGGAGTAGTTCAGTGGCGCTCGGTAGTGGACCGAGATCAGCGCGTAGCGAAGCGCACGAGGCGAGACGCCGGCAGCGACGAGGTCCGCGACCCGAGCGATGTTGCCGGTCGACTTGGCCATCTTCTCGCCACCCATCCGGAGGTGCGCGCAGTGCAGCCAGGTCCTGACGAACGGCTGTCCCGTTGCCGCCTCCGACTGCGCGATCTCGTCCTCATGGTGAGGGAACACCAGATCGACGCCGCCGGTGTGAACGTCGAACGATGAGCCGAGGTGGGCCATGCTCATCGCCGAGCACTCGATGTGCCAGCCGGGCCGGCCTGGACCGATCTCCGTGTCCCACGAGGGTTCACCGGGCTTGGGCCCCTTCCAGACGGCGAAGTCACGGACGTCGTCCTTCCCGTACTCGTCGGCTTCGACCCGTTCGCCGACCCGCATCGCGTCGGGATCGAGCCGGGCGAGCCGGCCGTAGCCAGGCCAGGACGCGATCCGGAAGAAGATCGATCCATCGTCGGTCCGGTAGGCGTTGCCCTGACGAAGCAGCGTCGCCACCATCTTCGCGATCTGCGGGATGTGCTCGGTCGGCCGAGGCAGCACGTCGGGCCGGGTCATCCCGAGCGCGTCAGCATCCGCGGTGAAGCGAGCGATGTAGCGCTCGGCCAGCTCGCCGGTCGAGACGCCCTCGGCTGCCGCCCCACGGATGATCTTGTCGTCGATATCGGTGAGGTTCATCGCCCAGGTGACCGGCAGACCGCGATAGCGCAGGTAGCGGACCAGGAGGTCGGCGAACAGGAACGATCGGAAGTTGCCGATGTGGGCCGGCCCGTAGACGGTTGGGCCGCAGCTGTAGACGCGGACCCGGCCGGGGTCGATCGGCTCGAAGGGCCGGGTCTCACCGGTCAGGGTATCGTGCAGGCGCAGGGTCATCGCACACCCCGGACCGTCACGACCGCGTTGGCGGAGATCGACCGTCCGGCGCCCTCGTCTCCCGACAGGTTGCCGGTCGAGGCTTTCACGTTGACCCCCTCCTCGTCGATCTCAAGGGCGCGCGCAATGGCCGCTCGCATGGCATCCAGGTGGTGACCCAGGCGCGGCCTGGCGCCGATCACGACCACGTCAACCGACGCGGGCTCCAACGCAGCCTGGCGTACCCGTTTGACGACGGCGGCCAGGAGCTCCAGGCTGGCGATGCCGCGTGGCGTCCGCTCGTCGGCCGGGAACAGGCGGCCCAGATCTCCCAGCGCGGCGGCCCCCAGCAGGGCATCGGCGATCGCGTGCAGGACCACATCGCCGTCGGAATGCCCGGCCAGGCGTGGCACATCCGGCAGCTCGATCCCGCCCAGCCGGAGCGACGTGCCCGGACCGAACGGATGGCTGTCGTGGCCGAAGCCGACCCGTGAGACGCCGGGGGCCAGGGCTTGCTCGACCCGCCCCAGGTCGTCAGGCAGCGTCACCTTGAGGTTCGTGGGTTCACCCGGGATCGCATGAACGGGGATTCTACAGGCCTCCAGCAGGGCGGCCTCGTCGGTGAACTCATGCGACCTCTCTGGCGGGAAGCGGCCCCACGCGTCGAGGAGCAGACCCCGCCGTACGCCCTGGGGCGTCTGGGCGGTGGCCAGAGGTGCTCGATCCACCGTCTCGTGCACCAGCCCCTCGCCCACGCGCTTGAGCGTCTCGGCAACCGGCATCACGGGGATCGCGGCGCCGTAGCGGACAGTGGCCGACGCGATCGCCTCGACCAGCTGCTGTGACACCATCGGCCGCGCACCGTCATGGATCAGGACCGGGCGGTCCCGGCCGGCCGGATCCGTGCGGTCCAGGTGGCGGACTCCGGCAGCGACCGAAACCTGCCGTGTCTGGCCGCCCGGGACGACGGCGTCGACCTTCGCCGGCAGCCAGGTCGCCGACCTGATCGCATCGGCGCGCGCGGCGGAGGCGACCACCACGATCCGGTCGACCAGCGGGCTGGCAGCGATCGCGTCGAGCGTCCAGGCCAGGAGCGGCCGGCCGAGGATGGGCGCCACCAGCTTGTCGACCCCACCCATCCGGCGCGAGCCGCCGGCAGCCACGACCACGGCGTCCGCCGTCGACGAGGGCTCGAGGGTGCCTGTCACCTCAGTCCTGGCGTGGCTGGCCGAAGATCATCCGGCCGGCCACCGTCTGGAGCACCCGCGTGACGCTGACGTCGACGTCGCGATCGATCAGGCGGGCACCTCCCTCGACCACGATCATCGTCCCGTCGTCGAGGAACCCGACCCCCTGGCCCGCTTCCTTCCCCTCCTGGATCACCTTGACATGGAGCTCCTCGCCCGGGAGGACCGCCGGCTTGACCGCGTTCGCGAGCGAGTTGATGTTCATCACTCGCACGCCCTGGAGCTCCGCGACGCGGTTGAGGTTGAAGTCGTTGGTGAGCACGACCCGGCTGCGGCGCTTGGCCAGCTCGACGAGCTTCGCGTCGACCTCCGCGATGTCCGGGACGTCCTCCTCGGCCACCTCGACGGGCGTTCTCGTATCGCGTTGCATCCGGGCCAGGATCTCCAGCCCCCGCCGGCCCCGGTTGCGTCGCAGCGTGTCGGACGAGTCGGCGATGTGCTGCAGCTCGTCGAGCACGAAGCGGGGGACGACGAGCGTTCCGTAGATGAACCCTGATTCGACGATCTCCGCGATCCGGCCATCGATGAGGACGCTGGTGTCGACCACGATGCGCGGGTCACCGGCGTCGCCGTCGGTATCGGCTCCAGGGCGCCGGACCAGCCCCGCGGCCTCGGCGGCCGCGATCAGGTCAAAACGCTTGGCCACGGTCAGGCCCATCATCCCAAGCCCCAGGAACAGCGAGATGCCGAGTGGCAGCCACGTCCCAAGGGGTCCCTGGACCTGCGCAAGCGGCAGGCTCAGCAGCAGCCCCAGGACCAGACCGACGAACAGACCCAGGACCGACGCGACGAACTCCGCCGTCGACAGCTCCTGGACGCGCCTGACGAGCCAGGTCGCCGGCACGATCGTCAGGTACGGGAGGAGCGCGAAGCCGACGATCATCCAGGAGATCGTCCACGCGGCGAGGATGAAGCCGCCGTAGCTCACCCCCGCGAACGAGCCTTCGCCGGCGGCTGCGAGCCCGAGACCGATGAACGCCCCGAGCGCCGCGCCGAGGACCCGGATGGTCCGTATCACCGCCTCTCCTCGATCGGTGCCGAGCCCCGGGGCCTCGCTTGCCGAGGGGCCGCCCGAGCCTAGCATGCGCCGACGAGGCCCCGCAGCCTCGCCGGCATCCGCGTGAGCCCGCTCCGAGGCACCCTAGCGATCGCTTCCCGGCTGATGTTCGCCCGGCGCGCCGAGGGCCGCTCGGAGGGCATCGGCCAGCGATGCGACCTCGCGCACCTCGATCCCGGCGATCGCAGCCGTGGTGCCGTGGCCGCGCCCACGAGGCACGATCGCGCGCGTGAACCCGAGGCGTGCCGCCTCCCGCAGACGGCGGTCCAGCCCGCCCACCGAACGGAGCTCGCCGAGCAGGCCGACCTCGCCGATCGCTACGGTCCCGGCGCCGACGGGGCGGTCCCGTAGCGACGAAGCGAGGGCGATCGCGAGCGGCAGGTCCAGCCCCGGCTCGGTTACCGTCAAGCCGCCGGCAAGGTTCGCATAGACATCGTGACCGGACAGCCCGACCCCGGCGCGGCGGCCGAGCACAGCAATCAGCAGGGCCAGCCGGTTGCCGTCGATGCCGGACGCCGTACGGCGGGGGGCGGGAGCGCCGGTGGGGGCGACCAGCGCCTGTACCTCAACGAGCAGGGGGCGCGAACCCTCGAGCACGGGCGCGACGGCGCTGCCGGGGGCCGGTGCATCATGGTCGGCCAGGAAGGCTCTGCCGGGATCCCGCACCTCGGCCAGGCCATGCTCGCGCATCTCGAACACGCCGACCTCCTCGGTCGATCCGAACCGGTTCTTCGCCGCCCGCAACAGGCGCAGCCCACCGGTGCGGTCCCCCTCGATCCCGAGCACGACGTCGACGAGGTGCTCCAGCGTTCGTGGTCCGGCGAGCGTTCCGTCCTTGGTCACGTGCCCGACCAGGACGACCGGGATGCCGTCGGCCTTGGCAAGCTCCATCAGACGGAGCGCCGACTCGCGGACCTGACCCACGCTCCCAGGCGGTCCCTCGAGCTCATCCGAGGCAACGGTCTGCACGGAGTCGACGACGAGCAGCGCCGGGTGCCGCTCACGGGCAAGATCCACGATCCGCTCGATCCGGGTCTCTGCCACGACCATTACCCGATCCCCGATCGGGCCGTCCGCCATGCCAAGGCGGCGCGCACGCAGCCGAACCTGGGTCGTGGACTCCTCGCCGGTCGCGTACAGCACCTCGGCCGGCATGTCGCCCCCCGCCGCGTCGGTTGCGCCGCCACCCCGGCCGCCCCCGGCGACGCCGGCAGCAGCTTGGAGCAGCAGCGTCGACTTGCCGATCCCGGGCTCGCCACCGACCAGGACCACGGAGCCAGCGACCAGGCCACCGCCGAGCACGCGATCCAGCTCGTCGATGCCGATCCGCCGCCGAACCTCGGCGCCGGAATCCGAGGAATCCGAGAGCGACACAGGACGGGTGCCGCCCACGGTCGCCGTCGCTCGAGGCCGGGGGCCGTCCCGGACGACCGTCTCGACGAGGGTGTTCCATTCGCCGCACGTGCGGCACTGGCCCTCCCAGCGCAGAACGGCAGCCCCGCACGACTGGCAGACGTACCGGCTCTGGGCGCGGGCCACGAGTCGCGGCCGGGCCGTCAGGCCTCGACCGGCGTCTTGGCCTCGGTGGCCTTGATCGACAGCCCGGCGCCGTCCGGATCGAGATCGATCTCGATCGTGTCGCCCTCGGCGTACCTGCCGAGCAGGAGGTGCTCGGCCAGCGGATCCTCGATCAGATTCTGGATCGTCCTCCGCAGCGGTCGCGCACCGTACGCCTGGTCGTAGCCGAGCTTGATCACGTGATCCTTCGCGGCCTGGGTGATGGTGAGCGTCATTCCCTGAGCCCGGAGCTGGTCCAAAACGCGCTTGAGCATCAGATCGACGATCTGCCCGATCTCCTCGACCGTCAGGCTCCGGAACACGACGGTGGCGTCGATGCGGTTCAGGAACTCCGGGCGGAAGTTGGTCTTGAGCTCCGCCTGGACCTTCTCCTTCATGAGGTCGTATGAGGCGGCGGCCCGTGTCTCGACCGTGTCGCCCTGCTGACGGAACCCGAGGCTCGAGTTGGTCTGGATCTTGGCCGCCCCCAGGTTGGAGGTCATGATGATGATCGTGTTCCGGAAATCGACCCGGCGGCCCTTGGCATCGGTGAGATGCCCGTCCTCGAGGATCTGCAGGAGGATGTTGAAGACCTCCTGGTGTGCCTTCTCGATCTCGTCGAGCAGGATCACCGCATAGCTCTTGCGGCGGACGGCCTCGGTCAGCTGACCACCCTCATCGAACCCCACATAGCCTGGCGGCGCGCCGACCAGGCGGCTCACGTTGTGGCGCTCCATGAACTCGCTCATGTCGATCTTGATGAGCGTGTCCTCCGAGCCGAACATGAACTCGGCGAGTGCCTTGGCGAGCTCGGTCTTGCCCACGCCGGTTGGGCCCAGGAACACGAACGAGCCGATCGGACGCTTCGGATCCTTGAGACCGGCCCGGGCCCGTCGAACAGCGCGCGACACCGTCTCGATCGCCTCTTCCTGACCGATCAGCCGCTGGTGGAGCACCTCCTCCATCTTGAGCAGCCGCTCGGACTCCTCCTGCGCGATGCGGGTGACCGGGATCCCGGTCCACATCGCGACGACCTGGGCGATCTCCTCGTCGTCGACCTTGGGCGTCTCGCCCGACACTGTCGACTGCCAATCGGAGCGCAGGGTATCGGCCGCCTCGCGGGCAGTCGCCTCGGCCTCGCGGAGGGTGGCGGCCTGCTCGTACTCCTGCGCGTTGATCGCGGCGTCCTTCTCCTTGGTGATCCGGTCCAGCTCCTTCTGCGCCTTGCGCAACTCGGGTGGAGCTGACGAATGCCGGAGCCGGACGCGGCTGGACGCCTCGTCGATCAGGTCGATCGCCTTGTCCGGGAGGTGCCGGTCGGTGATGTAACGGATCGAGAGGTCCGCCGCCGCACGCACGGCCTCGTCGGTGATCTGGACCTTGTGGTGCTGCTCGTAGCGCTCGCGGATGCCGACCAGTATCTCGATGGTCTGCTCCAGCGTCGGCTCGTCCACCATGACCGGCTGGAAGCGGCGCTCGAGGGCGGCGTCCTTCTCGATGTACTTGCGATATTCGTCGAGCGTGGTCGCACCGATGCACTGCAGCTCGCCCCGCGACAGCGGCGGCTTGAGGATGTTCGCGGCGTCGATCGCACCCTCGGCCGCACCCGCACCGACCAGCGTGTGGAGCTCGTCGATGAACAGGATCGCGTCGTTCGTGTTGCGCAGCTCCTCGATGATCTTCTTGAGCCGCTCCTCGAACTCGCCACGGTATTTGGTACCGGCGACGAGCGACCCGATGTCGAGCGTCAGCACCCGCTTGTTGAGCAGGATGTCGGGCACGTCACCGGCGACGATCCGGTGCGCCAGACCCTCGGCGATGGCGGTCTTGCCGACACCCGGCTCGCCGATCAGGGCCGGGTTGTTCTTGGTCTTGCGGCCGAGGATCTGGATGACCCGCTCGATCTCCTTCTCGCGGCCGATGACTGGATCCAGCTTGTCCGCGCGCGCCGCCTCGGTCAGGTTGATGCCCAGGGCGTCCACGGTCGGCGTCTTGCTGGCCCGCTTGGTCTCCTGCGCGGGCCCGGCCGATGAGGACTGGGAGAGCACGCGAATGACCTCGTGGCGAACCTTGTCCAGATTCACGCCGAGGCTCTCGAGCACGCCAGCCGCGATGCCCTCACCCTCACGGACGAGGCCGAGCAGGAGGTGCTCGGTTCCGATGTAGTTGTGGCCCAGCCGGCGCGCCTCGTCGATGGCGAGCTCAATCACGCGCTTCGCCCGAGGCGTGAGGCCGACCTCACCCACGACCGGGCGGTCGCCGCGTCCGATGATGAACTCGACCGCGGTCCGCACCTTGGGTAGCTCGACATTCATATTCTCGAGCACGCGCGCGGCGACACCCTCGCCCTCGCGGACGAGCCCGAGCAGCAGGTGCTCGGTTCCGATGTAGTTGTGGTTGAACCGCTGCGCCTCGTCCTGCGCAAGCGTCAGGACCTTGCGCGCGCGATCCGTGAATTTGTCGAAGCGATCCATCCAGCCGTGCTCGTTGTGTACGGTCGCGGAGCCGACCGTTCGGCCATCCTAGCATCCAATCCGGGCATGAGCGACACCCCCACCCCGGGGGCCTGCCAGCGCGCCCCTGTCGCTGTACGCCGACCCGTATGTCCGTCGGGCGATCTGCTCCGGTTCCGGATCGATGCCACACGGACCCGGGATCGCAACGACCCGCCGGTTGCCGGCGGGTCGTGAGAGCGAAGAGCGGGGACGCCCGCCGGATCAGCCCGGCTTGTCCTCCGAGCCCTCGGCGACCTCCGGCTCGGCGCTCTCTGCCTCAGCCGGCGCAGCCTCGGCGACCTCCGGCTCGGCGGCCTCGGCGTCCTCCGGCTCGGCGGCCTCAGCCGGCGCAGCCTCGGCGACCTCCGGCTCGGCGGCCTCGGCGGCCTGCGGCTCGGCGGCCTCAGCCGGATCGGACTCAGCTGTCGCGGTCACGACCTCTGCCCCGGCTTCCGGCCCGGCCTCTGCAGCCACCGTCCGAGTGGCCGCAGCCACGGTCTCGGGGACCTCACTGTTAGCCTCTAGTGACTCATCGCCGGCCGGAGCCACCACGGTCCCGGTCTCGGCGACAGCCGTTGGCTCAGGCTCGGGCGCCGTCGCTTCCGGCTCGGGCGCCGGTGACGCGGCAGGCACATCGACCGCAGCCTCCGCCGCGGCAAGCTGATCCCGGACCTGTGCAAACGCGGCAGCCAGGGTGGTGTCGATCCCGCCCTCTGGCTCGGACTGTGCATCCGACGCCGAGTAAGCACGATCTGGCCGCTCGCGCCGCTCGCGCCGCTCGCGCCGCTCGCCGCCGCCCATCGGCACGCCGGGTTCCGGCATCGACCGGACCGGCGGCTCCTCGGCCTGCTTGAGGCTGAGCCCCAGGCGGTGGCGCTCGGAGTCCAGGCTGATGATCTTGAGCTTGAGCACCTGGCCCTCGTGGACGACATCGCCCGGATGGGCCACCCGCTGGTGCGAGAGCTCGCTGATATGAATCAGGCCCTCGAGGCCCTCGCGGACCCGGACGAACGCACCGAAGTTGACGAGCTTCGTAACGGTCCCGTCGATGATGTCGCCCACCTTGAAGTCGGCGACCGTCGACTCCCAGGGATCGGGCTGGAGCCGGCGGATCGAAAGGCTGATCCGACCACGCTCGTGGTTGATGTCGATGACCTCGGCCTCGACCTCGTCACCGACCTTGTAGCCGGCCTCGGGGTTGTTGACCTTGTTCCACGACAGCTCGCTCTTGTGAACGAGGCCGTCGATCCCACCAAGATCGATGAAGATCCCGAACGGCGCGATCGAACGTACGCTGCCGGTGACCTTCTGGCCGACCTGGAGGCTGCTGAACAGCTCGTCCCGCTTCTCCCGGCGCTCCTCGTAGAGCGCCACCTTCTCGGACAGGATCAAGCGGTTGGCCTTGCGGTTGACCTCGAGGATCTTCAGCCGGAGCTTGCGACCGACGTATGGCTGGAGCTTCTCGGCGATCTCCTGGGCGGCATCCCGCGGCTGCTCGTTCTGCGGGCGGCGGGGGAAGTCGACGATCTGGCTGATGGGAACGAAGCCGCGAATCCCGCAGTCCACGATCAGACCACCCTTGTTGTGGTCGATGACCGGAGCGTCGACGATCGTGCCCGCCTCGAACAGCTCCTGCATCGAGCGCCACTTGCGCTCGAGGCCTGCCCGGCGCAGCGAGAGCACGACGTGGCCCTCGGGCGACTCGGGCTGGAGGACGTACACGAGGACCGTGTCGCCGATGTTCAACTGTGGCTGGGACTCCGCGTGGCGGCCGTACAGCTCGCGGTTGCTGACCACGCCCTCGGATTTGGCGCCGATGTCGACCAGGATCTCGTCCTTGTCGATCCGGACCACCGTGCCCTCGACCACATCACCGTGCTTGAAGCTCTTGATGTCGGTTTCCTGCTCGGCGAGCAGCTCCTCCATCGTGGTCGGCTCGGGACCGAGCGGGCGCGCCGGCACAACCGCGGCCGCTGGTTCGGGTGGCGGCGCGGGTGCTGCCTCGCCGTCCGACTGCGGTTCGACGGCCTGGCCCTCCGGCTGCGACGCGGGTGCTGCCTCGCCGTCCGACTGCGGCTCGACGGCCTGGCCTTCGACGTCACCGCCGGCTGCGGCCTCGCCGGGCTGCTCGGCGTTGACGCCGTTCGCATCCTGCGGCACCGGCTCCGCCGGAGTCGTGTCGGTCGGCGCTACCTCGCCGGTCGCAACATCGCCGGCAGGGCTGACGCTCTCGTCGGTCCCAGGCTCACGGATGGCGGGCTCGTCAGCGACGGCGATCGCCGCTGCGGTCTGCTCGGACGCCGAGGCATCGGCGGAGGCAGTGGCCTCCGGTGCCGGCGCGGTCCCGCCCTGCTCTTCGTCGGTCAAGGTGATCCAGTCTCCTGTATGGATTCAGCCCCAGAATCACGAACGGCCTCCGAGCACGCCCGGGGCCGTCTTTGAGAGGGAGGTGGATCGTTGGTGACCCTTGTCCGGCGGTCCGCTCCTTCGCGCTGACGAAGACCTGAACGAAACTCTTCAACTGTCCGTGCCCGTGGGCCGGGAGAGTCTAGCATGCGGGTCCGCGTGGGTACAATCGCCACCCCGTGCCCGAGCTACCCGATCTCGACGTCGTCGCCGACGCGCTCCATGCGGCGCTGGCCGGCCGTTCCCTCGCGGGCGCGCGTGCCTTGATGCCGCTCGCCGTGCGCGGGACGCCGGCCGAGCTCGAGGCCCTCGCCGGCCAGGCCGTGACACGGGTCGCGCGCGCCGGAAAGCTGCTCGACCTCCAGCTCGAACGGGACCGTGTCGTCGTCAACCCGATGCTCACGGGACGGTTCCAGCTGGCCGCTCATGGCGAGCCAGCGCCCTCCGGAACCGCGGTCGAGCTCTCGTTCGGTGCGCGAGCAGGCATCCGGTCACGCGACCCTGCCGCCTGGACGCGAGGCGCAGCGTGGCTGCCGGCGGAGGACGCGCCGGTCCTGGTGCGATATCGGGATCCGACCCAGATGGGCAAGGTCTACGTGATACCGGCCGGGATTGACCGGCCGGTGCCGGGCCTCGGGCCGGGGGAGCAGGGCCCCGACGCGCTGGATCCCACCCTCACGCTCGACGTCTGGCGTGCCCGAATCCGCAAGCATCCGGGCGAGCTGAAGAACCTGCTTCGCAACCAGGCGTTCGTGGCCGGGATCGGCAACGCATACTCCGACGAGATCCTCCATGCGGCTGGGCTGCAGCCGTTTCGGAAACGGGCGTCGCTCGCGCCCGAGGAGGTCGACTCCCTGTACCAGTCCATGCGGACCGTCCTCGAGGCGTCGGTGGCGCTCCTGCGTCAACGCGTGCCTCCCACGTTCGAAAAGCAGGTTCGCGACCACCTTGCCGTCCACAACCGAGGCGGGCAGGCCTGCTTGCGGTGCGGCGCCCGGATCACGCAGGTCACGGGTGGCGGCTTCCCCACCGCCTGGTGTCGCGGCTGCCAGCGCTGAGCCACGAGAGCCGGGGCGTCGAGGCCTGAGGGGCCCGATCGCGCGAGCGTCCATCGGGCTCTCGTGGGCGGCGATCACGCCGCGGAGGTCAGGGAACGATCAGGACCTGCCCAGGCCGAATGAGCCGCACATTGTCGATGTTGTTCAGCTGCTTGAGCACCTTGAGGGTGGTCCCGAAGCGGGCCGCGATGCGGATCAATGTGTCACCGGCCTTCACCGTGTACTGACCGGTCCCCGTCGGGACCGCCGATGACGTGGCCCGCGGCGTTGCGGCCGGCGTGGCAGACGAGCCCGAAGGAGATGCGATGGCGAGCGGGGTAGGGGCGGGGCTCAGCACCGCAGTCGCGGGCGCGGAGGCGGGACCGACCGCGGGCAGCGTGGCGACCGCCGGCGATCCGCCCGGGCCGGACGCTCCGTGGCTCGCGCCGGGGCCCTCCCCCGGTGGAGTCGAGCGGATGATCGCCACGATCACGAAGGCAACCACCATCAACCCGATCAGAATCGCCTGCCCGCCGGCCCGCGAGCCGCGCAACGCACGTATCGGCCCGAATCGATTCGCCGGCTCCAGCATCAGCGGCCGGGAACAGGTCGCCGGCCACAGCAGCGACTCCGTCATGTAGGCGGCCCCCTGTGCCTCGGCATCGAGTGACTGCGCCGCGCCGAACGTCGAGCACGTCCGATAGCCGGGCGTCAGGCATAGCACTCGCTGCTTGGCCACGAGCAGGGGGGCAGCGGGTCGAAGCGCCCCACACCGCTGGTCTCGATCCGCAATGGCGCTTCGCCATCCGCCGTCTGCGGCGGCGAGGTACGGACACACGTCGAACTCACCTGTGGTCGCAGCGGTGCGACCTGGGCGTTCGGACGCCCCGTCGGACGCTGAGGCGGCTAGCTCCGGGTCTCCGGCCTCGATCATGGCCGTGCAGGATACCTCCGAGTGCCCGGTCAGTCCCTAGCGACGCCGACTCACAACGAGCCCAGCGTCGCCTGCCACCGAATGTCCAGGCTTCTGACCGCGTGCCGTACCAAGTCGCCGATGATCGTTAACGCAACAATCCCGGCGACGACCTATTTTCCCGAAAGGCTGCCCTCTCAGTATCTTCGGCGCTGGAGAGCTTAACTGCCGTGTTCGGGATGGGAACGGGTGTGGCCTCTCCGCCAGAGTCACCGGGATTGTCTGCGTCTGGACGATGACGGCAGCGACCTACACCGCGAGTTGTCGCGATGCGGGCGCCAGTCGAAGATCATGATTGCCGAAATCGGAGATCCGATCTCCCGGCACGCTGACCCCTGGTCAGGTGCTGGAATAGAGGTCAAGCCCTCGACCATTAGTACGGCTCAGCTTCATCCGTCACCGGACTTCCACATGCCGCCTATCAAGCAGATGGTCTCTCTGCGGTCTTACCCGGTTAACCCGGTGGGGAACCTAATCTCGAGGCGAGCTTCGCACTTAGATGCTTTCAGCGCTTATCCCAACCGAACATAGCTACCCAGCGATGCCCCTGGCGGGACAACTGGCACACCAGCGGTTCGTCCACTCCGGTCCTCTCGTACTAGGAGCAGCTCCTCTCAAGTTCCCTGCGCCCACGCTGGATAGAGACCGAACTGTCTCACGACGTTCTGAACCCAGCTCGCGTGCGGCTTTAATCGGCGAACAGCCGAACCCTTGGGACGTACTTCCGCCCCAGGATGCCACGAGCCGACATCGAGGTGCCAAACGGTGCCGTCGATGTGAACTCTTGGGCACCATCAGCCTGTTATCCCCGGGGTAGCTTTTATCCGTTGAGTGATACCCCTTCCACTCGGAGGTACCAGATCACTAAGCCCGACTTTCGTCTCTGCTCGACTTGTGGGTCTCGCAGTCAAGCTCCCTTATGCCTTTGCACTCTTCGGCTGGTTTCCATTCAGCCTGAGGGAACCTTTGGGCGCCTCCGTTACACTTTAGGAGGCGACCGCCCCAGTCAAACTGCCCGCCTGACACTGTCCTGCGCCCGGCTTACGGGCCGCTGTTAGAACCGAAATCCAACAAGGGTGGTATTTCAACGTTGGCTCCGCCGAGGCTAGCGCCCCAGCTTCTCAGCCTCCCACCTATCCTACACAAGCTGAACCCCAATTCAATGTCAGGGTGCAGTAAAGCTCCACGGGGTCTTTTTGCCCTAGCGCGGGTAACCTGCATCTTCACAGGTATTTCAATTTCGCCGGGTCCCTCGTTGAGACAGCGCCCAGACCGTTACGCCATTCGTGCGGGTCGGAACTTACCCGACAAGGAATTTCGCTACCTTAGGACCGTTATAGTTACGGCCGCCGTTTACCGGGGCTTCGATTCAGAGCTTGCACCCCTCCTCTTAACCTTCCGGCACTGGGCAGGCGTCAGCCCCTATACGTCAGCTTTCGCTTTCGCAGAGACCTGTGTTTTTGCTAAACAGTCGCCTGGGCCATTTCACTGCGGCTTCGATCGACCACTGCAAGCAGCGGCCGCGAAGCGCCCCTTCTCCCGAAGTTACGGGGCCATTTTGCCGAGTTCCTTAACGAGGGTTCTCCCGATCGCCTTGGTATGCTCTACCCGCCTACCTGTGTCGGTTTGCGGTACGGACACCTAGAGTCTCGCTAGACACTTTTCTCGCCAGCTCGGCTCACTCGAATCGGGCTGATGCCCTTTCATTCGCTGCTCGGGGTTGAATGAGGAAACGGATTTGCCTGTCTCCTCCCCCTACCGGCTTAGACGCGTATAGCCAAAAACGCGCTCGAGCTACCGTGCCGTGTCATGCCCTTGCTCTCACCCCGGCTCAGATCCTGGGTTCGACCGGCTGTGCCGGCCATCCCCCAGTCTCCTACCCCGGGGCGACACCTTGCGGTGCAAACGACCCTTTGGTGGTTCCGGAATATCAACCGGATGTCCATCGCCTACGACGTTCGTCCTCGGCTTAGGCCCGACTAACCCTGAGTGGACGAGCCTTCCTCAGGAAACCTTAGGCTTACGGCGTGTGGGATTCTCACCCACATCTCGCTACTCATGCCGACATTCGCACTTCCGCACGCTCCAGCCGTCCTCACGGTCGGCCTTCACCGCAGAGCGGAACGCTCCCCTACCACTCGCCTTGCGGCAAGTCCGTAGCTTCGGTGCCATGCTTGAGCCCCGTTGAATTTTCGGCGCAGATCCACTTGACCAGTGAGCTGTTACGCACTCTTTCAATGATGGCTGCTTCTGAGCCAACATCCTGGTTGTCGCGGCGAATCCACATCCTTTACCACTTAGCATGGACTTAGGGACCTTAGCTGACGGTCTGGGCTGTTTCCCTTTTGACCACGAAGCTTAGCCCTCGCAGTCTGACTCCCAGGCTCTAAAATGGCGGGATTCGGAGTTTGGTTGGGGTTGGTAAGCGGGAAGCCCCCTAGCCCATCCAGTGCTCTACCCCCGCGATTGAACGCCTGAGGCTAGCCCTAAAGCTATTTCGGGGAGAACCAGCTATCTCCGAGTTCGATTGGCATTTCACCTCTATCCACAGGTCATCCCCCAGCTTTTCAACGCTGGTGAGTTCGGTCCTCCACGAGACATTACTCTCGCTTCAACCTGCCCATGGATAGGTCACTCGGTTTCGGGTCTACTACGTGCGACTGGGCGCCCTATTCAGACTCGCTTTCGCTCCGGCTACGTCCTTCTCGGACTTAACCTCGCCACACGCAAGTAACTCGTCGGCTCATTCTTCAAAAGGCACGCCATCAGGCTACCGGCTTTGAACCCGGCAACACCCTTTGACTGCTTGTGGGCACGTGGTTTCAGGTACTATTTCACTCCCCTTCCGGGGTGCTTTTCACCTTTCCCTCACGGTACTAGTTCGCTATCGGTCGCCAAGAGTATTTAGCCTTGGGCGGTGGTCCGCCCAGTTTCCCACATGAGAGACCTTCCACGTGGTACTCAGGTGGCCAATCCGGAGGCCGGTTCGCTTTCGCCTACGGGGCTGTCACCCGCTATGGCCCACCGTTCCAGGGTGTGTTCGACTAGCGACCGGCTTTGTAACTCCGCAGGTGCCCGGCAGGGCTCCTGTGATCGGCTCCTACAACCCCAGCTCAGAAACGGCTGCCGCCTATCTCGCTGACCTGGTTTGGGCTATTCCCGTTTCGCTCGCCACTACTAAGGGAATGATCTCCTTTCCTCCAGCTACTGAGATGTTTCAGTTCGCTGGCTTACCCCCACATGGTCTATGTGTTCAACCATGGGTGACTGGGCATGACCCCAGCCGGGTTTCCCCATTCGGACATCCTCGGATCAAAGTCTGCTCGCGACTCCCCGGGGCTTAACGCAGCCTGCCACGTCCTTCATCGGCTCTTGGCGCCAAGGCATCCACCCCGTGCCCTGTGTAGCTTGACCTCCGCCAGCATCTGACCAGGCGGTCAGTGCGGGACGGGGTCGATCGGGGTTCTCCTTGATTTCACGGCGAAATCATGATCTTTCGATCGTTCTTTACTGCCGTCATCTATCCAGTTGTTAAGGTGCACCGCCGTAGCGGTCGGAAGACGGGTCTTGGACCCGCCATTCCAGTCTTCCAGCGTTCCGCTGGTCGGTGGGCTCGCGAATCGAGCACACGGATCAGAGGAACCGGCTCGGGGTCCGGACACCAGACGACGGCTCGAGGACCAGCCTGCGAACCGTCGAAACCTGTCGCGCAGTGGGACCCGGAGGTCGTCCCGGGGATGGACCCGGAGCTATTTCGATGTCGATTGCCTGAGAACCCGAACCAGAGGAATTCCTCCGATGCACACGTTGGTGGAGACGAGGAGACTCGAACTCCTGACCCTCTCCTTGCAAAGGAGATGCTCTTCCAACTGAGCTACGTCCCCTGTGATCGTGGGCGATGCAGGGATTGGTGGGCGTTTCTGGACTCGAACCAGAGACCTCTGCCTTATCAGGGCAGTGCTCTAACCAGCTGAGCTAAACGCCCCCGAGCACCCGACCTCGCCGGAAGCCCGGCGGGCGGCTGCACCGTGAACCCTTGAAGAGTGACAGGAACAGGGCTCGTCGTTCGTGCCCGGTTACGGTGTCTCACCGAGTCGCCTTTCGACCTCCGGCATTGCCGGCACATCCCACTCGGCTGGAGATGCGATCGGTCGGGCGATCAACCTGGGAGCCATCAACGTCATGGCCTCACCGTATGGCCATGGCTCGGTTCTCCCTAGAAAGGAGGTGATCCAGCCGCACCTTCCGGTACGGCTACCTTGTTACGACTTCGTCCCAATCACCAACCCCACCTTCGACGGCTGCCTCCCTTGCGGGTTGGCCCACCGGCTTCGGGTGTTGCCAGCTTTCATGACGTGACGGGCGGTGTGTACAAGCCCCGGGAACATATTCACCGCCGTATGCTGACCGGCAGTTACTAGCAACTCCGGCTTCATGTAGGCGAGTTGCAGCCTACAATCCGAACTGAGACCGGCTTTAAGGGATTTGCTCCACCTCGCGGTTTCGCCGCCCGTTGTACCGGCCATTGTAGCGTGGGTGTAGCCCAGGACGTAAGGGCCATGCTGACTTGACGTCATCCCCGCCTTCCTCCGAGTTTCTCTCGGCAGTCCCGTGTGAGTGATACAACACACGGTAGGGGTTGCGCTCGTTGCGGGACTTAACCCAACATCTCACGACACGAGCTGACGACAGCCATGCAACACCTGTGGCCAGACCCCTTGCGGGGCGCCGACGTTTCCGCCGGATTCCTGGTCATGTCAAGCCCTGGTAAGGTTCTTCGCGTTGCATCGAATTAAACCCCACGCTCCGCTGCTTGTGCGGGGCCCCGTCAATTCCTTTGAGTTTTAGCCTTGCGGCCGTACTCCCCAGGCGGGACACTTAATGCGTTAGCTTCGGCACTGGTGGGGTTGATACCACCAACACCTAGTGTCCATCGTTTACGGCTAGGACTACCGGGGTATCTAATCCCGTTCGCTCCCCTAGCTTTCGCGCCTCAGCGTCAAGAACAGGCCAGGAAGCCGCCTTCGCCACTGGTGTTCCTCCCGATATCTACGCATTTCACCACTACACCGGGAATTCCGCTTCCCTCTCCTGCCTTCGAGTCGATCAGTATCAAGTGACCCCCCCCAGTTGAGCCGGGGGATTTCACACTCGACTTGAACGACCGCCTGCGCGCTCTTTACGCCCAGTAAATCCGGACAACGCTGGTCACCTACGTATTACCGCGGCTGCTGGCACGTAGTTAGCCGTGACTTATTCCTCAGGTACCGTCATCATCGTCCCTGAGAAAAGAAGTTTACAACCCGAAGGCCTTCATCCCTCACGCGGCGTTGCTGCTTCAGGCTTGCGCCCATTGAGCAAAATTCCCGACTGCTGCCTCCCGTAGGAGTCTGGGCCGTGTCTCAGTCCCAGTCTGGGTGATCGTCCTCTCAGACCACCTACCGATCGTCGCCTTGGTGAGCCATTACCCCACCAACGAGCTAATCGGACGCAGGCCCCTCCCAAAGCGCCTCGCGGCTTTGATGACCCAAATGAACGGGTCGCCACATGCGGTATTAGCCACCCTTTCGGGCAGTTATCCCCCACTTCGGGGCAGGTCACCTACGCGTTACTCAGCCGTCCGCCACTAACGAGCAAGCTCGTTCGTTCGACTTGCATGTCTCATGCACGCCGCCAGCGTTAATCCTGAGCCAGGATCAAACTCTCCGCGAAAACTCGACCTTGCGGTCGAGTCAAATCTCTAGAGCTTGGTCCAGGCACGATCTTCGTGCTGAAGTTCCTGTCACTCTTCAATTGTTAAGGTGCAGCGCCCGGCCTTTATCGCCCGGAGCGCGGACTGCTCATGATTGCGCAGTTCGCCCCCCGTGTCAAACGGGGATCTGGGTGTCTCCCTGCCTCGGGCGGGGCTACCGGCAAGCCTCGGATCCCGAGGCGCGGGGACGGATGGTACGGTCGCCCCGGGAGCCTGTCAAACGGGCATGTGCGGCGCCTCGGAAGGGCCACCGTGACGGCCTCCCGACCGGTACCGAAGGCCCCGGCGATGAGCGTGGATGAGGCGCCCGTGGCCGCTTCATGCCCCCATGTGCCGTCCCGGCCGCGGCGGGTAGGCTGGATCGACTAGATCGGACTCTCTTCGACCAACAGGATGAACGCCGCGCCGCTGAGCCAGCACAGAAGGCCGAGGCTCACCGAGCCATCGGCACCCAGCGGTCCCACGGCCACCAGCCATACGAGAATGCCCACCAGCGCGGCCGCAAGCGCCTTGACGAGGCGCAGCAGGATCTCGAACACGAGCTCGCGCATCAGAGCGCCCGTCGTCCCTGCAGGGCGCGGATCAGGGTCACGTCGTCCGCATACTCGAGGTCACCGCCGACCGGCAGCCCGCGGGCGATCCGCGTAACCGACCCGACGCGGCCCTCGAGTCGCTCGCCCAGATACATCGCGGTCGCCTCCCCCTCCAGGGTCGGGTTGGTCGCGATGATGACCTCCTCGATCCGCTGGCCCTCTGCTGCTGCCTCGTCCGCACGGGCCAGCAGCTCGCGAATACGCAGCCGCTCGGGACCGATGCCGTCGATAGGGCTGATGGCGCCGTGGAGCACGTGGTAGCGGCCGCGGAACTCTCCGGTCCGCTCGATCGCGAGGACATCCAGGGGCTCCTCGACCACGCACAGACGCGCGTCCTCGCGGCCGGGATCGCGGCAGATCGGGCACATGGGGGCGTCACTGATGTTGAAGCAGCGTTCGCAGAAGACAACCTCGTCACGGACCGCGACCAGCGCGCGAGCGAGGCTCCTTGCCTCGGTATCGGGCGCTCGGAGCAGATAGAACGTCAGCCGCTGCGCGGTCTTGGGGCCGATGCCGGGCAGCCGCGCGAACGCCTCGATGAGGCGCGCGACGGGTTCGACGACGGCGGTGGTCACGCGAGCCGGTTCAAAACAGGCCCGGGATCCGAAGGCCGGCGGTGACCGCGCCCATCTTCTCCTCGGCGAGCTGCTGTGAGGCCCTGAGTGCCTCGTTGACGGCGGCCACCACGAGATCCTGGAGCATCTCGACGTCGTCGGCATCCACGGCCGACGGATCGATCGTCAGCTCGACCAGCACCTGCTTGCCGGTGACGGTCGCCTTGACGGCACCGCCGCCCGAGGACCCTTCAACCGTCTCGGTCTCGAGCTCAGCCTGGACCCGCGCCATCTCCTGTTGCATCTGCTGCTGCATCTGCATGACCTGCCGCTGCAGGTTGCCCATGCTCATGAGCGCGTCCCTCCGGTGCTGGCTGTCGGTGCTGGTTGCCGGTGTCGGTGGTGCGTCAGCGGCCAGTCTCGCCCATGCGCGGCCCGGCTGCACGTGGATCGGGCGTCAGGTGACCTCCGGCGTATCGGCGAGGTCATCGGCAAAGATTCGGTGCGCCTCGGCCAGGATGTTCGCGGCGCCGTCGTCGACAGGCAGCGATGGCAGCAGGTCCAGGTTGGTGGCGACGCATCGCACGGCGACCGGATGACCCAGGTACCCGCCGATCGATGCCTCCAGCAGCGTCCGGCGCCGCTCGGCCACATCCTTCAGGAACCCCTGCTCCTCGGGGAAGCCCAGGGTTACCATCCGGCCCTCCACCCCGATCGGGCGGCACGCCGTGATCAAGGGCTTGGCGGCCCGGTTGCGCTCGGTGACGTCGGCGACGACGCCTGACCAGCCGATTCGAAGCCTCTCGAGGTCGGCCGTGGGATCGATGGCGCCCGAGTCTGCCGGCTCCGCATCCGATCCCGCGTCGCCTGCGTGCCCCGCCGCATCGACCGCCGGCGCCGGGTCGTCGGACACCCCAGGGCTGGCGGGAGATGCCGCCGCCTGGGCGAGCGGCGCTCCGGATGCGTCGGCGGACTTGGTAGCACGGGTCCTGCGGGGGGCGGCAATCGACGTCGAAGTGGTCGAAGTGCCTGCCGCTCCCGCGGACAGACCGGGGTGGGCGAGAGGAGTGGCCGTGGGCGGGGCGGTCGCCGCGGGCACAGGAGGCATCGTGGCCTGGGCAGCTGCGTCACGCCGGCCGACCGCCGGGCTGTCCGCCGACGTGGTGGCTGGCCCCGAAGGTGGTGCATAGACGTGCGCTGCCGGTGGGACGGCGAGCAGCGTCAGCTCGAGCTGGAAACGGAGACCGCCCGGTCCGAGCCGGGTGGGATCGATCGCACCGATCCCTCGAGCGGTGGCGGCAAGGCCGGGCTCCAGGACTCCCGGCGACGTCAGCTCGGCCAGCAGGCGGCCACGGAGAGCGTCGACGACCTGGTCCAGGAACACGCGCAGATCTCGCCCTCGCTCCTCGAGCCGGTCCAGGAGCACGATCCCGTCGGCGGCATTGCCCTGCTCGAGCGCTGCCACGAAGCGATCGACGAGCTCGGCGTCGGCGAGACCGAGCAGCTCGCGCACGGCGCCGGCCTCGATGCGATCGCCGGTCGATGCGAGCAGCTGGTCCAGGATCGACTCCGCGTCGCGCATGCCGCCTGCAGCCAGGCGGGCGACCAGGTCGATGGCCTCCGGGTCCGCCTCGCGGCCGTCGGCCTTCAGGATCCGCTCCAGCTTGCCGCTGATCTCGGCAACGCTCAACCGCCGGACGTCGAACCGCTGGAGGCGGGACAGAATGGCCGGCGGGAACTCCTGCGGGTGCGTCGAGGCGAACATGAAGGTGACGAAGTCGGGCGGCTCTTCGAGCGACTTGAGCAGCGCGTTCCACGCGTCCTTCGTGATCTGGTGGGCCTCGTCGAGGATGTAGATCTTGCGACGAAGGTCGGTCGGTGCGTAGTTCAGGCGTTCACGAAGGTCGCGGACCGCGTCGATGCCGCGGTTGCTGGCAGCGTCGACCTCGACCAGATCGAGCGCTCGTCCCTCGCGAATGGCCACGCACCGCGGGCAGATGTCGCAGGGATCCGCGTTGGCGCCGAGGTTCTCGCAGTTCAGGGCCTTGGCCAGGATCCTGGCCAGCGACGTCTTGCCCGTCCCGCGTGGCCCCGTGAACAGGATCGCGTGCGCGACCTGCCCGGTGGTCACGGCATTGCGAAGCGTCGCCACGACCGCTTCCTGGCCCACGATCTCGGAGAACGTCTGGGCACGCCAGCGGCGATAGATGGCCTGATGCGGTGTCCCTGCGGTCAACGACGCTCCTGCAGACGCGCGGTGAGTCAAGCGCCGTGCACCCTCCGTCGACCCGGACGCCCGCGCGCCCACCGGCATCCGCGGCTCGGACCAGGCCGTTCCGCGGCACCCGGCGGTCATCGCTGAGTGCTGCTTCCTTCCGGACCTGACACGGTTCACGAGCCACCGCTGCGCGGGACCCGATCCTCAACGTCGCGAACGTCGTCGGCCTTCGTGAGCGCCGACCCTCGGGAGGGGATTCGGCCCTGCTGGAGCGGATTGCAGGTACAGGGCACCGCTAGTTCCCCGCCTAGCACGGCAGGGCGGATGATAGCAGGGGCCCCGCGGGTTCCCGCGCGTGCTCCCCGGGCATCCCAAGCTGCTGTGCCACCATGGTTGGGCCGGCATCGCGGTGGTGCAAGACCTGCGCTCCCGGGCGGAGGTGGACGCGGTCATGGCGGCGATCGCAGCCGCCGGCGACGGGGCCACCAAGGCTCCCTCGGTCCATGGCGCTCCCCGCCGGAGGTTCATGAGCGCGATGGCGGAGAGGGCGGGATTCGAACCCGCGATGGGTTGCCCCATACCGCATTTCCAGTGCGGCGCCCTAGGCCTCTAGGCGACCTCTCCGACAGGACACGATACCGGCGACCTCAACGCGCGCCCGGGGATCGCCCACCGAGGTCCAAGGCGAAGCTCCGCGACGCCATTGGCCCGAAGTCTGGCGGAGAGGGTGGGATTCGAACCCACGGTGCTTTCGCACACCGCTTTTCGAGAGCGGCACCATCAACCACTCGGACACCTCTCCGTCGGACAGGATAGCAAAGGCGCCGCGTCGTTCCGGTGAGCGTAACGGTCAGCAGGATCTACGCCAATCGGTTGGGCGACGACGGGCGCGTGAGCCGGTCACGCGCCGGAGCTGACCGCGTTGGGGGTGCCGGTGAGCTCCTCCGCCTCCACCCGGCGGATGCCGGACACGACCTCGATGCGCCGGCCCAGGCCGGGGTGCTGCGCCAACTGCAGGACCGTGCCGGCCGCCCCTTCGATCGGGTTGGGGACGGCATACACGAGCGCGGCCACGTCGCACGCGAGGAGGGCACCGACGCACATCGGACACGGCTCGAGCGTGGTGAAGATCGTGATGTCGGACAGACGCGGCGTCCCGAGCTTCCGAGCCGCCTCGCGGAGGGTGACGACAACGGCGTGTGCCGTCGGGTCGTTCGCCTCGCCCACCCGGTTCGAGCCGCGGGCGACCATCGCTTCGTTCATGACGGCGATCGCGCCCACCGCCGGCCCACCGCGCGGCGCCGACTGACGCGCCTCCGCGAGCGCCTCGCCCATGAACAGCTCGTAGTTCATGCCGTCGATGATAGCGGCCGGTCACCGGGGTAGGATTGCCGTGGCCGCGTCGAGAGGGGGCGATATGCCATGGCGTTCCGGCGATGCGCGTCGTACGAAACCTGCCCAACCACCCGGTCATCGGCCGGGGACCCAGCGGAGCCCGACATGGCTGAACCTCGACAAATCGGCATCCTGACCGGCGGCGGCGATGTCCCAGGTCTCAACGCCGTCATCAAGAGCGTCGTCTACCGAGCGACCGAGCTCGGATACGAGGTCCTCGGCATCCGGCGAGGGTGGGAGGGGCTCACCCACCAGCGGCGCGGCCCCGAGCTCGACCCCGAGTACGTGCGCGTCCTCGATCGTGTCAACACCCGCGCCATCGACCGGACGGGTGGCACGGTGCTCCACAGCTCGCGCACGAACCCGCGCAAGATGTCGACCGACAACCTGCCCGCCTGGCTCGACCCGAAGACGGTCGCCGACAAGCAGGTCGCTGACGGCGTCTACGACCTCACCGACCATGTGCTCGACACGATCCAGCACCTCGGGCTCACCAACCTGGTCACGATCGGCGGTGATGACACCCTCTCCTTCTCGTCAGTGCTGCACGGACGCGGGCTGCCGCTGGTTGCGATCCCCAAGACGATGGACAACGACGTCAACGGGACCGAGTACTGCATCGGCTTCTCGTCGGCGATCACCCGCGCCAAGGAGCTGATCAACAGGCAGCGGACGACCCTCGGCAGCCACGAGCGGATCGGCGTGTTCCGGATCTTCGGGCGTGACGCCGGGTTCACCGCGCTGTACACGGCCTACGTCACGTCCACGCGCTGCGTGATCCCCGAGTTCCCCTACGACCTCGAGGCGCTGGCCGAGGTCCTTCGCGAAGACCACCGCAACAACCCGAGTCGGTACGCGGTGGTCATCACCGCTGAAGGTGCCATCTGGACCGGTGCCCATATGGCGGACGTGGGCGATGCAGACGCGTTCGGTCACCGGCACAAGATGAACGTCGGCGAGGTGCTCGCGAGCGAGCTCAAGGCACGAACCGGGATCGAGGCTGTGAACTCGGAGCTGACCTACGACCTGCGATCCGGTGAGCCAGACATGCTGGACTCGATGGTCGCGTCGACCTTCGCCAACGCTGCCATGGACCTCATCCGCGACGGCATCGTCGGGCGCATGGTCGCGATCCGCGACGGCAAGTACTCGCACGTGTCGCTGGCCGAGACCGCCAAGCCGGCCCGCAGGGTCCAGCTCGACGCGTACTCCACGGATCGGTTCCGCCCCAAGTACGCAGACCGGCTGGGCGACCCGCTGCTGCTCACGCCGTCGCAGGGGCCTGCGGTCGACCTCCCGTAGCACCCCCCGGGTCCGGGGATGGGCGGCGGCGCGGAGCAGGCGGCGGTCGTGCGAAGAACCCGCGCCTAACCTTCGAGGCCGGACAGCGATCGGATCGCGCGCGCGAGGTTCGACATGTCCTCGTCGCCGTGGCCACGCCCGACGAGGCCGGATTCGACCTGAGCCGCCAGGGCCGCGACCGGCATGGCGGCACCCACCGATCGGCCGAGCTCCAGGGCGATCGCGAGGTCCTTGAGGTGGAGCGACGTCCGGAACCCGAGCGGGTACTCGTTGTCGATCATCCGCCCGTGACGGTTCTCGAGGATCCAGCTCTGCGCCGCTCCCCCGTTGAGGGCCTGGGCGACAAGCTCCGGGTCCAGGCCGGCCTTCATGGCCAGCACCATGCCCTCGGCGACTCCGAGGTAGCCGGCGGCGATCACCACCTGGTTGATGGCCTTCACCGCCTGGCCGCTACCGGCCGGGCCGAAATGCGTGATCGTCCGGCCCATGGCCGCCAGCACCGGCCGGGCGCGCTCGAACGCGTCGGGCTCACCGCCGACGAAGATCGTCAGGGTGGCGTTCCTGGCACCCTCCGACCCACCCGACACGGGTGCGTCCACGAACCCGATCCCGGCCTCGGCCAGCCGGGCGGCGAAGCCTGCCGTCGCACCCGGAGCGATCGTGGAGCAGTCGATCACGAGCCCACCCCGGGCGAGACCCGTCGCGACGCCGTCGGGGCCGAACAGCACCGCCTCCACGTCGGGGGTGTCGGACACGCACATGACGACGACATCCGATTCGCGCGCCGCGTCGGCGGGCGTCGTCGCCTCGCCGGCGCCGAGCGCCACGAGGTCGCCTGCTCGTCCCGGCGTACGGTTCCAGACGGTGACCTGATAGCCAGCCCGGTGCAGGTTCGCCGCCATGGCGGCTCCCATGGTGCCCAGTCCGACGAAGCCGATCCGCTCCACTCGAGCCCTCCTCGATGATCGCATTCGGGGTGATTGCACGGTCCCGCCCGTGCCTATGATCAGCCTTCGGCCAACGCCCCGGCGGGCGCCCGGCCGCTCGTGAGCGCCGGCAGCAGCAACTCGTCGACGACGCGGGCCGTCGACCGCCCGTCGGCGACGTCGAATGCGGCCTCGGCGAACCGGCGGACACGAGCGAGATCGAAGCCGGCCGCGGCGATGGCTCGGGCGAGCTCCTCGGTGGTCGTGAACACGGGCCCCGGCAGGTCGCGGGGAAAGTCGAGATAGAAGCCGCGCTCGCGCTGGTAGGCGGCGTCGTCGGGCACCAGGAACAGGATCGGCCGGCCGAGCAACGCAAACTCGTAGATGGCGCTCGAGTAGTCGGTGACGAGCAGGTCGCTGACCAGCATCAGCTCGTTGATGTCCGGGTCGGCGGACACGTCGATCGCGAACCCACGCAGGCCGGCCGGGATGCTCGTCCTGGCCGAGATGAACGGGTGGAGCCGGACGAGGACCACATGATCCGGGCCGAGGATCCGCTCCAAGACCTCGAGATCGAGCAGATCGTCGTAGCGCGCCCGACCGACGCTCTCGCCGCGGAAGGTGGGCGCATACAGGATCACGCGCCGGCCGTCCGGCAGACCGTACCGGTCACGCAGCCGGCCCAGCGCTGCGTCCCGGCGCCGGTCGTCGAAGAAGAGGTCCGTGCGCGGGATCCCGAACCGTGACGCGAACAGGCCGATCGGCTGCCCGAACGCCTCCGCGTAGTGCGGCGCGACCGACATCGACGACACGAGGGCGATGCTGTAGTTGCCGTGGATCCGGACCCGTCGGACGTAGTCCCCGTCCGCGCCGAAGGTCTTGTCGACCACACTCAGACCGAACTTCTTGAACGCTCCGGCGGCGTGCCACACCTGAAGCCGGAAGGTGTCGGGCCGGGCCCGGATCACGTACATGGGGAAGAAGTAGTCGTCGACGACGAAGACGCGGCTCGCGGCCAGCTGGTAGCCCGCTCGGGCGGCGAACGCGAGGGAACGAAACCGCCCCACGAGCCCGCTGGGCGTGCGCGCGGCGAGACGGAGCACCTGCAGCTGGCGGTGGCGCGCCGCCAGATCCTGGGCGATGAACGCCAGGTTGCCCGTGAGGTTCGTCGCGTGGCTCGTCGCGAGCACGATCCGCGGCTGTGGCGGCCGGATGGACCCGACCAGGAACCCGGCCCGAACGGCAGCCGTTCGCACGGCCAGCAGCAGCCGTTTCACCGGCCCGTGATCAGATCGATGACCCGGTCCGTGGAGCCACCGTCAAGGTGGTCGAAGTGGCGCCTGGCGAACGGGCCGACCTTATCGAGCTCGTAGTCTCCGCGGCGGATCGCATCCAGCAGCTCGTCGAACGTGCGCACGATCCGGCCCGGCACGAACGTGTCGTACGGCTCGTAGAAGTCACGGCTTGCAACGTAGTCCTCGAGGTCGTACGCGTAGAACAGCATCGGCCGGCCGAGGGTCGAGTATTCGAACACGATCGACGAGTAGTCGGTGACGAGCAGGTCAACCGCGAACAGCAGGTCGTTGGGCTCAACGGCCGGGTTCGAGGCGTCGATCAACCGATCGCGCAGACGGTCGGGGATGCGGAGTCGCTCGCGGACGAACGGGTGCATCCGGACGAGGCACACGGCGTCGCGCTCGACGCACAGGGCATGCAGCCGCGCATAGTCGATCCGCGCGAGATCGTAGCCCGCGGTGCGGGCGCCGTTGCCCCGGAACGTCGGCGCGAACAGGATCGTGAATCGCCCCTGGGTGGCCGGAAACATCGCGCGCACCTGGTCCAGCGCCTGCGCGCGGTGCGCCGGATCGAACATCGGATCCACCCGTGGGATGCCCGTGGGCACGACCCGCTGCTCGGGAATGCCGAAAGCCTCCGCGTACACCGCGATGTCGGCATGGGAGCTCACGACCGCGTTGCTGTAGTTCTTGTGGACCCACCCATACGGTCCGGGGGCCCCGGGCTTGCCCACCCGGCTGTAGCCGACGGTCTTGAACGCGCCAACCGCATGCCACAGCTGGACGATCCGGGCGTCGTCCACGGACAGATGCCGGATCGCCGGTTGATAGTCATCGATCACGATGACGTCAGCGCGTGCGAGCAGCCACGGCAGCCGAAGGCGATCGGCAATGCGCCGACGGCTGGCGATCCCGGGCTTGAACAGTGTCAGCAGCTCGAACTCCCGATCCAGGCCGCGCTGCACCATCCGGTCGTGAACCAGGCGGAGGTTGCCGCTCAGCTCGCCGTGCCGGTCCGAGCTGAACAGGATCCTCCGGCCGTTGCGTCGAACGACCGCGTGGAAGCTTCGGAAGGCGACCCGGAACAGATGGACGCCGGCCCACTTCACCGGGTACAGCCATGGGTGCGGACGCTCCCGAGCGGCAGGGGTGCGGCCGGTCTCCTCGATGGGAACATTCCGGACGTCCAGGCTCAGCGCCATAGGGTCGCCGTCGATCACGGGCTCGACGACGTAGTCGATCGTGCCAAGCGGGAACGTCTTCCGCTCGAGCACCGACCGCGGCGACGGCGGGCGGACCGGCAGCTTACCCGGCGGACCGCCAGGGAGCCCGAGCACCTCGAGCCGCCATCGACCCGCATCGAGTGGCAGCTGGCCGGGTCCCTGCATCACGTTGAGCCGGATGACCAGGATCTCGCCTTCCGACTCCCAGCCCGTGACGGTGGTCGTCACGCCGGACGCCACGTGGCGCAGCCGGAGCCGCGTGGGCTCGGGCACACTCGGGGTGTTCCGCACGCGCACCAGCACCTGGATCCGTCGCCATTCGACGGAGATCAGATCGAGAGCGGGGGCGTCGCGCGGGGCCGGCTGGGACGGCCTCGTGACGATCATATGGGCCGGATGATACCCGCCGCGATCGACGCGCCTGGCGTAGTCTCTACCACCAGCGCCGGGCACTGACGCCGGCCCCCGAGGGAGCACCGTCCGTCCGATGCAGATCCACGCGATCGTTCTTGCCGGAGGTGACGGCAACCGCTTCGGCGGTGAGCAGCCGAAGCAGTTCGTGAGGCTGGCGGGAGAGCCGATCCTGCTCCGCACGCTGCGCGCGCTGTCGACCACCGTCTTCGACCAGACGGTGGTCGTGTCGCACCCCAGCTGGCTCGAAGACACGAACGATCTCGTGGAGGCGGCGGGGCTCGGCGGTCGCGTCACCGTCGTCCCGGGCGGTGTGACCCGCAACGAGAGCACGCGGAACGGCCTCGCAGCCCTGCATGCCGCGGACGACGACGTCGTGCTGGTCCACGACGCGGTCCGGCCCCTGCTGCCACTCGAGGTGGTCCAGCGCTCGATCGAGCCGATCCTTTCGGGCCGCGCTGATGCTACCGACACCGTGATCCCGAGCGCCGACACCCTGGTCATCGTCGAAGGTGACGACGTGGTCGAGATCCCGGAGCGCAGCCGCTACCGCCGCGGGCAGACGCCGCAGACGTTCCGCGCCGGCGTGCTCGCCCGGGCCTACGCGTCCGCCGAACGGGCGGGCGACCTCGCGGCAAGCGACGATTGCAGCCTCGTGCTCCGATACGTCCCGGGCGTCCGGCTGGTGGCGGTGGCCGGTGACGAGATCAACGTCAAGATCACGACCCGGATCGACATGGTGATGGCGGACCGGATGCTCCAGATGCGTGTCATGTCGCCCATCACCTCGACCGAGGATCTGCGCCCGATGGACGGCTCGCGGCTCCTGGTGATCGGGGGGACGAGCGGCATCGGACGGGCGATCGCCGAGGCGGCCGAGCGCCAGGGCGCGCGGGCGGAGGTCGAAGGCGCGTCGCTTGGCCTTGACGTCCGGGATCCCGAGGCGGTCGAGCGGCGGATCGGCGAGGCGGCGGATCGACTCGGGGGCATCGACCACGTCGTGTGCACGGCCGGGGTGCTCCGGATCGGGCCGCTCGCCGCCACGTCCGCGGCGACGCTCGCCGAGGTGGTTGACGTCAACCTGACCGGGACGCTCAATGTCGCCCGCGCTGCGTACCCGCACCTGCGTGCTTCGCGGGGATCGCTCACGGTGTTCACGTCAAGCTCGTTCACCCGCGGCCGGGAGGGCTACGTCGCCTACTCGGCGAGCAAGGCGGCGCTGGTCAACATGGCCCAGGGTCTGAGCGACGAATGGGCCGACGACGGGATCCGCGTCAACGCCATCAGCCCGGAGCGCACCGATACGCCGATGCGCCGGGCCGCGTTCCCGTCCGAGTCCCCCGACGGGCTGCTCGGAGCCGACACGGTCGCGCTGGCGACCCTCCGCCTCATGGCCTCCGACCTGACCGGGCAGGTGCTCGACGTTCGGCGCCACGACGCCACGAACGCGGAGGCGGCGACCGGTGACCGGGCCGACGGTGGTCGATCCGTGGGTGGTGAGACCGTCGATGCTCCGACCGGCCCGCCCGCGCAGGTCCGCTAGCGACGGGGTGGACATTCGGCGGTGACCCTGCTCGAGTACCGGTTCGCGTCGATCGTGCTGGGCGTGATCGCGATCGCGTGCCGCCTGGTCCCGGTCCGCCGCCGGCGGGTGGTCCTGGCGACAGCCCGGCTCCCCGTCCTCGAGGGCAACCTGCGCCACATCCACGACGCCATCCGGGCCCACCGTCCCGACATCGAGATCGCGCTCGAGCTCCGGCCGTACAGCTATGGCCTGCGAGGCAAGCTCGCCTATCTCGTTCGGCTCATCCGTGGGACCTGGCTGGTCCACACCTCGGGGCTGGTCGTGGTCGACAATGCCTACCTCCCGATCCACGTGGCCCCCCATCGCCCGGCCACCACGGTGGTCCAGGTGTGGCACGCAACCGGTGCCCTGAAGCGCTTTGGTGCCGACACCATCGGGGGCCTCGCGGAGCCTGAGCGACGCTTCCTCCACCGGCACTACGACTACGCCGTCACCGCGGGGGAGGCATCCCGCGAGCCGTGGGCCCGGGCGCTTCGGACGCCCCTGGACCATGTCCTCGCGCTGGGCGCGCCTCGGACCGACGGGCTGCTCGATCCGGCGGCGCTGGCGGCGGCACGCACGCGGGTCGTCGCCGCGAATCCGGGCCTGACCGGCCGACGGGTCGTCCTCTACGCCCCGACCTTTCGCGGGCGGGGCCGCGCGAAGCACGGCACGGCGGCGCTGGACGGCCCCGCCCTCAGGGAGCGCCTGCCCGCGGACCACGCGCTCGTGATCAAGACACACCCCAATCTGGACCCCGCGAAGCAGCCGACGGCCGGCTTCGACATCGTGGCCGATCCAGGCAGCGACATGAACGACTGGCTGGCCGCGGCCGACGTGTTCGTCACCGACTACTCATCATCCATCTTCGAGTGGGCTCTGCTCGCCCGGCCGCTGGTCCTGCTGGTCGACGACCTCGAGGCGTACGAGCGCGATCCCGGCCTGTGCCTGGACTACCGCACGGAGATGATCGGCTGCCAGGTGCGCGACACGGCCGGCGTGGCGGACGCGATCCTGTCCGGCGTCGACGACTCCGACCGCGAGGCGTTCATCGCCCGTAACCTCGGGGCGTGCGACGGCCACGCAAGCGAGCGCTTCGCCGGCCGCTTCCTGCCCTGACCGCCCGGATCACAGCGGGCGATGGCGCGTCGCCTGCTCGTGGGCGAAGACTTGATCAACGTCGTGACGACCGAGATGCTCGGTGAACGTCGCGAACCTGGCGGAAAAGCCCGCGTTGAACGCCGTGAAGCCGGCGTCCGCGTAGACGGTCGCCTGGTCCAAACGAGGCGGTCCTCGATGACCTCAGCGGCTACCCTTCGCTCATGATGCACAGACCCGAGCTCACGCGGCACCGAATCCGATCCGCAGGTGCCGTGCTGAGACCCCACCGGCCCATGGGCGTTCCCTGATGACCGTACCGACGTGGCGTCGGCTCGGCCGGCTGCTCCCGGCCCGGCGCGGCGGCCGCCGGCGTTCCGGCCCGGGGAAGTGGTCCGCGCCCGATACCACCCCGCGGCATGATCTCCTATCGGGCCTTCATGACCAGCTGCAACCCCGAACCTACCTGGAGATCGGCGTCAACGACGGTCGCAGCCTGGCCAGGTCGCACGTCCCGTCGATCGCCATCGACCCGGCGTTCAAGGTCACCGTGGAGATCCGGGCCGACGTCCATCTCGTCCGGGCGACCAGCGACGACTTCTTCGCGCGACCGGACCCGCTGGCCCACTTCCGCGGTCGGGCCCTGCCACCGCTGGGATCCGATCCGGGGGCCCCGCCCGCGATCGATCTCGCGTTCATCGATGGCATGCACCTGTTCGAGTTCGCGCTCCGCGACTTCATCAACGTCGAGCGATTCGCGGGTCCGGCCAGCGTGATCGTGTTCGACGACATGCTGCCGCGATCGGTGGACGAAGCCGCCCGTAACCGGATGACCCGTGCCTGGGCCGGCGACGTCTACAAGGTCATCGCGGTCCTGCGCCGGTACCGCCCCGATCTGGTGGTGATCCCGGTCGACTCCGAGCCCACCGGCCTCGTGGTCGTGCTCGCGCCCGATGCGGCCAGCACCGTCCTCCGCGACGCGTACGACGAGATCATCGCGGCCAACGTAGAAGACGACCCGCAGCCGGTCCCGGGCTCGATTCTGCGTCGTGAGGGTGCCGTCGGGCCGGACGCGCTGCTTGGGTCGGGCGTCTGGACCACGATCGTCGAGGCCCGGGCCCGGAACGCTCCGCGCGACGAGGTCGCGACGCTCGCGCTGCGCGAGCTGGGCAGCCTGATCGGCGACGGCGCGGGCGCGGGACGAGACGAGCCTGGGGCCCACCACGGGGTGGGATAGCCACGCGGCTGCGCGACACGACAAGGCTCGGTAGGGCCGGTTCCTGCGTGGAGTGTGGCGCGCCCGGCGGGACTCGAACCCACGGCCTTCAGGTCCGCAACCTGACGCTCTATCCACTGAGCTACGGGCGCGCGCGAGCGGGTGGCGGAGAGGGAGGGATTCGAACCCTCGGAGCAGGTTACCCCACTCGGCGGTTTAGCAAACCGCTGCACTAGACCTCTATGCGACCTCTCCGCACGGGTCTTGCGTCGGAACTCCGAACGCCGCCGGAGAATACCAGATGCGCCACGGCGGCCGACCGCGAACGGGCCGCCGGTGCCCGTCGCCCGCCCGGTGCGAGCAAGCCACCGAACGAGCGGCGCGAGGACGTCTGCCGGGCGCGTCGAGGTTGACGGCGGGCACGACGAACCGGTACCGTCCGAGCCACCGATGTGCGCCATCTATCTCTTTACCTGCCCGGTGTGACCAACCCCGGAGGCTGAACGGCCCGGGATTGCGGGTCATGCCGGGTGAGCAGAGGTCGCAGACCTCTGCTTTTTTTGTTCCTGTTCGAGACGTCGCGACGGCGACCAAGCGAAGGAACCGACCAGATGTTCGTGGTGATGCGGTCCGGAGCAACCGAGGCCGAGGTGATCGGGGTCAAGGGCCTCATCCTCGCGGAGGGCCTGACGCCGTTCGAGAGCACCAGCGCGGGCCGGACGCTGATCGCGCTGGTGGGCGAGATCGGGCGACGCCGCGAGCAGCTTCGGACGACCCTCGAGGCGATGCCCGGGGTAACGACGGTGACCCCGATCTCGACGCCCTACAAGCTCGTGTCGCGGGAGCTCCAGCCGGAGGACACGGTCATCCGGGTGCTGGACGCCGCGATCGGCGACGGATCGCTGACGGTGATGGCCGGCCCGTGCTCGATCGAGAGCCGCGACCAGCTGATGGAGACGGTCGACTTCGTTGCAGCGCACGGCGCGACGGTCATCCGGGGCGGTGCCTTCAAGCCGCGCAGCAGCCCGTACAGCTTCCAGGGCCTGGGCGTGGAGGGCCTCCGCTACCTCGCGGAGGCACGGCAGCGGACCGGGTTGCCCGTGATCACAGAGGTGATGGAGCCGTCCCAGGTGGACATCGTCGCCGAGTACGCCGACATCCTCCAGGTGGGCACCCGCAACATGCAGAACTTCTCGCTGCTGCTGGCCTGCGGCCGGGCTGGGCGGCCGGTGATGCTCAAGCGAGGCTTTGGGGCGACGATCGAGGAGTGGCTGATGGCCGCGGAGTACATCGCGTCGGCCGGCAACCCCCAGATCATCCTGTGCGAGCGCGGGATCCGGACGTTCGAGACGTCGACCCGGAACACGCTCGACCTGACGGCGGTGCCCCTGATGCACCACCTGACGCACCTGCCGGTGGTCGTCGACCCGTCGCACGCGACGGGCAAGCGCTGGCTGGTCAAGCCGATGGCGATCGGCGGGGTCGCCGTGGGCGCCGACGGGATCATGGTCGAGGTCCATCCACGTCCCGACGAGGCCCTGTCCGACGCCGAGCAGCAGCTCGACCTCGCAGGCTTCGAGGGCCTGATGACCGCGCTGGTCGCCGTCCACGAGCACGTCAAGGATCTTCACGGGGACCTCGTCCGCGTCGACGAGACGCCCGTCGTGGCCGGGCCGGAGCGCTGATCGGATGGCGTTCGTACCCGCGGCCGGCCCTCCCGGTGAGCTGCCCGCCGCCATTCCCGGCGCGAATGGCGAGCAAGCACTCGTGGTCCGGCCGGCCGCGCGGCTGCGCGGCCGGCCGGCCCTCCCCGGTGACAAGTCGATCTCCCACCGGGCGCTCCTGTTCGCGCTGCTCGCCGAAGGCGAGTGTCGGATCGCAGGGGCCGGCGACGGCCAGGACGTCCGGAACACCGCGAGCCTGATCGCCGCGCTGGGTGCCGTGGTCGAGCGCACGGCCGAGGATGCGGGACGGGTCGACTACCGGGTGATCTCGCCCGGCGGTCGCGCGCTGACGGAACCCGAGGCGATCCTCGACTGCGGCAACTCGGGCACGACCGCCCGGCTCGCCGCGGGCCTGCTCGCCGGCCGTCCGCTGTTCGCCGTCCTCGACGGCGATGCATCGCTCCGCCGTCGACCGATGGACCGCGTCGTCGAACCGCTCCGCCGGATGGGTGCCGTCTTCGCCGGTCGCGATGACGCCAGGCGGCTCCCGCTGGCGATCACCGGGCGCGAGGCGCTGTCCCCGGTCTCGTACGAGACGCCGGTGCCCAGCGCCCAGGTGAAGTCGGCGATCCTGCTCGCCGGCCTGGCCGCGGACGGTGAGACGTGGGTCACCGAGCGGGTCGCCACCCGCGACCACACCGAGCGGATGCTCCGCGCCCGCGGCGTGGCCGTGGACGAGGGATCGGCCCCGGACGGACGTCACACGGTTCGGGTTGCGGGACCGAGCTCGGTGGCCGCCATCGACGATGTCGTCCCGGCCGACCCGTCGGCCGCGGCATTCTGGCTGGTGGCCGCCGCCATCCACCCGGACGCCGAGCTCCGGCTCGAAGGGGTCAGCACGAACCCCACCCGGCGTGCCATCATCGACATCCTCAGGCGCATGGGCGCCGACATCGAGGAGCACGCTCGGCCCGCACCCGGCGGCGCGGACGGTGAGCCCCTCGCCGATCTCGTGGTGCGGTCCAGCGCGCTTCGGGCGGTCGACCTGTCTCCAGCCGACGTGGCGGCGGCGATCGACGAGGTCCCGATCCTCGCCCTGGCAGCCTCCGCGGCATCGGGAACGACCCGCATCCGCGGCGCAGGGGAGCTGCGCCACAAGGAGTCCGACCGGATCGCCGGGATCGCGGACGGGCTCACGGCGCTCGGCGCTCGCGTCCGCGTGGACGGCGACGACATCCACATCATCGGGGGTGGGCCGCTCACCGGCGCCGTCACCGACACACACGACGACCACCGGCTCGCGATGACGTTCGCGATCGCGGGCCTCATCGCCGCGGGCGAGACGGTCGTCCGCCGGTCTGCGTCGGCGGCGATCTCGTATCCCGGCTTCTTCCGCGAACTCGAAGGGGTGCGAGCATGACGAAGCGTGTCGTCCTCATCGGCCACCCGGTGGCCCATTCGCTGTCCGGGGCGATGCAGCAGGCCGCGTTCGACGAGCTCGGCATCGACGCGCGATACGAGCTCTGGGACCGGCCACCGATCGAGCTGGCCGATGCGGTCACCGAGCTGCGCGAGGACGAGTTCCTGGGCGCCAACGTCACGATCCCTCACAAGGAGCGGGTGGTGCCGCTGGTCGATCGGCTCACCGACGAGGCGCACGCAACGGGCGCGGTCAACACGCTCACCCGCGAGGGCTACAAGCTGGTGGGCCACAACACCGACGTGGCCGGGTTCAAGGTTGCCCTGGACAAGCTCGTGGGGCGCCAGAAGATGCCTCGCGTGGCGGTCGTGCTGGGCAGCGGGGGCGGTGCCCGGGCGGTCGTCTACGGGTTGATCCGCGAGGGTTTCCAGCGGGTCGTGGTGTTCAACCGCCACCTCCATCGCGCCGAGGGGATGGTCAAGCACTTCAATCGCAGCGCAGCGCACATGGAGCTGCGCGCGATGCCGTGGCACGAGTCGATCATCGAGGCGGAGCTGGCCAAGACCAGGGTGCTGGTGAACGCGACCTCGATCGGGCTCGACGGCGACGAGTCACCGCTTCCGGCCGAGATCCTGCCCCCGGATCTCCTGGTGCTCGACCTCCTCTACGCCCGGACCCGCCTGCTGCGCGACGCCGTGGCTGCCGGCTGCACGGTGTCGGACGGCGAGACGATGCTGCTCCATCAGGGGGCAGCCGCATTCACCCTGTGGACCGGCCAGCCGGCGCCGCTGGAGGTGATGGGGGCGGCGTTGGCCGAGGCGCGGGCGCATGGGGTGCGGTCCGCGGAGGGCGAGCCGACCGGCTCTCCCGCCGACGAGGTACCGATGGCCGAGACGGCATCGTCCGGCGAAGGCGCGCCGTCTGTGCCTGGTTCAACCGAATCTGCATCGTCCGAGGCCTCGGCGTCCGGAACCCCGGCCGTCGAGGACACGGACGCCAATCCGTCCTCGAGCTAGGCGGCGGCCAAGGACCGTGGACCGGTTCCGGTTCCTGACGTCCGGCGAGAGCCACGGTCCCATGCTGGGCGTGGTGATCGAGGGCGTGCCGGCCGGTCTGGCGCTGACCGAGGACGACCTGGCGGTCGACCTCGCCCGCCGCCAGCGAGGGTACGGACGGGGCGCCCGGCAGTCGATCGAGCATGACCGGGCGCGGATCCTGGGCGGCGTCCGCCATGGGCGGACCCTCGGCTCGCCGATCCTGCTCGAGGTGGACAACCACGACTGGGCGAACTGGACGAAGGTGATGCAGGTCGGGCCGCTGTCCGAGCAGGAGGCGGCCGAGCTGGCGACGCTTGCGGCGGAGGGCAACAAGCGCGCCCAGCCGATCACGCGCGTCCGGCCCGGTCACGCGGACCTCGCCGGGGCCCTCAAGCACGGCTTCGCCGACGTCCGCAACGTGCTCGAGCGCTCATCGGCGCGCGAGACGACGGCGCGCGTTGCCGCCGGCGGCATCGCCCGGACGTTCCTGCGCGAGCTCGGGATCGAGACCTGGTCGTTCACGGCCGAGGTGGGGGGGGTCGCCGTCGATCCGGCCCGGGCCGCGCGGACGCGGGACGAGGCCGACGCCTCTCCCCTGCGCTGCCCGGACCCAGACGCCGAGGCGATGATGATCGCGCGCATCGATGAGGCGCGCTCGAACGGCGACACGGTGGGCGGCGTGTTCGAGGTGGTGGTCCATGGGGTGCCGATCGGGCTCGGCAGCTACGTCCACTGGGACCGGCGCCTGGACGCTGCGCTGGCCGGGGCCGTGATGAGCATCAACATCGTCAAAGGGGTCGAGCTCGGGCTCGGGTTCGAGCAGACACGCCGCTTCGGGTCGGCGGTGCACGATGTGATCGAGGGCCGGCGCGACGACGGATCGTGGATCCACCGCACAAACAACGCCGGCGGGCTCACGGGCGGCGTGACCAACGGCGAGCCGATCGTCGTGCGCGGCGCCGTGAAGCCGATCTCGACCCTGGCCCGCCCACTGCCAACGGTGGACCTGGTGACCGGCGAGCCCGTCGAGCAAGCCCATTACGAGCGGAGCGACATCTCGGTGGTCCCGGCGGCCGGGGTCATCGGCGAGGCCATGGTCATGCTCACGCTGGCACGGTTCGTGCTCGAGAAGACGGGCGGTGACTCCATGACGGAGGTCATCGACAACCTCAGCCGCTACCGCGAGCGGGTCGGCGCGCTGGCGAGGAGGTCCGACGCGAACGCGCAAGCCGGGCTGGATGCCTCGGCCGTCGAGGCCGGCTCCGGCGGCGACGACTGATCGGCGATGGACCTCGTCCTGATCGGTCTCCCGGGCAGCGGCAAGAGCGCCGTCGGGCGCCGCCTGGCGAACCACCATGGGGCGGCATTCATCGATCTGGACGACCAGATCGAGCGGGCGGCCGGTCGCTCGATCCCGGAGATCTTCGCCATCGACGGTGAGGCGGCGTTCCGGCGGCTGGAACGAGCGGCGGTGGCCGCGCTCGGTCCTCCCGATCCCGAGCCCGGGCTCCGCCGGGTGATCTCGCCGGGCGGAGGCGCGGTCGTCGATCCGCGCAACCGGTGGGCGCTGTTCCGCGGTCGCCTTCCGGTCTGGCTGGACGTGCGGGCCGAGGTCCTCGCCCAGCGGCTGCGCCGCTCCCCGAACGTGCGCCCGCTCGTACAGGGCGGTGACCCGGTCGGGCGGGTCCGGCAGCTGGCGGCGAGTCGCGAGCGCTTCTACGGCGCGGCGGTGCGCGTCAACGGCGTGGTGCCGCTGGCGGCGGTCGTGAGCACGGTGGACGGGCTCGTCGCGGACGGCGTCCCCGCGGGCACGACGCTGCTGCGGACGACGACCCCCATCGGCGACATTGCCCTGGGCGCGGGGATCGCAACCCCCGCCGTTGGCGACGCGCTTCGGCTGCTCGGTGCGCGGCGCGCGGTGGTCGTGTCCGAGCCCGGCGCGTTCGACGCGTTCGGGGCCGGGGTCGTCGAACGGCTGCGTGCCGCAGGCTGGCCGCTCGACGTCGTCATGCTGCCATCGGGCGAGGCAGCCAAGAGCCTGCTGGTGATCGGCGACACGGCCCGGCAGCTGGCCCGCCTTCGGGTGGAGCGGCGTGATCCGCTGATCGCGATCGGTGGTGGTGCGCTCGGCGACCCGGCCGGTTTCCTGGCCGCCACCTACCTCCGCGGGGTGCCCTGGATCCAGGTTCCGACCACGCTGGTGGCGCAGGTGGACTCGTCCATCGGCGGCAAGACCGGCATCGACCTGCCCGAGGGCAAGAACCTGATGGGCGCGTTCCACCAGCCGGCCGCGATCGTGCTCGATGTCGACGCCCTCGGTCCGCTCCCCGCCCGCCAGCACCGGGCAGCGCTGGGCGAGATCGTCAAGATGGCGGCGCTCGGCGACGAGGCGCTGTTCGCGACGCTCGAGACCGACGGCGAGGCTGTCGCACGCGGCGCCGAGGAGGCGTTCGAGCGTGGCGCGATGGCCGAGATCGTGGAACGGTCCGCGTGGGCCAAGGTCGTGGTCGTGGAGACGGATGAGCGGGAGACGGGCGCGTCCGGTGGGCGGATCACGCTCAATCTCGGCCATACCGTCGCCCATGCGCTCGAGGCAACCGACGGCTACGCCACGCTGCTCCACGGCGAGGCCGTCGGCTACGGGCTTCGAGCGGCAACGAGGATCGGGCGCGCGCTGGGCGTGACCCCGGCCGGACGCGCGGATCGGATCGAGGGGCTGCTCGACACGCTGGATCTCGGGCAGGCGCCGCTCCCCTACCCGCCCGGCGAGGTCCTCGCGGCGGCCGGGGCCGACAAGAAGCACCTCGGCGGCAGGCTCCGCTGGGTGCTGCCCACGGCCGACGGGGTGGTGGTGCGTGACGACGTCCCGGCCGACCTGGTCGCCGAGGCCGTGGCCGCGGTCCTGGCCGGGACCCATCGACCTGCCAAGACGGGTCGATCAGCCAGGGTGCCGGCCTCACCGGGTGCCGGCGCATGACGCGGTTGCTCGTGCTCCAGGGCCCGAACCTCAACCTGCTGGGCACCCGCGAGCCGGAGATCTACGGCACCCGGACGCTGGACGAGATCCATGCCGGCATCGCGGTACGGGCGGCCGAGCTCGGTCTCGAAGCCGACACCTTCCAGTCGAACCACGAGGGAGCCCTCATCGACCGGCTGCAGGTCCGTGACTTCGACGCCGCGATCGTCAACGCGGCCGGGCTGACGCACACCTCGGTGTCGTTGCGTGACGCCCTGCTCGCCATCGACCGGCCGTTCTGGGAGGTCCACCTCTCGGATCCCTGGAAGCGCGACGCGTTCCGGCGGGTGAACTTCCTCCATGACATCGCGGCAGGCTCATTCGTTGGGATGGGCGAGCTCGGCTATCACAGGGCGCTGGAGGCGATCGCCGAGTGGTTCGAGGCGGGTCGATGACCGGCCGAGGTGCGGACGGCGATCATCGGCCGACCCCTGCCGAGCGGGATGACGCCGCGCGCGAGCTGGCCAGGATCCGCGACGAGATCGACCGGCTCGACGTCCGGATCGTGGGGCTGCTCAACGAGCGGGCCGCGCTGGGCCAGGCCGCCGGGCACGCCAAGCACGTCGCCGCTCGCCGGGCGATCAGGGACCCCGAGCGTGAGCGCGAGGTGCTGCTGCGGGTGGCGATGCAGAACGCCGGACCCATGCCGCAGGCGGACCTGCTCTCCATCTACCGCCGGATCGTGGCGGTCACCCGGGCCCTCGAGTCGCGCGATCGCCTCCGCGACGGCTGATCCACGCTGATGGCCGACGTGCATGCCACGCCCGCCGATCTCGAGCTCGGCCTTCGGCTTCCGCATCCAGGCGCCGCGGCACGCCCAGAGCGACGGACGCTCCCCGGCGCCCCCGTCACCCGCTTCGCGCCAGCACCGACAGGCTCGCTTCACCTGGGACATCTGGTCAACGCGCTCTACACCTGGGGCATCGCCAGGGCCACTGATGGGCGCGTGATCCTGAGGATCGAGGATCACGACCGGCAGCGATCCCGGCGGGCATACGAGAGCGCCCTGCTCGACGACCTCGAGCACCTGGGCCTCGAGCCCGACGAGCCGCCGATCGCGGCCTTCCGAGCGGGCGTGACCCCCTATCGCCAGTCGGACGCATCGGCGGTCTACGCCCAGGCCGTGGACCGGCTGCGCCTGACCGGGCTCGTGTATGCGTGCGACTGCGCGCGGTCCACGTTCGCCGCAATCGAGGCGGCGCGGGGGCGGCCGTGGCACGGGATCGGCTGTCCCGGAGGATGCCGGGCCCGGGCACTCCCCGAGGATCGTGGGCTTGGCCTTCGGGTGGCCGTCGGGGCGGGCACGGAGCGCTGGGTGGACCTCCTGGCAGGACCGATGGCCGACGAGCCGGCGGCTGCCGGGGACCTCCTGGTGCGCGACCGGCTCGGCAACTGGACATACGCGCTGTGCGTGGTGGTCGACGATCTGCGTCACGGCGTCGACCTCGTGGTCCGCGGCCGGGATCTGCTCCACGCCACGGCGCCCCAGATCCGGCTGGCCCGGCTGCTGGGCCGCGAGGTCCCGCCGACGTTCCTCCATCACCCACTCGTCCGCCATGCCTCGGGGCGCAAGCTGTCGAAGGCCGCGGCCGACACCTCGCTGCGCTCGATGCTCGACGCGGGCCGAACACCCGCGGACCTGTTCGGGCTTGCCGCACGGCTGGCCGGCATCCGTGTGGACGAGGCCCCGATCGAACCAGCCGACCTCAGCTCTCTGTTCGTCTGACGGTCCCGCGGCGAACGTCCCTCACGATGCCTCCCGCGCGCGACCGCCACCGATCGTGCGATCGGCTCAGCGTCTCTCTTGCGATGGTGCGCCGGCGGCCTCGAGCCGCGGCCCGTGCGTCCAGCCGGACCCGGCGAACAGCTCGGGACGGTGGGTCAGCACCAGCAGCGTCCGGTCGGTGGCGATGGCGTCGAGGTCTTCGATGAAGCCCCGGGCGTTGGGCTCGTCGAGGTGTTCGGTGGGCTCGTCGAGGATGAGGATCCGGACGTCGGCGAGCAGCGCCCGGGCGATCGCGAGCCGCTGTCGCTGACCACCCGAGAGCCGCGCGCCATGCTCGCCGACCGCCGTCGCCAAGCCGTCCGGGAGCGATCGGACCCACTCGAGCAGCCGCGCCGACGCCAGCGCCTCCTCGAGCTCGACGTCCGGTGCCCCGGGCCGGGCCAGCCGCAGGTTGTCGGCGAGGGTGGCGTCGAAGATGTGGGGATCCTGCTCGCACAGGCCGACACACTCGCGAACCGCGTTGCCGGCCGCGTCCCGCACGTCCACGGCGCCGGCCCCGCCCACCAGCTCGAGCGAGCCGGCGACGGGATCGATAAACCGCAGGCAGGCCGCCGCGAGCGTGCTCTTGCCGGACCCGCTGGGACCTGTCACCAGCACCCGGGCGCCGGCCACGACCTCGAGATCGAGCCCGGCCAGCGCATCCGCGACGGCCCCCGGGTAGCGCAGCCGGAGCCGGCGTGCGCGAAGGCCGAGCGGACCGTCGGGGACAGGGCGCGGCACGGCCGGCTCGGGCACGACATCCGGGCGAGCCATGACGTCGGTCACCCGCCGGGCCGATGACGCGAGGCCCGGCAGCTCGCGGGCGGCCGGAACCAGCGGCGCGATGACCTCGTGGATCGTGATGGGGGTGAGGGCCACGACCGCGAGCGCCACGACGTCGAGCCGGTCGGCGCGGACCGCGAGGATCCCGATCACCAGCGCCATCCAGGTCGAAGCGCCGGCCGCCACGCCGGCCACGAACCCACCGGCTCCCGCCCCGAACGCCGATCGTCGCTCCGCTGCGGCCAGACGCGCGTCGACCGCCCGGACCCCTTCGATCGCGCGCGCCGCAGCCCCGGCGGCGACGATCTCCTGCGCGCCGGCGACCACGTCGGTCACGGCATCGGCCAGATCGCCTCGGGCAGGGGCGAGCGCCCCCTCCGAGCGTCGCGACGCGGCGGCCGCGGCGAGCGGCGCACCGACGGCGGTCACCAGCAGCCCCCCGGCGACCGCGATGCCCGCGGCCGGCACCAGCCACCCGATCAGGATCACGGTGGCAGCCGCGACGACCATCGTCGACCCGTACGGCAGCAGCACCCGCAGCCAGAGATCCGCCAGCCGATCGACATCGCCGACCAGGCGCGACAGCAGGTCACCGGACCGCAGCTCGGCGAGGCCCGCCGGCGCCAGCGAGACAAGCCGCGCGTAGATCGTAGCGCGCAGCTCGCTCAGCACGCGGAACGCGGCGTCATGGGCGGTGAGCCGTTCGGCATACCGGAGCACGCCGCGGGCGATCCCGAACGCGCGCACGGAGGTGACGGCGACGAACAGGGTCAGGATCGGCGGCTGCTGGGCAGCCCTCGATATCAGCCAGGCCGAGGTGGCCGCAAGGCCGATCGCCGCCCCCGCAGCGCCGACACCGGCCGCAAGGGACAGCAGGAGCCGGGGCGTCACCGGGTGCCCGAGGCTGAGGATCGCCACCAGCGCCCTCACGGGACCATCGCCTCCGCCGGCGCCGCCCAGCGCACCTCGATCCACCGGTCCGCGCCCGCCACCGCGCCCGGCCGGTGCGCCACCAGCACCACCGCGGCCCCCTCGTCCGCGACCCGCCGGATGGCCTGCATGACGGACGCCTCAGCGTCCTCGTCCAGACCCGCGGTCGGCTCGTCGAGCAGCAGGATCGGCGCCCGTCGCACGAGGGCTCGGGCGATCCCGACCCGGCGTCGCTGACCGCTCGAGAGGCCGCTCCCCCGCTCGCCCAGGACCGTGTCGCGGACCCGCGCATCGAGCCCGACCGACGCGAGCGCGACATCGACGACCGCATCGTCGGCATCGGGCGCTCCGAGGCGGATGTTGTCGGCCACCGTCCCGGCGAACAGCCACGGCCACTGGGGCACCCAGGCGACCTGGGCGTGCCAGCGCTCCCGATCGAGATCGCGGACCGGAGCCCGCCCCCCGCCGGGCATGATCGCGACGGCGCGGCCACGCGTGGGCTCGATCATCCCCAGCAGCACGGCCAGCAGAGTCGACTTTCCGGCGCCGCTCTCCCCGGCCAGCGCGACGACCTCACCCGATCGGACCTCGAACGAGACGCCGGACGGCGCCACGACCTCGCGACCGGGCTGCTCGACGCTCACATCCTCGACGGCGATCCCGGTGACCGCGGCCGCGATCCCCGTGGTCGCACCCGCGCGCGTCTCGAGCGGCGCGTCGAGGATCGCGAACGCCGCGGTGGCCGCCTCGAGCCCCTCCTCGCTCGAATGGAACTCGGCGCCCAGGCGGCGCAGCGGCAGGTACGCCTCGGGAGCGAGCACCAGCGCGAACAGGCCGGTCCGGAGCGACAGATCGCCATCCGCGAGCCGCAGCCCGATCCCGACCGCGACCAAGGCCACCGACAGCGTGGCCAGCAGCTCGAGCACCAGTGCCGACAGGAACGCGATCCGGAGCGTCGACATCGTCGTCGTGCGGTAACGGTCGGTGATCCGGCGCAGGATCTCCACCTGGGCCTCGGCCCGGCCGTAGGCGCGCAGCGTGGGCAGCCCCGCAACCACGTCGGCGAACCGATGAGCGAGCCGCGAGAGGGCCGCCCACCGGCGCTGCCGGTGGGCGGCCGACATCCGGCCGATGAGGACCATGAACAGCGGGATCAGGGGCACGGTCAGCGCGACCGTCAGGGCTGCCACGAGATCCACCGCGAGCAGGCAGCCGACGACAGCCACCGGCACGATCGCCGCCAGGGCGAGCTGCGGCAGGTACCGCCCGTAGTAGGCGTCGAGCGCGTCCAGACCCCGGGTGGCGAGCAGCGTCACCTCCGCCGTCGCCCGCCCGGCGGCCCAGCGCGGCCCGAGCTCCACCATCCGCGCGACCAGCGCCACCCGCAGCTCCGCCTTGACGGCGCTGCTGATCCGTTGCGCGACCAGCTCGGCGGCCCACGCCAGCACGGCCCTGCCGGCGAGCACCACGGCCAGGCCGGCCAGCACGGATGCCAGCTCGGCCAGGCCCGCTCCGTCGAGGAAGGCACCGGCGATCGCGCGCGCGAGCAGCCACGCCTGGGCGATCGCGAGCAACGCGGTCGTGACGCCCAGGACGACGGCCGCGACCAGCGCGCTGGTCGCCGACCGACCCGATGCGAGCAACCGGCGGTGGATCGACCCCACGGGCGACTGTGGGACGCGGCCCAGGATCAGGATCAACCAGTCATGGGCGGCCGCACCGGCTACCGGTCAGCCTCGATCGCTCGCGGGTCGAGCGCTCACGGCTCGACCGACCCCCGCGACACGGTCACCCGCTTGCGGAACACCCAGTACGTCCACGCCTGGTAGCCGAGCACGATGGGCACGAAGATGATCGCCACCACGGTCATGATCGTGAGCGTGTACTCGGTCGACGACGCGTTGGTCGTGGTGAGGCTGTAGGCGGCGTCGGTCGACGACGGCATCACGTCCGGGAACAGGGCCCAGAACAGGCTGACCACGGCCAGTCCGATCGTTGCAGCCGACCCGATGAACGCCCACCCCTCGCGCCGCAGCCGGCTCGCCACGAGCGCGCCCACGAACGCGAGCGCCGCGACGACCGCCACGGCGAACGAGACGGCGTCGCCGCGGATGGCGTTGGCCCACACGAGGAACGCCACGGCGACGACCGCGGTGACGAGGCCCACGGGCAGCACGAGCGCGGTCGCCCGCTCCCGGATCTCGTCCTCGGTCTTGAGGGCCAGGAAGATCAGGCCGTGAGTGACGAACAGCAGCAGTGTGGTCGCCCCGCCGAGGAGCCCGAACGGGTTGAGGAGCGTGAACAGGTTGCCGGTGAACTGCTTGTCGGCGTCGATCGGCACCCCGCCCACGATGTTCGCGAAGGCGACGCCCCACAGCACTGCGGGCAGGAAGCTGCCGATCGAGATCGCGATGTCCCAGCGGCGCCGCCACGCTGCGTCTCCGCGCTTGTTGCGGTATTCGATCGCGACCCCGCGGACGATGAGCGCGACCAGGATCAGGAACAGGGCCAGATAGAAGCCCGAGAACAGGGTCGCGTACCACTCCGGGAACGCCGCGAACGTGGCTCCCCCCGCGACCAGGACCCAGACCTCGTTGCCGTCCCAGACGGGGCCGATCGTGCGCAGGATCGCACGGCGCTCGGGCTCGTTGCGGCCGAGGATCGTGAGCAGGATCCCGACCCCGAAGTCGAACCCCTCGAGAACGAAATAGCCAATCCAGAGGATCGCGATCAGCGCGAACCAGACGGTCGTGAGCTCCATCGGTCTCCCCTAGTACCCGAGCGCCAGCGGCGCGTCGGCGTCGTGCTCGAAGCCCTGATCACCAGTTGCCTCGGGCAGGCCCGCGCGAACGCGCCGTACGACCAGGCCCAGCATCACGATCGCGAGGACACCGTACAGCAGCGTGAACCCGACCATCGTGATCAGCACCTCGAGCGTGCTCGTCCCGGGCGACACGGCGGTGGCCGTCCCCATCAGGCCGAACACGATCCACGGCTGGCGGCCGACCTCGGTGAACATCCAGGCCAGCGAGTTGGCAGCGAGCGGCAGGAACGGAAGCAGGATGGCCGTGGCGACGGCGCCCCTGCCGGGCAGCCGGCCGCCGCGCATCGCCCACAGGAACCAGAGCGCCGCCAGCGCGGCCAGCGCGCCGGCCCCGATCATCCACCGGAACGTCCAGTAGGTGACAGGCGTGTTGGGTGTGTAGTCGCCCTGGCCGTAGGTCTGCTGGTATTGGGCCTGGAGATCGTTGATCCCCTCGACCTTGCCGTTCAGGTCGCCCGTGGCCAGGAACGAGAGCAGGTCCGGGATCCGGATCGAGAACACGTCCTTGCTGCCGTCGAGGCTCCCGATCGTGAAGATCGAGAACGAGGCCGGCTGCTCCGTCTGCCACAGGGCCTCGGCAGCCGCCATCTTCATCGGCTGCTGGTCGGTCATGATCTTGCCCTGGATGTCGCCGGTGATCGCGACCAGGAGCCCGGCCACCAGGACCATGGACGCACCCGCCTTGGCCGCGGTCCGGAACGGGAGGTCCTCGCCGTGGGTGCGGAGGAGCCGGTACATCGCGATCCCGGTGATGAACGCGCCGGCGGTCATGAACGCCGCAGCGATCGTGTGCGGGAACGTGATCAACGCCGTGCTGTTGAGCACGACGGCGAAGAAGTCCTTGAGCTCGGCGCGGCCCGCCGAATCGTTGACGACGTAGCCGACGGGGTGCTGCATCCAGGCGTTGGCGGCCAGGATGATGTAGGCCGAGATGGCGGTGCCGATGGCCGCGATCCAGATCGTCGCCAGGTGAACGCCCCGCGACAGGCGACCCCAGCCGAAGATCCACAGGCCCAGGAACGTCGACTCGAGGAAGAACGCGAGCAGGCCTTCGATCGCGAGGGGTGCGCCGAAGATGTCGCCCACGAACCGGCTGTAGCTGCTCCAGTTCATGCCGAACTGGAACTCCTGCACGATGCCGGTCACGACGCCCAGGGCGAAGTTGATCAGGAACAGCTCGCCGAAGAACCGCGTCAGCCGCAGGTACCTGTCGTCCCCCGTCCGGTACCAGGCCGTCTGCAGCCCGGCGACCGAGAACGACAGCCCGATCGTGAGCGGGACGAACAGGAAGTGGTAGATGGTGGTGATTCCGAACTGCCACCGCGCCAGCATCAGCGGATCCACAACGTTGCCTCGCCTCCCTTTGGATGCGCGCGCCGCCCCGGCTCCGTTGGATGCCGGGTCATGATCGGGCCGCACCGCACGTCGGCGCCGCCTCCATGTCCTATCGTGCCCCCCTCCGCCGCCAATTCATGGTGCGTACGAACCATTTTCGGGCGGGTTCGCTGTCCTCAGACCAGGCCGTTGCGCATCCCCAGCAGCACGGTCTCGAGCCGGTTATGCGCCCCGAGCTTGCGCCCGATGTTCGCGACGTGGTTGCGGGCGGTGAACACGCTGATCGTCAGGGTCTCGGCGATCTCGTCGATCGTCGCGCCGCCGGCGAGCAGGCGGAGCACCTCGAGCTCGCGCCGGGTCAGGGACTCGACCATCGCCTCGCCCCCGGGCCCGCGTCGTCGCTCGGTTGACCTGCGTCCGGCCGGCGCCGGCGTCGCTGCCTCGCGGAGCAGGTGGATGACGTGGAAGTCCCGCTCCGGACCGTCCACGACGATCACGCTATTGGACAGGCACCTGGCGCTGCCGTCGCGGGCACGGGCTGTGACCTCATACGCGGCCGTTCCCCGTCCACGGCGGGCGTTCCGCATCACCGTGCAGTTGCGCCCGCAGATCGGATGACCGTCCGGCTCACGGCCCATCACCACCTGGTAGCACGTCCTGCCGATCGTCTCCTCGGGCGAGAACCCGAGCATCCGTTGGGCCGCGCTGGACCACACGATGATCCGCTGGTGGTCGTCGGTGACGAACATGCCGTCGCTCGCGGCGAGCCGGCCCAGCCACGGCTCGTCGATCGAGCCCGAGTCGTGACGGGGAATGCCGGCCGATGGCTCGGACGGGTCCGGGTTCGCCACAGCCGGCATCGGCAGCTCGACCTCCGGTCGCCGATCCCGCATCGCGCCTGCCTTTCGTGCCGTCGTCGCGCGCAGGGCGCGCTGATGCCGAATCCGCGCCACCAGGCCCTGTCTCGCCCGGCATTATCGGCAGCCTCACCGCCCGGCCCCAAGGCTGAACCGCCCGAACCGGGGGGCCACCCGGCCGACGGAGCCGGGCCGACAGACCGGGTCAGGCGGGGTCGCTCCGGTCCTCGATCTCCCAGGCGTGGTCGAGCGCATGCCAGGCGATGCGGCGGGCCGCGTATCGGGCCGGCCACTTCTTGCCGGCGAGCGGCGAGCCGTCCGACGGTGCCTGCAGCAGCTCGAGCATCGCGGCGCGCACGGCCCTGACGTCGAGGCCACGCGTCCCGATGCCCATCACGCTCGCGTAGGCGGCATCCGCCCCGTCAACGTGATCCACGATCTTCGTCCGGTTCCGGCCGCCGCCGCGAGGACCCTTGCGCAGCTCCTCGGGCGCGGCCGCGGCCGCCTCGTCGAACATGTCCCAGGCGGCCGCCACGAGCGCCGCGAGCCTGGCCGCCTCGCGGTCATCGGTCGGCTCCGCGTCCGACGCTCCCACCTGGCGGGGAACCCCGAACTCGGTGTTGGTGTCGCCGGGAAGCCGCTCGACGACGTCGATCTCGATCTCGGCGACATCGATCGGATGGCCGGCTCTGGCGGCGACCGGCGCATACCGCGGCGCGGCCCGGAGGAAGGCCTCGATCGCGGCCTCCTCCGTCCTGCCCGCTCGTGCCCAGCCAGGCCAGTCGAGCGCGATCAGGAAGACCTTCTTCGGCGCCGCCTCGACGGCCGTCCGCACCTTCGTCGTCATGCGTCAAGTATCGCCGCCGAGCCGTCAGGACCTGTCAACCATGGCCCGCGAGTTCGTGCGTCAGGGACAGTTCGCGCGTCCAGGCAGCCAGGCCACGCACCGCTGGGCGTCACGCCGGCACCCGGAAGCGCATCATCTCGCTCAACAGAAAGAGGGGGCGGTCACATGCGGCGAGGAATGTCGACGATCCCGCAGATGGCCGGGCCGGAGACGCTGGTCCGATCGTGAGCGTGCGCTCGTGGCGCCTGCCGCTGCATCCGCTCCTCTCCGCGGTGCACGCTCGGCAGCGCCGTCTCGTGCGCGTGCTGCGCGACCATCTGACCCACACTCGCTTCGCGGACCGGCAGACAACGGACCTGCTGCCTGCGGTCGTGGTGCGCCACGCCACACCGCTGCGGCGGCGGCTCGCCGGCACGGACCCGCGGCTCCAGGAGACCAAGATCGGGAACCTGCGCCTGGCCGCCTCGACGCTCGACCGCCTCCTGCTCGAGCCCGGGGAGACCGTGTCGTTCTGGCGCCGGGTCGGGCGGCCGTCCGGGGCGCGCGGTTACCGGGAGGGTCTCGTGCTCGTCGGCGGGCGGCCCGCCGTGGGGATCGGCGGCGGGCTGTGCCAGGTCTCGAACCTGCTCCACTGGATGGCGCTCCACACCGAGCTCGAGGTCACCGAGCGCCATCACCACAGCGTCGACGCCTTCCCCGACGACCGGCGCGAGCTTCCGTTCGGGACCGGCGCGACGGTCGCCTTCGACCTCGTGGACCTCCGACTCCGGAACCCGACCGACCGGTCGTTCCAGCTCGAGGTCCGGGTCGGCGACGCCCACCTGATCGGTGCGATCCGGACGACCGAGGCGCCTCGCGTCCGGTTCGAGATCGTCGAGGTCGGCCACAGGTTCGAGCGCGAGGGCGACATCGTCGTCCGATGCAACGAGGTCCGGCGTCGACGGCTCGATGCCGCGACCGGAGCGGTGCTCGACGAGATGGTGCTGATGCGGAACCGGTCGCGCGTGGCCTACCCGGTGGACGAGGCTTCGTGACGCTACGGGCCGAGCTGCTGGCAGGTGCCGTCCGGGACCAGCGCCGTTCCAGCATCGTTGAGCTTCATCCCGGGTACCCAACCGACGGGACAAATTCCACCGTCGGGGGTCGGCTGCGCACCGGTGAGCCCGCCGCCCATCGACGACGCCATGGACAGCACGATGAGCAGCCCGATCAGCCCGAAGGCGATCCCGATCGCCCAGCGCGGCACGAGCCGGCGATAGCGAACGCCTCCGATCGACTCGAACGCGTCCGGCTCGCGGGTCGAGGCATCGGCGGGCGGCGCCACGGCGAACGGGTCCGGGTGGGCGAACGACAGGCGGAGCGTCCCGCCGCCCTCGAGCAGCAGCTGGCTCTCGGGACTCAGCAGCAGGCTCTCGCCGAGGCTCGGCCGCCGATCCCCGGGGATCCACAGCGACTCGCGAAGCGCCCAGCCCGCACCCCGGAACGCATCCAGGACCGGCGCCGCCATCGCACGCGCCTCCGCCTCGGTCGGCGCCTCGACGCTTCGCACGACCACGTTGTCCATGCGGCAACCCCCACCGTGCTGGCCACGGCCTGGATGCATCCGGGCGTCCGAGCGGGCCGCTCACCAGGGATCCGGTGCCGGGGTCAATGTACGACCTGGACGCGCCGGTCACGCGACCGACCCGCCGCCGTCAGCGGGCGTCACCCTGAGGACGAACCGCGCCCGCCACCGCCGATGCGAGAATGGCGGCTTCGATGCCCAGGTACCGATGGCTGCTGTTCGACGCCGACGACACCCTGTTCGATTTCGGGCGCGCGGAAGCTGGCGCGCTGACCCGGACGTTCGAGCAGTTCGGCCTCGGGTTCGATCCCTCGTACCTGCCCGTGTACCGGCAGGTGAACCGGGAGGTCTGGCAGGCCCTCGAGGCGGGCTCCATCTCCGCCACGACACTCCGCACGAGGCGTTTCGAGCTGCTGTTCGAGGCCATCGGCGTCGGAGACCCGCCTGACGGGTTCGGCGAGGCGTATCTGCCCAACCTTGCCAGCCAGACGCACCTGACCCAGGATGCCCTGACCGTCGTGAGAGCCCTGCACGGGTCGTACCGGCTGGCGATCATCACCAATGGCCTGAGCGACGTCCAGCGGCCACGCCTGGCCCGGTCGGCCATCCGCGACTACATCGCCGAGATCGTGATCTCGGACGAGATCGGCGTGGCCAAGCCCGAGCCCGGGATCTTCGATGCGGCCTTCCTCCGGATGGGCCAACCGCGTCGGAACGAGGTGCTGCTGATCGGCGACAGCCTGACCTCGGACATTGCGGGCGGCGTGGCGTACGGCCTCGACACCTGCTGGTTCAATCCCGGCGGCGCGACGCCCACCGGCGGACCCGCCAGCACCTACCGGATCCGCTGCCTTAAGGAGCTGCTGACGCTCCTCTGACCAGCGCCACGTCGTGTCCGTGCTCCGTCCGTTGCCCGGTCGCCCGGGCGATGGTCGCCGCGCGGAGACGGCCGACGAGCGTGGCGAGAGCCTCGACGTTCCGGCCGTCCGGTCCGAGGGCGTCGACGAGCGCCGAGGCGACGATCACGCCGTCAGCGCCGGCCCGCGCGATCGCGCGCACGTGGGCCGGCTTCGAGACCCCGAACCCAACGCCGACGGGCACCGGCGACACCGCCTTGACGTCACGGATCAGGCCGGCGACCGACGGCGGCAGCGCCGTGCGAGCCCCGGTGACACCGACCAGCGACACGCAGTACAGGAACCCGCCGCTGCGGGCGGCGATCCTTGCCCGGCGATCGGGGGCGGTGGTCGGGGCAACCAGGTAGATGACGGCGATCCCCGCCTCCGCGGCCACGGCCTCGAACGGCGCGCCCTCGTCGGGCGTGAGGTCCGCGACGATGACCCCGGCCGCACCCGCGGCGGCGAGCGAGCCGGCCCGGCCACGACCGTCGCCGCCACCGATCAGCTGGTTTGCGTAGCCCATGGCGACCAGCGGTGTCGCCGGCCGGGCCGCCGCGATCCGGGCCACCAGGCCGAGCGACCGGTCGAACGTCGCCCCGGAGGTGAGCGCCCCCTGCGTGGCCCGCTGGAGCGTGGCACCGTCGGCGAGCGGGTCGGAGTACGGGAGACCGACCTCGAGCAGATCGGCGCCGGCGTCGATCGCGGCGCAGGCGACGCCGAAGCTTGCCTCGGCATCCGGGTAGCCGGCCACCACGTACGGGATGAGCGCCGTGCGGTCCTCGGCGCGCGCACGGGCGAAGGCCTCGGCGATGCGGCGCGCGCCGGCCGTCTCGTTGGTGTGGGCCGGCATGGCGATGGCGCTCATCGGGCACCCTCCCACGGGTCGACGTCGGCGAACCGCTCCAGGGCCGCGAGATCCTTGTCGCCACGCCCCGAGAAGCCGAGCAGCAGCAACGCATCGTCCGGGAACGGTCTTCCAGAACCCTCCAGCCCGGCCAGCAGCTTGGGCAGGGCGGCCACGGCGTGCGAGGTCTCGAGCGCCGGCAGGATCCCCTCGGTCCGGGTCACCGTCTTCATCGCCGCCACGGCCTCACGGTCGGTCGCGGTCGCCACCTCGAGGCGCCCGGCCTCGGCGAGGGCCGCCAGCTGCGGCCCAACGCCCGGGTAGTCGAGGCCGGCTGACGCCGAGTGCGCCTCGACGACCTGCCCGTCGCGGTCCTGGAGCATCAGCGAGCGTGAGCCGTGGAGGATGCCCGGCGAGCCGCCGGCGATCGCGGCCGCATGCCGGCCGGTCTCGACGCCGTCACCCGCCGCCTCGGCGACGGCCAGGCGTACCGGGGACTCGGCGATGAACCGGCTGAGCAGCCCGATGGCGTTCGACCCGCCGCCGACGCACGCCAGCGCAAGATCGGGCAGCCGCCCCTCGACCGCCGCGAGCTGGGCTGCCGCCTCGTCGCCGATCCGGCGCTGGAGGTCACGCACGATGGTCGGATACGGATGCGGGCCCATCGCCGATCCGAGCACGTAGTGCGTGGTCTCGACGTTGGTCACCCAGTCCCGCATGGCCTCGTTGACCGCGTCCTTGAGGGTCGCCGTCCCCGAGCTGACCGACCGGACCTCGGCACCCAGCGCGCGCATCCGGAGCACGTTCGGTGCCTGGCGGCGGATGTCCTCCTCACCCATGAACACGACGCACGGCAGGCCGAGCAGCGCGCACGCGGTCGCGGTCGCGACGCCGTGCTGCCCGGCACCCGTCTCGGCGATGACCCGCGACTTGCCCAATCGCCTCGTCAGCAGCGCCTGCCCCAGCGCGTTGTTGATCTTGTGGGCGCCGGTGTGGGCCAGGTCCTCGCGCTTGAGGTACAGCCTGAGCGGCGGGATCGGCGTGGCGCCGCGACGACCCGCCGACAGCCCCCGCGCCTCATGGGCCGCCGCCGCCGCCAGCCGGTCCGCGCGGTACAGCGCGGTGGGCCGGCCCGCGTACCGGGCCAGCAGGTCGTCGAGCTCGGCCCAGAACCGTGGGTCGTGGCGAACAGCCTGGTAGGCGTCCTCCAGGTGCTCGAGCGCCGCCATCAGCGTCTCCGGCACGTAGCGGCCGCCGAAGTCGCGCTCCATGCCCCAACGGCCCGCGCTGTCGACCTCGAGGAGGCCGGGATGGACGGGGGCAGGCCCGAACGGGAGGTTGGGCCGGTGGCGCCGTGCGTCCCTGGCCCGCTTGACGAACAGCGCCACCCGCAGTGGGTCCTTGCGGGGGCGCTCGCCGGGCACGCGTGGCCCGTCCGTCCCGCTCGCGACGTCCACCCCCGTTGCCGGGACGGCGAGGACCGCCGCGCCGACGTTGGCCGGGTGCAATCCACCCGCGAGCGTGATCGGGACCTCGCGGGCGACGGCGGCGGCCAGGTCCGCATCGACACGCAATCCCGTGCCGCCAGGGTGCGGACCCCCCGCGGCATCGAGCAGGATCCGCTCGGCGCCGGCATCGAGGAAGGCACGTGCGCGAGAGACCACCGCGTGGGCCGGCTCACCGGGGCCCGGCCGGAGCGCCTTCCACACCGGGCGCCCCGCGGTTGCGACGGACGCGAGCGACTCGTCGCCGCTCAGCTGGACGACATCGGGATCGACCGCGGTGATCACGGCGTCCATGTCCGCGGGCGGCAGGTCGGCCGTGACGATGACGATGTCCGGACGGCGTGCCCTCGCCGCGGCCGCGCCGCGGACCAGCCGTGCCAGGGCGACGCCCTCGTCGATCGACAGCACGCGCGGCGTTCCCGGAGCGAAGTTGAGCCCGATCGCGTCGGCACCCGCCCGGACAGCCGCCAGCGCGCCAACGTCGTCGGTGACACCGCAGATCTTGACCATCGGCGCGCGCGCCTCGGCCGTCGCATCGACCGGGTCGCGACCGGCGGCCACGAACGAGCGAGCGGCGGCCGCCGGATCGTCGGACCGCATGAGCGCCTCGCCCACCAGAGCTGCGTCGAACCCGGTGGCACGCCAGCGAGCGACAGTCGATGCATCGCGGACGCCGGACTCGGCGATGGCCAGGCAGTCGGCAGGAATCGAACCCCGCAGCATCACGCACCGCTCTGGGTCCACGTCGAGCGTCCGCAGGTCCCGGTTGTTGAGCCCGATCAGCCGGGCCCCGGTGGTCAGCGAGGCGTCGAGCTCGCGAGCATCGTGGGCCTCCACGAGGGGCTCCAGGCCGAGGTCCCGAGCCCGGGCCACCAGCCGGGAAAGCCGCTTCGCCGGATGCAGGACCGCGAGCAGCAGCACGAGGTCCGCACCGGCAGCCCGGAGCAGATCGAGCTGCCGGGGATCGACCACGAACTCCTTCGCGAGCACGGGCACGGAGACCGCAGCCCGGACCGCGCGCAGGTCTCCGACGGACCCGCCGAACCAGTGCGGCTCGCACAGGACCGAGATGGCGGACGCTCCCCCGGCCGCGTAGGCACGCGCCCGGGCCACGGCGTCATCGCCGGCGACGATCTCGCCGGCCGACGGTGAGCGCCGCTTGACCTCGGCGATCAGGTGCAGCCCGGGCGCCGCCAGCAGATCGGCGACCGGCCTCGGGGGCGGCGCGGCGCGCGCGGCCCGTCGCAACCCGTCCCGACCGAGCGCATCGAGCTCGGGGGTGACGTCGGCGAGCCGCCGGGCGGCGATCTCGCGCACCACCCCGCCGCGGCGCCTGTCGGTGCGCGGCTGCTCGGCGACCGTCACGATCGCGCTCCGGCCGCGCTGGAGGAGCTGGCGGCTTTCGTGCCATCGGGCGCTGTGGTCCCGTCGGCCGCCCGGGTCCCGTCGGCCACCGATCGCTCCGAGCGCAGCGCAGCCAGCAGCGTGCTCGCGAGCCCGGCATCGATCGTGAGCGCGGCCTGGTCGATCCCGTCCTCGATCCGATTCACGACCCCCGCCACCAACAGGGCGGCGCCGGCGTTGAGCAGCACGACATCGCGCCGGACGCTCGGCTCACCATGCAGCACGGCCTCGATCATCGCGGCGTTCTCACCAGGCGTGCCACCGGCGAGCCTGGCGGTCGAGGCGACCGCGAAGCCGAGCGCCGAGGCGAGGATCGGACGTCGCTCCACGCCTGCCGGCGAGACGTCGTACAGCACACCCGAATCGTCGAGCGGCAGCTCGTCCACGCCGTTGCCGTGGATGACGAACGTCCGCTCGGTCCCCAGCAGCGCGGCGGCCTCGGCGATCCGCGGCGCGGCGGCCGCATCCCCGACGCCGATCAGCGCCCGTGTGGCGCCGGCAGGATTGGTGAGCGGCCCGATCAGGTTGAACGCGGTGCGGACGCCGATCTCGCGCCGGGTGGGGCCTGCGTGACGCATCGCCGGGTGGAACGCGGGCGCGAACAGGAACGCGAAGCCGAGCTCGCGGATCGACCGGCCGGCCGACTCGGCATCGTGATCGATGCGGATGCCGAGCGCGTCGAGGACGTCCGCGGACCCGGATCTCGAGGTGATCGCCCGGTTACCGTGCTTGGCCACGGGCACCCCCGCCGCCGCCACGACCAGCGCCGACGCCGTGGAGATGTTGAACGTGCCGGAGCTGTCGCCGCCGGTCCCGACCACGTCGATCGTCCCCGCCGGTGCATCGACCTTCAGGACCCGCTCGCGCATCACGCTCGCAAAGCCCGCCAGCTCCTCGACCGTCTCGCCACGCAACCTGAGGCCCATCAGCAGCGCCGCCAGCTGCGACGGCGTCGCCTCACCGTCCATCACGTCGCCCATCGCCAGGCGCGCCTCGTCGGCCGACAGCGTCCGGCCCTCGACGATCGCCACCAGGGCGGCGCGAACATGCTCGCTCATCGGATCGCTCCCGCTGGCTGCAGCTGGTCGCCGGCGTCGGGCCCGGTGCCGCCGGTACCGGACCTCGTCTCGCCGGTCGGGCGCTCATCCCCCATCCCCCGCGTCGCGAACGAGCCGGTGGCAGCGTCAAGCCGGCCAGCCTCGCCCTCTCCGGCCAGGCGCAGGAAGTTGGCGAGCACGTGTGGGCCGTCGGGCGTGAGCACGGACTCCGGGTGGAACTGGACCCCCTCGATCGGCAGCGTCCGGTGCCGCAGGCCCATCACGACGCCGTCGTCGGGGCTGGTGGCGGTCACGTACAGATCGTCGGGGAGCGTCTGCGGATCCACGCACAGCGAGTGGTAGCGGGCGGCCGGAAACGCGACCGGCATCCCCGCCAGCAGCCCTTGCCCATCGTGGTCGACGAGCGAGGCCTCGCCATGGATGAGGGTCGGAGCACGAACGATCGCCGCACCGAACGCGGCGGCCATCGACTGCATCCCGAGACACACCCCGAGCAGCGGGATCCGGCGATCCACCGCGACACCGACGGCATCCATGGACACGCCGGCCGTCCCCGGGGCTCCGGGGCCGGGCGAGATGACGATCCCGCGCAGACCGGCCTCGGGGTCCGCCGCCAGTGCGTCGACGTCAGCTCGCGTCATCGCGTCGTTGCGCACCACCCGCACCTCGGCGCCGGCCGCCTCGAGCGCCTGGACGAGATTGAACGTGAACGAGTCGTAGTTGTCGATCATCAGAATCATCGGGCCCCGACCTCCGATCCGGCGGCCGCGTGGGGCTCGGGCACCCCCGCGCCATCGGATCCGCCGATCGCACTCGACGGGCGGGCGCCGACCTCATCGGGTGCAGCCGCCAGCTCGATCGCGCGGCGCATCGCAGCCGCCTTGTGCTCGGTCTCCTCGAACTCGGTCTCGGGCACGCTCCTCGCGACGATCCCGGCGCCGGTATGGACGTGGGCCTGACCACCCTTGAGCACCGCGCTCCGGATCGTGATCGCCGTGTCCAGGTTGCCGTCGTAGCCGAGGTAGCCGACGGCACCCCCGTACAGCCCGCGCCGCTCGCCCTCGGCGGCGGCGATCAGCTGCATCGCCCGGATCTTCGGCGCCCCGCTGAGCGTGCCGGCCGGGAACACCGCGCGCAGCGCATCGAGCGCGTCGAGCTCCGGCCGGAGCCGGCCCTCGACGTGGCTGACGAGGTGGAGCACGTGGCTGTATCGCTCGACCTCCATGTACTGGCTGGTGGCCACGGTGCCCGGGCGGGCGACCCGCCCGAGGTCGTTGCGCCCGAGGTCGACGAGCATCACGTGCTCGGCTCGCTCCTTGGGGTCGCGGCGGAGCTCGTCGGCCAGGCGGTCGTCGTCGGCGGGCGTCGCTCCCCGGGGTCGGGTGCCGGCGATGGGATGCGTGGTCATCCGATCACCGACGACCTGGAGCAGAAGCTCAGGGCTGGCGCCGACGACCTCGAACGCCGGGGTGCGTGTGAAGAACAGGTACGGCGAGGGGTTGACCCGGCGCAGGGCCCGGTACAGCGCGACGCCGTCGATGGGCTGTCCATCGGGTCCCGCCGGCAGGTCGAACGACTGTCGTCGGGCCAGCACGACCTGGATGGCCTCGCCAGCGGCGATCGCGTCCTTCGCGTGCTCCACCGCGCCGATGTACGCGTCGCGCCCAAGCGAGGTCTCGACCTCGGCAACCTGGCCATCGGCCGCACCGTCCGAGGCGCTCGAGCGGCCGAACGCCGCCGTCATCTCCGCCTGGCTCGGTCGGGCCGTGCGCTCGAGCGCTTCGAAGATCGCGCGCTCGGCGATCCGGTACCGACCCTCGAGATCGGGGTCTTCGGTGTGGAGCGACGCGATCGCCGACAGCTGGTGGGTCAGGTGGTCGAAGACGATGACGAGATCGGTCTCGATGAACGACGCCAGCGGCACGCCGACCGGGTCGCGGTCAGGGCGTGGGACGGACGGTTCGAAGGTCGAAACGGCGTCGTAGCTGAGCGCACCAACGGCGCCCCCGGTGAACCGGGGCATCCCCTCGACGGGCGTGACGCGTCGACGAGGCAAGAATGCCCGAAGGGCGGTCAACGGATCCGGGGTTTCGGTCTCGGTCACCGGCAGGTCGGGGGTGTAGTCCACCACGCCGACCGGCCGAGAGGTGGTCCGGGCGACGCCATCGCCAACCTCGAGCAGCCGGCGGGGCCCGACGCCCAGGAAGCTGTACCGGCCGAGCCGCTCGCCTCCCTCCACCGACTCCAGCAGGTAGGCGGGGGTCAAGCCGTCGTCGAGGCGCAGGAAGGCACCGATCGGGGTCTCGAGATCGGCCGTCCGGCCGGCGCGCAGCAGGATCGTGTCGGCGGTGGAGGCGAGGCGTCTGGCTTCAACCAGGCTCAGCGGATCGGTCATCGTGCGGTCCATCCCTTCGGCGGTGCCATGGGTCGGGGCTTCGCTCGACCCCTGGCGCCCGAGAATCGGAAACGGCCTTCGTCTGCTCGGGACGAAAGGCCGTTGAACCTTCCGCGGTGCCACCCTCATTCGGCGGTGTGCCGCACTCTGACCGACGGATCCGCGCGCCCGGGCTGTTGCCCGTGCGGCCGACCGATCGGCGCCGCCCTCTATCGCTGGCGCTCTGCGCCGGAGCCTACTGGTCGTCCGCTCCGTCCGTGGCCACTACCCGCGTCCACGCCCGTCGCCCCGCGTTCGGTCCGGGGGCTCCCGGGTCCATTCGCCGCCGCCGCCATCCCGGCTCACACCTGCCGCCGGGTCTCTGAGATGGCGCTCGACGGGTACTCGTCCCGATCGATGCCCGTGTTCGGTTGTGGCGCGGAGTCTAGGGGCCGGGTCTCGAGCGCGTCAAGCGCCCGTCTCCCGGGCATCCTGCGACGCAGGTGTTTCCTGGAACGCGTCGCGTTCACTGCGGCGGTCTTGGCACCGGGTGGCTCACGCGCCGTTCCATCCGGCGGTTGCGGCCCTGGCCTCGCTCTCCATGCGTTCCAACGGGCTCAGCGAAGGGTGCTGCGGCCCCGAGAGCCGCCGGAGTGAACGCCCTGCGTACCAAACGCCGACCACTCGCGCCGAACGCCCTGTTGACCAAACGCCGACCGCGCATGCGGATCGCGGCACGGCGCGCCGATCGCAACCTGGACAGGATCCGACGTGACCTCGCATTCGACTCAGGGGCGCGTTCGCTCCGGAAACAGCCCGGCGATCCCGGCCGGCGTGGCCCCGCAGATCCCCCGCTCCGTGATCAGACCGGTGACCAGTCGAGCCGGCGTCACGTCGAACGCGTAGTTCGCGACCGGCTCGTCGGGCGCCATGGTCGCGACCTCGACGAGGCGCCCGTCCGCCGCGACGCCACGGACATGGGTGATCTCGCGCCCTGATCGTTGTTCGATCGGGGTGTCGGCAAGCCCATCGTCGCTGGCCCAGTCGATCGACGACGACGGCAGCGCCACGTAGAACGGGATCCCGTTGTCGCGGGCGGCCACCGCCTTGAGGTAGGTGCCGATCTTGTTGGCCACGTCCCCGTTGGCCGCCGTCCGGTCGCTGCCCACCATCACGATGTCGACCTTGCCGTGCTGCATCAGATGGCCGCCCGCGTTGTCGACGATGACCGTGTGCGGCACCCCCACCTGGCCGAGCTCCCAGGCCGTCAGGCGGGCACCCTGGTTGACGGGGCGGGTCTCGTCGACCCAGACGTGAACCGGGATCCCCGCTTCGTGCGCCGCGTAGATCGGCGCCGTGGCCGTCCCCTCGTCCACGAACGCGAGCCAGCCGGCGTTGCAGTGGGTCAGGACGTTGACCGGGCGCCGCGTCCGCTCGTGGATCTCGCGGATCAGCGGGAGTCCGAACCGTCCGATCGCACGCGAGGCGGCCGCGTCCTCGTCCGCGATGGCATCCGCTTCGGCCCGGGCGCAGGTGACGAGCTCCCCGGGGTCGGTGATCCCGGCCAGCGTCCGGAGCAGCCGATCGACGGCCCAACGGAGGTTGACGGCGGTGGGCCTCGTCGCTGCGAGACGGTCGCTTGCCTCAGCCAGGGTGGCCGGGATGGTTTCGACCGTGGGCCTGCCGGCCGCGATCTCGCGCGCGGCGAGGTACATGCCGTACCCGGCGGCGGCACCGATGCACCCGGCCCCGCGCACCCGCAGCGTCGTGATGGCGTCCGCCATCCCCGCGACCGAGCCGATCCGGGCGATCTCGAACCGGAACGGGAGCTCGGTCTGGTCGATGATCGAAACGGCGCCGTCGCCGTCCTCGATCCAGATCGTGCGATACCTGCGCCCGTCGACGAGGATGGCACCACCTCCAGCTGCGAGCCTGACCTCACGCTCATTGTGCGTCCCCGGCGCGCTCGGCGCCCGAACCCGGCCGACGACGCTGGCTCACGCCGGCGCCGGGGCGCCCTCTCATCGAGATCACAGGCTCGAGTACCATGCTCAACGAATGGACGTGGCGGAGGCGGTGTCGAGGGCAGGCGAGGGGCCGGCCCGAGCCCGGTCGCTCAGGGCTCGCGGGCGCCGGCTCCTGTTCGCGCAGGGCATGGACGCGCTCACCTTCGCCGCCTTCTACCTGGTCGTCGGCCCCACGATCCATGCCGAACGGAACCCGGTCGTGCTGGTGCTGATGGCTCTCGGGGGGATCCAGCTGGTGGCCCTGGTCAAGATCGGTCTCGCCGCGCTCATCGCACGCCGGATCCAGCGGCCCGCCCGCCCGTCCAGGCACCGGGCCGTCCGGGCCGCCTACCCGATCGCCAGCCTGGTGCTGGTCAGCCTGGCCGTCGCGAGCGGGATCGTCGGGGCCGGGTTCAACACGGCCGCCCTGCTGGAGTCACTGGCCCACGTGCCCTGACCTTCCCGACGGGATGACCTGACCCGAGCGGGCCGCGGCGGGCTCACCGCTCGGTTCGTTGCCCGGTGTGGCGGAGCGGGAGGTGGCGGAGCGGGAGACGGTGTCTGAGTTCAATGGCGGAGCGGGAGGGATTCGAACCCCCGAGAGCTTTCGCCCTTGCGGTTTTCAAGACCGCCGCCATCAACCACTCGGCCACCGCTCCGCGCGGGAGCATACCAGTGGTCTCGGGTGCCGCCGAGTGACCCGGCGGCGCCTCCGGGGTCTCAGCCCTCGATCACCACGGTGCCGGCGATCAGATCGTGCCAGCCGCGGCGGCGCTTGTCGATGAAGATCCAGATGTACCCGACGTACAGGACGACGCCGTTCACCCAGTAGCCCACCAGCCGGAGGATGGCCGGTCCCCAGCCGATCGGACCACCATCAGCATCGCGCACGACGCGGATGTGGAGCATCTTCATCCCGGGTGTGGCACCCCCGTTGGCCCAGAAGTACGGAAAGTACAGCACGCTGACCACGAAGATCAGGATCACGTAGATGAACGTGCTACCGATCGCCGCTCCGCCGGAATCGTTGGCCGCCGCACCCGCGATGATCGCGATGAACACGACCGAGAGCACCGCGATGACGATGCCCAGCAGGATGGCGTCGACGATGTACGCGACGAGGCGCGCGCCATATCCGGCGAACTTGACCCCGGGCGCGGGCCCGGTCTCCACCTGCGGGGCCTGCCAGCTCGCCCCGGGAGGAGTCGGGCCACCCAGGGGGGCGGGGTCGGCATGCCCATCGGTGGCTGCGGCGCGGGCGGCTGGGGTATCGGCGCGGGCGGCTGTTGCGGCTCCATCGCGGACCCTCCGTGGCGATGTGGCCCGCCGTCGGCTCCAACATCCCTCAGGCCGGCGGCGGCACCCCAATCGTACCGGTGCCGAGGTAGGGCCGAAGGACCTCCGGGACCGCCACGGTGCCGTCGGGCTGCTGGTACACCTCGAGGATCGCGGCAACGATCCTCGCGAGGGCAAGACCGGATCCGTTGAGGGTATGGACGAGCTCCGGCTTGGCGCCGGGCGTCGGCCGGTAGCGGATGGCCATCCGGCGTGCCTGGTAGTCCCCGAAGTTCGAGCAGCTGCTCACCTCCAGCCAGCGCTCGACGCCCGGTGCCCACACCTCGAGGTCGTACTTCTTGCGCTGGACGAAGCCCATCTCGCCCGTGCTCATGAGCAGCACCCGGTACGGCAGCCCCAGCCGCTGCAGCAGCACCTCCGCCCGACCGGTCATCCACTCCAGGGCGACGGGGCTGTCCGCGGGCTTCTCGAACAGCACCATCTCGACCTTGTCGAACTGGTGGACACGCAGGATGCCGCGGGTGTCCTTGCCGGCCGCTCCAGCCTCGCGGCGGAAGCAGGGCGTGTAGGCCGCGTACCGGATCGGAAGCTCGGATGCCTCCAGGATCTCGTCCCGGTGGAGGTTGGTCACCGGGACCTCGGCGGTTGGCACCAGGTACAGGTCGTCGCGGGTGACGACATACATCTGGTCTTCCTTGTCCGGAATCTGGCCGGTGCCCGTGGCCGAGGCCGTATTGACCACGGCCGGCGGCCAGACCTCGGTGAACCCGTGCTCCGTGGTGTGCACGTCGAGGAACCAGGAGATCAGGCTGCGCTGCAACCGCGACCCTGCGCCCTTGTAGACCGGGAAGCCCGAGCCGGTGATCTTGGCACCGCGGCCGATGTCGATGATGTCGAGCGCGTCGCCGATCTCCCAGTGCGGCCGCCGGTCCCAGCCGGCGCCGCCGGCCGTGGCCACCTCACGGGCGGCCGGCTCGCCCCAGGTGCGGACCGTGACGTTCGCCTCCTCGCCGCCCACCGGCACCTCGGGGTCGGCCGGGTTCGGGATGCGCAACAACAGGTCCTCGAGCTCCTTCTCGGCCGCGGCCAGGTCGGTGTCGAGGCGATCGATCGCCCCGCCGGCTCGCGTCGATGCGGCGCGCAACTCGGCCACCTCGGGGCCATCGGGTCGGGCGCCACCCCTGATCGCCTCGCCGATCCGCCTGGACGCGGCGTTACGCTCGGCCTTGAGGGTGTCCGACTCGGCCTGGAGCGCGCGCCGGCGCGCGTCGACCTCGAGCGCCCGGTCCACGATCCGCGGATCCTCGCGCTTGTCGATGGCCCCCTGGCGGATCCGGTCGGGCTCATCCCGAAGCCGCTGGACGCCGACGCTCATCTCATCGCCTCCCCTGCCCTGACCGCGGCGCGCAGCCGTCCGATGACGAACTCCCGATCGAGGCTCGCCAGGAGCCAGCCGGCCCGCGGCCCGTTCGGTCGTCCGAGGAACGCCAGGTACAGCGCGTTGAACGCGGCCTTCGCGTCCAACCCGTGCTCGGTGGCAACCTCGAAGATCGCAGCCTGCCACTGGGCGCCCGTCGCCGGCGCATCGCCGTGCACCGCATCCGCCATGGCACGCAGGAAGCCTCGCTGCTCGGAGCGCAGGAGACCGACCTCCACCGGCAGGCCGTCACGCTTGACGTCGATCCGCGCGCGCTCGGGCGCGTAGGCCTCGAGCCAGCGCCGGACGGCTGCCAGCCGGACCTCGAGCTCCGCCGTCTCGGTCTCGGTCAACGGCTCGCCCTTCTCGGCCGCCACCCGTTCGGCGACGTCCACGCCCGGCACCTGGACCAGGAGCGCCAGGTGGGAGAACGGAGGGCGGAAGGTGGCGGCGATCGCCGCGGCGTCGAGGTCGGGGGCGAGGAGCGAGTAACGGAAGATCGACTCGTAGCCCGTCGGCAACTCGCCCTTGACCTCGTTGCCTGCTGAGGCCGACGCCAGCCGGTCGAACTCATCGAACAGGCGCGGGATCGCGTCCGTGCCCTCCGGGTCGAACTCGATCACGGTCTCGGGGCGGTTGCGCACGAACAGGAACCGCACCTGCTCGGCCGGCACCACGGATCCGATCGTGTGCGCCGCCGCTCCCCGACCCTTGGAGGTCGACATCTTCCGGCCGCCGATGTTGAGGAACTCGTACGGGAAGTTGATGGGTGGCTCGTGGTCGAACACCTCGCGCGCGATGGCATCGGACCGGTCGCGGGAGCCACCGGCTGTCGCAAGGTCCTTGCCGTTGGGCTCGATGGTCACCCCGAACAGGCTCCACTGTGCAGCCCACTCGAGGTTCCAGGGCAGCTTGGCCGCGCCGCCGAACGGCGCCAGCCGGCCCGTCCATCCGCAGCCCGTCGCCCAATCGACGAGATCGGCCCGGCAGCTCACTGCGACCGTCTCGCCGTCCCAGTCCGAAGCGATCGTCGTGCCCACCTTGCCGCAGCTGGGGCAGACCACGCCCAGCGGCAGCCAGTGGTCCGGGTGCTGGACGTTGGCCACCCGGCGGTAGACGTCGCGCACCACCTCGGCACGGTCGAGCGCGGTCCGGATGAACGGATCCATCTGCCCGGTCGGATAGATGTCGCTCATCCAGTAGTAGCGATCGGGGTGGATGCCGAGCCCCGCGAACGTGTCGATGAAGGTCTGCGCGTGGTGGCGGGCGTAGGACTCGTGGCAGTCGCCGGCGAGGTCCGGGATGCGGGCCAGCGGGACGCCCATGTAGCGGTCGACGGCATCGGGCGTCAGCAGAGCCTGCGCATCCATGGGGTCCATGTCGTCGACGCCGTAGAGCAGCGTCGTCTCGAGCCCCCGCGATCGCAGCGCGCGGGTGATCACGTCGAGGATGACGGGCCCACGAAGGCTGCCGACGTGGACCGTGCCGGACGGCGTCTTGGAGTCGTTGACGACCTGCGGCCCCTCGACCGAGGCGGCGAGCTCGTCGGCCCAATCCACGCTGCCTGTCCCTTCCGTCGTCGCCGCCTCGCCTTCCGGCGGCCGAGGCGATGATCGCCGATCGGGGGCGGCGCGTGCTTGCGCTAGCTGATCTCGAGGATCGTGTACGAGAAGTCGCCGGCAGGAACCTTGACGACGACCTTGTCGCCCTTCTTGCGGCCGAGCAGGGCGCGACCCACGGGCGATTCGTTGGAGATCCGTCCGTCGGACGGCCTCGCCTCGGCCGAGCCCACGATCATGAACGACTCGGCGCCATCCTCGCCGGTCACCTTGACCGTCGATCCGATCTGGACGTGGTCGGTCGAGGTGTGTTCGTCGATCAGGGTCGCGTTCTTGATCATCGACTCGAGGGCCTGGATGCGCCCTTCGACGAAGGCCTGCTCGTTCTTGGCGTCCTCGTACTCGGCGTTCTCGCTGAGATCGCCATGTTCCTTGGCGTCGTGGATCCGCTGGGCGATCTCGGGACGCCGGACGGCGAGCATCCCGTCGAGCTCCTGCCGGAGCTTGTCGAGGCCGTCCTTCGAGATGTAGGTCGTCTTGGTGTTCACGCGGGGTCGTACTCCCGGGGCGTGGACGGGACTGGCGGTGCCACCCGCTCGGTCGCCGCTGGAACAAAAGAACCCCGGGCGCGCCATCCGCCGACGAGGTTCCGAAGCTCGGCGAATGGTATCCACAGGGGCCCGGTTCGTCAAAGGGTCTTCGGTTCCCGTGGCCTTCCGCGTCTGGTCGGCACCCTCGGGCCGTCAGGGACGATGCCAGGCATCCGGAACGCCGCCTCCGCCATGGGCGGACCGCCGGTGACCTGCCGGTGACCGAACAGGCGGCAGGGAGCCTCGGCCCGATTCGGAGCGCGGTCGCGCGGTCCTAGCTTCCCAGCTCCTCGAGCCGGCGCCGGACCCGGCCAAGACCGCCCCGGTCGGCGAACGCGACGAACACCGTGTCGTCGCCAGCGATCGAGCCCACCACCTCGGACCAGCGGGCCCGGTCCATGGCGGCGGCCAGCGGATGGGCGGAGCCGGGCAGCGTGTGGAGCACCAGCATCGTGCCCGCCTCGCGGATCTCGACCGGCATGTCCCGGAGCAAGGCACGGATCCGTTCCTCGCCGCTGGTTTCCGCCTCCCGGAGCCTCGGCGGGACCGCGTACGTCTGTGTTCCGCCGCGCCCGGCCTTGATCAGGCCGAGCTCCGCCACGTCGCGGCTGATCGTTGCCTGGGTCGTTCGGAACCCACGTTCGCGGAGGGCGGCTGCCAGCTCCTGCTGGGTCCGGATCGGGCGCTGCTCGACGAGGTCCCGGATGGCCCGTTGGCGGAGCTGCTTCATGACCTCCACGGCGACTCCATGGCCACGACTCGGCCGGGCGCGTCAACGCGCCAGGAAGACCGCCAGGACGATCGCGGCAAGGGCAAACCGGTACACGACGAACAGGTTGAACGTCCGGGTGCGAACGTAGCGCAGCAGCACCTCGATGGCGAGCAGGCCCGAGACGAACGCGGTCGCGACGCCGACGACCAGCGGGCCCACCTCGACCCCCGCGACATCGCCCTTGATGAGCTTGAGCCCCTCGAAGGCGAACGCTCCGGCGGTTACGGGCGTCGCCATCAGGAATGAGAACCGAACTGCGTTGGTCCGGTTGAGCCCGGCGAACAGCGCGGCCGAGATCGAGATGCCGGAGCGGCTGACTCCCGGGATCAGGGCAAGCGCCTGGGCGACGCCGATCCCGATCGCGGCCCGGAACGTCAGCCGGTCGATGGTGTCGGTCCGCGACCCCCAGCGATCGGCCAGCCACAGGACGATGCCCGCGACCACCAGCATGATCGCGACCAGGCCGGGCTCGCGGACGTTCTGCTCGATGACGTCGTTGAACAGGACTCCCACGATCGCGGCGGGCACGGTCGAAGCCGCCAGCAGCCAGGCCAGGCGGCGGTCCGGGTCGTCTCGGAACGAGCGGTCGCGGGCGGCCGCCAGGCCGGCCGGAATGAGCCGCAGCCAGTCGTTGCGGAAGTAGACGAGCAACGCCAGCAGCGTGCCGCCGTGGAGCACGACCGAGAACGCCAGCGAATCGATGAACGGGTCGTTCCAGCCGAACAGGTACGGGACGAGGATCAGGTGGCCCGACGAGGAGATCGGCAGGAACTCGGTGAGTCCCTGCACGAGCCCCAGCACGAAGGCCTGGAAGATCTGGTCCATGTGTGCTCAGCGTACCCGGCGCCGGGGATCGGTGTGCGAGCGCGATGCGGGCACGCCCTACCGGATGAACAGGGGAGCGAGGACGAGCGTGATCGTGGCCAGCAGCTTGACCAGGACGTGGAGCGACGGGCCGGCCGTGTCCTTGAACGGATCGCCCACGGTGTCACCCACGACGGCCGCGGCGTGCGCGTCGGTCTTCTTGCCGATCACGTTGCCGTCGTCGTCCTTGAGGTTCCCGGCCTCGATGTACTTCTTGGCGTTGTCCCAGGCGCCGCCACCGTTGTTGAGCACGGTCGCCAGCAGAACGCCTGCGATCGTGCCCACCATCAGCAGGCCGGCGACGGCCTGGTAGCCGAGGAGCAGACCGACGATGATCGGCGTGCCGACCGCCACCAGGCCGGGGGCGACCATCTCTCGCAGCGCAGCACGGGTCGTGATGTCCACGACGCGCGCGTAGTCCGGGCGCTGGGTGTAGTCCATGATCCCGGGCATCTCGCGGAACTGGCGCCGGACCTCGACGATGATCGACTGGGCGGTGGTGCCGACGGCGCGGATGGCGAGGCTGCTGAAGAAGTACGCGAGCATGGCGCCGATCAGCGCCGCGACGAAGACGCCAACGTCGGCCAGGTTGACCGCGGTGAGGAGCTGGACACCCTCCTTGCCGGCCTTGATCTGGTTGCCCAGGATCAGGTTGACCTTGTCGATATAGGCCGAGAACAGCAGGAACGCGGCCAGCGACGCGGACGCGATCGCGTACCCCTTGGTGAGCGCCTTGGTGGTGTTGCCGACCGCGTCAAGGTGATCGGTGATCTCACGAGCTCCCGCCTCTGACCGGCTGAACTCGGCGATGCCGCCCGCGTTGTCCGTGATCGGGCCGAAGGTGTCCATGGCCAGGATGTAGGCGCAGGTCATGAGCATGCCCATCGTCGCGACCGCAGTGCCGAAGATGCCGCCGACGTCCTTGCCGTCGACGTTGGTCAGGTGCGCCTGCGAGCCGAGCCAGTGCGAGGCCAGGAGGGCGATGCCGATCGAGATCGCGGTCACGGCAGTGGTCTCGAAGCCGACCGCGGTGCCGCTGATGATGTTGGTGGCCGGCCCCGTCTTGCTCGCCTCGGCGATCTCGCGGACCGGCCGGAACGTACCCGCCGTGTAGTACTGGGTGATGTAGACGAACGCGACCGAGGTGGCCAGGCCCACGATGCCGGCACCGAAGAACCAGATCCAGGCCGGGAGACCGTTGGCACCCGTCGTATCCGCGGTGCCCATCATCACGTAGGTCGTGATCCCGAGACCCACGACCGACAGGATCGTCGTGACCCAGTAGCCGCGGTTGAGGATGTTCATCGGGTTCTCGTCCTCACGGCCGCGGATGAAGAACGCGATGGCCACGATCGTGGCCAGCAGGCCGAAGGCCCGGACCACGAGCGGGAAGAAGATCCAGGACTGCGGGCTCGGCCAACCGGCCGACAGGGCGATCCCGTACACCGCAACGCCGAGGATCATCGCGCCGATGTTCTCGGCGGCTGTCGATTCGAACAGGTCGGCGCCACGACCGGCGCAGTCGCCTACGTTGTCGCCCACGAGGTCGGCGATCACGCCCGCGTTGCGGGGATCGTCCTCGGGGATGCCTGCCTCGACCTTGCCCACGAGGTCAGACCCGACGTCGGCCGCCTTGGTGTAGATCCCGCCACCGAGCTGCGCGAACAGGGCGACGAAGCTGGCCCCGAAGCCGAAGCCTACGATCAGGAACGGTGCCTGGTCGACGGAGACATCGCCCAGCAGGGCCTGGTAGACGGTGAACACTCCCCACACGCCGAGCAGCGACAGCGAGACCACGAGGAAGCCCGAGACGGCCCCGCCGCGCATCGCGACCTGGACCGCCTCAACGAGGCTGCGGCGGGCCGCCGCCGCCGTGCGGACGTTCGACCGCACGCTGATCTCCATGCCGATGATCCCCGACAGCATCGAACAGCCCGCACCCACGAGGAACGCGATGGCCGTCAGGCCGCCGATCGGGGCGCCCGCGAGCTTGGGCACGTCCGCTACCTGCTCGGTCTCGACGAGCGTGATGACGATGCCCAGGATCACTGCGGCGCCGAGGGCCAGCAGGCCGATGGTCGAGTACTGCCGCTTGACGAACGCGTCCGCCCCTTCGCGGATGGTGTCGGCGACATCGACCATGGCCTGGGTTCCGGTGTCACGGGACAGCACGTCTCGCGCCAGGTAGAGCGCGAACAGGACCGCGGCAACGCCCGCGATCGGGATGATCCAGTGCAACGCGTCGGCCATCAGGGTTGCAGAGCCTCCTACGCGGGGACGTGGTGTGCCGTGATTGTGGGCCATCGAGCGCGGTCCAGCGACAGGCGGGGGCCGACGACGCGCGACGACATGGGCCTCGCCGGCGGGGGTTCGGAACGCAGGGGAACCCGCGCGTCGGCGGGTGGAGTGTATGCGTGCGCCAACGCACGGGTCAAACCGGCGATGCATCGCCGGAAGGCGCCTCGATCTGCCGCACGGCGAACATCGTGGCGACGTGGGTCGAGCGCCCCGGTGAGCACCCGGGCCGGGTCGGGAGCGGGCCCCGCCCTATACTCCACGGTCGTGAACCGACGCTCCGCGATCGGGTGTCTGGTCGAGGTCGCCGAGACCCTCGTCCTCACGCTCGTCATCTTCTTCGTCATCCAGAACTTCATCGCCCAGCCGTACCAGGTCCAGCAGCAGTCGATGGAACACACCCTCGAGCCCGGCCAGTACGTCCTCGTCGACAAGCTGACGCCGCGCTGGGACAGCTACAAGCGGGGCGACGTGGTTGTGTTCAACCCGCCCGCCTCCTGGACCCCGGACCCGACGCCGTTCATCAAGCGGGTCATCGGCCTGCCCGGCGACACCGTGGAGGTCCGCGACGACGGCCTCGTGTACGTCAACGGCACCCCGCTCCAGGAGCCCTACACGTTCGCCAACGACCGGGGCATCCACCAGCCCACGACGTCCTCGGGGCAGCAGCGCTGGGTGGTTCCAGCGGGTGAGCTGTTCGTGATGGGCGACCATCGGCAGAGCTCGGCCGACTCGCGGGTGTTCGGTCCGATCGACATCTCCGCCGTCATCGGACGCGCGTTCCTGCGTTACTGGCCGATCCAGGACCTGGGCATCCTCGCGACCCCGACCTACCCCGGCGTCGCCGCGGCCGCGCCCTGATCCGCGTCGTCGGGCCATCGTGACAGCTGCGCTCGCCGTTCTGGCCATTCTCGTCGCCGGGGGCGGTGTCGTCGCGGTGAGCGCCCGCGAGCCGCGCCTCGCCGCGCTCGGCACCCTGGTCGTCCTGGTCGGGTCCGGGTATGTGGCCGACCCCCTGCCCGATGCCGTGGCGCTCGCCGCGCGGCTGACGGGGGCCGTCCTCGCCGGCTACCTGATCTGGGTGGCGCTGCGGCGCCCCGGGGCGCCCACGGCCGGCTGGCAGATCGGATGGCCGGGTGCGACCGTGATCGCGGCGGCGGCGTTCGCCGCCGGCTGGCTTGCCGCGGGAACCCTCGCGACCGAGCTCGCCCGGGTGACCGGCGAGGGACCCTCGGCCGCGGGCGTCGCCACGGCGCTCGCTTCGGGATCGCCCGTGCCCCGAGCCGCGATCGGGGCAGCCGCCGCCCTGACCGCGCTCGCCGCCGCTCCGGTCCTGGTCGCTCGCGACGTGCTCCGGATGGGGGTCGGGATGCTGCTGCTCGTGAGCGCCGTGGATCTCATCCGCCATGCGCTGGCGGCCGGGTCCGATCCCGTCGTCGAGCTCGGGCTGGCGATGGTGGTGGCCCTGTCCGGTGCCGCCGTTGCGGCCCTCGTGACCGCCTCCCTGCGCACGCATGGCGATCTGCAGCTGCGTGCCGGAGCCGGTCGTGGCGCCGCGGTCCGCCACCGCAGCGCCGATGAGGCACACCCTCGGCGGATCCGATCGGACGACGCCGCATGACGGTGCTCCTGGCGCTGCTCGGGATCGGCGCCCTGGGGGCGGCCGGGTCCGCGTGGGGCCTCGCCCGCGGCGGGCGGGCGGCGCGGCTGGGGGCGGTGGGCGGCGCGCTCGCCCTGCTCGTGGTCGCGATCCTCGCCTTCGGGCTCGATACGGTGCCGGCGTCTCGAACGCAGCTGGCCGGCGGAGGTGTTCTCGCCGGCCGCCTGGCAGCCAACGGCTACCTGCGCCTGGTCGTGGCCCTGTGGGCACTCGACGCGACCCTGGTCACGTTCGTGGCCTGGCTATCCGGCGGCCTCCGCGGCATCCGCGGCCTCCTCCCCGCCACGCTTGCGGCGATCGTGGGCGGGACCGTGGCCCTCGCCGCGACCGACCTCACGCTGGGCGCCGCCGCCGCCGGGGCGGCCGGCCTGGCCGCGCTGGTCGCCCTGGTGGCCGCCGGACGCCCGGGGGTTGTCGCTGCCTCGTACCGAGAGCTTCGGATCTCCCTGCTGGGGCCGGTCCTGCTGATCGCGGCCGCGGCCGCGGCGCCGGTCGCGGCAGCGCTCGTGCTGCGCGGCGTCTCGTCCGACGTGAACGGGCCCGCTGCGGGTCCCGGCGAGGCCGGCGCGCTGATGGGGCTGCTGGCGCTCACGATCGCGCTGGCCATCGCCGTACGTACCGGGGTGATCCCGTTCCATGTCCGGGTTCCGCGGCTTGCCGACGCCGCGCCACCCCTGGCGCTGCCGCTCCTGCTCGCCTGGATCCCGATCCCCCTCAGCGTGGTGGGCCTGAACATCGTGGACCAGCTGCTGGCGCCGCTGGCGCTGCCCCACGAGGGCGAGACGTCGCTGGTGGTGGCAGTCGTGCTGTTCACGTTGCTCGCCGCGGCGCTCGCGGCCTTCCTCCAGGACGACATCCGCCATGCTGTCGGGTACCTCGTCATCGCCGACGGCGCGCTGATCCTGCTGGGCCTCGCCGCGCTCGACACGGCAGCCTGGGGGCCGGCGCGAACCTGGCTCATCGTGTTCGCGGCATCGAAGACCGCCGTCATCGCCTGGTCCGCCGTCGCCGAGGCGAGGTTCGAGACCCGGAGCGTCCCCGATCTCCGCGGCTGGCTGCGGCGGTCGCCGATCCTGGGCGCGGCCCTGGTGGTCGCGACCGTGGCGACGTTCGGCATCCCCGGCTGGGTGGCGTTCACGGCTCGCGGCGACCTCGCAAGCCTCGGCGCCGGCTCGCCCTGGGACGCGGTGCTGATCCTGGCCGCCTTCGCGACGCTGCCCACCTACCTGCGCTTGCTGGTGCTCGGCACCGGGCCGGCGACGAGTGCGGTGAGTCGGGCCGCACCCGAGCGGATCGTTCGCGGCTGGCGCCCCGAGGTGCTGCCGGTCGAGCGCGAGGGTTCCCTCGGAGCACCGGGTGGCGGACAGGCGGCCGCAGGGTCCGAGGATCCGGCTGGGGCCTCTGGGGGCAGGGCGACCGAGGATGGCGGGGGCGAGCCGTCCGAGGACGGCCCAAGCGCGGGGGTTGCCGGCCGAACGAGCGCTCGGTCGCGCCCCCTGCTCGCGACAGCCTCGGCATCTGCGAGCGACGCGATGGCCCGCGGCGCCAGGCTCGTCGGGCGGCTGACGACGGCCATGCGGCGGGACGGGACGGAGCTCACTGCGGCGGCTGTGCTCGCCCTCGCGATCCTGGCCGCACTCACGTCCTGGGGGGCCCTGGACATCGCCGGAGCCGCTGCGCAGCCGGCGCCGATCGTCGCCGGTCCATCGTCGGACTGAGCACCGGCGCGCCCGGCCAGCCCGCGAGCCTGCCGGCCGGGATCTATCGCTCCGGAGCCAGCACCCAGCGGTCGATCTCGCGCTCGTAGCTCAGCAGCTCGTCGGGGCGAAACCAAAGGGCGAGCTCCGCGGCGGCCGTCTCCTCCCCGTCGGACGCATGGACGAGGTTCTGCGAGGTCTCGACGGCGAAGTCGCCGCGGATCGAGCCCGGCTCGGCCTCGTGCGGGCGGGTGGGTCCGTTCATCGCCCGCACGATCGCGATGGCGTTCGGCCCCTCGAGCGCCGCGGCCACCAGCGGTCCGGACGTGATGAACTCGACCAGCCCGGAGAAGAAGGGCTTGTCGCGATGGACGGCGTAGTGCTCCTCGGCAAGCACCCGGTCGACCCGGGTGAGCTTGAGGCCGACGAGCTTGAGGCCACGCTCCTCAAAACGCGCGAGGACACGGCCGACGAGCTGACGCTGGACGCCATCGGGCTTGACGAGCAGGAGGGTGCGCTGGACTTCCGCCATGGGCAGGTTCTGGCCTCTCGAACGTGGGCGGCTCCGATCGCCGGGCCGCGAGATCTGGGCTCTGTCGCCGATCCGGATCGGGTGGCGTCAGGTCACGCCGGGGACGCCATACGGCTGGACAAGGGTAGCGTGCCACGCCGGCATGGGAGGGGCGGCCGAGCGACCCGGCAGCGGGGGTCAGGTCGAGTGGCCCGGCACCGGCCCTCAGGTCGAGGCGTCGCCGGCGTCCCGATCGCCGTCCGCCGCCGGTGCCTCCAACGGCGCGGCGTCCGGCACCCCACCGCGGGCGATGTCGAAGGCCGCCAGCGCCTCACGCTCGCGGCCAAGGATCCTCAGAGCGTCGCCTGCCAGCAGCGCCAGCTCCGGCTCGGACGCACGATCGTCGATGGCGTCGAGCACCTGCGCGGCAAAGGCGGGGTCCAGGCGCAGCGCGACACCCAGCCGCAGCGCCGCGCGATGCAGATCGCCCGCGGCCAGGGCAGCCCGGCCTCCCGCGTAGGCCTCAGCCGCCCCCGGCGGCGGGATCCGCTCCGACGAGGGACGGCCGCCGGAAGGGATGAGGCCGGCATGCGGCATCTCGGCTGGATCCACCGCCAAATCGGCGGCCGCCGTCGCTTCGCCGGGCAGATCGACGGCGGCCGGCGTCGATGCACCGTCGGCTCCGTCCGGCCAGATCGCGTGACGCGGCATCCCCGCGAACAGGGCTGTCAGCGGCTGATCCGCCGCATCCAGCGCCCGCGTCGCGAGGCGGCGAGCCTCGCCCGGTCGGCCCTCGGCTGCCACGGCCTCGGCCGCGATGGCCAGCACCGTCGGCGACGCCGAGCCTCGCTCGACGAGCAGCCCGGCGGTCACACCGGCGCCGGCGAGATCCCCGGTCCGCCAGCGCGCCTCGGCCAGGTCGGTGAGCGCGTCGTCGTCCAGGCTGAAACGGCCCGCGAGGGCCTCGAGCTCGGCCCGTGCCAGCACGAGCAGCCCCATGCGGAGATGCAGCCTGGCCATCCGCCGGGCGGTCGCCAGAACGGCAGGATCCAGCATCCCGTCGGCGTCATTTGCTGCGGCATCGCGCTCATCGACCCCATCCGGCGCAACGGCGGCGGTCGCCGGCTCGTCCACCACCGCCCGTCGGTCATCCTCGGTGGTAATGGCATCCGCGGCCGCCGCATCGCCGGCCGACTGCGAGTCCACCCCGGCGCCCGCCCTGGGCCGCCGGCCGCCGCGCGTCATCCCGGCAGGTGGAGGTGGCGGTCGAGACCCCGGAGATGGCGGCCCGAGGCCACCACGGCCATCCGCAGCCGATCGTCCCGGAACAGCTCGCCGGCAAGCCGGGCAACGTCACCGGCGCCGACGCCGGCGACCGCCTCGAGCGCCTCGTCCAGCGTGAGCACCCGATCGTGCATCGCCTCCTGGCCGCCGATCCACGAGGCCAGGTTCCGTGTCTCCTCCATCCGGAGCTCGAGGCCTCCGGCGAGGTACCTTCTGGCCTTGGCGAGCTCTTCGTCGGGGACGGGCTCGTCGCGCAGCCGGACGAGCTCTTCGAGGATCGCCTCGATCGCCGCCGGCAGGGACACCGGGTCCACGCCGGCCGAGATCTCCAGCGCGCCGGTGTCCGCGTACTCCACGATCCCCGAGCTGACATCGTAGGCCAGGGCCTTCTCCTCGCGGACGGCAAGGAACAGCCGGCTGGACATCCCGTCGCCCAGGATCGCGTTGAGCACGGTCAGGGCCCACGCGTCGGGGTGGTCGCGCCGGAGTGCCGGCACGGCGATGGCGAGCTGCGCCTGCGACGTGTCGCGACGCCCGACCAGGACGCGCGGTCCCGCCGGGAGCTCCGGTGCCGGCTCGAACGCAGGCACAACCCCGTTCCCCTGGCCGAACGCGGTGGTCGCGAGATCGACCGCCTCGTCATGACCGAGGTCGCCCGCGACCGCGACCACGGTGTTGGCCGGCCGGTACATCGCGTGCCAGAAGTCGCGGATCGCGTCGGCGGGAAGCGCCCGGATCCCGTCCTCCTCGCCGCAGATCTCGCGGCCCAGCGGCCCATCGCCGAACAGCGCCTGCTGGATGAGCATCTGCGCGTACTCGGCGGGATCGTCGAGGTACGAGCGGATCTCCTCAACGATCACGGTCCGTTCCTGAGCGATGTCGGCATCCGCCAGCCTGGGCCGGACGATCAGCTCGCCCAGGACCCTCATCGCCGTCCTCGCCTCTCGGCGTGGCACCCGTGCCCAGTAGACGGTCGATTCCCGATCGGTCGCTGCATTGGCGGACCCGCCGACGCCCTCCACCGCCTCGGAGATCGCGCGGCTGGACGGAAAGCCGGCGGTGCCCTTGAAGGTGAGGTGCTCCATGAAATGGGCGACGCCGGCATGGTCGGTGGATTCGAGCCGCGACCCCGCCAGCACGTAGGCAGCGATCGACACGGATCGGGCGCCGGGCAGGCGGGCGGAGATGACGCGTGGGCCGTTGGGGAGCTCGGTCCGTTGGAACATGGCGACCGATGGTAGCCCGGAATCGGAGACCGGCGGCCGTCCGGCCGCCGGTCTCGCCGTGAGCGACCGATCACTGCCGACGGCAGCGATCGGTCGGCGGCCTGCTAAGGCAGCAGGGCCGTGATCCAGTCCTGGAGGAAGAAGATCACGAACGCGATCGACACCAGCCAGACGAGCACATGGATCTCTCCCATCTTGCCGCGGGCCAGCTTGAGCAGCACCCAGCTGATGAAGCCGGCGCCGATGCCGACCGTGATGTCGTAGGTCAGGGGCATCAGGATGATCGTGAGCAGGGCGGGCAGACCCTCCTCGAGGTCGCCGACCGGGATGTCCTTGACCAGGGTGAACATGAGGTAGCCGACCAGCACCAGGGCCGGGGCCGTGGCCGCGCTGGGCACGATCGCCGCGATCGGCGACAGGAAGATCGCGAACAGGAACAGGACGCCGGTGACGATCGAGGTGAAACCCGTCCGGCCACCCTCGGCTACGCCGGCCGCGCTCTCGATGTAGGTCGTGTTCGAGCTGGTGCCGGCGAGCCCGCCGACGGCCGCGGCGATCGAATCGACCAGCAGCACCCGTCCGACGCCGGGCACCGAGCCGTCCTCCTCGGCGAGGCCGGCCTCGGCCGCGACGCCGGTGACCGTGCCCATCGTGTCGAAGAAGTCGGTGAGCATGATGGTGAAGATCGTGAGCACCGCCACCAGCGGCGCGAGCGACCACACGTTGCCGAGGTCGAACTGACCCAGCGTGGAGAACGAGGGCACGACCGAGAAGTTGTCCGCGCTGGGCAGCGTGGTGACGGCGTCGAGGCCCAGGGACGCAGGGACCAGGCCGACGATCGTCGTCACGATGATGCTGATGATCAGCGCCGCCCGAATGCGCAACGCCCACAGCACGATGGTGATGAACAGGCCGATGACGAACACGAACTGGCTGGGCGACGTCGGGAAGGCGATCGCCACCGGTGTCCCCGACCCGGCCTGGATCAGGCCGCCGTCGACGAATCCGATGAACAGGATGAACAGGCCGATGCCGACGCCGATCGACCGCTTCAGGGCCAGCGGGACGGCGTTCATGATCGCCTCCCGCAGCCCGAGCACGACGAGGAGCGTGACGAGCAGGCCCTCCCAGACGATCACGCCCATGGCGCCCGCCGGCGTGAGGCCTTTGCCGAGCGTCAGCGTGAACGCCACGATCCCGTTGATGCCCAGGCCTGCGGCGATGGCGAACGGGTACTTGCCGACGACGCCCATCGCGATGGTCATGATCCCGGCGATCAACGCCGTGGCCGCGGACAGCGCGGCGGCGGTGAAGGCGGCGTTCTGCGCGACGCCATCGCTGGTGAACCCGGCCATCAGGATGCTCGGGTTCAGGAGGATGATGTATGCCATGACCATGAACGTGGTCAGGCCCGCTCTGGACTCGGTGACGAAGTCCGTCCCGCGCTCGGCGAACTTGAAGTAGGCGGCAATGCCGCCGAGGCCGCCTGACGGCGCGGCCGATGCCTGGGCGCTCATCGGATGTATCGACCCTCCCTCGCTCTGGTTCCTGGCCCCCAACCCTCCGGCAGTGCCTACTCCTCGGCCCCCTCGAGACCCTGGAGCTCCATCTGCACGAACCCGCTGGTGTCGAACTCGAGCTGGCGCGGCGACACCGGGCTGTCGGGGTCGTCGGCCGCCGGCACGAACTCGATGATGACCTGCTCATCACCCTGGACGAGGGTGTAGACGAGCAGCTGGTCGGGACGCGTCTCGAACTGGAGGTGCTCGAACGAATCGACGTTGATCGTGATCGCGATCGGCGTGAAGTACGTCGAGACGTCGGGCTGGTCCGCGACGATCCGCTCCACCCAGCCGGTTCCGTGCGCGACCACCTCGCGACCCCGGAGATACCGGTACGAGACGGTTTGCTTGAGGATCGGGCGCAGCAGGTGCTGGAGGTCGGTCCGGCTGGTCACGAGGCCGTGATTGACGAAGAACTTCGCGGGCGGATCGCTCGACACGGTGGGCTCCCACCTCTCGGCTCGATGGGCGCTGGAGCGGCACGCCGCGCCGCCTTCCCGGAAGCGACCCGACACCGGGATCGTAGCGGACCCGGCAGGTTGCGGGACGGTGACGATCGCAGGGTTCGGGGCGACGGCCCGTCCCGTTCCTGATCCTCGGCCGATGGCCCCCAGTTGATCGTCCACCCTGCGCACCTGTCCACCTGCCCGGGTGGTGGGTGCAGAGGATCAGCCCCGGCCGGCGACTTCGCCGGCTACCCGCGTCACGGGTGCAATCCGCGCGCGGCGGGCTCGCACCTCACCAGCTACCCGCGAAACGGGTCATCGGCCTGCTGTCGGCCGGGGCAGTTGCGTTGCGACCCGGCTGATGGGTACCTGGTCGGGTGACCGATCGAGTCATGCGGCGGGCGTGCGGCGATGGAGATGGAGAGCGCCAGCAGGCTGGTGAGGTGCGGTTCCCGCACCGATGCGGCGGATGCATGATCGAGTCGGACGGCGGTGCACGGCGACGCACGCTCCGCAGGATGCCCGGCCCGGAGCCCGGAGCGTGGGCCGTATGATCGTCGGCGATGCTGCTCGCCCTCGACATCGGCAACTCGAACGTCACCCTGGCCCTCGTCGACGGTGGCTCGCTGCGCTCGACCCGCCGTGCCGGCACCCCCGCGTCGGCGACGAGCGACGCCCTGGAGCTGCTGATCGCCGGGCTGGTCGGCCTCGACGGGCGCCGGCTCGATGAGCTCGACGCGATCGCGGTAGCCTCGGTCGTGCCGGCCCTCACGGGCGCGCTGGAGGCTGTGGCCGCGCGACGCGGGATCCCGATCCTGATCGCGTCCGCCGGCACGGTGCCGCTCGCGATCCGCGTCGATCGGCCGGGCGACGTCGGCGCCGATCGGCTGGTCAACACGCTCGCGGCCGCGCGGCTGTACGGGACGCCGGCGGTGGTTGCCGACCTCGGGACCGCGACGACGCTCGACTGCGTGGGTCCCGATGGTGCATTCCTGGGCGGCGCGATCGCACCGGGGCTCGAGCTTGGGATCGAGGCGCTCGCATCCCGGACGGCGAAGCTGCCGCGGGTCGAGCTTCGGACGCCGGACCGGGCGATCGGCAGGGACACGGTGAGCGCGATGCAGGCGGGCATCGTGTTCGGCTACCAGGCGCTGACGACGGGGCTCCTGGCCCGGATCCGGTCGGAGCTCGCGGAGCAGGCCGGCGTGGCGCCGGCGGACGTCCGCACGATCCTTACCGGCGGGCTGTCGAACGCGCCCTGGGCGGCCGACGTCGAGGGCGTCGACGTCATCGATCCCGATCTCACGCTCAAGGGGCTCGCCATCCTCCACGCGGAGGTGGCCGGCGGGGACCCGATCGAGGCGTTCAAGCGATGAGCGGGGCGACGAACCGGCCCCGGCTGGAAGGACGGCTCATCGGGCTCGGGGTGTGCGGCTCGATCGCCGCCTACAAGGCTGTCGAGCTGCTGCGGCTGCTGACCACCGAGGGTGCCGACGTGGTGGTGATGCTGACCCCGGCCGCGGCGCAGTTCGTCGGCCCGCTCACCTTCGGCGCGCTGTCCCGGCATCCCGTCGAGACCGACGTCCTGGGCCTCCTCCCCGACGAGCGGATCGGGCACATCGTGGTCGCCGACGCGGCGGACGCGATCGTGGTCGCCCCAGCCACCGCACGCTGGCTGGGCGCGATGGCCAACGGACTCGCCACCGATGCGGTGGTCGCGGCATGCCTCGCCACGTCCGCCCCGGTGATCGTCGCGCCCGCCATGGACGGTGACATGTGGACGCACCGTGCCACCCGGGACAACGTCGCGCGTCTCGAGCGCGACTTCGGCTACCGGCTGGTCCCGCCCGAGATCGGCTCGCTCGCGTCCGGCCAGTCGGGTGTCGGCCGGCTCGCGGATCTCGATGTCATCGTGGACGCCGTGGTCGCGGCCGTCGGGGACCGCCCGGTTCGCCAGCCCGACCCGGCCGCCCGGCCGCCACTCGCCCACGCGGCTCGCGACGCGGATCTCGAGGGCCGCCATCTCGTGGTCAGCGCCGGCGGCACGGCCGAGCCGATCGATCCGGTCCGGTTCATCGGCAACCGCAGCACCGGCAGGATGGGCGCGGCGATCGCCCAGGCCGCGCTGGACCGCGGCGCGCGGGTCACGATCGTGGCGGGACGAACCGAGGTGGCGATGCCGGTCGGGGCCGGCGTCACCCGCGCCGAGACGACCGCCGCCATGCGCGACGCCGTGCTCGAGGCGGTGTTCGGAGGTGGCGCCGACGTCCTGGTCATGGCTGCGGCGGTCGCCGACTTCCGCCCGGTGCGCGCTGCGGACAGCAAGCTCACCCGCGACGCCCCGCTCACGATCGAGCTCCAGCCGACCGAGGACATCCTGGCCGAGGCCGGCGTTCGCGCCCGTGGTGCCGACCCCCGCCCGATCATCGTCGGCTTCGCCGCCGAGACCGGGTCGCTGGAGCGTGCAGCCGACAAGCTGCGGCGCAAGGGCGCGGATCTGCTGGTGGCCAACGACGTCACCGAGGCGGGCTCCGGGTTCGGAACCGACACGGATCGGGTCGTGATCCTGGCCGCCGACGGGACACGGGACGAGCTTCCGCTGCTGTCGAAGCGCGAGGTGGCGGACCGCCTGCTCGACCGCGTGGTCGCCGCATTGGACGAACGAGATGTGCGGGCGCACACTGCCCGAAAGACCACGGAGAGCCGATCATGAGCGCCCAGACCGAGACCGTCCGCCGTCTGTCCGTCGTCGACATCGCGAAGCTGTACACCGATGGCACCCGCATCGCCACCATCACCGCCTATGACTTCCCGACGGCGGCCCTGGTCGATGCGGTGGGAATCCCGCTGATCCTGGTCGGCGACTCGCTGGCCCAGGTCATGCTGGGCTACGACACGACGGTGCGGGTCTCGATGGACGAGATGCTCCATCACACCAAGGCCGTCGTGCGGGGCACGAAACGGGCGCTGGTCGTGGGCGACATGCCGTTCCTCTCGTACGCAACACCCGAGGATGCGGTCGCCAACGCCGGCCGGTTCCTGCGCGAGGGCGGCGCCCAGGCAGTCAAGGTCGAGGGCGGCGTCCGGACCGCCCGCGCCATCGAGGCCGTGGTCAAGGCCGGGATCCCCGTCATGGGTCACATCGGCCTCACGCCGCAGGCGATCAACGCGATCGGCAAGGTGCGCGTGCAGGGCAAGTCACGCGACCAGGCCCGCCAGGTGATGGCCGACGCCCTCGCCGTCCAGGAGGCAGGCGCGTTTGCGATCGTGCTCGAGCTGCTGCCCGGGCAGCTGGCCGCGGCGATCACCGATCGGCTCCACATCCCGACCATCGGGATCGGTGCCGGCGCGGACTGCTCCGGCCAGATCCAGGTCATCACCGACACGCTCGGGGTCGGGGACTGGACGCCCAGGCACGCACGCAAGTACGCGGATCTGCGGGGAACGATCCTGTCCGCCGTCGGCCGGTACCGGGCAGACGTCGAGGCGGGCGTGTTCCCGGGCGAGGCCGAGACGGTGCTGATGGATCCGGCCGTGCTCGATGACGTGCTGGGCCGCGGCACTGCCGACCGCGCCGACACGATGGCCAACATCGCGGGCATCCCGCTCGACCGCGACCTCTGAGCGATCCGAGGCCCGGGCGCGGTGCCGTGACGCCCTCCCCCTCGCGGTCGCGCGTCGTCCGTACGCGCGCCGACCTCCGGGCGGCGCTGGCAACGGCCCCGCGTCCCGTGGGCCTCGTGCCCACGATGGGTTGGCTCCACGCCGGACACACCTCGCTCGTCGAGCGGGCTCGCTCCGAGAGCGCGACCGTGGTGGTGTCGATCTTCGTGAACCCCCGCCAGTTCGGCGAGGCGTCGGACTTCACCCGGTACCCACGGAACGAGGCGCGAGATCTCGCGATCTGCGAAGCCGCCGGCGTGGACCTCGTCTTCGCCCCGGGGGCAGACGAGGTATACCCGCCGGGATTCGATACGACCGTCTCGGTGCGGTCCATCGCCGAACCGCTCGAGGGGGCCGCGCGGCCGGGCCACTTCGACGGCGTGGCAACCGTCGTGGCGATCCTGTTCGCCCTCGTCGGCGCCGAGCGCGCGTACTTCGGCGCCAAGGACTACCAGCAGGTCCGCGTGATCGAGCGCATGGCCCTCGACCTCGCGCTGCCCACCCAGGTGGTGGCCTGCCCGACCGTCCGCGAACCCGACGGGGTGGCGCTCTCCTCGCGCAACGCCCGGCTATCGCCGGCTGGCCGCGCGGCGGCGCCGGTCCTCCACCGTGCCCTGCGCGCCGGCACCGCCTGCCTGGACGCGGGGGAACGTGACGGTGACGCGATCCGGGCCGAGATGCGCCGGGTCCTGGCGACGGAGCCGATGGCGCAGGTCGACTACGTGTCGGTCGCCGACGCCGATACGCTGACGGAGCTGTCGACGGTCGACGGGCGCACGCTGCTCTCGCTCGCGGTCCGGATCGAGAGCGTCCGCCTGATCGACAACGAGCTGGTGGTCTGAACGTCCGCAGCACGGACCGGCCGGTGAGGGTCGTCAGTCCAGCCGCGCCTCGGTGGCTGCCGCCAGGAACCGGTCCACCTGCAGATGCTCCCAGACGAGCGCCTTGATCAGGGCGATCTTCTCGGCGTCGGCGGCATGGGTCTTGACCAGCAGGTCGTGGACCTCCGATGCCACCGTGTAGGTGTCGTCATCGACCATCGCCGCGAACATCCCGGCCTCCCGAATCGCGTCGACCACCTCGGGCCCGGGCTCGTAGCCCCCGGTCAGGACCAGTCCGATCGCGGCGCCCTCGGGTCCGGCCTCGACCGCGCCCGGGGTTCGGTCCACCAGCACGTCGATCGTTGCCGCGCGCGGCCGGCCGGCGAGATGGGCGGTCGTGATGGTCAGGATCACGTCCTCCCGGTCGCCCGGGACGATGACCAGCGTGTCCGGGCCAACGCGGCTCAGCATGTGGTTGGGCTCCATCGCCCCGATGGCAACGTTGCCGATCACGCGATCGAGGTCGGGACCCGGATGGATCACGGTGCCGTGGACGCCCTCGAGCACCATCTCCAGGGTCGGGTTCGACAGGATGGTCCGGTATGGCAGCACGCCCAGCAGCGGGATCCCGTGCCGTGCGAGGCCAAGCTCGAGGGTCCGGGCGATCCCCGGCTGCTCGTCGATCCGCACCTTGTTGACGATCGCCCCGGCGACCGGGACGCCGTGAGCCGCGAAGTGCGACGCGTTGAGCACGATCTCATCGATCGGCCGGCCAACGCCGCCTTCGGACACGATGACGGCGGGGGCGCCGAGCATGGACGCGACGACCGCGTTCGACAGCCCGATCACCGCCCCCACGCCCGCATGTCCGGTCCCCTCGATGAGCAGGACGTCGTGGTCGGCGAAATGGCGCTGGGCCGCCACGATCCGGGCGCCCAGGTCCTCGACGACGTCACCCGCGATGTAGCGCTTGGTGAAGCCCCGCGGGATGTGGACCGGGCTCATGACCGGGTACGGCTCGGGCAGCTCGAAGATCGTCCGCATGAGGACCGCGTCCTCGTCCGCGGGATTCCCGTCCTCGATCACGGTGCGCTGGCCGACGGGCTTGGTGAACCCGGTCCGGTAACCCTTGCGCACGAAGCCGTCGAGCAGCCCCAGCGAGGCTGTGGTCTTGCCGCGGTTCTGCCCGGTGGCCGCGAGGTAGAGCTGGCGCATCAGGTCAGGCGACCTCCCCGTTCACCCGGCACCGCCCTCCATTGGCGGGGGGTTCAGCTGCGAGTGGCGGTCTTGCGCTCGATGAGCTGGACGGCCTCGCGCAGACGGGTGAGCGCCTCCTCATCGACGCTGTCCGGCTCCAGGTACGGGCCGAGCCGCTCCATGATGTCGGTCACCAGGCCCAGGAACACGGCCGCGTCGGCGACGAAGAACTGGGGCTCGTTGTTGTAGCGGACCATCGTGAGCCGACCCTGCAGCACGCGCCGCTCCTCAACGTGCGCGACCTGGGTGCTGAAGTTGTGACCCTGGATCCCGTCGGGGTTGTTGAGGAAGTTGAGCGCGTTGTCGATCGCGAGCCCGAACCGGGCCCGCCAGGCAACCAGCCGCTCGTGGACCTCGGGCGGGATCCGGACCTCGGCCACGTCCTCGAACACCTCGGGGGCGACGGTCAGCAACCCGACCAGCGTCGTTCCGGCCCGCGCGCCGAGCATCACCTGCAGGCTGCGCTCGAGGGTGAACACCTCGGAGTCGAAGCGGGGGCTGGTGATGACGTCCGTCAGGAGGTCCTCGACGTTGTCCAGGCTGCCCGGATCGGCGAGGGCGCCGGACAGGTGGAGGATCTCCTCCTTGAACAGGAACTTCTCCTCGTGGTCGAGCATGGCCGGATGGTAGCAGGGCACCCGCTCCCGACCGGCGGGATGACGATGCCATCCACCCGGCCCACTCGATCAGGGGGGTGACGCGCCGGACGAACGCCCGATACGGTTGCCGGTGACCATGAGCCAGCGGAACGACGACCTGCGCCCGCTCACCCCGCCCGCGTGGGACGGTGGTCCAGCGGTGCCGGTCGAGGGACTGGTGCGGGCGCGGATCGAGATAGCCCATGGTTGATCGCGTTGTCCTCGGCAAGCGGCGGCCCGGCGGACGGCATCCCTGGGTGCTGGGCGACAGGGCATCGACGAGCGGCTGCTGGCCGGCCGGCAGCCGGGCCTGACGCCCGGCTGCGCGCCGGACCGATCGAGGTCGAGCGAACCGCCGTGGACGTCCGGCAACTGGCGCGGGACGCGGAGCACACGTTCGGCTCGGGCGCTCGGTGCCGATCCTTGCGATGACCGGGAACGACCCTGACGACTACGGCGCGGTATGCATGGCTGCCGGCATAGGCCGGTTCCTCATGAAGCCCGTGGGGCTGTCTCAGCTACGGAACGCCACCGCCAACCTGCCCGGTCGACCAGGCGGCGGGCTGGTGCCGCCGCCCACCGTGGCTCGCGGCTAGGGTCGTCGATCCGGGTCGTCCGCGGACACGAAACGGCCCGGCTCCTCCTGCCGGGCCGTTCGTGCGTTCGCGCAGCGGCTCACCGGCCGGCCGGCGAGCCGCGGAGGAGGCTTACGGGTACAGGCCCCGCAGCGCGGTCGCGTCGGCCACGCGCTTGACGGCGTTGAGGTACGCCCCCGTCCGCATGTTGACGCCTTCCTTGGTGGCCTGCATGAGGACCTCGCCGAATGCCTTGACCATGATGGTCTTGAGCTTGGCGTTGACCTCGACCTCGGTCCAGTGATCGCGGTTCAGGTCCTGGACCCACTCGAAGTAGCTCACCGTCACGCCGCCGGCGTTGGCGAGGATGTCCGGGATGAGGAACACGCCGTGGTTGAACAGGATCTCGTCGGCCTCGGGTGTCGTGGGGCCGTTGGCGGCCTCGGCGACGATCTTGGCCTTGACCCTGGCGGCGTTGGCGACCGTGATCTGGTTCTCGAGCGCAGCCGGGATGAGGATGTCGCACTCGGTCTCGAGGACCTCCGCGTTGGAGATGTCCTCGCTGCCCGGGTACCCTCGGACCGTGCCGTGCTCCGCCTTCCAGGCGATCACGCCGTCGATGTTGAGGCCGGCCATGTTGCGGATGCCGCCCTGCGAGTCGGACACGGCGACGACCGTGGAGCCTTCGGCGCACATCAGCTGGGCCGCGATCGAGCCGGCGTTGCCGAAGCCCTGAACCGCAACCTTGGCGCCCTTGAGGTCCATGCCCAGGTGCTTGGCCGCCTCGGCGATCGTATACACGCAGCCGCGTGCGGTCGCCTCGTTGCGACCCTCCGAGCCGCCCAGGCTGATGGGCTTGCCGGTAACGACGCCCGGGACCGTGTAGCCCACGTGCATGGAGTACGTGTCCATGAACCAGGCCATGATCTGGGGGGTCGTGTTCACATCCGGCGCCGGGATGTCGCGCTCGGGCCCGACGAGGACCTCGATCTCGGTGAAGAACCGTCGACTGAGGTGCTCGAGCTCCTTCATCGACAGCTGCTTGGGGTCGACGATGACCCCACCCTTGCCGCCGCCGTACGGGATGCCGACGACCGCGCACTTCCATGTCATCCACATGGCGAGGGCCTTGACCTCGTCGAGGGACACGTTCTGGTGGTAGCGGATGCCGCCCTTGGCCGGCCCACGGCCGAGATTGTGCTGGACGCGGTAGCCGGTGTAGACGTTGACGCTCCCGTCGTCCATCTGGACCGGGAAGTGAACGGTCAGCTCCCGGCGGGGCTCACGGAGCACCCGGCGGAGGCCGGGATCGAGGTTCAACATGTCGGCAGCGAGATCGAACTGCTGCTGCGCGACGCCCCATGCGCTGATGGGCGCCGCAGCCTTTTCCGTCGTCATGGAACGGAGGGTCCTCGTGGCGGGACGGTGGACGCCGTCCTCGATCGATGGGTCATCTTCCGGACGACCCCACGGGGGCGCGCGTCGCGGGCCCGGCCGTGGCATGGCCGGCGGGCGTGGCGCACCGCCTCTGGGTAGCGAGTATAGCCACGGACAAGCGTGGACCATGGGCCGGTCGTCACTCTGCCGTAACCAATCCGTCACCTGGGCGCACCTGTCGCATGGCAGGGGTCGAGCGGCCGAGGGCGTGGCGGCCGACGGCGGTCGGCGGCGCGTCGCGGCGGAGGCGGGGGGGGTCGCGGCGGCGGGTCAGCCCCGCCGGGGGCCCTCAGTGCCGGCGGATCACGACGGCACCCACGCAGCCGGGCCCGAGGTGGGGACCCACCGATGCCCCGATCGTGAGCACCTGGACCTTCGCCGGTTCGAGGCCCGACCGCTCCAGGAACCGCGCGTGAAAGTCCTCGACGTCCGCGTTGGTGGTGTGCAGGATGGTCGCCCGCTCGATCGGCGACGTCGTGAGCAGCTCGAGGGTTCGCTCCCGAGCCCTGATGCGCGTGCGCACTCGATCGGCATTCTCGACGATCCCGTCCTTGACCGTGATGATCGGCTTGATCGAGAGCATCGTCCCGACCGCCGCCCTGGTGCCGCTGATCCGCCCTCCCCGCTTGAGGTACTCGAGCGTGTCGAGCGCGACGAACAGATCGACGTCCTCCTTGCGGTGCTCGATCACCCGGGCAATCTCGGCGGCCGAAACGCCCTCGTCCGCGAGCTCGGCGGCGATCTGGGCCAGCATCCCCTGGCCCATCGATGCCGTGCGCGTGTCGACGACGTGGATCTCCTGGTCGGCGAGCATGTCCCGGGCGACCTGGGCGGACTTGAGCGTCCCCGACAGCTCGCCCGACACGTTCACGCACACGATCGCCCGGGCGCCCGCCGCGAGCACGGCCCCGAACGCATCCAGGAAGTCGCCCGGCGCCGCGGCCGCGGTGGTCGGGAACGGAGCATCGGGCGCGGTCATCCGCTCCCAGAACTGATCCGTGGTCAGGTCGACGTTCACGCGGAAGCTCTCGTCACCGAAGCTCACGATCAGGGGCACGACCGCGATCCCTTGGCGTGCGGCGAGCTCGGGCGGCAGGTCGCTGACGGAGTCGGTGACGATCGCGACGTGAGACACGGTCCAGGTTCCTCCTCCCGCCGACCACCGGGCCGGGGCCGGCGCGACGGGGTCGCCCCGTCGGCTCGGATGATACGAGGCGACCCGCGCCGCGCGTAGCCACCCGCTACGCTTTCGCCCGTGAGCCGGTCCCTGATCGCTGTCCTCATCGGCACGTTCACGCTCCGATTCAGCACGGGCCTGACCGGCGTCATGCTGACCTACTATCTCGCCGACCTGCCGGCCCACGGCGGGGCTCCGGTCGGATCGTTCGAGCTGGCGCTCGTCGCCGCCGCGTTCTACACCTCGGAGCTCGTGTTCTCGCCGCTGTTCGGGATCCTGTCGGACCGCTTCGGGCACCACCGGCTGATGCAGCTCGGTCCCCTGTTCGGGATCGCGGCGGCGATCCTCACCTGGGCAACCAGCCACCTGGTGGTGCTGGGCGGGACACGCCTGCTCGAAGGGGGCGCGACCGCGTCGAGCGTGCCCTCGATCCTCGGGTTCATCGCCGCCGCGACGGCGGGCGACGAGCTGCTCAGGGGCCGCACGGTCGCCAGGTTCGAGGCGGCGACCCTGTCCGGCCTCCTGGTCGGGTTCGTGGTCGGCGGGGTGATCTGGAGCTGGTTGGGCCCGGTGGCGTTCCTCGCCAACGCCGCCCTCTACGCCGTCTCGCTGGCGATCTACCGTTACGGGGTGGACCCGGGCGTCGACAGCTCGCGCCCGGCGGCCACCCGGCTCCCGCTGGCGCGCTACCTGGCGATCCTCCGCGGCAGCCACGTGTGGCTGCTGGCACCGACCTGGATCGCGATCAACGCGGTGCTGGGCCTGTACACGACCCAGACCATCTTCCAGCTGGTCCGCGAGCCCCGGCCCCGGTTCGGCGGTCAGATCCTGATGGGCGGCTTTGATCCGGCCCAGGTGAGCCTGGGGCTGGCGGTCGGCGGCCTGCTGTTCTTCGCCGGGCTGCTGTACTGGGGTGGGCGGTTCAAGTCACTGCGCCGGACGACGATCATCCTCTACGGCATCGGCGGCGGCGCGGTGGTGATCGCCGCCGGGATCGGGATCAACCACGCGGGGTCGCTGCCCCTGGTCGTGCCGGCGTTGCTGGCGATCATCGGCGCGGCCGGGCTGTTCGTGCTGGCCGGCGCGACGCCGGCCGCCATCGGGTTGCTGGCCGACATCACCGAGGCCTATCCGGAGGATCGCGGCGCGATCATGGGCCTCTACTCGGTGTTCCTGGGGCTGGGCCAGATCCTCGGCAACCTGGTGGGCGGCGCTGCCGCGGACGCGCGGGGCCTCGATGGCATCTTCATCGCCTCGATCGCGCTGCTGGCGATCGCGGTCGTGCCGCTGTCGCGGCTGCGCCGGTACGAGCACTACGTTGGCGGTCCCGGCTCGCCGGCGGTGCTCGGCGAGCAGGCGTGACCCGGTGAGCGTCGCCCGAGGCGCTCGCGGCGCCGTGGTCGCCCCCCACCACCTGGCGACAGCTGCGGGCCTGGCGGTGCTGGCGTCCGGCGGCCACGCGGTGGATGCGGCCATTGCGACGAACGCCGTGCTGGGCGTCGTCATGCCCAACGGTTGCGGGATCGGGGGCGACGCCTTCTGGCTGGTGTGGGATGAGACGGCCGGTGAGCAGGTCGCCCTCAACGGATCCGGGCGGGCGCCGTCGGGGGCGTCCGCCGAGGCGCTGCGGGCTGCCGGCCTGGAGCGCATCCCGCTGCGTGGTCCGCTGGGGATCACGGTCCCGGGCGCGGTCCGATCGTGGGCGGATGCCCACCGTCGCTGGGGCCGCCTGTCGCGCGACGACGTCCTGGCACCGGCGATCGAGCGCGCCGAAGGCGGCTTTCCGGCCTGGCACGGGCTGATCGAATCGGTCGACGACGTGGTCGCGTCGACGGCCGGCGAGATCTGGGCGGACGGCCTGCGCGCCGTCTGGGCGGCCGGCGGCCGAGCCCCCCTGCCCGGTGAGACCGTCCGTCTGCCGGCGCTTGCATCGACCCTGCGGACCCTCGCCGACGAGGGCTTCGACGCCTACTACGAGGGGGAGCTCGGCGAGCGAATCGCTCACGGCCTGATCGCGGTGGGCGCGCCGTTCGGAGCGAGCGATCTCCGGGACCACAGGAGCACCTGGGGCCGGCCGCTGGCCACCCGCTATCGCGGCGTCCGGGTCACGACCCATCCGCCCAACAGCAGCGGGCTGGTGGCGCTCGAGGCGCTCAACGTGCTGGCCCGGTTCGAACCGCCGCGCGGAGCCCGGTTCGACGCCCGGGGCTGGACCGATGCCGCGTGGCATCACCTGCAGCTCGAGGTGGCCAAGCTGGTGCTGGCCGATCGGGATGCCGAGCTGACAGACCCGGCGGTCCGGAAGGTGCCCGTCGAGCGGCTGCTGTCGGCAGACCATGCGTCGGGCCTGGCGGCCAGGATCGATCCCGACCGTGCCGATCCCGTGCCGCTCCCGGTGCGCACGCTGGTGGGCGGCACCATCTACCTCGCGGTCGTGGACGAGGCCGGCAATGCCGTAAGCCTCATCCAGTCCAACGCGTCCGGGTTTGGGTCGGGCGTGCTGGACCCTGCGACCGGCGTCCACTTCCAGAACCGGGGCGCTTCGTTCTCGCTGGACCCTGCGCACCCCAACGTCCTCGCGCCCGGCAAGCGGACGGCGCACTCCCTGCTCCCCGGGATGCTGTTCCGCAACGGGGATCGTCGGCCGTGGGTCGTGGTTGGGTCGATGGGCGGCGACATCCAGCCGCAGATCCACGTCTCGTTCGTGTCCGGGCTCGTCGACGGCGGGGCGGGTATCGCGACCGCCGTGGCCGCGCCACGGACGGCGGTGCTGCCGGCGGGCTGGCTGGCTCCGCCGGTCGACGTTGTCACCGACGGCGAGCTGGCGGGGGGCGTCGAGGCAGACCTGTCGCGGCGGGGTCATTCGATCCGACGGGTGGCGTTCGACGGATCCCTGGGCCACCAGCACGCGATCGAGCTGGTCGACGGCGGACCGGCGGCGGGTGGCTCGCTGGCCGCCACCACGGACCCCCGGAGCCCTGGGCTGCCCGAGGCGATGTAGCGGCGACGACCGCATCGATGGCGGCCGGGGGAGGCCGCGGCGGGGCGGTCGCCGGCGTGTGGCGGCAGGCGATCCGGCACGGCCGCGAGCATGGCATCCGGGGCCCGGATGATATCCTCGGCCGGCCGGTGGCAGGCTGCGCTCACACCGATCTGCCGCCGGCCTCGTGTGACATGTGGAGGCGCGGGTGACCTCGAACGTCGGCCAGAACTACCCGTACACAAGCGAGACCGAGGCGGACCGTGCCGCCCGGATCGCGTCGCTCCTCGCCGAGCGCGAAGGCCTGGCCGACACACTCGCAGCCGAGACCACGCCGCTCGACGAGCACGAGCGATGGTGGGTCTGGAAGTGTCCGACCAAGGGCTGCGCGGGGCTCCTCCACGCGGCCGGCTACGCGCTCGAGAAGCACGCCGTCTACGTCGTCTGCGACGGGTCCTGCGCGAAGACCTTCCTGCGCTAGTCGCGGCGCCCACGCCGTGACCGCCGACCCGTCCGCACCCGATCTCGCCACCGCCCGGCGCCAGCTGCTGCTCGACACCCTGGGTATCGCCGTGTCGGTCGCCGGCTTCGGGTTCGTGTTCGGGCTCGCGGCGCGCAACGCCGGCTACTCGCCGATCGAGGCCAGCGCGATGAGCGTGTTCGCGTTCGCCGGCGCCGCCCAGTTCGCCGCCGTCGGGTACGTGGCGGCGGGTCTGCCCTGGATCCCGATCGTGATCCTCACCTTCGCCCTCAACGCCCGACACCTGCTGTACAGCGCCTCGCTGGCCCCGCGGCTGCGAGAGCTCCCGTTCGCCCGTCGCGCGGCCATGGCCCACGTGCTCACCGACGAGGCGTTCGCGCTGGCGGCCGCGCACTTCCACCGGCTGGGCCGGGTCGATGTCACCGGCTACTGGATCGGCGCCATCGTGGGCGTGTTCATTCCCTGGAACCTCGCCACGCTCGCGGGCGTGCTGCTTGGAGGCGTGCTCCCAGATCCGACCGCGTTCGGTCTCGACGTCGTGTTTCCGGCCGCGATGGCCGGGCTGGCGGCGGGCCTCGTGACAGGCCGGCGGGAGCTGGTGGCCGCGGGTTCGGGGGCGGCCATCGGCGTCGCCTGCACGCTGGCCGTCGGGCCGTCGATCGGCATCGTCGCCGGAGGGCTGATCGGGCCGCTGGTCGGCATGGCGATCCCCGCGGGGACCACGCATCTGGTTGCGGAGTCGGACGCCAGCGCCCACGCGATCGACATCGAGCAGGCGATCACCGACGTGGGCGGGATCGGCGACCTCCCACGGGACGCCGGCCGGTGAGCACCGAGCTGGTCCTGCTCGCGTTGCTCATGCTGGCCGTGACCTATCCGTCGCGCGCCGTTCCACTGCTGGCACCCGGGATCGAGCGGCTGCCGCCACGAGCGCTGCTGTACCTGCGCCTGGTGGGTCCCGCGATCCTGGCGTCGCTTGCCGCGGCCAACACGCTGGTGGCCCAGGGATCCGGCGGAGCGCAGCAGCTGCACGTCGGCGTGGAGGGGATCGGCGTGCTGGTCTGTCTCGGGCTCACGGCCTGGCGCCGCAACCTGTTCCTGGGCCTGGTCGTGGGCATCGGGCTGGTCGCGGCTGCGCGTGCTGCGGGGATCGGCTGAGGGCGCGGACCCATCGGCATGGTGGCCGCGGCGAGGACGGTCCCCCCGCCTGGCTAGCCTCGGCGGGCCTCCGCCTCGACCTCCACCAGCAGGCTGGGTCGCATGAGCCGCGCCACCACGACGAGCGTGGCCGCCGGACGGACCTCACCGAAGATCTCGCCGTGGACGGCGGCGACGGCATCCGTGTCCGCGGGATCAACCACGTACATCCGGGTCCGAACGACGTCAGCGAGCGCGAAGCCGGCTTCCTGCAGCGCGCCATCGACGATCTCGAACGCCGCCCTCGCCTGCGCGGCGACGTCGCCCGGGTGGAGCGATTCACCATCGGCGCCGGCGTCGGTGGTGCCGCTCACGAAGCACGAATCACCCACTGACATCGCCCGCGAATAGCCCGCCGACGCCTCCCAGGGGCCGCCGCTCGAGACATGGCGGCGGCTCATGAGCGTTGGGCAGCGGCCCGCGCCAGGCGCTGGTCGCGCCAGCGGCGTATCTCGGCGTCCCGGCCGATCGCCGCGATCAGGGCCGCCAGGAGCACCGTTCGCGGCACGATCGAGGCGAGCTCGAGGTATTCCCCGGGGGAGTGGTCGAGGCCGCCGATCGGGCCCAGCCCGTCGAGCGTGGGCACGCCCATCCCGGCCGTCGTGTTGGCGTCGGACGCGCCGCCGGTTGCGGCGTCGTGCAGCTCGAACCCGAGCTGGCCGGCAAGCCCGACCGCATGGTCCACGAGACGCGCCGAGCGTTCCAGCTTCTCCATGGGCCAGTGGCGGCCAGTCTCGGCCAGCTCGACCTTGACGTCAGGGACGAGGCGCGGCGCGACGAGGTCTCGGATCGCGGCCTCCGCCTCGACCAATGCGTCACGGGAGACCGCGCGCACGTCGACCTCGAGGCTGCATCGCTCGGCGATGACGTTGGGCCGGGTACCGCCGGCGATGACCCCGGCGTTGACGGTGACGCCAGACCAGCGCCCGTTGAGCGAGTGGAGGTCGGTGACGATCCGGGCCGCCTCGAGGATCGCGCTGCGACCCTTCTCGGGCTCCACGCCGGCGTGCGCCGCGCGACCGTGGACCGTGATGACCAGACTCAGGTTCCCCTTGCGCGACGAGACGATGTCGCCGTTCGCACGCGCGCACTCGAGGACGAGGCATGCGTCCACCCCGGCCGCCAGGCGACGGATGTGCGGCGTGGACGCCGGCGATCCGATCTCCTCGTCGGGGTTGGCGACGAAGACGAGGCGGGCCAGCGGAAGGCCGCCGGCCACCTCGCGCAGCGCCCCGATCGCGTACAGCCCGGCAAGCAGGCCACTCTTCATGTCCGTCACGCCGGGACCGGTCGCGATGCCCGCCTGGATCGAGAACGGCCGCTCGGCGACGGTGCCGGGGTCGAACACCGTGTCCATGTGCGCGATGCACAGGAGGGCCGGCCCCGCCGGATCGGCGCCCTCGAGCTCCGCGACCACGGTCTCGCCCAGGCCCTGGTCGTTCGCGAGCGAGGTCAGGCGGGCGCCCATTCCGGCCAGCCGGCTCATCGTCCACCGCCCGACCGCGTCCACACCCTCCTTCGTATAGCTGCCGCAGTCGACGTTGACGAGCTGCTCGAGGTCCGCGAGATACGCCGGGTAGTCGCGCCCGAGTCGCTCGCGGAGCGCCGCGAGGAGCGTCCCGGGGACGGTTTCGTCGTGGATGGCCCGCATGTGCCGAGTGTATCGAGGCCGGCGCGGCCGGCCGGCGGTGTCGCGCGATCGACGTTCGCGCCGCGATCCCGCTCGCGTATCCTCGCCGGATCGTGCGTCTCATCGAGATCCGCCTGCTGGAGGGACCCAACGTCTACCGGCTCGAGCCGGTGGTCAGGGTCGAGCTTGCCGTTGGACGCGCCCACGTCTGGCAGGGGGGCCGGAGCGACGAGGATCGAGCGCTCGTCCACCTGGGCCGCACCGTCCCCACCCGCGAGTGGCCCGACCCCATCGCCGACCTCGTCGCATGGACCCGCCGTCTGCGAGCCGATCACGGAGAGCGCGTCGGCCCGGTGGAGGTCCATCGCGGGTCGGACGCCGGGCGCTGGGTTGTGACGTGGGCATGGATCGGTGCGGAGCGCGCCCGAACCATCGCCGAGGCCGCCTTCGACCTCGCCACGCGGTCGGTGTCGGCGGGTCGCCGGGTCCAGCTCACCAACACGCAGACACGGAACGTGGACCGCTGGGAGGCACGGATCGACGGGGCCCTCGCCACGCCACCCGCCTGGATCCGCGACGACGCCCGCGCGATCCCCGTGATCTCGATCACGGGCACCAACGGCAAGTCGACGGTGACCCGGCTGATCACCCACATCCTGCTACGTGCCGGCCTCCGGGTCGGGTCGACGACCTCCGACGGCATCCTCGTCGACGAGCGGCTGGTCGAGGCTGGTGACTGGACCGGGCCCGGCGGGGCGGCGGCTGTCCTCCGCCGCGGGGATGTCGATGTCGCGGTGCTCGAGACGGCGCGCGGCGGCCTCCTGCTCCGGGGGATGGGCTACGAATCCAATGAGGCGTGCGTGTTCACCAACATCTCGTCGGACCATCTCGATCTCCTGGGCATTCACACCCTCGCCCAGCTGGCCGAGGTCAAGAGCACGGCATGCCGGGTGACCAGGCCCGGCGGCTGGGCCGTCCTCAACGCGGACGACCCCCTGGTCACGGCCGTCGCGCGCCGAACCCGGGCACGGGTGGCGCTGTTCTCGATGCAGCCGGACGGTCCGCTGCTGGCACGCCATCTCGCCGGAGGTGGCCGCGCCTACGCGCTGCGCGACCACGAGCTCATCGAGATCGAAGGGACGGAGGCCCACGCGCTGGTGCCCGTGGCCGAGCTGCCGATCGCCCTCGGCGGGCTCGCCCGCCACAACGTCGCAAACGCGCTCGCAGCCGCCGGTGGCGCGCGGGCGATGGGGGCCACGATCGAGGATGTCGCCGACGGCCTGCGCGACTTTCGCCCGTCGGCGGACCTGTCACCGGGGCGGCTGAACCTGTTCCGGCTCGGCCGCCGGACGGTGCTCGTGGACTTCGCCCACAACGAGGCCGGGACCGATGCCATCCTCGATGTCGCGTGTGCGATCGCCGGCGGGGCCGCGGGCCGCACCGCACCCGTGACCGCGATCATCGGCACGGCCGGCGACCGGCCGGACGACACCCTGCGCGGGGTCGGCCGAATCGCGGCCCAGAAGGCGCAGCGGGTCGCGGTCAAGGAGACGCTCGCCTACCTCCGCGGGCGCAGCCGCGACCACGTCATCGCGCAGCTGCTGGCCGGCGTCGGGGACGCGGGAATGGATCCAGCGACGGTACCCGTCTACGAGAGCGAGACCGAGGCGCTGGAGGCGGAGCTCGGAGCGAGAGGTGCGGCCGCCGCCGGTGACGGTCGGAGCGACGCGGCCCGCGTGGTGGTCCTGTTCTGCCACGAACAGCGGGATGGCGTGTTCACCCTGCTCGACCGGCTGGGCGCGCATCCGATCGACGTCGTCGACGACCTCCACGCGCTGTCGCCCCGCCTGGCCGATCGGCGGCGCCGCTAAAAGGATCGCCCACGGAGGTCCGGCTGCGGAACCAGGGTCGCCTCAGCCCAGCGGTGCCTCGAGCTCACCCGGGTCGGCGAACGCCGTCGCGCCGGCCGCCCGGCCCGAGAGTGCCATCGCCTCCCGGTACACGCCCACCGCGTCATCGGCGCAGACCACCACGAGGTCACCGGGCACGGCCCGACGCAGCGCTGCCCGAACCGCCGCCGCCTCGTCGAGGACCCTCTCGACCCGTGTGGTCCGCGTCCCGTCGTCACCCTTGACGGCGCGGATCCCCTGGGCCACGTTGCCAGCCGACGCCCCCGGCTCCCGGCCACGCAGGTTCCGATCCTCGCGGATGATCACCTCGTCGAACGCGCCCGCCGCCAGCGCCCCGTACTCGCGCTGATCCTGGTCGCGGCGGTCGCCCGGGATCCCGATCACGCCGATCGCGCGGCCGGTCCGCGGAGCCGAGGGTGGGGTTGCGGCGCGACCGCCGGCGCCCCGTCCCCCTGGCTTGGCCTGCGGCTCGACCATCATCCGGTTCACGAAGTCCGCCAGCTGGCGCATCCCGTCAACGTTGTGGCAGTAGTCGATGATGACGCGTGCCCCCGCCACCTCGACCAGGTTGAGCCGGCCCGGCGCCTGGAAGAACGACGTGGTGAACGTTCGCAGGCCCTGGCGGATGTCGTGAAGGTGTGCGCCCGCCGCCCAGGCGGCGGCCGCGGCGGCCAGCGAGTTCGCCACGTTCATCCGGGCCCGCCCCCCGAAGGTGCCGGGCATCAGGTGCGTGTACAGGACCGGCATCTTGCGCGGACCGTGCTTGAGCACCAGCAGCTCGCCCTCTGGCGTGGCCTCGAGGCAGAACGCCGGGTTGCCCCTCGACGTGTGGCTGTCCACGCGATCGAAGCCGTCCTCACCCCTGGTCGTCGACATCGAGAACAGGACGACCTGACCCGCGCAATGGCGCGCCATCCGGTACACCAGCGGATCGTCCGCGTTGAGCACCGCCGTTCCTGATCGTGGCACGGCCTCGACCAGGACACCCTTGACGTTGGCCAGCTGGCCGATCGTGTCGATCCCCCCAAGACCCAGGTGATCGCCGGTGACGTTGGTCACCACCGCTACGTCGTTGCGGTCGTAGCCCAGGCCCTCGCGCAGGATGCCACCGCGGGCGACCTCGAACACCGCGGTGTCCACGGTCGGGTTCTGGAGCACCATCTGGGCCGATCGCGGCCCCGACATGTCGCCGCGCTTCATCAGCCGCCCGTCGATCACGATGCCATCGGTCGAGGTCATGCCCACCCGCCGGCCCATCAGCTTGAGGATGTGGGCGACCATGCGCACGGTCGTGGTCTTGCCGTTGGTGCCGGTGACCGCCACGATCGGGATCCGCGCCGGTGATCCCGGCGGGAACAGCAGATCGATGACGGGCTTGGCGACGTACTGCGGCTCACCCTCGGTGGGATGGGTGTGCATTCGGAACCCGGGCGCCGCATTGACCTCGACGATTCCGCCACCCGTCTCGCGCACCGGCTCCTCGATGTCGGGGCAGATGAAGTCGATGCCGGCGATGTCGAGGCCGACGACGCGGGCCGCCGTCTCGGCGATCTCGACGTTGTCGGGATGGGCTTCGGTCGTCCGGTCGATCGAGGTGCCGCCGGTGCTCAGGTTGCCGGTGAGCGCGAGCTTTACGAGGACCCCGTCGTCGGGGACGCTGTCGAGCGTGTGGCCCTGGCCCTCGAGGACGGCATCGGCATTCTCGTCGAGGCGGATCCTGGTCAGCACCTTCTCGTGACCGATGCCCCGCCGAGGGTCGGCGTTGGTGAGCTCGACGAGGTCGCGGATCGTGTGCACGCCGTCGCCCGTCACGCCGGCCGGAACACGCTCGGCGACCGCGGCGAGCTTGCCGCCGATGACCAGGCACCGGTAGTCGCGGCCGGTGATATAGGTCTCCACGATGACGTCACGTGAGCGGCTCTCGCGGAGCGCCACGGGAAATGCGGCCGTGACGGCTGCCTCGTCGCGCAGGTCGAGCGAGACGCCGCGGCCGTGGTTGCCGTCGAGCGGCTTGAGCACGCACGGGTATCCGAGGCGGTTCGCGGCTTCGACGGCCGCCTCCTCCGTCTCCACGACCTCCGAGCGCGGGACCGGCAGCCCGGCCGAGTCGAGCAGCCGATTGGTCAGCTTCTTGTCCGAGGCGATGTCGACCGCGATGCCGCCGGTGCGGCTCGTCATCGTCGCCCTGATCCGCTGCTGATGGACTCCCTGGCCGAGCTGGACCAGGCTGTACCGATCGAGGCGGATGAACGGGATGTCGCGGCCGGCGGCCTCGTCGAGCAGCGCCTGCGTGGACGGCCCGAACGCGAGCCGCTCGGCGAGCCGGATCAGGTTCTCGAGCTCCTCGCCGGGGGCGAACGCGAACGCCGGATCGTTGGGCGCGACCAGGTGGTTGACGAGCCCGACGGCCATCTTGCCGGCGGCGATCCCCACCTGCTCCTCGCGGTACTCGAAGATGACGTTGTAGCGCCCGTACTCACCGGTCCCCCGTGTCTTGCCGTGGCGCACGTCGGTGCCCGCGAGGTTCTGGAACTCGAGCGCGATGTGCTCCGCCACGTGCCCGACCCACGTCCCGTCGCGAAGTCTTGTGATGAACCCACCGCGGCGGCCCAGGGAGCAGGCGTGGTCCTCGAGCGTGGGCAGCATCTCGACCAGCGCGTCGACGAAGCCCGGGATCTTGCTCGAGGGGAACTCCTCGAGCACGCCCAGATCCACGACCTGGCGGATCACCGGTTCGCGCGCCCAGTAGTTGGGACCGCGCAGCACGCGGGTCTCGACGATCCGCAGGGTGGGCTCAGGCCGCCTGCCGCCCGGGCGGTCTGCCGTTCGACGCCGGGTCGACGTCCTGGCGCCCGGCCTCGCGACCCCGGTCGCGTCCCGCGCTCGTGCCCGGGGAGCCCGTTCCGCCTGGGCCACGTCGTCCCTCCTCGTGTGTGGAACGTGCAGTGTACGAGCCGGACCTCCGAGCGTGGGCCGAGTCGTGCGCCCGACACGACTCCGGTCGGCCGCCCCGATGGTGTGAGCATGAGGGGATGTTGAGGACCGAGGGGGATCGATGCTGCAGTCTGGCCGCCTCGTGACCTGGATCGTGGTCCTCGCGTGGCAGACTCCGGTATCCGGTCGCGGTCGCAACCGGCCCTGTCGCGCCGTGCCCGTCGGGACCCTGCACCTCGTCCACGACCGGTCCTTGCGCCACGGTCGTGTGGGTCCGGGTCGGCCCGGATGCTTACGTCAGCCACTCGCTCGCCGGCGGTCCGTAGCCTGGTCGTTTCCGTCAGATAGCCACAGAACGACTGGCCGACACGCCAAACGGGCTCGCGGGCGCCGGACAGACCGGCGCTGCTGACAGGTAGTCACCAGCCGGGCGGTGCGCCGGTCCCGAAGCCGCCTCGAGCCGCCAGGAGCCTCGCGGCGGAGTGGCGCACAGTCGTGCCTGGACTGGATGACAGAAACGGAAGGTGGCGCGTCTTGGCGACAGGTGGCGCGTCTTGGCGACAGGTGGCGCGTCTTGGCGACAGGTGGCGCGTCTTGGCGACAGGTGGCGCGTCTTGGCGACAGGTGGCGCGTCTTGGCGACAGGTGGCGCGTCTTGGCGACAGGTGGCGCGTCTTGGCGACAGGTGGCGCGGTGACTGGGCGCGGAGGCGATCGGCGGCGCCGGCCCCGTCAGCTCGAGGCCACCTCGCCGCCCTGGATCGTGTGCAGCATGGGGGTCACGATCCGCACCCGCCGGCGCAGATCGAACCGGTAGCCCGCGGGCAGCGAGTGGAGCACGACGCCGCTGATCATCAGCGGTCGATGGCCCCGGATCTCCCAGGCATCGGTCTCCGACGCGGTCCCGTCCACCACCGTGATCGACCCGCGACCGATCACCTCCAGTACGTGGTCCGGTCCGACCACCCCCGCCGTGTCCTCATCGACGCCGAGACCCAGCAGGCTCGGGTTCTGGGCGATCAGGCTGAGCAGGCGACCGAGGCGGTTCCGCTGCTGGAAGTGCTGATCGACGATCACGCCCGGCAGCAGCCCGAGGCCGGCCGCGATCTGGGCCATCCGGTGCTTGGGCGTGGCGCCCGACGCTCCGAACGCGATCATGTGCGACGAGACGGCGCTCGCCCCTGCGGACGTCCCGGCCACCACGGCACCCGCCTCGAACTGGTCCGTGATCGCATCCGCCAGGCGCGTTCCGCCGATGATCGAGGAAAGGCGCAGCTGGTTGCCGCCGGTGAGGAACACGCCAGTCGCCTCGCGGACGATCCGCGCCGCATGCTCGTCGTTGGCCTGGGTCCGCGTGACCGCGTGGATCGGTCGCACCGACGCCGCACCAAGCTCCGTGAACACCGCCCGATACCGCTCGCCGGCCTCGGCCCCGAGCGACGAGGCGGTGCTGATCACCACGATCCGCGCGTCATCCCCACCGGCGAGCGCGACGAACCTGCCGAGAATGACCCGGTCCCGGGCCTTGTCCTCGGCTCCCCCGATCAGGATGACGGTCCCGTGCGCCATGGTGGGCGGAGTCTAGCAGCGCATGTGGACCGGGCCGGACCGGGTCGCGTCGGGCCGGGGGCCCGGGATGGGCGACGACGCGCGAGAATGCTGCGGATGGGCACCACCGCCACGATCCTGCGGCGACCCGCGCGCCGGGCCGGGGTGATCCGGCGTGCGCTCCGGCGCGAGGCCACGCGGCTGCGCTCTCCGCAGCGGATCCTCGCGATGACCCTCCTGATCATCGTGTTCGCCCTAGCCATCGCTGGCATGGCCGCTCGCGGGGACAACGCGGGCGCCGACGCGCAGGCGTACTGGGCAGCGGTCCGGATCTGGATCGAGGGCGGCAACCCGTATCACCCCACCGGCCCGTTCCTGCCCTACGTCTACTCCCCCTGGATGCTGCCGCTGTTCGCCCCGTGGGCCATGCTGCCGTGGGAGGTGGCCTGGTTCGCCTGGCGCGGGGCGACCATCCTGCTGCTGCTGTGGTCGATCCGGTGGGCCTATGCGCGGCGGCCGCTGCCCGCCGCGATCCTGGTCTCGATCCTCGCGTTCCCGATCGCGGCCAACCTCGACACCGGCAACATCGACCTGCTCCTGGCGCTGGCCCTGTTCGGGGCGCAGTTCATCAACGGCCGTGCCGGGGGCCTGATCTGGGGACTTGCCAGCTGGATGAAGTGGGTGCCAGCACCCGTCTGGCTGGTCCTCCCGCCGCGCGCCAGGGGTTGGGGGCTGGTGTTTCTCGCGCTGTCGGGCCTGCTGTCGCTGGCGATGCTCCCGCTGACGATCATCCAGCTCCAGACGCTGTTCGGCTACGGCCAGCGGCCGATCCGGGCGGACTACCTGGTCTTCGTGTGGGCGGCCGTGCCCTGGTGGTGGCGGCGAGCGGACCCGTTCGCGTTCCTTCGCACGGCGTCATGGCGGGACGCGACGCGGTACCAGCTCGGCCGCCTGCGGAGCTGGATCGCGGGCCTCCGAGCCGAGCCACGACTCATGCTGAGCCAGACGCGGAACGCGCTGGTCGCCGCGACCCGGCGGTTCGTAGGCCTGGACGACGGTGTGGCTCCCGGTTCCGGCGCGGCGATCATCCGCGGTGTGGCCGACATCGGCGATTGACGTCAGGCGGGCGCCAGACCTGGCTCCAGCCGGGGTGTCGTAGGCCGCCGCGGCTCGTGGACCGGGCGCAGGAGGACCGCGCCCGCCGCGAACAGGCCGACGGCGATCAGGAACGCAGCCCGCGCACCCAGCTCGTCGGTCGAACGCCCGGCCACGAAATCGCGGGTGAGGCCCCCGATCGCTGCCGCGAACAGCGGTGACGAGCCGGTGGCCACGTTGCTGAGGCCCATGTACCGCCCGGCCGACGCCCGCGGGATGATGTCGGTCATCAGCGCCCAGTCCACGGCGAGGAACGTGCCGTTCGCCGCGCCGAACAGCGTGCCACCCGCGATCGCGACCGGCACGGTCGGCGCCATCGCCGCGATCCCGGCACCGAGCGCCCCGAACGCACACGCGCCGTAGATGATCGGCTTGCGGCCGATCCGGTCCGACAGGCGCGCTGCCGGGACGATCGTCACCACGTTGCCGGCCACGACCGCGACGATGAGGATGAGGTTCGTGATGCCCGCCTCCTCCTGCGACATGCGGAAGACATCGCGCATGTACACCGTCGCGTAGGCGAACAGGATCCCGCCCGCCATCAGGAAGAACAGCCGCGATACGACGAGCCACAGGTAGGACCGCTCCTGGAGGATGTCGGTGCCCCAGGTCTCGGCGGCGATCGCCGTCCAGGGCCGGCCGTTCCGCGACTTGGGTGGCAGGCCCTGTCCCACCCGGAGCACGACGCTCACCATCGTCACCAGCTCCACGATCGCTACGGCGAACAGGGCGACGGGGAGATTGTCGAGGACCGCGGCCAGGTTGGCCAGCACGAGGCCGCTGACGTTGCCCAGGATCTGCATCATCCCGACCAGCGCGCTGGCCGTGCCAACCTGCGGCTCCGCGACGAGGTCCGGCACGTAACCCTGGAACGGCCCGCGGGCGATGTTCGTCGAGAGCTGGAGCAGCATCACGAACGCGCCCAGCGCGAGCAGGGTGTTGCCGTTCGCGATCCCCACCAGGAACACGACGTCGAACAGCGAGCCGAACACGATGAACGGCTTGCGGCGGCCCCAACGCGTCACCGCGTAGTCGCTCATCGAACCCATCGTGGGCTGGATCAGGATCCCCACGGCCGCGCCGCCGATGGTCAGCAGCGTCGTCGCAAGCCCGAGCGGGATCGGCCCGCTGATGTCGCTGTAGGCGAGGCGGAACGCGACGAACTGGCTCACCGCGGCATCGATCGCGGTCAGGCCCAGCCAGTACAGGGAGATCCGGATCAGGTGCGAGAACGGGAGGAGCTCGGTTGGTCGCCCGCCCTCCGCGGGGTCGGGTCGGGAATCGTCGGGCCGTGCCGCGACCGCGTCCCCGGTCTTCGTGCCACCCATGGCACCCCCTCCCTCTCCCGGGAAGCCGATCCTCCGCTCGATCCGGAGCGCCGTCCGTCGCGCGGAGCATACGTGCCGCCGGGCGGCTCGCACAGGCCCGAATCGCCCGAACGTCCGTCCGTGGCGAAGCGGTCAGTCGAGGTGGCGCAGGTCAGGCCAGATGACCGACCAGGGCCGGGCCATCGACGGGCAGACCTGCACCGGAGTGCCCTGCTCGTCGTTCGGAACGCCGAAACCGTTGTCGACCACGGCCCGCGTCTCGCACTGCCCGAGCATCGACCCCCAGTGGGAAGGCCACCATTCGCCCACGAGGACGATCAGGGTTCGCGAATCTGGCGGCGGTCCCCAGTCCCAGTAGCCGTTGTGGCCCGAGACGACCGGTGGCATCCCGTCGCCCAGCAGCTCGATCGACCCGGCCTGGCCGTAGTTGGCGGTCAGGATGACCGCCCGATCACGCTGGTCGGGCGACAGCGACTCCACGACGCCCGCCACGGTCGACACCAGCTGCGGCCAGCCGACCTGCGCGCCGGCCTCGTGATAGATGTCAGGGATGGGGGTGTCGCCCAGCGAGGAAACGGGGACGATCGGCAACGCGATGCAGCTGGTGACGACGACCGTCGCCGCGATCGCCGTCGTCGCGACCGCCGGCCGGATGGGAAGCCGGGCGCGGGCGAGCCAGCCATCGAGCGGGATCGATCCGGCCGCCGTGAGCAGCGGCAGGAACCCCACCGCGTAGTAGCTCTTGCCGCCGGTCACCAGCACGATTGCCAGCACCACGATCGCGGCCCAGCCCAGCGGTCGCCAGGGTCGTGATGCCCGGTTCCGGAGCAGCCACCACGCGCCGGTCAGCAGGATCGGGAATGTGAACGCTCCGAGCAGCAGCACGAGCTCGGGCAGCAGGTTCGCACGGTTGTCACCGGCGCTGCCCGAGATCCGCCACGCCATCTCGAGCTGCGGGAACCCGTGCTGCGCCTGCCAGACCAGGTTGGGCGACCAGATGAGCACCGCGATCGCGATCGACAGCCAGGGCCACCGTGAGCGGACCAGCTCCCAGCGACGCGCGATCAGGACCCCGGCCACGATGCCGACGCCCAGGAACAGGACGATGTGCTTGTTCTCCAGTCCGATCCCGGCCGCCAGCCCGACCGGCAACCACTGGCGCGGATCGCCACCCGCCAGCAGGCGGACCAGGAGCCACAGGACCACCGCCCAGGCGAGCAGGTCGTACGTGGTGGTGCTGTCGAGGTGCCCCGCGGCCAGCAGGCCCGAGACCGCCGTCAACAGCGCGGCCAGCAGCTGGGTGCGAGCGGTACCGCCGAGATCACGCGCGATGAGGCCGGCCAGGGCGACGATGGCCCCCGCGCTCAGGGCGGGCAGGATGCGGATCGCCAGCGGCGACAGGCCAAGCAGCTGAACGGCCGCCGCCGAGACGAGGGGCGTGAATGCCGGCTGGTCCGGGTATCCGAGCGCCGGATGCCGGCCCGCCACGATGAAGTACAGCTCGTCGCGATGGAACCCATACCCGCTCGCGACGGCGAGCAGCAGGGCCGCCGTCGCGCCGGCCACGGCGAGAATCGGCACCCAGGCGATTGCGGCAGGGTCACGCGGCTGCCGGCCCGCGCCCCACGCGCTGACCCGCTCCACCCCGCTCACCCTCCTCCCTCGCGCGCCACCCTCGCTGTGATCGGCATGGTGACGACGCAGGCACGGGTCCCTGCCAGTGCCGTTCGGCTCTCGCTCCCGGAGTGGTCAGCCATGAACAATTCGGACGCTCCGATCGTCGGATAGGACGAGCGGAGGTCGAGCCGATTGCTGGGGAGCCTCGTGGGGGAACCCGTCACCCGTCCGGACCTGCACGCGGTCGCGCCATCGGTGCCCGACGCCCGTGCCGATGCGTTCCGGCGCCTGGTGGACCGCGAGCTCGATGGCGCCTATCGGCTGGCCGCGGTCATCCTCCACGACCGGCTCGAGGCCGAGGACGCCGTCCACGACGCAGCCCTGACCGCCTGGCGGCGCTTTGCCGACCTCCGCGACCCCTCGCGGTTCGAAGCCTGGTTCACCCGGATCCTGGTCAACGGCTGCCGTGACCGGCTTCGCGCGCGGTCACGGCGGCGGGTGGTGGACCTCGGGCGGGAGCTCGCGGAGATCGAGCATCCCGGGGTGGCCGACGACGGGGAGATCATCGCCATCCGGGACGCGCTGGAACGCGCGGTGGATCGCCTGTCCCCCGACGAACGGGTGCTGATCGGCCTGCGCTACGACACCGACCTGACGGTGCCGGCGATCGCGGCGGTCCTGGGGATCCCCCAGGGCACGGTGAAGTCGCGGCTTCACCACGCGTTGGGGCGCCTCCGGGCGGCGCTCGAGGTGGCGGAGCGATGAGCGGGACACAGGGCGGGGAGGCGGCACCGCCGGGGACCGACGAGCGCATCGAGCGCGAGCTCCGCGACGTGCTCGAGCGGCGCCACCCGGGACCTGCCCCGGTCTCGCTGCGCGAGCGAGTCCTGGACGTGCCGGCCGCAGGCCACCCGGCCGCCCCCGATCCTCGCCGGCTGGTCGTGCCCGCGCTCGGGCTCGCCGCAGCGCTGGCGCTGGTCGCCATCGGGGTGCAGGTCGCCGGCCTGCGGGCACCGGACGGCACGGTCGGAGCGTCGCCCAGTCCCGCCCCGGCTGCCGCCTCCTCGTTCGACCCGAATCTGGTGGGACCGGGCATCGTCACCTCGAGTGGCAGCACCCTTGTTCCGCTGCTGGTCGTGCTGGTGACGATCACGTTCCTCGTGCTCATCGTGGCGCTCCGGGGCTGGCGCCGTCTGGTGCCGGCCGCCGGCGCGGTCGGCTGCGTCGCGTTCGGCCTGTACGCATCGCAGGTGCCGATCGCCGTCGGAACCTATGGCTACGGGCCGGGGCTCAACACGGTCGAGGCCGTGATGCCGCGCGGCACCGATGCGGTGGTGTTCTATGAGACGGCGCCCCCCGGCCGGCCGTTCAGCTTCCCGCTGTTCCTGACCATCAACGCGCCGGTTCCGGTCCGGATCGAGGGCCTCTACCAGCCGGCGACGGTCTCGACCGCGCCGAGGCCGGCCGCGTTGTGGATCGACGCCGAGCCGAACGGCGGCAACCTCGGCCCCGGACGGCCGTTCGCACCGGTCGAGACCAGCAACTGGATCCAGGCGCTGTGGGTGGTCGGGCGGGCCGGCTCGTGCGCCGTCGGGCAGCCGGTCGACCCGGCGAGCCCACCGACCGACCTCGGCTACACGTGGATCGACTCGGTCGCGCTCCAGACCAGCGTGTTCGGCTGGCCGCGGACGGTCGAGGTGCCGCTGCCGTTCCGCCTGGTCGAGTTCATCACCGAACCGTGCTCCCCGGACGCGGCCCCGTCGCCAGGTTCAAGCATCGGACCGAGCCCGCCACCTACGCCGTGATCTCGCGCTCCCAGCCCGGGAAGTAGGTTCCGATCACCGACAGGTCGAAGCGGCGGAGGATGGACTCCTTGGGCTCCCGCGCGAGGAGGAAGCCGAACGATCGGCGGACGAGGTCGTCGGGCGTTGCGGCGCCTGAAGCCAGGCGGGCGAGGACGTGTCCCGAGACCGTCACCTCGTGGTTCGTGGAAGTCGAGCCCTCGATCACCGTCACGTGGCAGATCCAGCCGTCCCCGGCCGGCTCACAGCTGACGTCGATGCGCGGTTCCACGTCCCGAGGATGGCAGGAATCCGTGGACGGCGCCGGGGGAAGGTCCGGCACCGTCCACGAACGGACAGGGTGAGGTGCGTATCGAGGGCGGCTATCCCCCGGCCGTGGTCGGCTCCGGATCGGTGCCGACGGCCTCGCCGTCGCCCGGCAACCCCATGCGCATCAGGTAGCGGCCGAACAGGCCGGCCCCGGTGAGCGCGAACAGCGCGAGGCTGATCCACAGGATCGGGCGGGCGTACTCGAGGTTGCTGGAGCTGATGAGCCCGGTCGACAGCGCTGACAGGTAGTCCTGGTCCGCGGCCTCCATGCCGTAGATCTGGGGGACGATGTACAGCACCGAGGCAATGATCAGCAGCACGCTGACGAGCCGGAACGCGGCCGGGTCATCGTCCGTGTCGCGGATGAGCTTGACGGCGGTCGCCCAGAACAGGACCAGCGTCGCGATGGGCGCCGTGATCGGCAGGCCGACCTTGAGATACAGGTTGGGCATCAGGAAGATGACGCTCAGCCCGAGCGTGATCACCAGCAGCGCGTCACGCATCAGCACGTAGGACAGCCACCACACGTCGCCGCCGAACCGGAGGGTGAGCCGGCGCAGGAACCGCAGCACGTACGGTCGTGCGAAATGGAGCGAGAGGGTGAACGCCCACAGGATTGGCAGGACGGCGGCGATGGACAGGACCATCCACTCCGAACCGCCGGAGGTGAAGGCAGCAGCAAGATCGTCGGCACTCATCTCGAGCTCTCCTTACGCGGCCTTCGGCCGGCGGTTGAAGGTGCCACGCAGGTTGAACCACACCGCCACCAGGCCGAGGATCCCAACCAGCGCAGCGGACAGGAAGCTCAGCGGCAGCGCCAGGTCCGGGTTCTTCGACGTCACCAGGGCGGGCATCACCTGGCCGGTGATGTTCCCGGACAGCAGGGTCATCTGGGTACCCAGGATGTAGGGCGTCAGGTAGAGAACGGCGCCAAGGCCCACGAGCACGACCTGGACCCGCATCCACTGGAGGTCCTCGTCGCCCTTGGTCATCAGCTTGATCAGCAATGCGGCGAAGGCGCACACCGCCGCCAGGCCGCCGGTGATCGGCAGGTCCTGGCCGGTGACCACGTCCGGGTAGAAGAAGATGAAGCTGCCCAGGAACACCTGGAGCAGCAGGATGTCGCGCAGGGCGACGTAGATGATCCACCACAGGTCGGCGCCCAGGCGAAGGGTGAACTTGCCGGTCGTGCGGACCATGTAGGGGCGCGCCAGGTGGAGCGCGACGGACAGGATCCACAGGATCACGAGCGCCGCGGCGATCGTGCCCTCGACGAAGCCCTCGCCGGCGTCGAAGAAACCGGAGACCTGGTCGGCGGTCACCGAGCACCTCCATTCATTGTGTGGGCGGCCGCGGCCGCCGGGGTTGAAGCTGACGGGATCGGAGCGGGGGGACGGCCACCTGCGGCGACCGGATGGCGGCTGTCCGCGGGGCCGCGACCCGCGAGCACGCTGACCGACGGGCAGCCGTAGACCGCATCGCAGCGGAAGCAACGGGAGGCTTCGGCCCGCGCCGTGGTCTCGTCGAAGCCGGCCTGGTTGGCGGTGAACGTCGAGATCTGGACCACCGGGAGCGCCGGATGGGCCCGCGGCTTCTCGGCCAGATCGACGGTGAGCGACAGCTCGGGCGGCGTCCGGTACCTGACGGTCGCAAGGATCTCCGCCTCGCCGTTCACCGTGCCGGCGAGGTACTCGTGGATGGAAGCTGCCGCTCGACGACCCGCCGCGACCGCCTCGATGATCGTCCGCGGTCCGGACACGACGTCGCCACCGGCGAAGATCCCGGCCCGGCCGGTGGCCAGGGTCCGGGGATCGGCAACGATGCCGGCCCAGCCGCTGACCTCGATCCCGGCACCCTCGGGGAGGATCGACGGGTCCGGCTCCTCGCCGATCGCAACGAGGATGGCCGATGCGGGCAGCTCGCGGGTCTCGTCGGTGGCCTCCCAAAACTGCCGGGCCCCGGCGGCAGCGCGGCCGCTCGGTCGCTGCACCACGCAGCGCAGCGCCACCACGGTGCCGTCGCGCCCGACGACCTCGGTCGGAGCAAGGCCATCGCGGATCTCGATGCCCTCGCGCTCGGCCGCCTCGATCTCCTCCTCCTGCGCCGGCATGTCGCTCCGGCCGCGGCGGTAGACGATCGTGACCGTGGTCGCGCCGCTCCGGCGGGCCGATCGCGCGGCGTCCATCGCCGTGCTGCCGCCGCCGACGACGATCACGTCACCCGACAGGCGCGGGTGCTCGCCGAGGTTGACCTCCTTGAGGAACCGGGTGGCGGGGATGACGGCGGGCATCTCGTCGCCGGGAACCCCCAGGCGCCGGCTCTTGGACGCGCCCGTGGCCAGGAAGATGGCCCGGAAGCCCTCGCGCTCGAGATCGGGCAGGCTGAAGTCGCGGCCCATCGCGGTGTCGAGCCGGAGCTCCACGCCGAGGTCGAGGATCCGCTTGATCTCGTCCTGGAGCACGTCGCGCGGGAGGCGATACTCCGGGATCCCGATCGCCATCATGCCGCCCGGGATCGGCATCGCCTCCATCACCGTGACCGGGTAGCCCAGCCGGGCGAGGTAGTAGGCGGCCGACATGCCCGCGGGCCCACCGCCGATGACCGCGACCTTGTCCCCGCGCTTCGTGGACGGGGCCGGGATGGTGGGCAGGGTGCCCTGCTCTGCCGCGAACCGCTTGAGGGTGCGGATCGAGATCGGCTCGTCCAGCACGCCCCGGCGGCAGGCCGTCTCGCACGGGGCGGTGCAGATCCAGCCGCAGACCGACGGGAACGGGTTGACCTCCGCGGCGACGGCATAGGCCTCGTCGTAGCGACCCTGCCCGATGAGGCCGACGTACCGACCGGCGTCGGTGCCGGCCGGGCAGGCCTCCTGACAGGGGGCGATCGGCGACGGCGGCGCGTCGTCGACCATCGTCATCCACGTCTGCCACGGCTGCGGGCGCGATCGCGTCTGCCACCGGAACAGGTTGCCCCACGGCGAGGCGTGGACCGGCTTGAGCGCCTCGCGCGTGACCTCCGAGAGCGGAACCCAGGCATCGTCTGGCGGCGCGGCAGCCGCAGGCCGCTCGATGGGCCCCTGGCGCGCGGCCAGGGGACCTGGCCATCGACGGTGACCAGCGTCATCACGTTGGGCGGGCACTCCCGGATGCAGATGCCGCAGCCGATGCACTCGCCCACCTGGAGCGGACGCTCCATGGTCCACGGCAACGGCCGGCCGCCGGGTGCGGGACCGGTCTCGATCCCTGGCAGCTGCGGTCGCGTCATGTCCAGTGCCTCGACCGGGCAGACGTCCATGCACACGCCGCAGGTGATGCAGCCGCCCTGGTCGATGTCGATGCGATAGCCCATCGCCGCCTCCTTGTGGCAGTTCCGAGCATGCGTCCGCGCGCCATCGCGGGCCACGCCCGTCCGGGCGGGCGGGCGGCCCATCCTTTCGGGTAGGCCCGGCGGGCGCAATGGCCCGGGCCGGTCGAGCCGGCGCCCGGTCAAGGGCGGCGCTGGTCGGCGAGATCAGCCCGGACGCCGCGCGGCAGCCGGTCTTGCGGGAGCCGCAGCGGGTGCGCGCCGCGTTCGGCCGGCTCAGCTCTCGGGCAGCAGCCCCTCGCGCACCGCCCGGGCGACGACCTCGGTGCGGCTCTGCGCGTGGAGCTTGTCCAGGATGTTGCGCAGGTGGAACTTGACCGTGTTCTCGGAGATCCCGAGCCCCGCGGCGATCTCCTTGTTGCGCTGGCCATCGACCACCAGCCGGAGCACGTCGAGCTCGCGATCGGTGAGCTGATCCGGGTCACCCCCCGACGCCTCGTCGGCGGATCGTGATGGGCGGGCGAGCTCGCCCAGGATGCGGGCGGCGATATCGGGCCTGATCGCGGCCTCCCCGCGCGCGATGGCGTCGAGCATCGATCGCAGGTCGCTCGACTCCAGGTTCTTGAGCAGATAGCCGCGCGCGCCCGCCTTGATCGCGGCGAACACGTCGTCCACGTCCTCGCTGGCCGTCAGCATCACGATGGCGAGGCCGGGTGCAACGGCCGCGATCCTGCGGGTGGCCTCAAGCCCGCCGCCGGCCGGCATCGCCACGTCCATCAGCACCACGTCCGGCCGGAGCGCCACCGCAGCCGCGACGGCAGCGTCGCCGTCGGCGACCTGCCCCACGACGTCATGACCCCAGGCGGCGAGCAACGAGGCGACCCCGTCCCGGAACAGCGTGTGGTCGTCGGCCAGGAGGACGCGCACGTCAGCCGCCCCTCCACGTCGGGTTCGGAGCTGTGCTCCGAGCCATCGACTGCACGTTCGCCTGCCTGGCCCCCTGCATCGGCGTCGGCGCCTCGGCCGGAGGCTGCGCCGGGTGCTGCGAACCACGTCGGTGGCCCGCCAGATCGAGTGCCAGCCGCACGCACACGCCGCCGGCCCCGCGGTCCTCGACCTCGAGCGTCGCGCCAACCGTCGCTGCCCGTTCGCGCATCGAGCGCAGGCCGTAATGCGGAACGTCCGCTGGACCGGCCGCGGCGGCCAGGCCCCGGCCGTCGTCTTCGATCCGCAGGTCGAGCCGTCCGTCCGCCACCGACATCGAGACCCGGACCCGCCCGGCTGCCGCGTGCTTGCGGACGTTGGTCAGCGCCTCCTGCACGATCCGGTAGACCTGCGCCTCCGTCTCGGCCTCGAGCCGCAGGTCACGGGCATCGGGGGGGATCGAGATGTCCAGCCGGAACTGGGACGCCTGGGCCACCCGCCTCGCGTGCGCCTCCACCGCCGCGCCAAGCCCCTGTCCGGGCTCGATCGGGCTGCGCAGCCCGAGGATCGCCTCCCGAACGTCCACGTAGACAGCTCGCGCCGCGGCCCCCAGCTCGGCAACCTGCGTTCGGGCTTCGTCGACGCGACCGCGAGCGAGGAACCCGTCGACCGCCTGTGACTTGGTGTTGACGTAGCCCAGGACCTGCGCGATCCCGTCGTGGAGCTCGCGGGCGATCCGCTCCCGCTCGTCGATGACGGCCAGCTCCCGGAGGCGCGCCTCGAGCCGGGCGTGCTCGAGCGCGATGGTTGCCTGGTTGGCGAGCGAGGCGAGCGTCTCGACCTCGTCCGCGTCGAAGCCGCGCGGGGTGCCCACGCCGACGGCGAGCATGCCGATGGTCTGACCACCACGCTGGAGCGGTGCCGACAGCCGGACGACGGCGGCTGCCGGATCGACGAAGCCAAGGATCGCGTCCATCGGATAGGCGTCATCGGCGGCCGGTGCAGCGGCGGCCGGCTCGGGCGGTGACGCGAGGGCGGATGACGATGAGGCAGGTGTTCCACGGATCGCGTCCGGCCGGCCGGCGCCGGCACGGAGCCCCAGCGTCCCGCGGGCGTCCTCGAGCAGGAGCACGGCAACGTCCGCCTCGAGCAGCTCACGGGCATGCGTGACGACCGCCTGGAGCACGAGGTCGACGTCGGTCAGCGCGGCGATCTGAACGCTCACCCGGTGCAGGGCCCGAGCGGAGGCCCCGCGCGCCTCGAGCTCCGCGTTCCGAGACCGCAGCGCGCCGGTCAGGGCGTCGATACGCTCGAAGGCAAGGCGGGCAAGGCCAACGCCGATGAGCAGCACCGCGACCGTGACCAGGATCGTGTCCCACGGGAACGGAAGCGTCTCGTCGAGCACGCTGTCGCTGAGCAGCTCGAGCACCAGCACGACCGCAGCCGGTACCAGGACGAGGAACCAACGCAGTCCGGATGCGGGGCGGGCCGGCAGGCGACGGACGAACGATCCGGAGACGGCTGACCGAGTGGTCACGATGGGCGCAGCATAGTCCTCGCGGGCCCCGGTCCTCCCGGCGATGATGGCTGGCAGGCCGGACACCAGAACGTGAGCCTCGGCAGGTCCGTCCCCTGATGGGCGACGCGGAGCACCGTCCCGCACCGCAGGCACGGGCGACCCGACCTCCGGTAGACGCGCCTCGGCCGCCGGCCCGTGGCGGCACCTGCCCGTAGCATTGCCCGCGCTCGTTCCACGAGGTCCCGGAGCGCGGCGTCGTCCACGTCCCGAACCGGCGTCCAGGGGGATCGGCGCGCCTCCCACAGGACCTCGTTCTTCACCTCGTTCCCGATGCCTGCGAGGGCCCGCTGGTCGAGCAGCGCCCCGGCGATCGCAGCGCCCGCACGGGCCGGATCCCGCAGGCGACGGAGCGCCTCCTCGAGGTCGAACGGGTCGCGCAGCAGGTCCGGGCCGAGCCGGGACAGCGAGGGATGGGCGGACCGGGCACGCTGCTCGAACAGCTCGACGACCGGGGCGTCGAAGCAGACCGCAACCGAGCCCGGCACCTCGATCACGAGCCGTGCCCTGGCCGCCGGCCGGCGCCACGGCTCGCCCGGCCGATAGCGGTGCCACGAGCCGCGCATCCGGAGGTGAGTTCGGATCTCGAGCCCGTTGTCGAACCGGATCAGCAGATTCTTGCCGATCGCCTCGACCGCGGTGACCGTCGCACCGATCAACCGGTGTGCCTGCGGTCCCGGCGCCCGGGCGCGGGCAGCGATCACGCTTCGTCCCACCAGATAGGGCCGGAGACCGTCGGCCGTGCGGACGAGCGTGTCACCTTCAGGCATGCCGGCGCGATCCGCTCCCCTGCGGCCACGTCATGCGATCGGGCGGGCCATGATCGGGCGCGGAGATCCGGCCTCGACCGGAGCGCTCCGGCGCAGCGCGTAGCCCCGGTACCCGGGCACGAAGCCGGCCTCCTTGAGCGCATCGCGCCAGCGTGAGGTCGCCACCGGCTCGCCGTCCGCCTTCGAGATCACCAGCTCACGAACGCGCCCATCGGCGACGAGGTCGGCGAGGCAGCCCAGCGCGGCGGCCAGCGTCGCCGGATCCTCACCGGCCGGCAGCACCTGGAGCGAGGTCCCGCCGCGATCGAGGTAGAGCACCGCTGCCCCGTCGACGAGCGCGACGTAGGCGCCGGCGGCACGCTGGAACGGCCGTCGATCGTCGTCTCCGCGGCGAGGCCACGCCAGTGCCGCACCGTACGGGTTGGCCGGGTCAGCCGCCGCCAGCAGGCGCACGATGCGACCGTGCTCACCGGCCGCCTCCCCGGGTTGATCGCGGAGGGCTCGCAGGCGGTCGACCGCGCCCGGCAGCGCGAACTGCGCGGCCCCCAGGCCATCGACGAAGTAGCCGCGGCGGACGCGGCCGGCCTCCTCCATCGCCCGGAGCACCGGGTACACGGCGGCGAAGCCGCCCTCGATCGGCTCCGCCGCGACCGCCTCACGGGTGACGATCCCGTGGCGCTCGAGCAGCGCCAGGGCCAGGGCATGGACGCGTTCGGTCCGGGTGACGGCCGGCGCGTCGTCGGGCAGGTCGTCGGACAGCGATCCGCTCGCGAGCGACCAGCGACCGGCAGCCTCGGGGGGCCCGAGCGAGGTCAGCCTGCCGAGGCGCGGCCGATGATCGCGGGCGGGCCGCTTCCAGCGCAGCGCGCGCAGCGGCGCGAACGTGTCGTTGGTGACCTCGCCAGCCCAGACCAGGTCCCACAGCGCATCGAGCACCTCCCGGTCCGAGCGGCCGCCGCTGACCGCGAACAGCTCCCGGTAGAAGGAGGCGCCGCGGCGCCGCAGATGCGCCCGGATACGCTCGTGGATCTCTCCGGCCGGGGGCTGGCCACCATCCGGTGGGCCGGCCGGCCGAAGCAGCTCCCGGCCAGGGCGATAGAGCAGGATGCGTCCGTCGTCTCGGCCCAGGCTCCCCCGCCCCATCCAGGCGACCTCGCCCATCGCGCCCAGCTCGTCGAGCAGCCGCGGCTGGTAGCCGGCGACACGGGCCGGGAGCACGTCGCGCTCCAGGACCGAGGCCGGGATGGGCAGGCCGGAGAGCTGATCGACGACCTCGGCAAGCCGCTCGAGGGCGGCCGGACCGCGCACGGGTGGGGACGGTGATCCGGCGATCGACGGCGAGGCCGCCACGCCCTGCCACGCCGGCAGGAACCGTGCAAGCGTGACGGGATCGACGGGCTCGACCTCGCGCCGCAGCAGCGCCAGCGAGCGGCGCCGCAGCAGTCGCAGGACCTCGGGGTCGCAGTATTCGCGCTCGGCACCGCCCGGGCGGAACTCGCCGGAGAGCAGGGTCCCTGCCCCCACGAGCCGGTGGAGCGCATCCTCCACGACGGCGATCGGCAGCCCCCAGCGATGCGCCGGCTCGCCGCCCAGGAACGGGCCGTGGGTCCGGGCATATCGGGCCAGCAGCCCGTCCAGCGCGCCGACGGCCGGGCCGAGGAACGCCTGGGGAACCCCGGGCGGTGCCGCCACCCCGACCCCGTCCCGGTACCGGGCGACATCCTCGATCGCGATCCAGCGCTCCTCGCCGCCGATCCTCGCCCGCACGGCCCGCCTCGACGACGCGAGCTCCGCGAGGTGGAGCGACGCCTCGACCCGCCCCCCGGCGGTCCGGGCCCCGACCTCGTCCGGAGCTAGGTCGCCCAGGCGCCGGAGCAGGTCGTGGACCTGGTCGGCGGTCCTCGCCTGGCGGTCCTCGACCAGCGCCTGGAGGCTGAGCTCGAGGCCGGCCAGGGCGTCCGCGTCGAGCAGCTCGCGCAGCTCCTCCTGGCCCAGCAGCTCGCGCAGCAGGTCCCGATCCAGCGTCAGGGCCTGCGCCCGGCGCTCGGCCAGCGGCGTGTCGCCGTCGTACATGTAGGCGGCGACGTAGTCGAACAGCAGCGAGCTCGCGAAGGCGGAGGCCCTCGCCGTCTCGACCGAATGCACGGCGATCTCGCGTTGCCGAACACCTTCGAGCACCTCCCGCAGGGCCGGCAGGTCGAACACGTCGGCAAGGCACTCGCGGTAGGTCTCGACCAGGATCGGGAAGCTCCCGTAGCGCGACGCGACCGCAAGCAGGTCGGCTGCCCGCTGACGCTGCTGCCACAGTGGCGTCCTCGTCCCGGGCCGCCGACGAGGCAGGAGCAGCGCCCGCGCGGCGTTCTCGCGGAAGCGGCTGGCAAACAGGCTCGACTTCCCTACCCGTCCCACGACCAGGTCCTCGACCTCCTCGGGCTCGGGAAACAGCAGCGCCTCCACCCCGTCGAGGCTCGCATCACCCTCGGGCAGGCGGATCGCGATGCCGTCGTCTGACCAGATCGTCTGGACCTCGAGCCCGAGCCGCTCCTGCAGTCGTGCCTGGAGGGCGATCGTCCAGGGCGCATGCACCCGTCCTCCGAACGGGGTGAGCACCACCAGCCGCCAGTCGCCGAGCTCGTCGCGGAAGCGCTCGACGACGATCCTTCGATCGGTGGGCAGGGCGCCGGTGGCCGCCTGCTCATCCTCGAGGTAGGCCAGCAGATTCTCGGCCGCGAGCCCATCGAGATCGTGGTCGCGGTGCAGCCCTTCGGCCGCCCTCACCCGACCCTTCGCGCCCCTGGCCAGGTCGCCCTCCACCTCGCGCACGAACGCGCCGATCCGGCGGCCGAGATCGACCGGGCGACCCACGCTGTCGCCCTTCCAGAACGGCAGCTTGCCGGGGACGCCGGGGGCCGGGCTGACGATGACCCGATGGGGGGTGATCTCGGCGATCCGCCAGGAGCTCGCGCCGAGCACGATGACGTCACCGTGCATGCCGGCACGGAGCTCGTACACCATCTCCTCGTCCAGCTCGCCGACGCGCCGTCCCGGCGTCCCCGCCTCGCCCTCGAGGAACACGGGGAACAGGCCGCGGTCCGGGATCGTACCGCCGCTGGTCACCGCGACGGTTCGGGCGTCCCGGCGGCCCTCGACCGTGTCCGTCACCCGATCCCACACGAGCCGCGGCTTGAGCTCGGCGAACTCGTCGGAGGGGTACGCGCCTGCGAGCATGCCCAGCACGCCCTCGAGCGCCTCGCGGGTGAGCGTCTCGAACGGTGCGGCGCGCCGGACCATCTCGAGCAGCTCGTCCACCGTGAATCGCTCGCCGATCGCCATCGCGACCAGCTGCTGGGCGAGCACGTCGAGCGGGTTGCGGGGCAGGGCGGTGGGCTCGATCGAGCCCTCGTGCATGCCCTTCACGACCACCGCGGTCTCCAGCAGGTCGCCCCGGTACTTCGGAAAGATGACGCCCTTGCTGGGCTCGCCGACCTGGTGCCCCGCTCGCCCGATCCGCTGCAGGCCGCGGGCGACCGAGGTGGGGCTCTCGACCTGGATCACGAGATCGACGGCGCCCATGTCGATTCCCAGCTCGAGGCTGCTCGTGGCGACGAGCGCTGGCAGGCGCCCGGCCTTGAGCTCCTCCTCGATCTCCAGCCGCTGCTCGCGGGCGATGCTGCCGTGGTGGGCGCGGACGAGCTCCTCGCCGGCGAGCTCGTTGAGGCGCTGGGCAAGCCGCTCCGCGAGGCGCCGGCTGTTGGTGAACACGATCGTGCTCCGGTGCTCGCGGATGAGCTCCAGGATCCGCGGGTGGATGGCTGGCCAGATGCTCGTCCGCAGCTCACCGCCGATGACAGGTCCGCCCGGCTGCTCGTCCATCGGCAGCACCTCGCCCAGGCGCGCCATGTCCTCGACCGGGACGACGACCTGGAGCTCGAGCGGCTTGCGCGTGCCGGCATCGACGATGCTGACCTCACGCCCCTCGCCGATCCCGCCCAGAAAGCGCGCGATGGTCTCGAGAGGGCGCTGGGTGGCGCTGAGGCCGATCCGCTGCAGGCGGGGCGTGCCGGCCTCCGTTGCACGCAGGCGCTCCAGCCGCTCCAGGCTGAGTGCGAGGTGGGCGCCTCGCTTGCTCCCCGCGATCGCGTGGATCTCGTCCACGATCACGTGCTCGACGCCCTTGAGGATCTCTCGCGCCTGGCTGGTGAGCAGCAGGTACAGGCTCTCGGGGGTGGTGACCAGGATGTCCGGCGGGTGGCGGACGAGGTCGCGCCGCTCGTCGGCGGGCGTGTCGCCGGTCCGGCTCCCGATCGAGATGCGCGGCGGCTCCTGGCCGAGGCGCTGCGCCGCGAGCGCGATCCCGGCAAGGGGTGCCCGCAGGTTGCGCTCCACGTCGTACGTGAGGGCCTTGAGCGGGCTCACGTACAGGACACGGACCGTGCCCCGGTCGACGCGCGTTGGCGCCGGCCTCGGGTGCTCGACCAGGCGATCGAGGCACCACAGGAACGCGGCCAGCGTCTTGCCGCTGCCGGTTGGCGCGTGGATCAGCGTGTGCTCGCCCCGCGCGATCGCCGCCCAGCCCTGTGCCTGGGCCGGAGTGGGTGCCTCGAACGTCGCCTCGAACCAGGCCCGGACAGCGGGCCCGAAGGGCGCGAGGGGATCCTTGGTACGCACGGCCACGGGATCGCGAGTATAGGCCGCAGGCGCCATTTCGTACAGATGTTCTAGTCGCGTGTCCCACCGGCGCCCGATGGATCGTCGGTGCCCGTCCGTTCCTGCCGCAGGCCAGATCCTGCGCCCGGGGCCCTGGGTGGCGGTCCGGCACCGCCAGATGGCAGACATCGGCGTCGAAGGGGAACGGCTGGGCGCAGAACCTGCTGCTGATCGCGGATAAGCCGCCGATATGGAGCGATCTGGACCATGAGGGGAACCGCCGACGAGGACCGCTGCGGAGGACCACCCGATGGCCGACACCACGCTCGAGCGGATCGCGCGCTCGCGAGCACGAGACCTCCGGCGCAACGTCGGCAGCCAGCTGCTCGACCTGCGCGATGAGCGCGAGCTCAGCCAGCGTGCCGTGGCCGGCGCCGTCGGGGTGAGCCGGTCGCAGCTTGCCAAGGCCGAGGCCGGCGACGCCAATCTGACCCTGCAGTCGCTGACCGCGCTCGCCACGGCGCTCGGGACCGAGGCGTCGCTCCGCCTGTACCCGGCGACCGGGCCGCGGCTTCGCGATCACGTCCAGGTACGACTCATCGAAGCCCTCCTCGAGCGTGTGCATCCGCGCTGGCGGGCCCGCCTCGAGGTGCCGGTCTACCGGCCCGTCCGCGGCGTCATCGACCTCATCCTCGTCGAGCCCGAGTCCGGCGACGTCGTCGGCGGCGAGGCCCATAGCGAGATCCGGCGGGTCGAACGGCAGTTACGCTGGGCAGCCGAGAAGGTCGACGCGCTCCCGTCTGCTTCGGGCTGGCCGTGGATGGCGCGGCAGCCGCGGGTCGGCCGCCTGCTGCTCATCCGGTCCACCAGCGCCATGCGCGCGATCGTCGATGACAGTCCCACGCTGTTTGCGGCCGCATATCCGGGCGCCACGAGCGAGGCAGTGGCCGCCCTGACCCGGGCCAGCGGATCGTTCCCCGTTGCGGCAATCCTGTGGGTCGATGTCCGGGGTCGGGCGAGCCGCCTGCTCGATGGTCCACCGCGCGGAGTCGCCGTGGGCCGCTGACGGCACGCAGCGTGGCCGCGTGGCCCGCGACGCCGCCTCAGCCGAGCCGGCGTCGAACGATCGCGGAGAACGCGCGCATCGCGCGGTCGGCGGTGTGGAACACCGGGATGCCTCCCGCCTCGAGCGCCGAGATGAACGGCTCGTACAGCGGGCCGCCATCGATCACCGCGACCCAGGCCTTGCTCGTCCGGTGCCAGAGGTCGACGAGCCGGGCGGTGATGGCGTCGGGAGCGGCGAGGTCCTCGTCGTGCTCCGGGCCGGGCGGCAGCGTCCGGAGCGCTGCGGTGAGCGGGACGATGCCCACGACAGCAACATCGACACCGGAGGCGGACAGGATCGTCTCCGCCAGGTCGGAGAACGCCGCGTCGTCGGCCATCGGGGTCGCGTCGAGCGGGTTGTGGACGTCGACCACGGCGCCGGCACCGGCGGCCTCGAGCAGCGCGCCGAGCCGGGCACGGACCGCCGGCTGGAACGCCGCGAGCTCGAGCGAGCCCAGGTTGTCGCCGATGGCGACGCACTCGAACCCGGCGTTGGACAATGCGCCCAGGCGCCGGCCGCCGATCGTGCGGTCGACGAGGAGCGTCGCGGTTCGCACGAGATCGTCGAAGTCCTCGAGCGAGTCGGCGACCAGCACGCCGGCCTGCTCCGCCAACGCGCGGGTCACCGTCACGTCCCCGGCGATCGACGCCGTGTGGCTGGCCGATGCCGCCGCCCCGGCCCTCGTCCGCCCGGCCCGGTACAGCACGACCGTGCCGCCACGCTCGTGGATCCGGGCCGCGGCCGCCAGCATCTGCCGCGCGTCGAGCGGGCGGAAGCCCTCGACGTACACGCCGAACACGCGGATCGACGGGTCATCGGCGAGGTGCGCGAGGTGGTCGCCCACGGTGAGATCCATCTGGTTGCCAACCGTGACGAGGTACCGCGGGTGCAGGTCCGGGATCCGCCCGAGGCGCGTGATCGCGAACGCTCCGCTCTGGGCGATGATCGCGAGCGGTGCGGCCGTCGCCCCGGGTGCGGGGAGCTTGGTGGCCGGGATGAACATCGTGTCGATGCGCCCGGGGACGGAGCGGAAGCCGAGGCAGTTGCCGCCGTTGAGCAGCGGGCCGCCGTCGGGGGCGGAGCGCGACGCCACCAGCGCAGCCCGCATCCGGGCGACGATCGCCTCGCTGCCCTGCTTCTCCTCGAGACCGCCGGGGATCACCAGGATCGTCTCGGCAGCATCGCGCTCGATGACAGCCGTGACCACCTCCGCCGCCTGGGAGGCCGATACGGCGACGACGAACAGGTCGACCTTGTCCGGCAGCGACGCGACGTCCGGGACGCACCGGCAGCCGTCGATCGAGGTGGCGCCCGGCTTGACGACCGTGATCCGCTCCGCCGGGAACCCGTCCCGGAGCAGGTTGCGCAGGATCACGTGCCCCGGGTTCATCGCGGCCGAGACGCCGATGATCGCGACGGATCGAGGCTCGAGAAGCCTCGGCAGCTTGGCGACGGGCCGCGCAGATGCCGGATCGGGCGCCCGCTCGCCGGTGCCCGGCGAGGCAAGGACGTCGAGCGCGACCAGGCGGCCGTCGGGCGTGACGACGATCGGATTGACCTCGAGCTCGAGCAGGTCTGCGGGAACGCAGGCATCGGCGACGGCGAGGAATGGCTCGACAACGTCGACGAGGTCGTCGATCGACAACCGTGCCGGGCGTCCACGCTGACCGGTGGTGGCCAAGCGGACCACGGTCGCACCGCGGAGCACGCGGGCGAGACGATCGCGAGGCATCAGGCCGGGCGACAGGATCGCGATCTGCCGGCCCGGGCGCAGATCCGCCGCGATCGTCTCGGCTTCGGTGCCACCAGCCCCCACGCTGACCACGGGTCCTGCGTCGTCGGTCCAGCGGACAGACACCAGCAGCTCGCCACCGATCCCGGGCTCGTGCGTGACGTGCTCGGCGAGGATGTAGCCGGTGGCCTCGGCGCCGGCCGAGGCCAGGGACGCCCGCATCCGGTCGATGACGTCGAGCACCGTTCCCGTATCGCGGGGAACGACGGCGACCCCGCCAAGCTCCGTCTTGTGGGCGACGCCCGGGGCAACGACGCGGATGACGACCCGATCGCCCTCGATCCCTTCGACGGCCTGCGCGACGCCTGCGGGCTCGGGCGCGCCCGATGCGGCGACCGCGACGAACGAGGCCCGGGGCACCGCGATGCCCATCGCCTCGAGCAGCCGGCGCGCCTCCGGCTCGAGCAGCATGGATGCGCCGCGGGCGCGAGCCCCCGCGAGGATCGCGCGGATACGGGCGAGATCGATCGGAGGCTGGCCGGACCCGGACACCGCCACAGCCTACGCCGCAATCCGGCGCCGGCGGACACTCGAAGGGATCACGCCGCTACCCGGAGCCAGGCACGATCTCCTCGCGGCCGGACGCCTCGGACGCCTCGGACGCCTCGGACGGCCGATGCCGCCCCGCCGGCAGCAGCAGCGAGAACACCACGCCCAGGAGCACGAAACCGGTCGCGGTGAACCCGGCGAACCGGGTCGCGTCGACGAAGGCCTGCTCGATCGGGGTGACCGTCGCCGTGAGTGACGCGAGGAAGGCCGGGTCGGTGAAGCAGGCCGCCTGCTCGGGCGGGAGCGCCGCCTGACCACCGCCGAACCCGGCCTCGGCCGCCCGCGAGGGGTCCTTGAGCGCCGGCAGCACCTGGCCCGCCGAGGCGTCCACCAGGAACACGACCAGCTCCTGGCAGGCGGGTTTCACGTCCGGCAGCGAGGCCGCGATGTTGTCCGTGCTGCGGGTGACGAGCGTGGAGAACAGGATCGTGCCCAGGATCGCGATCCCGAGGGCGGAGCCGACCTGGCGCAGCGTGGAGTTTGCTCCGGACGCGATCCCCGACAGCGAGACCGGGATGTCGGAGAGCACGATGCTCGTCAGCTGTGCGGTGGCGAACCCCACGCCCACGCCGTACACGAACAGCGGGATCGCGAGCATCAGCCCGTTGATCGACGTGGAGATCAGGAAGGTGGTCGCCGCGATGCCGACGGCCTCGAGCAGCATGCCGGTGGTGACCACCCAGCGCGGGCCGTAGCGACGGGCGAGGGTCGCCGCCCCCGGCGCCGCGAAGAACGCGCCCACGGCCAGCGACAGGAACACCGCCCCGGTGTCGAACGCCGAGTAGCCGAGCACGCCCTGGAGGAACAGTGGCAGCGCGAACAGCAGGCCGAACTCGCCGAGCGACACGATCGTGCCGGCGAGGTTCCCGTAGCGGAAGCCCTTGTACCGCCACAGGGTGAAGTCGAACAGGTAGAAGCTGCCGGACGCGCGCCTCCGCGACTCGACGGCGGCAAACAGGAGCAGCGCCACCATGCCGAACCCGATTGCGAACGGGGTGATCGACACCGTGTCCAGCGGCCAGCCGAGCCCGAGGACCTCGAACGGATGGCGCGGATTGGGGGTCCACCAGCCGTACTGGCGACCCTCGATGAGCCCGAACACGAACGCCCCCAGGCCACCGGTGATCAGCAGGAACCCGGGCAGATCGAAGCCGGGCCTCGCGTGCTCGTCCCGCGACTCGCCGATGTAGCGCAGGGTGCCGGCGATGGCGATCAGGCCCACGGGGACGTTGACGAAGAACGCCCAGCGCCACGAGGCGTAGGTCGTCAGGAACCCGCCCAACAGCGGCCCGACGGCGGCCACGCCGCCGATCACCGAGCCCCAGATGCCGAACGCGATCGCTCGATCCCGGCCCTGGAAGTTGGAGTTGAGGATCGCCTGCGTGGCGGGCAGGATCATCGCGCCACCCACACCCTGGAGGACCCGGGCGAGGATGAGGATGTCGCCGGTGGGCGAGGCTCCGGCGAGCACGGACGCGACCAGGAACAGGCCCAGCCCGCCGAGATACATCCGGCGCCGCCCGAACACGTCCCCCAGCCGCCCGAGGGTGATCAGCAGCGCCGCGAACACCAGCGCGTAGATCGTGTTGATCCACTCGGCCTGGGTCGAATCCAGGGCCAGCTCGCGGATGATCGACGGGACCGCGACGTTGACGATGGTCGCGTCGACGATGATCATCGCGACGCCGATGCTCAGCAGCGCGAGCCCGATCCAGCGGCCGCGTCCGGTGGCATGGATCGACGGCCCGTCAGGGTGCGCGTCCACGGTGGTTGCCATGATTGGGCCCTCCGGGGGAACCGCGGCGCGGAGTCTCCACCCCCAGCGAGACTCGGCGTGGAGACCGCGCATTACTTGACTGTCGCAATGTTTTCGTTAGGATAACGAAGGTGACGAAGCCCGTCCACTCGCCCGACCACCACGACATCCCGGTGCTCAGCGACGACGCCTTCGAGGCCAGCCAGCTGCTGCTGGAGCTCATCCACGTCGCCTACGCGACGCGCGCAGCCGAGGCGGAGACTGCCGCCGCCGGCGAGCCCGGCCCCGCAGGACACGTGCGTTCGGCACCCTCGACCCATGCCATCCGGGCGGCGATCCACGTCTACCAGCACGGCGAGCGGACGATCGGCGAGCTTGCCGCCGGTCTCGGGATCTCCTACGGCTGGGCTAGCCGGGTGGTCAGCGAGCTCGAGTCCACGGGGTTGCTGGAGCGGCGAGTCGACCCGTCGGACCGGCGGATCGTTCGGGTCTCGCTCACAGCCGAGGCGATGGACATGGTCGTGCGCACGTACCGCTGGCGCGGAGAGGCGGTCGAGCGCGCGCTCACCGGGCTCGACGCCAACGGCCGCCGGGCCGTCACCGACTTCCTGCGCAGGGTCACCGTCGAGCTGGGTCGGGCGGGCGACCCGAGCGGCTGACCCGGCCGCCGGCCGCACCCTGAGCGGCGACCCGGACGGTAGACGAACCGGCGGGCCAGGGGGTGCCCGCCGGTTCGATGTGCCCGGTTGTCATCGATGGGGGAGGGGAGGTTGAAACCACATCGACGACGTCGTATTCGTATTTCGAGAACGAGTGTCGGTGACGCGGCGCCGGGGCGGGATGTGCCCAAGGGCCCGTCGTTTCGTGACGTTGGGTGACCGATGGCACGGTCGGATGCCTGCGAAGGTCCCGCAATCGAGCGGGGCGCGTGCGCGAGACGGCGTTGCGATGCGGGGCTGCTACCATCCGCTCATGCCGGGTGCCGATTTCATCGTCGTCCTGATCATCGTGCTGATCATCGCCATCGTCTGGCGCGGACCCAAGACGCTGCCCCTCCTCGGCCGCGCGTTCGGCCAGGGCGTGCGTGAGGCGCGCAAGGAGATCGAGGAGATGAAGTCGGAGTCCGCCGACAAGAACGACGACACGACCTCCTGATCGCGGGCCCGGTCAGTCCCGCGCCCTTCCTTCGTCCCTCACCCGTGGGCGGCCAGTTGCCGCAGGTCGCCGAGCGCGCCCACCTTCGCGCGCGACCGCGCCAGCGCATCCCCATCCACCGCGACCGGGATCGTCCGCGACGGGCCCGGCCCCTCGAGATCCCCCACCAGGACCGCACCTGCGGCCCGCACCTCGAACGCGACGTGGTCGGGGTGGGTCCCGGGCGTCGCGTGGACGCGGATCGGGACGTCGGCGTCGGGCAGAACCTCGCCGTCGATCAGCGGCTCGATGTCGCTCACCAGGACCCGCCGGGCCCCGCCAGCCGCGCGGACCGGGATCCCGAGCCGGAGCGCCAGGCTCTCGGCGCCCGCCGCGTGGTCGGGGACCGGCGCGGTCAGCAGCACGGCGGCGATCCGGGCCCCAAGACCTTCGGCCACCCGCAGGATCGCCTCGACGGCCTCGTCGCCCGGATCGCCCGGATCCACCACCGCGAGCCGCCGATCCCCGACCAGATACGTGTCGACCGCCTGGCCCGCGATCGCGCCGGCCCCGTGGAACCGGACCCGCGCCAGCGACGGTGCCGGTCGGTCGATGACCGGTGAGCGGGTTGACGGAGCGGCGTCCGGCGCCGGCGTCAGGTACCGCCGTGCGTCGTCGATACCGGTCGCGGCCGCCAGCTGCTGGAGGGTGGTGCTGGTCGGCGTCCACAGCTCGATCCGACCGTCCGCCATCGCGGACAACGCGTCGGACGGGGTCATCCAGGCATGGGCGACGACCTCCCGTGGATCGAACGCGGGGGCCGAGCCTTCAGGCAGCCGGGCGACGAAGAAGCGAGCATCGTAGCGGCGCGGGATGACGGGCGGGGTGACCCAACGTGAGAGCGGCACCAGCCAGTCCCCGCGGAGCTCCATGCCGGAGGCGGTCACGGCCTCCGCGAACCACCCGCCCGAGGCGGCGCCCGCGCGGTGGCTGAGGGTTCGGGCAGTGGCGACGGCGCCCGCCGGTTCCGTCGCGAGGAGCACGCCTGCCTCCTCGAACAGCTCGCGGATCGCCGCGACCATGAACGCCCCGGCGTGGGACGCGGGCTCGTCGCCCCGGCGTCGGAGGCGCGCGAGCAGCCGTGGATCGGCGTCGGCCGGATCGACTGCGCCGCCTGGGAACACGTGAAGGCCCGGTCCGAACGCCATCGTCGCGGGCCGCCGGGTCAACAGCACCTCGGGCCCGGCCGAGCCGTCTCGCATGACCGCGACCGTGGCGGCCGGCCGGACGCCCGCCCCACCTGCGGCCTCCTTCGGGATCCAGGCTCCCCTGCGCACGCCCCTGTCCTACAGCGGCCGGACGAACGCCCACAGCCCGACGCCCGGAACCGGCTCGTAGTCGCGGTCCGGGGCTCGATGGAAGGCGAGCCGCTGGTACAGCGCGTGCGCCCGGGTCATCCGCTGCGAGGACACGATCGCGAGCGCCGTCCGACCATCCCGCCGGGCGAGCTCGATGCATTCCTCGACCAGCAGCCGTCCGATGCCCCGGCCCTGCGCCGCGAGGGCCACCCCGAGCATCCGGAAGCCCGCCTCACCCTCGCGCTCGATGTCGGCATACGGGTTGTCGGGACCCGGGACGTAGCTCACGGAGCCGAGCACCCTGCCGTCCTCCACGGCGACGAGCACCAGGCACGCCCGGGCGCGCCCGGCCGCGTCGCGCACGTGCTCCAGGTAGTCGCTGTGCCGGGTGCCGGGCAGCGCGCGGTACGCCTCGACCACGACCTCACCTGCCGCCGCGAGCTCATCGGGCTCCGCCGCACGCACCTCGATCACGGCACCCGCTCCGGGCAGGGGACCGGAGCCAACCGGGTTTCGGGCCCGGGTCCGCTGACGGCCACGGGACGCTGTGCATCGCGGGCCGGCCGCGGGTCACGCGCCTCCCGCAAGTCACGAGCCCCCTTCCAACAGCAGCGCCTCCAGGGCCTCCGGCTCGTGCACTGGCTGGCGGCACGCGAAATCCCGGCACACGAACGCGGTCGAGCGGCCTCCGAGGGCGAACCGCCCGCGAAGGAGGGGCACCTCCGAGCCCTCGGGAGCGGTCGAGGAGGCCAGTACGCGGAACGGGTGGTACCCGCGATCGGCCACCGCGAGCAGCCGGTCCAGGCCGTCGTCGCCGGCGGCGCCGACGATCGCGACCTCGGTGATGTCGGCCCGGGTGATCTCGAGCGCGCACAGCCACTGGGCGAACGCAGTCGGGTAGCGGGCGATCACCCCGGCGACGGTTGCCAGCGCCGCATCCGCCGCGGCGCGATACCTCGCGTCTCCGGTCAGCGCGGCGAGCCGGACGAGCACGGTCGTTGCCATCGCGCCGCCGGACGGCGTGGCGTTGTCCTGCACGTCGCGCGGGCGGACGATCAGGCGCTCGCCGTCATCGGCGGTGTCGTAGAAGCCACCGTGCGGATCGGCGAAGCGGGCGAGGATGGTCTCGGCCAGGGACACGGTCTCGCGGTACCAGCGCTCGTCGCGCGTCGCCTCGTACAGTGCGAGCAGACCGTCGGCAAGGCAGGCGTGATCGGCCAGCACGCCGTCGGCGGTCGCCCGGCCGTCCTTCCACGATCGGCGGAGCCGGCCACCGGCGTCGCGCAACCCCGTCAGGACGGCGGCGGCGGCCGCGATGGCCGCGTCGAGGTAGCGGGTCGCGATCGCCGCCAGATCCGGGTCGCCGGAGCCACGCAGGGCGCGAGCGGCATCGGCGAGCGCCGCGATCGCGAGCCCGTTCCAGGCCGCCAGCACCTTGTCGTCGCGCGCCGGCTGGGGCCGCTTCGAGCGCCGCGCGAGAAGGGCCGTACGTGCGGCGGCCAGCGTGGGGCCAACGCCTTCGACCGGGATGGCGAAGCGCCCCGCGAGCGCATCGTCGTCGATCACGCGCGAGAGGATCGTGCGTCCCTCCCAGTTGCCGGCCTCGGTCACGCCGTACGCCGCGGCGAACAGCGGATAGCCGTCGCCCAGGACCGACCGGAGCTCATCGGCGGTCCAGGTGAAGGTCGCTCCCTCCTCCCCCTCGGTGTCGGCGTCCTGGCTGGCCGCGAACCCGCCGTCGGGCGTCCGCAGCTCGCGCAGGATGTAGTCGAGCACCCCGATCATCGTCCCGCGCAGGTCCGGGTCACCGGTCAGGGCGCACGCGTGCGCGTACACGCGCGCGAGCTGAGCGTTGTCGTAGAGCATCTGCTCGAAGTGCGGGACCAGCCACGCGGCATCGGTGGCGTAGCGATGGAAGCCGCCACCGAGCTGATCGTGCACGCCGCCTGCAGCCATGGCCGCCAGGCTCCTGAGCGCGACGCCGAGCCAACGCTCGTCGCCGGTCGCGCGATGCCGGCGCAGCAGGAGCTCGATCGTCATCGGCTGCGGGAACTTGGGGGCAGAGCCCCATCCGCCGTGCCGGGCGTCGAACGTATCCGCGATCCGTGCTGCCGCCTCGCCCAGGACGGCCTCGGGTACCGGCATCCCGGTACCCGAGGCGGTGGCCGGCTGCTGGGCCTGCACCAGCGCCTCGACCAGCCGGACGCCGGACGCCTCGACGTCCGATCGTTGCTCGGTCCATGCGTGTCGCACGCCATCGAGCACCTGGCGGAAAGCGGGCATGCCGTGGCGAGGCGTGTCCGGGAAGTAGGTGCCGCCGTAGAACGGGCGCCCGTCGGGCGTCAGGAACACGCTCATCGGCCAGCCGCCCTGTCCCGTCATCGCCTGCACCGCACCCATGTACAGCTGGTCGATGTCGGGCCGCTCCTCGCGGTCGACCTTGATCGCGACGAAGTGCGCGTTGAGCAGCCGCGCCGTCGCCTCGTCCTCGAACGACTCACGCTCCATGACGTGGCACCAGTGGCATGCGGCGTAGCCGACCGAGAGGAACACGGGCCGGTCGAGCAGCTTTGCGCGCGCCAGCGCTTCGGGCCCCCAGGGGAACCATTCGACCGGATTGTGGGCGTGCTGGAGCAGATACGGGCTGGTTTCTCCGGCCAGCCGGTTGGTGTGCGGCGGGGGTGCCGGCGCGGCGGCCATGAGCCGATGGTACGCGGTGGCTCCGGCCCTGTTCCATCCCGTTGGACAACACGTCGATGGCCCGTCGCGGATACGCCACCCGGGTCGAACGGTGACGTGACGCACCGGAACCGGGGCCGTTCCGCCCAGGACGTGCGATCCGGGCCGAAGCGATCTTGTTCAGGCGTTCCCGCCGGCAGTAGGCTACCGGGATCACCGCCACGGCCCGCCCAGATGGAGCCGCATCGCTGAACCGCATCGTTCGGGCGACGATGGTCGCCCTCCTCACCGGGGTCATCGGGGCCGCGGGCGCCGCTGCGCCCGCGCTTGCGGCCGCGCCCGTGCCGCGCGTGGTGCTGATCGTGGGTCCTGTTGGCTCCCTCACGTCCAGCTACCGCGCGATCGCGAATGACGCGGCTGACGAGGCGCAGGCCGCGGGAGCCGAGGTCGTCAAGGTCTACTCCCCCAACGCGACCTGGTCGGCCGTCAAGCAGGCCATCACGGGCGCCTCGATCGTGGTCTACCTGGGTCACGGCAACGGCTGGCCGAGCCCGTACCGCAACGCGCTGTATCCGCCGACCCAGGACGGCTTCGGCCTCAATCCCGTTGCCGGCGTCGATGACGTGGCCCACCAGTACTTCGGGGAGGCATCGATCCAGCACCTGCGGCTGGCGGCAAACGCCGTGGTGCTGCTCAGCCACCTGTGCTACGCCAGCGGCAACAGCGAGCCGGGTCTGCCCGAGGGGTCGCGCGATCAGGCCGTCGCCCGGGTCGACAACTTCGCCGCGGGGTTCATCCGCGCCGGCGCCCAGGCCGTGGTTGCCGAGGCGCACGCGGGCCTGGCGTACTACGTGCGGCAGCTGCTGCGAACCCAGCTCAGCATCGAGCGGATCTGGAGCGCTGCGCCGAGCGCGCATGGAAACGCGTTCGGCGTGGTCAGCGAGCGGTCGCCGGGGTACACGGAGCAGCTCGATCCGGATCGCGCCAGCGGCGGCTACAACCGGTCGCTCGTGTCTCGAGGCGTGACCGCCGGCCAGGTTCGGTCCGGCGCAACCGGCACGACGTCGGGGGTGGTCACCGAGCCTGTCGTCGAACCCTCGCTCGCCGACCAGGGCATCCGGTTCGGCGATCTCAGCCTGGGCGCGCTGCCGATCGCTTCGACCACCACCCAGCTGACGCTTCCGGTCGCGGGACACGGCGCCAAGTTGATCCCCGCCGGCGCCCAGGTCGGCATCCGATGGGATCCGATCCTGCTCGACCCGCAACCGGCGAGCTCGGTCGATCCGGGCGTGGCCCCGGCGCAGTCGCCGTCGCCCGACTCGTCCGCGTCGCCCGATTCGTCAGCGTCACCTGATGCGTCCGCGTCGCCGTCGCCCGATTCGTCCGCGTCGCCGTTGCCCCGTCCCGGATCGTCGCCGTCGACCCCCGTGCCGCAGCCCGATCCGGCATCCACATCGGAACCGACGACCTCGTCGCTCCCGGGCGTCCAGCCCGCGACCCCGCCCGAGCCACCGAGCGTCGATCTCGTGGCTCCCGAGCAGCTGGGCAACGTGGTCGTGGTCGGGAAGGTCACGCGCTCCGGGAAGGGTCTCGACATGACGGTCACCTACCCGTCGGCACCCGGGCTGTACCGGCTGGTCGCCAGCCTGCATGCACCCTCCGGCGTCGCCTATGACGTGGCCACGCAAGCGCTCCTCACCCCTGCCCTCGTCCGCGTGGGTGGACCGGTCGCGGTGGCCTACGGCGCCCCGGCCTCGCTGGCGATGACGGCCGGCGTGCCGACAGCCGTCGCGGTTCGTGTCGTGAACGCCGGATCGGAGAGCTGGGACGTCGACACGGACCAGCCGCCCGACGGCATGGCCGAGGAGATCCTGTCCTGGCTGCGCACCTCGCGGAGCCCGGCGAAGCTCGTCGCGACCTGGGTGTCCACCGCGAGCCAGGCGGTTCCGGACCCCGTGACGACCGTTCTCGATCCGACGATCGCCGCTCCCGCCGGCAACGCGATGGTCACGCTCGAGCTCCAGGCACCGACGGCGCCGGGCAACTACCTGCTGCTGCTGGACGTGATCTCGCCCGCGCATGGCCCGCTGTCGGCGCTGGGCAGCGCTCCGGCCCTGATCCGCGTCGCGGTCTCGGGCTCCGAGGCGGCGCCGGGACCGTCCGACGCGCCGGAGCCGTCCGTGGTGCCGGAGCCGTCCATGGGGCCGGGAGGGTAGGCGGCCCCGAGCCGACCACGAAGCGTCCGCGTCCGCAGACGCACGCTCAACTTCATCAGCTACCCGTGGAGCGGGCACGGACGACGGACTCGCCCACGTCCGCACCGGTTTGGCGCTCCATCCACGCAGCAGCTCGACCCAATCCCTGGCGCCTGCCCACGTGGCGGGTGTCGGGCCATGTCCCGCATCCCGCAGACGGCCCAATACCCACGTGGTGCGCAGGTGGGTGCCTCCTCGGTTCCGGCGGGCCCGTTCCACCCACCAGGTGGGTGGCTGGTCAGATCGGCGACCGGGACCCTGCGACAGACCCGTGTGGCGAATAGCTGGCCAGGTTGGCTCGAACCGCCCGGGCGAGAACGGGCGATCTGGCGGGGTCGGGCGACCTGACGAGTTCGGGCGACCTGACCGGGTCCCGGGGCGTGCCCGCGACCGGCCCGGACGGCTGCGCTACGCTGCAGCCCATGCCGCATCGACCCGCCGATGACCTGGGTGCCACGCACGATCCGGGACCCGACGTTGCCCGCGACCGGCTCGATGCGGCGCACCTCGACGACGCCGCCACCGAGCCCATCGAGCTGCCCTCCGAGCATCGGATCCGGGTCGGCACCGCGTCCTGGACCGACCCGACGATGACGGCGGCCGGGGTGTTCTACCCGTCCGACGCCGACACCGCGGAGGAGCGGCTCGCCTACTACGCCTCGCGCTTCCCGGTGGTCGAGGTCGACGCGACGTACTACGCACTCCCCTCGCGCCGGCTGACCGAGCTGTGGGTGGCTCGGACACCACCCGACTTCGTGTTCGACATCAAGGCCCACGCCCTGCTGACCGGCCAGCCCACCGAGACGAAGCGCCTGCCCAGAGCGATCCGCGATGCGCTGCCGCCGACGATCGCCGGCAAGGCGAGGCTGTATGCCAGGGACCTGCCGGGCGAGCTCCTGGCCGAGGTCTGGCGGCTGTTCGCCGACGGCCTGGCGCCCCTCGCCGAAGGCGGCCAGCTGGGAGCCGTGTTCCTCCAGTACCCGCGATGGTTCTACACGTCGTCCGAGAATCGGGACGCGATCCGCGAGGCGAGGACCGCCCTCGAGCCGTACGGCCTGCCGGTCGCGGTCGAGTTCCGCAACGCCACCTGGTTCAACGAGAAGAACGCCGAGCGCACGCTCCGGTTCCTCGAGGACGAGGGGATCCCGCTGGTCATGGTCGACGGGCCGCAGGGCTTCAAGTCGTCGGTGCCGCCGGTGGTCGCCGCGACCTCGCCGAACCTCGCGGTCGTGCGGTTCCACGGCCGCCGCGGCTCGACCTGGGAGTCGATGCGCGGGCTGCCGACGGTCGAGCGCTTCCGGTACCTGTACCAGCCCGATGAGCTGCGGGAGTGGGTCCCGCGCGTGATGGAGGCGGCCTCGCAGGCAAGCGACACGCACGTGCTGATGAACAACTGCTACGCAAACTACGGTTCCACCAACGCGCGGGAGCTGGCCGCGATGCTGGCCGAGGAGCTCGTGAACGCGGACGAAGGCGGCGATCGATGACGGCCAACGCGGTCCCGGGCTTCCTGCCCAGCGTCAACGGCTTCCCGTTTCCGAACAGCTGGCCATCGGGTCCCACCCTCGCGTTCGGGCCTGTCAAGACGCCGATCCTTGGCTTCGGTGACGCGTCGGCCGGGCTGTGCGGCGGGATGGTGATGACCGTCCGCGACCTGTTCGAAGCCGGGATCCCGATGCCGGCCGGTCCGCAGCCCGCGAACGGGAGCCCGCGCTTCCACGCCATCGTCCGCCGGCAGGTCGAGTCGCTCGACTGGCTGCGCGTCCCCCTGCGCTTCTTCGACCTCCAGGCCTTCCGGCCGGACCCGCCGAGGGGCCTCGCGAGCATCCTGCATCGCGAGCCGCCGCGCGTGGTCGCGATCCGCGACGCGTGGCCACGGATCCGGGGCGACATCGACGCCGGACACCTCTCGCCGCTGGGCCTGATCCGCGTCTCGGGCGCCTCGCCGTGGAGCCTGACCCACAACCACCAGGTCCTCGCGTTCGGCTACGAGGACGCGGGCACGACGCTCCGCATTCGCATCTACGATCCCAACCACCCGGGCCAGGACGACGTCGAGCTGCGGGCCGAGATCGATGCCGACGAATCACGTCCCTGGCGTGATCGGATCCGGCTGGCGCAGTCGACGGGCGAGCCACTGCTGGGGTTCTTCCGCCAGCCCTATCCGCCCCCGGGCTCGCTGCGAGCCTGGCGCTGAGCGACGCCCTTCGCCGGCGATCGTGGCTGCGCCGTCTCCCAGCGCGTGATCGCTGCCGGCCGGCCGGGCCGACGCTCCTCCATCGACCCGACCGGCCGGCAACCGTGAGATTCGACTTCCGGGCTCACCCGGTTTCAGCGCTCCGGCCGGGCGTGGCGGCCAACCTCATCGGCCTCGCCTACCTGGCCGCCAGGGACGGACGCCGCCGGGAGGCTGTCCGCCTTCTGGATGAGGCCGCCGCCATCGCAACTGGGAGCGATGCGCGCGCCGTCGAGCAGTGGGTGGCGGAGGCGCGGACCGAGCTGGCCATGGACGCTGGCGTGAACGAGCGCGGCGAGCCCGACTGAGCCCAGCCTTGCGCCGATGTCGGCCGGTGCCTTGGGCACCCGCGATTGGGCGACGATCGGCCCTGTCGCCGGCCGGGCAGCGGAATGGAGACTCAAGTGGTCACCGTCCCTACGGGGAGCCTCGAGGAGCCAGCCGTGTCGACCAGCACCGTCCTGTTCGAGCGTCCGGAAACCCGCAGGGATGAGATGGCGGGCCAGCCCGGCGTGGTCCGGTTCCTGCACCCGCCGAAGCGCACGTTCGTGATGGTCGACGGGGAGGGGCCGCCCGCCGAAGCAGCCTTCGCGGCCCGGATGCCCGGGCTGTACACGACCGCCTACTCGCTGCGGTTCGCCCTCAAGCGCCGGGGCATCGTGGACAAGGTCGGGCTGCTCGAGGGCCTGTGGTGGACGACCGACGGCACCACCGATCTCGATTCGATCTTCGGCGGCGACCCCGCCCCGGGCGATCGGGCGACCTGGCGGTGGACGCTCATGATCGCGCTCCCCGACGAGGCCACCGACACGGAGCTCGAGACCGCGCTCGAGGAAGGCCGGCGCAAGCTCGAGTCGCCGTATCGCGAGGGGTTGCGCATCGAGGCGTTCGCCGAGGGGGACGTCGCGCAGCTGCTCCACCAGGGCCCGTACTCGGAGGAGCGCCCCTCGATCGAGCGGCTACACGCGGCGATCGCGGCAGCCGGGTTGCGCCCGGTCGGCCGGCACCACGAGCTGTACGTCGGAGACCCGCGCCGGAGCGCACCCGAGCGACTTCGGACGATCCTCCGCCAACCCGTCAGCGGTCGGTAGCGGGCGCGATCTCAGGCCGCCGCTGCCGACGAGGACCGGGCCGCGAGCTGGCAGCGGCCCTCGTGATCGACGCAGCCCACGAGGTGGCCGGGCTCCACCTCCGCCAGCGGCGGCGCGCCGTCGGGCTCGGAGCCGTCCCGAGCCAGGATCACCTGGTGGTACCGGCACTCAGCCTCGTCCTTCGCCTCGGAGGTGCCTGCCGCCGACCCACCGGTCACCCCGCCAGATCCCCAGCGCTCGTTGAGCCGCGGCACGGACGCCAGCAGCATCCTGGTGTACGGATGCAGGGGGTTCCCGAACACCAGGGGTGTCGGCCCGGTCTCGACGACCCGCCCGCGGCGCAGGATCACCGTGCGCTCGCTGATGTAGTTCGCGAGCGACAGGTCGTGGCTGATGAACAGGATCCCCAGGCCTCGCGACTTGAGATCGCCCAGCAGGTTGAGGACGTCGATCCGGGTCGACGCGTCGAGCATGCTGATGATCTCGTCGGCGACCAGCAGCCTGGTGTCCAGCAGCAGGGCCCGGGCGATGAGCAGACGCTGGAGCTGTCCGCCGCTCAGCTGGTGCGGGTACTTGTGGAGGAACTGGCCGGCGTCGAGCCCGACGCTGCCGAGCGCCTCCTCCACCCGCGCCTGCCACTCGGACCCCGGCGTGCCGCCGCCATAGGTGCCGCGCAGCAGCCCGAACACGTGGTCGACCTTGAAGATCGGGTTGAACGAGCTGAACGGGTCCTGGAACACGCCCTGGACCGAGTGGTAGTAGGCACGCAACGCATCCCCACGAAGCGTGGCGATGTCGGTGCCGTCGAGCGTGATCCGGCCCTCGGTCACCGAGATCAGGCGAAGGATCATCCTGCCGATGGTCGTCTTGCCACTCCCGCTCTCCCCGATCAGCGACACGACCTCGCGCGGGGCCACCGTGAACTCGACCCGGCGGACGGCCGTCTGCCGCTGGCCGCCGAAGGCGCCCACGCGATAGACCTTCGAGACGCGCTCCAGGGCCAGCATCACGCCACCTTCCAGCAGGCCACGCTATGCGTGGGCCCAACGGCCCTGAACGGCGGCTGCTGCGCGCATTGGGCGTCGGCGAGGGGGCAGCGCGCGCGGAACCGGCAGCCGTCCGGCGGGTTGAGCAACGACGGCGGCGCACCGGGGATCCCGGCCAGCCGGTGATCGGCGAATCTGACGCCCATCTCCGGCAGGGAGCCGATCAGCATCTTCGTGTACGGGTGGAGTGCCCGCTCCATCAGCTCCGATGTCGGCGCCTTCTCGGCCAGCCGCCCCGCGTACATGATCGCCAGCGTGTCGGCGATCTGGTACAGGATCGAGACGTCGTGGGTGACCACGATCATGCTGCGCACGAACTCGCGGTCGCGGAACTGGACGAGGGTCTGGGCAACCGCCTTCTGGCTGGCGACGTCGAGCGCCGAGGTGATCTCGTCGGCGACCAGCAGCGACGGATCGAGCAGCGTGGAGATCACCATCACCAGGCGCTGCTTCATCCCGCCCGACAGCTCAAACGGGTAGCGGTCCAGCACGCCGTCGGTCAGGCCGACCAGGACCAGCCGGCGCACGAGCTCCGTCCGCATCTCGTCCGCTCCGACGCCGCGCGAATCGAGCAGGTCGTCGATCATGCGCCCGATCCGGCGCGTGGGGTTGAGCGCGCTCATCGCGTACTGGGGCACGATCGAGACCTGTCGGAACCGGAACTCGCTCATCGCGTCCGGGTCGCCGATGGGCAGCTCGACTCCGTCGAGCACCACCCGGCCACCGGCGTGGCGCATCCGGCTGTCGAACCGGACCAGGCTGTTGCCGAACGTGGACTTCCCGCAGCCCGATTCGCCGGCCAGGCCCATGATCTCGCCATCGGCGATCTCGAGCGACACCCCATCGAGCGCGCGGACATCCCCCGCCAGGGTGCGGTAGTACACCTTGAGGTCGATGACCTGGAGGCTCACGCTCAGGACTCCCGGAGCCGGGGGTTGAAGATCTCGTCGAGCCCCACGTTCATGACGTACAGCGCACCCACGATCGCCGTGATCCCGATGCCGGGCGGGACAAACCACCACCACATGCCCAGCTGCAGGGCGCTCCAGGCGACCGAGTTGTACATCATCAGCCCCAGCGACACGCCCTCGGTGGGGCCGAGACCGATGAAGTCCAGCGAGGCCGCGATGAGGATCGCGCCGCCGAACAGCAGGATGAAGGTCATAAACAGGTATGAGCTCATGTTGGGGGCGATCTCGGCGAAGATGATCCGGCGCGCCGGAACGCCACTGATTCGAGCCAGATCGACGAACTCGCGCCCGTTGAGCGAGAACGTCTGGGCCCGGATCGCGCGGGCGGCCCACGGCCAGGAGGTCAGCCCGATGAACGCCGCCTCGACCCACAGCCCGCGCGCCCGGAAGAATGCCGTGGCGACGATCAGGAGCGCGATGGTCGGGATCACGAGCACGACGTTGGTGAGCATGTTCAGGACCTCGTCCACGATCCCGCCCCGGTAGCCGGCAACGAAACCGACGACCACGCCGAACGCGGCGGCGATGCCGCCCCCGAGCAGGCCCACCGCGAAGGTCGACCCCAGGCCGTAGATGAACTGGGCGAACACGTCCTGGCCGAACGTCGTGGTCCCGAACCACCAGTCGGCATCGGGCGGGACGCCGAGCGGTCCGGCGAACGCGTTGGGGTCGCCGGGGCGGATCATCGGGCCTGCGACCGCGAGCACCAGGAACACGGCCAGGATCACCGTCGAGATCAGGATCTTGCGGCTGCGCAGGACGAAGTACCGGACCTCGCGGGCACGGCCGACATCCTCCGCGAGCTGCGGGGCGGGCTCGGCGATCGCGGTCATGCCGTGCCTCCGCTCATCCCCACCCGGGTCCGCGGATCGAGCCACACGTACGCGATGTCGACCAGGAAGTTGGCGATCAGCACGCCCACGATGACGAACAGGAAGATCCCCTGGAGCAGGAAGTAGTCCTCGTTCTGCACGGCGGCCAGCAGCAGCTTGCCCAGGCCCGGGTACGAGAACACGATCTCGGTCACCAGGGCGCCCGCCACGATCACGCCCAGCTGCAGGGCGAGACCGGTCACCTGGGGCAGCACGGCGTTGCGGAACGCGTAGCGGCGGACGAGACCGCTCGGTGCGCCCATCGCATCGAGGTACTTCGAGTAGTCCGCGTCGAGCTCGTAGATGATCATGTTGCGCATGCCGATCGCCCAACCCCCGAACATGACGAAGAACAGCGACATGAACGGCATGAACCAGTGGGAGATCAGGCTTGAGACGAAGGTCCACGTGAGCGCCGGCTCGAGGGCGTAGCTGTAGCCGCCCGAGATCGGGAAGATGCGGAGCACCGAGCCCAGGACCCAGGCGACCATGATCGCGAACCACATGTACGGGGTGGCGCTCAGGATGTACCCGATCGGCAGCGCCGCGTCGTCGAGGAACCTGCGCCGCGCGGCGAACGCGCCGAACTTGTTGCCCGCCCACCAGCTGAGCAGGATCGCCGGGATCAGGAGCGCCAGCGTGTAGGGCAGCGACGCCAGGATGACGTCCATCACGGGCCGGCCCGAGAGGTAGACGCTCAGGCCCAGGTCGCCGTGGGCGAGCGAGGACCAGAAGTTCAGGTACTGCTGGAGGATGGGCTGGTCGAGCCCGAACAGGTTGTTGTAGTAGGCGATCAGGTGGGGCACCGCCTCCGGCGCGACCTGGTGGCGCGAAAGCAGGCTCTGGACGGGATCCCCGGGCATGAACCGTGGGATCATCCAGTCGATCGTGGCGGCCACGAACAGCGTCAGGGCGTAGAAGAAGAGCTTGCGCCCGAAGTAGCGTCGCACCTGATCTCCAGTGTCCCGTGCCCTGAAAGCGGCTCCCCCCGCCGGGGGCGGGGGGAGCCTCGGAGGAGCCCTTGGCTACTGCGCCAGGTGGATCTGGGTCAGCATCAGGACGGCGCCCATCTGCCAGTACCCGTTCCAGGTCGCCGGCAGAACGTGGTTGCCGTCATCCGACGGCCAGCCCGTCCACACGACGTTGCTCACCTGTGACCACAGGCCGTTGTACCAGAGCGGGATCACGGGCATGTCGGTGAGTGAGATCTTCTGGAGCTGGCTGGTGATCGACTGCATCGTGGCGACGTCGTCGACCGGGGTCTTGTCGAGCTGCTGGACGAGCGCCCACGCAGCGGGGTTCTCGTAGCTGGCGTAGTTGCGGTTCTTGCCCGCACCTTCCATCAGCGGCATCCGGAACATGTAGTCGTAGTACGTCCACGGCGTGTTCGAGAGCTGGACCTCGTTGTTGAGGACCAGGTCGAAGTCGCCGCTGTTGCGGGCGTCCACGAGACCGTTGTAGTCAACGATCCGTGCCTCGGCGTTGATGCCGGCGTCCTTGAGGCTGGCAACGATCACGTCGCGCGCGGCCTCCCAGTCGGACCAGCCCGAGGGCACCATCAGCGAGAGCTTGACGGGTGACCCGTCCTTGGCCATGTAGAACCCGTCGCCGCCCTTCTTGTAGCCGGCGGCGTCGAGGATCTGCTGCGCCTTCTTGGGGTCGTACTTGAAGCCAAGCTTGTCGCGCTGCGCGCTGTCGATGTACTTGTCCCAGGTCGGCAGCAGGCCGGTCGGGTCGGCCGCCTTGACGATGTTCCCGTACACCTTGTTGACGATGTCGGGAACGTTCACCGCGTAGGCGATCGCGAGCCGGAACTGCGCGTCGTCGAGCGGGGCCTTCTTGTCGTTGGGAACGAGCCAGGCCGTGTTGCCAGACAGCATGTACGGGGCACCCTTGAAGTAGGTGCTCACGTAGCCGTTGTCAACCAGCGTCGCGATGCCGGGCAGGAAGTTGTTGGACAGGTCGATGCCGCCCTGCATCAGCAGGCCCAGCGCGACGTTGTTGGCGCCGTTGACGATGTCGACGATGTACTTGGGTGCGACGTCGAGACCGAGGGCGGCCTTGGCCCACCAGTTGTCGTTCTTGACCCAGACCATCCGGTCCTCGGACGCGGTCTTGTACAGGTAGGGACCGGTGCCCACGCCGTTGGCGTTGGTGTCGCTGAGGATGTCCTCGTTGGCCTTGGCCTCCCAGATGTGCTTGGGCAGGATCGGGCTGTTGTAGGTCCAGGTCGCCCACTCCTGGTAGGCGGGGTTGTTGAACTTCACGACGACCGTCGAGTCATCGGTGGCCGTCGCATCCGTGACGTAGTCCCAGATGTTGGAGCCGACGGCCTTGATCTTGGCCAGGCCGATGGTGAACGCGACGTCCTCGGCCGTGAACGGGGTGCCGTCAGACCAGGTGACCCCGGAACGGGTCTTGATCGTGTACGTGGTGGCGTCGGTCCACGACGCGCTCTCGGCGAGCCACGGCTTGAACGTGTCTGCCAGCGGGTCGTACAGGAACAGCGTCTCGTACTGGAGCCCGACCACGCCGGTCGCGGCGTTCGGGTCGAGCGGGTTCCACGTCGAAGGCGGGCCCCACTGCTTGCCGGTGGTATAGAGAGTCTCGTTTCGGGGATACTCTTCGGTGCCTGCAGTCGTCGGCGCCGGGGTCACCTCCGGGGCTGCCGTTATCGGCGGCTGGGTCGCTCCTGGCTCCGAGCTGGGCGAGGGCGTCGAGGTCGACGATCCGCAGGCACCGACGACGATGCTCGTGACCGCGAGCATCGTCGTCACCCTTCTCCTGAATCGCATTGGCATGCCTCCTCCACGGCTTTGGGGTTGGCCTCACGCATCTGCGCGGGCCCCATTCAGCGTCCGGTGCGTGATTCGGCGTCAGATGCGCGGGCCACCTCCCAGTGTCGACTGACGGATGACGAGCTCGGTCGGGAGCAGCACGCGACGAGGCGCACCGTCCCGCTCGCGAATCAGCTGGAACACGCAGTTGACCGCCTCCTCGCCCTGCTCGCGGACGCCCTGGCGCACGGTGGTGAGCGAGGGCTCGAGGCTGGCCGAGAACTCGAGGTCGTCGAAGCCTGCCAGCGCCACGTCGTCGGGCACCCGGAGGCCACGGGACTGGATGGCCGAGAGGGCGCCCCGGGCCATGGCGTCGTTGGCACAGAAGATCGCGTCCACCCCGCGATCGAGCAGCTCCTTGGCGCCCGCGATGCCGGATGGGGCGTTGAAGTCGCCGTCGACCACCAGGCCATCGGCGGACAGCCCGGCCCTGGCCATGGCGCGTTCGTAGCCGATGATCCGGTCCTCGGCATGGACCGTGCGCCGCATGCCGGTGATGTGGCCGATCCGGCGCCGGCCGATCGACACCAGGTGGGTCGTAACCACGTCCGCCGCGTGGACGTTGTCGATGTCGACGTAGCTCGCCGTGCGGTCAGCCTTGCGGTGCCCGACGAGGACCGTGGGCAGGTCCGACGCAAGCAGCCCGTCGACCAGCGGGTCATCGAGGTTGTGCGCGGTCACGATCACGCCATCGAGCAGGCTCATCGACAGGATCGTCTCGAGCGTCTCCTCCTTGGACCGGTTGCCGAGCCACAGCATCATGGCGGCGGTCTGGTCGGCGAGGGCATCGCTCATGCCCTGCATCAGCTGGGCGAAGTACGGATCCTCGAACAGGCGATGGGGATCGATGTGCATCACGACACCGACCACGCCCGTGCGGCCCGACGCCAGCGATCGGGCGGCAAGGTTGGGCCGGTAGTTGGTCTCGTCGAGGATCGCCTGGACCTTGCGACGAGTCCGATCGGAGACGCTGCCGCCATTGATCACGCGCGACACGGTCGCCCGCGACACCCCGCTGAGCAGCGCCAGCTCGTCGATCGTCCGGGCCATGCAGTGTCACCCTCGGTGCGTGGGCGAAAACGGGCTCCGAATTGGAAGCGCTTCCAAACTATGCCTCACTCGCAACGTTTGTCAAGCGTCAACGGCGACCAAACGGCCGCGTTCTTCCACAGATTTCGGCTGAGATCGCTTCCATCGCCGTGAGCACGGGCGGTGTCTCCCGGGGTCAGATGGTGCGCGGTCGATGCCGGCCGTCTCCGCCGCCGATCCGTCCGGCGAGCTGGCGCAGGCCGATCGGATCCGACACATCCGGCAGGGGCACGATCTGCCAGCGCTCGACGAACGCCAGGGTTTCCCCGGCGCACAGCCACGTCAGCGGGCCGAGCAGCTCCGGATCCTCAGGTGCGAACCACAGGCGACGTCCGCCAAAGAGCTCGTATCGCCCGTGGGGCGTGTCCCAGCCGAGGTCCGGCGTCTCGGCCAGCAGATTGCGGGACGAGCCGGCAAGACCGACGCGGACGATCCGCGGACCGCCGGTGGCCAGCGCATCGACCTACAGTGCTCGTTGGCCAGCCGATGGACCTCGAGACCGTGGAACGACGGCGCGGCGGCGAGCGCGGCGAGCGGAGCACGCTCGCGCGCGGTCATGCGGTCCCTTCTCGCGACCAACCGAGGTACGCCTGGACGTCGAGCTCGGCCCCGGCAGCCGACGGCAGCGGCGCCAGGCTGCCCGCGATCGGCGTGCCATCGACGACCAGGCGGGTCACGCGGGCGAGGCTCGTCTCAGTGCCCACGGCCGCCGGCGGCGGCTGAACGATGATCCGGTATGTGGCCCCGCGGAATCGGCGGGTGACGCGCAGCGGCGTGGGACCGATCGGAAGCCGTGGGTCGATCCGCAGGCCGTCGAGCTCGGGCCGGATGCCCAGCAGCCACTGGGTGGCGGCCACGTAGTTCCAGGCGGCCGTGCCCGTGAGCCACGAGTTCTTGGCCTCGCCGTGGGTCGGGGCGTCGCGCCCGGCGATCATCTGCGCGTAGACGTAGGGCTCGCAGCGATGCAGGTCGGAGAGCGCCTCGCGGGCCGAAGGGTTGATGCGCAGGTAGTAGTCCAGGGCTCCCGCCGGGTTGCCGGCCATGACCTCGGCGATCATCACCCAGGGGTTTGCATGGCAGAAGATGCCCGCGTTCTCCTTGTAGCCGGGCGGGTAGGAGCTGATCTCGCCCAGGCGGAGCTGGTACCGGGTGAACGCCGGCTGGAGGAGCACGATCCCGTGCGGCGTCGCCAGTCGCTCGCGGACGGCCGCCAGGGCCAGGGACGCGCGGCCATCAGCCAGCCCGATGCCCGCCATCACGCACATCCCCTGGGGCTCGATGAAGATCTGGCCCTCGTCGTTGCCGGCCGAGCCGATCGGCTCGCCGAAGTGGTCGTAGGCTCGCAGGAACCAGTCGCCGTCCCAGCCATGCTCGTCGACGGCCGCGGCCATCACGCCGGCGGCGGCGCGCAGTCGGGCGGCCTGGTCGCCGTCACCATGGCGCTCGCCGATCGCGGCCAGCTCGCGGGCGGCCAGGACGAACAGCCCGGCGATGAACACCGACTCGGCTACGCCGCCGGTCCGATTCGCCGTCGTCTGGAACGGCTCCCCGGGCGTGTCCGAGAAGCAGTTGAGGTTGAGGCAGTCGTTCCAGTCCGCTCGCCCGATGAGGGGCAGCCCGTGCGGTCCCAGCCGGTCCAGCGTGTAGTCGATCGCACGGCGCAGGTGCTCGGCCACCGGTTGCTCGCTGGCGGGCTGGCTGTCGAACGGGACAAGCTCGTCGAGGATGCCGAGATCGCCGGTCTCGCGCACGTAGGCGGAGACGGCCAGCACCAGCCAGGCAGGATCATCGTTGAAGCCCGAGCCGACGGCGTCGTTACCGCGCCTCGTCAGGGGCTGGTACTGGTGGTATGCGCCGCCGCTCGGGAGCTGGGTGCTCGCGAGATCGAGGATCCTCTGCCGGGCCCGCTCGGGGATCATGTGCACGAAACCCAGCAGATCCTGGTTCGAGTCGCGGAAGCCCATTCCCCTGCCGACACCGGACTCGAACAGGGACGCCGACCGCGACAGGTTGAACGTGACCATGCATTGGTACGCGTTCCAGGTGTTGACCATCCGGTCGAGGTGCTCGATGCCGCTCTCGACCTGGAACGCGCTCAGCCAGCCGATCCATCGATCGCCCAGCGCGGCGAACGCGGCCTCGCTCTCGACCGGGTCGAGCTGGCGGGCGATGATCGGACGAATCCGGCGCTTGTCCACGCACCCCGAGCCCGGTGGATCGAACTTGGCGTCGGCGGGGTTCTCCGCGTATCCGAGCACGAACACCACGTCGCGCGACTCGCCGGCCTCGAGGTCGATCCGGACGTGGTGGGCTCCGATCGGCTGCCATCCGTGGGCAACCGAGCCCGACAGCTCGCCGCGCTCGACGGCGATGGGCCGGTCCCAGCCGCGATAGGGACCCAGGAACGCGTCGCGCGAGGTGTCGAAGCCTGCCGACGGGGCCGAGCAGGCGAAGTACGCGACGTGGTCCCGCCGCTCGCGGTACTCGGTCGTGTGGTAGATGACACCGTCCTCGACCTCGACCTCCCCGATCGACCAGTTGCGCTGGAAGTTGGTCGCGTCGTCCTGCGCATCCCACAGGCAGAACTCGACCGCGCCGAACAGCGACAGCCGGGCCGGGGAGGGTCGCTCGTTGGTCACCCGTACCCGCCACGCCTCGAGCGTCTCGCCCGGCGGCACGAAGTAGCGCGCCTCGACCCGAACTCCGGCGCGGCTCGAGGTGATGGTCGTGTAGCCCAGGCCGTGCCGGCAGGTGTAGGTGTCGAGGTCGTCGTGGGTGGGCTGCCAGGTTGGGCTCCAGGTGTCGCCGGTGTCATCGTCCCGCAGGTACAGGTAGCGGCCGCCGACGTCCAGCGGCGCGTTGTTGTAGCGGAAGCGGGTCAGCCGCCGCAGACGAGCATCGCGGAAGAACGAGTAGCCGCCCGCGGTGTTGGAGATGATCCCGAAGTAGTCCTCGGTACCCAGGTAGTTGATCCAGGGCAGGGGTGTGTCCGGCCGGGTGATGACGTACTCGCGACGCTCGTCGTCGAAGTACCCGAAGCGCACGGCGTCCTACCTCCCGGTTTCGACTGTGGGCGGGTTGGACCGCGGCCCCTGCCCCGATTGCGGCGCGTGGCTGGGCGCCGATCCGCGCGCGGCCGCCACGGCCCCTGCCGGACCTTCGCCCACAACCGGCACGGTGACGCCTCCAATTGAGGTTTGCCAGCTCGTCTGTGGTCGGGGCGACCCCCGGGTCACGCCTCGAGGCACAGTGACGCGCTCCGGTTGGGAGCGCTTCCAACAACGTAGGCTCACGACCGCGGCGTGTCAAGGCCATCCGTCTCGCGGCTCGCACAGAATCGATGGTCGCGGGCGGGGGCGCTGCGGTACGATGGGTGTCAGCTTGCGTGGGAGCGCTTCCATCCTGAGGTCGACGATGATCACCGAGGACCCCTTTCCGCCTGGCTTCACGTGGGGCACGGCGACGGCGTCATACCAGGTCGAGGGTGCCGTGCACGAGGACGGTCGCGGCGAGAGCATCTGGGACCGCTTCTCGCATACACCCGGGCGAGTCGCCAATGGCGACACCGGTGACATCGCCTGCGACCACTATCACCGCTACCGCGAGGACGTGGCCCTGATGGCGGAGCTGGGCCTGGATGCCTACCGGTTCTCGGTGGCCTGGCCCCGGGTCATGCCCGGGGGAACCGGGCGCGTCAACGAGGCGGGGCTCGACTTCTACGATCGGCTTGTCGACGAGCTGTGCGCCTACGGGATCGCCCCGCACGTGACGCTCTACCACTGGGACCTGCCGCAGGTGCTGGAGGATCGCGGGGGCTGGACGGTCCGGTCGACCGCCGATGCCTTCGCGGTCTATGCGGAGGTCGTCGCGCGACGGCTCGGCGATCGGGCGGCAGCGATCGCGACCTTCAACGAGCCGTGGGTCAGCGCATACGTCGGCTACGAGCAGGGCCGGCACGCGCCGGGTCGGACCGATCCCACGGCCGCGAACGCGGCGGCCCACCACCTGCTGGTCGCGCACGGGCTGGCCGTCCCGCTGATCCGTGCCGCCGCGCCTGCAGCGGCGGTCGGGATCGTGCTCAATCTCGAGCCCAAGCGGCCCGCCTCGACCCATCCCCTCGACGTCGAGGCGGCAGCCCTCGGTCACGATCGCTACAACCGCTGGTTCCTCGACCCGATCGTGGGCCGCGGCTATCCGCCCGAGGGCGTCCGCGCGTCTGGCTGGCGCCAGGACGAGGTGCAGGCGGGCGACATGGCGCTCATTGCGGCACCCATCGACTTCATCGGCGTCAACTACTACACCTCCCGGACCGTCCGGTCGCCGCTGCTGCCGCCGCTGGCAGCGGAAACCGCCAGGGAGGTCACCTCGATCGGATGGCCGATCGATCCGGCGGGATTGACCGAGATCCTCCAGTTCGTCCAGTCGCGGACGGGGGCGCTGCCCCTGTACGTGACCGAGAACGGCGCCGCGTACGATCGCAATCCGGCGGACCCGACGACCGACCCCGAACGGACGAGCTACCTTCGCCGCCACGTCGCGGCGGCACGACAGGCCGTGGAGCGTGGCGTGCCGCTCCGTGGCTATTTCGCCTGGTCGCTGCTCGACAACTTCGAATGGGCGGAGGGGTACCGCGTCCGGTTCGGGCTGGTGGACGTCGACTTCGAGACGCAGCGGCGGCAAATTCGTGGCAGCGCCCGCTACTGGGCGTCGCTGGCTGCCGCGACACGGGCAGCCGCGGGACGAGAGGCGTCAGCCGCGGCAACAGCGTCCGAGGGGCAGCAGGCTGCGATGCCGGAGGCCGCGTCGTGAGGGCGGCGCGCGTGACGACCGAGGGGAGCCGGGACGATGTCGGGGTCACCCCGGCGTCGACCCGCGGTGCGGCGTCAAGCGGCGGCGTCTCGTCGACCGGCGGCCCGGCGTCGTCCACCGGCGGCGCGCCCATCCCCTGGGAGGACCGGCCGGCCGGGTCGTCGGCGGTGGCCTGGCGATCGAGCCGCAACCCGATCATCCCGCGCGATCTGCTGCCGCGCTCCAACAGCATCTTCAACTCCGCGGTGGTGCCGTTCCGGGACGGCTTCGCGGGCGTGTTCCGTGTCGACGACACCGTCCGGACGATGAACCTCCATGCGGGCCGAAGCTCCGACGGCGTTCGCTGGGACATCGAGCCATCACCCATCGCGTTCGTGCCGACCGACGACCGGGTGCGGGAGATCCAGGAGCCGTTCGTCCATGCATACGACCCGCGGCTGACCTGGCTCGAGGATCGCTTGTACGTGACGTGGTGCAACGGCTATCACGGCCCGACGATCGGCATCGCGTGGACGCTCGACTTCGAGACGTTCCATCAGCTCGACAACGCGTTCCTGCCGTTCAACCGCAACGGTGTCCTGTTCCCGCGCCGGGTCGGTGGCCGGTACCTGATGCTCAGCCGGCCGAGCGACAGCGGCCATACCCCGTTCGGTGACGTCTACTGCTCGGAGAGCCCCGATCTCGTCCACTGGGGCCGCCACCGGCACGTCATGGGCCCCATCGCCTGGACCTGGCAGTCGACCAAGATCGGCGCCGGCCCGACGCCGATCGAGACCGCAGCCGGCTGGCTCTTCCTCTACCACGGGGTCCTCACGTCGTGCAACGGCTTCGTCTACTCGATGGGCGCCGCCCTGCTCGACCTCGACGAGCCGTGGAAGGTTATCGGCCGCGGCCGCGACTACCTCCTGTCACCACAGGTTCCGTACGAGCAGGTGGGTGACGTGCCGAACGTCGTGTTCCCGTGCGCAGCGCTGGTGGATCGGGACGCCGATCGGGTATCGATCTACTACGGCGCGGCGGACACGGTGACCTGTCTGGCCCATGCCCACCTGTCCGAGCTGATCGAGTTCGCCCGCGGCGGATAGGTGTCGCGGGTCCTCGAGCGGCGGCACCGGTGACGGGGCGCGTGGGCGATCACGACGCGGCGCGAGAGCCGGCTACAGCGGCGGCAGCGCCTGGCGATGCTCCTGGATCCCTGCCCACAGGTCCCCCAGTTCGGCGACCCGATCGGGCAACGTCCGGATCGTCCATCGGTCGGGGCTCAGCTGCGGATCGTCGAGCTCCTCCCAGCGGATCGGGGCGGACACGGGCGCGCCACGCCGGGGACGGACTGAATACGGGGAGACCAGCGTCTTGATCGCCGCGTTCTGCGTGTAGTCCAGCCGGGCCTTCCCTCCCCGATCCGCCTTCGCCCATTCCCAGGACACCAGTCCCGGCACCGAGGTGCCGACGGCCCGCGACAGCTTCTCCACCCAGGACGACGTCTCGGCGTACGTATAGCGGCCGCGTTCGATCGGGATCCATGCCTGGATGCCGCGGCTCCCGGTCAGCTTCGGGTACGCGCGGACGCCCAGGTGCTCGAGGGCCGTCCGGTAGAGGCGGGCGATGAGCAGCGTCTCGCCCCAGGTCGTGGCCGTGCCCGGATCGATGTCGATCAGCGCGAACGTGGGTGTCCACGGATCGGCGATGGTCGAGGTCCAGGCGTGGATCTCGAATGCCGCCTGGTTGCCCAGCCAGCACAGCGTGGCGGCCCGATCCGCGACCAGGTGGTCGTTGGGCGCCCGGTCCGCGCGCTCGTGGAAGCCCTGCTCGTGCCAGATCGTGAGCCACCTGGGCGCGTGCGGAGGGATGTCCTTCTGCCAGAAGCCCTTGGTGTCGACACCGTTGGGAAACCGCTGGAGGTTGAGCGGGCGATCGGCCAGGTGCGGCAGCATCGCGGGCGCGATCCGGGCGAAGTAGCGGATCAGGTCGCGCTTGGTCAGGGGCGGCTCGCCGAGGCCGTCACGCGGTGGGAACAGGACCTTGTCGAGGTTGGTGAGCTTGAGCTCCTGTCCCGCGACCTGCCAGCCGCCGTCGGCCTTCATCACCGCGAGGGCTGCGAGCTCACGCTCGGAGACCAGCCACGACGGATCGGGAGGGACGATCGAGCCGCGAGCGGTGGCCCGCGTGCCGGGAGCCGGCGTGCCGGGAGCCGGCGTGCCGGGAGCCGGCGTGCCGGGAGCCATGAGCGTCGAGACTCCGCCGGTCGATGGTTCGGGCACCGTCGCGGGTGGGGACGATGGCGAATCGTCCGCCCTGCGGTTCCTGGCTGCCGGATCGACGGCCCGTTCCCGGACCACCTCGCGTGGATCCCGACCTCGCTCGAGCCCCTTGAACGCCGTCTGGCGCACGTGTCCGTCACGCGTCCAGCCACCGATCTCGGCCCGGATCACGAGCTCCGGCCGCACCCAGTGGATGCCCGCCAGGTCCCCTCCCCACCGGCCGCGATAGTCAGCAGGCGGTGCCGGATCGAACGGCGGCGCGTCGGTCTCGAGCGCATCGAGCAGTGTGCGCAGCTCGCGTCGCGTTCGGCCGTCGAACCCCGAGCCGACCTTGCCGGCGAACCGCAGCCGCTCGTCCTCATACACGCCCACCGCGACCGCACCGAGCTCGACCGCGCTCCCCTCGCCCGGCGTCCAACCGCCAACCACGAGCTCCTGCTCCGGCCGGGCCTTGATCTTGAGCCAGGCGGTCGACCGGCGGCCGGGCTCGTAGCGTGATCGTCGCCGCTTCGCGACCACGCCCTCGAGCCCTTGGGCCCCGACGGCGTCGAAGAAGGCGATCCCTTCGGTCTCGATGTGGCTCGCGTACTGCACGCGAGCGTTGGGGCGCAGGACCTGGTCCAGCAGCCGCTTGCGTTGCTCGAGCGGGACGTCGACCAGCAGGCGTCCGTCGAGGTACAGGAGGTCGAACGCCTGGTACACGAGCGGCCCGGCGGCCCGCCCCCGGCGACCCTCGCTGATTCGCTCCTGGAGCAGCGAGAAGTCCGGCCTACCGGCCTCGTCGAGCGCCACCACCTCGCCGTCCACGATCGCCTCGCGGGCCTCGATCCAGGTTGGTGGTGCGAGGAATCGCGGGAAGTAGAGCGACGCATCGTTGCCGTTGCGCGTGAACAGCTCGATCTGCCCATCCCGGATGACGGCCTCCACCCGGTATCCGTCCCACTTGACCTCGAACAGCCAGCCCTGGTCGCGGAAGGGCTTCGTCGCCAGCGTGGCCTTCATCGGCTCGAGATAGCGGGGCATCGCCGCCTCGCGCGCGCCGGTCAGGTCGATCGCGGCGGTCGCGGCCGGCATCTCCGAGACCCAGATGGCCGGCGCGTTGGCCTTGACCTCGTCGTTGGTCCGTCCCGACTTGACGCTCTGCGGGTGGTCCTCGGCGTCCCAGCCGGTCACGGCGTCGGCGTCGCGCTTGTGGATCAGCAGCCACTGCTCGCCCCGGTCGTCCTCGAACGCCGTCCGGGGAGCGGCACCCGGACGGCGCGAGGTGCGCACGATCGTGAACCGTCCGCGCAGCTTCTCGCCGGCGAGCTTGAGCTTCAGCTCGCCGTTGGCCACCGCAGCGCCCGGATCCGGCGTCGCTGACTCGGGCTCCCAGGTTCCCCAGTCCCACACGATGACGTCGCCCGCGCCGTACTGCCGGGAGGGGATCACGCCCTCGAACTCGAAGTACTCCACGGGGTGGTCCTCGACGTGGACGGCCATGCGGCGCACGCCCGGGTCCAGGGACGGGCCCTTGGGGACCGCCCACGAGACGAGAACACCGTCGATCTCGAGCCGGAAGTCGTAGTGGAGGCGGGTGGCGCGGTGGCGCTGGACGACGAACCGCCGTCGGGCGGCGGGAGCCGCGGTCGTCCGGTCCGCTGCCGGCACCGACGGCACCGGCTCGGGCGTCTTCGCGAAGTCGCGCTTTCGCCGGTACTCCTCGAGCGGCATCGGTGGAGTATGCCGCCTTCGGCGCCGCGCGCCGTTGAGCGCCCCGACCGGCGTCGTCTCGTCGGGCCGGGTTCGCGTGCAGCAGCTGTCGACGATCCACCACGGGTCACGCCCGACGCATGCCGGCGGGCGGGGCCTTTGGTGACCGATGGCGCATGGTGCCGCCGATCGGGACACCCAGACTGCCGTCGCGCCCGGCGAACCAGCCCGGCACGAGGGAGGACCGATGCACGCCCAGCTCATTCCCGCGACGCCCAGGGTCAACCGTCCGGCCTACGTCTGGCTCGCCGTCGCCCTGGCGCTGTTCACCGCAGCCGGGGCCATCCCCGTGGGGCTCCAGCTGGTCACAGACACGACCGGCGCCTCGATCGGCTTCCCGGCTGGCTGGATCGAGGCCACGCCGTTCGGCTCGTACCTCATCCCCGGCCTCTACCTGCTGCTGGTGAACGGCGTCGGGATGCTCATGCTCGCGGGCCTGATCGTTGTGCGCCACTGGACGGCGCCCTGGCTGACCGGGGTCCTGGGCAGCGGTCTGGTGATCTGGATCCTGGTCCAGCTCGTCGTGATGCCCGAGTTCTCGTTCCTGCAGGCGATCTTCGGGGCGATCGGCATCGTGCAGGCCGCGATCAGCGTCGTCTGGCTGCGGGCGACGGACCAGCTGCGCCTCTGGTGATCCGGCTGCGGGCGACGGACCAGCTGCTTCCCCGGTAGCCGCTCGGGTCTTCGGTCAGGCGCTCCTCCGGCGACGAGCAGGCCGAGCCTCCTCCTCGTCAGCGGCAGTGTCAGTGTTCGCCTTCGCCCCGGCAGCTTTCGCCCTGGACCGCGTCCCACGCGCGGCTCGCTCCTTCTTTGCGTCCGCCACCGACACCGGCTCGTCCGTATCGGCGGACCTGGCGTCGGTCGCGGCCTTGACGCTCGCCTCGAGGAGCTTCATGAGATCGACGATGCTGGCGCTCTCCTCGACCGAGGCCGGCTGGGCGATCTCGACGCCCTCGATCTTGGCCTCGATGACCTTGAGCAGCGCCTCGCGGTACTCGTCCTTGTACTTGGCCGGGTCGAACGCCTCGGTCATCGCCTCGACCAGCTGCTCGGCCATCCTGACCTCGGCCGGCTTGAACTCGAACTCCTCGGCCGGCAGGTCGAGATCCCTGGTCGAGCGGATCTCGTCGGGCCAGTGAAGGGTCGTGAGGAGCATCGTGTCCTCGAACGGATCGAGTGCGGCAAGGGCCTCGCGGTCCCGGATGACGACCTTGCAGATCGCCGTCAGCCCGCGCTCGGCAAGCACCTGGCGAAGCAGGTAGAAGGCCTTGCGGCCGATCTTGTCGGGCTCCATGTAGTAGGCCTGCCTGATGAACCGCGCCTGCTCGGCCGTGGCCGAGTCACGCGGCGCGAACTGCTCGATCTCGATCGAGCGGATCGTCTTGAGCGGGACCTTCTCGAGGTCCTCGTCGGTGATCACCACGTACTGGTCGGGCGCGTACTCGTAGCCCTTCACGGTGTCGCCGCGCGAGATGACCTGCTCGTCCTGGGGGCACCAGATCTTCATCTGGATCCGGGACAGGTCGGTCTCGTGGAGCATGTTGAACCGGATCGTGTAATCGGACTCGGTGGCCGTATACAGCTTGACCGGGATGGTGACCAGGCCGAACTGGATGGCGCCCTTCCACATCGAGCGTGCCACGGGCTGATCGATACCTCGCGCGCCCGGTCGTCCGATGGCGGCCCCGGCGCCGCCCCGCGAACCGGGACGTTACCCTACCACTCGATCGCAACCTTGCCAGACCAGCGGGTAGGTGAGCCCACGCAGGGCAGCGGCCGGGGCCTGACCTACTTCGTGATCACCATCGCGTCGATGTCCACCCGCGGATGCTTTGCGGTGCCGACGACGACGATCTTGATCGTGTGCGTCCCGCTCACGGCCCAGGTGCGTGTGAACACGACCCGCCGCGGGTGCAGCTTCGAGCTGTGAAGGTGGATGGTGGTGACGCGAACGCCGTCGATCCAGACCTGCGCTCCGCCACGGCTCCGACCCTGGGTGGCGATCACCGAGATGCCGCGTCCGACGAATGCGCGGGACACGGTGGCGCCGGCCCGCGTCGAGTAGATGGTCGTGCGACGGGACCAGTTGCCGGACACGGAGCGATGCCACACGCCGGTCGTGTGCCACGACCGGCTCCTGTCCTGCGTCACCCGCACGGTGAACGGATCGGCGGTCGCCCAGGCGCTCCAGTTTCCGGCCGCGTCGCGGGCCCGGACGCGCAGGGCGTACGCGTGGCCCACCGTGAACGTCCGATCCGTATGGTGGGTCGCCGCGGAGAGGCTGATCGTGCCACCCCATGCGCCCTCGTCGACCCTCCACTGGGCCTGATAGGCGGTGATCGCGGAGACGGCGTCGGTCGCCGCCGGCCACGTCGCCCGGGCGCGGAACCAGGTCGTTTCGAACCGTGAGCCCGGGCGAGCCTCGAGCCTCGGCGCGCCGGCCGTCGGCGGATCGGAGTCGACGACGACCGACAGTTGAACGGTGCGCGCGGAGTCGCCCCGCGTCCCGACGACGAACACCGCATACGTGCCCGACGGCGTGGACCCGGGCACCTTGACGGTCAGCGTGGCGGCTGTCTGGTCGAGCCCGACCAGGGCCCCGGACGAGAGCGACGTCGCGAGCGGCGCATCGGCGGTTGCGGTCAGGTCGATCTCGTCGGCGACGTCCTCGGCGCGCACGACGGTGACCGGGATCGTCAGCGAGGCGCCGGCCGGGCCCACCACGGTGCCGGGCGAGGTCCCGTCCAGCATGAAATCGCCGAGGTTGACGAGATGCGACACGTCGAGCAGCCGCTCGTGGTGGGAATCGGGGTCCGTTGACAGCTTCCAGTCCATGCTGCCCATGGCCTGAAGGGCCGCCTTGACCTCGGCCGGCGTCGCGAGCGGCCGGGACGCCTTGTACAGGGCGACGGCACCCGTGACGTGCGGCGCCGCCATCGATGTGCCCGAGAGGTAGCCGTACCGGTTGCCGGGCAGGGTTGACCAGATGCACTTGCCGGGCGCGATCAGGTCGATGTCGTGGCCGTAGTTGGAGAAGTTGGCGAAGGTGTCGTCCTTGTCGTACGAGCCCCACGAGTAGCACAACCCGCCGCCGAGCCCGCCCGGCTTGCCGTCCGTGTCCGCGAGAGCGGACACCGTGATCACCTCGTTGTAGCTGGCCGGGATGAGCCTCGAGGCGTTGAAGCTGTTGTTGCCGGCGGCGGCCACGACCGTGACGCCCGAGCTCACCAGCCGGCACACGGCCTGGTGGATGACGTCGCCGTTGGCCAGCCCACAGTTGCCGTCGTCCGAGCCGGGCCGGGCCACCGACATGTTGACCGCCTCGAACAGGGGCTGGTCCGGGTTCGACGGGTCACGCTGGGATGCGATCCAGTCCAGCCCGCAGACGTACCAGGACACCAGGCCGCTGCCGTCGGCACGCAGGATGCGCACGGCCCACAGCCGGACGCCGGGCGCCACGCCCACGACCCCCGTGCCGTTGTCGATCGCACCGACGATCCCCGCCACGTGCGTCCCGTGGCCGTTGTCGTCCTGCCACCCGTCGGGGTTGGACGACGAGCAGTTGTGGCCACCGACGACGTTCAGGTCCTTGTGCGTGGCGTCGATCCCCGTGTCCACGATCGCGACGTCTGCGTCGACGCGCTGATCGACGCCGTCGATCGCGGCGATCGGGTTGCGGGTGCCACCGATCCTGCGGACACCGGTCGGCGTGCTCTGGGCCTCCATCCTGACCACGGCATCGGGTACCACCATCGCGACGTCAGGATCGGCGCGGAGGGCAGCCACCTGCGCCGGATCGAGCCTGGCGGAATATCCGTGAATCGCGCTGCGGAAGGTGTGGTCCGCAGCCACGCCCAGGCCCTGGCGCGCGACGCTGCCGTGGTCACGCTCGATCCATTGCGGAGCACGACGATCCAGCGGTTTGCGGGATCGAGCGGCCGTGAGGTGTCCGGCGTGCCGGTGTCGGCGGCGGCCGCGGGGGATGCAGGGCTCGCGCCGGATGCCGAAGCCGGGCTTGCGCCCGAAAGGATGGCGGCGAGCAGGACGATGGCGGCCAGGGCGGCGATCGTGGCTCGCGGCATCCCACCTCCAGGTCGCGGCCGCCGGATCATGCCGGCGGTGCTCGACGCCATGGTCTCGCATTCGGCCCCGCTTGTGAATGGCCCGGTGGTCAGGCGGCCGCCATGGTCCCGGAGTCAGGGGCGATCACGCCGGGACCCTGCAGCTCGCCACCTGGAGCTCCGCCTCCGCCTCGCCGACCCGGGCGAGGATCCCGGACCGCAGCTGGTCCAGCCCCGCCCAGACCGCCTTGGTGGCGTTCGAGACCGAGGTGAGCTGGGCCTTCAGGGCACGAATCGCCTCCAGCTGCTCGCGGACGCCCGTCAACGCCCGGGCGATCGCCGCGGCGTCCACGTCGACGTCGCGCACGTCGAGCGTGCCCAGCGCCAGCAGTCTGGCCAGACGGATTGCCGCTTCCAGGTAGGCGCGATCCGGCGCCGCCGGGTCGACGACAACGTGCACGTCGTCACCGATTAGGGCGAACGGCGCCACGCTGCTCGGCGCATGCGCCGGCGACCAGACGGCCACCGCGACCGCGGCAGACCGATTCTCCCGCGCCTCGCGCAGCTCCTCACGCATGGCCCGCTGCGACATCGCGCGATCCTTGGCCTCGATCGCGATCCGGAGGTCCGCGCCGCGCGCCAGCTGCGGGTCCACCGTGAGCACGAAATCGCCCTTCTTCGAGCCCAGCACGGCTCCCGTCTCGGTCGACGTCCGGTCGAGCAGGTCCCCGGCCCCGCGGGCGATGTCGCCCAGGAGCCCCGTCAGCAGGTCCTCGAAGTCCCCGCCCTTGGCGGCGGAGCGGGAGCGCTCGTCCGCCCGTGCCCGCGACGCCGCCTCGATCGCGGCCAGCCGCTCGTGCACCCCGGCGAAGCCCTCGGCGATCTCCTGGCGGAACTGATGGAGCGGCGAGCCCAGCCGCGTAGGATCGAGGAGCAGCGCCAGCTTCGACTGATCACCGTCGAAATAGCGGCCCAGCAGGCCGCCGATGCGCCCGATCGCCGAGTCCCGCTTGGTCTCGTCGAACAGCTCGTTGACGAACTGCCGCAGCGCCCCCCGGTCACCGAGGAACCGCTCGAGCGTGCGCGGCAGCCGTCCGTCGCCGTCCGCAAAGTTGGCGCGCAGGACGTCCTCGACGGCACGCGCCGCCTGCTCGTTGGCCGCGCTCGTCTGCGCCACCAGCTTGTCGAACTCGCGACGGACGACGTCGACATCGACCGTCATCGAGGCGTCCTGGAGCGCGAGCAAGCCGATCCGCAGCGCCCGCTCGATCACGGCGAGGCGTTCGGCCGGGTCCCGTTCCACCAGCGAGGCCGCCAGGATCGGATCCGCCAGGACCAGGTGCTCGATGACGATCCGCCTGGCGTCCACGTCGATGCAGGCTCGTTGCGCGTTCGGACCGTCCGCTACCGGGCCTCGGGCCGGCGGCCGGGGTTGGGTCGATGTCGGCAGGGGGACGATGCGAGCTTCCATGGCGCGGATCCTGGACCCCGGCTGTGACACCTCGGCTGTCAGAGCGGATCCGGGACCCGGTCACATCGCGGCGGCGACCCTCTCCTGCCCGGTCGCGCCGGACCGGCTCGCGGACAGCTCATCGGCGATCGAGCGCGCCCAGCCGCGAACCCGCACCAGATCCACCGGCTGGAGTCGCTCCAGGGGATCGGGATCGGCGCGCGGGTCCAGGGCGCCGAAGGTTGCCGCGCCCCGAGCCCCGATGCGCCGCGCAACGTCCATCACCGCGCCGTCGCCCGCGATCACGCCGTCGTGCGTCCGGCCGCGCCCGATCGGACCTGCGGTGAACAGCCACACGCGGCGCGTCCCGAGCGCGGCTGCGTGACGTGGCAGGAAGCCACCGCCATCGGAGCCACGGTGCGCGAGGAACACGCCGCTGCCCAGGACGACCGCGGTGTACGCGGCCAGGTCGTCGACCTCGCTGGCGGGCCGGCAGTCGACGGACAGGCCGGCCCGCCGGATCTCGGAGGCGATGACCTCCGCGATCCCGGCCGTGGACCCGGACTGGCTGGCGTAGGCGACGAGAACGCCGGCGGGGTTCATGACGCGACTCCGGTGCGGTGTCGGGATCGTGGGCCACCACGCAGCCCACTGCGAGGGCCGTCGGGCACCACCTGCGGGGGTCGGGCCGCCCGCCGGGACCCGTGCGTCTCGGCCCGGGCCATCAGGCTCCTGCCGTTCGACAGGCAGCCTGGCGAGCGGACGCCGGCGACCAGGCGCACAGGCGCCGGCGGCCAGGCGGGCAGGTGAGCCGCGGGCTGTCGAGCCGCGACCGGGCATGGGCTCGGCGGCGTCAGGCGAGCATGCGCCCCGGGTTGAGCAGACCTTGCGGGTCGAGCGCTCCCTTGATGGCGCGCATCACCTGGACCGCCGCCTCGCCGCGCTGACGGACGAGCCAGTCCCGGCGGGCGACGCCGCCGGCGTTGGTGCCCAGGTTGCCGCCGATCGTGCACGTCTCGTAGGACGCGGGATCCGGCGCGTAGAACAGGCCTTCCGCCGCCACCGCGGTCTTGAGATCAGCGTTGACCACGCCAGGCTGGGTGGTGACGGTGAGGTTCGCCCGGTCGATCTCGAGCACGCGGTTCATCCGGGTGAAGGCGATGGTCAACGCCCCTTCGATGCCCGCCGCAGCACCAGACAGCCCGGTGCCTGCGCCGCGAGGCACGATCGGAACGTCGTGCTCACCACACAGCCGGACGAGCTCGGCGACCTGCGCCGCGGTATCCGGCAGGGCCACGGCCAGCGGCAGGCCGGCCGCGAGGTACGCGGTCTCGTCGCGACGGTAGGACTCGCGGTCGACCTCGTCGGTGAGCAGGCGCAGGCCCGGGAGCGCGACCCCGATGGCTCGCAGCAGCGCGGCCCCGTCGCCACGCACCGTGTCGCCGGTCATGGTCGCAGTATGGCCCGCGGCGCCGCGACGCAACAGGGGCGGTTCCCCGTTGGCGACGCGGTCGTTGACGCCGCGACGACCGGCGGTCATCACACTTCCGCCGACGGGTGGGACGGATCCATGAAGCTGCCTCGCTGATGCCTGGCATGCATGGCGCGGGTGGCCGAACGGCTGGGGGTGGTCAACCTGGCCCAACGGCGGGCATGCGACCACCGACTACCATCTGGGCATGCGCCTGAGCGGATCCTGGTCTCGACGCCTGCTGGCCGTGGTTCTTGCGGCGGCGGCCGCGGTCCCGATCCCGGCGGCGGCCGTGGCCGTGACACCCAGGACCAGCGAGGCAGCCCTCACGCCGCCCGGCGTGGCGCGCGACACGACACCAACCCCGGCGCTCGGCGCCACCCCGGGCGCCGGCACCTCGCCGGTCGCGCCCGCCGGCCCCGGGCGTGGCCCGGCACCCACGGCCGTCGGGGCCACGGTCAGCGCGTCCTCGACCGCGATCGTCCCCGGCTCGGTCAACCGGACCAGCCTCGCGATCCGGGCCACCTACGACGCGAACGTCCGACTCGCCGTCGGGGCCCGGACCCTCAAGGGCCGGGTCACGATCAACGCCCGGAACGAGTCCGGCGCCGGCATCGACCGCCTCGAGCTCAACACCGTGATGGCCAGGCTCGGGCATCTTCGGCTCCGCTCCGTCACCGTCGACGGCGCCGTCGTCACGCCCACCGTCACCGGCCAGACGATCATCGTCCCGCTGGGCGGCGTCCTGCCCGACGGTGCCACCACCGTTGTGGTCGTCCGGTTCGCGGCCACGCTCCGATCCAGCCTCGCAGGCTCGAACTGGCTGTTCACCCGCACCAACGGCATCGTCGACATGTACCGCTGGATCCCTTGGGTCAGCCGCAAGCGCCGGTTCGCGCGGCCGAACTACGGCGACCCGTTCGTGACCCCCGCCAGCCCGCAGGTGACGGTCACCATCCGCACCGATCGCACGGTCCGCTACGGCAACACCGGCGGCCTGATCGCGAAGTCTGCCGACGGCCTGACCCGGACCTTCAGGGCGACCGACGTGCGCGATTTCGTGGTCACGGCTTCGGCCGGCTACCGATCGAAGCAGGCCGCCATCGGGGACAACATCGTGCGCGTCGTGTACCGGCCGGGCTTCCCGGCGGCGGCCGCGCTGCGGGCCGCGAAGAACGCCCTGGTCAAGATCGAGGCGAAGCTGGGCCCGTATCCGTACCGGGTGCTGAAAGTCGTGCAATCCGCGGGCGCCTACGGGATGGAGGGGCCCGGGATCGCCTGGATCCCGACCGGCACCGGCTCCAACCTCGCCTATCTCGTCACCCACGAGATCGCCCACCAGTGGTTCTACGGGATCGTGGGCAACGACCAGGCCCGCGAGCCGTTTGCCGACGAGGCGGTGACCGACTTCGTGGCCCGCGACGTGCTGGGCATGCGCCGTGGCTCGCGCTGCGCGAAGGCGGAGCTCGACCTGTCGATCTACCACTACTCCTTCACCTGCTACTACGAGGACATCTACATCCAGGGCGGCAACCTGCTCAATCGGGCGCGCAGGAAGATGGGTTCGACGGCGTTCTGGGCCGCGCTCCGCGGCTACGTCGCCGACCATCGCTGGGGCATCGTCCACACGCGGACGCTGCTCGTCGCCCTCGACGACGCCACGCCGATCGACCTCGCGTCCTGGTGGCGGTCCCGGTTCCCCCGGCTGTATTGAGCCGATCGAGGTCACGACGATGCCACCCGCCGATGCGCTGACGCTTCGACTCGCCACGCCCGACGACGCGGCGGCGTGTGCCGCGATCTACCGACCGTACGTCGAGCGGAGCGCGATCTCGTTCGAGCTCGTGCCGCCGGATGCCGAGGAGATGAGCCGTCGCATCACCCGCGTCATGGAGCGAACGCCGTGGGTGATCGCGGAGCTGGACGGCGTGGTCCACGGCTACGCGTACGGCTCGCGACACCGCGATCGGGCGGCCTACGACTGGACGGTCGAGACGACGGTGTACATCGACGAAGCGTTTCCTCGGCGAGGCATCGGGCGCGCGTGCATGACCGCGCTGCTTGACATCCTCCGGCTCCAGGGCTTCCACCTGGCGGTGGCCGGGACGACGCTCCCAAACGACGGCTCCGTGGGCCTCCACCGGGCCCTCGGCTTCCGGCACGTCGGCGAGTACCCAGCCGTCGGCCACAAGCTCGGAGCGTGGCACGGCGTCGACTGGTACGCGCTCGAGCTGGCGCCGCGGGCGAACGATCCGCCGCCGATCCGGCCGATCACGGTGCTGATCGGCAACCGGGAGCTGGAGCAGGCGCTGTCATCCGGCAGGCGGTGAGTGGAGCGCCTCCATCGGCGTTCACCGGGCGACGCCGCTCACCCACCTCGCCCCATCGTCCACCTCGCGCTCGAGCAGGGGGTCAGCGGTCCTCGCACCTGGCCGGGATGAGGCCACGGGGCTGCTCACGCGCAGCGTGGCGCGGCTCGGTCAGCGTTCGTGAACGGCACTCGATGGGGTCGTTGGCACCCAGTAGCGCAGCTTCCCGGCGCGCTGGTCCTCGAGAACCCCTCCGTTGCGCTCGATGACGGCTCGCGACCCGATGTTGTCGACGTCGCAGGTGACGAGCGCCGGGTCGATCCCGAGCTCGCGAGCGACCGCGAGCGCGTGCCGGAGCATCTCGGTCGCATGACCACGCCGCCGTGCCGACGGCCGGACATCGTAGCCGATGTGCCCGCCGATCTCGAGCAGCATCGGTGTCAGGCGGTGGCGGACACCGACCCTGCCCAGGAACTCCTCCCCCTCGACCCACCACAGCTCGGTGTCCGGGACGAAGCCCTCGGGGCGCGGCGCGTCCTCGTAGCGGTTCGCTCGGATGGCCGCGACGAACGCGCCGAAGGCCTCGTCGGTCGCCAGTGCCGGGGCCTGGTCACGCAGATACCGGCCGATGACGGTGCGGTCGTCGGCCGATCCCCGGCCCTCCGCCCGAAGCTCATCCATCGCGGCGGCGAACGACCGGCGCAGGCGAACGGACGGCGCGATCAGCTGCGGCATGGGCGAATGCTCACCCGGGCCGGCATGACCTGCAACCCCCCGCTCACGCCCGGCGAGTCGCCGTGCGCGTGCTCCGGTGCGTGCCCTGCCTGTTCCTGACCGACGCTGCGGCAATCGGACTCGGGCTGTCCGGCGTTGGTCTCGCCCACCAGGAGGCGTATCCGGACGCGGGACGGATCCAGGGCCACATCGTGGAGCTCGGCGAACCAGGAAACGAGGCCGTCGCGACCCCGTGAACCCCGCGGGCCGGGCTCCGACCGCCGGCATCAGGTGCGGACGCTCAGCCGGGGCATGGGGGGAGGCCCGCGAGGGTTCCGAGCGTGATGAGGACCGGCCACGCCATCGGGCGCGATCGGGAGCGCGGCGCTGTAGATTGCGCACGGAGGGTCAATGTCTCCCGACGGTGGCGCTTCGGTTGATGTCGAAGCCCACGCCGCAGCTGCCACCTCATCCATGTCGAGGAGCGATCATGCGTCCGCCGGCCGATCAGACTCCCCCCACCGCGGCCCCAGGTCCATGGGGGTTTGCCGATGGCCACTGAGTCGGCCTGCCTGCTCATTGCCGACATCTCCGGGTACACGGGTTACCTCGCAGGCGTCGAGATCGATCACGCGCAGGACATCCTCGCGGACCTGATGGGCACGATCGTCAGCGCGCTGCGGCCCGGCTTCCGGCTCGCCAAGCTCGAAGGCGACGCCGCGTTCACGTACGCCATCACCGAGAAGATCGATGGCTCGCTGCTCCTCGACACGATCGAGCGGTGCTATTTCGGCTTCCGACGACGACGCCGAGACGTGCGCCAGGCGACGTCGTGCGAGTGCAACGCGTGCATGCGCATCCCCGACCTCAACCTCAAGTTCGTCGTCCACCACGGCACGATCCTCCGCCAGCGCGTCGCCGGCCGCGAGGAGCTGCTCGGGTCCGACGTCATCGTCGCCCATCGCCTGCTCAAGAACGAGGTGGTGGCATCGACCGGCACCGAGGCGTACGCGTTGTTCTCCCAGGCGTGCGTCGACGCGATGGATGTCGACGTGGCCGCGATCGGCATGCATCCCTCGAGCGAGACGTACGAGCACATCGGCACCGTGCCCGTGTGGGTCCACGACCTCGGCCGGCGGTGGGACGAGGAGGAGTCGCGGACGCGCGTCATCGTCGACGAGGCACGGACGGCATACCGCGCCGACATACCCACGGCCGCGCCGCCGCAGGTGGCGTGGGAGTTCGTGACGACGCCGGGACGCCGGGTCAGCTGGCAGATCGGCGTGACCGGCGTCGAGGTGGACGCCACCGGCAACCGTCGCGGTGTCGGGACGACCAATCACTGCATGCACGGAAAGGACGCGAGCATCGAGGAGCTGCTCGACTGGCGCCCGTACGACTACTTCACCTACCGGAACACCGTCCCGACGCCGATGGGCCCGGTCCGTTTCCTCGTGACGACGGGGTTCGAGCCCATGCCCGCGGGCACGGTCATCCACCAGCGTTTCGCCGCCCCTGAGACAGCCAGGGAGCGCGCGATCCTGGAGCAGATGCGGTCCTGGATGGAGGAGGCGATGCGGGAGAGCAGCGCCCGACTGACCGAGCTCCTCGACGAAGATGTCGAGCGTCGCGGCCGGGACGCGACGGAAGAGCTCGACGTGCCGCGGCCCCGACCCGGCGGACCGCTCGCGGGCCTGGCGTCGGGAGCGTAGAGCGGCGGCCGCCACGGCGACGACGGCCCGATCGCGCGAACCGTGGCCGCGAGGGCGCCGCCCAGTGCCCAGAAAGGTGGTCGCGATCGGGGGTTCCGTCTCGCGGCACTCCGGAGCGACGGCGAAACAACTCCCGGATTGCGGACCACGCTGATGCTCGAGTGATCCGTCGGCAAGAGGGCGAATCGCAGTTGCCAGTTCGTCTCGGCCCCGCCGATCCACCGCCGGAATCGGGCGGTCGGCGTAGGCTGCTCGCGTGCTGCCGCAGGCTCGCGCGTTCGACAACGCATACGAGGGAACACCCACCTGGGAGATCGGCCGCCCGCAGCCTGCCGTGCTCCACATGCTCGAGGCGGGCCTGGTGGACGGTGACGTCCTGGACGTGGGCTGTGGGACAGGCGAGCATGCGCGGCTTCTTGCGGCCCTCGGCCATCGCGTCGTGGGCATCGACTTCTCGACCCGCGCGATCAAGCTGGCCCGGCTCCGCTCGCGAAGTCGGAGGCTGAGCGGCGGCCAGGCAACCGAGCGGGCGCCGGCGCCGGAGTTTGCCGTCGCCGACGTGCGCGCCCTCGCCGATCTCGAACGCAGCTTCGACACCGTCCTGGACGTGGGCTGCTTCCACACCCTGCAGCCGGACGATCGCGGCGCGTACGCAGCGAGCGTCCGGAGCGTGCTTCGATCCGGTGGGCGCCTGCTGCTGCTGTGCTGGAGCGACCGCAATCCGTTCGGTTACGGGCCCGCCCGGATCCGGCGGCGCGACATCCGGGCGAGCTTCCGGACTGGCTGGGTGATCGAGGCGGTGACGGCCGAGACGCTGGACACGCGCCTGGAGCCGGCGCAGGTCCACGCCTGGCTGGCGGTCGCGAGGCGGACCGTCGGGTGACACCGACGCGACGCCTCGCCGGCGGGCTCGTCATCGGCGTCGTCGTCCTGGCCCTGTTCGCGGTGATCACGAGCCCCGGCAGACTGTCGCCGACGCCCACGCCATCGCCGACCTCGTCGCCGTCGGTGACCCCTTCGTCCGCCTCGGCGCCGGCGAGCACCTCCAGCCCGGCGGGCAAGGGCCCTTCGCCCGCGGCCTCTCCCACGGCCGGTACCGGCGGTGGAAGCGGCGTGCCGGCATTCCGCCACGTGTACCTCATCGTGATGGAGAACAAGGACTACGGGTCGATCGTCGGCAGCTCGGCCGCCCCCTACCTCAACCGCCTCATCCACGACTACGGCCTCGCCAGCCGCTACAACGCCGTCGCCCACCCATCCGAGCCGAACTACATCGCGCTCTTCTCGGGCGCGACGCAGGGGGTGAACGACGACGGCGTGCACGACCTTTCGGCGAAGAACGTCGCCGATCAGCTCGAGGACCATGGCCGAACCTGGCGGGTGTTCGCCCAGAACGTCCCGCGCGGCTGCTTCACGGGCACGGTGGCCTCCGGCGGCGCGGACGGAACGGGCACCTACGCACGCAAGCATGAGCCGGCGATCAGCTTCGCCGACATCGCGTCCGATCCGGCCCGATGCCGGAACATCACCAACTTCAGCGACTTCGATCCGGCCGCCGCGGACTTCGAGCTGATCGTGCCCAACATGTGCAACGACATGCACGACTGCTCGGTCTCGACCGGCGACGATTTCCTGCGCTCGTTCGTGCCGCGGATCACCGGCAGCGCGGCCTTCGCCGACAGCGTCCTGTTCATCACCTGGGACGAGGGGACGGGCGGATCAGGCGGCGGTGGCAGGGTCGCCACCATCGTCGTGAGCCCGCTCGTGAACGCGGGCTTCGTCTCAAACGTCCCCCACACCCACTACTCGCTGCTCCGGACGATCGAGGCCGCCTGGGACCTGGGCTGCCTCCGCCACAGCTGCTCGGCGAACGACCTGCGCGAGTTCTTCGCCGGATAGCAGCGCGGCACGCATGCCGCACGGAGACACTATGGTCTCCGAGCGTGCGTGGAACCGATGCAGCTTGAGCACCCAACGCGGCGTCCCCATCGCATGAACGTGGCGAGGCGGCCCGCTCGTGGGCTGCGCACACCGCCTCCCGGCGCGCCGACCGTGCCGCATGCGGCAACCCACGTCGCCAGGAGCAGCGCGGCCAGCGGCGCCCGTGCCGGGAGCATCCTGCCAGCCAGGTCCGTCACGGCGAAGGCTGTGTCGTGACGATGATCGAGAATGGCTCGCTCATGAGCATCCCGTTCGGAGTCCCGTCGCTCGGAGCCGACTGATGGATCGGGACCGCGGCGTGCGCGACATACGGGCCGTCGGGGAGCAGTCGAACCTTCATCGCGGTCACGGAGCTCGCGATCCCCTACCCCGACACCTCGAGGCCGTAGGCCGCGTACGCGTCAACCCCGACGTGGAGGTAGATCAGGGTGTCGCACGGCTGCGCTCCGCGGGCATGCTGCTGTTCGGTGAAGGGCGCGAACAACGGGATCTGGCCGATCACGGGCTCCAGGACCACCGGGCGGGAGCCGGGTGCCGTCTTCGCCTCGATCTGTGCCCGGGTGAAGACCGTCGTGACGTCGGGACTCGTGACGTAGCTCTGCCCGCAGGTCGGTATCCGCATCGGTCGCCCGAACAGGGAACCCTCGGGCTCGAACTCGTGCGCGATCGTGATCACTGCTGCGACGATCACCACGCCGACCACCAGGTTCGTCACCAGGACGCCGAGCAGGACGTCGTCGCGCCGGGGCCGACGCCACCACCGACTCCTCGTCAATGTCGTCACGGTCTGCCCCTTGCACCGCCCGGAGGATGCGGCTCCCGAAGCGCGTCCGCCAGTCCGATGGTGGTGAGGTGTCTCATCCGAGGTCAAGGGGCGAAAGGCCCGTGGGAGGAGAGCTCGGGCCGCTCGTGGCTGCGGGCCGAAATGCAGGAGGTCGCCTCCCCGAGCGTTCGCCAATCTCACGCGAGCGATCCGCCGCTCAGCCCTTGCTGCGTTCACGCCGCGCGGACGTCCGTTCGGGACCTTGACCGCGTGAGGAACCGACCACACGCCTGTCACGTCCAAGCACCACCGATGACGCTCAGGAGGGTTGAGCATGACGAAGGGCCGTGCCGTTCTGCCGCTGGTGGCCGCACTGCTGCTCGCGGGCTGCTCACTCCTCACGACGGCGCCCGGGCCGCACCCGACCGCGCCAGCCGCCGGCGACCTCGCCCATCGCCAGGTGATCCAGACCGGGAATGGATCGGTCACGTTTCTTCCCGCTTCGCCGCACGAGGCTGTCGTGGGGGCCGAGTATGCCTACAGCATGCCGATGTGCGGCACGCTGGGCCCGATTGACGTGGACGGGTCGTTCTGGGACGCGACGGGCGACGGTGGCGGCCTCGACGGGCAGCTCGGCGTGTTCCGCCTCGTCACGCCATCGAACGCCGTCTTCGCCGCGAAGGACGGGCGGTCAGTCAGCCTGACCCGCCACGACGGCCCCAAGACCTTTTCCATCTGCTCGTAGCGGTCCGGCAGCGGCGGGTTGGAAAGCCGCACGGATGTCAGTCCGTTCACCCGCGTGAGCCGAGCCCCCCCCGGGTGAACGCGAGCTGCTTCATCGCATCGGAAGCATCGGGGTGCTCGTCAAGGAGCAGCTTGAGAGGTGCGAGCAGGTACGTGACAGTCAGCTCGACCCTGACCCGGACGGTACGGTCGAGTCATTGACCGCCTGGTCCGCGAGCGTTCGCCAATGTCACCAAAGCATAGGCGCCGAGACTCGCGGTGACTCGCAGGTCCGATCAGCCAAGCTCATTCCACGTGATTGTCGTCAGCATCGCTTGGATCTGCGCCTGCAGGCGGTCGAGGGACGGACCCCGCAGGCAGGCACGCATCTCGGTCCAGTTCCAGTCCGGCGTGGGATCGTCGATCGTGGCGACCAGCTCGCGCTCGCCACCGATCGACTGGCATGCCTCTTCGATCGGATCGACCTGTTCGAGGGTCGCCCTCCTGCCACCGGCGGTGATCAGGTGCCCCTTGGTCGAGTCAAACGTCCAGCCAGGGAAGGAATCCCTCAACCACTCGACCAGGACGCCGTCCGGCGCGAGCTCGGAGACCACCGTGCGGACGCAGGCGATCGAGTTCGAGGTGCGATCGCACGGATCGGACATCGGCGCGGTCGAGAGATACACGAGCACGGTCGTGAAGCTCGACGTCACCTCGAACGTGGCATTGCCCCAGGCACCCGGGTAGTCGAAGGAGAGCACCTCGCCATCGAAGTGGCGGAACGACGGCGTCGAGGGACTAGGTGAGGCGCTGCCGCCGCATGCCACGAGCGCGACCGATGCGAGCATGCACGAGGCCACAAAGCGAGCGGGTGGCACGGTCCTGGGCATCGCACCTCCTTGCAGTGCGAGTATCGACGATCACCGCGATCAGGCGAAGGCAACCGGCCGCGCGACTTCGAGCTGCCCCGGCTTTCGCCGGTGCCGCGGTCCGGAGGCCTCCGCGTGTTGGCGCACCTGGGTGGGGGGCGCCCCGATCCGGACTTCGGCTCAGGTGTCGGCAGCCCGGCGCAGGCGCTCGAGCTCGCGCCGAAGCCGCTTGCTGGGCCGGCCCTCGCCCCGGACAGCCATGATCCCCGGTCGGACCTCAATCACGACCGGCGGTGGGCTGTGGTCCACGTAGCACGTTGCGGCGACGGGAGCTCCGACACGCGACTCGATCGGCCGCACGACCTCAACGATGCGCTCGCGATCCGCGATCAGCGCCTCCACCCGGTCGCCTGCGCGAACCCTCGTCGACGGCTTTGCCGGCACTCCATTGACACGGACGTGACCGCCCTCGCACAGTCGCATCGCAAGCGGGCGGGTCTTCACCAGGCGCACCGCGCATAGCCAGCGATCGACGCGTGTCTCCGAAGTGGCACGTGCGCCAATGTCACCCGAGACCGGGCTCACGGTTACGACTTCGCGCGGAACCGCCACATCAGCACCACCGCGACGAGCGCGATGAGCAGGACGATCACCAGCTCGCTGGGGCCGATCTGCGGCATGCCGGCTCCTCTCCTCGGACCTAACGTCCGGTTGGGCAGCATCATGTGGCGATGGGCTGGGCGGTGCAAGGGCCATTCACCGGCCCTTGCCGTGATCGATCCCAGCCCGCCGAGTGGCACCGAGACCCTCCAGCGTTCGCGGATTCCACCTGAGGCTCGTCGCCAGGGAGAAGCGATAATCCCGTGGACCAAGCAGATCGTGGCAAGGATGACCCTCGGAGCTGTGTTCTCGGACGCGGATGTCGCGCGTCTCTACCGCCATCGCGCCCCATACCCCGACGAGGTGCTCACCGCCCTCGCCGGTCTCCTCGTCTCCCCGGGCTCCATCCTGGACGTCGGAACGGGCACCGGAGCGCTCGCTCGGCGCATGCTCGCCTTCGCCGAGGGCGTGGACGCGGTCGATCCCTCCGCCGCGATGATCGAGGAAGGTCGTCGCCTGCCCGGCGGCACCGACGGACGCCTGCGCTGGATCACCGGGCGCGCGGAGGACGCGCCGTTGTCCCCGCCCTACGGCCTCATCACGGCAGGCGCGAGCCTCCACTGGGTCGACGTCGACGTGGCGCTGCCCAGATTCCGAGACGCGCTCGCCCCGGGTGCGGTCATGGCCATCGCGGATACCGAGCCTGTCCATGGCGCCTATCACACAGACCTCACGGCCGTGGTGCGAGCGTACTCCGAGGTCGACTACCACACCGAGACTCCGGAGCTCGTGGAAGACCTCCGCGCCGCAGGTCGCTTCACGCTCGATGGTGAGCTGCGCACCGAGCTGCTGTCGGTCGAGCAATCGATCGACGACTACATCGACATGCTCCACAGTACGTCCACGCTCGCCCGGATTCGGCTTGGCGATCGCGCCTCACAGTTCGACGCGGACATTCGAGACGTGTTCGCACGCCACGGGCTCGATCGAGTCCGGTTCGGCGTCGTCGGACTCGTGTCCTGGGGCCGCCCGACGTAGTCGCCAGCCGGGCGTCCGCTCACCCCCTGAGCATGCGCGAACGTCACATGGCTGAGATCGCGCTGACCGCCGGGCTTGCGAGGCCAGATTCGATGGTGGCGTGGACCCGCCCCGACCCGACCCCGAGGGCAAGCAGGAGGAGGACGGCGACCACGAGCGCGGCCAGAGTCCCGAGATCGACCTCCAGGCCTCTCTGATGTCAGAGACCGAACAGCCTCCAGTTCCCCTCGGAGATGACTTCCACGGTGCCGTTGGTCACTCGGATGGCGGTTTCATCGTCGATCGCGTACCCGGGCACGGGGAGGTTGGCGGCCCATCGCACTGCATTGGCCATGGAATGGTCCGGCATATTCGGATGATCCAGGTGCGGAAAGATGGCGAAATCGACCATGCCCAGTGCTTGATCGCCACTGGTGGTCGGAACCCGGTAGACGAATTCCTCCCCGACATTGGGGGCCATCACCAGGCTGCCGGCGCTTACTCCGACATAGACCGCGCGTAGCGATGGCAGGAGGTCTGCCAGTCCGGACCGCCGCATCCAGTCGCAGAGGTATAGGGGATCGCCGCCCCCCACCAGAATGGCGTCGGTCTCTCGAACCATGGGAACCCAATGCGCTTCCTCGATGGTGGGGAGCGCGGTGAGCTCCAGCACGCCCAGGGAATTCCATCCCAAGTCGCACAACGGAGTGACGGCTCGTCCCGTGATCAGCCGCCAGGCGCTGGCAGCCCCGCCGGGAAAGGCGTACGTCGCGGTGGGGATGCAGAGAGCGCTGGACTCGGCAATCGGTTTGCCAAGAAGGTCGACCAGCGCGCTACGGATGCTCGCGTTCTTGATGCCCGCAGAAGTCAGCAGAAGCTTCACAGTGTCTCCCGGGTCACAAGAGCGGGTGATGTCAGCAGGCCCGCGAAAAGGCGGTTCAGACTGTGGGTGGTCCCTGCTGGATACGGCGGAGCAGGGTCTCGAACGACTCGTCAGGCTCCCAGCGACTCTCGATCCACCAGGTGGCGCCGGCGGCGATCAGCGGCTCGAGCAGGCTGGCGTTCGTCCGGTGATCGGTCCCGGAGGTCGTTCCTTCGACGACGATCTCGAACGGACCGCCTTGCTGGCGATGCTCGTCCATCCAGGCCTTGACCTGTCGAACGGTGGCCGCCGAGATCTCACCTTCCGGGCTCACCCCGGACATGTCGTGGATGATGCAGCCATCCCACCGGGCCGACCGGGCCAGGGATTTCGGATGCGGCCACGCGCCAACGGTCCAGACCGGGATGCGGGGTCGCTGGACAGGTCGAGGTTGAAAGAGGAGATCCGTCATCTGGTAGTGGGTGCCGGCGTAGCTGACCGTCTGGCCGGTCCAGGCGAGGGCCAGGATGTCGAGGCATTCGTCGAGCTTCTCGGCTCGGATCCGGCGCTCCGGGTCGTCGGTGCTCACGCGCGAGTAGCCGCCATCCCAGGTCCCTCCAAGGCCCACCGGGATGACGAGACGGCCATCGGACAGGTGATCGACGGTGATCGACTCGCGCGCGACCTTCCACGGACGCCGCCGAGCGAGCGAGAAGACCATGGCGCCGATGGTGATCCGATCAGTCGCGACCGCCATGGCACCGAGGATCGCCCACGGATCGAACACGTCGCGCGGCTCGACGGCGATGTCGTCCCAGGCGAACACGCCGTCCCAGCCGTGATGCTCGGCCTCGCGCGCGAGCGTCACGTATTCGGTCGCGCCGCCGAACGAGGTGACGAATCCGTACTTCACGGCAACTCCGCGGCTCCAGCGCAGTCATTCCTGCCCTGCTGCGGATCATAGGCCCGGGTCCCCTCCAGTCGCCATGAGCCGTCGGCCTGACCCCGATCGTGTGGCCGTTCGGTTCGTCCGGGTCCCTGGTGCGCACGAGCAGACGGTGTGGCGGATCGCACGTCTCAACACGGCCCGTGCCTTCCCACCCAGTGGCAAGAATTGGGCTCGGAATTCGCCACCGGGCCGCAGGTCGCCATCGATCCTGGGTATGGGCGCTACGGCATCACCCAGCCGGCTGGCGGAACCTGAAAGGCCTCGATCGTGGCGACCCACGTCGGTGTTGGAGGCGGGCTTGGGTCCGTAGCGCCCTGGAGCCCGAGCGAGACCGCCGCGACCTTCGCCGATCCCGTGAAGCTCACCCACCCGTGCATGGTCGTGCCGGAGATGACCAAGACGTCGAAGCAGACCGCCGGCGACCCGACCCCCGGCCACAGGTCACCGCAGGCGAAAGGCTGCGGCTGCAGAACCACGCGAGCGACCGGCAGTCCGAGTGGCGCGACGACGGCGCGGACCGCGGCGATCGCCGGCGGACAGGGATCGATGCCGATGTAGACCGTCTTCATCGGCTCCCCCACGCACACGTCGGTCTCGGCCGGTGGGTTCGTCGTCGGAGGTGGCGTGACCGGCGCCGGCGTCCCGGGTGCAGAAGCGGCGGGCGTCGAGGTCGGCGCCGAAGCGGACGGGCTCGGCACGGGACCCGCACAGGCGGCCACCGCGACGACCAGGGCTGCCACCGCTGCGAGATTCAGGAGGCGGGCGGCCCCGGGTGCGGCCCGCTCCACTGGCTTCATGGCGAGAGGACGATACCAATCGACTACAAGTTCCGACCGGCCATGCCCCGTGGAGTGGTGGGAAATGAGCATGCCGTCGTGATCCTCAGCGACGGTGTCGGTGGCGTCGGTCAGGACGCCAGCAGGACGGTCTTCGCTCCTTCCACCTCCTTCGTCGTCTGATCATCGCGGGCCGGGTCAAGCCTCGCCATCGAGCCCTCGGACAGGTAGCGGCGAGGGGCGATCGCCCACTCGTCGTGGACCTCGAGCAGCACGGCCCCGGCCAGGCGCAGGACCGCCGCCTCGCCCGGGAAGATGCCCACCACGTCCGTCCGGCGCTTCACCTCCTTGTTCACCCGCTCCAGCGGGTTGGTGCTCCACACCTTGCGCCAGTGAGCCACCGGGAAGGCCGTGAACGCGAGCAGGTCGTCACGCGCCTCGGTGAGCATCGCCGCCACGACCCGGAAGCGCGGCTCAAGCCTGGTCGCGATCTCGTCGAGCTGCTCGCGCACCGAGGCCGCATCGGGCTGGGCGAAGATCGTGCGGATCGCCGCCAGCACCATCTCGGCCGAGCCCTTGGGGATCCGGGCCAGGACGTTGCGCAGGAAGTGCACCCTGCACCGTTGCCAGGCCGCGCCCAGCAGGACCGCCCCGATGGCGGCCTTCAAGCCCTCGTGGGCGTCGCTGATGACGAGGCGCACACCCGACAGGCCACGCGCCCGGAGGCTGCGCAGGAACGCCGTCCAGAACGCGCCGTCCTCGCTGTCGCCGACCGCGAGGCCCAGCACCTCCCGGTCGCCCCGCTCGGTCACCCCGGTCGCAACCACGATCGCCTTGGACACCACGCTCGCGCCGTCGTGGGCCTTGACGTAGGTGGCGTCGAGGAACACGTAGGGGAAGGCGGTGTGGCCCAGCGGCCGGTCGCGGAACGCGGCCACGACGTCGTCGAGCTCGGCGCAGATCCTGCTCACCTCGCTCTTGCTGATCCCGGCGTCGATGCCCAGCGCGGTCACCAGATCGTCGACCTTGCGGGTACTGACGCCGTGGACGTAGGCCTCCATGACCACCGCCCACAGGGCGCGGTCGATCCGCCGTCGGGGCTCCAAGAGGGCCGGGAAGAACGAGCCCGACCGGAGCTTGGGGATGCGCAGCTCGACGTCGCCCGCCTTGGTCGAGAGGAGCCGGCTGCGGCTGCCGTTGCGGTGGGTCGTCCGCTCGTCGCTGCGTTCGTACCGGCCGGCCCCGATCGACCTGGGCGGCCTCGAGCTCGATCAGCTCCTGGAGGACGAGCGTCATCGCCTCGCGCAGGACGTCGGTGCCGCCGCCGGCGCGGATCGCGTCGAGCAGGCTGGAAAGGGCAGACTGTGACAGGGCCATCGATGTACCTCACGTGCTCCGCCAAGAACACGCTGAGCATCACACCGGTGGCCCTGACGCTGCCCGCCAACGACGCAGCGTCGCGCCGAGCCGGGACGTCAGGACCTCACGCTCAAAGTCCACCACTCGGGGGGACACCACTTTCCGACCGCCCTGTGGAGTGCGCGCTTCCATCGCAATGTGTGCCGCGAATGACACCCGACGCTTCGTATAGAGCCATCAAAGGCAGACCGGGCGCAGTGTCATGCGTCGACCGTCGGCGAGGGTGCGCGAATGTCACGTGATGGGCTGGGTGCGCGGCGGACTTGATTCGGGGGGCGTGTGCTCCCTCCGGCCAAGCACGGAGGGAGCTCTGCCAGTCCGCCCGTCGTGCCCCTTCGATACCGTGGCAGCATCCAGCGCGGCACAGGTGGTGTCATTACGCACCGTAACCCTTGCGGGTCGATCCCTGCGCCGTCGCCCGCCGGGTCACCCTCGACGAGGGAGCTGCCAGGCCCGCCGACGGGGCACTCAGGTCCCCGAGCGTCACCTCATTCTGGCGACCGATCCGCGATCCGTGAGTCCGCCGCAAGGGCTTGTGGGAACCATCGGAGCCTGGTCGGCAGGAGCGGGCGCCAGGCGCACCAAGCCGTCACAAGCCAGGCGCTGATGGACTGCTCGCGGGTACCCCAGGGGAGGCCGTACTCCTCGCGGGTGGAAGCCGGCAGCAGGCCGGTCGAGGGAACGAGCAACCAGTCGACGGCGGCCGGTGGGACGGCACGCAGCGCCGATGCGACGGGGGCAGCGAGCGCGCCCAGCCGGCCCGCCACCGGACCCTGCTCGGCCAGCGGTGCCAGCGGCGGATGCAGGATGACCGAGGCGAGCGACCGGGCCGTCGCGGTGGGGTGCACGGGTCCGTCCGGGCCGAGCATCGAGGCGACGTAGGCATCGAACGCGTCGATGTCTGCCGGGAGGGCCCGCTCCGGCACGCCGAACAGCCGCCCGATCGGCAACGTCTCGGCGTAGAAGCGCGCCCGGCGATCGGCGGACAGCGGCTCGAGCCAGGCGTCAACCGTCGCGAGCGTCGCGTCGATGAGCGTGGCATGGACCCACAGTGACAGCTCCGGATCCCGGGCCGCATACGCGTCGCCGAAGCGCGCCGCCGCTCCGCCGTCCCGGATCGGCCCGGTCACGGTCCGATGGAGCTCGTTCAGCCGCCGGATCTCCGCTCGTGCCGCCGTCCCCGTCCCGTACACGATCCGCAGGTAGCTGCGCAGCGTGCCGGCCAGGCGCGCCCACGGATCGGCCCGGAAGTTCGAGTGCTGGTCGACACCCTCGGCCACAAGCGGGTGGGCGATCTGGAGCAGCAGCGCCCGCGGGCCGGCGCCGAGCAGCAGCGCGGCCTCGCGATTGAGCCGCCATGCCTCGGAGCCCGGCCCGTAGAGGCCGGCAGCCTCGTCGAGGTCAGGCCGTGACGAGAGGGACCCAGCGGCCGGGGGATCGAAGGCGCCCGTCAGCGCTCGCTCGGCCGTCGCCCGACGACCCACCAGGCGACCGGAAACACCCCTGCCGCGGTGAGCAGCTTGGCGGTGTCGACGACGACGAACGGCAGCAGACCCTTGGTCACCGCGTCGGCCAGCGACATCCCGGTCACCGCCGCCAGCCAGGGGACGCCGACGAGGTAGATCACGATCGTGCCCAGCAGCGTGGCGCCCACCGCGCCGCCGATGTGCCGGTCCCAGCCGAGCTCGGCCAGCCGTCCGACCAGACCTGCGGCGAGCACGAAGCCCACCAGGTACCCGCCCGTGGCGCCCCAGATCACGTCAATTCCGCCCCTGCCCTCGGCGAAGAACGGCAGGCCGACGACGCCCAGCGCCACGTACAGCAGGGCGGCCAGCCCGCCACGCCGGAGTCCCAGCGCACCACCGACCACGAGGATCCCGAAGTTCTGCAGCGTGTAGGGCACGGGATTGCCGGGAATCGCGAACGAGACGAGCGAGGTCAGGTAGATCAGCAGGGCGCCCGCGGCCATCAAGCCCGCGTTCCGCAGCACCGGCGAGACGCGCTCCCCGACGCGCACCGGGATCAGGAAGTCGGCGATCGTCACGCCCTTCTCGGTGGCGGGTACCCGCGTCAGCGACGGGATCGCGATCACATCGTCTCCTCGGCTCGGCGCTGACACGGCGCCGGGTGTCGCGCGGAGTCTACCAACCGGCGAGAACAGCCACCAGCGCGGCGGCCAGTCGAAACGCGCGGTGAGGGGGCAAGACCCCGGACGGCGCGGCAGGCCCGGCGTGGTCCCCTACTCGCCGCGCACCGCCGCCACGATCGAGCGACGACCGGCGATCCGAGCGGGCTGCGCGGCGGCCAGCATGGCCAGCGCAACACCGAGCACGATCGTGAGCGCGATCGTGGGCAACGGCAGCGAGATGCCGGCCCCGCCACCCGCGGTCCAGACGAGCAGCCAGCCGACCGCCACGCCGGCGCCCGATCCAACCAGCGCACCGATCGCGCCGAGGATGCCCGCCTCGACGACGACGCTGCGCCAGACCTGACGCCGGCTCATGCCGACGGCACGCAGCATGCCAAGCTCACGCGACCGTTCGAAGGTGTCCATCGAGAGCGTGTTGACGATCCCCAGCGCCGCGACGACGACGGCTGCCAGGGCGAGCAGGTCCAGCAGGCCGAACAGCCGATCGAGCGCATCGCCCAGCGCGCCTTCGATGTGCGAGATCGGCGCCGGGGTGAGGGCCAGCTCCCGCGCCAACGTGTCAACGTCCGCGGCCGCGGCCGCCTCACGGCCAGGCTCGAATCGGACGGCGAACGCATCGGCTCCCGCCACCCCGAACTGCGACAGCGCGTCCGGCCAGCCGACGAGGACGGCCTCGCCGCCCTGCCCCGGGAACGAATGATCGACGATCCCGGTCACCTGGAGCTCGACCGTCCCGCCGGCCGTGGTCACCGCGAGCACATCGCCCACCCCCACGCCCAGCTGCTGTGCGCGCGAGCGAGGCACGATCACCGTCCCGCCCACGTCGAGTCCGGCCAGGGCCGCGTGCCGGTCGCCGGCGGTGAACACCAGCCGTCCATCGGCATCGAAGTCGGCGCCACGGATGGCCGTTGCGTCCAGCCGCGTCCCGCCGAACGCGAGCCCGAACGATGCGATCGGGGTCACCTGCGCCACGCCGTCCACGGCTGCGATCTGCTGCTCGGCGCCGTCATCCTCGAGCGGGACCGGGGCGATCGCGGTCAGGATCTCGTCACCCGGCACCACCTGCGCCAGCCACGACGTCGCGGCCGTCCGCGCGTTGGTCGCGACGGATCCCAGGGCCACCACCATCGCCAGGCCGACGACCAGGGCCCCGACCGTCAGCGCCGTGCGCGCCCGGTCGCGAGCGATCGCGGCGCGCGCGAGGCGCTCCTCGAGCCGCAGCGCCCACGCGAACGGCAGACCGGCGATCCGGCCCAAGGGCGCCAGCAGGATCGGCGTGACCAGGACGGCGATCAGGAGAACCGCGTACACCGCGGCCGCCCGTCCTGGTCCGGCCGGCGTTCCGGTATTGACCGGCAGGACCAGGACCGCCAGCACGCCCACGACGGCAACCACGATGACCAGCCAGCCTGTCCGCGCCCGAGCGGTCGCACCCGGCTCGGCGCGCGCCCGGAGGGCGGTCACCGGGCTGACCCCGGCGGCGCGACGGGCGGGCTCGAGCGCCGCGACGACGGTGATCACCAGGCCGGCGAGCAGCCCGGCAAGCACCACACCCGGCGTCACCGACGGGCCGTCGATGGCCACCCCGCCGGCCACCTGGAGCCAGCGGGCCATGATGTCGGCCAGCAGCACGCCGATGGCGATGCCGGCGATCGCGCCCGCCGCACCCAGCAGGACCCCCTGGGTCACGACCAGACGGACGACCTGGCCGCGGCCGGCGCCCGCAGCACGGAGCAACGCCAGCTCGCGGATACGCTCGACGACCGTCATGGCCAGCGTGTTGAGGATCAGGAACGCGGCGGCGAACAGAGCGATCGCGGCCAGCAACGCGAGCGTCGAGCGCACGTCCGCGGTCGACGCGCGGAGCGACGCCGCCACGTCGGCGGGCACCGTGATCACGTACGGCTCGCGGGTGAGCGCTCGTTCGAGGCCTGCGGTCACCGTGGCCACATCGGCGCCCGCGGCGAGAACGACGTCGATCCGTGACAGGCCGGTCAGCGCACCGGCGGTGTCGGTCGCGTTCGAGGCTGTGGCTCCCGCCGTGGCGCCGTCGCTGGTCGCTCCACCGGCGCTGTCGGGGATGTTGAGCTGCGCCGCCGTGGCCAGCGGCAGCAGCACCGTCCGGCCTGACGAGCCCGGGATCGGCCCGTCGCCCGCCAGGACCCCCACCACCCGCACGTGCAGTGGTGCGCCGGCGCCCAGAATGGTCAGCTGGCTGCCAACGTCGAGCCCATCGGTCGCAGCCAGGCGCTCGGTGACCAGGGCCACCGGCTCGTCGAGCGCGCCCAGCGGCGCGCCCCGGACGAGGGACAGGTCCCGCACCCGTGCCTCGCGGGGCGGGTCGATTCCCAGCACCGTGACCGGATCGCCCGGCGCGGATCGACCCGGTTCGGGTGCCAGATACGACCGACGCTCGATCGCCGGCGCAGTGAGGGCGACACCCGGCACGTCGTCGATCGCGGCCAGCGTCGCGCCGGACAGCCCGGTCTCCGCGAACGCCGACACCTGCAGGTCCGCACGACCCACCAGCCCGGACACCGTCCGGTCGATCGAGGCGTCGAGCCCGGCGTCGATCGCGAGCGCAGCCACCAGGACCCCGACCCCGATCGCAATACCGAACACGGTCAGCACGCTTCGCGCCGGTCTGGCGACCAGGCTTCGCCACGCGTACGGCAGCAAGCCCCGCATGGCCGCGGCTACAGCCCCAGCTGGGCGAGGCGGGCGATCAGCGGCCCCGCGGCGTGGTCGTCGCGCCGACCGAGATGGATCTCGTCCTGGACGCGACCGTCCAGGAGCACGAGCACCCGGTCCGCGTACGCGGCGGCCTTCGCATCATGGGTGACGAGAACGATCGTCTGGCCCCGGTCGACACACGCCCGCCACAGGGCGTTGAGGATGCCGATCCCGGTCTTGAAGTCGAGGTTCCCCGTCGGCTCGTCGGCGAGCAGGAGGGCGGGTCCGGTGACGATCGCGCGCGCGACCGCGACCCGCTGCTGCTCGCCGGCCGAGAGCTGCTCGGGCCGGTGGCGCTCCTTGCCCGTGAGCTCGACCAGCGCGATCGCGTCGCGGATTCGGGCGGCCAGCTGGCCCGACCGCGGGTCCTGGCCGGCGATCGTGAACGGCAGGCCGACGTTCTCCACCACGTTGAGCAACGGGATGAGGTTGAACGACTGGAACACGAACCCGGTCCGCTCACGCCGGAGGCGGGTGGCCTGGTCGTCGGACAGCCGGCCGATCGACTCACCCTCCAGCAGGACCTCGCCGCTGGTCGGCCGGTCGAGACCGCCGAGGAGCTGGAGCAGCGTGCTCTTGCCCGAGCCCGACGGGCCCATGAGGGCGACCAGCTCCCCCGGCATCACCCGCAGGCTGACGCCCTGGACGGCGTCGATCATCTCCCCGATCAACCGGTAGGTGCGGGTCACGCCGCGGGCCTCGAGGATCGGGACCACATCGGTCCGCGGGTCCTGGGCTGCGGTGACGTGGAGGGCAGCGGTGGGGGCGGGGCCACTGGGCCCCGAACCGGCGCCACCCTGGGGCGGATGAGCGGTCATGGCCGGGTCGGCTCCATGCGAGGCGGTCGGAACAGCGTACACGTCGGGCAGATCACGACGGTCCGTACCGTAGCGGTGCGGTCCGGTGCAGTCACCTGCTCGATAGTCCTGGCGGACGGTGATTGCCCGGGGAGCGCTCGCGAGGCCGTCGAGGCGCGACGTTGCGTGCCGAAGGTTCGTGCTACGTGCCGAAGAACTGCCCGAACACGGCGTCGACGATCGACTGCACCAGGCCCGGGCCGGCATCCGGCTCGACGACGCGGTATCTGCCCGGAGGTGGTGCGGCAAGCGCAAGGTCAGCCGACGATGGAGCGACGGTCGGGGACGCGGACGCGACACGGGTTGGCGAGGGGGTCGGCGCCAGCGTGGGCGTTGGGCTCACCGTGGGCGGTGGGGCCAGGGTCGGTGCGAGCGTCGGAGCGACCGTCGCGACCGCAGGCGGCTCCGGCGTGGGCTTGGGGGTTGGCTTGGCCGTCGGTTTGGGGGTCGGTTTCGGGGTCGGTTTCGGCGTGGGCCTGGCGGTCGGTTTCGGGGTCGGCTTGGGCGTGGGCTTGGGGGTCGCCGTGGCAGTCGATCCGCACTTGTCGGCGAACAGCACCGTCCACATGAACGTGTCGCTCTTGCCGTTGAAGTTGCCTTTGTAGGCACCCACCGCGACCACGTCCCAGGACTTGCCCATGATGTTCGCCCGGTGGCCGGACGAGTTCATGAACTTGTTGAAGATCCAGTTGGTCGCATCCTCGACGCTTGCGCCCGGCCAGGTCACGTAGCCGATGTTCTCGCCGGCGGACTTGAAGCAGTAGTCGTACTTGTACTGCATGTACCAGAACACCTGGTGGCTGGTCCCGGCGATCGTGTGGCTGAAGTAGTCGCGGGCGATCATGTCCTTGCTTCGCCAGCGCGCGATCGTGCGCAGCGCGGTGTCGAGCTTGAGGGACTTGAGGCCGCCAGACGCGCGGGCCTGGTTCTGGAGGGAGATCAGCATCGACTCGGACGTCGAGTTGTAGGTGTTCGTGTCCCACGCGAGGGCGGCGCCCGGGGCGGCCAGCAGCCCGACCGAGGTGAGGGCGAACGCGAGGGTCACGACGGCGGCGAGGTGACGGGTCGCGATCAGCGGGGCGGACAGGCGGGCCGGCAGGTGGGACATTGGGCAGCTTGTGGATCGGTCTCGAGGGCAAACGGTGGCGACTTCGGCGTCACGGCGATCATGTGCTGCCACCCGACTCCCAACCGCTGCGCAATGGTCCCGACCGCACCGGCCCGCGGTACCAGTTGCCCACCCACACCAACCCCGACCGCACCTTGCCGCCCACCCGGCTCTCTCGATCCCGGCCGCGGACGCGGCTGACATGCCCGACCGGCTCGCCGGGCCGGTGCGCCCGGAGCCGCGCCTCCGGTACACTCCGCTGGCCCCGAGCCTCGACGAGCGCGACCGCGCCGCCGGGCCGGATGCGCCCGCGGTGGCCTTAGCTCAATCGGCAGAGCACTGGATTGTGGCTCCAGAGGTTACGGGTTCGAGCCCCGTAGGCCACCCCACCGCCCGTGCTCGTCCGGGCCGGCTCGGCGCGACCCGCCTTGGCGGGATGCGGCGCCCCGACCCTATCGAGGCGCGCCGAGCCGGAGCCGGGCTGTCCGGCCGAGGAAGCGGGCATAGGCTGCAGCGGCCAGCTCGATCCCATCGGCCGCGGTGCGCGACAACGGCTCGAAGGGGGCCGCCTCGACCGCGACCTCGCGTGTGCTGACCCGGCGGCTCCACGTGCCCACGACCTCACCGTCGACGACGATGGTCGGCCTGAACATGCCGTTGCCGCCGGGGACGATCGCGTCGCTATGCTCGGACGCGAGTGCCGCCGACCGGTCGCCGTACCCCAGCAGGTACTCGTCGAACCCGGGCAGCAACAGCACGCGACCCGGCCGGCTCGCGGTGGTCGCGTCGAGCGCCTCTGGTGCCAGGTGGTACGGGCGTCCGTCGACCTCGATGGTCGCCAGCCGGGTCCCGCACAGGTCGAGGGCGTGCCGAACCTCGCGGACGGTGAGGCCGGACCAGCGCGCGAGGTCGGCGACGGTGGCCGGCCCGTGGCTGCGGAAGTAGCGGAGCGCGAGCTCGCCCAGCGCCTCCTCCCGGTCGAGACGCCGCAGGTCGGGGATCCAGGCATCGAGGCGCACGAACGTCTGCTGCCGGCCCGCCGACGGCCCCAGCACGAGCGTCCCCGTCTGGGCGAGGTGCCACAGGATGTGGTAGCCCCGCTGACCACCGGTCGGGACCCCACCGGCCTCGATGGCCGCCAGCAGGGCGGTGCGCGTCAGGCCCTGGTGGCCGGGCAGGGCGCGGACGGCGATCTCGCGGGCGCGCTCCGTATCCGACGCCGTGATCCCGAGCTCGGCTCGCCGTTGCGCGACCGAGGTCAGCGCACGAGCAGCCGTGAGATCGAGCATCCAGCGCAGGTCCTGTGCCCGGATCAGATGAAGCGTGCCGCGCATCGGCCAGGAGCGGACGATCTCGCCGCGATCGAAGGCGTCCGTGACCGCCGATTCCGCACCGCCACCGAGGCGGACGCCGACGGACCACCGCACGCCGGGCAGATCCTGCCCCTGCATCGCGAGCATCCAGCCAACGGCCTCGCCCGGTGACGCGGCTCCGGCTGATCCGAGGCGCTGGGCAGCCAGCCGGAGGGTGGTCAGGCGGCGACGGCTGTCCGTGTAGCTTGATCGGGCGGCCACCCGGCAAGTATCGCGGGCGGGAGGATGAGATGCCGCGCGTCTTCACGCCAGTCGTTGGGTTCCGTCAGCGGGTCAGAGAGCGCGCCGTGAGTGCCTCGTCCGGGTGATGGTCGTCCATGAATCGGATATGCCCTTGAGGTCGGTGCTCCGGCCCGGCGCTCGGCTGTTGGCCCTGCTGGCAGACGATCGGAGCGTCGGCAAGGTCCATCGCGGCGGCGGGGTGTTCGGAGCGTACGATCCGCGGGTGAGTACCCTGCCCGCGTTCGACACCGATCCAGCCCGGCTCGCCCGTCCATTTCCGGCTGACTTCGCCTGGGGCTTCGCGGCCTCCGCCTACCAGATCGAGGGAGCGGCGGCCGAGGACGGCCGGGGGCCGTCGATCTGGGACACCTTCGCCCGCCGGCCCGGCGCCATCGCCGATGGCAGCACGGGCGACCTCGCCTGCGACCACTACCACCGCTACCCAGAGGATGTCCGGCTGATGGCCGATCTGGGGGCCCGCGCATATCGCTTCAGCATCAGCTGGTCGCGTGTTCTGCCGATGGGGACCGGCGCCATCAACCAGCCCGGCCTCGACTTCTACGAGCGCCTCGTCGACGCCCTCCTCCGCGCCGGTGTCGAACCCCTGATCAACCTTTTCCACTGGGACCTGCCGCAGGCACTGCAGGACCGGGGCGGATTCGCCAACCCTGAGGTGGTGGGCTGGTTCACTGACTACACCGCGCTGCTCGCGTCGAGATTGGGCGACCGTGTCAAGGACTGGATGACGTTCAATGAGCCGGCCGTCTTTGCGTTCCTCGGCCATGCCGACGGCGGTCATGCGCCGGGGCTGCGCGACTGGCCCACCGCGATCCGGGTGGCTGACAACCAGCTGCGCGCTCATGCTGGTGCCACCCAGGCGATCCGCGCGCTGATCCACAACGCGAGAGTCGGTGTGGCGATCGACGTCAACCAGGTCGCACCGGCGACTGGTTCGGAGCGCGATCGAGTCGCCGCCGACAGGTGGAGCTCCGCTCGCGACGCGTGGTTCCTCGACCCGCTGTTCGGCCGTGGCTACCCGGCGCTGGGACTCGACGCCCACCGCGAGGCGGGCCACCTCGAAGGCGTCGACCTCGCCGAGCCGCCGGCCGGCGACCTCGATTACCTGGGCCTGAACTACTACCGGCGCGACTCGGTCAGCGCCAATTCGGACCGGGCATTCGACTGGGAGATCGGCGCAGCACCGGGCTCGGAGCGGACGCAGATGGGCTGGCACGTCGCGTCCTCCGGTTTGCGCGATGTCCTGCTCGAGCTCAACCGGACCTACGCACCGCCCGAGATCGTGGTCACGGAGAACGGCGCCGCGTACCCCGATGTCGTCGATCGGGACGGGCAGGTGCGCGACGGGAACCGGATCGGCTACCTGGCACGCCACGTCGCAGCGGCTGCCGACGCGCTTCGCGCCGGCGTCCCGCTGACGGGGTACTTCGTCTGGTCGCTGCTCGACAACTACGAGTGGAGCTTTGGCTACTCGCGCCGGTTCGGCCTGGTCCACGTCGACTTCGGCAACCAACGCCGCACGCGCAAGGACAGCGCGAGCTGGTATCAGCGACTCGTTGCCCGAGGATAGGTCTCCCGCTCGTCCGGTCAGCCAGATGCCGCGAGGCCGTGACCTCGTGGATACAGCCCGGCGATCTCGACGGGCAGCCGCCCGACGAACGGTGCCTCGCCAAGCAGCGCGGCCGCCAGCGCCTCCATCGACGGCGGCAGGATGCCGTAGCTGCAGACATGGGTTCGGGCGGACGGGTAAGCGAGCAGGTCCCACGGCGTGCGCAGGGCGACGGTGACGGTCGGCTTGCCGGACGCCAGGACCGCCGCGGCCAGCACCGCCTGCGCCGGCTGGAGGTGCGCGGCGAACGTCCCGACGACGACGAGGTCGAAGGTTGCGAGCCGCTCGCCCAGGCCTGCGATGTCAGCCTCGCCTGGCGCCGCCGGCAGGAGGATCTCCTCCACGCCCGCGAGCCGGCGGCGGAGCGCCGACGCCAGCGTCGGCGGCACCGTCGAGGACGTGTCGGCCGGCGTCAGGTCGGCGGGCATCGACTGGACGACCGCGATGCGCGCGTCGGCGGCCGGCTTCAACGGCACCAGCCGGTCGTCGTTGCGGACGAGGGTGATCGAACGTTGGGCCAGCTCGGCGGCGAGCGCCTGGTGTTCGCCGCACCCCACGATGTCGAGCGGCGGCTGCTCGTAGCGTCCCAGCCAGCGGCGCAGCTCGCCCAGCCGGCGCTTCGCCCCAGCGTCGTCGCCGGCATCGAACAGGCCTCGCCGCTGCGCCTGTGCAAGGCCTTCCTCCAGCCGTTCCAGCGCTGATTCGTCGGCCGTGCCGAGCAGCACGTCCTCGCCGGCACGGAGGGCGGCGATGGCATCGACGATCTGCGCCGATCCCTGGGCCAGGGCGCGCATGTCCAGGGCATCGGTGATGGTCACGCCGTCGAACCCCAGCTGCTCGCGCAGCAGGTCGCGCAGTACCTCGGCGGACAGGCTGGTCGGCAGCTCGTCGCTCTGACCGGCGAGCGCGAAATGGCCGGTCATGACGAGCCTTGCCCCCGCCTTCAGCGCCGCTCGGAACGGGACCAGCTCCCGCTCTGCCAGCTGCGCGTTCGTGCGGCGCACCAGTGGCAGCTCGTGGTGCGGATCCGCTGCCGTGTCGCCCGCGCCCGGGAAGTGCTTGGCCGTCGCGGCCACGCCCGCGTCCTGCAGGCCACGGACGGTCGCCGCCGCGAGCCTGCCGACGGCTTCGGGATCGTCGCCGAAGCTGCGGATTCCGAGCGCCGGATTGGCCGGATCGCTGGCCACGTCGCACACCGGCGCGTAGTCCACGTTGACCCCCAGGGCACGCAGCTCGTGCGCCGTCGCCCCGGCGACGCGCGCGGCAAGCGCTTCGTCGCCGGTCGCGCCGAGCGCCATCGCGCCCGCGAACGGCGTCGTCCCAGCGCCCAGGCCGATCAGCTGGCCGCCCTCCTGGTCGGCGGCAACCATCAGCGATGGTGCTCCGGCCGGCCGAGCCCCCTGGATGGCGGCGGTCAGCCTGCGGATCTGGGGCGGATCGACGATGTTGTGGGCGCGGAACAGCGTCACGCCGGCGACGCCTTGTTCGTTGATCCGCCTCGCCGCCGATGGCGGCAGCTCGGTCCCGACGAAGGCGATCATGAGCCGCGCCAGAGTCACGACTTGACCGAGCCCGCCAGGATCCCTCTCACGAATGCACGCTGGAGCAGCAGGAAGACCAGCAGCGGCATGGCCATGGTGATGAACGCGCCGGCCGTCAGGAGCTGCCACTGGCCGCCGCGGCTGCCGAGCAGGGCGAACAGCGCGGTTGGCATGACCCGCAGGTCTGTGGACACACCCAGGAAGGTCAGCGCCACGAGCAGGTCGTTCCAGACCCACAGGAACTGGAAGATCGCGAAGGCGCCCAGCGCCGGGATGGAAAGCGGCAGCACGAGCCGAATGAAGACCTGCAGGTGCGATGCTCCGTCGAGGGCGGCCGATTCGAACAGGTCGCGTGGCAGCTGTGAGATGAAGTTGTAGAGCAGGAAGATCGCGAGCGGCAGGCCGAAGCCCGTGTGGGCCAGCCAGATGCCGATGAACGTGCCGTACAGCGATGCGCCGCTGTAGATCTTGAGGATCGGGATCAGCGACATCTGGATGGGCACCACCAGGAGTCCCACCACGATGGTGAACAGGATGCCGCGGCCGCGGAACGGGATCCACGCGAACGCATACGCGGCAAACGCCGCGATCGTGATCGGGATGGCGGTCGCCGGGATGGTCACGATCAGGCTGTTGAGGAACGCATCCCCCATGCCGCCGCTGGTGATGACCTGCTGGTAGTTCGCCAACGTCCACTGGTCGGGAGCGAACAGGTTGACAAGCGATGTCCACCAGCCGGAATTGCTGACCAGCTCCGGGTTGCGCACCGACGTCACCAGCAGACCCAGGGTGGGCAGCGTCCACAGGAAGCAGATCACGAGGACGGTCACTCGCACCGGCAGGCTGCGCAAGAGCGCGGGCCGCCAGTTGGCGACGGGCGCCGTTTGCCGTGCGGCTGGTTGTGCCGGCGCGGTCATGCTTCCCTCTGCTGTCGGCGGAAGTTGTGCAGGTTCACGTACATCACGGGCAGGACGCCGACGAACAGCAGCGTTGCCATTGCCGCGGCCCTGCCGTCGTTGAAGAACTGGAACATCTCGTGGAACATCCGATTGGCCACCACGTCGTCGTGGAAACGGCCGCCCGTCGTCACGTAGACGATGTCGAAGATCTTGAGGGTGACGATGGCGATTGTCGTGGTGACCGTGATGATGGAGCCACGGATCGAGGGCACGATGACCTGAAAGAAGACCTGGCGCTCACCGGCCCCATCGAGTCGAGCGGCCTCGATGATCTCGGTCGAGACGCCCTTGATCGCGGCCGAGAGCACGACCATCGCGAAGCCCGTCTGCAGCCAGATCATGATCACGATCTCGGCGGGGATGTTGAGCGGGCTGGTCGTGAACCAGGGAATGGCCTGCCCGCCCAGCCCCACGATGATCGCGTTCAGGAGCCCGATCTGGGGTTGCTGGGCCGGCTCCCAGGCGTACATGAACCCCCAGATGACGGATGCACCGATGAGCGAGATCGCCAGCGGCAGAAAGACGAACGTCTTGGCCAGCGCCTCGCGCCGGACACGGTCGAAGAGGCCGGCAATGACGAGACCGAGGCCCACGCTGCCGGCCGTTGCCACGATCAGCCAGATCACGTTGTTGCGCAGGATCTCGATGAAGTCAGGCTTTGTCATCGCGTTGTAGTTGTCGAGCGTGAGCGCTCCGTGGCTGTCGAAGAAGCTGCGCGCGACCGTCGCCACGCCCGGATACAGCAGGTACACCGTCAGCAGGATCAGCGCCGGGCCGACGAACACCCATGGCAGGATCCGGTCGCGCCACAGCGGGCGCAGCCTGCCGACCAGCGTTCCCAGACCGACGAACAGCAGCCAGATGCCACCCACGCCGACGGCCATGGCGACGATCGCCAGGATGATCTTGGCGAACGCCTGGTCACCCTGGCCGTTGCGCAGCTCCGTCGCGCCAGACGGGTTACCCAGCGCGTCGTAGATCGACGCGAGCAGCTTCTGACCACCGTGGGGTTCGAGTAGGACGAGGATGCCGGCGATGCACAGCACCAGGCCGATGAGGCCGGCGACGGGCAGCACAAATCGCGACAGCCCGGGTTGCTCGGAATCGGCGGCGACCGTCATCAGCCCTCCTCCCTGCGGATACTAACGGGGCGCGCCCACCCGGTGTGGGTGGGCGCGCCCCGTTCAGCTCTAGGACGTCACTGGCTGGGCCAGCTGTCGTCGATTGCCTTCAGGACGGCATCCGTGTTGGTGCCGTTGTTGTTCACCCAATCGACGCTCTGGGTCCAGAACGTGCCGGCGCCGACGGCACCGGGCATCAGGTCCGAAGCATCAAAGCCGATGCCGGCCGCCTTGTTGACGATGTCCGAGGCGACCGTCAGCTTGTAGGAACCGGCGTACCAGTCGGCCGGGGTCGAGGTGTTGGTGGAGATCGCGCTTCCCGCGAGGATCCAGTTCTCGAGGCCTTCCGGCGTGGCCAGGAACTCGGCAACCGCCCGGACCTCGGGTCGGTCGTTGAGCATCATCATGGTGTCAGCCGAGCCCTCGGCGTTGTTCTGGGTGGGATCGATCGTCGGGAACGGGAAGATCCCCACGTCGGTGCCGACGATGTACTTGGACGGCTGCCCGCTGTCCCGCTGATCCGGGAAGAAGTCGGGCCCGTACCAGGTCGGGACCTTCTGCATCCAGCAGTTCGGTGCCTGCAGGTCCTGGTTGAACATGGGATCCATGGTGGTCTTCTGGTCGGTGTTGATGATCGCCGTCGGGCCGCCATAGACGTACTTGTCGGTGAAGAAGATCTTGCCCACGTAGTCGTCGAAGGCGGCCTTGATGCCCGGGTCCTCGAACGTGACCGTGTGGTTGATCCAGTTGTTGTAGTAGTCGAGGCCCTTGGTCTTGAGGACCACTTCCTCGATCCAGTCGGTGATCTGCCAGCCGGTCGCGTCGCCGGGACCGCCAGCGCTGATGCACCACGGGTTGCTTCCGTCGGCCACGATCTTGTCGGACAGGGCGATCAGGTCATCCCATGTCGCCGGCACCTGGTAACCCTTGGCCTCGAAGGCCTTGATCGGATACCAGATCGTCGACTTGACGTCGGCCTTGTAGGGGATGCCCCAGATCTTGCCGTTCTGCGTCACCAGGCCGATGGTGGCCGGATGCTCGCTGCTCAGCTTGTTGGCATCCATGAACGTGGCCAGATCGATGACCTTGCCCTCGGCCGCGTAGGCGAGGACCGGCGTCGGCTGCGCAAGCTGCGCGATGTCCGGCGGGGAGCCACCCTCGATCCGGCTCTTCAGCACCGTCTCGTGGCTCGAGGGGACGCTGTCAACCTGGATGTTGATGCCCGAGGCCTTGGCGTAGTCAGCCACCGAGGCCTGGAAGTTGGCGAGCTCACCGCCGGTCCACTGCACCTGGATGTCGACAGTCTTGCCGGCCATCGGCTGGTCGGAGCCGAGCGACTGGTCAAGCTCCGTGTAGCCGGTTGGCACGGTTGGCACAGCTGCCGACGGCATGGCCGAAGCCTCTGCGCTCGGGGCAGCAGATGCACTCGCCGCGGCAGATTCAGCTGGCGTGGCGGTCGGAGCCGGCGTGGCGGGCGGTGACGGCGTGGCGCTGTTCCCGCAGGCGCCGGCCAGCAGCATGGCCGCGAACGCAAGAGCGGACGTTGTACGTAGGCTTTTGCTCACGAATTCCTCCTCCAAAGTGCGATGATCCTGAGTGCGATGATCCTGGGTGACGAGTGGCTCACCTGGGTCAGCATGATGGTCCGCCCGACACCAGTTGCCGCGGTGTGGGTTATCGCTTGCTCACCCCCTCTCGCTCCGGCAGACCGATGCGGTGGCGAGCGATCGCTGCCGCCCCACGCGCGCTCGGTGCCTCGGTTGGCGACAGCAGCTCGACGGTCGCATGACCCAGGGCAGCCTGGACCAGTGGCGAGGCCGCGCATTCGCGGGCGATGCGCGATTGGATAGGTTCGAGCAGGGCGGGTCCGGCGCCCGCGACGCCGCCGCCGATGATGACTCGCTTGACGCCGAGGGTCAGGGCGAGCGATCGGATCGCCCGGGCCAGGTGGTCGGCCACCCTGTCGGTGATCCCAACCGCGACCTCGTCGCCGGCAGCGCTGGCGCGGAAGACATCCGCGGCGCTCGAAGGGGGCGACAGGACGGAGGTGCGACCGGCAGCGATTGCCTCGTCGGCCTGGCGACCGATCGCCGGGCCGGCGGCGACGGTCTCGAGGCAGCCGCGCAGACCGCATGCGCAGACGGCTCCATCCGGGTCGGCGACGACGTGGCCAACCTCGCCGGCGAAGCCGTTGTCGCCGCGAAGGAGCGCCCCGTCGAGAACGATGCCGGCCGAGATCCCCGTCCCGATCGCCAGGAAGGCGACGCTCGCCGTCGCCTGAGCCGACCCGTCGGCTGCCTGATCGCTCAGCCATAGCGCCGCCGCGCGAGCATCGTGCTCGACGAAGATCGGTACTCCCAGCTCCGTCCGCAGCATCGCCCCGAGCGACAGGTGGGTGATGCCCAGGTTGACGGCCATGCTGACCGACCCGTCCTTCGGGTCGACATGGCCGGGGATGGCGACGCCTACCGCGGCTACGTCCTGCCCGAGGCTGCGCCGGGCGTCGTCGACGAGTCCGGCGATCTGGCCAACGAGCGATGACAGGTCGGTTGGCGTGACATGCTCGTAGAGGATGCAGTCCCGATCATCGGTGACGACGACCGACGTCTTGGTGCCGCCGACGTCGACACCGGCGACCAGCGGCCCGTTTCGTCCGTACTCATGGGTCGCGATCATCGCACCAACCCCAGGCCCAGCTGCTGCTCCATGAGCAGCGCCGACGCGCCAAGCACGACGACGTCGTCGTGGACGTGGCCAAACTCGATCTGCGTGTCGCGTGCGAGCAGTGACAGAACGCTCGACCGGGCGTACCGGCGGACCTCGCCGAGCCACTCGTCGCCGAACTCCGCGACCGGGCCGACCAGCAGCACATGGCGAACGTTGAGCACGCCGATCAGCCAGCCGACCGCGACTCCGAGCTCGCGCGCAGCATCGAGGACGATCCGCCGGACGCGGGTGACGCCGGCCAGGAAGGCGGCCACGAGGCCGCTCTCGTCGGTGATCGATGGCTCCACGGCACGGGCCGCGTCGACCAGCGCGCGCATGCTCGTGATCGTCTCGAGGCATCCCTCCCGCCCGCAGCGGCACGGTGCGTCGGCGCTGCTCAGTGAGACGTGGCCGAGCTCGCCTGCGCCATAACCGTCGCCCTGGTACAGCTGCCCATTGAGGATGATCCCGGCGCCAACCCCGCGACCCACCTTGATCACGATCAGGTTGTTGGGCCGAGGGCGGCGAAAGAAGGTCAGCTCGGCGAGTGCAGCAGCGTGACTGTCGTTGGCGACCGCGACAGGCACGCCGTAACGCTGCTCGAGCAGCGGCCCGAGGCGGAGCTCCGCCCAGTTCAGGTTGACCGACCAGCGGACGATCCCCGTGCCCGTGTCGATGATGCCGGGCGCGCCGACGCCGATGCCGAGGAAGGGGGATTGGTCATCGGCACGCAGGGCGTCGACAAGTTGAAAGACGAGCTCGACGGTGGCATCGCCGTCTCGTCCCCCGGAGGGTAGCTGGATCGAGCGGAGGATCTCGCCACGCAGGTTGACGACGGCACCGCTGAACTCCGCCTCGCCGAGGTCGAGCCCGATCAGGTGGCGACCGTCGGGATCAACGCGCAGCAGGATGGGCGACCTGCCCCCACTCGACGGGCCACGACCGGATTCTTCGATCAGGCCGTCATCGATGAGCGCGCCCACCAGGTCACCGACCGAGGTACGCGTCAAACCGGTCAGCCGGGCCAGGTCGGCGCGCGAGAGCAGACTCCGATCGTAGAGTGCACGCAGAACGAGCTGCTGGTTGAACGTCCGCGTCTGTCGGTGGGTTGCCTTTTCCGGAAGCACCGTCCCGCTGCCACTCACCCGGGTGCACACTCCTCCACCTCCGGGCACCCTGACCCCCTGCCCGGCTCTGGCGGTAGCCTCGACGACGTCGAAGGGTATGCCGGCCGGGGGGCTTAGTCAAGTCGGTGGACAAACTTGCCAGGGCCCGGGGCCGACGCACATCCGACGCCCGCATGGGTGCCGACCGGCGGAATCCGTCCTATAGACCAACGGCCGCGAGACCCCCAGTGTGGTCATCACGGACAGTCAACGGGCACTGTCACGCGCACTTCTCCTGACCGACCGGGCTGGCATCACCGGGAGTGGCTCTCGAGCCCCCGCCATCGTCCTGGAAGGTCGTTCCCATGCACACCCTCTCGATCCGCCGACACACGGCCCTGGCCGTCGGCACGGCGGGCCTGCTCGCCGCCTCGCTCGCGGGGCCGGCCTTCGCCGCCGACACCGTGACCCAGACCATCGTGGCCGGCGGCCTGCTGTCCGCCAGCGTGGCGGACCTGAGCTTCCCAGACGTCGACTACGACTACGCGACCCATGACGTCAGCGGGACGATGGTCCTGACCGCCGACGACGACCGCGGCACCTCGGCCGGTTGGAGCGTCACGATCCAGGGATCGGCGTTCGTGTACACCGGCGCCGCTGGTGGGACCGACATCCCGGCCGCCAACTTCGCTCTGACCTCGGCCGAGGAACCGACCCTGATCGCCGGTCAGGACGTCTCGCTGGTCGCCTCCACTGGGCCGCAGATCCCGATCGAGGGGATTGCCTTCGGCTCGCTCGCGTCCCCGATCAAGACGACCCGGGCGACCGCCGCCTATGGCAACGGGACATACAGCCAGAACCTCGGCGTCACGCTCACGATCCCGGGCCAGAGCAAGATCGGCACGTACACCGGCACGCTCACGACCACCATCTCGGCGACGCCGTAACCATGCAGCTCGAGCGCCTGCGCCAACGGCGCGGCTCGTCGCTCGTCCTGCTGCCACTCCTCTTCGCGCTCGCGTTGCCGGGCGGGGCGCTCGCGTCGGACACGGCGGTCCGGCTCGCCGTGCTGCCGGTCGGCCAGGCGGGTCCATATTTCGATCTGGCGATAGGCCCTGGCGAGAGCCGGACCCTCGAGGTCGAGGTTGCCAACAAGGGGTCGGCCGATCTGGCGGTGGCGACCTATGCCGCCGATGTCTTCACCATCACGAACGGCGGCTACGGCGGCCGGCTGCGCGGCGAGCCCCGGACAGGGACCACGACCTGGCTTCGCTACCCGACCGACGTCTTCGAGCTGGCGGCGGGCGATCGGGCACGCCGGGCCTTCACCGTCACCGTGCCGGAAGACGCGGCGAGCGGCGAGTACATCACCAGCATCGTGGTCGAGAATGACCGGCCGGTCGCGATTGGCGGCGCAACCGGCATGGACCAGTTCGTCCGTCATGCCGTTGCGGTCGTCGTCACGGTGCCCGGCCCACGGCGGCCGGCGCTCGCTATCGGCGAGGCCAGCCACACGGTCGTGACCGGCCGGTCCGTGGTGGCTGTCGAGCTCGACAACGGCGGCAACGTCCGACTCAGGCCCGTCGCCAGCTTCGAGCTGCGCGACGCGGCCGGGGCCCTGGTCAGCCAGGCGAACATCGCGCTGGACACGATCTATGCGCACACCTCGACTCGCCTCGAGGTGCCGCTCGCGGCGCTCCTCCAGCCGGGCACCTACCACGTTGCGCTGGGGCTCGCCGATGCCGCCCAGGGCCTCTCCGTCGAGCGGGACGATCTCACCTTCGTGGTCGGGCCGCCGCCGGCAACGACCGGGCCAGGTCCGGGGCCCACCCTGACCGCGGTCAACCAGCAATCAGGCGAGACATCAATCCCTTTGCCAGCCGTGCTGGCGCTGCTCGGTGCCGCCCTGCTCGGTGCCGCGCTGCTCGCCTCGCTCGGGTTCGTCGCGCGCCGGCGGACCCGGAACCGGTCCGGCCGGTAGGAAATCTCGGTCCCGCGAGGTTGACGGCGGCGCCAATCCGCCGAAGCGACGGGCACGGATCCCCACCGACCCGCACCGAGCAGATCCTGGCCTTCGTCGGCAGCCTGGTCGCACCGCCACCGGGCGTTGGCAGGATGGTCGGGCGCGCCATTGATCGCCGCGGTCCCGGCCCGATGGCACCGTGCCCGAACGCTCGTGAGAGCCATGCTGGTCGGAGGGTCACTCCGGTCCAGCGACCTGATACGGTGGCGTCCCATGCCTCCACGGCGTGGTCCCGCTCGCAGGGCAGCGGCGAGACCTGTCTGTCGACGGCGGGCGGATCACGTTCACGCCGGTCGAAGGCGCGGCGGGCGCCCCGAGGCGCGGGCCCCCGTTCGCGGCTCGCCTGGCGAGCTGTTCCCCCCTCGACGGGATCGGTCGCGGACCCGTGTCTCGTGGCGCCTCGTCTGATCATGACGATCGCCGCTTATCTGCCACTTATCCGGGAGCGCCGATCCGGTGCTGCTGCGTTGCGATGCTGCCCTGTGGCGCTCGCGGGCGTTGCCCATAGCGGACGGCGGCGGGACGCTTGACGCAGGAGCCCCGGGGGCGACGATTCGGGGTGTCGCGGGGCGCGCGGGTGCGCCACCGCGGGGATGTGAGACATGACGATCCTGCTGAACGTGACGTTGGCGCTGGGCCTCGCCGGCCTGGTCGGGCTGCTGGTGGCCTACTCGATCCGCAAAGGCCGCGAGGTCGTAGGTCAGGCGTTCGGGCTCCCGGGGCCTGACGAGCCGAAGCCGCGCGAGGCCGATCCCCCGCCCCGCTGGGTGTTTCCCCGCGGCGGCGCACCCGTTCTGCGGCACGGACGGGTGGCGCGGCGGCGGCCGCCCCGGCAGGGACGGTGAGCCCGTCGCGGAACCCCTGCCGCCACCTCGGTCACGTCGACCGCGGGCCGAGCCCGCCCCGGGCTCTTGCGTTACCGCGGCATGGCACCCCGTCCCGCGACAGGTGCCCTATCCCTCGACCGGGAGATGCCGCGCAGGCATGAACCGTGCGACCAGCACCGCCCCGACGACGATCACGGCAGCGGCCACGACGGCGCCTGCCGACAGCGCGTCGACGAAGCCGGTCCTGGCGGCGGCCGCGAGCGCCTCCCCGGCCGCACCCGGCAGCTGGGCGGCGATCGCGAGCGCGGCACCGACCGAGTCACCGGCCGGTCCTGACACCTGCGGCGGGAGCTTGGCCACCGCGTCGGCCATGCGATCTGAGTACACGGAGTTCATCACCGACCCGACGACCGCGACACCGAGCGCGCCGGCGGTCTGTCCGACCAGCACGTTGACAGCCGATCCGATACCGGCACGCTCCTCCGGCACGGCGCCCAGGATCGCGTCGGCCGACGGCGCCATGACATTCGCCATCGCGACCGCCGCGCAGAACAGCGTGAGCGATACCACCCAATCCTCGGTCCTGATCGACCACTGGGTCACGCTGAGCACGACCAGGGCGACGGCGACCAGGGCCCCGGCCACGACCCGGCCCGTGCCCAGCCGGCCCACCAGTCGGACGCTGAGCCCGGCCCCGATCGGGATCCCGACAGCGAGCGGCAGCATGATCGCCCCGGCCTCGAGCGGCGACCTCGCCAGCACGAACTGCAGGAACTGGGTCAGGCCGAAGATCACGGCGAACAGGCCGAAGAAGTTGGCGCTGATCGCGGTCACCCCGGCGGTCATGCGGCGGTTTCGGAACAGGCCGAAGTCGAGCATCGGGTGATCGGCGTGCAGCTCCCACCATCCGAACGCCACCGCGAGCACCGCCGCGACCAGGAACGAGCCCAGGATCACGGGGTCCGTCCAGCCGCTGCGCGGCGCGTCGATGATCCCGTACACGAGGATCGAGACCGCGCTGATCGAAAGGGCGGCGCCGGGCAGATCGATCCCCGCCCGGCCCGGGTCGCGGCTGTCGGGCACCAGCAGGATGCCGAACAGCAGGGCCGCCGCGGCGACCGGGACGTTGATCAGGAACACGGCGGACCAGTCGAAATGCTCGATCAGGAACCCGCCGGTGACCGGACCCAGCCCGATGCCCAGGCCCATGATCCCGGACCAGGCGGCGATCGCCCGGCCACGCTCCTCGCGGGGGAAGACATTGATCAGGATCGACAGGGTCGAGGGCATCATCATCGCCGCCCCGGTGCCCATCACGGCCCGGGCCGCGATCAGCTGCTCGGCGGTCGTCGCGAAGGTCGCCGCGATCGAGGCGCCGCCGAACACCAGCAGCCCCAGCTGGAGAAGCCGGGCGCGCCCGAACCGGTCGCCCAGGGCGCCCATCAGGAGCAGCAGCCCGGCAAACACGAGGATGTACGCGTCGACCATCCATTGCAGCTGCGCGGCGGTGGCGTCGAAGGCGGTCTGGAGGGTGGGCAGCGCGACGTTGAGCACGAAGTTGTCGAGCCCGATGATGACCAGGCTCAGGGACAGCACGCCCAGGATGAGCCAGCGGCGCTCGTAGACGCGAACGGCCCGGGCATCCGGGGTTCGGGAGATCGGGACGTCCATCGGGTTACTCCTCGTTGGCGGCGCCGTGATCCGGCGTCGTGGGCTGGAGGCTGCGCAGAGCAGCGGCGCCGAGCTGCTCGAAGGCGTCCTCGAGCGGCAGGTCGAGCCCGGCAATCTGCTTCGCGACAGGGCGCGTGAGCAGGTGGAAGACCAGCGGGCCGAGCACGCACTGGACCGCGAGGATCGGGTTCATGCGCTCGAGACGGCCCAGCCCCATCTGGCGCTCGAGATAGCCACCGACCGCCCGGATCATCGCGCGCAGCGGGCGGCCGGCCCCGGCGACGGCATCGGGTGACCCCGACCAGACCTCGACGTAGACCGCGCGCAGCAGGCCAAGGTTGGCCGCCGCGATCGAGGCCACCATTCGATGGATGACCGGGACCACCTCGCTGGGAGGACGGTCCCCCACCTGGTCGAGCAGCGCGATGACGGGCGCGAAGGGGGTGTGCGTGAGCAGCAGCGCCTCGAACAGCGCGGGCTTGCCCGGGAACAGCCGGTAGACGCTGGCTCGCGACACCTCGGCCGCCGCGGCAACCTCGTCCATCGACAGCGCCTCGAGGCCGTCTCGAGCGACCAGCTCGGCCGCCACGGCGAGCACCCGCTCCCGGCTGCCGGGATCGGGCTCCACGCCGACGGCCGCCAGCAGCTCCGCGCGCCTCCGGAAGTGCCGGTGCAGGGTTGCCCGCGACACGCCGGCGGCGCGCGCCACGGCCTCCATCGGCAGGTTCGGATCGTCCGCGAGGGCACGCCTGGCGGACGCCACGATCCGCTCGGCAGTGGTCGTCGGTGGCTCGCTCGTCGTTGGCATGAGACGACACTAGACGCGACGTCCCGTCTTGTCAAGTGGCACCCAGACAGGATCTCACCGGGGGCGCGGGCGGCCCGCGAGTCGCCCACGGAGGCGCCGCGAACCGGCTGACGTGGCCGTTGCGGGAAGCGATCAGGCGCGACGCACCGAGACCGGCGTCACGAACCGGCAGCGAACCGGGAGCTCAGCCACCGACCCGGTCACCGCGAGCGTCGCCGACAGCGGCCGATCATCGGATGACGTCCCGGCCCACAGCGTCACCGTGCCCGGCTCGACGATCCTCCGGTACTCGACGCCCGTGTGGGCGAGCTGCTCCGAATGGATGGTGAACCGGACGTCGGCCGCCTCGCCTGGGTCGAGCGAGACGCGGGCGAAGCCGCACAGCTCGAGCACCGGGCGCGCCACGTCGGCCTCCTCGTCGCGCAGGTAGAGCTGGACGACCTCGTCGCCCGCCCGGTCGCCGGTGTTGGCCACCCGCACGTTGATCCCGACCTCGCCGTCGCAGGTCGCGATCGAGGGCCGGTCGAGAACCAGGTCCGACAGGGCGAAGGTCGTGTACGAGCGGCCGAACCCGAACGGCCACAGCGGGCCCGCCTGTCCGTCGACGTGATCGCCGCGCGGGTTCGATCGGCCGCCCGACGGGTGGTGGCGGTATTGCAGGGGCACCTGGCCGACGCCGCGCAGCATCGATACCGGGAGCTTGCCGCCCGGGGCCACGTCACCCACCAGCACATCAACCAGCGCGTCGGGCCCCTCGTCGCCCGGGACCCACGCGAGCAGGACGGCGGCGCAATGGTGGGCGGCCCACTCGAGCGCGAGCGGCCGGCCACTGACCACGACCAGCACGGTCGGCGTCCCGGTCGCCACTACGGCCTCGAGCAGCTCCTGCTGGCGCCCCAGCAGGCCCAGGCCGCGCCGGTCGCGGAACTCGCCGGTCGTCGAGTCGTCGGTGAGCCCGGACCGCTCGCCGAGCACCAGGACCGCGATGTCGGCATCCCGCGCGGCATCGACGGCCATCGCCAGCTCGTCGTCCCCGCCTTCACGGAGCCCCGTCCCGCGAACGTAGCGCACGGTATCGGGCCCGAACCGCTCCCGGAACGCGTCGAGGATCGTGCGCCGGCCGGCGAGCTCGTCCTCGAGCGAGAGCGACCCGTGCGCCTGGACGCCGAACATCGGCTGGTTGGCGATCTCGAGCAGGGTCTCGACGTGGAGCGGGTGGCTGTAGTCGCCGAGCAGGTCCCGCGCGCTGTCGGCGATGGGCCCGATGAGCGCGAGCTGCCGGGGTGCGCGTGGCAGCGGCAGGACGCCATCGTTCTCGAGCAGGACCATCGACCGGGCGGCAAGCTGGCGACCCAGCCTGCGCTCGTCGCGCGCCAGGTCCTCGAGGGCGGCCTCGGTCGGGATCTCCACGTATGGCCGCTCGAACAGGCCGAGCCGCATCTTGGCCGTCAGCACGCGGACGACGGCGGCATCAAGCAGCGCCTCGTCCACCCGGCCGTCGGCGATCGCCTCGGCCAGCGGCTCCGCATAGGCGACGCTTCGAGGCAGCTCCAGGTCGACGCCCGCCGCCAGGGACAGCGCGGCCGCCGTGCCCAGTTCGGGCGTCAGACCGTGCTGACCCTGCAGCTGCTCGATCCCCATGTAGTCCGAGGCAACCAGCCCGTCGAAGGCCCATTCCTCCCGGAGCACGTCGACCAGCAGCTCGCGCGAGGCGTGGCAGGGAACGCCATCGACGTCGCAGTAGGCGGGCATCACGGTGGCGAGATCCGCCTCGCGGATGGCCGCCTCGAAGGGCAGCAGCTGCTCGTCGCGCAGCTCACGCCAGCCGGCGTGCACGGGTGCCATGTTGAGGCCGCCCTCCGCCAGGCCGTGGCCGACCATGTGCTTGCCGGTCGCGAGCACCCCGTCCGCCCGCGAAGACCCCTGGATGCCGCGGACGTATGCGACGCCCATGGCCGCGGCCAGGTACGGGTCCTCGCCGTAGGTCTCCTCGATCCGGCCCCAACGGGGATCGCGGGTGACGTCGAGCACGGGTGCCAGCGCATGCCGGGCGCCCATCGCGAGCATCCGCCGGCGGATCGTGCCGGCGATCTCCTCGACCAGGGCCCGATCGAAGCTGGCGGCAGCTCCGATCGACTGCTGGAACACCGGGGCGTCCCGGGCGAGGAGCCCGTGAAGGGTCTCTTCGTGCAAGATCGCCGGGATGCCCAGGCGCGTCTCCTCGACCAGGAAGCGCTGGATGTCGTTGCCGATCCGAGCCGCCTCGGTCACCGGCAGGTTGGTGGCGCCGGCGATCCGGGTGATCTCCCCCAGGCCGTTGCTCAGCAGCAGCTCGAGTCGCTCGCGGTCGAGACGGCCTCCGGGCACGATCTGGAACCCCCAGACGGAGCCCAGCTGAGCGATCTTCTCGCGGAGCGTCATCCGGCTCAACAGGTCGGCGACCCGCTCGTCGACGCTGAGCGACGGGTCGAGGTGGCGCGCGTCGGTTGTCATCAGCCTTTCACCGATCCGGCCGTCAGGCCGCTTACGAGCTGGCGCTCCGCGACCGCGTAGAACGCGATCGCGGGCAGGATCGCGACCACCGTGAACGCCAGGACCCTCGCCTGATCCTGGCCGTACTGGGTCGAGAAGTTCATGACCCCCAGCGGTAACGTCCACTGATCCGCGCCGTTGAGCAGGATCAGCGGCAGCAGGAACTGGTTCCAGGTCATGACGGTGGCCAGGATGCTCACCGTCGCGAGCGCCGGCCGGGCCAGCGGCAGCAGCACCCGCCAGAAGAATGCGAACGAGCTGCAGCCGTCGATCCGCGCCGCATCCTCGAGCTCGCGGGGGATGCTCCGGAAGAAGGGGCGCAGGATCACGATCGTGAGCGGCAGCGCGAATGCCGCCTCCGGGAGCGCCACGCCCAGCAGGTTGCCGTTGAGGCCGATCTCCCGGATGAGGATGTACAGGGGAAGGATCGCGACCGCCGACGGAAACAGCAGACCCAACACGAACAACGTGAACATGGCCTCGCGGCCGCGGAACGCGAACCTCGCGAACACGAACGCCGCGAACGATGCGAACGTCACGGTCACGCCGACCGCCACGACCGCCACGATCAGGCTGTTGGCCGCCTCCCGCCAGAAGGTCCCGGCGTTGTCGCCGAACAGCACGCTGGTGTAGTTCGTGAACACCCACGGGTCGGGGACGATCGCGACCGGGTTGGCGACCAGCTGCCCGTTGGTCTTGAACCCGCCCAGGATCGCGTACAGGATCGGGACCAGGATCGTGATCGCCACCACGAGCAGCACGACCCAGGCGGCGGTGCCGGAGATCGAGCGTGAGCCGGCGACCCGCAGGTCGCGCGCGCGGCGCGTGGGGGTAGCGGTCTGCGTCGTCATCGGGTCAGCCCGCCGACATCGTGAGCGCGCCTTCGGTGTCGCGGCGGAGGACGAACCGCTGGTACGCGAGTGCGACGATAAGCCCGAACAGGAACAGGATCACCGCCTGGGCGCTGCCATAGCCCATCTGGGTGGTCTTGAACCCGGCCTTGAACATCGAGATCGCCATCGTGTTCGACGCGTGGAGCGGACCGCCGCCGGTCATCACCCACACCATGTCGAACAGCTGGAGGGCGCCGATCATCGACAGGAACACCGACACCCGGAGGGTGGGGCCGATCAGCGGCAGGGTGACGTAGCGGAACACCTGCCGGCGCCCTGCCCCGTCGATCAGGGCTGCCTCCTCGATCTCATGAGGGATCCCCTGGAGGCCGGCGAGCAGCAGAACCATGTGAAACCCGAAGTACTTCCAGGAGATGATCACGAACAGCGTGACCATCACCAGCGTCTCGTCGCCCAGCCAGTCCTGGACCCAGCCCCCAAGCCCGGCCGACGTGAGCGCCGAATCGACCAGCGAGCCGGGCTGGAGCATGAGCCGGAACACGATCCCTGTGATCGCCTCGGACAGCACGTAGGGCAGGAAGAACAGGAGCCGGAACACGGCGCGTCCGGGGAATCGACGATTCAGCAGCACCGCGAGCCCGAGGGAGAACGGGATCTGCAGCCCAAGCGAGAGGACGACGATTAGGAGGTTGTTCGCGATCGCGGTGCGGAACGCGTCGTTGGCCAGCGCGACCTGGTAGTTCTTGATCCCGATGAAGTCGGTCAGCGGCTCCAGGCCGTTCCACTTGTACAGGCTGAAGTGGGCGGCCTGGATCACCGGGACGATGACGAACACGACGTAGAGGGCCAGGGCCGGCAGGAGAAACAGGCCGATCGTGAGCCGGGTCGAGATCTGTCTCGATCGCTGCCGCGACCGGGGCAACGCCGCTGCCATCGCCGTCCTGTCCACCCTCTTCGGAATCGAGCGGGCCGGCTGGGCCGGCCCGCTCGGTCGTACGAGTCTACGGGTCGCTGACCCGCGGGCTCACGCTACTGGGTTGCCGCCGCGTCGGAGATCGCCTGGCACACCTTGTCGGGAGTGGACTTGCCCAGGAACAGCGCGATCGTCGCGTCATTGATGGCCTGGCCCATCGCCGGCGAGGTCGCCTGGTCGAGGTAAAGCTGCATGAAGGTCGCCTGGTCGCGGCCGGCCGCGACCATCTGCAGGTTGGGGTCGGTGACGCTGCTGCTGGTACCGACCACCGGCGAGAGGCCAACGTTGTCGGTGTTGAGCTTGTTCGCGTTGTCGGCGCTCTCGAAGAACTTGAGGAAGTCGATCGCCTCGGGAGGGGCGTCCTTGCCCACGGCGATGCCGTTGCCGCCACCCACGCCGTCGGTCGGCGCACCGGCGCCGCCGGCAACGGACGGGAACGGGAACCAGCCGAGCTTGTCGCCCAGGCCCTTTTTGTCGGCGCTCTGGTCCTGCTGGACCGAGGGCGCCCACTGGCCCATCAGCTCCATCGCAGCCTTGCCGTTGCCCACGGCCGCCGCCTCGTCGTTGTAGGTCGCCGACTTGTAGCCGGCCTGGTACGGATCGAGGGCGTTGAGGTCGAGGACGGCCTGGCCCGCCTTCGTGCACGCGTCGGTGTTCCAGTCGGCGCTCTGGATCATCTGCTGGAGCGTGTCACCGCCACCGATCCGGAGCACCAGGTAGGTCCACAGGTGCATCGACGGCCACTCGTCCTTGCCGGCGATCGCCAGCGGCGCGGTGCCGGATGCCTTGAGCTTGCCGACGTCGGTGAGGAAGTCGGCCCAGGTCGCGGGCGGGGCCGCGATGCCGGCCTTCGAGAACAGGTCCTTGTTGTACCAGAACCCGATCATGCCCATGTCCCACGGCACGCCGTACTGCTTGCCGTTATAAGCGTAGATGCTCAGCGCGCCGGGGTTAATGGTGTCCTTCCAGGACGCGATGTCGGACGTGATGTCCTTGAGCATCCCGGCATCAGCCTGCGCGGCCATGATGCCGCCGCCCCAGGACTGGAACAGATCCGGCACCTGGCCCGACTGCATCTGCGTGGCGAGCTTGGTCTTGAACGCCTCGTTCTCGAGCACGGTGATGTTGATGGTCACGTTGGGGTGCAGCGCGGTGTAGGCGGCCGCGATGTTCTGGAAGTCGGTCTTGCCGGGATCAGCCGTGGTGATGTGCCACCACTCGATGGTCACCGGGGCCATGGCCTCCGTGGACGGCAATTCGGGGGCCATGCTGCTGGCCTCGGTCGTCGGCGCCGTGGTCGGCGGCGCGGTACTCGGGCTGGGGGTCGCGCTGCTGCTGCAGGCGCCCAGGATGATGGCCAGGACCGCGACCAGGCCACCCACCCGCCGTTGCGATGTCATCACTCCTCCTCCTGACACTACGCTGCTCCTCCCCGTGCCCGGGCACGTCTGCGCGCCGCGAGCCCGCCTTCCTGCGCCGGCCGGCCGCCGAGTGGCACCGGTTCGGGCGTGACTTGAGCCGGATCGAGCTGCCGTCGGGACCTACGGAACATCCGTGGACCAGGCGGTGCTGATCGCGTTGACCTGGGACGTGAGGGCCACCGGCGATCCCGGTTCGCGGGGGAGGAGACGCCCAACGAAACGGGATCGCCGCGGCGCTTCGCAAGAGCTGGAGGGAGACACGCCGGAGCAATCTCCAGAGCCCACGCTCGTCGGTGCACGGCCGGGACCGGCATCGCCTCCTCCAGATCGAAACTTTCGCGTGGCCGGGCGATCACTTTCGGCGACTGTAGGCCTTTCGTCATCCTGCCGTCAACCCCTGGAATTGCGCGGTTGATCTGCACAGATCACCGGCCGGACGGCCGAAAGTTTCCGCTAGACTTGGTGCCGTGGCCTCCATCTCGACGCCCCGCCGCACGTCGGACCGGTCGATGACGATCGCGCACATCGCCCGCCAGGCGGGCGTGTCCGTGCCGACCGTGTCCAAGGTGATCAACGGCCGCGCCGACGTCTCGGCCGAGACGCGCCGGCGCGTCGAGGCGGTCATCCGAGAGCACGGATACCAGCGATCGAGCCGGGCCGGTCGATCCACCCCCCTGATCGAGCTGATGTTCCACGAGCTCGAGAGCGAGTGGGCGCTCCAGATCATCATGGGCGTGGAGCAGGTGGCCTCGGAGCACAACCTCACGCTGGTGCTGTCGGAGATGCAGGGTCGCACGACACCGGCGCGCGGCTGGATGGACAACGTCCTCGCCCGGCGCCCCACCGGCGTCATCGCGGTGCTGTCGGACATCAACGACGAGCTCCGTTCCCAGCTGCGGAGCCGCAGCATCCCGCTGGTGGTCGTCGATCCGACCGGCGAGCCCCTCCATGACACCCCATCGGTTGGGGCCACCAACTGGAGCGGCGGGCTCGCGGCCACGCGCCACCTCCTTGCCCTCGGTCACCGCCGGATCGGCTTGATCGCCGGACCCGAGCAGATCCTGTGCAGCCGGGCCCGCCTCGACGGCTACCGGGCAGCGATGGACGCGGCCGGTGTGCCGATCGATCCGGAGCTCATCCGCTACGGCAACTTCCACGTCGAGGCGGGCATCCGCGAGGGCCGCGCGCTGCTCGACCTTCCCGACCCGCCGACGGCGATCTTCGCCTGCAACGACCTGCAGGCGCTGGGCGTGTACCAGGCCGCACGGGAGGCGCGCCTCCATATTCCCGACGATCTGAGCGTGGTCGGCTTCGACGATCTGCCGGTGGCCCCCTGGGTTGGCCCGCCGCTCACGACCGTCCGCCAGCCGCTGGTCCAGATGGCGGTCGCCGCCACCCGGTTGCTGCTCCGGCTGGCCAAGGGCGAGCAACCCTCGCAGACGAGGGTGGAGCTCGCGACCGAGCTGATCGTCCGCGAGAGCACCGCGCCGCCCCACCCCACGGAGGCCTGACGGCGCCCGGTCCCCGGGACGCGGTGCCGGCCGCTGCCGGCACCGCCGTGCAACGCTGACCGTGGGGCCGGTACCTCAGGCTGACGGCGCCTCGAGCCCGATCCGGGCCAGGTAGTCCAGGCGCTCGACCTGGTGCTGCGCCTCGCCTGCGTCGTGGCCGTTGTACGGCCACACCCGGATCTCGGCCGGCCCGCCATATTCATTGAACGCGGCGAACACGGTCGAGGGAGGCGTGATCTCGTCCTCCAGCCCCACCGCGAACAGGGCCGGCGCCGTGGCGCGGGCCGCGAGGTGGCGGCCGTCGAAGTAGTCGAGCGTCGCGAACACGCGCGCCTCGTGGACCCGGTTCACGCGGAGGAACTGGCGGATCTCGTCGTAGGGCGAGGCGTCGGTGATCTCGAGCGCCCGGCGGAAGTGGCACAGGAAGGGCACGTTCACGAGGGCGGCGGCCGGGTCCGCGAACGCGGCAGCAGCGAGCGCGAGGCCGCCGCCCTGGCTGGTGCCGGCGACGATGACGCGGGCGGCATCGACGATCGGATGTGCCCGTGCGGCGTCGACAGCGAGGATCGCGTCCGTCATGAGCCGTCGGTAGTAGTAGGTGACGGGATCGAGGATGCCCCGGGTCATGACACCCGCAGCCTGCGGCCCGGTGCCGCTCGGCTCGATGTCGGACGTGTCGCCGCCGAGCCAGCCGCCCCCCTGCCCCCGGGTGTCCATCACGAAGTGGGCGTAGCCGGCCGACGCCCACAGCAGCCAGTCCAGCGCGAGCCCACGACCGCCGCCATAGCCCACGAACTCCACGACCGTCGGCAGCGGCTCCCGGGCGCCCCGCGGCCACAGCAGCCAGCCGCGGATCGGTTGGCCGAGGTAGCCGGAGAAGGTCACGTCGGCGACCTCGATCGTCCGCAGCCGCGCGTCGTGGGCGACGAACGCCGGCGGCCCACCAAGCTGCCGGCTGGCATCCAGCGTCTCCGACCAGAACCGGTCGAGGTCGGCAGGCTCGGATCGAGGTGGACGGTAGGCGCGCAGCTCGTCGAGCGAGAGGTCGAACCGGGCCATCGCTGGGATCCTCCATGGGCACCGGCGCCGGGCGCCGTCCCGTCCCGACCGGCAGCAGCGGGCAGGTGACCCTGGCTGGCCGTCGAGGCAACCTACGATCGCGGCCCGGCGTGTGTCAAGATCGATCGCGGCAAGTTGCGACCCGATCCGCCGAAACTTTCGAGCGCGGGGGTCCGGCGCGTGCCACGGAGGTGGACCAGTGGTGCCATCGCGCACTCCCCGGCACCGGATCGCCCAGGTATCGGCCCTGATCCACGGTCCGGGCGGCCTGCCAATGGCCGGCCGCCCGGTGCGGATCGCCCAACAGCGGCACGCGTTCCTGTTCGGCTGCACGGGTTTCGAGGCCTTGCCCCTCGCCAACGGCGAGCTGAGCGGTGACCGGCAGCGGATCGCCGAGCGCATCGACGAGCACTGGGTCGAGCTGTTCAACGCGGTCACGCTGCCCTTCTACTGGGCGGGGTTCGAGCCCACTCGGGGGGCTCCCGACACCGGGCGGCTGCGCACGGCGGCGCGCTGGTTCCGCGACCGCGGTGCGCTGGTCAAAGGGCATCCGCTGTGCTGGCACACCAACACGGCTCCCTGGCTGCTGACGATGACCGACGACGAGATCGAGGCAGCCCAGCTCGAGCGCATCCGGCGGGATGTGACCGATTTCGCCGGGCTCATCGACACCTGGGACGTGATCAACGAGGTCGTGATCATGCCGGTGTTCGACCGGTACGACAACGGGATCACGAGGCTGGCCAACGCCCTCGGCCGCGAGGGCATCGTGGCGGCCACGTTCGAGGCGGCCCGGCGAGCCAATCCGGGGGCCTTCCTGCTGATCAACGACTTCGACCTCTCGACGTCGTACGAGCGGCTGATCGCGGACATCCTCGAGGCCGGCGTCACCATCGATGCCATCGGAATCCAGTCCCACATGCACCAGGGCTACTGGGGCGAGGAGCGGACGAGCCGAATCCTCGAACGCTATGCACGGTTCGGCGTGCCCCTCCACTGGACCGAGAGCACGATCGTGTCCGGGGCATCGATGCCCCCCGAGATCGTCGACCTCAACGACTACCGGGTCGACGACTGGCCGAGCACCCCCGACGGCGAGGCCCGCCAGGCGGACGAGGTCATCCGTCACTACCGGACCCTGTACGGCCATCCCGCCGTCGAGGCGATCACCTGGTGGGGCCTGCCCGACGGTGGCTGGCTCAACGCGCCCAGCGGGCTGCTCCATGCGGACGGGCGGCCAAAGCCCGCCTACAACGCGCTCCGTGACCTGGTCAGGGGGGAATGGTGGCTGCCGCCGACCGACCTCGTGACCGACGCTGCCGGGCGAGTGCGGTTCGATGGGGTCGCCGGCACCTACGAGCTCAGGTGCGCGGACGAGGTGGCCACGATCACGGTCGATCACCCTGGTCCGACGGAGATCGTCGTCCGTCCGGGGCGCCGATGATGCGTCCGGTTCCGGAGGTTCGCGGAACCCGGCGGGTGTGCCAGGAGGTGCTCGCCGAGCTCGCCGCCCCCCACCTTCCGGTCACTGACACGGGCGACACACGCTCGGAGCTGGTTGCGGCCGTCGTCAACCCGGTGCGTGCGCTGACGGATACGCCGTTCGGGCCCGTGATCCGTGCCCCGCTGTCCCAGATCGCGGTCAACCCCACCCTCGGCGACCCGTCCCGAGCAACCGTGGTGCAGGCACGACGAGACGAGATCGCACGGGTCATCGCCCGTGGCGTAGCGCGCGGCGACCTGCGCCCCGACGCGGATCCGGACGTCGCGACCGAGCTCCTCGTCGGGCCCTTCCACTTTCGCCTGATGTTCGGCGGCGAGCTCGACCTCACCTTCGCCGAGCGGATCGCGGACGCGTACCTGCGCGGGGCCGCCCCCAGGTAACCGCGGCACCATGGCGCGATCCTTGGTCGCTGCCCGGCTCATGTCCCACCCGGCCGGGTTTGCGGACGAGCCTCCCACGCTCGACGATGGGGGCATGCACGACGCCGGGCTGGTCGCGGATCTCGAGCGGATCGTCGGGCCCGACCATGTCCTGGTCGAGCCGGAGCTGCGTGCGACATTCGAGATCGACTGGACCGGGCGCTGGCACGGCGAGGCGATCGCGGTCGTCCGCCCGGCCACCGTCGACGAGGTTGCGGCGGTCGTCCGCGCCTGCCGGGATCGCAGCATCGGGATCGTGCCCCAGGGCGGCAACACAGGGCTCGTCGGCGGCGGCATTCCGCGCGGCGAGGCCGTGGTCATGAGCACCGCGCGCCTGAACGTGGTCGAGCCGGTCGACGAGGTCGCAGCCGAGGTGGTGGTCGGGGCGGGAGCTTCGCTGGCGCTGGTTCAGCGGCACGCCAGTACGGCCGGGCTCGACGTCGGTGTCGACTTCGCGGCCCGCGATTCGGCCACGATCGGCGGCATGATCGCGACCAACGCAGGGGGGATCCACGTCCTCCGGCACGGGTCGATGCGTGAGCAGCTGGTCGGGATCGAGGCGGTCCTGGGCAGCGGCACGGTCGTCCGTCGGCTGCACGCACCACGCAAGGACAACACGGGCTACGACCTGCCCTCGCTGCTCGCCGGGTCCGAGGGAACGCTCGGCATCGTCACGGCCGCCCGCCTCCGGCTCGTGCCGCGACTCGAGCATCGCTCGCTCGCCGTGCTCGGCGTGACCGGTGTCGAGGCGGCCGTCGGGATCGCGGCGCACCTGCGCCGGGCGCTGCCAACGCTCCAGGCAGCCGAGCTGTTCCTGGAGGACGGTCTCGAGCTCGTGGTCCGCCACCGGGATGGCGTGCGCCCGTTCAGCGGACCACAGCCCGCCTACCTGCTGATCGAGGTGGCGGACGTGGCCGACCCGGAGCCCGGGCTGGTCGATGTGCTGGGTGACCTCGCCGACGCCGACGGCCCGGGGCTGATCGATGCCGCAATCGCCAGCGACACCGTCGCGCGCGAGCGGTTGTGGCTGCTGCGCGAGGGGCACAGCGACGCGATCGGGCGGGAGGGCGTCCCGCACAAGATCGACGTCGCGCTGCCGGTTGCACGGCTGGCGGCGTTCGTCCAGCGGGTCGCGGATCGCGTTTCGGCAGTCGCTCCCGGCGCCCGCACGATCGTGTTCGGCCACGTGCTCGACGGCAACCTCCACGTCAACGTCCTGGGCGCGGATCCCGCCGACGACACCGTGGATGACGCGGTTCTCGGGCTCACCCTGGAGCTCGGCGGCTCGATCAGCGCCGAGCACGGCATCGGCATCGCCAAGGTCGGCTGGCTGGCCCGCGACCGCCAGCCCGGCGACCTCGACGCGATGCGAGCGATCAAGCGGGCGCTCGACCCCGACGGAATCATGAACCCGGGGGTCATCTTCGACCGCCCCCTCGAAGGGGATTGACGCGCACGGCGCCGCGTGCGATCGTTGCACGCGCAACAACCAGTACCAGAGCCGCGTCCCATGCCCGCCGTCACCGTCGACGACATCACCGTCCTCCCCCGCATCGCCAACCCTGACCCGGTTGTCGCCCGGCAGCGCCCCGTCCGCCAGCTGACCACGGCTCCCCGCGGTCTCGAAGGCGAGGGCTTCCCGGTCCGCCGGGCGTTCGCCGGCGTGCTGCTCGAGGACCTCGATCCGTTCATCCACCTCGATCAGATGGGTGAGGTCGAGTACGCGCCCGGCGAGGCCAAGGGCACGCCGTGGCACCCGCATCGCGGCTTCGAGACCGTGACCTACATGCTCGACGGCGTGTTCGAGCACAGCGACTCGAACGGCGGCGGCGGCGTGATCACCAACGGCGACACGCAGTGGATGACCGCGGGCGCCGGCATCCTCCACATCGAGCGGCCGCCGGACTGGCTGGTGGCGTCGGGCGGCCTGTTCCACGGCTTCCAGCTGTGGGTCAACCTGCCCCGGGACCAGAAGCTTGCCGCGCCGCGCTACCAGGACATCCGGGCCGGCGAGGTGGCCCTCGCCTCATCGCCCGACGGCGGCGCGCTGGTCCGGGTCATCGCCGGCGAGGTGGCCGGCCATCGCGGTCCGGGGTCGACATACACCCCGATGACGCTGGTCCACGCCACGCTGAGCCCGGGCGCGACCCTGGTGCTGCCCTGGCGCCCCGACTACAACGCCCTCGGCTACGTGCTCGCCGGGCGGGGATCCGTCGGCGCCGAGGGGCGTCCGGCGCAGCTGGGGCAGCTTGCGGTGTTCGGGCCCGGCAACACGCTGACCTTCGCCGCGGACCGGATCCAGGACTCGCCCGCCCCGACCTTCGACGTGCTGATCCTGGGCGGCCGGCCGATCCAGGAGCCGGTTGCCTGGATGGGACCGTTCGTGATGAACACGCGCGAGGAGGTCCTGCAGGCGTTCGCGGACTACCGGGCGGGCCGGCTGGGCACGGTTCCGGCCGTGCATGCGGTCGCGGGTGTGCACAACACGCCGGCCTCGTTGCAGGAGACGCGACCGGCCGACTGACGGCCGGTCAAGGAGGTCACGAAACCGCGCGCTTCCAGCCGCCGGTGGTGTGGTAGCGATCCATCAGCACGGCCACCGCGTCGCGGGCGGCCCGCCACTCCTCGTGGTCGCCGAGGATCTCCGGATCGCGACCCCAGCGCTGGATCTGGGTCATGGCGGTCACGATCGAGTTGTGCTGCGCGAGTCGGTTTCGGCCGGCATCGACGACGCCGGTGACGAGGTAGCGACGGACGAGCGAGAAGGGGGCCGACCAGCGGCCGATGCGGATCCGGTCGTGCTCGCGGAGCGTCTCCAGCCAGGCGTCATCGCCCACCGGGAACCGCTCGTGCTCCTCCACGTGCCGGTTGATGTCGAGCCGGAACCCCGGTTGCGCCACCGAGGGCAGGCGCCCGTCCGGATCGGTGATCCGATAGCAGACGGGGCATTCGGCAAGACGCGCGGACTCGGGTGGAGCCTCACCGAAGGGGACACCGCAGCGGCGACAGGTCCGCGCACCGGCTCGGGTGGCGACCGCGCCACACTGCAGACAGACAGACTCGGCGGCTGAAACCGACAACGGGCTCTCCTGGATCATCGCCGCGACGGTCAACCACGACCGCCGGGACTGCGTACATCCTCGCGCATCGGCGGCCTCCACGGGACAAGCCTCAAGTCCCGGGTGGCATCCCCCGATTGGGGCATCGGTCCCGGGTTCGCCGGTCGAGTGGATGAGCTCGCGGCGGGTCGACGGTCGGAGACGGGTCGACGGTCGGAGACGGGTCGACGGTCCGCGCGCGTCAGACGGCGGCGTCGACAATCGCGCGGGCCTCGTCCAGGATCCGCTCCAGGTGGGCCTCGCCGCGGAAGCTCTCGGCATACAGCTTGGTGACGTTCTCGGTGCCCGACGGCCGTGCGGCGAACCAGCCCTGCCCGGTCACCACCTTGATCCCCCCGATCGGCGCGTCGTTGCCTGGCGCCCGCGTGAGTCTGGCCACGATCGGGTCGCCGGCCAGGGTCGCGGTCGTGATCGAATCCGGCGACAGGCGGGCCAGGGCCGCCTTGATCCGGGGCGTGGCCGGAGCGTCGATCCGGCGATAGGCAGGTGCCCCGAACCGCTCCGTCAGCCCTGCGTACACCTCCGCCGGGTTATGCCCGAGACGGGCGCTGAGCTCCGCGGTCAGCAGGCAGGCGATGATCCCGTCCTTGTCGGTCGTCCAGACGCTGCCGTCCCGGCGCAGGAACGAAGCCCCGGCGCTCTCCTCGCCGCCGAACCCGATGGTCCCGTCGAGGAGCCTATCGACAAACCACTTGAACCCGACCGGGACCTCGATAAGGCGGCGGCCCAGGTCCGCGACCACACGATCGATCATCGACGACGAGACCAGCGTCTTGCCCACAGCCACCCTGTCGGACCAGGGCCGTGCACCGCCGAACAGGTACGAGATCGCGGCCGCGAGGACGTGGTTGGGGTTCATCAGGCCGGTGCCCGGCACGACCACGCCGTGACGGTCGGCGTCGGCGTCGTTGCCCAGGGCGAGATCGAACCGGTCGCGCAGCTCCACCAGCCGGGCCATCGCGAACGGCGACGACGGATCCATCCGGATCCGGCCGTCCCAGTCGAGGGTCATGAACGCGAACCGCGGATCGACCGCGTCGTTGGTGACCGTCAGGTCCAGGCCGTACCGCTCCCCGATCGCCGCCCAGTACGCGACCGACGCACCACCCAGCGGGTCCACGCCCAGCCGCAACCCCGATGCCGCCACGGCGTCCAGGTCCACCACGTGGCGCAGGTCGTCGACGTAGCGTCCGCGGAAGTCGTACGGCGTTGCCTGGGGACGGGCACGCTCGAAGGGCACGCGCGGGACGCCCCCCAGCCCATCGGCGCCCGTGGCCTCCAGGATCCGGTTCGCCTCGTCCTGGATCCAGCGCGTGACGTCGGTGTCGGCCGGGCCACCGTTTGGCGGGTTGTACTTGAAACCGCCGTCGTCGGGCGGGTTGTGCGACGGGGTGACCACGATGCCGTCGGCCAGGCCGCCAGACCGGCCACGATTGGCGACCAGGATCGCGTGGGATACGGCCGGGGTCGGGGTGAAGCCGTCATCGGCGTCCACGTGAACGGCGACGCCGTTGGCGACCAGCACCTCGAGGGCGGTCTGCCAGGCCGGCTCCGACAGCGCGTGCGTGTCGCGGCCGATGAACAGCGGACCGGTGTACCCCCTGGACGCCCGGTAGCGGCAGATAGCCTCCGTCGTGGCCAGGATGTGCGCCTCGTTGAACGCGCCCCGGAACGCGGATCCGCGGTGGCCCGAGGTCCCGAACGCGACCCGTTGCGAGGCGACGGACGGGTCGGGGCGACGATCGTGGTAGGCGCGCAGCAGCGCATCGAGATCGACGAGGTCGGAGGGCAGGGCGGGCTGGCCGGCGCGTTCGTGGGTCATCGGGCTCGCGTGGGTGCTCGCGTGGACAGGCGGTGGCCGTCGAGCGTTCCAGAGCACGATAACCCGGTCGTCCGGGGTGCGCCATGGCGGGCGACGTTGCATGTTGGCCCCTCCGGCTCGTACGATGTGCGCAGCCCGAGCCAGCACCTCGTACGGGGCTCGTTCGAGTCCGCCGGATCGTCGGCGGCCGAATGCATGAGCCCGCGATGACCTCAGGCCGGGTTGGAGGCAACGCATGGCGACCGTGACGTTCGATCACGTGTCCAAGCGATACGGCGACGTGACCGCCGTGTCGGACTTCAACCTCGAGATCGGTGACGGCGAGTTCATGGTGCTCGTCGGCCCGTCCGGGTGTGGCAAGACCACCAGCCTGCGGATGATCGCCGGTCTCGAGGAGATCAGCGACGGAACGCTGCGGATCGGCGACAAGGTGGTCAACGACGTGGCCCCCAAGGACCGGGACATCGCGATGGTGTTCCAGAGCTACGCGTTGTACCCGCACATGTCGGTCCGGGACAACCTCGCGTTCGGCCTCAAGCTGCGCAAGGTTGCCAAGCCCGAGATCGAGAGCCGGATCAACGAGGCGGCCGGCATCCTGCAGCTCGAAAAGCTGCTCGGCCGCAAGCCCAAGGAGCTGTCCGGCGGCCAGCGCCAGCGCGTCGCCCTCGGCCGGGCCATCGTCCGCGAGCCGGCCGTGTTCCTCATGGACGAACCGCTGTCCAACCTCGACGCCAAGCTGCGCGTCCAGACCCGCGCGGAGATCGCGCGCCTCCACCAGCGGCTGGGCACGACGATGGTCTACGTCACCCACGACCAGGTCGAGGCGATGACGATGGGCCAGCGGATCGCCGTCATGAGCGACGGCCTGCTCCAGCAGGTCGGCACGCCGCAGGGGCTGTACGACAAGCCCAAGAACCGTTTTGTGGCCGGCTTCATCGGCAGCCCGTCCATGAACTTCATCGAGGTCAACGTCCCGGGCGGCGGCACGACCGACCTGTCCGAAGGCAGCTTCCACTTCCCGCTGCCGCCGAACTACCGCGAGGCGCTCCAGGGCGCCGGCAGCAAGGTCATCGCGGGCTTCCGGCCGGAGCATCTGGACCTGGGCGACATGGCCGGCACCGTCGCGACCATCAAGGGCACGGCGGACGTGGTCGAGTATCTCGGCAACGAGGAGCTGCTCCACGTGACATCCGACGAGCGCGAGATCGTGGCCATCGTCTCGTCGGCCCACAAGGTCAAGCCCGGCGACAACATCGAGCTCCGGCTCCCGGTCGGCAAGCTCCACCTGTTCAACGCCGAGTCGGGCCTCTCGCTCGTCAAGGCCGAGGAGCCCGTCGCAGCCTGAGCGGTCAACCCTCTTCCACTGCCGGCCGGCCCCGCGCTTGTCGGGTCGGCCGTTCGATGTCCGTGATCGGTGGCTGACGCGACGGGCACGGTGCCCGATCCCGACCGCGATCGCCCGATGAGCGCCGGCTCCGGATCGCCCGCCGATGGGTTACCCGAAGATGACCCACTCTGCGAGCGCGTGGTCGAGAGCCGCATCATCCACCGCGGCCGGTACATGGAGTTCCGGACCGAGACCATCGAGCGCGCCGACGGCTCCCGCGGCACGCGCGACGTGGTGGGCCACCCGGGCGCGGTCGCGATCGTCGCGGTCGATGACGATGAGCGGCTGCTGCTGGTGCGGCAGTGGCGCGTCCCGGCCGGACGGGCGCTCCTCGAGGTGCCGGCCGGAACCCTCGACGTGCATGAGGGCGTGACCGAGGACCCCCTGGCCGCCGCCCGGCGCGAGCTCGAGGAGGAGACGGGTCACCGGGCGACGACCTGGCGCAAGCTGGGCGAGTTCTGGACGGCGCCCGGGTTCTCGTCGGAGCTCATGCACCTATACCTGGCGACGGGCATCAAGGGCGCCACCGACGACGATCGGCTCGGGCCCGACGAGGACGAGCGCCTCGAGCTCCGCGAGGTGCCACTCGACGACGCCCTGGCCATGATCGAGCGCGGCGAGATCCGCGACGCGAAGTCGATCCTCGGCATCCTGTGGCTGGACCGGGTGCGTCAGGCCGGTCCCCGCCGGGACCCTGGCGCGAACGAATCGCGGACGGCCTCCGGAACGACGGGAGCATCGGTCGGCTGAACGACCATCGGAGGGGCGGAACGTGGATCATTCGGCTGGCATCCGGCCGTTTCGCGCGGGCGACGAGGCGGCGATCGGGGCGGTCATGCTGCGAGCGCTCGAGCGCGGCGAGCTCGACGGCGTGAACCGCCACTTCGTGGAGGCGGCTGCGAACCGGATCCCGCAGCAGCCTGAGGGGTGCGCCGTGGCTGTCGATGACGGGCGGGTCGTCGGTTGGATCGTGCCGCGCGACGACGACCTGACCGTGGACCTGCCGTATCGACGCCGTGGCCACGGGAGCCGCCTGGTGAAGGAAGGGCGGCGGATCGCGCGGGACCTCGGCCTCACCGCGCTGCGCCTGTGGGTTCCCAGGCGCGACGGATCGGAGGCGTTTGCCCGGGCCAATGGCCTCCGCTACCGGTCCTCCCTGTGGCAGATGCTGCTGGATCCGGCTGCGCATGTCGATGAGCCTCGCTTCACCGATGGCTTCGTCGCCCGCTATCTGGCACCCGGAACGGACGATGCGGCCCTGGTGAACCTGATCAACGCCGCGTTCATCGATCACCCCTGGCCGTTCCACGTCGACCCCGACGAGGTCCGGCGGGTTCGCGCAGAGGACGGCTTCGATCCCACCTCGACGCTCCTGGTGGCCGCCGCTGCCGACCCGGATCGCCCCGTCGGCTTCTGCCGAACGGCGACCTACCCCGATGACGACGGCACGCTGATCGGGGAGGTGAAGCTGGTGGGGGTGTTGCGCGAGTTTCGCGGCCTTGGCCTTGGTGGCGCGCTCGTCCGGTGGGGCATCCGGGCCGTCCGGGACCGGCAGGCGCGCCGGGTCATCCTCGTGGTGGAGGGCGAGAACCGCGGCGCCATCGCGCTCTACCAGTCGCTTGGTTTCGGGTACCACGTCCAGTGGCCGTACTGGACGCTGCCGGCCGCCGGCCCGGACGGCTGACCGCCAACGCAGACCGCTGACCGCCGTGGGGGCCCCGGCCTCAGCTCGACGCGGGATCGTTCCCGCCCGGATCGGGCATGCGGGCGAGCGCCGAGCGGTAGACCGCCAATTCGGGGGCCAGCGCGACCGCGAGCCGCAGGTGCGTGCGTGCCTCGTGCGGTCGGCCGAGCCGCTTCAGGCTCTGGCCGAGCGCGAAGTGGGCGTACGGGGCCGAGGGATCGATCTCGAGCATCGCCTCGAACGTTGCCCGTGAACGCTCGTGCTGGGCCGAGTTGTAGTAGGCGCGGCCGAGCGCCTCCAGGATCGACCCCTTACCCGGTTCGAGCCGGGCCGCCCGCTCGAGCACGACCGCTGCCTGGGCGTGGTGGTGACGCCGCAGCAACGACTGTCCCCGCTGGAGCAGCTCGTAGGCCGACTCGCGCTCGGCGGCTGCCGGGTCGCGGGACGCCGCCACCTGGTCGCCATGCAGCGCGGCCGGGTCTGCGTCGTCGCGGGAATCGTGTGGGGCACGGGGATCTTCGGACACGGGCGGGATGCTCGCACGGATCGTCGGCGGATGCAGGAGGGCTACGGGGCGGGGCCGCCGGGCGGCCGGACCGAGGACGGGCCAGCGGGCCCGGGCTCGGGTGTCTCCACGGGCGATGCCGGCGGCGGGGGTGTTGCCATGGGCGACGGCCACGCGACGGGCGCCGGCGACGACGGCGCAGCACCTGCAGCCGCTGAGCCGAGGCCGGCGGGGACCGCGGCCAGGCGCCGTGCCCGCTGGCGACGACGCTGACGGTACGCGAGCGCCACGAGCGCGATCAGGAGCAGCACGATTGCGACACCGCTGCCGATCACGATCGCGCGGCCGCGACCCGCCTCGGCCGCAACCGCGATCGTCCCCGACACGAGCGTCGCCTGGTCGGTCGCCGTGTGCAGGTCACCCGACTCCCAGGCAGAGCGCGCCGCCACCAGCTCGGCGTCCGGGTCCTTGCCGCTGAGGCCCAGGGACACCAGCCAGTCGCGAGGCGCGGAGGCATCCCGGGACGCTGCCTGGACGGCCTCGAGCGACACCTCGGTGGACGTCGCCAGCGTCGAGGTGGCGTCGAGCGCCGATGCGTCGCTCGCCGACTCGTAGGCCCGCTCGAGCTGGCCCGGCACCGTGAGACCGAGCGAGGCCGCAAGCGTGGCCGTTGCGTCGCGCTGGGTGAGGATGGACTGCGCCTCGGCCATCAGCGGCTCGGCCTCGTCGAACGCCCAGCGGTCGAGGTCCATGCGGACGACCGTTGGCGCCGCCCATCCGTCGCCCGCAGTCACCAGCGCGCGGTACTCGTCCCGGGCCGTCGCGCGGGCGGCGAGATCGGCCCGCGACCCGGCCGGGACAACCCAGGTCGCCATGAGATCGGCCACCCCGGTCGCTCCGCCGAGCTCCTCGGTGAGGTCGAGGAACCGCCGCCAGTCGTTGGGCAGACGTGTTCGTTCCGGAGCGCCCGCCCCCACGTACGCGGTGGTCCCGTCGGCGGCTGCCTTGAAGACTCGCCGCATCCCTGCGGGCCCGGCCGACTTGACGATGGCCCGGACGACGGTCCACGCGGCGTCGTATCCGTACTGCTCGCGGGCATCGCTCTGGCTGTCGGCAATGGGGGCCGGTGGCGGCCACTGGCTGAGCGGAAACGCGACCTTGGCGGTCGGCTTGACCTTGCCCGGGGCCGGCTTCGTGGCGCCGGTCGCCGCCAGCACCCGCGACGCGTATTCGTCGGCAAGACCCTCGGTGATCCAGCGCTCCGTGAACAGGTGGCTGTTGAACCAGGCATGGGATGCCTCGTGGACGATGGTCAGGTCGTCGAGGTCCTCGCTGATCGTGATCTCGTCATGGGCGGCGTCGTAGAAGCCCGCGTAGCCCTCGAGCAGCGGCGTGTGGATCTCGAGCACGTTGAGCGGTCCGTTGACGGGCCACGGCAGGCCGATCAGCCCGACGAGGTCGGGGACGCCCTCGGTCAGGATGGTGGTCACGAGCTTGCGCCAGCGCTTGTCCTCCGGCCAGCCGCGCACGATGATCTGCTCGCCGTCGGCCAGGCTCAGCCGATCGCGCGTCAGTCCGTCGTCGTTGCGGGCGTCGACAAAGGCATACCAGTTGGCCGCATCGGTCGTCGATGCCGTCAGGACCTGGGTCCCGTCGGACCTGGCATGGGTGGCGACGTCGGCGCCGGAGACGTTGACGACGAACCCCGGCGGGACATCGATCCTGACCGACCCGTGATCACCGAACGCCCACGCCAGGAACGAGGCGAAGGCGGCCCCGACCCGAATATCGCTCGCCGAGCGCGGCGCACCCGCCGGCAGATCGAACGTCAACCGGACTGTCGCCGTCTGGCCGAAGTACAGGTTGGCCAGGAACCGGATGGTGACCAGCCGGTATCCCTTCTTGCCGGCGCTGGTGACCTGCAGCGAGCTGCCGTCCTGCGTCGCCCGGAGGTGCCTCGCCTCGGGCTGCACGCCGAGGTTCAGGCCGTCGTAGAAGAAGCGGGTGATGACGCCCCCGCTCGTCTGGGTCGGGTGCTGGTTGACGGCCACGATGTCGACCGTGACCCGGATCAAGGCCTTGTCCGGCATCACGACATAGCGGGTGGTGGTGCCGATGTCGATGTCGTCGTTGGCGGCGCTCACCGCCGCGGCGTCGAACGTGCGCAGCGCGGGAAGGATGGGGGTCGCGGCCGGCGGTACGACGGCCACGGCCAGCGAGGCGACGATCGCCAGCAGCGTCGCGGATCCGAGGCGGCGGAACCGGCTGGTCGCGGGCAGCACCGAGGATCCTCCGGCTACAGCCGCACGCGGTGGGCCTGGACCGGGTCGATCGCCCGCTTTCGACGAGCGCGACGGGCGCGGCCGGCGACCGCAGATGCGAGGACGAGCAGCGTCGCCGCCAGGGCGACCGCCAGCAGGGCGCGGCGGCGGCCCTCCTGCCAGGCACCGTTCCAGGCGCGATAGGCATCGTCGGCCGCCGTCAACGTCCCGTCGATGTTGCCGGCCGCCAGGTCGTTCCTGGCCAGCGCGAGGTCCGCGTCCGGGTGCTCGCCCAGCATGCCGATCTGGGTCAGCACGTCGCCGGCGCTCGCGCGTGCGGCGTCGGCCTGGTCGACGGCCAGGATCGCGTTCCGCTCCGCCTCGGCCTCGGCCGACGCCTGGGCCAGCATCCCCGACTCGAACAGCTGCTGCATCGATGCCGGCAGCTTGACGTCAGATCGCGCAGCGAGCTGCTGGACGGCAGATCGCTGGGCGAGCACGGTCCGGGCGTTGTCCATGCGCTGCCGGGCGTCCGCGAACTGCCAGGCGCGAAGCGCGTCGCGGATCTCGCGTGGCAGCTGCCAGTCGCCAGCGACGGACAGCGTCCGCTCGTAGTCGAGCCGGGCCGCGGCCCTGGCGTCGAGCAGCGGCACCTCGTCGGGCCGCACCACCCACTGCCGCCACAGGTCGCTGAACTCCTGCCCCGTCTCCGCCTCGAGCACGTCCAGGAAGCCACGCCAGTCCGGCACCCCGGACACGGTCTCAGGCGCCCGTTGGGCGCCGCCCTGCACCTCCGTCCCCACCGTCGTGGGCGGCTGGTACGCTCCCACGCCCTGTGCCACGTCGGACCAGACGCGCCGCAGCGCATCGTCGCCCGCCCGATCGGCGACGGCGGTCGCGAGCGCCAGCGAAGCCGCGAACCCGTACGCCTCGGTGGCGCTGCCGGCCGTGGCGTCCGGTTCGCTCCCGGCGCCGGCCGCGGGAGCGGCGGACCACGCGTTGAGGGGGATCGGGGTGGCTCCGGGCACCTCGGTCGCATCGCTCGCCTGCGGACCCGATCCCTTGATCCCGATCGCGTCAGCGACACGCTGCGCGTAGTAGGACGCGAAGCCCTCGTTCGCCCACCGGTCGGCGAGCAGCCGGCCATTGAACCAGCCGTGAGCGGCCTGGTGGACAGCGACCAGCGGATCTGCCCAGTAGGCGACCTCGATCCGGTGTGCCGCGGGATCGAACCGCCCCGCGTATCCCCCGGCCGCCCGATTGACCGCCTCCTGGACGATGGTCGGCTCGGCTGCCGGCCAGTCGAGGCCGATGGCCTCCCGCAGGGCCGGCAGCGCCTGCGCGAGCACCTTACCGGTCCGTTTCGCCCACGTCGGGTCGTCCGCCCAGGCGCGCATCGTCAGCGCGATCGTCTGGCCGCCCGCCGGGACGGCGAGGGGGCTGTCGACGTAGGCGGCCGCGCGCTGGGCGGTGACGTAGGCGAAGAACGCCAGGGGCGACGCGATCGACCCCGAGGCCAGCTCGGTCCCGCCGTCGGCCGTCGGCCTGGTGCTCGCGAACGAGCCGGACTCCACGGCAACGTCGTAGCCGGCCGGGAACCGGACCCGCACGGTGCTGCCCTTCGCGCCCTCGGATGCGTACGCCCAGATCGGGATCGTGACCAGGCTGGTGCTGATCCGCAGCTGGCGATCGGCCTTGCCGCCCTTGTCGACCAGATCGAACGTCAGCCGATAGGTTTGCGACTTGCCGCCGTACAGCCGCGAACCGAAGTCGATCCGGAGCAACGTCGACTTCGCGCTCCGCTTTGTGACCCGCACCCGAGCCCCCTTGGCACCCGTCACCCGGAACCCGCTGGTGTTCGGCGGCACTGCCAGGTAGGCGTAGTCGACGTAGTACTTCTTCGTCCGCGTCTCGCCCAGGTGGTTGTGAGCCACGATCGTCACCGACACGCGGGCGCGCCGATGGTCCGGCTGCACCGTGTAGACGGCGTCGGTGACCAGCGTCAGGTCCGTGGCGGCGGCGCGAGCCGGCGGCACCGGCAGGGCCCCGGTGGCCGGAGCCAGGATCACCGCCAGCAGCGCGACCGCCAGGGCGATGCCGAAGCGGCGGGTGCCGGCCGGTCGGCTCATGCCGGGTGCTCAATCAGGGATGACGGCTCGCCGGGGCCGTCGATCAGCTCGCCCAGCTCGTCCACGTATCGATCCAGCAGGCGCTCGCCGGGGCCGTCACCGTCACCCTTCGCGGGTGCCGTAGGCCAGCCGCCGGCCTTGAGCCAGCCGGTCGCCTGCTCGTGGAACCGATCCGCGACGGCCAGGTGTCGTGCCAGCGCGATCCCCAGCGCGTCGCGGCCGGCCCCGGCGATGGGGATCTCCGAGATCAGCAGCGGACGCTCGTCCTCACCCACGGAGAACTTGACGAACGGCAGCTCGTCGTTCCAGCGCAGGAGCACGCGGTAGGAGCGGCGGAAGGCGTCATTGATCGGGGGCGCGAAGTGAGCCCAGCAGATCAGCGCGAGCGACGGATCGAGGATGAGCGTGATCCGGAGCGACGCTCGGCGGCGACCGTCCAGGACCAGGTCCCACGACGTCACACCCTCGCGATCAGCACGTTCGAGCGGCATCAGACCGAGGTCGTCGAGCCAGGCCTCGACGTCGGCCGGGACGCACGCCGACGCCCGGGGGGCGATGGACATGGCGGGCAGTCTACCCGAGGGCGCGGGAACGACCCGTCGCGGCAACAGGGAACGCCCGGCACCCCCGCCCGGCCGTTCGTCGGACCGGGCCCGGACGGTCCCCCGGCCCGCCCGGTGCCTCGGCTACTCGCCCGCGCTGGCCGTGATCCGCGTCGGCGGAGGTTGGGCCTCCGCGTCAGCCGGGGAGGGACGAGCCGTCGACGCCCGATGCGCCAGGGAGCCACCCGACCGAATGGACCGGCTCTTGAAATCCGTCGACTTCACCTTCGTGCCGATCCGCACGTTCCGGCCCAGCCGCGCCCCGCGCGGGATCACCGACTGCTTGCCCACCACGGTGATGCCGGTGTTCAGCCGTCCCGGTTCCTGGCGGTTGGGGGTGTCGAGGTCGGGCCCGGCGCCCACGATCGCCCCCTTCCCCACGACCACCCCCTTGTCCAGGATCGCGCGGTCCACGACCGCGCCCGACCGGATGACCGTGTCGAACATGATGATCGAATCGCGGACCACGGCCCCCATCTCGACCCGGACCCCGGGCGACAGGACGCTGTTGACGACCATCCCGTCGATGACACAGCCGTGCGAGATCAGGCTCCGGTGAACCTGCGCCGTGGGTCCGATCCTGGCGGGGGCGCGCTCCTCGGACCTGGTGTGGATGAGCCATTCCCGGTCGTACAGGTCGAGCTCGGGGTCGTCCCCGACCAGGGCCATGTTCGCCTCCCAGTAGGACTGGATCGTGCCCACGTCCTGCCAGTAGCCGTCGAACCGGTATCCGAACACGCGGGCGCCACCCACGAGCATGGCCGGGACCACGTCCCGGCCGAAGTCGGGCAGGTCCTCCGACAGCCAGCGCAGGAGCGCCCGCTTCGAGAACACGTAGACCCCCATCGACGCCAGGTCGCTCTTCGGCTGCTTGGGTTTCTCCTGCCACTCGGCGACCCGGTCCTGGTCGTCGAGAGCGAGGACGCCCATCCGGCTGGCCTCGGCGATCGGAACCCGGCGGACGGCGATGGTGACGTCCGCGCGCTTCCGTCGATGGGCCGCAAGAAACGGCTGGTAGTCCATCTTGTAGACGTGGTCGCCCGCAAGCACGAGCACGGCGTCCCCGCCGCTGCGCTCGATGACGTTGACGTTCTGGAGCACGGCGTCCGCCGTGCCCCGGTACCACTTGGCGACCCGGCCGCGACGGATGTACGGCTGGAGCAGCTTGACGCCGCCCGTGTTGCGGTCGAGATCCCAGGGACGGCCCCGACCGATGTGGTCGTTGAGCGAGTGGGGGTTGTACTGGGTGAGCACGACCACGTCGTCGAGGCCCGAGTTGACGCAGTTGGATAGCGTGAAGTCGATGATCCGGTACTTGCCGCCGAACGGGACCGCTGGCTTCGCGCGCACGCCCGAGAGGATCGAGAGGCGCTCACCCTCACCACCAGCGAGGATGACCGCCAGGACTGGCTTCACCACCTGTCGCCCCTCCGCCTTGCAAGGCCGTGTGGCTCCGATGTCGGCTCTGTCGTTCCGATGCTAGCACCGGGTTCGTAAACGCCCGCAGAGCGATCGCCGGGGACGGATGGCGCGTGGATCAGGTGAACAGCTTGGGGTTCACGAACGTGCCGTTGAGCTCCACCATCCAGTGCAGGTGCGCGCCCGTCGAGTGGCCGGTGTTGCCCTCGTAGCCGATGACCTGACCCTTGGTCACCACCTGCCCGGCACGAATTGGGTAGCGAGCCTGGAGATGCGCGTACCACGTGGTCAGGGACGAGGAGTGGGCGATGATCACGATCCAGGCGGGATCCGCGCCGTCGGCATAGTTCCAGCCGACGTAGACCACGCGGCCGTCTCCAGAGGCGCGGACCGGGGTCCCGTAGGCCGCCACGATGTCGATTCCATTGTGATAGTGGGCGCAGCTCCCGTACGGCGGCTCCCACGAGAAGCCGGTGCAGCCGAACTCCTGGGTGATCGCACCCGGCATCGGCCACGCAAGGGTGCCGCTGTACTGCGACGGGATGTGGCCCTGGCTGTACTGCGCCGCGACCAGCCGAGCGATCTTCTTCTGGAGCTTCTTCTTGGCGGCCGCCGCGGCGGCGAGCGTTCGCTGCATGCTCGCCTTGTTCGCGGCCATCCGGCTGTACTGGGCCCGCTGGGCGGCGAGCGTCGCCTTGGCGGCCGCCTCGAGCTTTCGCAGCTTCGCCTGCGCTTTCCTGAGATCCGCCAGGCGCTGGTCGAGCTTCTGCTTCTGGACGGCCGTCTGCTGCCGGATCAGGTTCGTGTCGGCCCGCGAGGACTCGATCGTCTGGTGCAGCGACAGCAGCGTGGCCTGGTCCTCGGAGACCTGTCTTGCGAGCGCCTGGTCCTGGGTCGCGGCGTCGAGCTGCGAGGTCATCTCGGCAAGCATGTCGGTGAACGACGCGCCCGACAGGAATGTCTCGAGCATCGACGTCTGCTGCGCCTCGTAGGCCCGCCTGATGCGCTCCGCGAGCTGGGCCTTGTGCTCGCCCAGCTCCACCTTCTTCTGTGCTTCCTGCGCGTCGAGGTCGGCAAGCTGCGCGTCGAGGCCGGCGAGCTGGCTGACCAGCTCCTGATACGTCGCCTTGATCGCGTCGATGTCGTCGTTGAGGGCGTTCACCTTGCGGCGGGTCGCGGTCAGATCGTCGGTGATCCCCGACAGCTGGCCCTTGGTCTGCGCGATCTGGCCCGCGAGCGCCGTCTGCGACTGGTTCAGGCTCGCGATCAGCCGCTTCTGCTCGGCGATCTTGCGCTCGAGCTGCTTCTGCTGCGCCTGCGCCTGCGCCAGGTCGTCACCGCGGACCGGCGGCGGCGAAACGGCCGGCGCGGCGATCATGCCCACGAGGAACGGAACGACCAGCAGGGCAAGGAAGAAGCGGTGCCGTCGGCCCCGACCGGAGCTGGGGTATTGCTGGGGTGCTGCGGGGCGGGTCAACGAGAAGGCGTCCTCATCTCGTGCGAGCGTTCGTTTGTCGAGCGCGCCGCTGGGAACGGCTTCGGAGCGCGAAACAGGTGTACGCCCGCCGGATCTGGCGCCGCCTCAGAGGGCACTCCCGAGACGACCATGTACCGGCTTGTGGCTGCAGTGTAGCAACGCCAGGCAACCGCCCGCCTGCAGCTCGCTCGTTCCGCGCATCCGATTCGCCGACGCTGCCCGCCGGACCGGCGCGCGCGGCCATCGGACATGGTCCTTGCCGATCTGCAGACTGGTGTGGCTTTGCTCGGCTCCTCCGCCGCGGCCGCGGTCCCCAACCGCGTGGTCCTCAGCCGCCTGCGCCGGTCGTCAGCCGTGTCCCCGGTCCTCAGCCGCCTGCGCCGGTCGTCGGCGTGTCCCCGGTCTTCAGCCGCCTGCGCCGGTCCTCAGCCGTGTCCCCGGTCCTCAGCCGCCGCTCCGTCCCGGGCACCTGGCCACCTGCCCAGCTGGCGAGTGTTGTGTGGGTGATCGAGTCCCGGCGATCGTCGGTGGGGCCGGGCGCCGTGCAGAACGCGATCGGGCAAGCTGGCCGGATATCCATGGGGTGGGTGTTTGAGCAGCTGAGCATGAGGAGACGTGTCCAAGCACCCGTGGGGCGGGTAGCTGACCGGCTCCGGCCGAACCCCTCCCGTGGGGCGGGATCTGGGCAGGTCGGCGCCGGACGGTGTCGCTACGACCCGGGGGATGGATATTGGCCGGTTGGCGGTCACGGTCGCGGGTCGCGTGGCGCGTGGCGCGTGGCGCGTGGCGGTCTTGGGCAAACGCCGGCGCGACGCGGCAGCCGCCGAAGCGCAGGTCGACGGTCGGCCGGGGATCGGCGCGGGCGGGTTGCCCGAGGGGCCAGGTCACGCGGGCCGAGCGCTCAGCGGAAGACGAGGATCGCCCACATCGCGCCGAAGATCAGGAACGGCCCGAACGGGACGTAGGTATGGAGCGTGATCCGGCGCGCGACGAGCAGGATCACGATCACCACCCCCGCCAGCAGGGCGCCGTAGACGACACCCGTGACGAGGCGCATCGGTCCCGCGAGCAGACCCACCGAGAGCAGCAGCTTGAGGTCGCCCATGCCGATCGCACCGGCCCCGAACGGGATCGCGAGCAGTGCGAGGCCTGCCGGCACCGCGACCGCCACGACCGCGGCCAGCGGCAACGACGCCGGGTCGAGCAGCGGGTTGGCACCGGCCAGCGTCACCACCAGCACCAGCGGGATCGCCGGCAGCGTGATGATGTCCGGCAGGAGCCGCTGGTCGAGGTCCGTTGCCAGCAGGAGGATCAGGGCCACCAGGTAGGCGCCCATGATCACGGCCGCCGACGCATCCTCGAACCGGAACGTCAGCGCGCCGAGGGCGAGCGCTCCGGTGACGGCCGGGATCGGCGTGCGCCAGTCGACCCGGCGCACATGACCGTCCTCGTGGGCAGGCCAGCGGGCCGCGATCCGGTCGGCCACGATACCCCACGCCGCACCGAGCACGGTGAGGGCAATAGCGAGCGGCGTCACCATGGGCGACGTTGGCGGCTCGAGGTCGGCGGCAGGCGGCGGCTGTCAGGCGGTGGCCCGTCAGCCGGCGGCGGCCCCGGCCAGTGCCAGCTCCACGAGCGTCGCGTGGGCGACGCCCGTGGCGCCCCGCGGCGCGAACGGCTGCACCTTGCGGAAGTAGGCGGTGCCGGCGATGTCGAGGTGGGCCCACGGCACGGTCCGGAACTGCTCCAGGAACAGGCCGCTCTTGATCAGCGACCCTTCGGCCGACCCAACGTTCTGGAGGTCGCCGTACCAGCTGTCCAGCCCCGGCACGTAGTCCTGGATGAGAGGCAGGCGCCAGTAGCGCTCACCCGCCAGCTCGGCGGCCGAGGCGATCTCGCTCCACCAGGGATCGGGCGTCGCGAACGCGCCCGTCACCATGTCGCCGATCGCCCGCGCCACTGCGCCCGTGAGTGTGGCCACGTCGACCATGTGGGTGGCACCGAGCGTCTCTGCATACGTCATCGCATCGGCGAGGATCAGCCGGCCCTCGGCATCGGTGTTGAGGATGTCGACCCACTTGCCGTTGAGCGCCTTGACAACGTCGCCGGGTCTCGACGCGCTTCCACTGGGCATGTTCTCGACCGCCGGCGCGACCGCGAGGAGCGGGGTGCCGGGGGCCAGTCGCGCGACGGTGGCGATGGCCGCGATCACGGTGCACGCACCGGTCTTGTCCATCTTCATCTCTTCCATCTGCGCCGAGGGCTTGATGCTGATGCCGCCCGAGTCGAAGCAGACTCCCTTGCCGACGAGCGCGAGATGCCGGCCGAGGGCGTCCTTCTCGGCCCCGTCGCCCGAACGCATCACGATCATCCGCGGCGGGTTCGCGCTCCCCTTGCCCACCGCCAGGAACAGGTTCATGCCCATCTCGGCCGCACGTCGGTCGTCGATCACGTCGATGTGCAGACCGTTGGCGGCCGCGAGCGACGCCGCCTCGTCGGCGAGCACCTGGGGCGAGATGTCGTTGGCCGAGCGGTTGGCGAGGCGGCGCGCGACGTTCGAGCCTTCCCCGATGATCCGGCCACGATCCGCGGCACGCTCGATCGAGGAGCGATCCCCGCTGGAAGCGACGAGGATCAGCTCGTCGAGCACGGGAGGCGCGGCGTCGGAGTCCTCGCGGTAGATCGTCTTGGGCTCGAAGCTGCCCTCGACGATTCCGCGAGCCACGTGGTCGGCGGCGAGCATTGTGGCATCGGACCCGCCCTCGCCGTCGGACAGCGCGGCCGCGATCGGATCGAGCCAGACGGCCATCGTGTGGACGTCGCGGTTCACCAGCCGGCGGATCGCGGTCGCGGCCAGGCGGCGCGCGGTCTCGCGGTCGAACGATGCCCGGTCGCCGCCACCAACGAGAACCACCCGGCGTGCGGGCAGCTCGCCGGCAGCACCGAGGGCGCAGGCGTACTGCTTGGTCCGAAGCTCGCCGAAGGCCCGGAGCGCGCTCAGCTCGCCGCCGGTGCGTCGGTCCAGCTCGCCCAGCGCACCGTCGAACACCGGCTCGCCGATGAGCGGGATGGCCAGGACCTCGGCCGCGGCCTGCCACGGCTGGTCGATGACGACACGAATCTGCACGCGGATCCTCCCGGAGCGCCGCGGCCGGGCACGCGGCCGGCCGGACGAGGGCTGGGGAACATTGCGGCCAGTGTACCGGCGCGGCCGGGCACGACGACCGGCGGTGACACGCGCGCCGACGCCAGGCCGGGCACGACGACCGGCGGTGGCGTGCCATCTCGGGCACAGAACTCGGCCACGCCCCGCCAGGCGGTCATCCGATCAGGGGCGCCGTCGAGCCCGTGCGTGAACGTCGCAACCGCCGCCCGCTGTCGAGTCGACAGGCCGGAGCTCATCCCTGGGGCGCCGGCGAGGCGCCCGACCGCATCTGCTGCTGAAGCTCGAGCGCCGAGGCCAGCGCCCCCCGCGCCTGCTCGATCGAGATCACGGCCTGGTTGAGGCCGCCACGGGCGACGTCGCCCATGATCACGACCAATCCGCGCGTGTCCGCGGGCAGCTGGCTGCGGGCAGCAGCCTCGGCGGCGAACGCCTTGCGGACGGCGTTGGTGACCCGTCCCCTGGCATCGAGGAGCGACTGGTACAGGTCGCGCAGCGCCGCGTCGTACGTGGCGTTCCGGTCGATCCATTGGGTGAGCGTGCTCACGTCCGTCGTCGACGCCAGATCGTCACGCAGCTGCCGCGCCTCGGACAGGGTGGCGTCGGGGGTGTCGAGCAACCCGAGCGCTCGCTTGTAGTGACCGGCGGCACCCTGCTTCGCGGCCGCGGCCGTCTCCCGATCGTGACGCGTCAGCAGCCCGGTCAGCCGGGCGGCCCTGACGGCACGCCCGGTGAACGCGAGCCAGTCCGCATCGAGCCCTGCGGTCAGGCCCTGGGTCGAGGCCAGCGCCTGGTATCGGTCGATCACCGCATTCGACAGCCGCAGCCCCGCGCCTTCCCCGGCACCGGGGATGGCCCCAAGCGCCGTCACGAGCCGGTCGGACTCCGCCTTCACCGCCGCCACCTGCTTCGTCCCGGTGTCGATCGTGTCGCTCAGGGCCGACAGGTCCCCGCCCACGACGTCGGTCAGCGACTGGCGCGCCGTGGATGCGAGCCCATCCACCGCATCGGACAGCGTGGCGAGCTCCTGGGTCGCGGCGTCGAGGGCCGGGGTGGCAGCCCGGTCACCGGCCCAGGTGAGCTCGGCCCGGGCGGGCGTGCCCGCGGGCTGGTTGATCGCCGCGACGGCGCCGGCCGCCCCGAACGCGATCAAGGCGCTCAGGATCACCCAGCCGACCGCAAGCGCGACGCGCCGGACCACCGGTCGAATGTCCACGACGGGAGCGTAGCGCGCGCGACCACGCGACGATGTGCGCGGGCGACGATGTGTGCGCGGGCGGCTGCCGGTCGTTCGGCCGGCTACTGGTCCTTCAGGCGCCGGCGAAGGTAGCCCAGGTTCCCCTCCATCGGCTGGGGATCGAAGCCGAAGGCCGACCGTACGCCATCGATCGGTCCGGTGTTGTCGAGCCTGAGCTGGCGCAGCTGGTCGGTGGCCGCGGGGAACGGCAGATGCAGGGCCTCGGCGGCGCCCGCGACCAGGCGGATGAGAGCGACCGGCATCGGGACGAGGATCCGCCGCTTGCCCATCCCCCGGCAGACCTCCTCGACCATCTCCCGGTACGTCCAGTAGCGCGGGCCGCCCAGCAGGTACTCGTGTCCAATGGTCTCGGGATCGGCCAGCGATCGAACCACGACCCTCGCGAGATCCGCGATGGCGAACGGCTGGAACCGCGCCTCGCCCCTGCCGGTGATCGGCACCACCCCGGGCGACAGCCGCACCAGACCGGCCAGGAGATTGAAGAACCCGTCCCGCGGACCGAACATCACCGACGGGCTGAGCACCGTCCAGTCGAGCCCGCTGTCGCGCACGATCGCGGTCGCGCGGGCCTTCGAGCTCGCGAAGTGGAGGTCCGGATCGTCGGCCACGCCCATCGCGCCAAGGTGCACGAACCGGTTGACACCGGCCTCGCGAGCGGCCGCAACGACGTTGCGCGTCCCCTCCGTGTTGACGAGCCGCACGCTCGCGCCCCCGTCCCGGTCGCGCGGGATGGCCGCGAGATGGACCACGGCATCGGCGCCCTCGAGCGCCGCGGGCAGCGTGTCCCGTCGCGTGACGTCGCCATCGCGCCAGGAGAGGCGCGGTCGCTGGTCCGGGCTCAGGCGTGCGGTCACGCGAGCGCCGCCCTCGGGGCCCCGAACGAGCCCGATGACATCGTGGCCGGCATCGGCCAGTGCCGGGACCACGTGGCTGCCGACGAACCCGACAGCGCCGGTGACGACGATCCTGGACATCGAGGGCTCCAGTCTGCGGCATCGATAAATCTGCTATGTCTCAGTAGCATGATATCGCATGCCAGTCCCGCATGCGCTGCCCGGAACCCGCGGGTGATGGCGACGCCAGACGCGTAGCACCGTGCCCCCTACCATCGGTCCATGCGCGACCTCGACCCCCGAACCGTGCGCTCGCTCATCCGGGCGATGCCCAAGGCGGAGCTCCACCTCCACCTCGACGGTTCGATGCGCGTCGAGACAGCGCTCGATCTCGCGCGGACCCGAACCATCGAGGCGCCGGCCAGCTACGCGGGCATGCGCCGCGTCCTCGTCCCTCCGGACCAGGTTGCCGATCAGGCCGAGCTGCTGCTCGCGTTCGACCTCCCGATCGCGCTTCTCCAGGACACCGAGGCGCTCGGGCGCGCGACGGAGGAGCTGGTCGAGGACAAGGCATTCGATCGCGTCCGCTACGTCGAGGTCCGCTGGGCGCCACTGCTCCACACGGATCGCGGCCTCACCGGCCGGCAGGTCGTCGAGACGGTCGCCCGCGCGGCCCGCGAGACGGCGGCCCGGCTGGGCATCGAGGTCCGGCTGATCGCAACCCTGATGCGGATCCACCCGCCGGAGGACAACCTCGCATTCGTACGCGATCTCGAGGCCGGCGGCATCCCCGGGGGCCTGGTGGCGGTCGATCTCGCCGGTCCCGAGGCCCGGGCGCCGGATCCGGAGATACACCGGCCGGCGATCGAGGCCGCCCGTGCCATCGGGCTGCACGTGACCCTCCATGCCGGCGAGTGGGGTGGCGCCGCGCAGGTCCGTCGAGCGCTCGCGCTCGATCCGGAGCGGATCGCCCACGGCCCGCTGGCCATCGACGATCCCGACCTCGTGCGGGAGCTGAAGGCCCGCGGAACGTGGCTCGACCTGTGTCCGACCTCGAACGTGCAGGCACGGATCGTCCCCTCCGTCGCCGACCATCCGCTGCGGCGGCTGCTGCGCGCCGGTGTCCCGGTCACGCTCAGCACGGACGACATGACCGTGTCCGACGTCTCCCTGTCCGACGAGTACGAGCGTGCCGTGACGATGATCGGGGTCACGCTGCCCGAGCTGTGGGCGATGAACGTCGGGGCGGTCGATGGCGCCTTCTGCGACGTGGCCACGAAGGACCGGCTGCGCGCCGCGATGATGGCCTGGGGCGACGGGATCCCGGAGCTGGCCGCCGGCTGAGCTAGATGTGATTCACGGATAGGTTCTTGACGAGGAGAGCCTCCCAGCGCTCCGTTGTGGGTATCCAGCTCACATCGGACGGGAGGCTCTCGTGGCACATCGTAGGGCCAAGCTGACGGCGCTCGGCCGCCGGCTGTTGGTCAACCGGATCCTCGTCGACGGGATGGCCGTCGCCCACGCCGCGGACATGGCGGGTGTGAGCCGCCAGACTGCCTGGAAGTGGCTGCGCCGGTTCGAGGCGGAGGGTGAGGCCGGGCTCGAGGACCGAAGCTCGCGGCCGCACCGCATGCCGCGCAGCCTTCCGCAAGAGCTGGTGGACGCCATCCTCGCCGCCCGCCACGAGCGCCGCTTCGGACCACACCGCCTGGCGCCGCTCGTCGGTGTGCCACGCTCCACCATCGGTGACGTCCTCGCCCGCCGAGGCCTATCCCGGCTGCGCGACCAGGACCGCCCCACCGGGATCCCCATCCGCTACGTCCGGGAGCGGCCCGGGGAGCTGCTCCACATCGACGTCAAGAAGCTCGGCCGCATCCCCGATGGGGGTGGCCACCGCATGCTCGGACGCGTGACGGGAACACCGCGCTCTTACGGGGGCGGCTACGACTATCTCCACGTCGCGGTCGACGACATGAGTCGCGTTGCCTACGTCGCCCGTTCAATGACGAGCGCGGGACCACCTGCGCCCGGTTCGTGCTCGATGCCGCCGCCTTCTTTGCCGGCCACGGGGTTCGGATCGAGCGCGTCCTCACCGACAACGCCAGAAACTACACCGTCTCGAAGGCGTTCGCGGCGGCGCTCGCCGAGCTTGGAGCCAGCCACAAGCTCACCCGGCCGTTCCGCCCCCAGACGAACGGCAAGGCCGAGCGGTTCAACCAGACGCTGCTGGCCGAGTGGGCCTACGCGCGTCGCTACGACACCAACCAGGCACGACTTGACGCCCTCCCCACCTTCGTCACCAACTACAACGAGCACCGGCCACACGGGTCACTGGCAGGGCGGACCCCGATGTCAGCATTGGTCAACAACGTGTCCGGGAATCACAGCTAGAGCGCGCCGCAACCAGGGCTTGGCGTCGTGCGTCGAGCCGGCGGTGTTCTTCGCGTGTTCGACGACAGGCCAGCGCCGCTGGAGTGAACGGCTGGCGTTCCCGGCCCTTATGGGCTCGCGGCCTGGATTGGGGCTCCGGGGCGCGAGTGGCGTTCCGGGGCGGGTGACGGCCGCTGGCCGACCCGGGCGATCGGCGTCCCGGTTCCGACGGTCAGGACGGCCCGGGTTCCGGACTGGTGCTCGGGCCCAGCTCCGGCATCGGCTGGAACGACCCGACGCTCACCATGAGCTCGTCGTCGATCGCCTGAGGCAGCGGATCAAACGTGATCGAGATCGGCCGACCGGTGATGGGGTTCCACTCGGCCGTGACGATCCCACCGTCGTCGAGCGTCGCCGCCGCCTTCTCGTACAAGGCCTCCACGGTGAGAGGGACGAACGAGAGGCTCGAGATCGGCACGTTCCCGGCCGCGCCGGTGACGGCCATCACGGCGCCATCGGCGACGGTGACCTGGATCGGGCTGGGGAGCCCGCATTCGCACATGTAGCTGATCGTCCAGCGGTAGCTGTGGATGCCGGTCGCGCGCCACTTCGCCTGCTGGGTGGCGATCTCGTCCCGGGTGGTGCCGGTGGGCGCGGGCGAGGCTGGCACGGTCCCGGGGGCGGCGCCGGGCATGGTGCCGAACGGTGGTGGCAGTAGCGAGCACGCGGCGAGCGCGACGCTCGCACCCATGCCCAGGAGCACGAGCCCGGGATCGCGGCGAAGCCGGTGCAGGAGCGGCATGGACCGCTGACGCGGCGCGGCGCTACCCGGTTCCCGATCGCGCCGAGGCCGAGCCGTCGTCGAGCTCGTCAAGGGCGCGGGCCAGCGCTTCGCCATCCTCCACGATGAGCGTCGGGCGCTGCTCGGGCGACAGCGCCTCGGCCGTCTCGCGCGTCGTGACCCCGGTCAGCATCAGCACCGTCCGGGCACCGACGGCGCGGCCCGCGGCGACGTCGGTCAGCGCATCGCCGATCATCACCGCCCGCGACAGCTCCCCGCCCACGAGATGCGCGGCCGCCGCCAGCAGGTGCGGCTCGGGTTTGCCGATCGTGACCGCGGCAACCGCCTTCGCCGCCACCTCCACGGCCGCCACCATCGACCCCGCTCCGGGCCGATAGCCGTGCTCGATCGGGTAGATCGGGTCGCGGTTCGTGGCGATCAGCGTCGCCCCGGCGCGCACGCAGTCGGCCGCCGCTGCCACGCGCAGGTACGTGAGCTGCGGATCGAGGCCCACCACGACCGCATCCGGATGTCCGGCCGCCTCCCAGCCGTCGATCCCCTCCTGGCTGATCCGCGTGGCCGCGTATCCCGCGTTGACCACGTCGAGGCCCGCCTCGCGGAGCTCCCGGTCGAGGCCCCCGGCACCCACCGCCAGCACGCGCCGGACATCGGGCATCTCGTCGCGCAGGTACAGCGCGGTCGCGCGCGCGGAGGTCACCACCCGGTCCGGTCCCGTCGGCGCGCCGACGCCGTCGAGCCTGGGCAGGTAGTCGGTGTGGTAGTACATCGAGTTGTTGGTCACGTACACGACGTCATCGCCGTTCGCCGCTCGGCCGGCAAGCGCGGCGCCCACGCCGGGCACAGGTTGCGAAGCGCGATAGACGACGCCATCGAGGTCGACGAGCAGGAGCACGCACCGATGCTACCGTCTGGGCATGCCCCAGGCCCCGCGTCCGACCCGCCCCGGTGGTCCCGTGCGCAGCAGCTCGCCAACCCGCACGGCCCGCTCCCCGCTTGAGGGTGCGTCGCGGCTCATCGTCGATGGCACCAACCTGCTGTATCGAATGGGTTCGGGTGGCGCGGCGCCGCCGGCCGCCGTGATCGGCCGGTTGCGGGCCGCCATCCCGGGGGCGGTCGCGATCGATCTCGTGTTCGACGGCATGGGGCACGGCGTGTTCGGACGGGTCGCCCAGGGCATGCACGTGCGCTACTCGGGCCGGCGGACCGCCGACGATGTGATCCTCGATCTCGTCTCCGAGGAGGCCAGGGCGTCCGGTGCGGGAGCGGCTGCAGCCGCCCGGGTGCTGGTGGTCTCGAACGATCGGGAGCTCCGGGCGCTGCTGACCGCGAAAGGTGCCAGGACGGCGTCGCTGCAGTGGTTGCTGACCAGGCTCGACCTGCCGGTCCTCGCTTCTCCGGCGCCGGGCAATCGGCGGCCACCGATCGGCGCGGGCTCGACGGTTCGCGGGCGCGATGCGACCGACGATGACGATCGACCGCGCTGGAAGCCGGGCCGGGGGGCGACCAGCAAGGTCGGGCCGGCACGGAAGGTCGCGCGCCACAAACGGCATCCGCGGCAGGGCGGCTGACGCCCGCCCTGGTTCGATGTGGATCCGGCGGGGGCGGAGGGTCTGGGGCCGGAGATTCTGGGGCGGAGACGCTGATGCTGCGCGCGAACCGCCCCTCGGGACGCTCTCGGCCTCGGCTGCTAGCATGCGCCCGTGATCCTCGACCAGCTGAACCAGCTCTGGACCGGGCTCATCGACCTCTCGTCGAAGGTCGTCATCCCGGACTGGGGCAGCCTCGTCGGCCTGCTGCCGATCTTCCTCGTCGTCGGCGTCCTCGGTCCGTTGCTGACCCTGCTGGCGCTGGCCTGGTTCCTGTACGTCGTGCGTCGACCCCGCCTCGCCGCCGCGCATCGCGATCCGCGCCGGCCGGCGCCGCTCGGCGACGACGGCCGTCCCGTATTCCCGGCCGGTGAGCCATACAGCCCCGGCGAGGCCATGATCTACGAGCCCGGGGCCACCCGGTCCGCGTCCGGCGATCAGCTCGTCGTCGCGTGTCCCAAGTGCGGGCTCGTGCGACCGGCCGTCCAGGACATCTGCGGCAACTGCGGGCTCTCCTTCACCCTTCGACCGTCCACGATCACGATCCATCCAGCCGGTCCCCCGCCGGGCGGGGCGGCGGCGGCCTGAACCTCGCGACCTGAACCTCGCGGCCTGAACAGCCACGACCACGACGGCCCCGGCCCGAGCGGCCAGGGCCCGAGCAACTGACAACCGCCGGCACAACCGCCGGCGACCACCCGGGCCAGCCGGCGACCCCGGCCCGGCCCCAAGCGTCTCGGGACGGCACACATGGCACAGGCTTCATCGCTCCTGTTCGTCGTCGGCGTGATCGTGGTTGCGATCGGGTTTGCCGCGCACGTCGGCCACGCGGTCCTGCTCGCCAACGGCCGGCGGCTGCTGACCCTGGCTCCCGCTCGCCAGCCGGCCCTGGTCGCGGCAGGCGTGACCGGCTCGTTCGTGACGTCCCGCGCCGCCGCGGCCTCGGGTCCGCTCGACCTCGCCGAGTCGCCGAGCCCGCTCTCGCGCGCGGCTCTGCTCGTGACCGCGACCGGGTTCGCGCTGCTGCTGGGCTCGATGCTCCTGCGCGCGATCGTCGTGGGCCGCGGGCCGTACGGCAACCTGTACGAGTTCAGCGTCGCGTTCTCGGCCTCGATCCTGGGAGGCTACCTGTTCCTGTCCCGCCGCTACGCCATCCGCCAGATCGGGTTCATCCCGGTGGGCGTGGCGCTTGCGATGCTGCTCTATGCCTCATCGCTGCCGTCCGAGATCGAGCCGCTGGTGCCGGCGCTCCAGAACGCGCCGCTGCTCACGATCCATGTCGGGATGGCGGTGCTCTCGTACGGGATCTTCGCGACCGCGTTTGCGGCCGGCGTTGGGTACCTGGTTCAGGGTCGAGACGACCGCCTCGCCTGGCTGCCGTCGCACAAGACGCTCGACGAGGTGGCCTACCGGGCGGTGATCATCGCGTTCCCGATCTTCGCGACGATGATCATCCTCGGCTCCTGGTGGGCCTCGATCGCCTGGTCGCGGTACTGGGGCTGGGACCCCAAGGAGACGTCGGCGCTGGTGACCTGGCTCACGTACGCGGTCTACCTGCACGCGCGAAATCAGCGGCGATGGGCCGGCCGGCCGGCCGCGCTGCTGCTCGTGGTTGGCTTCGGGATGGTGCTGGTGACGTACTCAGGGTCGCTCTGGTTCAGCGGCCTGCACGCGTACAGCGGGCTCTGACCGCCCGCGCTCGCCGGCGAAGACGTAGCGAGACGCGACGCCGCTACGACGCCGATGCCGGCTCGACCGAGGTTGCCACGAAGGTCGACCGGCAGCGCGCGATCGTGGTCTTTGCCGGCTCGGCCAGCTTCCCGGTCGCGTCCACCGTGAACCTGCAGCTGGACGATGCCGCGTCGTCGAAGTGGCCGACGACCCGAACCCAGATCGGGCCCTCCGGCACCACGGCGCCCGAGGACGGGTCGATCGCCGCCACCAGGACGTTGGGCGCGGTCGCGTCGCCGGCCGTGTCACCGGCAATCACCCAGTAGGCGCCGATCAGCCAGCCAGGCTCGGGCGTGCAGTCACCGGGCTCGAGCGCCGGATCGGGTGGGCAATTCGCGATGTCCATGTCCGCCACCGGCGCGAAAGCGATCAGGGTCAGGGTCACCGATCCGAAGCAGCCCGCCCGTTGCCCGACCGGGACGCTTGTCACGTCCTCGAGCCGCCGCACCCGCTTCGGGCATCCCGACCCACCGGGGAGTGTCCCGCCGGCGATGGCCGCATTGGTGGGAGCCGGGGTCGAGGGCGCCTCGGTGGGCGACGGCGTGGGTGGCGCCGTCGGGGTGGGCGCGAGCGTTGGGGCCGGCGTCGTCGGCGCTGGGACCGGTGTCGATGCCGCCGGTGTCGAGCCGCCGGGCGCAGCAACGCTGGCGAGGGACCCGGTTGCCTGGCCCGCGGTCGGCGTTGCCTGCGCCTGGCTGCACGCCGCGACCACGAGCGCGATGGCGATGATTGTTGCCATCGCACGGGTCACGCTCGCGCCGAGCGCGGTCGATTCCGCGCGGCTGAACCGCTTGATCATCGTTCCGTGACGCATCGGTCTCCCTCCGGCTCTCCCGCCCGACCCCCGCGCCGGACCTGTGGCTCGGACGCCCCCGCCCCGGGGATGTGACGCCCGCTCCGGCATCGGTCGCCCCCCTCGTTCCTGCATCGACCCAGGTGGAGGGTACAAACGGGGGACCTGGCCGGGTGCGACGGGTCCGCACGGCTCGGGTGAACGCGGAACCCACCCTCCACACCGCCAGCCACCCGTGGGCTGGGTGCTGGTCGCAGGTGCGGCATCGCGCACCCGACCGAACACCCGCCCGGTGGGTATCCGGCGAGGTCCGAGGCTACGGCGCGACCTGAACGCCCACCAGGCGAATGGCTGACCAGGTGCGTCGTCCGGAGGCGCGATACCACCCGTGGGACAGGTAGCTGGCGAGGTCCGGCTGGGCAAGGTCGGGCTGGGCGAGGTCGGGTCGGCCGGCGAGCTCAACGGCCGGCAGCGGCTGCCGGATGTAACATGCAAAAGCCATGTGCAATCGTTAGATGTCGCGCTGGTGGCAACGTCCCGTGCCCGCCCGTCCCGCCGCCGCGATCCTTCTCCTGGCCGCCATCACCACTGCCGGGTGCGCGAGCCCGGCCCCGACGCCCACCGCTCGGAACGAGACCGATGGCCCGCCCCCCGCCGGCACCGCCCCGGTCGCGGGGAGCTCGGGTCCCGCCCCCTCCGCAGACGCCTGGCTGATCGCGACCATCCAGCAACCCGCGCCCGTCGTCGATAGCCCGACCCTTCCGCCCAACTTCCAGTGCCACCCGTGCCACTACCTGGCCGAGAACGACCTGCTCGGCGTCGGCGCGACGCCCGGGGGCCTGATCGCTGCCGGCATCCAGGCACCTCCCGCGGCAGCCACCGCCTTCACCTCGACCGACGGGACGAGCTGGACGCTCCTGCCCGGCTTCTCGGGCGTCGAAGGCTCGGCGGCTGTCGCGGTCGCATCGAACGGCGGGCGAACGGTCATTGTGGGGCACGATCACGACGGCGCGACCTCGTGGGCATCCGATGGCGCCGCGACCTGGACGGCGGCTCCGCGCCAGGGCTCCCTGCTGGTCCCCTATGCCGCGGGCGGAATGACGTCGGTGACGGCGTTCGGGAGAGGGTTCGTCGCCGGCGGCTATCGCGACGATCCCCTTCACGTGAGGTCCGCGGCCGGCGTGTGGCGCTCCGACGACGGCCTGACCTGGACGCTCGACGATGACGGCGGCGTGTTCGCAGGTGGGCGCATCCTGGGCATGGCCGCATCCGGGTCGACGGTCGTCGCGGTGGGCACGGACGGCGATCCCAACTACGGGCCGGCGGCAGCGTGGCGATGGACCGCGGCAACGGGCTGGCAGCGGGCGCGGCTCGAGCCGGACGACGGCGGGGCGATGCGGGCGGTGGTCGCGACGAACGACGGTTTCGTTGCGGTCGGGCTGGCCGCCGGCGATCACGGTGCGATGACCTGGGCCTCGGCCGATGGCTCGACCTGGACCGCGGCCGCGGATCAGCCCGCGTTCCACAACTTCGACTACGCGGTCCGGATGCAGTCGGTCGCGACGACGCCCGATGGGCTCGTGGCGGGAGGCTGGCGGTCGGACCCGGGCAAGGGATCGGCGATGACCTGGGCCTCGACGGACGGCATCCACTGGACGGCGACCTGGGAGACGTCGTTCTCGGGCGGCGAGATCGACGGGATGGCCGTGGTCGGAGGGAGGGTGGTGGCGGCGGGCCGGACTGGGTACCCGGACTGGAACACGGCGACGGTCTGGACGCGGGCCGTGCCATGAGCGGCGCCGAGGGGCGCGGCACGGCGCAACCGATGCCGGAAGCGGCCCGGCGTTGCTCGTGGCGATGAACGCCGCCGTCAGTTGATGAACGCCGCCAGCCGATGAACGCCGCCCACGCGCATGCGCCGGTCCGACCCGCTGCCCTCGAGCTGCGGCCCCGGCTGGGCGTCCCCGATCTGCTCGCGCTGGCGAACACCCGTCACGGACCGGCGGGGCACTGGCACGCACGACCACGCGCCGACGGACCCGACCACGACCACCTCGCCACCCCGGCCGCTGCCGTGCGCTGGCTCGTCGACCACGCCGTCAGCGTGCCGGACGGGCTGCCGACCGAGACCCAGCTCGGCCCGCTGCGGACAATTCGGGAGGTCGTTCGCGGGCTTGCGGACGAACCGGCGCCCGCGCTTCGGCCGGGGCTTCCGTCGGGCCTCGACGAGCGTTTCGATCGGGCGGCGTTCAGGATCGCACCGCCGGACAGGATCCTGGCCGCCGCGCCCGGCTGGGACGGCTTCACCGACGATCTCCTGCTGCCCCTGCTCGACGTGCTCGCCCGGGCCGAGCTCGTCAGCCGCTGCGCGAACCCGCTGTGCCGGTTCACGTTCCTCGACCGATCGAAGAATCGCAGCCGTCGCTGGTGCGACGGGATGGCCTGCGGCAACCGGGCCCGCGTCCGTCGCCACAGGACAGCGCATCCGGGTTGAGCGGCGCCTGGCTCGAATCGCGGGCCTGCGGCGCCGCAGCCCCGCTGATCGCTACGGCAGCTGGACCAGCTTCGAGCCCTGGGCCAGGGTCGCGGCCGCGGTCTTGAACACGTCCGACAGGTCGGCCGAGGCGCCCGACGTCTTCGCCACGCAGAAGAAGTGATCGCCGTCGTCGTTCTCGGTGCCCGGACATCCGTTGTCGGCGACCGAGCTGTTGGCCATGCTGGCCAGCAGCTGCGTGGCGGTCTTGTTCTTCCAGGTGCCGGACGTGTCGGGGCACTTGGCGTCGTTCGACCCATCGAGCCCGAAGCCGACGGTGAAGATCTCGATGCCGGCGGCCTTGGCCGCGGTTGCGGCGCTGTCGGCCTGGGCGCAGTAGTTCGAGGTGGTCGTCGTCGAGCGGTTCGGCTGGCCGTCCGACATCAGGATGATCCCCTTGTGGACGCCCGCCCGACCGTAGTGGGTCAGCTCGTACGCCGCCATCGGGATCGGATCGGTGAGATCGGTGCCGGTGCTCGAGTTCGTGAAGCAGCTGATCGCGCCGGCCATCGGGCTGCCCGACGCGGTGTAGTCGGAGCCGAAGGAGGCGCCCTGCCCGGTCAGGCCGATGGGGATCCAACGGCGCAGATCGGATGGGGCGTTGGCGGTGCCGATCGAGGACGCCGGCTTGGTGACGCATGACTGCCCGGTCTGGCTGGGCCCGAGCACGCCGTAGGCGAGCCACTGGGCGGTCGGGTTGTACAGCGAGCGAACGGAATCGGCTGCGGCTCGGGCGTTGGTGGTGTCGACGCCGTTCATGCTGCCCGTGCGATCGACGATCAGGGCGACGTCGACGGGGGTGATCGGCAGCGACCCGCAGGGTCCCTTGCATGCGGCGGAGATCACGGTCTGCGTGGTCCCCTCATCCACGCCCACGACGGGCGCGAATTGATAGCCGACCGACACCGCGCCCTCGAGGACGATGGTGTTGCACTTGTTGCCCGCCGAGGGCTCGCATACCGCGGCGCAGATGCCGTGAGCGCAGCGCCAGCCACCCGCAGGCGCGGTCCCCGGGTCACACGTCAACGGCACGTCCTCGAGATCCGGCTGGCCATCGTTGTTGCGGTCACCGACGATGCACCGGAAGCTCGTGTTGACGGCACCGGGCGGGATCGGGCCCGGGTAGTCCACGTCGGCGAACTGCATTGCGACCGCCTCGGCGGCAGCGCCGTCGTCGGGCAGCTGGGAGACACCGGCAAGGGCACCGGCATCGAGCGAGTTCCACAGGTTCTGGTTCGCGTTCCGCAGCACGCCCAGGTCGATGGCCACCGCGGAGAATGCGAGCAGGCCCACGAGGAAGATGGCAAACAGGACGATGACCTGGCCCTGCTCGCCGTCCTGCCGGCGAGGCTGGAGCTGCCCCGCGCGCATCCAGGTCCGAGCGCGGCTGCGGGCGCCGGCCCACCTCCTGGCGCGGGTCCGCCGGTGACGGTCGCCGCCGGTGGCGTGGTCGAGACTGCCCTCGATCCGGCGCATCACTCGATCCTCATCTTGACGGTCGAGCTCAACGGGATCTCGGTGCCGAACGCCAGCGGCCAGATCATGTGGTAGACGTAGTCGACCTTGACCGCCACCGCGTCGCCCGACTGCCAGAGTGGCGCCGTGCAGGCATGGAAGGTGGTCGCGGGCGCCGCATCGGGCTGCTCGCAGGTGGTGGTGACCGTGAGGTACGACTGGTCGAGGCCCGTCGCCATCGCCCGGACCCGGGCCTCGGCGGCACTCGTGTCACCCGGGTAGGTCACGCTCAGCCGAGCACCCTCGCGCGCGGCGTTGATGGCCGTCATGTTCGAGTACAGCAGCATGCCGAAGTCGGCGATGCCCGCGACCAGGAGCAGGAACATGGGAAGCACGAGGGTGAACTCGACCAGGGACTGGCCCTCGCGCCGCGTGCGGCGGCGCGCCGCGTGCTCCTGCGCCGTGCGCGCCTGCGCCGTGCAGTCCCGCGCCCTGCGCGCCTGCGCTGTGCAGTCCCGCGCCCTGGCGAGCGAGTGGGTGCGGGCAGCGAGCTGCCGGATCGCGTGGTGCAGACCGTTCATCTCGACTCCCGGATCGATGGTCGGCCGGTCACCCGTGTGGGCGAGCCTCCGACGGTTTCGGATCGGTTTCCCTCGACAGTCGGCCGGAGCGGCTCGGCTCCGACGACCTCGGTGGGCCACCGATCCTGCCGGGCGACACCGCGGAACACCGATACCCCGATGGTCCCGGTGCCGTGTTGCGGTCGGACACCGAAAGGTCCCCTGAAAGGTGGGTCCCAGGACCTGCGTTCAGGTTCGGCTGGTGCCCGGACGCCATGGCCCTCCCCGATCGGGTAGGTCCGGGGCCGACGCCCGCGGTCGGCAGGCCCGGTCGGCGCCGGCAAAGGGTGGTGCGAGCCGGCACCGAGCGTGCCGGATCTGGGCGGCCGGAGGCGTGACACGGCGCGGACACGGTCCATCGGAGGCCGATCGCGTCACGTAAGGGGCCGATGAGCCGGCGCCGTCACGCTGGGCGGCGTGAGACGACCATTCGATCGGACGCGCGATCCGCGCCGTGCGCACCAAGCGCGGCTGGCGCCAGGCGGATCTCGCATCCACGAGCGGCGTCTCGCAGTCAGTCGTGTCCCGCGTCGAGGCTGGCGAGCTCGGCGGAGTCCCGCTGCGGACGCTCCGGAGGATCGTGGCAGCGCTCGGGATCCGGTTGACGGTCGAGGCGCGCTGGCAGGGCGCGGAGCTGGACCGGCTGCTGGGGAGCCGGCATTCGGCGATGCACGACCGGGTCGCTCGCCTGTTCGCGTCCCTGCCCGAGTGGACGGCCGTGCCCGAGGTCACGTTCTCGATCTACGGGGAGCGGGGCGCGATCGATGTGCTCGCATGGCACGAGCCCACTCGAACGCTGCTCGTGATCGAGCTCAAGACCGAGATCGTCGACGTGCAGGAGACGGTGGGGACGCTGGACCGCAAGGTGCGGCTGGCGGCTCCCATCGGTGCCCAGCGCGGCTGGGCGGCTGCGGTGGTGTCGTCGTGGCTGCTGGTGGCCGAAGGGAGGACGAGCCGACGGAGGGTCGGCGCGCACCGGGCGATGCTCCGGGCGGCGCTACCCGCGGACGGGCGATCGGTGGCAGGCTGGCTGGCCCACCCTCGCGGCCGAATCGCCGCCCTGTCCTTCGTGCGTCCGGTCCTGCCATCGACCCAGGTGGCGGGTACAGGTCGGGGGCTCGGTCAGGTCCGACGGGTCCGCAGGGCCCGGGCGGCGGCCTCGAGGCCGCCGACGTGACCCGGTACCCGCCAGCCGGGTCATAGCGCAGGTCCGGCAACCCGCGTGTTGGCCGAACACCCGCCCGGTGAACAGCTGGCGAGGTCCGAGGACCTCCCATGCCCATAGCGCCCATCCGGTGGGTGGGCGCTCCAGATGCCCCGGCGGTGGGTGGAGATCGCAGTCGCGGGACGGGTACGTGGCGCAGTCCGGGGCTGGCGAGGCGAGACTTGGCCTTGGTGGCGGCGGGCTCGGCCTGGGCGGCGACGAGACCACAGCGAGCGCGCTAGAATAGAACGCGCGTTCTGTTGACAACCGAGGGTGACCCCCGTGGACAAGCCACCCGTGGGCTGTGCAAGACGGGGGCAAAGGACGTGGACGAACATGGGGTCGAGGGTGGACGAACGGCCCTCGAACGTGGATCGAACGGCCGCGAGCGTGGATGGCCGTCCGGACGCGGTATCACAACATGTTGCGATGCGAACAACCAGCACACCACTACATCTTGTGGTTTTGGGCTTGACCGGTCCTCCCCGGCGACGTAGCATGACCGGGTCGCCCCCGCGACGGACGAACCCGGAGACACCCGCTCCGAACGGCCACCGAACCGGCCGGGACGAGGACCCGGAATGGACGCCAGGGGGACGGCTGGCAGGTCAGCCTCGCAGCTACGCGGCAGCCCTATCTCGCCGCCTCGAGACCGGCCATCGTACGGAGCACGAACGAGGAGCGAGACAGCGCCAGACGCACGCAGCTCGACCGAGAAGAGCGAAGACGGCGCGCGGCGCTCAACGCTCTGAGTTCGCTCTGACATTCGCGCACCAGCGTCCCGCAATGGCACCCGGGTCGCAGTACCAGGACCGGCGGCGGACGCCCCATCGCCCTCGCCGGCACCCAAGGGAGGATCCCGCATTCGACGCGGGAGTGGAGGAGACGGACGCATGGCCCAGGCTCGAGAGGTAGTCCCGGTGATGGAGGCCAAGACGGCAAAGGGACGCGGCAAGACCGGCGGCAGCAGCAGGACCGATGGCGCGGCCGGCAACACCCCGCGCAAGGGGCTCGGCGGCATCTACGGCGCCAGCTTCACCGGCAAGGGCACCCGCGGCCTGACCTTCGAGCGCCGCTGGACCCGCCCGGGCGTGCACCCCTACGACGAGATCACCTGGGAGTACCGCACGGCCGGCATCAGCAACGAGTCCGGCAAGAGCGTGTTCGAGCAGAAGGACGTCGAGGTGCCGGCGTTCTGGAGCCAGCTCGCGACCAACGTCGTCGTCTCCAAGTACTTCCGCGGCCACGTCGGCACCCCGGAGCGCGAGCACAGCATCCGCCAGCTCATCGACCGCGTCGTCAACACGATCGCCGCCTGGGCCGAGACGAACCACTACTTCGCCACCGACGAGGACCTGCGCGCATTCCAGGCCGAGCTCACCCACCTGCTCGTCCACCAGAAGATGGCGTTCAACTCGCCCGTCTGGTTCAACGTGGGCATCGAAACCAGGCCGCAGTGCTCCGCGTGCTTCATCAACTCGGTCCAGGACAACATGAGCTCGATCATGGACCTGGCCAAGACCGAGGCCATGCTGTTCAAGTACGGCTCGGGCGCGGGTGTGAACCTGTCCCCCATCCGGAGCAGCAAGGCCAAGATGTCGGGCGGCGGCATCGCGTCGGGCCCGGTGAGCTTCATGAAGGGCTACGACGCGTTCGCCGGCGTCATCAAGTCGGGCGGCAAGACGCGCCGCGCGGCGAAGATGGTGATCCTCAACGCGGACCACCCCGATGTCCTCGACTTCATCAACAGCAAGGCCAACGAGGAGCGCAAGGCCTGGGCCCTGATCGAGGAGGGCTACGACCCCAGCTTCACCGGCGAGGCGTACGGGAGCGTGTTCTTCCAGAACGCCAACCACAGCGTGCGGGTGACCGACACGTTCATGAAGGCCGTCGAGCGCGACGCCGAGTGGCAGACCTACGAGGTCACCGACGGCCAGCCGGCCGGCACCTACAAGGCGCGCGACATCTTCCGGCGCATGGCCGAGGCCGCCCACCTGTGCGGCGACCCGGGGATCCAGTACGACAGCACGATCAACGACTGGCACACGAGCGCGAACACGGACCGGATCTACGCGTCCAACCCGTGCTCGGAGTACATGTTCCTCAACGACACCGCGTGCAACCTCGCGTCACTGAACCTGATGAAGTTCGTGCGCGAGGACGGCGAGTTCGACGTCGAGGCGTTCCGGTTCGCGGCCAAGGTCACGATCACGGCGCAGGAGATCCTGGTCGACAACGCGGGCTACCCCACGACGAAGATCGAGGAGAACAGCCACCGCTTCCGGCCGCTGGGCCTCGGCTACGCCAACCTGGGCGCGCTGCTCATGAACCGCGGGCTCGCCTACGACTCCGATGAGGGGCGCAACTACGCCGCGGCGATCACCGCGCTGATGCACGGCGAGGCGTACCGCCAGAGCTCGCTCATCGCCCGCGACCACGGCGGTCCGTTCGTCGAGTACGACGTCAACCGCGAACCCTTCCTGCGCGTCATCGAGAAGCATCGCGATGCCGCGTACTCGATCCCCGAGAAGGGTGTCCCGACCGAGATGCTGGAGTCGGCTCGCCAGCTGTACGACGAGACCCTCCAGCTCGGCCGGGAGCATGGCTACCGCAACGCGCAGGTGACCGTGCTCGCGCCCACCGGGACGATCGCGTTCATGATGGATTGCGATACCACCGGCATCGAGCCCGACATCGCGCTCATCAAGTACAAGAAGCTGGTCGGCGAGGGCTACCTCAAGATCGTCAACCAGACGGTGCCGGCCGCCCTGCGCAAGCTGGGCTACAGCCCCGACCAGGTCACCGGGATCATCGACTACATCAATGAGCGGGAGACGATCGAAGGAGCTCCGGAGCTCAAGCCCGAGCACCTGCCCGTGTTCGACTGCGCGTTCAAGCCGGTCAACGGCGAGCGGTCCATCCACTACATGGGCCACGTGCGGATGATGGGTGCCGTCCAGCCGTTCCTCTCTGGGGCGATCAGCAAGACCGTCAACATGCCCGAGGCCGCCACGGCCGAGGAGATCGAGACGGTCTACCTCGAGGGCTGGAAGCAGGGCCTGAAAGCGATCGCGATCTACCGCGACGGGTCCAAGCGCAGCCAGCCGCTGTCCACCGGCAAGAAGAAGGACGACGACGCTGCCCAGGGTTCGGCCCAGGATCGGGAGACGATCGGGGCCCTGCGCCGGCAGCTGACCGCCGCCCAGGCCGAGGCCACCAAGCCCCATCGGCATCGGCTGCCCTCGGAGCGTGCGGCCGTCACCCACAAGTTCGAGATCAGCGGCCACGAGGGCTACATCACGGTGGGCCTGTACGACGACGGCCAGCCCGGCGAGATCTTCCTCAAGATGGCCAAGGAGGGCTCGACGGTCAGCGGCCTGATGGACACGCTGGCGACATCGGTCAGCCTGGCGCTCCAGTACGGCGTGCCGCTGCGCGACGTGGTCAACAAGTTCGCGCACGTGCGGTTCGAGCCCAGCGGCTTCACCGGCAACCCGGAGATCCCGATCGCCAAGTCGCTCGTGGACTACATCTTCCGGTGGCTGGGGTCGCGGTTCCTGCCGGCCGACGAGAAGGCGATGCTGGGGCTGATCGACCGATCCCAGGTGCTGGACGAGAGCGAGGTCCCGGCGCCGCTGGGCGGGCTCTCTATGGTGGCCCGGGACGACGAGGGCGACGTAGCGCCTCCGAGCCCCCTGAGCTCGCCGGCAACCACCCAGCCTGCCTCGGAGCCGCCCACGGCGACCGCCACCGCGATCGAGCCCGTCCCCGCTCCTGCTCCAAAGGAGGAGCTGGTGGTCATCGCCAGCAACGGCAACGGGAATGGCCACAAGAACGGCAACGGCCGGACCCTCGAGTCATTCGCCGGGTCATCGCTGGGTGGCGGCGTCAAGGTGGCCTTCGCCGCCCAGGCCGACGCTCCGTCCTGCGCCGACTGCGGCTCGATCATGGTCCGCAACGGCTCCTGCTACAAGTGCCTCAATTGCGGCAGCACGTCCGGGTGCTCGTGACGTAGACGATGGCCGACGGCAAGATCGCAGTGTCGCCGAGACGCGGAGCATTGAAGGTGGCTCCCCCTTCGGGATCCGATTCCGAGGACGAGCACACCGAGGGCCAGCTCGAGTGGGCTGGCCCCCTCAGCCCACTCGTCGCCATCGCCGAGCTGCCGGATTCCGCGGTCCGACGAGATGGTGGTTCCCGGGCGGCCTTTCTGCTCCAGACAGGCGACCTCAACGAGTACTACGGCAAGGGGCCGACCCTCACGCCCGGTCACCCGTTCATCGGGGTCAACGAGATGGTCACGGGGAGGCTCGCCAGGTTGACCGGCGTACCCGTACCGAGGCGCTGCTCGCGGAGCAGGTCCGCTACTACCGCGAGCGCGCCAGCGAGTACGACGAGACAAGTCCCGATGTGGCGCCACCTGCGGTTGCGGAGCTGCGGGCGCTGGAACCCTTCGGGCGGGTGATCGAGCTCGGTGCGGGCACCGGGCTGTACACGGGGATCCTCGCGTCGATGGCGCACGAGGTGGTCGCGCTCAATTCCTCGCCCGAGGTCCTCACGATCAATCGAGCAAAGAACCAGGCGCCGAATGTGTCGATGCTGGTTGCCGACGTGCTCGATGACGAGCCGCTCGAGCCGGCCGACCTCGTGTTCTTCGCGGCCCTCTGGTCACGCATCCCGACGTCGCGGTTCGAGGCGTTCTGGTCGCGCGTCGAGCGCCTGCTCGCTCCCGGCGGGCGCGCGTTCATCGTGGACGAGTCCCGGCACGATCTGTGGCAGGAGGAGGGATCGGACGAGGGGCAGACACGGTGAGCAACGCTCGACTGATCCTCACCTGCGGGTTGCCCGGGGCGGGCAAGACCATCCTCGCAAGGGAGTTGGCCGCGCACCGGAGCGCCGTGCGCCTCACGAAGGACGAATGGCTCTGGGCTCTTGGATCGACTCCCTGGGACACGCCGACTCGGGAGAAGGTCGAGCAGGAACTCTGGCGCCTTGCCCAGGAGATCCTGCGCCTCGGCCTGAGCGTCGTCCTCGATTTTGGGCTCTGGGCGCGGGTCGAGCGCGACGAGCTGCGATCCACGGCTCGTCGCCTCGGTGTCGGCGTCGAACTGCACTACCTCGATGTGCCTCCCGATGAACTGTGGCGGCGCATCGAGGCCAGGAACTCGCAGCCACCCTGGGACAGCCACCCGATCCGCCGCGCCGACCTCGACGAATGGTTCCACCAATTCCAGGCGCCCGATGCTGCCGAACTGGCCTTGTTCGACCCTCCGCCGAACGCAGACTTAGCCACTACCCGTTGCTCATGCTCGGCCGAATGCCGACGCTCCTGCTCGTGGTGCTGATCCTCGAGGGCGCACCGTTGCTGCTCACCATCGGGCTCCTCGTCGTGTCTACCCTGCCCTCGGCGCTGCTCTATCGCTACACCCTCAACGTGCTTGCTGATCTGAGGTCCAGCCGTGAGAGGGAGGCTGCCCGGGGAGCGTCGAAAGCGTAGGGCTCCCGGGGCTCCGCGGGTGGCGCGCCCACCTGATCGGGGACGGCCACGACCTGCGGAACGTCGCAGCGACCACTCCGGATGTCCCGCGTCTTCGTAGCGGTCCTCCGCGGTCGCTCGCCTGATCGCGGCCGCCACGGCGTCAGGCGCCGGCCGCCCGCCGCGGCTCCGCGAGGTAGCGGCCATGGCGCACCCAATCGACTGATGCCGCCACCCGGCCGTACGGGGCCATCTGCTCACGCGTCCCGCCTCGAGGGCGGATGGCCGCGTGCGCACCGGCGGCGCGGGCGAGCCGCTCGTCCAGGGTTAGCAGCCTCGCATCGGCCGCCCCGGCGAGGGCGAGATGCGCGGCGTCGTAGGCGCTGATGTCGTGGGTCGCGGCGAGGTCCAACGTGACGAGGAGCAGGGGCCGGTCCGGCGCAACGGTCTCGATCCCCAGCTCACCGAGCTCGCGGAGGGCCTCCACGACGGCATCAGGATCCCAGCCATGGCATCGGACGAGGACGTTGACGAGCTCGAGCCAGAACAGGTCGAGCACGAGCAGTGGCTGCCCTGCGGCATCGACGAGGTGCTGGCGCACGAGCTCGGCGTCGGGCTCGCCCAGCAGGATCGCGAGCGCGGCCGACGAGTCGAGGACGAGCGCTTCAGCCACCGTCCCGATCCCGGTCCATCCGCACGGCCTCTGCCGCCGGCGGGCCGCCCGGGTGTCGCTCCCGCTGCTCCCGCCCCATGGCATCAAGACGGCCCAGCGCGGCCAGCGATCGACGGCGACGCTCCTCCGGGTCGTCGTCCAGCTTTCGGCCTTCCTCGACCGAGACCAGGACTGCGACGGGCCGGTGATCGCGTTCGATCAGGAACCGCTCCCCCGCCGACGCCGCGTCCAGGATGGCGCCCAACGACCGCCGGGGATCGAGCGGGCTGATCGTTCTCATAGCTGGCTAGATAGTGCGGTTGATGGCGACAGGATCGTGGTGTCGTGCGGCCAACACAGTATCGTCATCGCCGGCCAGACCCCTACAGCACCCGGTTCTCGGCAGCCTCCGGGTCGTCGACGACGGTGGTGCAGGTGGGGCAATACCAGCGGGCCTCGAGCGGTGTGCCGCAGGCGGCGTGGCGGAGCGGCTCTGACTGGTCGGAGCGGCGGGCGCCCCAGTCGGCTAGCAGTCGTAGGGCGCCGGCGAGGTCCCGTCCGGCGGCGGTGAGCGTGTAGTCCATGCGCGGCGGGCGATCCTGATAGGGGCGGGCGAGGACGACGCCCTCGCGCTCCAGGCGGCGCAGCCGATCGGTCAGGATGTTGGGGGCAATGCCCGAGACCTGGTCCCCCAGCTCGTTGAACCGGCGCGGGCCGTCGAGCAGGGCCTCCACGACGAGCAGGCTCCAGCGGTCCCCCACCCGATCGAGGGCGAGCTCCAGCGGCGAGCGTGGATGGTCGGGCTGGGTGGGCATGGCGCCATCCATGGTACGGGCGACCACGCGGCGCAGGCGCGGTCAGTCGCTGTCGTCGCGCCGGACGGCGGTCGCAATGGCCTCGAAGGCGCCCGCATCGAAGAACGGCGGCACCTCGCCCGGGTCGGTGAGCGGGCGGACGTCGAGCTCGATCGGCCCGCCGATGCGGAACAGGCGAAACGGGTCGACGGCGGCCGGCACGAGGACGAGGAGCTCGCCGGTGCCGTCGTCGAGGACGGCGCTGCTGGCGACCCCGGTGCCCACCAGGCTCCTGAGCGTCCCGACGAGGGTGACGACATCGGTCCAGGCCTGGCCCTGACCAAGAACCACGGCGATGGTCGAGGTCGCGCCGCGGGGGATCGCGTCGCGCGGGTCCAACCCCTCGATCTCGAGCCAGCGCGGCAGCCAGCGCGTGGGCCGGACACTGACCCGGCGCGGCTTCGGCAATCGCTCCGCCTTGAGCGACTCCCAGGCGTCGAAGTCCCACTCGATGGTGCGATAGCCATCGGCCTGGGTGTAGGGGGTCGCGACACCGCGCTGCCAGGCTTCGGCGACGACCTCGAGCAGCGCGGACAGCGACGGCGCCACCCCCACGATGTTCTCGTCGGCGTAGGCCGATGACCAGATCGTGCCGCCACCGGTACCGTCCGGTCCGTGGAGCTCGACGAACCGGAACTGGTGCGACTCGTAGGCAATTGACAGCAGTGCGTGCGGCCAGTCGTGGTCGCGTCGGAACTCGATCGAGGTCGCGATCGGGAGCATGGCGTCCAGCCCGTCAAGCATGCTGGGAGAGCCGTCCTGAAACCGGCGATACAGGCGCTCCACATCCTCGGGCAGGCCGAGCGGCGCGACGAGCGCACGCAGGGACTCGATCTCCGCGTCGGACGCCGGGTTGGTGGTGGGCGGGAGGTCAAGGCTTGCCGCCACCCGAAGGATCCGGTCGACCAATTCGTCGATGTCCATGACGCCCTCTCGGTCAGCCGTTGCCTGGCATTGTCGGCGGATGGCGCCGCGTCGTCAGCCGCCTGCCGTCAATTCCACCGTCGTCGCGTCGCCCACCGCCAGCCCTTCCGCGCGGCGCACTGCATCCTTGATCGGCACCAGGTAGCGTCCGTCCTTCGGAAACAGCGAGGTCGTGAACGATGTGGCGCCGATCCGCACCCGCACCGGGATGACACCCCAGCCGTACGTGACCAGCGGAGCGAACGAGCGGATCTCGGCGGATTCGGCGGCCGGCACCGGGACGTAGTGATACGGCGACGGCCCGCGCCAGTCGATGACCTCTCCGGTGAAGATCGCGGTGAACGCCGGGAAGCCGGACATGGGCCCGAGTATCCGCTACCGTGCAGACACGGGCTTGCCGGGTCTCCCATGGAGTAGTAACTTGCAAGTCACTAGTTAGACGCAACGCCTGGGGAGCCCTGCAAAGACCATGTCCGCCATCGACGAGCTCCAGTCCGCCATCTCCGCCGTCGCCGAGCGCGTCGGCCCCGCCGTCGTCGGGATCGGGTCCCGGCAGCGCGGGTCCGGCGTCGTCATCGGGGAGGGCAAAGTCCTCACCAACGCCCACAACATCCGCGGCGACGAGGTCACGGTCACGTTCGCCGACGGCCGCAAGACACGCGGCCGGCTGACCGGGATCGACGTCGACGGCGACCTTGCCGTGATCTCGGTCGACACGGGCAAGACCACCGCCCCCGACTGGGCGGAGGGGGCCGCCGCATCGGTAGGCACGCTGGTGTTCGGCGCCGCGGCGACGCCCGGCGGCGGGACCCGGATCACGTTCGGGACTGTTTCGGCGACCTCGCGCGCCTTCCGGGGTCCGCATGGCCGGCGCATCGCCGGGAGCGTCGAGCACACCGCCCCCCTCGCCTCCGGCTCGTCGGGTGGCGCGCTGCTCGACAGCGAGGGCCGGTTCCTGGGCCTCAACACGAACCGCATCGGCGAGGGCTTCTACCTCGCGCTGCCGGCCGATGCCACCCTTCGCGGGCGCATCGATGCCCTCGGCCGCGGCGAGTCACCGTCCCGGCGCCGGCTGGGCGTGGCAATCGCCCCGGCCCACGTCGCCCGACGGCTGCGCCGGTCGGTGGGCCTGCCCGAGCGAGACGGTCTGCTGGTCCGCGGTGTGGAGGACGGGAGCCTGGCGGCGAAGGCCGGGATCCAGGAGGGCGACCTGATCGTCGAGGTCGCTGGCCGATCGATCGCCGATGCTGACGCCCTGGTCGAGGCGCTCGAGGCCGCTCCGACGCCGTTCGAGATCAAGGTCGTCCGCGGGCTCGAGGAGCGGACGGTCAGCGTGGGCGCGGGCGAGGCGACCGGGGAGGCCTGACCCGCTGCTGGTAGAGGGGCCGAGCACCGAGCTTCGCCTGGCATAGAGGCAGCCATCTACCATCGCGCGGTAGACTTCTACCATGAGCCTCAACATCAAGAATGCGGAGACGTATCGGCTGGTCCGTGAGCTGGCCGAGATCACCGGCGAGTCGATGACCACCGCCGTCACCGAGGCCGTGCGCGACCGGCTGACCCGCGTGCGCCAGCCCGAGAATCAGGGGAGTATGGCCGACCGATTGCACGAGATCGCCACCGACATGCGGGCACGGCTTCCCCAGGACTTCCTCGAGGCCGACCCCACCGACCTCCTCTACGACCGTGACGGGCTGCCCCGGTGATCATCGACACGTCGGCGCTGATCGCGATCGTCCGCCAGGAGGACGATGCGCGGTTCTACGAGCTGGCGCTCGAGTCTTCGCCGGTCAATCGGATCTCGGCGGCGACCTGGCTGGAGACGACGATCGTGATCGATCGCCTGGGCGATCCCCTGTTGAGCCGCCGGCTCGACGAGCTGATCGCCGCCGCGCGCCTCGTCGTGGAGCCCGTGTCGGCCTCGCAGGCACGGATCGCAAGGGAGGCGTATCGCGATTTCGGCCGAGGCACGAGCCACCACGCGAATCTCAACTTCGGCGACTGCTTCGCCTACGCGCTGGCCCGGGAGACGGGCGAGCCGCTCCTGTTCAAGGGCGACGACTTCGGGCAGACGGACATCCCGTATCTCGGAGCCCGGTCGGAGCGCGGTCGGCTGGGAGAGCTCCGGACCGCGTACGGGGTTCGCTGAGACGGGACCTCGTGCCCTGTCGACCGTGACCGATCGGACGTAGGCTGGGTCAAGGTCCAGCAACCATGTCGAGCACCCACACGCCCCAGACCACAAAGGCACCCACGCCCGGGTCGCGTGATGTCGCGCGCCTCCCGATCGTGAGCCAGCCCGGCCGCGTCCCGATCAAGAGCTGGGCGGCGGAGCTCGAGGGCGCGGCGCTGCAGCAGGCGACGCAGCTGTCCGACCTGCCGTTCGCGATCCATCATGTGGCGCTGATGCCGGACGCACACGCGGGCTACGGGATGCCCATCGGCGGGGTGCTGTTCGCGGATCGGGCGGTGGTCCCGTACGCGATCGGGGTGGACATCGGGTGCGGGGTGGCGTTGGTCGAGACGGACCTGACGGTCGAGACGCTGACCCCGGGCGAGCTCGAGGCCGTGCTGGCGCAGATCGCTCGGGACGTGCCGGTCGGGATGAAGCGGCAGCCCAAGCCGGTCGATCGTGGAGCCGCCCTGGACGAGATCGGGCTCGTCGTGCCGAGGTCGATCGACCCCGCGTGGCTCGATCGCGCGGTGGACCAGCTGGGCACGCTCGGCTCGGGCAACCACTTCCTCGAGCTGCAGCGCGACGAGGCGGGCTCGGTCCACGTGTTGCTCCACTCGGGCTCGCGCCACCTGGGCAAGACGATCTGCGACGCGTTCCATGAGCGGGCGCTGGTGCTGAACCGGGCGTGGCACTCGCACCTTCCGCACGAGGAGCTGGCGTTCCTGCCGGAGGGCAGCCGCGAGTTCGACGACTACTGGGCGGCGATGACGTTCGCGATGCGGTTCGCGGAGGTGAATCGGAGCCGGATGCTCGACGCGGTCGAGGCCGCCTTCGAGCGCCACAGCAAGATCGGCGCGTTCCGTCGCGTGATCGACATCCACCACAACTACGCGGCCTGGGAACACCACGCGGGCCGCGGCGGGATCGTGCATCGCAAGGGCGCGGTCCGGGCCCGGGCCGGCGAGACGGTCCTGATCCCGGGCTCGATGGGCACCGCGAGCTACGTCGCCGAGGGCCTGGGCAACGCAGACGCGTTCGAGACGTGTGCCCACGGCGCCGGCCGCGCGATGAGCCGGACGGCCGCGCGCAAGGCGAAGACGTCCGAGGCGGTGGTCGCCGAGATGCGGGAGCTCGGCGTCGTGCTGCATACGGGCGATCCGAAGGCGATCGCGGAGGAGGCGGCGTTCGCGTACAAGGACATCGAGGCGGTGATGGCGGCGTCGGCCTCGCTGGTGCGCCCGGTCAAGCGGCTGACACCGCTCGGCGTCGTGAAGGGCTGATCCCCGGGTCAACGCCGGCGGGACCGACCGAACGGGTCTGGTCGGATACCTATGAGATCAGCGCCCGGGGGTGCGAAGGCGGGCTGCCACCGCGCGCCGCGCGCCCGCATCGTGGCCCCACGCACGGTACCCTCGGCTCGACGGGGGCATCGGCACGAGGTCGAACGTGGCGAAGAAGCGCTGGGGCAATCTTTCGAAGGCCAGGCAGGTGAAGCGGCTCGGCAGGCGGCTCGACGTCGCGTTCACGTTCCGCGTGGCTGTGGGCGTGAGCGGCGATACCGGCGGGATGGTCGAGGTCGGCCGCGATGCCTGGGTCGCGCTCGAGATCGAGCGCAAGCGGCCGCATCCGGTCGAGAACGTGCTCAAGTACTGGCCGTGGCTCGACCGCAGCCGCCGCCGCCTGGTCCTGATCCACGCGATCACGCCGAACGCGCGCAGGCGCGTGGACTCCCGGGCCGAGCTCACCAAATGGCTCGGTGCCCTGATGGAGCGGGTGCTGCCCGGGCGCTTCACCTACTGCTGGCTGGAGCTGGGCAGCGAGTCCGAGGACGGCCAGCTCGAGGCCGTCATCGACGCGATCACGGAACTCCGCCAGCCGCGCGCGGCGCGCAGCCCGGCCGCCGGCCTGCTGCCGGTCGCGCCTCAACGCTCCGCGGCGCGAGCGGCCGCCTCGCCGTTGCCCTGATCTCCGCCCGGCGGCCACGCCGTTGCCCTGACGGGGTCGGGGCGCGATCCGATCAGAGCTGACGGCGGAGCGCCCGCAGGAATCGGCTGAGAAGGCCTGCCAGACCGCGCCTGCCGTCCCGGGCCTCCCGTTCGAGATCCGCCGTGTGCTGCGCCTGGAGCGAGATCTGGTCCTGATGCGGCCGGTAGCTGTCGGTCGGGCCCCCGAGCGTCGGGCTGACGCGACCAGGGGGCCAGCCAGGAGGTCCCGGATTGGCAGCCATCGCCGATCTCCTTGACGGTCCGTGTGTGCACCAATTGTGGCACCCGGCTCGAGGGTGACAAGGGCCACCGGGCCGCACTCAGCCGGCTCCGGCCTCGCAGTGGCGACCCGGTCGAGACGGGTCGGAACATGGCACGCGCCGGGAACCCTCGGGCACGGGCTATTCGCCGGCCGGCTTCGACCTGGCCGCCGCGATACCGGTGATCAACGCCCGCAGGCCGAACTCGAACTGAGCGTCGGCGGTCAGCTCGTCGGCATGGTCGAACATGCTCACGATGTTCGGGTAGCGGTCGCGCGGCAGGGCCGCGACCATGGCGGCGAGGATCTCCTGCTGCTGCTCGGGGGTTTGGCCATCCCCGCCAGCCGGGCTCATCTGCCGGCTGCCGATGAACCCGAACAGGACCGCCCAATCGAAGACGATCTGGTAGGCGAGCCCGAGCTGAACGCCGCCGATGCCAGCCGACCGAAGGATCCCCAGCAGCCGGTCCGCCAGTGACAGGGCGTTGGGCCCGCGGGTGACGCGGGAGCCGAGCAGCAGCGCGATCCCCGGGTGCTGCTGCAGCGTCTCGCGGACGGCCCGGGCGAGGGTGGCGGCCCGTTCATCCCAACCGGTCGACGGGTCGTCCGTGTCCGGTACCTCGCCCAGGACCTGATCGACGGCCAGGTCCAGCAGCTCGTCCTTGTTCGCCACGTGACGGTAGATCGACGTCGCACCCGAGCCCAGCTCGTCCGCCAGCCGCCGCATCGACAGCGCCCCGAGGCCCTCCACGTCGGCAACACGGATCGCGGTCGCAACGATCTGGTCGCGCGCCAGCGGTTCTCGCTGCGGGCGCTCGCGCGGCTCCGGCCACCAGGGCAGCCGCACCTCGTCCTGTTCCTGATCCCCGCTCACGACCGCCTCCTTCGTCGGAGTTCCCTACCTCGATGCGCACAGTGTACCTCATGCGAACAGCGTATTGACATGCGCACGCTGTCCGTGTACGGTGTGCGCAGCAAGAACGCTGTGCGCACCGGGGACACCGTTCCGCAGGGACGGGGACCCATGGAGATGGAGGTATCGGTTCGATGGCCGGCATCCAGGCGGGATATCCCCGCCGATGGCAGATCCTGGGCGTCCTCATCCTCGCCGTGTTCGGGGTCAGCCTGGACAACACGGTTCTGACGGTGGCGCTGCCAACCCTCGCCCGCGATCTCGGGGCGTCGGTCAGCCAGCTCCAGTGGATGGTGGACGCCTACATCCTCATCTACGCCGGCCTGCTGCTCGTGGCCGGTGCCCTGTCCGATCGGTACGGCCGGCGGCTGATGCTCGTCATCGGCCTCGGGCTGTTCGGGGCGGGCTCTGCGGCAGCGCCGTTCGTGACCGGCCCGGACCAGCTGATCGTGCTCCGCGGGTTCATGGGCGTCGGTGCGGCGCTGGCGACTCCCTCGACGCTGTCGATCGTCGCAGACGTCTTCGCGGATGACGAGCGCCCCAAGGCGATCGCGGTCTGGAGCACCGTCGGCGCGCTGGGCATGGTGCTCGGACCGATCCTCGGTGGCCTCCTGCTCGACAACTGGGCGTGGCCTTCCGTGTTCGAGATCAACGTCCCGATCGTGATCGTCGGCATCGCCGCGACATTGCTCGTCGTCCCGGAGTCGAAGGCGCCCGGGCGCATCCCGCTCGATCCCGTGGGCGCCCTGATCTCCGTGGTGGGGCTCGTGACGCTCGTTTACGGGATCATCGAAGAGCCGGCCCTGGGCTGGGCGAACCCGCAGATCGCCGGCTCGTTCGCGCTCGCCAGCGTGCTCGCCGTAGCGTTCATCGCCTGGGAGCGCCGGGTGGCGCATCCGATGCTCGACGTCGCGCTGTTCCGCAACCGGCGGTTCAGTGCCGCCAGCTTGTCGGTCACGCTGTCGTTCTTCGCCCTCAACGGCGCGATGTTCTTCCTCACCCTGTACCTGCAGCAGGTGAAGGGCCTGTCCGCGCTCGATACGGGGGTCCGGTTCATCGCGATCGCCCTGGGTGTCGCCATCGCGTCCTCGCTGGCGGCTCCGCTGACGATCCGCTACGGAGCTCGCATCGCCACCGGGCTCGGGCTGGGTGTGGTCGCCCTCGGGATGGCCATGTTCTCGACGCTGGGCACCGGGAGCAGCGATCTCCAGATCATGGGTGTGCTGTTCGTCGCATCGGTGGGGCTCGGTCTCGCGATGACCCCGGCCACGGACGCCATCATGGGTGCCCTGCCCAGGGAGAAGCTCGGCGTCGGATCCGCGGTCAACGACGTCACCCGCGAGGTCGGTGGCGCGCTGGGCGTGGCTATCCTGGGCAGCGTGTTCTCCGCCGGGTACGCGCAGCGGATGGCGCCCGTGGTGTCGTCACTTCCGGCCGGTGCCGCGGACGTCGCACGCGAATCGCTTGCCGGTGCCGCAGCGGTGGCCGGTCAGCTGGCCGGGGCCGCCGGGTCGACGCTCCTCGACGCCGCCCGCACGGCGTTCGTCGGCGCGATGGGCGCGACCTCAATGATCGGGGTGGGGTTCGCGGTGCTGGGCGCGCTCGTGGCGCTCGCCTTCCTGCCCGCTCGGGCCGCGAAGACCGTCGAAGGCGCGACGGCAGTGCCGGTCCCCACTGCCCTGGACGCGCAGCCGCTGACACCCGAGGCGATGTAGCGGCGATCACATGGGCCGGGTGGCGACCGGATGGCGGCGCCGCCCGGCTTCTGCCTTCTCATTCGGATTGGAAACCGGACAGGATCTGGATCGTCGAGCGCTAGCCTGATCCAGGACACCACCCAGGAGGTAGGACAGATGCCGATCGATCCCGGGATCCGCGACGCCAACCACGCCGCCACCGAGCGCATCCGGTCGCTCGGTGCCCGGCTTTCCGATGACGACCTCCGGCGTCGGGTGGGTGATCACTGGACGGTCGCCATCACGCTCGCCCACCTGGCGTTCTGGGATCGGCGGGCGCTCGACGCCCTGGACCGTACGGCCCGCGAGGGCAAGGTCATCGAGCTCGTGATCGACCTCGTCGTGAACGACCTGTCCCTGCCGCTGTGGGCCGCCATCCCGCCCCGCGAGGCCATCCGGCTGGCGGTCGAGGCCGCGCAGGCCGTGGATGCGAGGGTCGACGACTACCCGTCCGAGCTCGTCGAGGCCGTCATGGGCTACTACCCGCGCTGGATCCGTCGCTCGGCACACCGGAACGAGCACCTCGCTGAGACAGAGGCCGCCCTGAGCGCCTGAGGACGATGCGCGACGGCGGCTGGATGGGTGAGGGCCGACCCTGGCGTCAGCCGGACGGCACCGTCATCCGGCCGGGATCCGGGCGAACAGCTCGCGATCGAGGGACTTGAGGTCGTTCGGGTCGTAGTAGGGATCGACCCACTCATGCCAGCGGTCCGGGCCCTTGAGGACCAGCGGCCCGCTGGGTGTCGAGCCCTTCATGGCCGCCCGGAAATGGAAGTGGTCGATCTGGCGCACGGCCTCGACCGCGTACAGCGAAGCCACGTCGCTTCCGCGCAGCTCGATCAGGTTGTCGCCGTTGTGCTCCTCGCCGCCGCTGGCGAGGTTCGAGGAACCTGTGTAGACCCTCGGGTCATCGCCGTTGAAGTCGACCACGACGTACTTGTCGTGGATCACCTGGCCGACACCGCCCGAGATCTCGGCGTGGAACGGCGCCGGGACCTGGCCGTGGAGGTAGGCGAAGGTGACCCGGACGGCACGCGTGGAGCCCGGCTTGTAAAGTTGCATGTACGCGTTGCCGGCCTGCGTCATCCCGTAGCTGAACAGGCCCGGCTTGGCCATCCCGCCACGCAGCTCCTTGAGCACGTCACCGCCGCCGCGGAGACCCATCACCGAGAACAGCAGCGAGCTCGAGGCGCCGCTGACGGCATCGCTCACCCGCCTGAGCGACACGTCGGCCGAGGCGTGCGGTGAGAACGCGACGGCGCCGGGTGGCAGCCCATCATCCGGCAGCTCGAACCAGCCCTGGGCGATCGGGCTCGACTTGAAGCCCTTCATGCCGGCGGCCGTCCAGGACTGCTCGAAGGCGTCCTCGAACCAGCCGGCGACCGTGGGCGAGTCGAACACGAGCACGTTGTTGGCCTGGACGTAGAGGCCGCGCAGCGAGAAGTTGGTGGAGCCCGTCAGGACCCGAACCGCGGTGCCGTTGCGCCGGGCAATCAGCACCTTGCTGTGGGCGAAGCGGCTGAAGCGACCACGCTTGACCGAGCCGCCCGCGTCCGTGATCTCGGCCTCGGCATCGGTTTCGAGCACGTGCCTGGGCTTGGCCGGCGGGACCGAATCCCGATGGAGGCTGGCGTTGTCGAGCAGCATCCGCACCCGGGGCCCGAGCACCTTGAGGGCGTCGATCGTGTCGGGGTCGTCGAGGTCGTAGGCGAACACGTCGACCGTGATCGTCGGATCCGCGAGGCAGCCGGCCAGGAACTCCTGGATGAGCTCCCGGGCATGAAACCCGAGCCAGGCGTACTGCTTCTGGTACGGCCCGGTGTCGAAGTCGATCGACCCCTTGGTCGGATGGAACGGCGCGTTCTTGAACGCATCGCGATAGGCCTGGGACGACATGTAGGCGCGCGTGAAGCCGACGGCGAGCCTGTCGGCCGGGGGGCGCGCGATGTCGACCGAGACCGTCGCGCTGTCACCCGCCTCGAGCTTGCCGGAGCCATCGAAGTACATCGCGGTCGCCGTGTACTCGTAGTCACCGTCCCTGTAGTCGTGCGGGACGTCGACCCAGCGGAACTTCTGGAACGGTGCCCGATCCGACCGGTGCCAGCGGCGCTGACCGGGCGTGGTGGCCGAGGTGATCGGGTAGCTGAAGTCGAGCCGGTTGTAGAGCGGCGTGGTCGCGTGGCCGGGCGTCTTCCGGTACAGCGCGAACCCGGCAAGCCGCTCCACCCTGTCGGGCGGCAGGTCCATCGCCAGCAGGACCGCCCGGTCGCCGCGATGGACGACGAGCCGCAGGTCACCGGCCTGGGCTGTGACAACCGTGCTGGACGCAGGCATGAGGCTAACCCGCGATGCCCTCGAGGTGCGATTCCGCCTGGAACAGGTTGATGCCGCTGTCGATGAGGTCCAGCAGCGAGCGCATCGTCCGCTCCTCCTCGACCTGCTCCTCGATGAACCACTGGAGGAACTGGAGGCTCCGGTGGTCGCCGGCCTCGCGTGCCGCCGTCGCCAGAGCATCGAACTGCCCGGTGACCCGGATCTCGCTCGCGAGCGCCGCCTCGACCGCCTCCCGTGCCGATGCGTACGAGGTCGGCGCGCCGCCGACCTGCGGCAGGTTGAAGGTGACGTCGTTGTCGAGCAGGAACTCGATGATCTTCGCAGCGTGGCCGGCCTCCTCGACCGACTGCCCGTGGAAGAAGCGGGCCCAGCCCTTGAGGCTCTGCCGCTCGAAGTGGAGCGAGATCCCCATGTAGCTCTGGTGTGCACCGAGCTCGTGGGCCACCTGGGCCACCAGCAGCTTCGTGACGGGTTCGCTGATCATGGGCATCGCTCCGGGCGCTTCGATCGGGTCACGTCGAGCGTACGCCATGAACCGACGGCGCGACCAACGGCTGCGCCGCCCGACGCCGGTGTCAGGCGCGGACGCTGGCCCGCCATGCACCCCGCGCGCCCCCCCGACCGTCGGATCGCGATCACCGGTACCGTGACGCCATGATCAGCCACGACCCACGGGACCTCGGCCGGTCGCGCTGGGCCGCACCCGCGGTGGTGGTGGTCATCGCCCTGCTCGTCTACCTCCGCACGCTGATGCCCGGCATGGCGTTCGACGACTGGGGCGAGATGCAGTCGGTGCCCCACGTGCTGGGCATTCCCCACCCCACCGGGTACCCGACATACGTGCTCACCGCCTGGCTGTTCGAGCTGCTGCCGATCGGCTCGGTGGCGTTCCGCGCCAACCTGCTCTCCGCCGTCTGCATCGCCGTCGCGATGGGCTTCCTGACCTCGATCATGCAACGCCTCGGGGTGCGTCCGATCCTGGCCGGCGTGGCTGCCCTCGTGACGGGGGCAACCGGCACCATCTGGGCATCGGCCGAGGTGGCCGAGGTGAACCCGCTCCACGTCCTGTTCATCGCGCTGATCCTGGACCGGGCGCTGATCTGGGCCGAGACGAGGCGCCGGCGCGACCTTGCGCTGGGCGGCCTGCTGATCGGGCTGTCGCTGGGCAATCACGTGCTGACCGCGTTCGTGGCGCCGTTCGTCGCCCTGTTCGTGCTGTGGTCGGGGCGCCGCGAGCTGCGAGCCCACGTGCCCTGGCTCCTGCTGCCGGTCGTGACGCTCGTCCTGGGGATCTCGGTCTATGCGTATCTCCCGATCGCGGCGTCGTTTCATCCTCCCCTCCCTTACAACGACCCGGTCACGTGGGACCGGTTCGTGTTCCTGGTGACCGGCGAGCAGTTCCGCGGCCAGTACGGCGGGCTGTTCACGTCGGCCGATATCGGTCCCTTCCTCGGGTCGCTGCCCGATCTCTGGAGCCTCGCGGTGGCCCGGGCGAGCGCTGCGGTGCCGGCGCTTGGGCTGATGGGGCTCCTGGTGCTGCTCCGGTGGCGTCCGGCGTTCGCGCTTGCCTGCTGGGGAATCCTCGCGCTGGGCTTGTACGTCTGGTCGAGCTACCTCCGGCTCGAGCACTACCTCCTGGTTCCATGGCTGCTGGTGGGGATCGGCATGGGGGTTGCGCTCGAGGCCATTGCCCGGGCGGTCGCGATCCGGGTAATCGCCGGGCGAGACGTCTCCGCCCGGCTCCGGTCGGTCGAGCCGCGGATCGCCGGCGGGCTGGTCGCGCTGGCCGGCGTCGTCCTTGCGGTCGCGCTGGTGGTGGTGAACCTGCCGGCAGCGGATCGTAGCGGCGACCACACGGCGGAGGACTACGTCGATCAGGCGTTCGCGGTTCTGCCCCAGAACGCCGCGATCCTGTCGTTCTGGGGTTCGTCCACGCCGCTGTGGTACGCGACGCTGGTGGAGGGTCGCCGCCCCGACCTGCTGGTGGTGGACGACACCAACATCGTGTACGAAGGCTGGGGCACCCGCGAAGCACGGATCGCGTCGCTCATCTGCACCCGGCCGGTGTTCATGCTGCGGGCCACCGAAGCCGATCTCGTGCCGACTCGCCAGCAATACACGCTGACCAGGGTGGCAACGCTGTTCATCGGTGGCCTCACGCCCACCGCGACCACCAACGAGCCGCTGTATCGAGTGAACCCGCCGGCGGGACGCTGCCCTTGAGGGAGAGACCCGATCCTCCCTGAGGCTCGTGGCCTCCGGCCCGCAGCTGGCGCCGCCCTCCGCGCGACCGCATGAGATGATCCCCGCCATGGATGTCCTGGCCTTCGTCGCGGGTGTGGCCGTGCTGGCGCTCGTCCTCGCCGACGTGTTCGAGACGGTGGTGGTGCCCAGGCCGTCGCCCGGCCCGCATCGACTCTCGCGGTACCTCGTGCGTTCCACCTGGCGTGCCTGGCGCTGGGTCGGCGCGCGGACACGAACCGGGCTCTCGCGGGATGGCCTCTACGGGATCTACGCGCCCGGCGCCGTGATCCTGCTGCTGTCGGCCTGGCTGGCGCTGCTCGTGCTGGCGTATGGGCTGATCTTCTACGCGCTTCGCGGCGACCTGACGCCCGCGCCCACCAACGTCGGCACCAGCCTCTACTTCGCCGGCACGTCGATCCTGACGCTCGGGTTCGGTGACATCGTGGCCCAAGGCTGGCTTGCGAGGGCGGTGTCGCTGGTGTCGGCGGCCAGCGGGCTGGGGGTCGTGGCCCTGGTGATCACGTTCCTGTTCTCGCTGTACGCGTCCTACCAGCGGCGCGAATCGCTGGTGGTGACGCTTTCCGGGCGCGCAAAGGCGCCGCCCTCGGCGGTGGTCCTGCTCGAGACGTACGCACGGCTCGACATGGTCGATCAGCTCCCCGACCTGTTCGCCGACTGGGAGCGATGGGAGGCCGAGGTCCTCGATTCGCACGTCGCGTATCCGCTTCTGGGCTACTTCCGGTCGAGTCACGACAACATCTCGTGGCTCAGCGCCCTGGGAGCGGTGCTCGATGCCTGTGCCCTGGTGCTGACCACGATCGAGGACATCCCGCGCGGCCAGGCGGAGCTCACGAAGCGTGGCGGGGCCCACCTGGTCGAGGACATCTCGAACGTCCTCGGGCTCCAGGGCGACGGGTCGCGCGTGGACCAGACCGAGTTCAACGAGGCCTTCGAGCGGCTCCGTGCGGCCGGGTACCGGCTGGGTGATGCCGACCAGTCGTGGCGCCAGTTCGAGCGAGGGCGAGCGACCTACGCCGGTCGCCTCGAGGCGCTGGCCGCCTACTGGGCGACGCCGGCGACCGCCTGGATCGGCGAGCGCGGCGCCGCCCCGTCGGTCGCCCACAGAGCCCAGGAGGCTGGCGCCCCGCGCCCCTCGTCCTGACACCGATTGCCGGGTCCGCCACGGCCCGGCTCGAGCGCTCCTGGGACGAAGCCATCGGCGCGGCTGGCGAGGAGGTGGCCCGGCCCTGGTGGATCCGAGCGCCTCGTGAACTACGGAACGGGGACGGGAACCGGGAACGGCAGGCGGCCAGGGAGACCACCGGGCAGCAGCGTGCTGACATCGGCCGGTAGCAGCGGGCCCAGCACCGCCAGCACCACCGGAACGGTGGAGTCACGCAGGATGCTCACGGTCGTCGACCCATTCAGGGCCCTGGTGATCTCCTTGAGCAGTCCGGGCGCCACGGCTTCGCCAAAGGTCGAGCTGGTCCCGAAGTAGGCATCGAGGATGACGATCGCGGCGGACAGGATGAGCACGGCCTCGACCCCGCCCAGGACCGCACCCAGGGTCGCATCGAGCTCGCGGGTGATGCCCCGGACAGCAACCCGGCCGACCAGCGCGTTGCTGGCCAGGTGGAGCGCGATCAGCACGACCGGGAACACGATCGCGTACCCCACGAGGTTGGCGTAGTCGGGCGGGATGTCAGGGAAGAGCTGGCTCGCGATCGCGCCCACCGGATACCGGAAGTACGCACCGGCAACGAGCGAGAGGCCGATGAACACGATGCCCAGCAGGCGGCGCAGGAACCCGGACCGCCAGCCGCCGAAGATGAAGCCACCGATGAACCCGACCAGCACGACATCCATGGGACGCTCCGACCCTCAGCCTCTCGCGGAATGACGAAATCGACGGTGAGGCGCCAAGGATGGCACGAAGCGTCCGGGCCCGCCCGGCGTCGATGTCGACTCCTTGCCCCTGCCGACCCTGCCTTTGGACCTAGCGCGTTGCGCGGTTGCGCGGGATGCTCGGTACCGGCTGACCGCAGCGGAGGTGATCGATGCAGGCCAGGATCGGCGATCGGATCGTGCTCGAATCGGAGCGGGTGGGTCAGCGCGACCGGGCGGGTGAGATCCTCGATGTGGTCGACTCGCCACTCGGGCCCAACTATCGCGTCCGCTGGGACGACGGGCACGTGAGCGAGATCCGCCCGAAGGCGGGCAGCGCCAGGATCGTCGCCACCGTCAAGTCGTAGGCGTCGCCCGCGTCCCGAGCTCACGGACCTCCCGCATCAGCACGCCCCCCGTCGGCGCATTCGCACGCCCAGCCCCAGCTCGACGAACGGACGCCCGTCGACACTGATCAATATGATATCATTCTGATGCCGCGCCGAACCAGGTGCGCGGGCCGGTCGTGCCGAGCGCACGAGCCGTGTCAGTTGAGCGCGCCAGGAGCGCAACGACCATGAACAAGGAACGCATCGCTCGGACCCTGCCGGGCATTCCGACCACCATCGGCCTCATCGCCCTCGCGCTGATCACCTTCGGGGCGCTGATCTGGTACGCGATGACCGTGCTCGGCGAGGCGTCCTCCTCGCGCGACGCGTTGGCGGTCGTGCCCATGGTCCTGCTGATCCTGGCAATCGTCGCCGAGCTGTTCGCCTTCAACGGGCTGACGCCGGTGAACCCCAACGAGGCGCGAGCCCTGGTGCTGTTCGGCCACTATGCCGGTTCGATCCGCGAGCAGGGCCTGCACTGGGCCAACCCGTTCACGCTCCGGCCCAGGATCTCCGTCCGCGTCCGCAACTTCGAGACGTCCAAGCTCAAGGTCAACGACAAGGACGGCAACCCGATCGAGATCGCGGCGGTCGTCGTGTGGAAGGTGACCGACACCGCCGAGGCGCTGTTCGAGGTCGACGACTTCGAGAACTTCGTCCACGTGCAGGCCGAGGCGGCCCTGCGCAACCTGGCCACCTCGCACCCCTATGACGCGCATCGTGACGAGGAGGTCGCCCTGCGCAGGAACCCGGTCGAGATCGCCGACCAGCTGCGGACGGAGATCCAGGACCGGCTCCAGAAGGCGGGCGTCGAGGTCATCGAGGCCCGGATCAGCCACCTCGCCTACGCGCCCGAGATCGCCAGCGCGATGCTCCGCCGCCAGCAGGCGAACGCGATCATCGCCGCCCGGACACGCATCGTCGAGGGCGCCGTGAGCATGGTGGAGATGGCCCTCGAGCAGCTGTCCGCCAAACAGATCGTGGACCTCGACGAGGAACGGAAGGCCCAGATGGTGAGCAACCTGCTCGTTGTGCTGTGCTCTGACCACGAGACGCAGCCCGTGGTCAACGCCGGATCGCTGTACGCCTAGCGCCGGGCGGACGGCAACGAGCGCGCAGGCCCGGAGCTGACCCGCACATGGCCAAGCGAAAGCCGTTCCTGGTCCGCCTCGATCCCGAGACGTTCGCGGCCCTGCAACGCTGGGCCGTGGACGATCTCCGGTCGGTCAACGGTCAGATCGAGTTCCTCCTCCGGCGCGCGCTCAGGGACGCCGGTCGGCTTCGCTCGCGACGAGACCGCGAGAAGGCGGAGGGCGAGTGAGCGTCCGCCCGGCCACCGCTGCCGACGCGTCGGCCATGGCCAGGCTCCATGCGCGATCCTGGCGCTCTGCCTACACCGGTCTCCTGCCGGATCCACTGATCGACCACGTCGTCGACAACGAACGCCGGCGCACGGAGCGTTGGCGACAGCGGCTCGCGGACCCACCGCCCGATGGAGGCGCGTTCGTGGCCGAGCACGAAAGCCGGGTCGTGGGTCTGGCGTTCTGGGGCACGAGCGTTGATGACGATGCCGGCCCGGACACGGCCGAGGTCCAGGCGATCTACCTCGATCCGGACGCGATCGGCCTCGGGATCGGGCGGGACCTGTTCGCGGCGACGGTCGCCGATATCACCGATCGTGGCTGTCCAGCCGCCACGCTTTGGGTGCTGAAGGCGAACGCTCGCGCCCGACGCTTCTACGAGGCCGCGGGCTGGCGCGCGGACGGAGCGGCAAAGACGGTCGAGCGGCCCGGCGGCACGCTCCACGAGATCCGATATCGGCGCGAGCTCACTCGCGGTCCGGCGCGTTGATCGCATCGTGCCCGGACCGGATCGGGCGCGGGGACCGGATGGCGAAGATCGCGCAGGGGATCAGCCGTCGCCTTCGAGCGAGCTCCGGATGGCGTTCACGTCATCACCGCCCAGAACGACCTGGCCGTCGAGGGTCGTGTACATCACGTCCAGGTTCACGCCCGCGTTGGCGATCCGCCGCAGCAGCCCGGCCGCCTCACCCGGCCGGTTCTCGATCGGGACGACGATGACGGCGCGCTCGGCCTGGATCTCGAAGCCCGAGTCGATCAGGGCCCGCCGGGCGCGCTCCACGTCCCGAACCAGCACGTGGTAGACGCCGCGGTCGTCGGTCACGAAGCCGCACGCTCCCTCGATGTTCACGCCGGCGCGACCCAGCGCATCGCTCGCCTGGGCAAGGGTGCCCGGCCGGTCGACGAGACCGATCGTCAGGTCCGTGGTCATCATTGGCCTCCATTGACGTTCCGGCCCCATTGTCCGCCATCGGGTGCCCGACCGGTCTCGCTCAGCTCGCCCACGACGAGCGCCTCGAGCTACGGTGCACTGTCGAGGGCGGCGTGCGCGGCGGCAACGTCGATCACATCGAGCGTGCTGAAACCGGGCTCGCTGCCGAGCGCCGCGTAGGACCCGTCGATGGCATCGACGACGTCAACGGCCAGCGCCCACCGGCCGATCGTCTCGGGAACCTGGATCGAGACGTCGAGCGCGACGCGGCCGCCAGGCACGAGCGGCACCGGGGCCAGCACGACCGGCTCAGGCGGCGTCAGCGCATCGTCCGCGGGATTGCCGTCCGCGTCCGCGAGCGGGATCCAGCGGGCGACCAGTCGCGCGTTGCGGTCGACGGGCTTGCCGGCTGGCACCTGGCCGTCGGCCGTCTCGCCCCACGACAGGGTCCCGCTGTTGATGACCGATATCGAGATGTCGACGCTGCTCCCCGCTCCTGCCGCATGCACGCCGGTGCTCACCCGGAGCGTTGCGCTGCGAGGCCCCGGAAGGAACAAGGCCACGTCACCCGTGTCGGCGACCGCTCGCCCGAAGCGACGATCCCTGAGCGCCAGGCGGGCAACGTACGCCCCTGGCGCATCGGGCAGCGGGGCGCTCAGATCCAGCGTGTCGTCATGGATGGCGGCCGTGGGTTTGGCGAGGTCCGCATCGGGACCCTGACGCGACAGGATCGAAGGCAGCGTGACCGCCGCCAGCAGCGGATCGCCGGCCGGATCGAACGATGCCTTCACGTCGGCGCCCGGATACCGCCACTTCTTCGGCGCCTTCACGGTCCACGTCGCATCGAGGTTGGCCGACGTGCGCGTGAGGTCGAGCCCCGATGCGCTCACATGCGCGAACGGCGCTGGCCTGGCGCTGGGCGTCATCGCGGCGGACAGCAGACCCCCCTGGCTCCAGACGAAGCTCCGCAGCGACCACACGCTGATCCACTCGCCCTGCCAGTCGCCGCGCGCCAGCGGATCCATCAGCCACACCCTGCCGCGCCTGGGGTCGTAGCGCTCCACGTACACCGCGTGGTTGTCGGTCTTCGCCTTGCCCTTCCAGAACCGGCGGTCCCAGCGGCCGTACCAGCGGGGCAGCTTCGAGTCGTCGCCCAGCAGCACGGCGCCGCCGCCATTGGCCAGCCGGTTCAGCAGCCCGGACCAGGTGATCCGATCCCCGCCGTCGGGTGAGTAGGCGAGATCGATGCCCAGCTTGGCGTACGCGACCTTGAGGTCGGCGAGACCGGAGCCCGCCTTGGTGTCGCCGGACAGCTTGCGCAGCCGTTGATGCGTCGCGGTGATCCGTCCGTTGGTCCACTTGTCGAGCAGCATGGCACCCGACGCCCACAGACAGTCGGTCCATGGGAGGGTGTCGGTCTCGGTGACGAACGCAGGCCGGTATCCGGGAAGCGGGCGAGGCGGCTCGAGCGCCGCCGCCGAGCCCGGCGTGATGGCGAGCAGGGTGACGACCACGAGGCATGCGGCAATGAAGGCGCGGGCAGGTTGGGAGACGATTGGCATTCCTGACGTCGCTGCGGCGGTGCTGTCGGCCGGCGACGCGCCGGGACATCGGGAACCGCGAGATCGAGGCCAGCATGGCGCGCACCGACCGGCTCAGCCATGGATCGGCGGTCCGGGCCCCGTTGGCCGATGGTCCCGGCAGGTGCCGGCGCGGCGGCTCCGGTCCGCAGGTCGAGGTGGGCCCGGCGGGCCGGTCGAACGCCTACGGCCAGGTGATCGAGGCGGTGATCCCTGTCGGGCCGAACCCGGTCTCGATGTTCTGCACCACCAGCTTCCAGGGGTTGGGCGCCGTGATCGGGAGCGCGGTGTCGACGCGGGTGGCCGGGCCCTGGTTGCCCATCGTCCCGCCACCCGGGCCGCCCTGCTCGATCAGGTCGATCTCGTACAGGAACGGATGACCGCCCCACTCCGCGTGCAGCCCGAGGTTGCCGTCGGCGCGCGGCGTGACGATCACCTGGATGCCGTTGGTGTCCGGGAACTCCGTCCCGTCGAAGCGCGCGTTTGCGACCGTCACCTCCGGCTGGGACGACGGGAACGTCAGCGTCACCTCGACGATCGGCTCGGCGATCCCGTCCCCTCGGAGGGTGAGGGTGTAGTCGGTCGCCGGGCCTGCCTGCTGCGCGGAGACCTGGCCATCGGCGGTGGTCGTGCAGCCCAGGTCCTTGCTTGCCGTCTTGAGGCACATCACGGCCTGACCGTGTGGCGAGATCGCCGTCAGCCTGGCGGTGATCGACCCGGCGCCATCGGCCCGGAAGTGCAGCTCGCGGTCCTGGCCGTCGGGGTTCTCGACCGCGTCGAGCTTGAGCTGCGTGATGGTGAACGTGGCCGGCTGGCCGGCGGGTGCCGTGGGCGTCAGGCTCGGTGACGGCGACTCGGTGGGCGACGGGCTCGGCTCGACGGACGGCGACGGAGACGCAGAAGCGGACGCGGGGGGCGATGAGGCGGGCGCCGACGGGACCGGCGAGGGAGAGACGACCGCGGCGGTCGACGGCGACTCGGCGGATCCGCCGAGCGCGCCCAGCGCGAACGAAGCCACGAGGACCCCGGCCACCACTGCGACCAGGAACAGCCCGATGGCGGCCAGCCGTTGCCCGTTGGTCATGGCGTCATGGTAGGCGCGTCCGACGATCCCGTCGCCGGTACGATCGGTCGCGGCATCATGCCGCCGGGCGCGGCGGGGCCGGGTTCGCCAGCCCGTCGACGACCTCGACGCCGGGTAGCGTGAGCAGGATCGACGACGGAGCGATCACCTTCCAGCTCCGGCTGCCCCCGCCGAGCACGATCCGGTCGCGGCCCATCACGGCCGCGTCGACCCACACCGGCAGGTCGGCCGGCAGCCCGAACACCGTCACGCCTCCGATCTCGTGGCCGGTGATGCGTCTCGTCTCGTCGGGAGACGCGAACGATGCCTTGCGCCCGAAGCGCTGTTTGATCGTCCGGTTCACGTCGAGCCGGTGCGTGGCCAGGACCACGCACGCCGCGTAGCGGGGTGGCGTCCCCTTGCCGACGACGACGATGGTGTTTGCCGAGTCCCCTGGAGCAAACCCGTAGGCGGCACAGAACGCCGCCGTATCGGCCAGCGCGGGATCGCACGCGAACAGCTCGTGCTCGCCGCGGCCGGCGAGGGCTGCGTCAAGCGCCTCGCGTTCGGATCCTGCGCTCATGGGCAGACACGGTATCGGCTGGCGCCGCGATCCGTCGAATGCCTGCTGCGTCCGGACTCATGCGATACGCGGTCAGACCGCGGGTATCGAGCTCGATGGCTGGCTCCAACGACCCGGGTTCTCCGTGCTCGACCCGGGCGGGTGGGAGCGGTCGGGTCAACGGGTCTCGGGCTCGGCCATCGACAGCCGGTAGAAGCGACCTGACGCCTGGAGGTTCCTTCGGAGCAGCCAGTAGCACACGTTGCCGGGGAACGGGTGCTGGCGGAAGGTGGCCCGAATCACGGCGTCGCGTTCCGGCCCCGGCTCCAGCAGCGTCACCGTGAACGGCGTCGATCGACCGTCATGGGTCTCGATCTCGCCGCCACCCGCCGCCTCCAGGTTGAGCGTCCAGGCACACTCCACATCCGGGTGACCGAGATAGCGGTGCGACCCGGCCCGCAGGAGGCCCAGGAACAGCGCGCGACGTCGTCCGGTGCGCCGGCCGAGGATGGTCACCCGGACCACGTTGCCCATGCCCGTCCGGCGCCACACGCGCTCGATGGCACCATCGAGCCTGCCAAGGCCACGGTACCAGCGCGGCCAGAAGGCGTGGGCGATGCTCGTCGATCGAGGCATGGAGCCCAGCATAGGCGGCGAACGCCGGACGGTCGCGAACGTGGGATGCAACGGCGTTGGACGGCGCCACGCCCCGGGGCGAAGATGCCGGTGCGCCCGAATCGATCCGTCACCCGGAGATCCCGATGACCGACACCCTCATCCCTGCCGCCGACGAGTCGCGGGCCTACATCGAGCGGCTCCGGCTTCGGACCCAGCTGTTCATCGACGGCGCGTTCAGCGACGCGGTCGGGGGCGAGCGATTCACGAGCCTCAACCCCGCCACCGGCGAGCCCATCGCCGAGGTTGCGAAGGGCGGCCCGGCCGACGTGAACCTCGCCGTCGCGGCGGCGCGCCGGGCCGCCGACGATGGCCGTTGGTCCCGTCTCAACCCCGCCGATCGCAAGCGGATCCTGGTCCGCTGGGCCGATCTCATCGAGACCAACGGCCGCGAGCTGGGGCTGATCGAGACGCTCGACGCCGGCAAGCCGATCACCGACACGGTCGGCCTCGATATGCCCGAGACGGCGACCTGCATCCGCTGGCACGCGGAGGCCACCGACAAGCTGTACGGCGAGGTCGCCCCGTCGCCCGAGGGCACCGTCGCAACGATCACCCGCGAGCCATTGGGCGTGGTGGGCGCGGTGATCCCCTGGAACTACCCGGCCCAGATGGCCGCCTGGAAGCTCGGGCCGGTGCTGGCGACGGGCAACACGGTGGTCATCAAGCCCGCCTCGAACACCTCCCTGAGCCTGCTACGGATCGCCGAGCTGGGCACCGAGGCCGGCATCCCCGACGGCGTGCTCAACGTCGTGACCGGGCCGGGGGACGTGGTGGGCGAGGCGATCGGCCGCCACCCGGACGTCGACGGCCTCGCGTTCACGGGCTCGACCGAGGTGGGACGACGGTTCCTCCACTACGCTGCCCAGTCCAATCTCAAGCGGGTGCTGCTCGAGCTGGGCGGCAAGAGTCCGCAGCTGGTGTTCCCGGACGTCACCGATCTTGCCGCCGTGGCCGCGCAGGCCGCCATCGCGATCTTCTGGAACGTGGGTCAGAACTGCTCGGCCGGGTCCCGGCTGATCGTCCACCGATCGAAGACCGAGGCGCTGCTGGAAGCGCTCGACGGCGAGCTCGAATCCTGGCCGGTGGGAGACCCCCTGGACCCGGCGACGCGGATCGGCGCCATCATCAGCCGCAGCCAGATGGACAAGGTGCTGGGGTACGTTGACAGCGGCCGCCGCGAGGGGGCACGCCTCGTCCGCGGCGGCGAGCGGATCCTGGAGGAGACCGGCGGCTGGTTCGTCCCGCCGACGGTCTTCGACAAGGTTCGCAACGACATGACAATCGCACGGGAGGAGATCTTCGGGCCCGTGCTGTCCGTGATCGAGTTCGACACCGAGGCCGAGGCGGTCGCCCTGGCCAACGACACGCCGTACGGGCTCGCGGCCTCGGTCCACACCCGGGACCTCAACGTCGCGCACCGGGTCGCACGCGAGCTGAAGGCCGGCGTGGTGGGGATCAACGCCTATGCCGAGGGCGACATGACGACGCCGTTCGGCGGCTACAAGCTGTCCGGCTTCGGCGGCCACGACAAGAGCATCCACGCCCACGATCAGTACACGGAGACCAAGACGGTCTGGATCCAGCTCGACCGGGCGCCGTAGCGTCGGGGCGCCGCCCATGGGGCCATCGTGTCCGGCCGGTCCGATCCCTTCGAGTTGGTCGTCGTCCCCGGGTGGATTCTGGGCAAAGATGGGTAGACCGATCCCGATACGCTGAGCACGGAACTCCCCGAGACCCCGAGACGCTCGGCCTTCTCCCCCCGGAGGCCGAGTGTCTCGGTGGGCTTCCGAGTCGTGACGATCGGTCGCTGCGCCCGGACCCGCGCTCGCATGGTTCGGCCGGCGTCGTTCGGCTTCGCCGGTGACCACCGACCCCGGCATCCGGCGGCGCGCCTCGTCGGCACCCCTTCCAGTGCTCCATCCACGCCTTCGCCGACGGCCTGCCTCAGGGTCGCTCGATCCCCTCCGCGTGCGCCGTCAGCGCCTCACTGGTACGACGGGCGAGCCAGGATCCCGATCGTGGCGGCAGGCCAGTAGCGCAGGAATGCTCGACCGATCACCGACGACACCTTGATGGGACCGAACAACCGCGAGTCCTCGGACTCCTGCCGATGGTCGCCCATCACGAACAGCTCGTCCGTGCCCAGGGTCCACGACGACTGCCCGCCTTGCGCGGTGGTCGGCTGCGCATCGCCCGAGCCGTCGTGGAACGTGTAGGTGCTCTCGTCGAGCGCGGTCCCGTTGACGTAGACGCGCCCGTCGGAGCGGATCTCGACCGTATCGCCCGGCAACCCGATCACCCGCTTGATGAACGGCGTGCCGGACGGGTCCTCCCATCCGGCGGGCGGATGAATGACGACGATGTCGCCGCGCTGGTACGGGCTCCAGTGCGGGGTCAGCTTGTCCACGAGCACGTACTGACCCGGCTCGAGGGTCTGCTCCATCGACTGCTGCCGCACCTGGTACGGCTGCGCGATGAAGTTCTGGATCACGAAGAACGCGATGAGCGTCAGGACCAGGGTCTCGGCGACATCGAGGAGCCAGCGGGGAAGTCGGGGAATCACGGCAGGAAGTATGCCCGTTCTCCGGAATCACTTCTCCCGGCACGTTCCCGAGCCCAGGGGTCGAGGCCTCGCCGATCCCGACGCCTGCTCGCTGGCCGGCCCACCCGAGCGGCCGAATCGCCGCCCTGTCCTTCCTGCCATCGATCCAGGTGGCGGGTACAAAGCGGGGGCTCGGTCAGGTCCGACGGGTCCGCAGGGCTCCGGCGGCCGCCCCCGTGGCCGCCGACTTGACCAGGTACCCGCCAGCCGGGTCGTAGCGCACATCCGGTAACCCGTTGTTGGCCGAACATCCGCCCGGTGAATAGCCGGCGAGGTCCCAGGACCTCGCATGCCGATAGCGCCCATCCGGTGGGTGGCTGGCCAGATGCCCCTGCGGCGGGTGGAGATACCACCCGTGGGACGGGTCGGCGGCGCAGTCCGGGGCTGGGGCGGCGAGCGACGAGCGGGCCGCGGCGGGGGCGAGGCGTGGGCGGCGACGAGGCGGCGGAAGCCTGACGGAGGCGACGGCTCAGGGCGGTCCGGGTGCCCTGGCTCTACCCTGTGGACCACGGATCAAGGATCGGCAGGTGACATCCCCGCAGCAGGAGCAGCGACATCCATGGGCGTTCGCGACGAGATTCTCCAGCAGCCTGACGTCGTGGCGCGTCTGCTGGATCGTGGGGATGCCATCGACCGGGTGGCCCGGACGGTCAGAGCGGCCGCGCCCGACCATGTCGTGATCGCGGCACGTGGCACCTCCGATCACGCCGCGATCTATGCCCAGTATCTGTTCGGCGTCCGGCTTCGCATCCCGGTCGCGCTCGCGGCGCCCTCGATCGTGACGCTGTACGGCGTGGAGCCGCGGTTCGGTCGATCGCTGGTCATCGGCATCAGCCAGTCGGGTGCCTCCCCCGACGTCGTGGGTGTCGTCGACGCCGCGCGCCGGCAGGGAGCCCCAACCATCGCGATCACCAACGAGCCAGGCTCGCCGCTGGCCGCGGCCGCTGAGCACGTGATCGACCTCGGCGCCGGGCCCGAGCGAGCGGTCGCGGCGACCAAGACCTACACCGCCGAGCTGGTTGCGATCGCGAGGCTGGTGGCAACGATCGGCGGCGAGGAGGACGTGGCCCTGCGTGACGTGCCGGCATCACTGGCAGGAGCGCTCGAGGCCGAGGACGGCGCCCGCGACGCGGCCCGCGCCCACTCGCAGATGCGAATGTGCAGCGTGCTCGGGCGTGGCTTCGAGTACGCGACCACCCGCGAGTGGGCGCTCAAGCTCAAGGAGCTGGCGCGCGTCGTGGCCGATCCGTATTCAGCCGCCGACTTCCGCCACGGCCCGCTGGCGCTGGTCGAGCCGGGGTTCAGCGTCCTGGCCGTGGCGACGTCGGGCGCCGTCGCCGCCGACCTGATCGCGCTGCTGCGCCAGATCCGCGAGGAGTTCGACGCCGACCTCGTGGTGCTTTCGGACCGGCCCGACGTCCGGGCATACGGCCAGCACTCGATCGCCCTGCCGGGTGATCTTCCGGATCACCTCGCCCCGATCGTGTCGATCGTGCCGGCGCAGCTGTTCGCCTATCACCTGACGCTCGCGCGCGGCATTGATCCGGATGCGCCGCGCCACATCAGCAAGGTGACCCGGACGACCTGACGCGCCGTCGCCGTCGCCGTCACCGGGCCGGCCTTTTCGCCCGAGCGGGCTATGCTGATCGCATCCCTGACAGGTTTGGGAGGTTCTGACCTTGGCTCCCGCGCGTCCAGCTCGGCCGGCCGATGCCTGACGCCTTCGTCCATGCCATCGCCCTGGGTCTCGACCCAGCGTGGCGCCGCCTTCCGGCCGACGTCCGGCGGAGTACCGCGGACACGTTCGCCCGTGCCGTGGCGACCGCGGATCCGATCCGGACCGAGACCTACTCGATGGTGGGCCTCAAGGCCGGTATCGATCTCCTGATCTGGCGACTCGCGCCCACGCTCGACGACCTCGAGGCCACCGCCTCGCATGCGCTCCGGACCGGGATGGGGCGCTGGATGACCACCCGCCAGACCTTCCTCGGGCTGATCCGCGACTCGCAGTACGTCGCCAAGCCCACGAGCCAGGAACAGTCGCTGTTCGACGGCGACCGCTCGCGCTATCTCGTCGTCTACCCGTTCACCAAGTCGACCGAGTGGTACCTCACGTCCAAGGAGGTCCGCCAGGGCTCGATGAACGAGCACATGAAGGTGGGCCGCGGCTACCCGGCCGTGCGGCAGCTGCTCGCGAACTCGTTCGGGCTCGACGACATGGACTTCCTGGTCGCCTACGAGACGGACGACCTGCCGGCGTTCTCGGCGCTGGTGCACGACCTGCGCTCCACCGAGGGCCGGCGCTCGACCGTCCGGGACACCCCCATCCTGGCCGGCGTCCACCGTCCGATCGGTGAGATCGTGGACCTGCTCGGGGCGGCGGAGGACGACTGAGGCGTGACGACGGGCTCCGCGATGACCACCATCGACTTCGGCAGGTTCGATGTCCTGACCTTCGACTGCTACGGGACGCTGATCGACTGGGAGGCAGGGATCGTGGCGGGTCTGCGATGGATCCTCGACCTGCGCGGGATCGGTCCGACGATCGCCGACAGCGAGGATCTGCTCGCGCGCTACGCTCGCCAGGAGGCGGCGATCGAGGCCGGCCCGTACGTCCCCTACCGCGAGGTGCTCGCCCGCTCGTGCGCCGGTGTGTGCGCGGAGCTGGGCGTCGAGCCCTCGGCCGAGGAGCTTGCGGCGTTCGGCGGCAGCGTCGACGACTGGCCCTCGTTCCTCGACTCGCCCGGCGCGCTGGCGCGGCTCCACGAGCGATTCGCCCTCGCCGTCATCACCAACTGCGACGATGACCTGTTCGCGGCATCGAGCCGCCGGTTGGGACTCGACTTCGAGTTCGTGATCACGGCGCAGCAAGTGGGCAGCTACAAGCCCAGCGTGCGCAACTTCGAGGTCGCGTTCGATCGGATCGACCGGCCGAAGGACCGGATCCTCCACGTCGCCCAGAGCCTGTTCCACGACCACGTGCCGGCCAAGTCGCTGGGTCTCACGACCGTCTGGATCAACCGCCGTCACGACCGGTCGGGTGGCGGGGCGACGCCGCCGGCTGAGGTGACGCCCGACCTCGAGACCCCGGACATGGCGACCTTCGCCGCGCTCGCGACGGCCTGACCCGGGCGTGCCGGGCAATCACGCCGCTCCCGGCATCCTGGCCGGGATCGCGGCCCCAATCATCGGGTGGAGCCTGAGCGCAGCCGCGATCGCCGGCTGGTCCGGCTACGACCCCGTGACCCAGTCCATCAGCCTGCTGGCGGACGCGCCGCTGGGCTGGCTCCAGACGGCGGCGTTCGCGATCAGCGGCCTGTTCGGCATCGCCTGGGCGCTCGGGCTCTCGAGGGTGCTGGGTGCGACCGCGCGACAGCGCGCCCTGGTCGCGGGGCTGCTGCTCCTCCAGGCGGCAATCGCGCTCGGGTTCGCGGCGCTCCCGACCGATCCGGAAGGCGCATCGACGACCATCGTCGGGGCGCTCCATCTCGTTGACTTCTTCCTGTACTCGATCACGATGCCGCCTACGCTGGTGGCGCTGGGACTCATCATGCGTCGCGATCCACGCTGGCACGGGGCGGTCCGGGGGACCCTCGCAACCGGCGCGCTGGCACTGGTCGCGACCGCGCTCGTCCCGGCCACCGTGGACGGCCCCCTCACGCCGTGGCTCGGGCTCCTGGAGCGCCTGTACGTGGCCATCCCGTCGGTCTGGCAGGTCGGTGCTGGGATCGTCGCCTGGCGCCTGGTGCGAGATCAGCCGGCCAGGGCGTAGACCCGACCAAGCTTGAGCGCCAGGTCCTCGAGCTCGGTCGTCGTGCGGACGTCGTAGCAGGCGAGCTCGGTCAGCTCCGCGGTTGGCAGGTAGCGACGGCCGGGATCGCCGACCAGGACGTCGATCCCGCGGTCGCGAGCCCGCCGCAGCCAGGGAAGGACGCGCTCGGCGAGCCGGCCCTCGTACCACGTGTCGCCGGCCACGATGACGTCGACCTCGGGAGGCTCCTCGTCCAGCACATCCCGTCCGACGGTTGCAACCCGGCACCTGTTGGCCCGGGCGTTGAGTCCGATCACCGCGATCGCATAGGGATCGATGTCGGCGGCCGTGACGGCCCCTGCCTCGGCCCGCCGGGCCGCGATGGCACATAGCCCGGAGCCGGATCCCAGATCGAACACCCGCCGACCGGCCACCGCCTCGGGGTGCTCCTCGAGATAGCGGGCGATGGCCAGCCCGCCACCCCACGCGAACGCCCAGTACGGCAGGGGTGCATCGGGATCGTCGGCATCGAGCTGGACGGCGTGCCACAACGGCAGCACCTCGTCGGCCAGGTGCAGCCGGATTCCGTCGAGCCCGGTCACCGGGCGCAATCGCGTGTGACGAATGACGAAGGCCCGAGCCGAGGCGGCCATCACGGGTGCGGCAACCGCATGCGGCGATGATGGATCACCGGCGCGGATCGTGGGGCGGTCTTCCGGCAGGGGCGGACGTGCATGGCGGCCCTCGACGTTACCATCGGTGGATGCCCCCTCCCGAGTGCGCCATCTGCCGCGGGCCCGACGGCGACCCAGAGCTCGATCGGGTCGAGGTCTGGCGCGACGAGCATTGGCGTCTGTCGATGGCCCGCCACGGGCCGACGCTGGGCTTCGCCTATCTCGAGCCGATCCGACACATCCCCTACCTCGCCGACCTCGATGGACCCGAGGCGGACACCCTCGGTCCCGCGATCGCGCGCGCCAGCCGCATCGTCAGGGAGGCGACCGGGGCGCGGCTCGTCTATGCGTACGTCTTCGGCGGTGGTATCCCGCACCTCCATGTCCACCTGGCTCCTGATGAGCCCGAAGGCGTCCTGAGCACGGCCATCATCGGCGGCGAGACCGAGGTGAGAACCTTGCCCAGCGGCGCGAGCGAGATCATCAGCAGGGACCATCCGGACCTGCCCGAGTCCGAGCTCGCCGCGGTGATCGAGCGCGTCCGCGAAGGCATGCGAGGCTGAGCCAGCCAGCGCGGAGGACGGCGACCCGGGACGCGCCGAACCGATCAACGCCCGCTGATGGTGATGTCCTCGGGTTGACGGTCATGTTACCGTAATGTAACCGGTCTCATGTAACCGGTTTCATGCGGAGGTCGCGTGGCTAAGAAGGCGGTGACCATTCGCGATGTCGCCCGCCGTGCAGGAGTGAGCGTCGCCACCGCCTCACGGGCACTCAACGGCAAGGACATCGTCAGCCCGCAGACTCGCGACCGGATCCTGAGGGTGATGGCCGAGCTCAGCTTCTCGCCAAGCCCGTCCGCACGTCGCTTGAGTCTCGGGCGGACGCTGACGATCGGCGTCGTCGTCTCGTTCCTCACCCGGCCGCAGGCCGCCGAGCGCCTCCGTGGGGTCGACGCCGTCCTCGCCGACAGCGAGTTCGACCTCGTCATCTACAACGTCGAGTCGGTCCAGAAGCGGGACCACTACCTCGGCACGCTCGCCCACTCGCAGCGGGCCGATGGACTCATCGTCATGTCACTGCCGCCGCAGCCTGCGGCGGTGGCCGCGTTGCGGGCGGCCCCGGTGCCCGTCGTGTTCATCGATGTCCACAGCCAGTCGATCGCCGGTCTCCCGCGCGTCGTGGGCGACGATGTGGCTGGTGGCGCGCTCGCAGCCCGCCATCTCCTCGACATCGGGCACCGCGACATCGCATTCATCGGCGACGCGCCCGAGGACCCCTTCGGCTTCACCTCCAGCCGGGATCGTCAACAGGGCGTGGTCGACGCCCTTCGAGCGGCCGGCATCGAGCTGCCACCCGAATGGATCGGCCTCGGGGCCCACGGGCGCTACGAGGCGCGCGACTTCGCGCGCCGAATGCTCATCGGTGACCGCCGCCCGTCCGCGATCGTCGCGGCCAGCGATACGCAGGCACTCGGCGTCATCACCGCGGCGCGCGAGCTCGGTCTCCACGTCCCGGACGACCTGTCGGTCATCGGGTACGACGACATCGAGACAGCCGACTACGTCGGCCTCACGACCATCCGGCAACAGCTCTTCGAGTCAGGCCGGGTCGGCGCCGAGATCCTGCTGGCCGAGATCGACGGCCGTTCCCAGGAGCCGCCTGTGGCCGCGCTCACACCCGAGCTCGTGGTTCGCAGCACCACGAGAGCAACGAAGGAGGGCCGTGGATGACGTTCCGCGACCCGGATCCTGGACGTTGGCATCAGTCAATGGAGGAGCGTTGATGATCAGCAACCGATGGCAACGACCCATCGCGGCGGTAACCCTGCTTCCACGGCTCGGAGCAGTCGGCCTGGCCGCGATCCTCGTCGCCGCATGTGCCTCACCGGGAGCCGTGTCCACCCCGACACCGGCCCCGACCGCGAGCCCGGCTCCGGCAACCAGCAGCGCATCCGCCGAGGCGTCGCCGTCGCCGAGCGAAGCCGCGACGACGCCGAGCTGCGGCACCGATCCGGTCGTCCTAAGCGCCTACTTCGAGACCGGCTTCGATATTCCGTTCAAGCTCGCGGACGAGTTCACCAAGCAGTTCCCGAACGTGACCTGGGACATCAAGCAGGACCAATTCACGAACCTCATCAACGAGACGCCCCGGCTCCTGGCCGGCACCAATCCGCCCGACCTGATCCGGCTGCCGACGATGGTGTCGTTCGCCAAGGACGGGCTGCTCAAGAACCTCGACGGCTACGCGACCGCGTTCGGATGGGACAAGTGGCCGGTGCCGCAGCTCGACCAGAACCGGGTGGCGGCCGACGGCACGCGGGGCTCGGGATCGCTGTATGCCATGGGGCTCAACTACAGCCTGACCGGGGTCTTCTACAACAAGCAGCAGGCGACCCAGATCGGCATGACCACGCCGCCGGCCACGCTCGATGAGTTCGATGCGCTGCTCGCCAAGGCCAAGGACGCTGGACTGCAGCCGATCATGCAGTGGGGCAGCGCCAAGAGCGGCATGGGCCTCGCGTTCCCGCTCCAGAACCTGATGGCCTCGATCGGCCCGGTCGGGCCCATCAACGACTGGATCTTCCAGAAGCCCGGTGCCACCATCGACACGCCGGACAACCTTACCGCCGCCCAGCATCTCCAGGACTGGATCGACAAGGGCTACTTCCCGAAAGACATCAATGCCATCGAGTACACCGACTCCAACGCCCGCTTCACCAAGGGAGAGGGCGTGTTCACCTTCAACGGTGACTGGGAGAACGCCGACTACAACACGAACATGACCGGCAACACGGGCTTCTTCCTGATGCCTCCCGCCACGGCCGGTGGTTCCCCGGCGGCGATGTCGGCGCCGCTGACGTACGGCATCGCGGCCAACGCGAAGCATGCCGACTGTGCAGCCTTCTTCTTTGACTGGGTTGCGACCAACGACACGGCACGTCAGATCGACGTGACCATCGGCGGCTCGAACCCGGGTGGCCCGTCCGGTGCCACGATGCCGACCGTCGAGGCAGGCTCGGTGACCAACGAGACGCTCGCCGCCGGGCCGATCGTCGGCGAGGCCGGCACCTCGATGGACTTCATCGCCAACGCGACGAGCGCCATCTTCGCCCAGGGCTGGACGCCCGAGCTGCAGAAGATGGTGGGCGGCAAGCAGGACGCTGCCGGCCTGCTCAAGGCCGTCCAGGCCGAGTACGAGCGAGAGCTATCTCAGCAGTAGCCGATGGTCATCGAGACCACTTGCCACAAGGCGCCTGATCGCCCGTGACCGCGGGTGATCAGGCCGTGGCTCGCCTGACCTCCCGGCGGATCCCGATCGCCAAGCGGGTCCGCCGGGAGACCCTGATCGGCTGGCTGTTCGTGCTGCCGGCGCTGGCAATGTACGCCTTGTTCGTGCTCCAGCCCCTTGCCCTGACGGTCCAGTACTCGTTCTACAAATGGAATGGCGTCGGTCCCGCCACCTGGGTTGGCCTGTCGAACTACGCGTTCGTCCTCAGCGATCCCGACCTGCTCCAGACGATCTTCAACGCGTTCCGGCTGGTCGTGTTCTTCAGCCTCATCCCCGTTGGCCTCGGGCTCGTCGTCGCGAGCGTGATCCACCGAGTGTCGACGGGGCGGCTCGGCTCGATCGCCCGTACCGTCGTCTTCCTCCCTCAGGTCATTCCACTCGTCGCGGCCGGGATCATCTGGGGATGGCTGCTGGCGCTTTCGGGCCTCATCAACCAGATCCTCACGGCCGTCGGTCTGGCCGGTGTCACGCGCGCCTGGCTCGGGGACTTCGACACGGCACTGCCAGCCGTTGGCGTGATCGGGATCTGGGTCCTGCTGGGTCTGTGCACGGTCCTGCTGCAGACCGGCATGAGCAAGATCGACCGCGCCCTTTACGAGTCGGCACGGATCGACGGCGCTGGCTGGCTCCAGGAGTTCACCGCCATCACGGTGCCGTCACTGCGATACGAGATCGGCGTGTGCCTCACGGTCACGGTCATCGCCGCGCTCGCCGCGTTCGACATCGTCTACGTCTCCACCGGCGGCGGGCCCGGCAATTCGACGGCCGTCCCCGGCATCCAGATCTACATCCTGGCCTTCCTTCAACGGCAGGTCGGCCTTGCATCGGCGCTCGCAGTCATGCTCATGCTGCTGGTCCTGGCCGTCATCCTCCCGATCCAGCGGTTGAGCCGGGAGGCTGCGTGATGCGCGTTTCCCGCGGTGAGCTCTTCGCTGGCCAGGCGTTCCTGATCGCGCTGATCGCAATCACCATCCTGCCGTTCATCAGCATCTTCATGACGGCCCTCCATCCATCAGGGACGGTCCCCAGCGGGCTCGATTGGCCAGCGGACCCGCAATGGGGCAATTTCGTTCAGGCCTTCCAGGTCGCGAACATGACGGCGCTGCTCGTGTCGAGCACGTTCATCGTGCTGGCCGTCGTACCGGTGTCGCTGGTGATCTCGACGATGGCTGGGTTCGCCATCGGGCTGCTCAGGATCCCGGGCGCGCGCTGGCTGCTGCTGCTGTTCGTGTTCGGGTTGACGCTGCCCTTCGAGGGGATCATCACGCCCCTCTACTTCCTCGCCCGCCAGCTGGGAATCCTCAACACGCGGCTCGCCATCGTGCTGCCGTTGATCGGGCTGTTCATGCCGTTCGCGGTGTTCTGGATGCGCGCCCATTTCGTGAACATGCCGACCGAGGTCAGCGAGGCGGCGCGCGTCGACGGCGCCAGCACCTGGGACCTGTTCTGGCGGATCCACGTCCCGCTCGCGCGCCCGCCGATCGCCTCGCTCGGGATCCTCATGGCCGTCTGGACCTGGAACCAGTTCCTGCTCGCGCTGGTGCTGGTCGAGGATCCGACGCAGCGGACGATGGCCGGAGCGTTGGGCGCATTCCAGGGCCATTACGCGACGGACATCCCGCTCCTGTGCGCCGGGACGATCCTGATCCTGCTGCCGACGCTCGTCGTGTTCCTGTTGTTCCAGCGGCAGTTCATCGCAGCCCTGTTGCAGGGCTCGATCAAGGGATGACGTCGCAGGGCACGGCCCGTGCGAACCCCCCGGTTGCCGACCTCATCCGGCTCGATGACGGCCGGTGGATCCGGGGCTTCGTTGACGATGGCGGCTATGCAGCCCTGCTCGACGTCTTTGTCGCGAACTTCCTCGTGCGAGGCGACGTAGGTGCGGCGTGTGCGGTCTATGCGAATGGTCGGCCGGTCGTCGATCTCTGGGGTGGCCTGGCCGACGTCCGTGCTGGCGTGCCATGGTCACGTGAGACCTCGGCCGTGATCTTCTCCTGCTCGAAGGGCCTCCTAGCGATCTGCATCTACAGCCTCGTGCAGGATGGGCGGCTGGACCTCGACGCGCCGATCGCCAAGTACTGGCCCGCGTTCGCCGATCACGGAAAGCAGCGGATCACCGTTCGGGAGGCGATGTGCCATCGTGCCGGGCTGCCCTGCCTTGATGTCGACCTCACGCAGGACGAGGCGCTGGCCTGGGACCCGGTGATCCGGGCGATCGAACGACAGGCGCCACTGTTCTCACCCTCGGCCGGCCACCTCTATCACGCGCTGACCTACGGCTGGCTGGTGGGCGAGGTGATCCGAAGGATCAGCGGTCAGTCTCCGGGTCGCTTCTTCCAGAACGCCGTCGCGGCCGGGCTCGACCTGCGCTGCTGGATCGGGCTTCCACCGCGGGAGCGACCGATGGTCGCGTGGATGGAGCCGCCGCTGCCCGACGAGGCCTCGGAGGCCGCGCACGAGGCCGAGCGGATCTCCAGCCGCGAGCCGATGGTGGCGCGCAGCCTCACGATGGGTGGCGCCTTTGCCTTTCCCACCGACCGGGGTCAGGTGACGTTCAACGATCCGCGCATCCAGGCCGCCGAGATCCCCGGCGCGAACGGCATCGCCACGGCTCGATCGCTTGCCCGACTCTACGCCAGCTGCGTGTCGGACATCGGAGTTCCGAGCCCGCTGACAGGTGCGTCGCTTGCGGACGCGATGCGGGTGCAGTCGGAGGGGCGCCAGCTGTCGGGGGTCCCGGACGACGGCGCGCGCTGGGGCACGGGATTCCAGCTCGCATCACCACCGTCCCAGCCCATGCTCGGGTCGGGAAGCTTCGGTCATGCGGGTGCTGGCGGACAGCTCGCGTTCGGCGACATCGAGCGCCGGGTGGGCTTCGGGTACCTCAGCAACCAGATGGGCGGCTATGGTGATGCCCGAGCCCGCGAGCTGACGACCGCGCTCCGCCGCGTGCTTCGTGCCTAGGTCCTGGAGGAGCGATCGCGATGCGTGCAACCGACATGGCACCGCGCCCACAGCTGCTGACCTACCCGGATTCGCTCGGGGGCGGGCTGGCGGAGCTCGCGAACCTGCTCGAGGGGCCGCTCGCCGGGTTGTTCCACGGCGTCCATGTGCTGCCGCCGTTCCCGTCATCCGGTGATCGCGGCTTCGCACCACTGACGTACTTCGAGATCGACCCCCGGTTCGGCACCTGGGCCGACATCAGCCGGATCGCCGCCCACCACGACGTGATGCTGGACCTGATGATCAACCACCTCTCGCGGCAGAGTCCCGAGTTCCGCGAGTTCCAGCGACGTGGTCGAAGCGCTCCAACGGCCGATCTGTTCATCACGCTCGACAAGGTCTGGCCCGGCGGCGAGCCGCCGGCGTCCGATGTCGCCCGCATCTTCCTCCGAAAGCCTGACGCGCCATTCTCGACGGTCACGATCGAGGAAACCGGGCAGCAGGAGCGGATCTGGACCTCGTTCGGGACCGCTGACTGGTCCGAACAGGTCGATCTCGACATCAGGTCCGAGACGACCCGGATGCTGATCCGGGACTGGCTGCGCTTCTTCGCCGACCACGGCGTCCGGATCGTGCGCCTCGACGCCGTCGGCTACGTGATCAAGAAGCCCGGGACGGCGTGCTTCATGGTCGAGCCCGAGATCTACGACTTCCTGGGCTGGATCACGACGGTCGCGGGCTCGCTCGGGCTGGCGATCCTGCCGGAGGTGCACGACCGCTACCCGACGCACCAGCGGCTGACGGCCCACGGCTTCTGGACCTACGACTTCGTGCTGCCCGGACTGGTGCTGTACGCGCTCGAGACGGGCGAGGCGAAACGGCTCGCCCACCACCTGGCGAGCTCGCCGGAGCGTCAGTTCACGACCCTCGACTGCCACGACGGCATCCCCGTCCGACCGGATCTCGACGGCATCCTCGAGCCGGACGAGATGCGGGCCCTCGCGGACGCGATCACCCGTCGTGGCGGCAACGTCAACCGGATCCTGTCCGACTCCCATGCCGGCGATGTGGATGTGCACCAGCTCAATTGCACCTACCTCTCGGCGCTCGGCGGCGACGAGGATCGCTACTTCGCCGCCCGCGCGATCCAGCTGTTCGCGAGGGGTGTGCCGCAGATCTACTACGTCGGGCTGCTGGCCGGGCTCAATGACACCGGTGCCGTCGCACGCACCGGCGAAGGTCGGGCCATCAATCGTCACGACTACGGTCGTGGCGAGGTCGATGCCGCATTGGACAACCAGGTCGTACGGCGGCTGCTCGCGTTGGTCCGGCTCAGGAACACCCACCCTGCGTTCCGAGGACGGCTCAGCGTCGAGGCCGACGACGACCATCGGCTTCGGATGTGCTGGGCGGGCGACGGGTCGTCCTGTCGCCTCGATGTCGATCTGCAGACCGGTCGGACGTCGATCACGGAACACAGCGAATCCGACCTCGTCAGGGGCCTCGGTTGACGATAGTCCGTGGCCCTCGTCGATACCCCCACGCAGTATTGACTTGGGGGGTTGTCAAGCGCGCGACAATGGCCTAGACTTCTAAGCCAATGGCGTGTCATTTGACACGCCACTACGTGTGTCGGGTGGCGTGGACCCGGCAAAGGGCTCCGGAGGAGACCGGGCCTACGTGTGCAGAGAACCTCATCCACGGGGTCGCGCGGTCGGGCGCGGCGCCGGTTCTTAGTTGGAGCAACGTGATCTCGATCGACAAGACTACAGCCACGGTCTCGGACAACGAGGCCGAGTTCGCAGCAGCCGCAGTGCAGCTCGACCCGGAGGTGGCCGAGCTCGAAGCCGAGGTGCTCGGCAAGCGCACGTCTGATACTGACGTGCTCGGCAGGCCGACGGCCGACGCCAAGGTCGAGGCCCATCCCGAGCCCGCCAAGAAGGTGGCTCCGCCGGAGGAAGCCGAGACGACCGACGTCCTCGACACGGACGACAGCGTCCGCCTCTACCTCCGTGAGATCGGCCGCGTGCCCCTGCTCACGGCCGAGGAAGAGGTCATCCTCGCCAAGGGCATGGAGCTCGGGGCGCAGATCGATGCCGAGCCCTGGAAGGCCATCCTGAGCCTCCATGAATGGACGCTCCACACGTCCGAGCCGACGGCCCGGGCGAAGGATCGCCGGTACATCCTGCCCTTCGAGACGGCCGCGCACCGGATCGTCGATCGCGCGATCCGCGCGGACGATGCGCTTGACCTGCTGGTCACGGCACCGTCCATGGGTCTATCGGACGCGCTCAAGACGGTCGAGTCCGAGGCACTCAAGGAGCGGCTCGTCCGGGCGCAGGACCTGCGGTCCGTGTACAACGAGCGGCTCGATGCCGATTCGTTCATCGACGTGCTCGACTGGATCGAGGGCGAGCTCGGGCGACCGAACGCGGAGATCCGCGCGAGCGCAGCGCTGCACGCCCTGCGTGACTGGGCGCGCAACGAGGTCGCCTACCCGGCGATCCGCCGCTACCTCGACGCCGGCCACGAGGGCGAGACGCTGGGTGAGATGGAGCTCGTCCTCAAGCACCTCGCCAAGCAGTCGAGGGATCACCTGACCTCGGCCAACCTGCGGCTGGTCGTTTCCATCGCGCGCAAGTACATCAACCAGGCGGGGATGGGCCTGCTGGACCTGGTCCAGGAGGGCAACGCCGGCCTGATCCGTGCGGTCGACAAGTTCGAGTACGAACGCGGCTTCAAGTTCAGCACCTACGCCACCTGGTGGATCCGTCAGGCGATCCAGCGCGGCCTCGCGGACCAGAGCCGGACGATCCGGATCCCGGTCCACATGGTCGAGACGATGGGCCGGGTCGCGCGGGTCGTGCGCGAGCTCTCGACCCAGCTCGGGCGCGAGCCCACCAACGCAGAGATCGCGGCGGCCCTGCCGGATGAGACGCCGGCCATGACGCCGCAGCGGGTCGAGGAGATCCGCAAGCTGGGCCGCGAGCCGGTCTCGCTCCAGTCACCGGTGGGCGACGAGGGCGACGCCGAGCTGGGCGAGCTGATCCCCGACGAGGATGCGGTCTCGCCGCTCGACGCGGTCGCGGATCGGATGCGGCGTGAGCAGATCGACCACGTGCTCAACAGCCTCGACGGCCGCGAGCAGCGGGTGCTGCGGCTCCGCTTCGGCCTCGACGACGGGCATGCCCGAACCCTCGAGGAGGTCGGTCGCGAGTTCGGACTCACACGGGAGCGGATCCGCCAGATCGAGGTGCAGGCGCTGCGCAAGCTGCGCCACCCGTCCCGGAGCCGCAAGCTGCGGGAGTTTGCCGCCTAGAAGTCCAGGGGGCGTTGGGCGCTCCTCCCCCGCGCCACCGGCCGGCCGCGTCGCTCGTCGACGCGGCCGGTTCGTGTGTTCGGGACGGAGCGTCGACGGCGTCGTGTGGGCGGCCGTGCCGGACGCACGTTCGTCCGGTCGCCGGCAGGTGCGTTCGCGAACCCCTATCCGCCCACCGCCCCCGAGCAGTCGTAGACCCGGGACGATGAGCCGTCCACCGTCACCGGCTGGCACGCCGAGGTGACCCAGGATGAGACGGACGCCGACGACCCTCGCCCCGTGGCGCCGAGGACGCCACCCCCGAAGCCACCCTCGCGCCCATCGACCGCCACGAACCGCAGGTCGCCGCTGGCGACGAGAGCCTGCAGCTGCTCCAGGGTCGGCGCGTTGTCACTGCCGGTGAACCCGCCCATGGCCATCACGGCACGGCCGGTCTCGACCTCGACCTCGCTCGCGCTGTTGCCGCCGGAGACGGCAACGATCCACCTGGCCGAAGCCCTGGTTCGCGACCAGATACTCGAGCATGGCCGAGTCCAGGCCACCACCCGCGGCGTCGAAGCCCGGAGCGCCGAAGGCGCCCTGGTTCGTGGACGCGATCCCGGGCCCGCCGGGACGAGCACCCGGGACGCCGGCGAAGCCGCCCGGCCCACCTCGCCCATCCGCCGTCACCGGCCCGGCCGAGGGGTCGCCGCCCGTGTACCCGGTCGACATGGTGTCCACCGCATAGGCAGCGGGCGCCGCCAGCAGCATCGCGACCCCGAGCCCGGCGGCGGCGAGCTGGGTGCGGGCGCGATCGGCACGTGGTCGGAAGGCCACGATCGCGAGCACCAGCACCGAGACAGCAACCACCGCGATCCCCAGACCCGGCACGAACGCGGGAGTCCGCCCCAGCAGCATCCAGGCGAGCCCGGCGCCGCCGAGGATCGTGACTCCCAGGACCGCCCCGGCCCACGGCACCCGCTCCCGGGCGCGCCACAGGACGACGATGCCGCCACCGGTCAGGGCCCCGATCGCGGGCGCCATCATCACGGTGTAGTAGCTGTGGATGACACCGGACATGAAGCTGAACACGATCACGTGGGTGGCCAGCCACAGGCCCCACAGCAGGAACCCGGCCCGCGCCAGGTCCGTGCGCGGTGCCCGTCGCCTGGCTGTCAGCCCGGCGATCAGGCCCACGATCGAGGTCGGCACCAGCCACGCGATCTGGCCGCCCAGCTGGGCGTTGAACAGGCGCAGCAGTCCCGGCGTGCCCGAGAACCCGCCGCCGCCCGGACCACCGCCACCGGGTCCGTTGCCGTCGCCGCCGAAGATCCGTCCCAGGCCGTCATAGCCCAGGATCAGGTCGAGCGCCGAGTTGTTGGTGCTGCCGCCGACGTAGGCGCGCGCCGACGCTGGGATCAGCTCCATCGCAGCCACCCACCAGGCGCTGCCGACGATGACGGCTGCGGCCGCCACGGCGAGCCCGATCACCCGACGGCGGATGGAACCCGGCGCCGCGACCGCGAACGTGATCGCGAACGCGGGCAGGACGAGATAGGCCTGAAGCAGCTTGGTGTTGAACGCCAGCCCGACCAGCAGACCGGACAGCGCCAGCCAGCGCAGCCGGTCGGTGCCGAGCGCCCGGACGAGCGCGTACGCCGCCCCGACCAGCAGCAGCGTGAGCAGCGCGTCGGGGTTGTTGTAGCGGAACATCAGGACGGCGGCCGGGGTGAGCGCCATGACCAGGCCGGCGATGATCGAGGCCGCGGCCCCGAACGTTCGCCGCACGGCGGCCATCAGGATGCCCACGGCGGCCACGCCCATCAGCGCCTCCGGCACCAGGATCGATGCCGACGAGAGGCCGAACAGCCGGACCGAGAGCCCGGTGACCATCGTCGCCAGGGGCGGCTTGTCGACGGTGATGAAGTTCGCGGGGTCGATCGAGCCCATGAACCAGGCGGACCAGCTCTGGGCGGCCGCCCAGGCCGCACCCGAGTAATAGACGTTGGCGTAGCCGCTCACCGTCAGGTTCACGAGGTACAGGACGCCGGCGAGGAGGATCACACCGAGCGTGGCGGGCAGCACCCAGGCGGCTTCGGCAGCGCGGCGCCGGGCGAGGATCCGGCCGAGCGATCCAAGCCGACCGGCAGCAGCTGGCTGGGGACGACGGCCCGCCGTGGGCGGGGCGATGGTGGTCATGTTCGGCTCCAGGGATCGTCCGGGACGAGAGGTGGAACGGCCACCCCGTCGCCCGCGATCCATACGCGGAGCAGCAGGAAGCGGGTGACGGTGGCGGCCGCGTTGGCGACGACGAGGACGGCGAGCTCGATCAGCCGGCCGGCGTGGGGCGCGAGGGCGGCCAGGGCGGCCGCGGCGGAGGTGGTGATCGCCAGCGCCACGGCGAATGCGAGCAACCCGCCCAGCTGGTGCCGCAACATCGACCGCCGGCCACGGACCCCGAAGGTCAGACGGCGGTTCGCGGCCGTGTTGCCGACCGCGGTGATCAGGAGGGCGAGGGCGTTCGCCGCGACCGGACCGGTCGACGAGCGCAGCACGAGGTACAGCACGGCATAGGTGGCGGTGCTGACGACGCCGATGGCACCGAAGGTCACCAGCTCGCGACCGATCCCCGCCCGCAGGTGGGCGGGCCATCCCCGGACGTCGGCCATCACGAACCGCCGGTGGTCGCGTGACCCGGGCCACCAGCGGCGAACGGCAGCTGGATGCCGTTGTTCGAGCCTTGCTGGAACCCTGAGCCCGGTTGGAAGCCGCCGAAGTCGGACCGCGGCGCGGCGCCGTCGGACCGCTGGAGATCGTTCTGTCGGTCGGGCAGCGAGCTGCCGGAGCTGGAGGCACCGCCGGAGGTCGAGGCGTTGGCGGTCCCGGTGAAGCCGTGCGAGGCGAGGACTGCGAACCCGGCGGTGGCCGCGACACCCGCGACCGCGACGCCCGCGGTCAGGTTCCGAAGTCGGGCCGACGCCACGCGGCGACGCTCGGGGGACGGCGTGAAGATGTCCATGCCCCGGAGTCTCGGGCCGGCACCCTTTCGATCGAGTTACGAGGGGAGCCGCAGGAGCTGCCAGGTGCTGATCGGCAGCGGCCGGGTGTCCGGATCGGGAGCGGACCTACCCGACCGTGGCCCGGTTCCAGCTGACCGAGAAGCGCGCTCCGCCGGCCTGCGACGTCCCGATCGTCCAGCGGCCACCCGTGGCGCGCACGATCGCATCGCCGATCGCGAGGCCGAGGCCCGCACCGCCCGTCTCCGACAAGGTCTCCGTCGATCGATGGAAGCGGTCGAAGATGCGGTCGCGATCCTGCTCCGGGATGCCGGGGCCCGAATCGTCGACGGTCAACGAGGCTCGCCCGCCATCGGCCGCCACGGTCACATCCACGCGACCACCGTCGGGCGCGTACTTGCAGGCGTTGTCGAGCAGCACCCCGATCAGCCGGTCGACCAGGTCGGCCGAGGCGGCGACGACCACCTCCGCCTGCGGTGGATGCACACCGAGCACGAGGTGGCGCGACTCGGCGACGGCCGCGAACCGGTCGGCGGCCTGCGCCGCCAGCACGCCGAGATCGACGGGCTCGGTGGAGCGCGGAGCCTGGGCAGCGTCGAACCGGGCGAGCCACAGCATGTCCTCGAGGAGCCGACGCATCCGGTGCGACTCGCGGTCCACCCGCTGGAATGCGGTTCGATACCACGCGGCATCGCGGTCCTGGGCCAGCGCCAGGCTGGTGTTCGCCTCGATCACCGACAGCGGCGTCCGCAGCTCGTGCGAAGCGTCGGCGGTGAACTCCACCTGGCGCCGGCGCGATGCCTCGACCGGGGCAGCCACGCGGCGGCCGATGATGACCGCGCCCGCGAACACCAGGCCCAGCAGGAAGGGTGCGATCAACAGCTCGCCCACGATGATCGTCTGGCGCGCGTCGTTCACCTGTCCCATCGACTGCGCCATCACGACGTGGTCGTCGCCCACCTGCTGGCCCGCGACGCGAAACTCGATGCCCGCGATGGTCGCGGTCATCGGCGAGGTGACGCCGTACAGCTCTGCCGGCAACGCGGGCGTCGAGCTCCCCATGAGCACGTCGCCGTCGGCGTGGACGGTCCATGCCAGGAAGGGGGCGTCGTATGGGCGCCCCGGGTCGTGACCCGGGTCGGGCGGGCGGTCGAGCGGCAGCCCGTTGGGCGGCAGCCGTTGGAACGAGTCGGTCAGCCGCTGGTCCACCTGGGTCGTGAGCGTGCCGGTCGCGAACGCCACCACGACCGCCGCGACCACGAGGTACCCCGCAGCCACGACCGCGGTCGCGGCGAGCGCGACGCGGATCGACTGGCGGCGGACGGCCGGCACGTGGGACATGGTCATGCGGGCTCGAGCCGGTACCCGGCGCCACGGACGGTGACGATCCGGACGCCCAATTCGGGCAGCTTCGCCCGCAGCCGGCTCAGCTGGACGTCGATCGCGTTCGAGCCGAGCGGATCGGTCTCGTCCGCCCAGCCGTGCTCGGCGATCGCCTTGCGATCCACCACCGCCGGCGATCGGCGCAGGAGCAGCTCCAGGATCCGGTACTCGGTCGAGGTGAGATTGAGCTTGCGCCCGTCGACCGCCACCAGATGGGTCACCGGATCGAGCGTCAGCCGCCCCGCCCCGAGCACCGGCGCATCGACCCCGCGCGGGCGGCGCTGGAGGGCACGCACGCGGGCCAGCAGCTCCCCGAAGTCAAAGGGCTTGACGAGGTAGTCGTCGGCCCCGGTGTCGAGGCCGCGGATCCGGTCGGCGGGGGTGTCACGGGCGGTCAGCATCAGCAGCGCGGTCGGCCGCTCGTGCTTGCGGGCCCAGGCCACCACGTCGATGCCCTCGGCTCCGGGCATGCGCCAGTCGATGACCGCGACGTCGTACTCGTACCACTTGAGGTAGTCGATCGCGTCATCGCCGCGCTCGACGGCGTCCACGTGGTAGCCGGCGTCGGACAGGCCGAGCACGAGGACCTCGCGCAGCCCCTCGTCGTCCTCGGCCACCAGGACCCGCACCCTCGTCAGCCTCCCCTGTGATCGCCCGCGCGACCGGCGACCCCGGCACCACCCGTGCCTGTCGCAGGGGAGATGGTGGCACGTCGGACGACCGCCAGGCGCAGCGCAAGGACGGGGCAGGTATCGACGGCCATCCGCGCGTGACCGAGCAGATGATCCGGCACGGGACCCGGGTCGACGATCGGATAGCCCCAGTCGTCGAGCCGGATCATCTCCGGGAGCAGCTCGGCGCACGAGCCGTAGCCGTCGCAGGCGATCCGATCGATGGTGATCGTGACATCGCCGGGACGGATCATCGTGGAGCCGGCGCCGGCTGTTGCCGAGCTCGCCCAGGTCGTCGTCGCGCCGGTCCGGGGGGTGGCGGCCGCCATCAGGCCGCCCTCACGGTCCGCCGGGTGGCCGTGCAGCCGCGCCGATGCTGGTGCGCGGCGAAGTCGTCCTCGAACACCCGAAGGGCGCTGTGGAGGAGGCCGACCGCACCGTCCGGGTGCCGGCAGGCGCCCCGGCCGGCCAGCGTCTGCGACCAGCCGCTGATCCGCCGCAGGTCGTCCGAATGGGCGTGACCTGTCGCGAGCCGAGCTGAGGCATCCGCGATCGCGCGCAGGCCGAACACGCACGGTCCGCACTGGGCCGCGCTCTCGCCGGCCATGTAGTCGAGGATGCGGGCGGTGGCCTCCACACCGCAGCGACCAGCCTCGAGGAAGCGCACCACGCCACAGCCGAACGCGGATCCAGCGGCGCGCAGCAGCACCGGGTCGAGCGGCATCCGCCAGGCATCAGCCCCCGCCACCCAGCCCCCGAAGTAGCCGCCCAGCAGCACCGGAGCACCCGTGTGTGCGCCGCCGTCGCCGCCGAGACCGGCCCGGCCGGCGAGCTCGGCCAAGGTCGTGCCCAGCTCGACCTCGGTGACGCCGTGGAGGGGCGCGCCGCCAACCGTGACCAGCGCGGTCCCGCGGGTCTCGGTCCGGCCTGCCTCCCGGTACCAGGTGGCCCCGTGGCGGGCGATCAACGCCGCATGGGCGAGCGTCTCGACGTTCTGGACGAGCGTCGGCCGCCCGGCGATCCCGCGCTCGAACGGCCGTGGCGGCGTGCTGGTCGGGCGTGCGTCCCCGTCGTTGACGAAGTGCACGGCAGCCGACTCCTCGCCCGACACGTAGCCGCGGGGTGCGGCGAGCAGCTCGACCGGGGTGACCATCCCGCGCTGTGCGGCGCGCCGCGCGCGGATGGCGCGATCCATGGCACCCAGTGCCGCCGCGTGCTCGGACCCGACGTAGAGGACGATCCGATCGGCACCGACGGCGGCCGCGGCAAGCTCCGCGCCGTCGAGCACGAGGTGCGGCCGGGTCGACATCAGGATGCGGTCCTTGGCGCTCAGCGGCTCGCCTTCGGCGCCGTTGGCCAGCACGACCGGAGCCCTGCCCGGATCCGAGGCCTGCCGGGCGACGGAGACCCACTTGCGCGCCACGGGGAAGCCCGCGCCGCCGCGGCCGAGGAGGCCGGCGGCGGCGAGCACCGGGACGATGTCCTGGCCGGCCCGCCCCGGCATGTCGCCGAGGCGGGCTCGATGGTCTGACAGCGGCTCCGGGCCGGCCGAGAGCGCCGGTCCGTCGAGCAGACGGGTGGTCATCGGAGGTCAGCTCCCGCGGACCGAGGAGAACGACGAGGCCGCGACGACATCGACCAGCTGGTCGCGCCTGGAGCTGCCGGCGGTCAGCCGCCAGGCGAGCGCCGACCCGACCGCCGCCACGCACATGGCGTCGATGCCCAGCATCCAGACGGCGCTTGCATCGGAGCCGGCGGTGATGCCGTGCAGGAGCGCCATCGGCCACATCGCGTAGCTGGTCCAATGGATCGCCCTCCAGGTCTTCTGCCCGATGTGCCTCCGCAGGAGGCTGCTGACGGTCAGCGCGATGAACAGGTACAGCGCGATGACCCCGAGGGCAACGGGCACGGGCCGGTAGGTCGACGCCAGCGGCACCAGCGCCGCCGCCACGCCAAGGCTGGTGAACGGGTCGAACACGGCGGCCAGAACGTGCACCGCGAGGAACACGATCGAGAGCAGCGACACCCGGCGATGCATCTCGTAGTTGAAGAACCGGGGCCACTCCATGTGCCGGAAGCGGGTCACCGTCACGAGCCCGAACACGACGCTCGCCGTGAGCATCAGCAGGCTGACAGCGCCGGCGCCCCGCGTCGCGAACCACAGGACCTGGTCGAACATCGGTTGTGGGCTCCTCGATCGATGAGCAGGCGCGGGACCGGGGGACGTCCCGCGCCTGCGGGAACATTCGGTGACGCGAGTCTGGCGAACCGATCCTTTCGGTCCGATTACGGGGCGTCGGTCTCGCCGGTCGTTGGGCCCTGGCGCGGCCGTGGCCAGCCACCGACCCGCTCGACCCGGCCGTCTTCGGCCACCAGTCGCGAGGGCAACCGCTGCTCGATCAGCCAGGCAGCGGCTGCCTCGCCCATGACGATCGCCGCAGTGGAGGCGGCGTTCGCATGCTCGCACGTGCCGGCGACGACCGTCACGGTTCGCCACGGCGTCTCCGCGGGCAGGCCGGTCCGAGGATCGACGATGTGATGAACGGTCGTGCCCTGGTCCGATCGCCAGCGACGGACGGAGGTGCTGGACGTGGCGACGGCACCGCCCTCGATGGCGATCACCTCACCCACCTCCTCGACACGCGTGTTGCTGTCGTCGGCCGCGAGCACCCGCCAGCCACCGCGAGGCGCCCGGCCGGCCGTCGCGATATCGCCGCCGATGCTGACCAGAATGCCGGGTTCGCGGTCGGCTTCACCGTCCGATTCGGGGCTGGGTTCGCCGGCGCCCCCGCCCCGAGCGGCGGCCAGGGCCGCCCTGACCGCCAGGTCCGCGGCCAGGCCCTTCCCGGTCGAGCCGAGGTCGAGCTCCACCGAGGCAGGCAGACGGACGGTACCGGCCCGCGCGTCGAGCTCGACCGTGGACCAGCCGGGAACCGGGGCGACGCGCAACTCGAGGGGTCGAGACGTTGCTGCGATCAGGTCGAAGTCCGCGTCATAGCCGATCACCCGCAGCGCGCGGCCGACCGTGGGATCGACGGCCCCGCCCGTTCGGCTCGCGGCCTCGAGCGCACCCTGGATCGCCCTTGCCAGCAGCGAACCGATCCGCATCCGGCGGCCACCCGCCGCGTTGACGGTCACCAGCTCCGAATCGGGCCGGAACCGGCTGTATACCCGATCGACCTCGTCGAGGACCTCCTGGACCGCGGACCGCGCCGGATCGAGGTCACCGTCGAGCACGACCAGGCGAACCCCCGTCCCGAGCGCCCGCCAGGTCGCGTGGTCGAGACGGTCGTCGGTCGCCAGGGGATGGGTTGGGGCGATCACGTCACGAGCCGCCGGTCGACACGTGCGCACCGCCCTGGACGCTCGTGACGGTTGGTGCCGTGGACGTGGCCGTCGATGTCGTCGGGGACGGGCTCGAAGGCGACGTCGTCACGCCGGCACCGTCGTCCCCGGTGGTCACGATGGCGGTCGCGCCGAGGACGGTCGATCCGTCGTAGCTGACGGCAGCCAGCCAGCCGAGCCCGCCGGTCGCGACGATGCCGAGCATGGTGGTCCCGATGGTCATTCGGTGCAGGCGGCGACTCGCCCGGGACCGGGCGGCGACGGCGCGCCGGCTGTTGTTCGTGTTCATGCCCGGATGCTGCCCGGCTGCACCTTTCGAGATCGTGACAGCCGCGACTCGCGGCTCGACATCGACCTCCGGGCCGGCTTCAGGGGCCGCGGAGGATGCGCTCCAGCTGGTCGATGTGGTCCCGGAGATGGCTGACGATCATCTGGTCGCGAACCTGACCGGCGGTCATCTCGCCGCGGGATGGATGGAGGCCCACCGCGTTCCCCTCGCCGGCCGTGCCAGTCGCCAGCCGAGCCTCCCAGCGCCCGATCCCGAGGTCGATCCGGGCGAACAGCTCGCGCAATGGCACGGTCCGATCGCGTTCGAGGATGCCGATCCGAACGGCATCCGTGGCCGTGCGCCCGAACGGGATGCCGTTGCCGCGGGCACGGTTCGCCTCCACGATCCGCTCGTACTCGCCCATCCAGTAGAACAGCATCTCGCAGGTGTGCGCGAGGACCTCACGGGGACCCCAGGAGGCCTCCGGTCCGATACCGGGATCCTCGGCAAGCGGCCAGGGCTCACCGGCGGCCACACGGGGCTGAAGGGCGACGAACGCGACACGGGAGGCGGCGAGCCGAGCCAGCGGATCCGGCGTGGAAGCGGGCAGACGGGTCATGCGTGCAGTCTGGCACGGCTGCCTGCCCGGCGCGGGATGTGAGCCCGCGTCTCCGGGCGCCGCCTTCGCGTGCCGCCTTCGCGTGCTGCGTCGCCCCTCCCAGGGCGAGCGGTACCCTGAAATCGGTCGAGAGCCCGAGGCCGCACCGACGGCCGACCCATGAACGTCCGGCGCCGCACACCGGCGCCTGCGGCCGCCGCGCTCGACGCAGGAGGAACCCGTGGACACCCGGACGCTGGGCGCGACGAACATCAGCGTGACCCGGATCGGCCTGGGCCTGGCCGCGATCGGCCGGCCCGGATACATCAACCTCGGCCGGGACGCCGATCTGGGTTCCGAGCGAAGCGTCGACACGATGCGCGCCCGCGCCCACGAGCTGCTCGATGCGGCGTGGGCGGCCGGCATGCGCTACCTGGACGCGGCCCGCTCCTACGGTCTCGCCGAGTCGTTCCTCGCCAGCTGGCTGGAGGCCCGCGCGATCCCGCCGGATTCGGTCGTCGTGGGCTCGAAATGGGGCTACACGTACACGGCCGGGTGGGTCGTTGGAGCCGAGGTCAACGAGGTCAAGGACCACACCCTTCCGACGCTCCGCCGGCAGCTCGTCGAGAGCCGCTCGCTGCTGGGGCCGTGGCTGCGCCTGTACCAGATCCACTCGGCCACGCTCGAGAGCGGCGTCCTGCGCGACGCCGCGGTCCTGGCCGCGCTGGCCGAGCAGCGGCGCGGCGGCCTCGCGATCGGGATGTCGGTCAGCGGACCCCGCCAGAGGGAGACCATCCGGAGGGCGCTCGAGGTCCGTGTCGACGGCGTCTGCCCGTTCGACGCGGTCCAGGCGACCTGGAACGTGCTCGAGCCGTCCGCCGGCCCGGCGCTCCGGGAGGCGTACGAAGCAGGGCTGGGGGTGATCGTGAAGGAGGCCCTCGCGAACGGACGCCTGGTGGTGGACGGGGGTGCCCCCGAGGCTGCGCCGGCCCGTGCCGAGCTCGACCGGATCGCCGGACGCCGCTCGGCTGCCGGGACCGAGCGGCCCATGGTCGGTCGTGATGCCGTCGCCATCGCTGCCGCGCTCGCCCAGCCGTGGGCCAACGTCGTGCTGTCAGGCGCGGTCACCCCGTCCCAGGTTCGATCGAACACCGCGGCACTGGATCTCGAGCTGGGGGGCGACGAGCTCGGCGCGCTGGGCGCGCTTGCGACGTCGGCCGTTGCCTACTGGCACGAACGGAGCACGCTCGAGTGGCGTTGAGCCGCCGCGCGCCGGGGTGGCGCCGGGGTTGCGCCGGGGGGCGCTCAGCCGTCGGCGAGCTCCGGGAACCCGTGACGAGTCGCCCTCCTTGACCCGTCCGGCAACGGGGTCCATGGTTGCGCCGAGCATCCATCCGGACTCGCGGCCCGCGTCCCGCCGTCCGGCAGCCTCCGCAGCCGGAGAGGCGTCCCGTGACCGATACCGCTGCTCGCCCCGTCGGGGCACGGCCGCCTGCCGTGCCTGCCGTCGAGACCGTCCATCCCAACCAGGCCGGCGCCCGGATCAACCGCGACGCCTACGCCGAGGCCGAGGACTTCCTGCCGCTCGACGGGATCGACCACGTGGAGCTGTGGGTGGGCAACGCGCGCCAGGCGTCGGCCTACTTCCGGGCGTTGTGGGGCTTCACCCCGGTCGCCTACAGCGGTCTCGAGACCAGGGTGCGCGACCGGGCGAGCTACGTCATGCAGCAGCACGGCATCCGGCTGGTGCTCACCGCTCCCCTCACGCCCGACGGGGAGATCGCGGATCACGTCCGCGAGCACGGCGACGGGGTCCGTGACATCGCGTTCGCGGTCCAGGACGTGGACGCAGCCTGGCGCGAGACCACCCGCCGAGGCGCCCGCTCCGCCATGGACCCGACGGATCTGGACGGCGGCGAGGACGGCATCCTCAGGCGCAGCGCGGTCCGGACCTACGGCGACGTCCGCCACAGCTTCATCGATCGGCGCGACTACCACGGCGCCTTTGCGCCCGGCTACCGCAAGGTCAAGCGGCCAGCGAAGGCAGCGACCGGGCTCAGCCTGCTCGAGATCGACCACTGCGTAGGCAATGTCGCGCTCGGCGACATGAACCGGTTCGTCGACTACTACCGCGACGTGTTCGGCTTCGCGCAACTCATCCACTACGACGACAAGGTGATCCACACCGAGTACAGCGCCCTGATGTCGAAGGTCATGACCAACGGCAACGGCCGCGTCAAGTTCCCGATCAACGAGCCGGCGACGGGCAAGAGGAAGAGCCAGATCCAGGAGTTCCTCGACTGGTACCGGGCGCCGGGGGTCCAGCACATCGCGCTGCGGACCGAGGACATCGTGGGCACCGTGCAGGCGCTGCGCGACAACGGGGTCGAGTTCCTGGGCATGCCTCACGCCTACTACGAGTCGCTCGCCGACCGGGTCGGCGACGTGGGCGTCCCGATGGACGTGCTCGAGGAGCTCGGCATCGAAGCCGACCGCGACGAGGAGGGCTACCTGCTCCAGATCTTCACCCGCCCGATCCAGGACCGCCCGACGTTCTTCTTCGAGATCATCGAGCGCCACGGGTCGCGCGGGTTCGGCGTGGGCAACTTCAAGGCCCTGTTCGAGGCGATCGAGATCGAGCAGGCGCGGCGGGGCAACCTCTAGCCGCGCCGTCGGTCCCAGACCTGGTGGAGCCCCTGAACACCGTCCCGATCGGCATGCCGACCGAGGTGCAGAACGGTCCGATCGCACTCAGCGCCGGGCGTCGCCGGGCCTGGGTTGGTCGTTCAATGCCCAGCGACCCAGCGAAGGTAACCGTCGATGTATCCCTGGCTCGTCGCGCTCCACGTCGTCGGTGTCGTCCTGTTCCTGGCGACGCACGGGGTGTCGATGTGGACCGCGTTCCGCGTCCGCGGGGAGACGAACCGCGACGTCATCGCGGCGCTGCTCGGGATGTCGGCCCGCAGCAACCAGCTGATGTACGCGGGACTGGCGGTCCTGGGCGTGGGTGGGCTGTCGGCGGCCGCGAGCGCAGGTTGGCTGGCGAGTGCCTGGGTCCTTGCGTCCTACGTCGTGTTCCTCGCGGTGCTGCTGCTGATGTTCGTGATCGCATCCCCGTACTACTACCGGTTGCGCGACGGCCTGCAGGGCACCGAGAAGGTGCCCCGCCTCGATGACGATGCGCTCCGCGAGCAGCTCCAGACCCACCGCCCGGACGTGCTCGCCCTCGTTGGAGGAGGCGGCATCGTCATCCTGGTCTGGCTGATGGCAGTCAAGCCCGGCTGAGTTCGGCAGGAGATGCTGGTCGGGCCCGACATGGGCGGCCAACTCGTGCCGAGATGCCTGCGAGTCTCCTGAACGCCGGGCTCAGGGCGCGATGGTCAATGGCGTCCCCACCAAGGTCCCGCTCTCGATGTCGAGCAGGTGGATGGCGGGCGACTCGGAATGCTCGGACAGCAGATCCGAGAACGACCTCGACGCCGAGACCAGCAGGTAGCGGCCGTCGATGACCTCGTGGCGCATCAGGGCGAGCTCGGGCTCCGCTTCGTCGCCCGTCAGCGTCTCGGTGTGGAGAACCCGCTGCTCACCGGAGGCGAGGTCGGCCACGACGATCGAGCTGGTGCCGCCGAGCTTCACGTTGAGCGCGACGTGCGTGTCGTCGATCGGGACCAGACCGGTCACGAAAGCTGCCCGGTCGAGGCCCAGCGGGGTGATCTCGCCGGCCGTCAGGTCGAGCACCTGCCAGAGACTGCCCTCGGGCCCACTGCCGACCAGGTAGCGATCGGTCGCGGCCACGGCGGCGAACGGGCTATGGAGCCGGGTCGCGGTCATGGCGCGAACGTCGATCACGTCCACCAGGCAGCGACGGAGATCGCACAGAGTCGAGACCAGGGTGTCGCCGGTGGGCGACCAGAGCAGGTGATTGCGCACGTCATTGGAGTTCTTGAGCTTCGATCGGGGGGCGAGCACACGCTGCTCAGCGGTGCGCGGGTTGAGTGCCACGACCCCTTCATCGACACCATTGGCGCCGGCGTGCAGGAACAGCCACTCCCCCGACGGATCCACGACGGCATCGAACGGCGGCCCGTCGAACGGGCTGGCTATCTGCGTGAGCTTGCGAGTGGCGGGGTGGCCGATCCCCACCGTCGGCGTGTCCCCGCCAGCGATCACGACCGCGAACCGTCCGAAGTTAGCGGTCGCGTGCCCGCGATCGCCGAGCTCGGGCCGCCAGCTCGCGTCGGGCCCGATCCCGAGGATCCATGCGCTTGTCTCGGGGTCCAGGGCAACCCAGTTCAGATCGGCCAGCCGCGGGTCCGGTGGCTGCCGCGCATCTGACGGCGCCGGCGTCGCGGTGGTGCTCGAGGCCAGCTCCGATTCGGGTGGTATGGCCGGAGCGGGCGTCGCCGTCGGCATCGAGGGGCTGGGCGGCGAACCGGGGGACGCAGCACATCCGGTCAGCAGCAAGACCGCCAGCACAGCGATCGCGCCCTTCACCGTCTTCGTCCCCCTCGGCACCATTGCGGTTCAGCCTGTCCGGCCGTCGATCGGGGACGCCACGAGTGGGTACGCTGCGATCTCAACCCTCGTGACGAGACCGGGCTGCCCCGTCCCGATGGTCGCCGCTCCGCGGCCGATGCGCAATGTGCCGAACGTCGGGATCCCGATCCTCCCGGCCCTGCCGGCCGTGCAACCCGTGGACCGCACCGGAGCGAGCGCTGGCCACAGCCTGAGCAGGCCAGACGGCGGCCATGGGCTTGTCGTGATCGCCGGGGACGGAGAACCGCACACCGGGTGGCGTCGTAGAGATTCCTGTCCACCGACCAGCCTGACAGGAGAACCCATCCAATGCACATCGCCCGAGCCGCCACACCCCTCGTGGGCCTGGCGCTGATCCTCGGCGCCTGCTCGAGTGGTGCCGGAGCGACGACCCCCCCGACCGCCGCCCCCACGGCGACACCAACGGAGGCGCCAGCCTCGGCACCCGGCACGACCGGTGGCGCCACCATCGACCTCGCGTCGAGCAGCCTCGGCGCGATCCTCGTCGACGGCGACGGCATGACGCTGTACGTGTTCACGCCCGATACGGGAGGCACGTCCACCTGCACGGGCAGCTGCGCGTCGACCTGGCCGCCGCTGATCTCGGATGCCACGCCCACCGTTGGCGCCGGGCTCAACGCCGCGGACTTCGGGACCACGACGCGTGACGACGGGTCCACCCAGGTCACGTTCCACGAGATGCCGCTCTACCACTTCGGTGGCGACTCGGCCCCCGGCGACACCAACGGCCAGGGCGTCGGTGGCAAGTGGTACGTCGTCGGCGCGGACGGCTCGATGATCGGCGCCGGTGGCGGCGCGAGCGCAGCGCCCACGGCGACACCGGCCAGCATCAACTACTAGGGGTCGCGTGGTGGCGGATCCAGCGTCCTCCCCGGGTCCGCCACCGCCTCACCTGGACCTAGACTGCACGGCATGCGTCTGGCGCATGTCCGCGAGCACCACGCCGCCGCGGGATCCCCGTGGCGGCTTGCCGCGGCCCTCGACCCGGCGAGCAGGACCTGGCTCGACCTCGAGATCGCACGCCGACGCGCCGCTGCCGCCGACCGGAACCTTGCCCACGACAGCGTCCTCCACCGGCAGCCCGTGACCACCCTCGACGACCACCTGGCCCGCGGCCTGCGGGTCGAGACGCTCGCGGACATGGTCGAGCCGTTCGTCCCGCGGTCGGACGACGACGACGCGCTCATCGACGCTGCCGATGTCGCCTTCGGGCCGCCGATCCTGCATCCACTCTCGATCCGCGACTTCTACGGGTTCGAGCAGCACGTGGCCAGATCCTGGGCACGCCGGGGCCGCCCGGTGCCCGAGGCCTGGTACCGGCTCCCGGTGTTCTACTTCTCCAATGTGTCCGAGTTGCGCGGGCCGAGCGAGCCGGTGTCCGCGCCGGGTGGCTCGGCGGAGCTGGATTACGAGCTCGAGATCGGCGCCCTCGTGGACACGCCCGTCAGGGACCTCCCGGAAGAGCGCGCCGAGGATGCGATCGGCGGGTTCTTCATCCTCAACGACTGGTCGGCCCGCGACCTCCAGCGCGACGAGACGGCGGTCCGCCTGGGCCCGGCCAAGGGCAAGGACTTCGCGACCTCGATCGGGCCCTGGCTGGTGACCCCGGACGAGCTCACCGATCGCCGGGCGCCCGGATCGACCGCGCCCGATCTGACGATGACGGCGACGGTGGCGTCAGCCGACGGCCCGGTCATCGAGACATCGCGCGGGTCCTGGTCCACCGTCCACCACCCGTTCGCCGCAATGCTGGCCCGCGCATCCGCCGACGTGCGCATCCGTCCCGGCGAGATCCTGGGCTCGGGAACGGTGGGCGGCGGCAGTCTGCTCGAGACCCGCGAGGCCACCCTCGGTCGATATCTCAAGCCGGGCGACGTCGTCGCGCTCGAGGTCGAGCGCCTCGGCCGCCTGGTCACGCCGATCGTGGCACGCCGCCCGGGACACGTGCCAGCCTAGACTGGAGCCTCCACGCCGAGGAGGCAGCGTCCCGTGTTCTACGTCTCGCGCGGCAACATCCCGCCAACGCGCCATACCCAGCATCGGGCGCCGGACGGCAGCCTGTACGCCGAGGAGCTGTTCGGCGTCGAAGGCTTCACCGGCCGAAGCTCGCTCCTCTATCACCTGGTGCCGCCGACGCGGGTCACGCGCATCGAGCCGCTGGGCCCGGCGACCGTCGAGACGGCCGACGACGGCTCGCACCACCACCAGCTCATCGACACGTCGGCGCTGGCGCCGGCCGGCGACGTCGTCTCGGGCCGGGTGCCCCTGTTTCACAACGCGGACGTCGTGATGGGCGTCCTCCTCCCGGCCGATGCGATGCCCGCCGACACCTTCTACCGCAACGGCGAGGGCGACGAGCTGCTTTTCGTCCACGAAGGCTCGGGCACGCTGCGCACCAACTTCGGCGATCTCCCCTATCACCCGGGCGACTACCTGGTGCTGCCGATCGGGACGACCTGGCGCCTGGATCCCCATGCGAGTGTCGCCCAGCGGATGCTGTACCTCGAATGCCCGTCCGAGATCGAGCCGCCGCGGCGTTACCGCAACGACTACGGCCAGCTGCTCGAGCACGCGCCGTACTCGCAGCGGGATATCCGGATCCCCGAGCTCCGCGAGCCCCGCGCCGAGGCCGGGGAGTACCGGGTCATCGTCCGTGCCCGCGGCCGCCACACCGCGTACCACTTCGCGACGCATCCGTTCGACGTCGTCGGCTGGGACGGCTACCTGTGGCCGTTCGCGTTCGACATCGCCCACTTCCAGCCGATCACCGGGCGCGTCCACCAGCCGCCGCCGGTGCACCAGACGTTCCAGGCCCGCAACTTCGTCGTGTGCTCGTTCGTGCCCCGCAAGTTCGACTACCACCCGCTCGCCATCCCGGCCCCCTACAACCACAGCAACATCAACAGCGACGAGGTCATCTACTACGTCGCGGGCAACTTCATGAGCCGCCGCGGCGTGGGCATCGCGTCGTTCACGCTCCACCCGGCCGGCATCCCGCACGGGCCGCACCCGGGCACGGTGGAGGCGTCGATCGGCAAGGAGGCGACCGAGGAGCTGGCGGTCATGGTCGACACCTTCCGGCCGCTGTGGCTGACCCCGCAGGCGGCGGCGCTCGAGAACCCGGGGTACCCCTACACCTGGCTGCCCTCGGACGAGCACGCGAAGGAGGCCTCCGAGCTCGCGCGGCGAGGCCCGGAGGCATTCCCCGACTGACCGGTGGGGATCGGCTCCGGGGAGCCGCCGCCGCGTCGGGCGCGCGCACCCGGGATCGAGATCCTCCCGGCCGATCGACGGATGGCCGCCTCAGCCGCGGGCGCGCTCGTTGCGGGCCGCGGCCTCGGCGATCTCGAGGATCCGCGCCGCACGCGTCTCGGGCCGGACGGCAAACGCCACCCACGCGAGCATCTGCTTGCGCGCCGACGGCGTGAAAGCGGCGAACCGCTCCGCCGCGGGCGGATGGGCGGCCAGCGCGGTGGCCAGATCGTGGGGCACCTCGAGCCGTTCGACCGAGTCGAGGATCTCCCACGATCCGTTCGCCTTCGCCCGCTCGATCGCCGCCAGGCCCGCCGGCTGCATGCGGCCCGCCGCGATCAGTCGCTCCACCCGGGCCTTGTTGGACGCCGCCCAGCCGCTCCGTGGCTTGCGCGCGGTGAAGTACAGCTTTCCGCGGTCCTCGTCGAACCGACCACCCGTGCTGTCAACCCAGCCGAAGCACAGGGCCTCCTCGATGGCCGCCTCGTAATCGAGCCCCTGCCGACCGGAGCGGGGCCGCCAGGTGACGAGCCAGGCGCCGTGGACGGTCTCGTGGTTCGCCTCGAGCCACGCGCGCCAGGTCGCGCGGTCGTCGGCGTGGACGTACGGAGCATCGTCGAGCGCGGACACGCTGCGGAGTCTACCGGCCGTCTCACGAACCTCGAAGGCCACCGACCGATCCTCGCGTACCCTGACCGCGAGGTCCCAGGCAGCGTGCGACGGGACCTGCCCGGGATACGGTCCGCGGTGGACCGCCCGGCGGCAGGCGGTGACCGGAGCGGCGGTCAGGCGGGGACCGGAGCGGCGGTCAGGCGGGGACCGTCACGGCGGTCACGCGTCCCGGACCTGGACCCGGAGCATCCAGGCGTGCTTGTCGATCCCTCGCCGCAGCCCGATGAGCATGTCCTGCGTGACTGGATCGGGGTCAGCCAGGTCGTCGATCCAGCCCCCGAGCCGGCCCGACAGTGCCTGGAGTCGCCGCAGCATGCGCTCGACGGCGTCGGCATCGGCCTGCCAGCCGGATGGCATCGGGTCGACGGGCGTCGTCGCGCTCACTGTCGCGAGCCGGCCGTCGGGCGCCACCCCGAGCGCAGCCATCCGCTCGGCAACGTCGTCGTAGGCCGTTCGAAGGTCGTCCACGATCTCGTCGAGCTGCTCGTGAACCGGCTTGAACGCCGGACCGGTCACCGTCCAGTGCGCCTGCTTGCCCTGCACGCTGAGGTCGATCAGCTCGACCAGTGCCGCCTGCAGGATCTCGGTCGTATGGGAGGCGGTCGCCTCGCGCGCGCCGGCCGTCATCGTCATCGTCAGTCCTCCGCGTGATCGAGCGGCGAGCGCTCGATGAATCACCGCATCCGCCCCCACACCCGGGCTCGCCATCATGCTTCGAGTATCCGGTGGGGCACGACCGCCCGGCGAGATGCCAAGGTCACGATCCGTGGGCCCCCGGTCGCCCAAGTGCGGGGCCGGGTGGTCACCGTGCCGGCCGGGTCGCGCGGTCGCAGCTCCACTTGCGGCACGGCGCGAGACGGGCCGATGCTGTGCGTCGCCATGCGGAGGTGCCGATGACCGGACGGGAGCGGATCCTCGAAGCGCTCGACGGGCGCGCGCCCGACCGCGTTCCCCTTGCGCTGGGCTTCTTCGCGGTCGACGGTGCCGCCCTGGCACCGCCGGCGACATGGCGCGAGGATCTGGTCGACGTCGCCTTCGTCGACTTTCCGATCTCGGCCGAGGAGGAGGCCCTCCGGCAACGTGCGCAGCCGTACGAGGGCAACACGCGCCTGGGCACGGCCGGTCAGGCGGCCCGGTATGCGAGCTGGAGCTACCACCCGGAGTCGCCAGACCAGCGGAACCCGCTCGAGGAAGCCCGAACGCTCGCCGATCTCGAGCGCTTCGGCTTTCCGGAGGCGCGCGGGCCGCTCGTGGCCGACGGCCTGGCGGGCCAGATCGCCACGATCCACGCCCACGGTCTCGCCGCGGCCGGCAACACCCCGCACCTCGGTGGCGAGCTGTTCGAGGCAGCCTGGCGGCTGCGTGGCCTCGAGCAGTTCCTGCTCGACCTGGTCGAGCGCAAGGAGATGGCCCACTACCTGCTCGACCGGCTGGCCGCTCTCGCCCGCCGCAACGCCGTCGCGCTGGCCACGGCCGGCGTCGACGTGCTCGCGCTCGACGACGACGTCGGGATGCCCGGCACGATGATGATCGGGCCGGCAACCTGGCGCGAGTTCTTCCGGCCGCGGCTGACGGCGATCATCGAGACGGCCCGGGCAGTGAACCCCGCGCTCCGCGTCGCATACCACAGCGATGGCTACATCGAGCCCATCCTCGACGACCTGGTCGAGCTGGGCGTCCAGGCCGTCAACCCTGTCCAGCCCGAGCACATGGACGCGGTCAGGATCCGGCGCCGGTACGGCCCGCGGCTGGCACTGTGGGGCACGATCGGTCGGCAGACCACGTTCTCGTTCGCGGATCCGGCCGAGATCCGGCGGGAGGTGCGCGAGCGGATCGACACGCTCGGGCCGGCAGGCCTCATCCTCGCCCCCGCCTACGACATCGACGAGCCCGATGTCCCCTGGGCCAGCATCGCCGCGTTCCTCGAGGCGGGTGCGGCGTTCGGAGGGACCGGACGGTCGTGAGGCCGGTCCCTGTCGGCTCGCATGCAACGATCGCCCCTCGACCAGGGTTCCGGGAGGCATGATCGCCAAGGCGCCTGCTGCGCTCGACGGCCCCCGCCTGCACGCCGCGATCGATCGGCTGACCGGCGCCGATCCGGCGCTCCGTTGCGTCGTGGACCGGTTCGGACCGCCGCCGCTATGGGCCCGCGAGCCCGGCTTCCCGACCCTCGTCCACCTGATCCTCGAGCAGCAGGTATCGCTGGCCTCGGCCCGCGCCGCCTTCGACCGGTTGCTGCTCGCGGTCCACCCGCTGACGCCCGCCGCGTTTCTCGCGCTCGACGACGGGCAGCTGCTGGCCATCGGGTTCAGCCGTCAGAAGACGCGCTATGCGCGGGCGCTGGCGACCGCCGTCAGTGACGGGTCGCTGGATCTGGCGGTCCTGCCCCGGCTCGACGACGACGCGGTGGACGTGGCGCTGACGGCGATCCCGGGCATCGGGCCGTGGACGGCGACCATCTACCGCCTGATGGTGCTGCTCCGCCCCGACGCCTGGCCGGTCCACGACATCGCGCTCGCCCAGGCGATCGCCGAGCTCGATGGCCTGCCGCGCAGACCCACCGCCGATGAGATGCTGGAGATCGCCGACCGCTGGCGGCCGTGGCGCGCGGTTGCGGCTCGGATCCTGTGGCACCACTACCTGTCGGTCCGTGCGGCCCACCGAACAGCCGGTGGTCGCCCCGGGCGTGATCTCGGCCGCCGACATGATCACCACGGCTCGGCGCCGTGACCACCGCGCACCGTTCAGGTCGCCCGTCCATTGCGCTCGGCCCATCGAAGGAGCATGCTCGGCTCCTGTCAGACCCGGCGCCGATGACTCGACCTCCGAGACTGCGTCCGGCCGGCAGCGGAAGGCAACAGATGCTGTGCAGTCCGCGGTACCCGGTCCCGGAGACCCGCAGCATGCGAGCGCTCCCCGAACCCCCCGCCGAACGGCGGATCGCGCATCGAAGGAGCGCCACATGACCCCCCGCCAGAACCCGACCCCCCGCCAGAACCCGACCCCCCGCCAGAACCCGACCCCCCGCGCCGCCCCTCGTGGTCCCGGCACCACGGCCAACCGGACGCGCATCGTGTCCGACCCGTGGAACGAGGAGGTGCAGGGCGTCCTGCGTCGTGCCGCAGAGACCCGCGCCGATCGCGACCGCGTGCGGTCCGTCGAGGATGCCCGCGCGACCGAGCGTGAGGCGTCCGCGCTCATGGCGCTGATCGACGGGCACAAGGCGGCCCGGGAGCGCTGACCGGTGACCATCGCGCAGGACCGGCCGACCGTGGTCGGGCCGGTGCCGGGAGGGCTGTGATGGCCAAGTCGACGTCGACGGGCAACCCGACGCGGCGCTTCCGGCCGCGGCGGATCACGCTCGCGAACGGCGAGCTGCTGGTCCTGCACCGGGACGGGACCATCGAGCACACCGATGCCGCAGGTGCCGTGAAGCAGGCATGGAGCCCGGGCGATCCCGACTGGCCGCGCCACGCGATCCGGTTCGGACTCCACGAAACTCGCCCGACGGTCAAGCCGACCGGCCGGGACGCCTCTTCAGAGAGGCCGCCTGTCTAGATCAACAAACCGGCTCCCGGCCGCACCTGCCTGCGGCAGGTCACGGTCGGCCGTCTCGACCTCGGGATGCGTTCCGCTTACGCCACAGGCGCCCGGATAAGGCTCGATCCTGAGGTCAGGCGGGGACGAGCTCCTCGTGCCCGTTCCCGGCCGGCTCGGACGTGATGCCCCAGCCGCCGAAGATCGCCGTACCCTCGATGTGCAGGGTCGGGGCATCCTCGGACCGATCGGCCTTGGGACGGCCGTCGCCGGCGCCCCCGATCCCGACCAGCCTGGTCTTGACGTTCCAGGTCTCGGGAACCACCAGGTTGCCGCCTCCGAACAGGGCGTTCATCCTGAGCGTGGCGCCCTCGGGCGCGAGCGTCGCGTTCCGCAGGTCGACCTGCCCGCCCCCGAACCAGGTCGTCACCGATCCGCCGCGGAACGCGCCCGACTCGCTGTGGAACTCGAGCGGCCCGAAGTTGGCAACCAGATCGACCTCGTCGGCCGTCGGATCCGCGGGCAGCGCCTCGCGACGCTTGATCCCGGCGTAGATCGCGGCGCCGATGACGAACACGAACCAGCCGAGCATCAGCATGCTGAGCGCGCGGAAGACGGACTTCATGAGGCACCCCTGTCCTGTGGCGGATGGCAGTCGCAACTGGTGGGGGTCAGGATGGACCCGGCCCCAACTTCGGTCCAGTGCCGTGCGGCGCGAACGGGCCCGTCATTCGCGGGATCGCCGGGTCTCAGGTACAGTCACGCCATTCCTCGTGCTCGATGGGCGCGCCGGTCAGCGCCCCGGTCCATCACGACCGCCCGATCCCGATCCCCAACCAGCGCCCTGACCGGGCCCCGCCACCGTGCGGGAAGGGCCCGTCAGGAGCGTTCCTCCCATGTCCTTCGATGCTCTCGGGCTCACGCCCGAGCTGCTCCACGCCGTCGCCAACGAGGGCTACACCGAGCCAACGCCGGTCCAGCGCGAGGCGATCCCGCTCGTTCTCGCCGGCCGCGACCTGCTTGCCGGCGCCCAGACCGGCACCGGCAAGACCGCCGCGTTCGTGCTGCCGATCATCCAGATGCTCCACGCCACTCGCGTGGCACCGGCCCAGCCGTCGCCGGCAGCCCCGCGGTTCGACGGATCGCGCCAGCGACCCGCCCAGGTGTCGCGCCGGACCCCCGCCTCCGCCCGCCCGCCGGTCCGGGTCCTGGTCGTCGTCCCCACGCGGGAGCTGGCGATCCAGGTCGAGGAGAGCGTGCGCACGTACGGTGCTCACCGGCCGATCCGCTCGACGACCGTATACGGCGGCGTCGGCTTCGAGCCACAGGCATCCAGGCTTCGAGCGGGCCCCGAGATCGTGGTGGCCACGCCGGGACGCCTGCTCGATCACGTCACGCAGCGCACCATCGATCTGTCCCGGGTCGAGATCCTCGTCCTCGACGAGGCTGACCGCCTCCTGGACATGGGCTTCATCCGGGACATCCGGCGGATCATCGCCCTGCTCCCGGAGCGCCGCCAGAACCTGCTGTTCTCGGCGACGTTCTCCGACGACGTGCGCAGCCTGTCGAACCTGATCCTGCACGACCCGGCCCGCGTGCAGGTGACGCCCCGGAACACCACGGCGGAGCTGGTCGAACAGGTGGTCCTGCCGGTCGACCGCGAGCGCAAACGCGAGCTGCTCGCCCACCTGGTCTCCTCGGGACGGATCACCCAGGCTCTTGTGTTCACTCGCACCAAGCACGGTGCCAACCGGTTGGCCGAGCAGCTGGTGAAGGGCGGCATCAACGCCGCCGCCATCCACGGCAACAAGAGCCAGTCACAGCGAGTCCGGGCGCTCGGCGACTTCAAGGCGGGGCGTGTCGGCATCCTGGTGGCGACGGACATCGCCGCTCGCGGGCTGGACATCGAACAGCTGCCACACGTGGTGAACTACGAGCTGCCGATGGTGCCCGAGGACTACATCCACCGGATCGGGCGGACCGGACGGGCCGGCACCGACGGGCAGGCCGTCTCGCTCGTGTGCATCGACGAGCGCCCGCTCCTGCGCGATATCCAGGCGCTCCTCCGGCACTCCATCCCGTCCGAGGTCATCGCCGGCTTCGAGCCGGATCGCAACGTCCGCGCGGAGGCGATCCGGCTGCGATCGACGCCGGCGGAGCGAGCGGCGCATGTTGCGGCCCGGGTCGCGCCCTCCGGTCGCCGGGGAGGGCCCGGCCAGAGCGCCGCGCCGTCCCGAGGCGGATCGACGTCCCGCGACAGCCGCCGACGCCGGCCCGGGCGCGGCCGCGGCGCTTCCGTTCCCGGGTCGGCGATCGGAAACGGCATGCCGGGCGCCGGGCACGCGCACGCGTCCGACGCCAGGCGGCAGGACGGTCGCTCGGCCTCGGCCCGCCACCATCAACCGGCAGACCGCGGGCACAGGCCGTCGACGGATCGCGGGCACGCCGGTGGCTCGACCGGACCTCACATCCTGCCGGGCGAGCGGATCCGCCGCTTCGACGCCGGGGCCTGAGCTCTCGTCAGCGCGCGATGCCGGGAGGGCTCGAGGTCTTCCGGACGGGGACCGGGAGCGGTCGCTGCGGATCTCGGCGTGTTCCGTATCCTTGAGCCATGGCCCTGTACCAGCTTCACGAGCCATTGCCGGAGCTCATCGCCCCGGTCGTGCTCGCCGCGCTCGACGGCTGGGTGGATGCCGGCTCGGCGGCGACCGCGGCGCTGTCGGTCATCGCCGGCTCCGCCTCGCCCGTCGCGACCTTCGATCCCGACGATCTGTTCGACTACCGGTCGCGCCGCCCGACGCTCGAGATCCGCGACGGCCGGCTGTCCTCGCTCCAATGGCCCGAGCTCACCCTCCGCCACGCGCGGTTCGGCGAGCGGGACCTCCTGGTGCTCTCCGGAGCCGAGCCCGACGACCGATGGCACCGCCTTGCCGCCGCCATGGTGGAGCTTCTCCTCCGGCTCGACACCCGGGGCTGGATAAGCCTGGGCGCGATCCCGGCGGCCGTGCCGCATACCCGTCCGGTGCCGATCCTGGGCACCGAGAGCGCCCCCGGGCTGCTCCGCGCCGACGTGCCTCCCGGACCGACCGGCGTGCTCAAGGTGCCGTCTGCCGCCCTCTCGATGCTCGAGGTGGCCGTCGCCGATGCCGGCATCCCCGCCGTGGGGTACTTTGCGCAGACGCCGCACTACGTGCAGGGCCCATACGCGCTGGCCTCGGTGGCGCTGCTGCGGACCCTCGAGCGCCATCTCGAGGTCGACCTGCCACGCGGCAACCTGACCGAGGAGGCTCACGAGCTCCGCGAGCGGCTGGACACGGCGACCGAGGCGGACGAGACGACGCGAGCCTACGTCGGCCGGCTGGAGTCGATGGTCGACGAGTCGCGATTGCCCTCCGGCGATGACCTCATCTCGGACATCGAGCGGTTTCTGCGCGAGCAGGGCCAGGGCGGCAACGCCCGGTAACGCCTGGCCGGTGGCGCAGGGCAGCCACGCTCCAGCCTAATGGCGCTCGCGGCGGACGACGACCTTCTGGCCCTTGACCGTGGCCGCCCGCAGCGACCGGATGACCTGATCGGCGGCATCCTCCGGCACCTCGACCAGCGAGAAACCGTCCGCCACCTGGATCGCACCGATGTCGGCACCGCTCAACCCCGCCTCGTTCGCGATCGCGCCGACCAGGTCCGACGGCCGGATCCCCGCCGCCCGGCCGGCGCCGACGAACAGGCGGGTGACGCCATCGCCCCCGGAGCCGCGCCTGGGCGATCGCATCACCGGGCGCCCGGCCGAATCCCGCCACCCGCTCGGCCGGTACCCACGTCGTGGCCCGGTCCCCGATGCGTGCGGCGGACGCCGATGCGGCTCGGCCTCGCCGTGGGCTCGTCCATCCTCACCGAGGTACGACGTCCCGGCCGGTCCGGGCCCCCCCGGCGACCGTCCGCGATTCGTGCTCCGCGGCGGGGCGACGTGAGGTCGAGACGACCTCGATCCGAACCCTCGTCCGCCCACAGGCGACGACGCTGGAAGCGTCGCAGGGGCGAGCTCGGTGAGGTCCTCGGCGCCCCGTGCCTCCGCATCGGCGAGGCTGAGCGCCGCGAGGGCGATGTCGACGAGATCGAACTCATCGGACAGCGGCTCGACGACCGCGCGGTATCGGTCGTAGCCGTCGCCGACCAGTGTCTCGCGGAGCGTGCCACGCAGAAGGTCCAGCCGGTGCTCTCGCACATCGGCGACGGTGGGGAGGCCGGCCATGACGAGCGGGGCGCCGATCGCCCGCTCGATGTCGCGCAGGAGGCGGTGCTCCCGGGGCTCGACGAGGGTGATGGCCACGCCCTCCCGGCCGGCGCGCCCCGTTCGGCCGATGCGGTGCACGTACATGCCCGGCGAGGAGGGTACGTCGTAGTTGACAACGTGGCTGATGTGCCCGATGTCGAGTCCGCGCGCCGCCACGTCCGTCGCGACGAGCACGTCCAGCGTCCCCTCGCGGAACCGGGCCATGATCCGGTCGCGCTGATCCTGTGACAGCCCTCCGTGGAGCGCCGCTGCGTCGCGGCCGCGACCGCTCAGGGCCTCCGCCAAGTCGTCGACCTCGCCTCTCGTCCGGGCGAACACCAGGGTCGCGGCGCCGTCCTCGAGGTCGAGGATCCGGCCCAGCGCGGCGAGCTTGTCCGCGCGCCGGACAACGTAGGCGACCTGGCGAACTCGCGCCTCACCACCCCCTGCAGTGGTCTCGCCGGGCACCCGGATCCGCGCAGGATCGCGAAGGTGCTGTTCGGCGAGACGGGCGGTGGCGCCTGCGATGGTGGCTGAGAACAGCGCCGTCTGGCGGGGCTCGGGCAGCGAGCCGAGGATCCGGTCGAGATCCTCGGCGAAGCCCATGTCGAGCATCTCGTCGGCCTCATCGAGCACGACTGTCGTCACCTCGTCGAAGCGTAGCGTGCCCCGGTCGAGGTGATCCACCGCACGCCCGGGGGTGGCGACCACGACGTCCACGCCGCGAGCCAGCCGGTGCAGCTGCGCGGCGATCGGCTGGCCGCCGTAGACGGGGACGACGCGCGCCCCGACCTCACGCCCGTAGCGGTGGATCGCCTCGGCGACCTGCATCGCGAGCTCGCGGGTGGGCGCCAGGACCAGCGCGGTCGGACGGCTGCCCCGGCCCTCCCGCCCCGAGCCCTGGCCTCCCCGCGGCGCACCGCGCCCCTCGACCGACCGGCCTGCCGCGCGGTCCGTCTCGATGCGTGCGATGAGTCGCTGGAGGATCGGGAGCGCGAAGGCCGCTGTCTTGCCCGTTCCGGTGGGCGCCTCGGCGAGCAGGTCGCGACCCGCCAGGAGCGGCGGGATCGCCGCCAGCTGCACAGGGGTCGGCTCCTCGTAGCCAAGCCCCGCAAGGGTGCGGAGCAACCTCGGGTCGATCTCGAGCGAGGCGAAGGAGTCGATGCCGGCAACGGCATCGGAGATCTGGTCGGTCACGAACAGAGGGTAGCCCCGATCCCCGGAACGGCCGGAGCAGGGCACCGGACGTGGGGCTCAGGCGGCGAAGACCGACTCCCCTCGGGTCAGGAACCGATCCACGCCCTCGGCGGCCATCCGGCCCTCGCGGATCGCCCACACCACCAGCGACTGGCCGCGGACGCAGTCGCCGGCCGCGAACACGCCCGGCACCGACGTCATCCGGTCGAGACCGGTCCGGACGTTGCCTCGCTGGTCCAGCTCACAGCCGAACGCCCTCGGCAGGGCCGGTTCGGGGCCCGTGAACCCGAGCGCCAGCAGGACCAGGTCGGCCGGGATCACCTGCGACGTGCCGGGGACCTCGCGCATCTCCGGGCGGCCCTCGGCGGTCACCCCCCAGGAGATGTCTGCGATCTCGATCCCGGCGACGTGCTCGTCCCGGCCGATGAACCGGCGCGTCGTCGTCGAATAGCGCCGCGGATCCTCGCCCCACAGCGCCCTGGCCTCCTCCTGCCCATAGTCGAGCCTGTACACCCTGGGCCATTCCGGCCACGGGTTGTCGGCCGCGCGGGCGTCCGGCGGCCGGGGCATGATCTCGAGCTGGCGCACGCTCCGCGCCCCTTGCCGGATCGCCGTCCCGACGCAGTCCGTGCCCGTGTCCCCTCCCCCGATCACCACCACGTCCCTTTCTGCAGCGTCGATCGGTGCGCCCGCCTCGACCCCGCCGTCGAGCAGCCGGCGGGTGTTGCCGCGCAGAAAGCTCATGGCCAGGTGGATGCCGCCGAGCTCCCGGCCGGGCACCGTGAGGTCGCGGGCGTGGGTGGCGCCGGTCGCGAGGATCACCGCGTCGTGCTCGGCCGTCAGCCGCTCCACCGACACGTCCGCTCCCACCGTCACGCCGGTGATGAACCGCACGCCCTCGTCGGCCATCAGCTGGGTCCGCCGCCCGACGACGTCCTTGTCGAGCTTCATGTTGGGGATGCCATACATCAGCAGCCCGCCGATGCGCCCTGACCGCTCGTAGACCGTGACCAGGTGGCCGGCCCGGTTGAGCTGGTCGGCCGCAGCGAGCCCGGCCGGACCGCTGCCCACGACCGCGACACTGCGCCCGGTCCGCGAGAGCGGCGGGTTGGGCGTGACCCAGCCCTCCTCCCACGCGCGGTCGGCGATCTCCTGCTCGATCGTCTTGATCGCGACGGCATCGCCGTTGATCGCAACCGTGCACGAGCCCTCGCAGGGCGCCGGGCAGACGCGGCCAGTGAACTCCGGAAAGTTGTTGGTCCGATGGAGCCGGATGCTTGCCTCGCGCCATTGACCGTGATAGACGAGATCGTTCCATTCGGGGATCAGGTTGTTGATCGGACAGCCCGATGCCATCCCGTTGATCAGCGTCCCGGTGTGGCAGAACGGAACGCCGCAGTCCATGCACCGGGCCCCCTGGTCGCTGAGCTCGGTGTCGGACAGCCGTGGGTGCGCCTCGCTCCAGTCGTGGATGCGCTCGAGCGGCGGGCGCGCCGGTGATCCGCGGCGCTGGATCTCGATGAACCCGGTCGGCTTGCCCATCAGGAACGCTCCGATCCGGCCGCCACAGCGGAGGCGGGCCGCATCGCCACCGCGGAGCCGGGCCACGCCACGAGTCGGCTGCGCATCACGAGCCGCCCGCCCGGGCGAGGTCGCGAGCGTTCTGCTCGAACGCCGCCATCTCGGCGGCGTCACGATCGAGCCCGGCGGCGAGCATCCGGTCCTGCGCCTCGAGCACGCGCCGGTAGTCGTGGGGGATCACGCGCACGAAGCGAGCGGCCGCTGCCCCCCAATCGGCGAGGAGCTCGCTGGCGAGCACGCTCCCGGTGAGCTGGCGGTGGCGCTCGACGAGCGTCCGCAGCTCGGCAACATCGTCGTCCCCGGCCAGCGGCTCGAGGGCGACCATCTCGGTGTTGCAGCGCGACGCGAAGGCGCCGTCGGGATCGTGGACCCAGGCGATCCCCCCGGACATCCCGGCAGCGAAGTTACGGCCCGTCCTCCCGAGCACCACCACCCGGCCGCCGGTCATGTACTCGCAGCCATGGTCCCCCACTCCCTCGACCACGGCCGTCGCGCCCGAGTTGCGGACGGCGAATCGCTCGCCGGCGAGGCCGCGCACGAATGCCTCGCCGCTCGTGGCGCCGTACAGCGCGACGTTGCCGGTGATGACGTTCTCGTGGGCGACGAACCGGGATTCGGCCGGCGGAAACAGCACGATCCGGCCACCGGACAGGCCCTTCGCCAGGTAGTCGTTGGCGTCGCCCTCGAGTCGGAGCGTCACGCCGCGCGGGATGAACGATCCGAAGCTCTGCCCGGCCGATCCGCGGAAATGGAGATCGATGGTGTCATCGGGCAGGCCGTCCCGGCCCCAGCGGCGGGTCACCTCCGAGCCGAGCATCGTCCCCACAACCCGGTGCACGTTGCGGATCGGGAGGCTGGCCTTCACCGGCAGCCCCTCGGTGAGCGCCGGGACGCACAGATCGAGCAGCGTCATCGCGTCGAGCGATCCCTCGACGTTGTGCTCCTGCGCGATCTCCCGGTGACGGCCGTAGGTGGCCGGGACGTCGGGTAGCGCGAGCACCCGCGCGAGGTCGATGTGACGGGCCTTCCAATGGTCGAGCGCGGGTCGCATCTCAAGCCGGTCCGACCGGCCCACCATCTCCTCGATCGCGCGGAACCCGAGGCGAGCCATGTGCTCGCGCACCTCGCGGGCGATGAAGGTCATGAAGTTGACGACGTGCTGTGGGTCGCCTGCGAATCGCTCTCGCAGCTCCGGATCCTGGGTGGCGACGCCGACCGGGCACGTGTTGAGGTGGCAGGCGCGCATCATCACGCAACCCAGCGACACGAGGGGCGCGGTCGCGAACCCGAACTCCTCGGCGCCCAGCAGCGCACCGATGACCACGTCGCGCCCGGTCTTGAGCTGCCCGTCGACCTCGACCGTGATCCGGCTCCGGAGGTCGTTCATCAGCAGCACCTGGTGTGCCTCGGCGAGACCGAGCTCCCACGGGACGCCGGCATGCTTGATCGAGGTCAGCGGCGAGGCGCCGGTGCCGCCGTCGTGGCCGCTGATGAGCACCACGTCCGCGTGCGCCTTCGCCACCCCCGCCGCGACCGTCCCCACCCCCACCTCGGCGACCAGCTTCACGCTGATCCGGGCGTGGTGATTGGCATTCTTGAGATCGTGGATCAGCTCTGCCAGATCCTCGATCGAGTAGATGTCGTGGTGCGGCGGCGGGCTGATGAGGCCCACCCCCGGCGTCGAGTGGCGGGTCTTCGCGATCCACGGGTAGACCTTCGATCCCGGCAGCTGGCCGCCCTCGCCTGGCTTGGCGCCCTGCGCCATCTTGATCTGCAGCTCGCGCGCGTTGACCAGGTACTCGCTGGTGACGCCGAACCTGCCCGATGCCACCTGCTTGATGGCGCTGTTCCTCGAGTCGCCGTTGGACAGCGGCTCGTAGCGGGCCGGATCCTCGCCCCCCTCGCCGGTGTTCGACTTGCCGCCCAGGCGGTTCATCGCGATCGCCAGCGCCTCATGCGCCTCGGCCGAGATCGAGCCGTAGCTCATCGCGCCCGTCTTGAAGCGGCTGACGATCGACTCGACCGGCTCGACCTCCTCGATCCGCACCGGGCGCAGGGCCGGACGAAGCTCGAGCAGCCCGCGCAGGGTCGCGAGGCGCGCGGACTGGTCATCGACCAGGCTCGTGTAGTCCTTGAACGCCGCGTAGTCGCCGCTGCGCACCGCCCGCTGGAGGGTATGGATCGTGAGCGGGTTGAACAGGTGATGCTCGCCGTCGGCGCGGTACTGGTACTGACCGCCGGGCGGCAGCTGGGTGTGAACGACCGGCCGTCTGGGCGGGTAGGCGCGCTCCTGGCGCAGCTGGACCTCGCGCGCGACGATCTCGGTCCCGATGCCGCCGATCCGGCTGGGGGTCCAGGTGAAGTACTCGTCGACGAAGTCCTGATCGAGACCGACCGCCTCGAACACCTGGGCTCCGTGGTAGCTGTGGACCGTGGAGATCCCCATCCGCGAGATGGCCTTGATCACGCCCTTGACCACGGCCTTGCGGTACCGCTTCTCGGCCTCCGTGGTGGGCCCCGGGATGCTGCCCAGCCGCACCTGGTCGTCGATGGTCTCGAACACCAGGTACGGGTTGATCGCGCTGGCGCCGTAGCCGATCAGCAGGCAGAAGTGATGTGCCTCGCGTGGCTCGGCCGACTCCAGCACCAGGCCCACCCGCCCGCGCGTGCCGGCGCGGACGAGGTGATGGTGCACGGCAGAGACCGCGAGCAGCGCCGGGATCGGGGCATCGGTCTCGTCGTGGCCGCGATCCGACAGGATGATCTGGTTGCAGCCCTCCGCGATGGCCTCGGACGCCCGCCGGCGCAGGTCCTCGATCGCCCGCCGCAGCCCGGCCCCGTTGTCCGACACGCGGAACAGGATCGGCAGCGTGATCGCGCGGAACCCGTGTGCGTCGTAGCCGCCGTCGAGGGCCCGGATCTTCTCGAGCTCGAGGTTGGAGATGACCGGCGACGGGATGGCGAGCTGGTGGGCCGCGTCGTCACCCGGGTCGAGCAGGTTGTCCTCGGGCCCGATCGAGCGCTCGGTGGCCATGATCACGGCCTCGCGGATCGCGTCCACCGGCGGGTTGGTGACCTGCGCGAACAGCTGCTTGAAGTAGCTGTACAGGAGCTGAGGTCGGTCGGACAGCACCGCCAACGGGGCATCGTTGCCCATCGACCCGACGGGGTCGGCGGCGTCGGTCGCCATCGGATCGATGATCATCCGGACGTCCTCGGCCGTGTAGCCGAACACTTCCTGGCGTCGCAGGACGGTCTCGTGGTCGGGCTCGATGACGCCGGCGGGCTCCGGCAGATCCTCGAGACGGACCAGCGTGCGAGCGACCCAGTCCACGTACGGATGCTCTGCCGCCAGCTCCGCCTTGAGCTCATCGTCGCGGACGATCCGGCCCTTCGCGGTGTCCACCAGGAACATGCGCCCGGGCTGCAGCCGGCCCTTGGCCACGACGTCGCCGGGCGGGATGTCGAGCACGCCGACCTCCGACGCCATGACCACGCGCCCATCGCGCGTCTCGTACCAGCGGCCCGGGCGGAGGCCGTTGCGGTCGAGCGTGGCGCCGATCCGGGTGCCGTCGGTGAACGCGAGCGAAGCCGGCCCGTCCCAGGGCTCCATCAGGCAGGCGTGGTACTGGTAGAACGCGCGCCGCTCGAGGGACATCGCCGGGTCCCGGCTCCAGGGCTCGGGCACCATCATCGCCATCACGTGCGCGAGCGATCGGCCAGACAGGTGGAGCAGCTCCAGGACGTTGTCGAAGATCGCCGTGTCCGAGCCGTCCTGGTCCACGGCCGGGAGCACCTTGCGCAGGTCGTCGCCGAACGCCGGTGACCGGAGCGTGGACTGCCGGGCGAACATCCAGTTGACATTGCCGCGGAGCGTGTTGATCTCGCCGTTGTGCGAGATGTAGCGGTATGGATGAGCCCGGGACCACGAGGGGAAGGTGTTGGTCGAGAAGCGCGAGTGGACGAGCGCGACTGCGCTCTCCAGGCGCTCGTCCGCCAGGTCCGGGTAGAACGTGTGCAGCTGCGAGGCGCTGAGCATGCCCTTGTAGACGATGGTCCGGCAGCTCATCGAGGGCACGTAGAACTCGCCGCGGCCTGGCAGCGCGCTGCGCTGGACCGCCTTCTCGATCAGCCGCCGCGCGACGTACAGCCGGCGATCGAAGTCGAGGTCGCCGGCCTCGCCCGGCGGCACGTCCTCGGGCCGGGCGATGAACGCCTGGCGAACGTAGGGGCGGCTGTGCGCGGCGGACTCGCCGAGGCCCATGGGGTCCGTCGGCACGTCGCGCCAGCCGAGGAACGTGAGGCCCTCCGCCTCGAGCACCTGCTCGAACCTGGCGGCGCAGCCGGATCGGCAGGTGCCGTCGCGCGGCAGGAAGATCATCGCGACGCCGTATCCGCCCTCGGCCGGAAGATCGATCCCGCCATCGCGAGCCACCGCGCGCAGGTGGGCGTGGGGGATCCCGACCAGCAGCCCTGCGCCGTCGCCTGTGTTCCGCTCCGAGCCGCTCGCCCCTCGATGTTCGAGATTGACGAGCACCGTGAGCGCGTCCCGCACGATCCCGTTCGAGCGACGGCCGCTCACGTCGCAGACGAAGCCGAAGCCGCACGCGTCGTGCTCGGTAGATGACTCGTACAGGGTGCGAGGCTGTGGCAGGTCGACCCGTGGCACGTCGATGGGACCCTCCCGCGATCGAGCCCCCGGCGGACCGGGTGGGTGACGATACGAAATCCACCCCGGGGAGGGAGGTGCCTCACCGGTGGTGGTTCGGTTTCGGATTCGGCCCATTCGCAACGTTTGCGCGTACTCGGGCCGTGACCGGTTGCCGGCCGTACCTGACACGCAATGTCGTCATTCGGGTAGGATGCCCGCATGCGCGCCTCCCGTCTGGTATCCCTGCTGCTGCTCCTCCAGACGCGCGGAGGGATGACCGCCGCGGAGCTGGCGCGCGAGCTCGAGGTCTCGGTGCGCACGATCCACCGCGACGTCGAGGCGCTCGGGGCCGCGGGCGTGCCGGTGTTTGCGGAGCGCGGACCGCACGGCGGCATCCGGCTGGTCGACGGCTATCGGACCCGGTTGACCGGCATGACGAGCCAGGAGGCCGACGCCCTGTTCCTGTCAGGGCTCCCCGGTCCAGCGGCCGAACTCGGTCTCGGCACGGTCGTCACCGCGGCCCGCCTCAAGGTCCTCGCGGCGCTGCCCACCGAGCTGCGAGGACGGGCAAGCCGGTTGCTGGAGCGCTTCCACCTCGACGCCGCGGGATGGTTTCGTGCCGGTGAGGAGGTCCCCCATCTGGCAGTGATCGCCCAAACCGTGTGGGATGGCACGCGCCTGGAGCTCGACTACGACCGCGGCGACCACGTCGTCACGCGCGTGCTCGACCCGCTCGGCCTCGTCCTCAAGGCTGGTGTGTGGTACCTGGTCGCGGTCCACGACGGGCAGCTGCGAACGTACCGGATCTCGAGGGCGAGAGGCGTCCGCCCGCTCCCCGAGCGGGCAGTGCGACCGCCGGGGTTCAACCTGGCCACCTACTGGGCCGACTCGATCGCCGCGTATGAGCGGGACACGCCCCGCATCGACGTGACCTTGCGCGTGCGGCGCGACGCCTCCCGCTGGCTCGACGACATCCTCGACGCGTCTCCCCCCGCGACCGCAGTGGAGCTGCCCGACGACGAGCCCGGGGGATGGCGGCGCGCGCGCGTCACACTCGACTGGCCGCGCGAGGTCGCCGGTCGCCTGCTGGCGCTGGGTGGCTCGATCGAGGTGCTGGAGCCACCCGAGCTCCGCCAGGAGATCGCCGGTCTTGCCACGGATGCGCTGGCGCGCTACAGCGAGTCGACGCGGCTGGCCGCGGCGGGTCGCAGCTGAACCTCGACCCGCCGCGCTACTCGCTCGGGCGGGCCGTGGCGCGGGCCCGACGGGATGCCGGGCACCCGGGGAGCGCGCGTGCGGAGCTCGCGCTCGCGATCATCCTGCAGCGCGCGTAGCAGGAAATGGGAAGAGATCATCCTGGGGACACCTCGCTCGCTGTGATCGATGCCCACATGATCGCTCGCAAATATGCCAAGTCCTGTCATCAACCCAACATCGATGAAGACCCACGTCGGATCCGGAAAGCGAGTCGTGGCGGATGGCCGGCTCCGAAGCCGGAACCCGGCCCGGCAGCGGGTTCGCGGTCGCCGGAAGCCTCTGGGATACTGGCCCCGTGCGACGAGTCGAGGCCGAGGCGTTGGTGGGAGCCTCTCGGGACGAGGTCTGGCAGCTCTACGACGACATCAAGGGCACGCCCCTGTGGGTGCCGTTCGTGACCGAGATCCTGTACGTCTCGGGTCCGGCCCGGGTAGGGACCGTCTACCGCGAGCGCACGCGGCTGGGCGGGCTGCCAACCACGCAGCAGTGGGAGATCGCGGAGCACCGACGTCCATCACGCCAGGTTCACGTCTCGGATGCCTTCGGGATCGCGACGGCGCTGATCCTCACCTTCGAGGCACGCGGCACCGGGACGTGGGTCCACCAGGCTGCGGAGCTTCGCTCGAGCCTGTGGGGACCGTTCGGTTGGATCCACGAGCTGCTCGCGGCGATCCCGGCCGGCTGGGGCGTGGAGGCCGCGGTGGCGGGCGCCAAGCGGGCGTTCGAGGGCGATCCGCCCCGCTGATCAGCCGCTCACGATGCCGGGTGGCGATACCCTCGAAGGCTCGATCTCGCGAACCACGGCCAGGTGCCGGTTCGGCCCGGCCGTCTCGCGGGTCACGTGGTACTCGATCGCGCGAGGCGACCCGTCGAGGCGGCGGAACCTGAGCGTGCCATGCAGCTCGCCCCGCTCGAGGAGCTGTGCCCAGAGCACGATGACATCGTCGATCGCGGACACGTCGCTCGGGTTCGAGAAGGCCTCCACACCGCGTCCCAGCAGATCGTCACGCACCACCTCGACGATCTCGGCGAGCGACGTCGAGACCTCAACGAACCGTCGATCGTCGTCCAGGATGGCCCACGCGTGGCCGGGCTCATCCCACCAGTGGCGGCCGGCGTTCACCCCGCCGAAGCGGTACACGTACCAGATGACCTGCCCGTCACCCGGATCCGCAAGATCCTCGCGCCGGCGCACGACCGCGGACGGATAGCGCCCGCGCAGCATCGCCTGAAGATCGTCCGGCACCGGATCGCCGTCGACGCCGGAGCCGCCGTTCGCCAGCAGCTGGGCGATCGCGTCCGCGACGAACCGGCGGAACGCGAGATCCTCGCCGGGGAACGCCCGCAGGCGCGGCGGACGGCGGACGGACAATCTGAACCCCTCGTGACGACGGAGTGCTCGTCAGCGGGATCGTCCTCCATCCGGTGCGCGGGCGCACCTGCGTAAGACGGCGTATTGGCGGAACGCGACCCGCGCCCGGCAGGTCCCCGATCCGCAGGCCAGCCATTGGCGGCACCCACGGTACCCTTGCGGCCGATGGACAGCGCCACACCGGCTCCGCTCGACCGGCATCTGCCGCTCGATGGCACCCGCAACGTGCGCGACGTCGGTGGCTACCCGGCGGGCACCGGCAGGCGAACCCGCTGGCGAACCCTGCTGCGATCCGACGAGCTGACCCGCCTGCCCGCTCACGCTCGAAGCCAGCTCGAGGCGATCGGGCTGCGCCAGGTGATCGACCTGCGGTGGCCCGAGGAGCTTGAACGCGCCCCGAACGTGTTCCTCGGCTCGGGCCGCGTCCGATACCGCAGCATCCCGTTGCTCAAGGATGACCCGACCCCGCACGCCGGCTTGGCCGGGATGTACCGCCACGTGTTCGACCGGCGGGGAAAGCAGCTGGCCCTGGTCGTGCGGGCCCTGCTCGACGATGGGCTGCCGGCGATCATCGGCTGCGCAGCAGGCAAGGACCGCACCGGTGTCACCATCGCGCTGCTGCTCGACCTGGCCGGCGTGCCGGTCCAGGTGATCGTGGAGGACTACGCGCTCTCGGCCGCGTTCTTCCGGCGGCCGCTCACGCGGATCGACCCCGGGGACTGGCGGCATCCGCCGCTCGATGTCGACAGCCCGCCCGAGTTCATGGCCGCGGCCCTGGAGCACCTCCACCGGCGTCACGGGGGCTCGCGGGCGCTGCTGCGTCGGGAGGGGGTCGAGGACCGGGAGATCGAGACGCTGGTCGCGCGACTGACCGAGCCGGCCGGCGACTGATCGAGACGCTGGCCGCGTGACTGACCGGGCCGGCCGACGACACGCGGGCCTTCGATCCGTCGATCGGCCCGGCAAGAGGGCCCGTGCGCCGGTCAGCGTCCACGATGCGCCGCCAGGCTCGGGATGGGCCGGGGTCGTTCGGACGTTCCTCGCGCCCGGCCAGCGTGCGAGGTCGCCGTCGGATGATCGCGCCGCTCCTGCCCCCGCCGCTCCCACCCGATCGGCTGGCTCGCGATTGCGACACCCGGCCAGGCCCGGCGCCGGGCGCCCAACAGGCCTAGCATTGGGATATGGGTCGTGTCGGCGCATCGCTCGAGCTCCCGTTCCCCGCCGAGCGGGTGTTCGTCGTCGCCACCCGCGTCGATGACCTGCCCCGCTGGCTGCCCGAGGTCGTGGCGGCGTCCCTCCAGGACCCACCGCTCGCAACGGGCAGCCGTGTGCGCCTCAAGCTCTCGGGGGCCGCTGCGGGGGCGGAGGTCACCGGCACCGTTCGCCAGTTCCGCCCGCCGTCGATGCTGGTGATCGCCGGATCCGGAGGCCCGCTCTCGGTCGAGGTCCGGACCCGGCTGGATCCCGTCGGAGACGACGGGGCGTCGACCCGGATCGCGCTCGAGATCGACCTCTCGACCTCACCCCTGCTCGGGTTCATCGCCCGCGAGGCGGAGCGGCGGATCAACGCCGAGCTGCCGGCGGCGCTCCAGCGGTTCCGGGAGCTGGTGGAGGCGGAGCCGGCCTGAGCCGGACCCCGCGCCCGCCGTCATCGATCGAAGGCCCTATGCGGCGTCCCGTGCCGAGCCCAGGTCGGTGACGGTCACCTCGATCAGCGGGCTGTGATCGACCATCGTGTCGACGTCGGTCCGCTGCCAGTTACGGGCCACGCCACGGATCAGGGCCAGGCGCTCGGCCCGATCGCTGATCACCCGCGCGGTGGCCGGGACGTCTGCCCGGACCCGAGGGCCCTTGAGGTGAATTGTCACCCGCGGATCCGCGGCGATGTTGTGGATCCAGGCGCGCGTGCGTCCCGGTGCGGGCTGGCCGCTGATGACCAGGCGGCCATCGAGATTGTGAAGGAAGATCTCGATCCTGCGCGGCTGCCCGGTCCGTCGGCCGGTGGTCGTGAGGTCGATGATCTGGTTGTGGTCGAGGGCGGTGCGGACGTCGTCGTCCATCGGGTGCTCCAGGGTGTTTGCGGGGCCTGCCGGCCCGTGAGTGTAGTTGTGCGATCAACAATACTGCTGGCCGTCAACAGCGGCAAACGGGTTCCTCGCCGCCCTACACTCGACCCATGCTTCGCACCGTGACGGCAACCCGGTACGTGACACCCCTTCGCGAGGGCGGCTCGGTGCCGGCGCTGGTCGAGGCCGACGACGACGGCCTGTACGTGGTCAAGCTGCTCGGCGCGGGGCACGGGCGAAAGGCGCTGGTCGCGGAGCTGCTGGCCGGCGAGATCGGCCGCCATCTCGGGCTGCCGGTCCCCGACCTGGTGCTGGTCGAGCTGGATGCGACGCTTGCGAAGGCCGAGCCCGATCAGGAGATCCAGGACCTGCTCGAGCGGTCGGCCGGGACGAACGTCGGCCTCGACTTCCTGCCCGGCGCCCTCGCGTTTGCGCCGGCCGTCGGCCCTGCCCCCGAGCCCGACATGGCCGCCGCGGTAGTCTGGCTGGACGCGCTCACGACCAACGTCGACCGGACGCCGCGCAACCCCAACCTCATCGTGTGGCACCGGCGCCTCCATCTCATCGACCACGGGTCCGCGCTGTACATCCACCACACCTGGCGCGATCCGGGGAACCACGCCCGCCGCCCGTTCGAGCCGATCCGTGACCACGTGCTGCTGCCATTCGCCTCGTCGATCATCGACGCCGACGCGCGGCTGGCGCCACTGGTGGACCGGCCGCTGCTCGAGGGGCTCGTCGCGGAGATCCCCGATGACTGGCTGCGGGCCGAGGACAGGCTGCCGGACCCCGATGCCCATCGGCGCGCCTACGTCGACTACCTGCTGACCCGCCTGGAGGCACCGCGTGCGTTCGTCGAGGAGGCCGAGCGTGCCCGGGCCGCGTAAGCCGTTCGAGTACGCGGTCGTGCGCGTGGTTCCGCGCGTGGAGCGCGGCGAGGCGTTCAATGCAGGGATCGTGCTGATGTCGCGCCCGAAGCGGTTCCTGGGCGCCCGCGTCGCCCTTGACGAGCGGCTCCTGGTGATGCTCGCGCCCGATTGCGACCCGCAGATCGTCCGCGACCACCTTGATGCGGTCGTCGGGGTCGCCCATGGCGATGGATCGGCCGGCCCGATCGCCGGGCTGCCGATGGCCGAACGCTTCCACTGGCTGGTGTCGCCGTCATCGACGGTCATCCAGCCATCGGAGGTCCACACCGGGCTCACCGACGACCCCGAGACCACGCTCGACCACCTGTTTCGGACCCTCGTCCTGCGGTGACGCCCCGGTGACGCCGGCAGATCGGCAGCAGCTCGAGGGTCGTGCGTCTCGTCCGCGTCGTCGTGCCGGGCTACCTGACGGACGAGGAGGGCCGCTCGTCGCGGTCCGTGTCGGGCGGTACGGGGGCTGCGGCCTCGCCGTCCCCCGGGCGGTGTTCCCTGGCCTCCCGCCGCCGGAACCAGAGCGCGATCATGATCGTGACCGTCATGAATGTGAGCGACGCTGTGTTGGACAGGATGAGCGCCCAGTTGCCGATCGACCAGCCGTACGAGATCCAGGCTACGAACCCCAGATCCAGGAGCGACAGGTAGAGCAGCGATACGTCCCGGCTCGAGCGGGTGTGGCGAATCCTGCGGATCTGGAGCGTCGGCGACAGCGCCATCATGAACCCGGCCAGCGTCGCGATCACGGCCAGGGTTTCGGGCGTCATCACCGGCCCCCGCTCTCAGCTCGGCCTGCGGGCGGCCTGCGCGCGCAGCTCGGCCTTCCGAGCCCGCTTGCCAGCCTGGTATTCGGCGAGGGCCTCGGCAGAGTCAACGTCGCCCAGCGTCGGGTGCCTGGGCCGGACGTCTTCCCAGCCGGGCGGCCTGATCCCGTACCGGTTGCCCAGCAAGGCGACGATCGTGCCCGCCTTCATCTCACCGATCCCGGGAAGGGCGATGAGCCGCGCGTGGAGATCCCGGGCATCCACGGCCCCGGTCCATACGAGGGATGCGTCCCCGCCGTAGCCGTCCGCGATGGCGGCGCACAGCTCACGCACCCGCCTGGCCATGTTGCCCGGGAAGCGGTGGAGGGCCGGCGGCGTGCGGAACGCGGCATCGAGCGCCTCGGGATCCATGGTCGCGATCGTGGTCGCTTCCAGGGTGCCGATCCGTCGCTGTAGCTCGAACGGCCCGGAAAACGCCTTCTGGACGGTGACCTGCTGGTCCAGGGCGAAGCCGATGAGCAGCGCGAGCGGGTCGCGCGCGAGCAGCGCGTCGGCCTCGGGATGTCCGGTGAACGGTAGCTGGTCGGGGGGCACTGGGAGGCTCATGCCACGCATCGTACCGGTCGACAAGCCGGCGAACCCTGCTGGCCATCGCGTCATCGCTATCCTGACGCCGTGCTCCTCGGGATCGATCACCTCGTCATCGCCGTCGCGGACCCGGACGCAGCCGCCGAGGAGCTGACCGATGCGCTCGGCCTCGCCTGGACGGGCGGTGGGCGCCACGAGGCGATGGGCACGTTCAACCGGGTCGCGTTCCTGGGTGACAGCTACCTCGAGCTGATCGGCGTGTTCGACCGGTCGCTGATCGCCGAGAATCCGCAGTTCGCGGTGGGTGGCGCCGCGCTCGCGGTCCTCGAGGCGCATCGGGCGGGCCTCGCGACGTACGCGCTGGCGACCGACGATGTGGTCGCCGACGTGGCGCAGCTGCGGGCGGCCGGCTCCCGGATCGGGAACCCGGTGGCGGGCGCTCGCGAGCGCCCCGACGGCGACACGGTCCGCTGGATCACGGCCTTTCCCGCGCTCGGGCCCGATCGGCCACCGTTCCTGATCGAGCACGAGCTCGCCGGTGCCGAGTGGAACGACGATGCGAGGGTGGCGAGGGCGGCCTTCCGTCACCCGGTCGGCGGCGCGGTGCGGCTGGCCGGGATCGAGATCGGGGTCGATGATCCGGCTGCCACCATCGGCCGGTACGCGACCGAGATCGGCCTGCCATTCGACGACGCTGGCGAGGCGCGGATCGGCGACCAGTGGATCCGCCTTCGGGCAACGGCAGCACCGCCGATCGTGGACCTGGCCGTCGAAGCCGGCACGCCGCCGCTCGACATCGTCGCCTTCGGCGTCCGCTGGCGACGACGATCCGCATCGGGGTTCGGCCGGTAGCAAGGACTCAGGAGCGGGCGACGACCCGAGGCATCGGACGTGCCGCTCGCTCCTCGGGGACGCGCCCCTCAAGCGCGCGCCCCTCGGGCACGCGGCCCTCGGGCACGCGGCCCTCCGCGTCGCGTGGCTCGCCGACGGCGCGTCGCTCCAGGGCCGGCCGCTGCGGGACCCGACCCACCGCGCTCCGCCGCTCCGCAATCGAAACCCCGATCCGGTACACCAGCAGGAACCAGACCATCGTCCCGGCCCCGAGATAGATCCACTGCGCCCACGCCGACCCCGTGTCGGTCCCGGCACCGATCCCGTGGACGGTGGCACCCAGGAACGCCAGGAAGGTCAGGTAGTGGAGCGTTCGCCAGGCGCGCTGCCCGATCACCCGTCGGACGTAGAAGCTGCCCACGACCACGATCGCGATGTACAGGGCGACCTGGCCGGCGGCCACTGCGAGCGGCGCGTGCGGCGCGAGACCCGGGACGAGGATCTCGCTCAGCGAGAACGGGACGGAGGTGTCGAGCCCCAGCAGCATCCCGTGGATGCCGGCCAAACCCACGCCGATCGCGGCGAGGTCCTGGTGGAGCGCGAAGCTCACCGGGCGGTGGGCGATCGCGTCGAGCAGCTTGGTCGACAGCAGCAGCCCGTAGACAACCGATCCCGCCATCGCGAGGTAGGCCATCCACGCGAACAGCCGCTCGAACAGCCACGGCAGGCTGGCGGGGTTGAGCTGCCAGGCCGTGATCACGCCGTCGATCGCGCCCGGAAGCGTCCCGCCGAGCACGATCCCCAAGGCGACGGCGGGCAGGCCCCAGCGCACGAGCTCGGTTCGCTCGTCGAAGCCGCGGTACTTCACGCCAGCCATCGCACCATCCCCTGATCGGCGCGGAGCTCACCACGTTCGGTGAGCAGGAGCAGGCCGTGGACGCCTGGCCGATCGAGCATTGCGAACGCCTGCTCGCTGCCGGCGATGACGGCCACCTTGGCAAACACCTCGGCCAGACGAGCCGAGTCCGTGAGGACGGTAGCCTGGACCACATCCGTGACCGCCGGGCGCCAGGTCCTGGGATCGATGAGGTGGTGCGCGAACCCGGCTCCGTGCGGCCAGCGATGCACGCTGGTGCCCGAGGTCGCGAGGCCCCAGGTCCGCGGACCCCCGCTGGTCGTCAGGCGAACGGCGCCCAGCAGCGTGCCGGGCTTGCGCGGGTCGGCGATCCCGATCCCCCATTCGTCGCCTGGTGCGAGCCGGATCGCGACGTCACCGTCGGCGTCCACGACCGCCGAACGGCCCGGTGCGATCGCAAGCGCCCGGTCGGCCAGCCAGCCCTTAGCGACCCCGTCGAGGTCGAACCGGACGCCCGGCTCGCGGACGACGATCGACCCTCGCTGCCGGCGCCTCAGCGACCATCGCCGGCTGGCCGCGCCCGGCCGCGAGACCTCGTCGCCGCGCTCGGCGCCCAGCCGAGCATCGAGCATGGCCACGTCCACCAGCCCGTCCGTCAGGCCTTCGGCCTCTCGTGCCCAATCGAGGACGGTGGTGAGCGTCGGCCCCACGACGATCTCGCGGCCGGGTGCGTCGTTGAGGTGCGACAGCTCCGAGCCGGGGGCGAACCGGGTCAGCCGGCTCGCCCAGGCGGTGATCCGCGCGAGCACGGCCTCGGCGGCCGACTCCCGGGCAGCGGGTTCCGTCTCGTCGATCAGGTGCACCGAGACCCGGCCACCCATCATCGGCCTGGCGGCCCCGGCCGGGAGGGCCGGGGCGCGATCGAGGACCGCGCTCATGGCCGCCCCGACTGGCGCGTCTGCGTCACCACGTGCACCCGTGGCGTCGGTGTCGGCTGGACCACGACGGGTGCGTTCGGCGGGGCGGTCTGGCCCGGCGCCAGGGTCACGTACTTGGTGACGTGCGTCACCGCGGGCTGCGGGTTCTGGACGGCGCCGCCCACGTCAGCGGCGTTCAGCGTCGCCCCGGCCGGGACGACCGAGGGGAGCATCGCCGTCACGATCGCCGATGCCGAGGCGATCCCGGCGAACGCGACCAGCAGCCGGATCGGGTTCGCGTCGGGCCGCGTCTTCGGGGCTCGAGCCTCGAGCGTGGGTCGTGGACGCGGGCCGGGCATCGGACGCTCGGCGGCCGCGGCGTGGGCACCCGAAGCGGGTCGGGGACCGGGCATCGGGCGAAAGCCGGGCGGCGGCGGGGGCGGTCCCATCGGGGACATCCTGCCGCCGGGCTCGAGCCCGGATGCGCCCCCTGCCTGGCGCGGCTGGGGCAGGTCGCGGATCGAGGGCCGGGGCGGCAGCGGACGGGCCGCGCGAGGCGGCACCCCGTCAAGCGGGCGGTTGGGTCGCGGGTCGCTCATCAGTCCCGCTCCCCGCCTTCGTTGCCATCGTCTCGCTCACCGCCCCCGCTTACGGTCTTCGTGACCGTCACGTCCTGCGGCGCGACGGGCGGGGTGAGGTAGACGGTGTCGACCTGGATGGTCGGCTGGGGCGGCGGATCGATGGTGGCTGCGACCTGCTGCACGGCACCACCCGGGGTGGTGCTCGGGCCGAGACCCATGAACGCGAGCCCGAAGGCGAGCGCGAGGGCCGCGGTGAGCGAGGCGACGAAGAAGGCAACGCGGTGAATCATGGTTGGAGACTCCCGGCGTGTGGATTCGGGTGATAGGTGCATCGTCATCCGCGGTGGGGCACCAGGCGGTGTGGCCCGCATGAGAATCTGCACAGACAGGGCCCTCGGCCCTCGACCGGGGCACGATTGCCCCGCAGAATGCGGCGCGATGCGTGTTCTTGTGGTCGAGGACGAGCCGAAGATGGCCGCCCTCATCAAGCGAGTCCTCGTGGCCGAGCGCCACGTGGTCGACATCGCCCCGGACGGGGTCAGCGCCGTGGCGCTCGCGGAGACCGGGCCACACGACGTCATCGTGCTGGACCGGATGCTGCCCGACATCGACGGCCTCACCGTGATGCGGCTGCTGCGCGCCAAGGGCATCGCGTCCCCGGTGCTGCTGCTCACGGCGCTGGGCTCGGTCGATGATCGCGTCGGCGGGCTTGACGCCGGCGCCGACGACTACCTGGCCAAGCCGTTCGCGTTCTCTGAGCTGCTGGCCCGGGTCCGGGCTCTCGCACGCCGGCCGCCGCCCGCCGGAGAGGGCCGGCTCGCGGCGGGCGACCTCGCGCTCGACGAGCTGCGCCACGTCGCCCAGGTGGGTGACCGGACCGTGGACCTGTCGGCACGCGAGTTCGCCCTGCTCGGGTTCTTCATCCGGCACGCCGGCCAGGTCGTCACCCGCCAGCAGATCCTCGACCAGGTCTGGGGCGCGGAGCCCGACGTGTACTCGAACGTGGTCGACCTGTATGTCTCGTACCTGCGCCGCAAGCTCGGTGAGCTGGACCGGGCGGATCGCCTGCGCACCGTCCGGGGTGTCGGCTACACGCTCAGGGCGGAGTCCTGAGTCCGGTGGCGATCGGGCCCACAGAGCTCCTGCTGCGTCGGACGCGCCGACGCCTGTTCGCGGTCACGCTCGCGCTGCTCACCCTGCTCGTGATCGGCGTGGGAGCCGCCACGCTGATCATGGGGCTCAGCGCGCTCGACGCCGGCGTCGACCGGGCCCTCCAGACGGCCGTCGATGCCGCCGCGGCGTCCGTGACCGGGGAGATGCCCACCTCCGACGAGCGCAACGAGCCCGACGAGCAGGCCCCGTCGGGCGCCGACACCGTCCTGCTGGTTCTCAACCCGTCGGGCAAGGTCGTCCAGAACCGGACCGGGAGCTCGCTGCCGGGACTGCCGGACGTCGGCGTGCTGCCCTCGGCGTCGGCGGCAGGACAGGACCTGCGGACGATCCGGGCGGGCGACCACAGTCTGCGGCTGCTGACCGTGCCGCTGGTCCACGACGGGACCCTGCTCGGGTACGTGCAGGGTGCGTTCGTGCTCGACGTCCACGACAGCCAGTCGCAGAGCCTGGTGATCGCCGTGATCATCGTGGGCGCCATGGGGCTGATCGGCGCCGCCCTGATCACGCTGCTGGTCACGGGCCGCGCACTGGTCCCGATCCGCAACGGGTTCGAGGCTCAGCGGCGGTTCGTGGCCGACGCCTCCCACGAGCTGCGAACGCCGGCGGCGCTCATCCGCGCCAACGCCGAGGTTCTTGAGCGCGAGGATCTGATCGCCGACGACGGACGGCCGTTGCTCGAGGACGTCATCGCCGAGGCCGATCGGCTGGGCGGGCTGGTGGGCGATCTGCTCCAGCTCGCCGCCTGGGACGAGACCCGGCTATCGATCGCCCCGGTTGCGCTCGATGCCGCCGCACTCGCGAGCGACACGGTGCGCGGGGCCAGCGCGCTGGCGGCGGAGCGGGATGTCCGGCTCCAGACGGACGCCGCATCGCCGGCGATCGCCATGGCGGATCGCGACCGCCTGGTCCAGCTGCTGCTGATCCTGGTCGACAACGCCGTCGATCACTCGCCGGCCGGCGGCACCGTGACTGTCCGCGTCCGAGGTGGACCGCATGCGGTCGAGATCGATGTCGACGATCAAGGACCGGGGATCGCCGCAGGCGACCGGGAGCGCATCTTCGAGCCCTTCACGCGCCTGTCGGGGACGACCCGGCACGGGTCCGGGGGTACCGGGCTAGGGCTCGCGATCGCCCGACGCATCGTGGATGCGCACGGCGGCACCATCCGAGCCGACTCGCCTGCCGGTGGCGGGGCGCGGTTCACGGTCGAGCTGCCGCCGGCACCGTCGGCAGGCATCGACGCGGCGATGGACGCCAGCCCAGATGTGGAAACGCATAGCCGGGCCACACGATCGGCTCAGGGCGAGGGGCGAGGCTGAAACCCACGAGGCGAACACCGCCTCGGAGTGAAGACCCTCGCCGCCGCCCGCCGGGGACGGCCCCACCGCCAGGAGCCGAGTCATGGCCTACGTCATCGCCGCACCGTGCGTCGACCACTCCGACCAGTCGTGCGTCGCGGTCTGTCCCGTCGACTGCATCTGGGGGGACCTGTCGGTCGATCGCAAGCTCTACGTCGACCCCGAGGGCTGCATCGAATGCGGCTCATGCGAGACGGCCTGCCCGAACGGGGCGATCATGCCTGAGCACAAGCTGGGGCGTGAATGGGCCGACTTCGCCTGGGTCGACGCCGCCTGGTTCTCCGATCCGGATGCCGCCCGCTCGGTGGTCGACGAGCTGGTCCCGGCCGCAGCCGCCTGACATGGACACCCTCGTCCCGCCGGGCCGACCGGCAACCCGCGGGCCGTTGCCGCCCCGCAGACCGTTGCCGCCACGCGGCTTCCCGCCGCGCGCCCTGCCGGTCGGGCGGTTGGGCCCGTCCACCGAGCCGAACGCGACCATCGTCGACCGTGAGGACATCAGCCCCACGATCGCGAGGCTTGGCGTCCGGCCTGACGACGGCGTGCCGGCCTTCCGCTCCGGCCAATACCTGGCGCTCGGGATCGAGGTCGACGGCCGCGCGCTCCAGCGCCCGTACTCCACCGCATCGCCGTCCGGGGAGCCCGATGCGCTCGAGTTCCTCATCCGGCTCGTCCCGGCGGGTGCCCTGACGCCGCGCCTGTGGCCGCTCCAGGTGGGGGCGCGGGTGCGGCTCGGACGGCCGAAGGGGTTGTTCACCGCCGATCCCGCCGATCCGCGCCGCCCGTTGTTCGTCGCCACCGGCACGGGAATCGCGCCGCTGCTGTCCATGCTCGAGAGCCGGCTTCAGGAGGTCAGCGATGCCCGCCATGACGACCGGCCGATCGTCGTTCACGGCGTCGCCGACGCGAGAGACCTCGCCTATCGTGCCCGGTTCCGGGAGCTTGCCGATCGCGGTCGCATCAGCTATGTGCCGGCGGTCTCGCGCCCGTTCGACCCGGCCAACGCCGGCTGGTCCGGCGCCACGGGCCGGGTGCATGCGCTGCTGCCCTCGCTGCTGGCCGAGCACGGCGCGGATCCGGCATCCGTGATGGCGTACGTGTGCGGCAATCCCGGCATGACCGATGCCGTGACCACCGCCCTCCACGACTACGGCCTGCCGGCGGAGGCGGTTCGATCGGAGGCGTACTGGGTGGCCGCGACGCCGGCTGCGCAGGCTGCCCGAGCCGCGGCTCCCCCCGGCTGAGCCCAGCGAACCTGCCGGCAACGCGTCCGGCAGGTTCGTGCAGAACGCTCGCGATCGGGACCTCAGGCGGTCAGGGCCCGCGACCCGAGCGGCTTTCCCGCGACGCGACGGCCGAGGCGCACGATGGACGCGCCCAGCCGTCGACGAACAGGGTTGGCCGGCCGGGACGCGCGCCTGGCCTCGCGGATTGCCTGGAGGTGCTGGTGGATGCGCAGCCGCTCGTCGCGGGCGTGCTGTCGCTCGATCTCCTGCAATCGAGCTTCGGTCAGCAGCATGGGACGCTCCTTCCGGGTGCGGTGAGGGTTGGCCGATGGGTGGCGGTGGCGATCGCTCGGGGCAGGGCGCTCATCGGCGGTCCCCGGTGGCCGGCGCGGTGGCCAGCTCCGGCTGCGGGGCGTCCGGCCTCTCATCGATCATGGCCGGGAAGCCCATCGCGATCGCCAGCAGCGCCGCGGCGAGGACGATCACGCCCGACCCCACGAACAGCGCGGTCGCGTCGATGTCGATGAGGACGCCCGCGACACCGATGGACAGCGGCGAGATCCCGAAGCCCATCAGCATCACCAGGCTCATCACCCGGCCCACGAGCACCGGGTCGACCCGGGCCTGGAGCCACGAGATCAGGACGACGTTGACGTAGCCGATCGCCACACCGACCGCCGCCATTGCCATGACCACGCCCGGCAGCCAGTCGAGCAGACCCACGGCGACGATGGCCAGCCCGGAGAGGACCACGCCGCCGACGACGATGCGTCCCTGGCGGTCCAGGCGCGCGTTGCCCGCCAGGAGGGTTCCGGCGAGCGCGCCGGCGGCGAAACCCGCGGCCATCGCGCCAAGCCCTGTCGGCCCCGCGTCGAAGCGGTTCTGCGCAAGCCAGGCCATGCCGACGTCCGCCGGGCCGTTGAGCGCGAAGTTGAGGACGAGAGCCAGCAGCATCAGGGTGCGGATGGCCGGGTCGCCTGCGACGTAGGCGAAGCCCGCACGAAGAGCGGCCCCGAACAATTCGTGGTCCCCGTCCGTCGTTCGGTCGCCGGAAGCTCCGATGCTGCCCCGGCCGCTCTGGACGGCCGCGACCGCAGTGCCCGTGGAGATCAGGCCGACCAGGCCCGCGGCGATGACGAACGACGCCGCGTCCACGCCAAAGGCGATCCCGGTCCCGGTCAGCGCGATGGCCACGCCGGCCAGCGGCGGTCCGACGACCGACGCCAGCTGCAGCGTCCCCTGGAGCAGTGCGTTGGCTGATGGCAGCCGGTCCGCGCTCACCGCACGCGGCAGGAACGCCTGCTGCGCCGGCGGATACATCGCATCCACGACCCCGAACATCACGCCCAGGATGATCAGCGCCGGGATCGTCGCCATCCCGGTCGCCGCGAGGATCGCGATCAGGGCCACGATCGCGCCACGTCCGAGGTGGGCCACCAGCATCAGGCCGCGTGCGGGCTGGCGGTCTGCCAGCACGCCGAACGGGACCAGCAGGACCGCGCGGGGCACGGCGACGGCGATCAGCACCGTGCCCAGCGCGAGGCCCGAGCCGGTGAGCGAGATGACCAGCCACGAGAGGGCGATCAGCTGGAACTGGTCGCCGACGAGCGACACGGCCTCGCTGGCCCACAGGAGGCGGAAGTCGCGGACGTCGAGGGCCCGCCACATCGGCAGCGAGCGGGCACGGGCGATGGCAGTCATTCGAGCACGATCCGGACGGAGTCGTCCTCGTCGTTCACCTCGAGGACGGGGCCGCTGAGACCGGACCGGAGCGCCTCGCGCACGCGGTCGACCTGGTCGCCCGACAGCCCGGGGACCCGGTCCAGGGCGAACCGACCGACGCCGATCGGCAATCGGAGGTTGACCACGCGGCGGCCACGCTCGGTCACCTCGATCCGCAGCGACGTCGCGTGCCGCGAACCCGGCGTCGATTCCTCGTCGGACGGCGCTCCGGCGCCCGGCCCGGCCCCCTGGCCGGATCGGCCCGCTGCCTGCCTGCCCGTGCTCCCCCTGCCGGAATCATCGAGCGCGGCCAGGATCGGCGCGGCGTCCTCGGCGCTCAGCCGGCCTTCGGAGACCAGCCGCAGGACCTGCTCGAGCGGATCGTCAGTCATGGCTCGCACCCACTTCCTCCAGGGTCTCCAGGCGCCTCGACGCCGCCTCGACGTCCAGCTCGCCGCGCTCGAGCGCCCGCAGGATCTCGAGCCGGGCGGCCTCCAGGTGATCGGCAGCGGTCGCCTCCCGGCGAACGAGGTTCGGGGCGGCCTCGGCCTCGGCGATGAACGTCGGTGGCTCTGGGGCGGCGGCGTGGGCGGGCGCGAGCGTCTGCGATCCCGGCTCGGCCGGCGATCCCGGCTCGGTTGCCGGGCTGCCCGGCTCGCCCGTCGTGTCGGGTGAGTCCGAACGCCCCGGTGAGCCACCGCTCGCGGCCGCGGCCTCGGTCCGGAGACCGATATCGCCCGAGGTGGTGCGGATGGTGACCCGCACGGAGCCGTCGCCCACGACCAGGTTCCGATGCCCACGGCCACCCTCGCCGACGACCTTGCCGGATCCTCGCACATCACCGGTGATCGTCTCGGTCCTCACCCGCACCGGGCTCGGGGTCACGAGCTCCACGTCGCCGCTGACGGAGGTCAGCCGATGGTCGGCTCCCGAGCCCAGAGCCGCCACCACGCTGACGTCGCCACTGGTGGTGGATGCGACGAGGTCTTCGAAGCGCGGCGCCCACAGGCGCAGGTCCCCGGACACCGCATGCGCGACGACCCGGGTCGCGATGCTGGCCCGCAGCGTCACGTCACCCGACATCGATTCGACCCCGATCGGCCCCCCATCGAGATCCAGGCGCAGGTCGCCCGACGCCGTGGCCCACCGGCTCTCGCCCGCGATCCCGGTCGCCACCACGGCGCCGCTCAGCGTCTGCAGGGTCACCCGTGCGTCGCGGGGAACATCGATCTCGATGGCGGGCGGCTGATGCGTCCAGATCCGGATCGGCCCCAGGCGGTAGCCGCGCTCGGCATCCCGGATCCGGACCCGGCCGGGCAGCTGGTCGATGGCGATCCCGCTATCGATCTCCCGGCCCCCGGGCACCCTGATCGTCACCCGATCACCATCGACCCCGCTGAGGCGCAGATCGCTGGCGGACACCTTGATCTCGACCTCACCGTTCGGTCCCAGCAGCAGCTCGCGGCTGGGCGTCACGGCATTCACGGAGACCGGCGAGTTCGCGGAGCTGGTCATCGTTCGCTCCTCCCGAGCGAGCGAATGGCCGATGCAGCCTCCTCGGCGCTCAGCTCGTGGCGGGACAGGCGCTCGAGGACATCGCGGCGGCCCGCCTGGACGTCGTCGGTGGTCGCGGCCGTTGCGGCTTCACCCGTGGTTGGCGGCGCTGCATCTTCAGGCGGGCCGGCAGCCGGTTCGGTCTCGTCGCGCGGTCCGAAGCCGAGCGCGCGAACGAGGGCCTCGACCCGGACCCGGACGGTGGGATAGCTGATCCCCAGCTCGCGCTCCATGTCGCGGAGGTTCCCCCGACTGCGCAGGAAGCTTTCGAGCATCTGGGTCTGTTCACGAGTGAGCCGGCCGAAGCGCCCCACCCCGAACTCGCCTTCGATCACGGTCCCGCACTCCCCGCAGCGGAGCCGCGTGACGGTCAGCTCGTTGGTGCAGACGGGGCAGATGGCAATGACGTCGTGTGTCACGCTCAATCTCACAAATACGAACTGAGACTTGCGTATTTCTAAGTCGTGGTTACCACTTTGTCAAGTCTGTATCGCGAATGTCGCCTTGTGCGTCTACGGCAGGCAGATTCCCGCGCGGGTGTTGGGCTGCGGGCACCGGAGGCTACAGGGCGGCCGGCAGGTCGAGCGAGTCACCCGGCGCGATGACGCGCACGGGAACGTCCGGGGCAAACCGCCGGAGGGCCAGCTCGAACGCCCGGCCAGGCTCATCGAACGGACGGGGAACGACGCGGCGCATGCCGGCGGGGTAGAAGGTGCCCCAGTGAATGGGTATCGCCAGGCGTGGTCGAAGGATCGCGGCGGCAGCCGCTGCCCGAACGGGGCTCATGTGGCCGTCGCCGATCGTCGGGCCCCAGCCCCAGACCGGGAGCATCGCGACGTCGAGCGTTCCCGTGAGATCGCCCATGGCCGGGAACAGGTCGGTGTCGCCCGGGAAGTAGACCTTCCGGGAGCCGGCCACCACGCAACCCATCGCCGGCCCGGTCGGACCGAACGGCTCGCGGCGACCCGAGTGCTCGGCGTGGACGACCTCGAAGTGGACCCGGTCGATGGTCAGCCGGTCTCCCGGCTCAACCTCCTCGACCGGCCCCAGGTCCAGCTTCGCCGCCATCGTTCCGAACCCCCTGGGGACGATGACAGTAGGCTTGCCCGGGATCCGCCGCAGCGACGGAGGATCGAGATGGTCGTGGTGCCCGTGGCTGATGAAGATCGCGTCGAGGTCGGCGAACAGCTCCGGCAGCACGGCCCGCACCTGGCGACGCACCGGACCCAGACCCTCGCGGAGCATCGGGTCCGTCAGGATCCGGAGATCGTCGACCTCGATCAGCGCGGTCGAATGACCCAGGAACGTGAGCCGGCCGCGCCTGGCCCCGGCCATGGTTGCCGGCGACGCGGCGCGGACGCGGCGCCAGACACGATCGACGGCAGCCTCTCGATGCGGCATGCGGCCATGGTGCACGAGAACCGCTGCCGGGTCACGCCAGGACGGGCACCGCCTCTGGCGTCGATCGGAACGGTGTGTGAGTGGATCCGGCGCCGAGCCCCTCCGGCGGCCCCGACGGACTCGTCAGCCGCTCCGCCACTGACCGACCGTCGTCGACAGGTGGCCGATCACGGATCGGTAGTAGCGATGCCTCGCGTAGGGATCCATCGTCGCGGTCACGCCCGACAGGTGCGTCGACTTGAACGAGAAGTCGTACTTGTGGGTCCGGCTAGGGTCGGTCCAGAACAGCCCGGTCATGGTCATCGAAGCCGATCCCTTGAACAGGCCCGTGAGCACATAGCTCACGCTGGTGATCCCGCTGGCGAACACGGCCTGCGCCCCGCCTCGCAGGAAGCCGCGGCCGTAGTTGTCCACGCGCTTGATTGCTGTCGACTTCGACGGGTTTCGTGCCCCCCACTCCGAGTTCCCGGATGCGTAGCACAGCCGGTTGAGCACGACGACCGCATGCGGGGCGAGCCCGAGCCTGGCCGTGTAGTACTCGCCGTAGTACTTGAGATTCCGGTTGCCACTGTGCGTCCGGCGGTTGAGGCCCATGCCGTCCTTGGACTTGGTCGAGAACGGATGGTAGGGGCTCGGCCAGCCGTTGCCGTGGCCCAGGTAGATCAGAAGATTCGCCCCGCGAGCCGCGTTCCGGACCCGCTTCCAGGTGGCGTTGGGGCTGTAGATCTCGACCACCGTCGCGCCGTAGCTGCGAGCCTGATCGGCGAGCTTGCGCGCGTTCTGTCGGTAGTTCCTCGTCTCCGATCCGACCGGACCGACGACGATCACGACCTTGTTGGAGGCGGCGTGGGCCACCGGGGCCGTGACCGCCACCGCGGCGATGACGACGAGTGCGGCGAGGACGCCGGTCATGACCGACCGGATCCTCCTGAAGGACGCCCGCTGGGCGCCGCTCTTGCTCTGGGGCAATCGTCTTGCCTCCTTCCTGCCGTCACGCCGCGCGAAACGCGGTGGTGGTGGTCTGGTGGTGGCGAACCGGCGAGGGCGGACATCAAGCCTGCCCGGCACCGGCCGGATGTGCGAGGGGCGATGCACCCGGCGGAACGCGCGGAGTATGCCAGACGGGTCCGGGGGGCCGATGGGCCGAATGGCCCGTTCGGAGGCACGGTAAGGTTGAGACCGTCGACGACGCACCCTTTGTCGCGGGATGGCGACGGGAGGGACCTCTTGACCCATGACTCCGGATCGACGGTAGCGCTCGCCACAGAGGGGCTGCGCAAGCGCTACGGTGCCCGGGTCGCGCTCGACGGGCTCGACCTTCGGGTCCCCGGCGGTGTCGTCTACGGCTTCCTGGGGCCCAACGGTGCCGGCAAGACGACGACCATGCGAATCCTCACCGGCCTGATCCACGCGGACGGTGGCCGGGTGGAGGTCCTGGGGCGTCCGTTCGGGCGTGCCGATCGGCGCCGGCTGTTCGAGGTGGGCTCGCTGATCGAGACCCCGTCCTTCTACCCGTTCCTGTCGGGTCGCGAGAACCTGCGAGCGATCGCGGCCACCGGCGCCCCGACGTCCGATGCTCGGGTGGAGGAGCTGCTGCGACTGGTCAACCTGGGCGAGCGCGCCAGCGATCGGGTGTCCGGCTACTCGCTGGGGATGAAGCAGCGACTTGGGATCGCCGCGGCGCTGCTCAGCGATCCGAAGCTGCTGCTGCTCGACGAGCCGGCCAACGGCCTCGACCCGGCCGGGATCGCGGGCATGCGGGACACGCTCCGCTCGCTCGCCGCCGCCGGCAAGACCGTGCTGGTGTCGAGCCATATCCTGTCGGAGGTCCAGCAGCTGGCCGACGTGGTGGGGATCATCGCCAACGGGCGCCTGGTCCGCGAGGGAACGATCGCGGATCTGCTCCGCCACGAGGGAACGGTCCGGCTCCGCGTGACGCACGATGAGGTCGACCGGGCGCTGGCCGCGCTCGCCGGACTCACCGGCCCGGACGCCGCGACGATCGAGCGCGGGCCGGAGGCGGGCTGGATCGCGGTCAGGTTCGATCCGTCGCGGTCCGCCGAGCTCAACCGGACGCTCGCTGCGGCAGGCATCTTCGCCGCCCGCATCGAGGCGGGCACCTCGCTCGAGGCACTGTTCCTCGAGCTCACCTCGGCCCAGCCGGAGGTCGCGGGATCGACGGCGCCCCAGGCGCCCGGGTGGTCGTCGTGAGGCTGTTGCGGGCCAACCTGCGCAAGCTCGTCCGCCGTCCCGCCACGTACGTGACGTTCCTGCTGCTGGTCGGCCTGCTGGCGCTCGTCCTGGTCGCCGTCATCGCCGGCTCGCGCCAATCGACGGATCCGGACGCGGCGCGGGCGGCCCGTCTGTTCGTGACCTTCCCGGACGCATACGAGCTGGTGCTGGCGATGGTCCTGGGGATCGGGGGCCTGCTCGCCGTCACCTACGGGGCCGCGATCGCCGGATCGGAGTGGACGTGGGGGACGCTGAAGGCGGCCGTCGCCCGCGGCGAGAGTCGCACCCGCTACACCGTGCTGGGCTATGCGGCGGTCGCGGCGTTCGCCTGCCTGGGCCTGCTGGCGGCCTTCCTGATCGGGGTCCTGGCCGCGGCCGGGGGCGCGATCGTCACAGGCGTCTCGCTCGACGGGGTGAGCGACGCCGCGGCGCTCGGCCGGCTCCCGGAGCAGCTCCTGCGCGCAGGGCTGGCGCTGTCGATGAACGCGGCCCTCGGCTTCGCCATCGCCACCATCGCCCGCAGCCAGCTGGCGGGCATCGGCGTCGGGATCGGCCTGTACTTCGCCGAGGGCCTGGCCAGCCTGTTCCTGCCCGAGGTCATCAAGTGGTTCCCCTTCGCCGCCTCTGCGGCGGTTACCAGCGGCCGTGCCTCTGGCTCGGTGGCGGTGCAGGGGGAAACGGTGACGGGCACCTCGCTGGATCCGAACCTGGCTGTCGTCGTCGTGATCTGCTGGCTGGTGGCCTCGCTCGTCGCGTCCGCGCTGTGGACCGAGCGCGCCGAGATCGGCGGGTAGCGGGCGCCGAGGCCGGGGGGCAACGGGCGCGCCGAGCCGATCAGCGCCGACGCGCGATCGGGGCGAGGGCACCCCCGGTGATCTGAGCGAGATCGGCCACCGCAAGCTCGATCTCGAGACCCCGACGGCCGCCCGAGACGTGGATCGTCGGGTGGCCGCCCGCGGACGAGTCGACCACGGTCGGCAGGGCACGCCGTGTCCCGAGCGGGCTGATCCCGCCCGGCACGTAACCGGTCGCCCGCTCGGCCTCCGCGGCCGCCGCGACGGTCGCCCGCCGCCCGCCGAGGGCCGAGGCGACCGCCTTGAGATCGACGTCGCCGTCGGCCGGAACCACCGCGAGACCAAGCCGCCCATCGACGTCGACGACGATTGTCTTGAACACCCGGGCAGGCGCGATCCCCAGCGCCTCCACCGCCTCCAGAGCGTAGCCTCGGCCGCCCTCATGCAAGGCAGCTCGCGGATCATGCGCATATTCATGCAGATCGAATGCCACCCCGGCACGCCTCGCCGCATCGATGGCCCGGGTTCCGCGTGCGCCCATGCACCAATTGTCAGGTATGCTGCGAGCGTCCGGCGGCTGTCGCCGCCCTCGCCGCGAAGCGCGGGCGCCGCGCCGGACGAGCGAACAGACGATGTACTTCCAGCCGATGCCCATCGGCCTGGAACTGGAGAGCACCAAACCGCCTTGCGTTTCGAAGAGCTGGGGTTGTCCGCGGACCTGCTGCGGACCGTGGCCGAGGAGGGATACACGGAGCCGACGCCCGTCCAGGAGCGGGCCATCCCAATGGTCCTCCAGGGCCGGGACGTCCTGGCCGCCGCCCAGACCGGGACCGGCAAGACCGCGGCGTTCACCCTCCCGATCCTCGACCGGCTGCGCCCGTACGGCAACACCTCGTTCTCGCCCGCCCGCCACCCGGTCCGGTGCCTCGTCCTGACACCCACCCGCGAGCTCGCCGTTCAGGTTGCTGAAGCTATCGGCACCTACAGTCGCCACGTCCCGCTCCGGTCGGCGGTCGTCTACGGAGGCGTGCCGCTCGACCCACAGATCAAGGAGCTGCGTGCGGGCGTTGAGATCCTGGTGGCGACGCCGGGGCGCCTGCTCGATCTCGTGGGCCAACGAGCCGCAAACCTCGCGCAGGCCGAGATCCTGGTGCTCGACGAGGGGGATCGCATGCTGGATATGGGGTTCATGCCCGACATCCGCCGGATCCTGGACCTGCTGTCGTCGCGCAAGCAGACGCTGCTGTTCTCCGCCACGTTCTCCGACGAGATCAAGGGCCTGGCCGGATCGATCCTCCATGACCCCGAGACGATCGAGGTCTCACGCCACGGGACCGCTGCCGAATCCGTGCGCCAGCTCGTCTACCCGGTCGACCGCGACCGCAAGGAGGAGCTGCTCGCCCACCTCATCGTCTCCGGCGACTGGCACCAGGTGCTCGTGTTCACCCGCACCAAGCTGGCGGCGTCCCGGCTCGCATCCTGGCTCGATCGCCGTGGGGTCGCCGCGACGGCCATCCACTCCGACCGGGCCCAGGCCGACCGGACGCGGGCCCTCGACGGCTTCAAGGCGGGCGAGATCCGGGTCCTCGTCGCCACCGACGTCGCCGCCCGCGGCCTGGATATCGAGGATCTGCCGCACGTCGTCAACTTCGAGCTGCCATGGAACCCCGAGGACTACGTCCATCGCATCGGGCGGACGGGGCGAGCCGGGGCGACGGGCGATGCGGTCAGCCTGGTGTGCATCGACGAGGCGGACCTGCTGCGCGGCGTCCAGCGTCTGCTGCAGCAGGCGATCCCGTGGACCGTGGAGGACGGGTTCGTGCCCCGGCGCGACGTGGAGCCGCAGCCGCTGCGCACACCGCGGGGGGCAGATGGCCGCGGCTCGGCCGGCGCCGGGGGCCGCTACCGAGGGTCCTCCGCCGGCAGGACACGCCGCCGAGCGGGCGTGTCCTGACCCGGGTCAGCCGGCGGGAGCGGGACTCGGCTGCGCTGCCGGACCGGCGCCCGTGGTGGGGCTGGCACTCGGCGCCGGGCTGGCCCTCGGCGGTGGCGGCAGCACGATCCTGAGCAACGCGGCGGCGATCCTGGCCGGGTCGTACGCACCCTGGTTGGTCAGCACCGCGATCGTGACGCCCTCCCCGGGCAGGTAGCGCACGACGTTACGGAAGCCCAGATACCGCCCCGAGTGACCGAGCGCCATGTGGCCGGCGATCGTCACCTGCTGGATCCCGAGCCCATACGGGATCCGGGCATCGAGCGCCCGCGTGTTGGCCACGTCTGCCAGCATCGCCTGCTGCATGGTCGGTGACAGGACCCGGCCGCCCGCGAAGGCCTGCATCCATCGAGCCGTGTCGAGCGCGGTCGATGCGATCGAGCCGGCGCCACCGGCCGCGCTGATGACGGCTCGGAACGGCATCACGTCGCTCGGCGGTGCGACGGCCACGTCCCGCACCTTTCCGCCGCTCCCCGTCACCACCCGATAGCCCGTCGTCAGCGTGGCGCGTGGCCGCTCCGCGACCTGGTACCAGGTATTCGAGAGGCCGAGCGGGTCGAGCAGCCGCGTGCGGACCTCGGTCGAGAGGGGATGTCCGGTGACCTCCCTGACGATCTCACCGAGCAGCAAGTAGTTGGTGTTCGAGTAGGCCCACACCTTGCCGGGCTTCGACCGCTTCCCGGTCACGAGCGACCAGGAGCGCAACGGGGTCCACGTCGCGTCGGGCACACCCTGGAGCTCGGCATCGATCTTGTGATTGAGGAAGAAGTCGGGCAGGCCGCTCGTGTGGTCGAGCAGCATCCGCAGGGTGATCTTGCGGTTCAGCTTGTAGGCCGGCAGCAGCGGCGCGACCGGCGCGTCCAGCGACAGTTGGCCATCGTCCACCAGCTCGAGAACCACGGCCGCCGTGAACGTCTTCGAGATCGAGGCCAGCGCGAACCCGCTGTCCGGCGTGACCGCCCGGCCGGTGGCGACATCCGCCTCACCGGACGCGCCGACCCAGCTGCGGCCGTCATCCCACACGATCGCGACCGACACCCCCGGCACCGACGCCTTCTTCCGAAGCTGATCCAGCTTCTGCTGGAGGCGAGCGACCGGGATCGTGGCTGGCGCGGTGGACGGGGTGCCGGTCGGCGGGCCCGATCCGGGAGGCGTGGATCCGGGCGGAGCGATCGACGGCGGCGGAGGGTTCGATGCGCCGCCCGTGGCGGACGGCAGGTGGCCGGCTGAGCTCGGGACGGTCGGGCTGGGGCTGCCGGCAAAGGCGACCGGCGACCCTCCTGCCGCGGAGCCCGGGGAGCTCGAGCCCGGGGCGCCCGGCCCTGGCCCGGCCGTGACCAGCACGGCCATGACCGCCAGCACGGCGAGGAAGGCCAGGATGGCGCCCGACCTGCGAGCCGGCCATCCGCGGCGCGTGGCATGCGCGGGCGACCGATCGGCGGGCTGGTTCGGCATGATTGGTGAGACGATACGCCGGGCGGCCCGTCAGGGCCCGCGGGGGGTGGTCATTCGGTCGAGGGACCATCAGCGGTCGTTCTCGCACCTCGTCCCCAACCGCCACGCTCACGCAGCAAGGTCACCATGCCCCACAATTCGACCGCCGCCTCCCTGCTCCGCCACGTCGGACTCATGGCCGATGGCCCGGCGAGGTGGGGCCGACCCGTACACCACTCGGGACCCGGCGTCTACCTGGTCGAGCTCACCACCCCGCTGGCCACCGCGCCGCTGGATCTGGCGCGGCTCGGCAAGTGGCTCGAGCGCGTCCCGCAGCTGCAGCTCGATGGCGTGCGACCGGCCTCGAAGGACCTGCTGCACCGGCTCGGGTCGTTCTGGCTGCCGTCCCAGCCGGTGCTGTTCGCGGGCAGCACGGCTGGATCGGTCGGCGGCCGCGTGGCCGCGGTGGCCCGAACGGTGCCCGGCGACCGGCGGCCGGCCGCGTCCGGGCTGTGGCTGCTCTTCCTGCGCAACCTGGCCGATCTCCGGGTCTGGTGGGCCGCCACCGATGCCCCGGAGGAGTACGAGGACGCGTTGCTCGACGCGTTCGAGGCCGGGGTCCCGGCATCCGATCGGGCTGCGCTGCCGGACGCGACGGTGATCCTGCCCTGGGCCGTCCTCCGGTCGCCGTCCGGGGCGCGCAAGGCGACCGGCATCAGCAACGCGCTGTTGCCCGAGGTCAAGGCGCCCGAACCGCCGCCAATCCGCCGGATCGTGGACCTGCCGGCGGCCGAGGCCGACGGCGCGCGCGATGAGGCGAAACGGGGCCGACGGCCCTCACCCGGCCGCGGGGCCGGCCGGATCGCGGCCGCCGCCGCCTACGCTGCCCAGGGCTCGCCGCGCAAGGCCCCGGAGCCCGTGTACCTGTCACCCGAGGGCCAGGATCGGCTGCAGGCCGAGCTCGATGGCTTGCTCGCCGAGCGTCCCGGGGTGATCAAGCGGATCGCGACCGCCCGAGAGCACGGCGACCTCAAGGAGAACGCCGAGTACCACGCGGCCCGCGAGGAGCAGGGGTTCCTCGAAGGCAAGATCCGGTCGCTGGAGGCGAAGCTCAAGGTTGCCGTCGTGGTCGCCCCAACCGAGCGAGGTGCACGGGTGGGCCTGGGGTCGCATGTCCGCGTCGAGGTCGACGGCGAGCAGTCGACGGTCCAGGTCGTCGGCTCGGCCGAGGCCGACTCCCGCGAGGGCCGGATCTCGAGCGTGTCCCCGGTCGGTGCGGCCCTCATGGGCCGGCGCGTGGGAGACGCCGTCACGATCCTGACGCCGGGCGGCGAGGTGCGCTACACGGTGATCGAGATCGAGTAGCGACGGGCGCCGTGCCCGACGCCGGTGCGGCAGCCGGCTGAGACGCTGCGGAGACGTCAGCCCGGAGGGCCCGATGAGGCGCCGTCGACCCGGACTTCGGTCATGCGTGGCGATGCCGGCCACCACCCAGCAGCGACAGCACGACCAGCACCAGGCCGAGACCGATCGCGGCGTACGGGAGTACCTCGTCGAGGTTCGCGATGCGCTGGCCGGACAGGCCGACCACACCCTCGAAGAACAGGCCGAGGCCGATGAACAGGCCGAGGCCCACCAGCGTGGTCCGCAGCCCGTCGCCCGCGAGCGACCCATCCCGGTGGACGAGCCCGTGCAGCAGCATCCCGATGCCCGGACCGGTGGGTGCGACGAGCGCCCACGCATACGCCCATGTCGCATACAGCCCGTACGTCTCCTGGACCCACAGGACGCACCCCACCGTCGCGATGATCGCACCCGGGATCGCGAGGCCCAGCCCGGCGCGGGACGGGATGGCGAACGATCCCAGCAGCATGCCGAGGCCGGGGACGATGATCCACAGAGGCCAGGCCCGGGGACCGAGCGTGATGTCGAGCAAACGGCCGGCCAGGATCCCACCACCGACGAGCACCAGGATGGTGCCCAGGACCAGCGCGCCGGGTGCCGGGCCCGGTCGATCGCCCTGACCCGGTGTCGAGCGTGTCGCGGACGCGTCGGCCGGGAACGAGCCGGACGAGGTGGACGGTCCGGGAGACGACGTCGGCGGGGATGAAGGCGGCGCGCCCGCCTCGCCACTCGGCGGGGTTGGCTCGGAGATGCTCATCAACAGACCCTCCCAGGATGCACGCCATCGTGACCCGCAGCCGCTGACGATCACACGGGCCGATCGACACTATCAGGGCTGGCCTGCGGTCAACCTCGAGCCCCCATCAGGAGCCCTCAGCGCTCTCCTGCTCGTCTGGACCGGGTCGGCTATCGTGGGGTGCCGTCTCGTCGCCTGCTGCCGGTTGTGCCGGCCCCCCGGGGTTCAGATGCTCGAAGTCCTCGGCCTCACCAAGCGCTATGGGCCCGTGACCGCGCTCGACGGTGCGGTGTTCACGGCCCGTCCCGGCCGGCTGGTCGGCTTCCTCGGTCCCAACGGTGCCGGCAAGACCACGACCATGCGCTGCGTGTTCGGGCTGGCGACGCCGGATGCCGGCGAGGTTCGCTGGGACGGTGCGCCGATCGACGCGGCAACCCGCCTCCGGTTCGGCTACATGCCCGAGCAGCGCGGCCTGTACCCGCGCATGCGGGTCGGTGAGCAGCTGGCCTACTTCGCCCAGCACCACGGGATGCCGGGATCCGAGGCTCGTGTGCGGGCGGCTGCCTGGCTCGATCGGTTCGGTCTTGCCGATCGGGAGCGGTCCAAGCTCGAGGATCTGTCGCATGGCAACCAGCAGCGCGTCCAGCTCGCGGCAGCGCTCGTCCACGACCCCGAGCTGCTGGTGCTCGACGAGCCCTTCTCCGGTCTGGACCCGCTTGGCGTGGCCACGATGAGCGAGGTGCTGCGCGAGCGGGCTGCCGCGGGTGTCGCGGTCGTGTTCTCGTCGCACCAGCTCGACCTCGTCGAGGAGGTCTGCGAGGACGCGGTCATCATCAGCCGCGGCCGGGTGGCGGCCGACGGGCAGATCGACGAGCTCAAGGCGAGGTCGGGGCGCCGCCATCTCGAGGTGGAGGTCGCGGGCAACGGGGGCGCGTGGATCGCCGACACCGACGGGCACACGGTCCTCGAGCGCGACGGCGACCGCGTGAAGCTGCTGGTGGACGAGGCCGTCGACCTGGAGACGCTGCTCGCGGCCGCGCGCGCCGCCGGCGAGGTGCGCCGGTTCTCGTTCGAGCCGCCCAGGCTCTCGGAGCTGTTCATGGCAGCGGTCACCGCACCCCAGTCGACCATGTCGGAGGCCGCCCGATGACGCCGTCGGGGACCCGCGGGGCCCGACGCAGGGCGGGCAGGATCCGCGCCATCCGGTTGGTCGCGACGCGCGAGGTGCTGGAACGCGGCCGGAGCCGTGGCTACCTGCTCTCCCTGCTGTTCACGCTGTTCCTTTTGGCTGCCGGGTTCCTGCTCCCGACGCTGGTGCTGACCGGCGACCACCCGACAAAGATCGCCCTGGTCGGTCCCACGCCCGCCGTGCTGGGCCCCACCCTCCAGGCGAGCGCCAGGCAGTTCGACGCGACCGTGGACATCTCCATCGTGCCCGACCGGGCTGCGGCTGATACCGCCGTAAGGGACAAGACCGTCGACGCCGCGCTCGATGTCCCGCCGGACCTCTCGACCCCCGGCGAGCTGATCGTGCTCGAGGAGGCTGGCAGCCAGCTCCAGGCCATCGTGAGCGGTGCGGTCATCTCCCTGCGGGCGGGATCCGCCGGACAGCTGCTGGCCCCACCGTCGGTGACCGCCCTCAAGCCACCGACGGCCGAGAACACGACCGCGATCATCTTCGCCAACGCCGGCATCATCCTGATGTTCATCGGCATCTTCACGTACGGGACCTGGGTGCTCACCGGCGTGGTCGAGGAGAAGCAGAGCCGGGTCGTCGAGGTGGTCCTGTCGACGGTGCGGCCCCGTGACCTGCTGATGGGCAAGGTCATCGGGATCGGACTCCTCGCGCTCGCCCAGCTGGTCGTGCTGGTGGCGGCCGGCATCGGTGCCGCTCAGCTCAGCGGCCGGCTCTCGCTGCCACCGACGACGGCTGGAGCGGTGGTCCAGCTGCTCACCTGGTTCGTGCTCGGGTTCACCCTCTACTCGACCGCGCTCGGGACGCTGGGTGCCCTGGCGTCGCGGGTGGACGAGGCGCAGAACGCGGCAATGCCGGTGACCATGACTGCAACGTTCTCCTACATCGTCGCGATCGTGTTCGTGACCCAGGAGCCGAGCGGGATCGTCGCCCGGGTCATGACATTCCTGCCGCCATCGGCCCCGATGGTGGTGCCCCTGCGCGCGGCTCTCGGTGTCATCGACCCGTGGGAGGTGGCCGTGTCGATCGCGATCATGCTCGCGGCGATCTGGCTGCTGTTCGTCCTGGGAGCCCGCGTCTACACGGGCGCGGTGCTCCAGACCGGCAGCAGGATGCGGTTGCGGGACGCCTGGCGCGCCTCCCGCTGAGGCCGCCGGGCGGGGATCGCCTCGCCCGGGCGCCCTCTCCCCGCCCTCGTCAGGTCGGCTCGGGGGGAGTGGACAGCTGCGGGTGTCGGTAGCACGAGACCAGGTGATCGTTGACGAGGCCGGCCGCCTGCATCAACGCGTAGCAGATCGTTGGGCCCACGAACCGGAAGCCGCGTGCCCGCAGGTCACGGCTCATCGCACGTGAGGCGTCGGTCTCGGACGGGATCTCGGCCGTGACCTTCCATTCGTTCACGATGGGTCGCCCGTCCACGAACGACCACAGGTGCTCCTCGAGACTGGTGCCGGTCCGGTGCAGGTCCAGGGTGGCTTGCGCGTTGCCGATCGCCGCGGCCACCTTCGCCCGGTTGCGGACGATCCCGGGGTCGGCCAGCAGCCGCCCGACGTCCGTGGCGTCGAAAGCGGCGACGGCGGCGGGGTCGAAGGACGCGAACGCTCGCCGGTAGCCCTCCCGCTTGTGGAGGATCGTCGACCAGGAGAGCCCGGCCTGCGCTCCCTCGAGCACCAGCAGCTCGAACAGGTGCCGCGCATCGCGAACGGGGACACCCCACTCACGGTCGTGGTACGCGCGGTACTCGAGATCGGCGCCGTCCCCCCAGCCGCACCGGACGAGGCCGTCCGTGACCGGGGAATCGCTCACGAGGCCTGCTCCGGTCGGGTCAGCTGCCGGCGCCGTGGTTCGCCGGGTGCGTCGAGCCGGGCCAGGAACGCCGCGATCCGCGACAGGACGTCATCCATCACGGGCTTCAGGTTGTGCCCCAGCCGGGGATAGGTGACCAGCTCGCCCTGCAGCAGCGATGCCATCGACCCCTCGATCAGCCCGATCTTCGCAAACGGGTCCGACGTGCCCGACAGGAGCAGGGCCGGCACCTCGATCCGCGGCCAATGAGTCGTTCTGGCGGCGGCCGTCTCGGGCGCGCCGGGCCGGTGAAGCGGGTAGCTGAGGCAGACGAGGGCCGCGTACGGATGCTCACGCGGGGGTGCACCGGGATCGCGCAGGCCGGCCACGGCGAGGGAGGCGACCCGGCCACCATACGAGTGACCGCCGATGACCATCCCTGGCTCGTCGGGCACCTGCGCCTCGAGGGCAGCGACCGCATCCTCGGCCCGGCGCCGGGGCAGCTGGAGCGCGTGCACGTCCCACCCGAGCTCCCGCAGCCCGTCAACCCACGGTGCCATCGACGTGGCGTCGCCCGACGCTCCGTGGCCCAGCCAGATTCGGATCATCAGCAGAAGGTAGCGCGACCGTGGCCGGCACGACGGCGGTTGCAGCCGGTGCAGGCTCGACTCGATCGGATGACCGCTGAGCGGGCGGTACGGACGGACTCGATCACGTTTGCCGGGTGCTGGACGCACGACAGGCACGGGTGGCTCGCGACCCCTGGTCGGCGCGCGGTGGCCGATAGCAGCCTCGTGGTGGCTGGGTGCCCGGATCCATGGTCCAGACCGGGCGCCTGGACCCACCGGGTGGACATCCTGACGAGTTCGACTACCCTTCCACTCTGGATCGGCCCCCGTACGAGCGGCCGGGCGCCATGGTCCCTGAGGACCATGGCCGTTGCCCGCCGTCACCTCCAGACTCGGGAGCATGGCCATGATGCGAGCCGCGCGGATCGCCGCCAGAAACGGCCCATCGCCCCGCCGTCTGATCCTGGCGTCTGTCCTCGCATTCATGGTCGCGACGCTCGCTGCACCCGTGGCACCGATGGCCCCCGTCGCGCCCGCACTCGCCGCCGACCCGTCGCCGTCGCCCAGCCCGTCACCAACACCAAGCCCCTCGCCGTCGCCAGACCCCTCGCCCTCGCCGTCGCCAAGCCCCTCGCCCTCGCCGTCGCCAAGCCCCTCGCCCTCGTGGCCGACCACCACGACGACCCTCGCCGACACGGTCCAGTTCTTCGGTCGCGGCTACGGCCACGGCGTTGGGCTCAGCCAGTACGGGGCGCGCGGGCGAGCGATCGCCGGCCAGACCGCTGATCAGATCCTGGCCGCCTACTACGCCGGCGCCATGCTCGCGACGACCAACCCGGCGCGCAGCGTGCGGGTCTTGCTGATGACCGGCTACCCGGCGATCTCGAGCGCCAGGCTGCGGATCTACGGACGCGGCGGCCCGTGGCAGATCAAGGGCATCGACGGCACCTTCCCGGCCGACGCGCAGGCGCTCGTGTGGCGCACGCAGCGGACCTCCGGCGGCGTCACGACGACGGTCTGGCACCTGCGGGTGCTGGCCCCGGACGCCGTGACCACGCTCCTGTCAGCGAAGGTCTCAGGGTCGGTCGTGGTCCGCCCCGCATCCGCGGCGACGACCCTCCAGCTGTATTCGAAGCCGACCTCCTTCGACACCTACCGGGGCCGCCTCAAGGTGCTGCTCAAGGCCAGCAGCCTCAGGGTCGTCAACCACGTCGGCCTGGACGACTACCTCCGCGGGGTGGTGCCGGTCGAGATGCCCGCGTCATGGCCGCCGGCCGCCCTCGAGGCGCAGACCGTCGCGTCGCGCTCCTATGCGGTCCGGCGGCTCCACCCGGGCAGGGGCGCCTACGACCTGCACGATGACAGCCGGTCCCAGGTGTACCGGGGCGTGAAGGGCGAGAGCGCGATCACCGACGCGATCATCGACGCGGCCCCGGGCGAGATCATGATGTCCGGATCGAGCGTCGTGAACGCCCTGTACCACTCGACCGGCGGTGGGGCGACCGAGGACAACGAGTTTGCGTTCGTGTCGTCGGCGGGCAAGGTGGTCGCCGGGGCCGTCCGCTACCTGCGCGGCGTCGAGGACGTCGCTCCCGACGGCACGCCCTACGACGCCGGTGCGCCCTACTACGCGTGGACGACGAGCGTCGTCAGCCGCGACACCCTGTCGGCGATGATGCAGGCCGATCCGCGCACCGACGTGGGTGATCTGCAGCGCCTGAACCTGACCCGGCGCGGCGTCTCGGGGCGGCTGTACCGGGTCAAGCTGGTCGGCAGCGCCGGCAAGCGGTTCGTGTCGGCGGACGTGTTCCGCAGCGTCTACAACGCCAACCGCCCGGCCGGCACGCGGCCGCTGCGCAGCAACCTGTTCAACCTGTCGCCGCTGCCCTGACCGATCGGGCAGCCTGATCGATCGGGACGCCCGCTACAGCTCCCGACGCCGGAACAGGGCGATGGCCGCGCCCAGCACGAGCAGCACCCAGACGACGCTCCAGGCCACGAACGCCGCGGGCGGCGGTGACAGGGCGAAGAACGGGTTCGCGCGCAGGGCCTGCGCGTTGCCCCCGGTGGCCACGAGCAGCACAAGGGGCGGCTCCAGCCCGTAGATCACGCCTCGCCACAGGCCATCGGTGGGCAGCAGCACCCGGAAGAGGTCGGAGCCTCCCGAGAGCGGGGCGGCATCGAACGCGATCGCGATGTTGCCCAGCACCCCGATGAACCAGCCGAGCCCGAACAGCACGACCGTGATCGCGCCCGCCGCGATCGCCGGCAGGCGGGTGCCGAGGGCGAGCGCCATGGTCAGCACCATGACGGCCTGGAACGCCAGGAACGAGACTGCGACCGCGGGCGCCGGCGGCACGTGCCCGCTGACGAGGTCCACCACGGCGATGGCGAGCAGGCCGGCCATGATGGCGTAGAGGGCCACGGTGATCGACAATCCGAGCCAGCGACCGATGACCAGGTCCGCTCGCCGGATCGGACGGGCGAGCATCGCGAGCACGGTGCCCGTCTCGACGTCCGAGGCGATCGCCGGGGCGGCCAGGAACGCGGCCGACATGGCCAGCACGAAGCTGAACATGAACGCGATCATGATCAGGACCTGCGACACCCCGATCCGGATCTCGAGCTCCTCCACGCCGTCGGCCCGAGCGAAGGTCACGAGGCGGTCGACGCCGAAGCCCACCAGCAGCACGCTGGCGACGACCAGGATCAGGAGCACCCACACGATCCGTCGCCGGACGATCTCGCGCAGCGTGAGCCCGGCGATCACGAGCACGAGGCGCGGGGTCATCGTCGCTCCTCGGCGATCATCGCACCGTCGCCCGCGGCGCCCGCAGGGCCGCCGGCTGCAGCGTCGTCGCCGGCGTCGCCGGCGGGATCCATCGGCGGCAGCGTTTCCTGGACCAGGCCCAGGAACAGGTCCTCGAGCGAACGCCGGCCGGGGTCCACGGCGTGGATGCGGCCGCCGAGCCCGACCACGATCGCGACCGCGTCCGGGATGCGCTCGGGATCCACGTGGCGGATGGTGAGCCAGTCGTCGTCGTGCTCGACGGCGCCCAGCTCGGTCAGCGCACCGAGACCAGCACCTCCGGCAGGCAGCCCGGTTGCGCGGATCCGGACCGACGACTCGCCCAGCAGGTCCCCCAGCGCCCCTGCGGCGACGACGCGGCCGCGATGGACGATCGCGACCCGGTCGCACAGCCGCTCCACCTCGCCCAGCAGGTGAGAGTTGAGGAACACGGCGGAGCCGCGGTTGCGCGCCTCACCGATGATGGCCCGCACGTCCACCCGGCCCACCGGGTCCAGCGCCGACGTCGGCTCGTCGAGGATCACCAGCGCAGGATCGCCGAGCAGCGCCGCGGCGAGGCCCAGCCGCTGCTGCATGCCCTTCGAGAACCCGCCCGTTCGATCACCGGCCCGCGCGGCAAGGCCCGACAGCTCGAGGACCCTGTCGATCTCCCCATCCCGGTTTCGGGCCGGCAGACCTGCCAGCTGGGCATGGAGCGTCAGCACCTCCCGGGCCGTGAGCCACGCCTGGTAGCGGAACAGCTCGGGCAGGTAGCCGATGCGGCCGCGGGTCGCTCGATCCCCGAGGGGCCGGCCGAGGACGCGCCCGTCTCCTGCCGTTGGACGCGTCAACCCCAGCAGCAGCTTGACCGCGGTGGTCTTGCCCGCGCCGTTGGGACCCAGGAAGCCGAACACCTCGCCGGGCTCGACCCGAAGGTCGAGCGCGTCGAGCGCGACGGTCCGGCCGTACGTCTTGCGCAGGCCTTGCGTCTCGATCGCGGGTGTCATCGGCCCATTGTCGGGCCTGTCATGGGTTTCGGCGGCCATGCCGCGTTGACGAGCGCGGCCTCCCCGACTGTGACAGCCGAGCTGTCACGGGTGCGGGCGAGCATCCGCGGTATCCGGCTGCCACCGGCGGACCGCCGTCACCGAGGATCAACCACATGATGACCGTCGATTGCCCGCTGTGCGACACGCCGGCGTGGTACGAGGAAGCGGCCGGGGTGCTCGAATGCCCGGCCTGCGACGTCACGCTCGAGATCGCGGAGATGCCGGCGTCGCCCGACCTCGCGGCGGCGGCGTAGCGCCAGCCCGCGACGCTCGCGTCTGTGGGCGACGCACCGCAGCGATCAGACGCCGGCGGCGGGAGCCTGCGGGGCGACACCATCCAGGGGAGGCGTGGCCCCGGACGCGGGAGTAGCGGCCAGCGCCGTCGCGACCACCGGCAGCCCCCTGGCACCGGGCTCCACCAGCCAGCAGGCGGCGCGCTGCTCGCCACCGACGTCGAACAGCGGCGGCTCCTCCACGCGACACCGGTCGAAGGCGAGCGGGCAGCGTGGATGGAAGCGACAGCCGGGCGGCACGTGCGCCGCGTCCGGCGTCTCGCCGACCAGGATCGTCCGTTTCGCCTGCTCGCCCGCCTCGGGCGGATCAGGTGACGGCGCCACGGACACGAGCGCCTGCGTGTAGGGGTTGCGCGGCGAGGTGATGACCCGCGCGGCCGGGCCTACCTCCATGATCTTGCCCAGGTACATCACCGCGATCCGGTCGGCCAGCACCCAGGCGATCGACAGGTCGTGGGTGATGAACAGGTAGGTAAGGCCGCGCTCCTCGCGCAGGTCGAGCATCAGCCGGAGCAGCTCGGTCCGGATCGACACGTCGAGCATCGACACCGGCTCGTCGGCGACCACGAGCTCCGGGTCCATCACGAGCGCCCCCGCGATGACGACCCGCTGGCGCTGGCCACCCGACAGCTCGTGCGGATAGCGACCCGCGAAATCCGCCGCCGGGCGCAGCCCGGCGGCCTCCAGCGCCTCGGTCACCCGGGTCCGGCGACCTTCGCGGGACCCGCCGAGGCCGTTGACAACGAGCGGCTCCTCGACGAACTCGCCGATCGTGTGCTTCGGGTTGAGCGTCTCGTACGGGTCCTGGAAGATCAGCTGCACGCGTCGCCGGTAGTCCCGCAGGTTCCTCACGCCCCACAGATTGGACACGTCCCGGCCTTCGAACAGGACCCGGCCACCCGTCTGCCGCGTCAGCTTGACCACGACTCGGCCGGTGGTCGTCTTGCCCGAGCCGGATTCGCCGACGAGGCCCAGGATCTCGCCCTTGCGGATCGCGAGGTCGATGCCGTCGACCGCCCGGACCACGCCCTTGGGGCGGCGCCTGACCACGTCGAGCAGCCCGCCGCGGATCGGGAAGTGGACCTCGAGCCCTTCGACTCGGAGCAGCTCGTCGCTCATGCCGGCAGCTCGGGTCCGGTGGTCGCGTCGCCGGCCAGCGCGGCGGTGCTGCCAATGATCGGGGTGGGGCTCCCGGAGGCCATCGACGCTGACAAGCTCGCCGCCATGGACCCCGCCATCGGCGAGTCGGAGCTCGGGTACAGGTGGCAGGCAACCCGGACCCCATCGGCGAACGTCACCTCCGGGGGCACGACCTCGGTGCAGACCGGCATCGCGTGCGAGCAACGTGGCGCGAACCGGCATCCCGGCGGTGGATTCCGAAGGTCCGGCGGCATGCCCGGGATCACATCGAGCGTCCGGCGGTCGGCATGGATGTTGGGGAACGCGGCCAGCAGCTTCTGCGTGTACGGGTGGCGCGGCGCCGTGAACACGCGACGGACCGGCCCCTCCTCCGCGACCTTGCCCGCGTACATCACGAGCACCCGGTCGCACGTCTCGGCGATCACCGACAGGTCGTGGGTGATCAGGATGAGCGACAGGCCGAGGTCGCGACGGAGCTGCTCGAGCAGCTGCAGGATCTGCGCCTGGACCATCACGTCGAGCGCCGTCGTCGGCTCGTCGCCGATGACGATCGCCGGGTCGCACGCGAGCGCCATCGCGATCATCGCCCGCTGGCGCATGCCGCCCGAAAGCTCGTGGGGATAGGCACCGGCCCGCTGCTTGGGGATGCCGACCAGGTCGAGCAGCTCTGCCGCGCGCCGTCGCGACGCCTCGCGCGGCTGCCCCAGCCGGATCTCGATCGGCTCTGCGATCTGCTCGCCGACACGCCGCACGGGGTTGAGCGCGTTCATCGCACCCTGGAACACGATCGAGATCTCGCGCCACCGGTACCGGGCCAGCTGGCGCTCGGTCTTGGGCACGAGGTCGATGCCGAACAGCTCCACCCGGCCCGACCGAATACGCCCATTGGCGGGCAGAAGCTGGACGAGCGACAGGGCCGTGGTCGTCTTGCCGCAGCCCGACTCGCCGGCGATCCCCAGCGCCTCGCCGTCGTCCAGGCGGAAGCTCACGCCGTCCACGGCCTTCACGCTGCCGACGGGCATCCGGAACCGCACCGAGAGATCCTCGACGACCAGCAGGGGGGCGCCGGGAACGGCCAGCTTGGGCAGCGGCCACTGGCGGCGACCGCGAATGGCGGCAGCTTCTGTGGACAGCTGGGCCGGTGCCGACGGCGACACGTCACGGACGGCTTCGGCGCGCGCGAAGCCGCCGTCCGGGTCGACGATGGGAACCCCGGTCGCCGGGTCGGGAAGCCGATCGGACGAGCTCACCGGCCGCCTCCCGTCTTGGGGTTCAGGACGTCGTCGAGCGAGTTGCCGACGAGCGTGAACGACAGCACGACCAGGACGACGCACGCCGCGGGCGGGGCGATGTACCACCAGGCTCCGAGACCCGGCGCGCCCGCGCTCTGAGCAGCATTGAGGATCTGCCCCCACGACGGGGCCGTCGGGTCGCCGAGACCGATGAACGCGAGCGTCGTCTCCGTGAACACCGCGGTCGCAAACGTCAACACGGCCTGGGCGACGATCAGGTTGACGACGTTGGGCAGGATGTGGCGGCGCATGATCCGGCCCGAGCCCGAACCGATCACGCGGGCGCGATCGACGAACATCCGTTCCTTGAGCGACAGCACCTGCGATCGGATGACCCGGGCGGTCGTCGCCCAGCTGGTGAGCCCGATGACGATCACGATGACCAGCAGCGTCGCGCGGATCCCAAAGAACTCCGCGCCGGCCCCGATCACATCGAGGATGACCGGCGCCAGGATGATCGCCAGGACCACGGTCGGCAGCACCAGGAAGAAGTCCGAGAGGCGCATCAGCAGCGCGTCCGTGACCCCTCCGGCGAAGCCCGACACGATGCCCACCACGGCGCCCAGGATGATCGTGATGATCGTGGCCATGAGCCCGATCGTCATCGAGATTCGCGCACCGTGCACCGTCAGGTTGAGCATGTCACGGCCCAGCTCGTCGGTCCCGAACAGGTGGGTCAGGTCCGGCGGCTGGAGCGGCAGGCCGGTGGCCGTGGTGACGTCCTCGAGCGGGCCCACGAACACGTTCGGCGCAAGGGCCACGATCGCGAACACGAGCAGGATGACCGTCCCGACGAGCCCGTCGCCACGCCCCAGGAAACGCCGGAGGAAGTCGCGCGTCCGGCGTGCCGACGTGGTCCACCGGCGTCCACCGAGCTGTTCCGGGCCCACCAGCCCACTGACGCTCATGCGCGCACTCGCGGGTCGAGCAGCCCGTATACCAGGTCCGCGAGGAGGTTGGCGAGCACCACCGACACCGCGATCAGCACGAAGATCCCCTGCAGCAGCGGGTAGTCACGCGCGTCGAGCGCCTCGACCGTGAGCGTTCCGAGGCCAGGCCAGTTGAACACGATCTCTGCCGTGATCGCACCCGCGATCACGTAGCCGAAGTTGATCGCGATCAGGGTGACCATCGGCAGCAGCGCGTTGGGGAACGCGTGCGAGCGGAGAACCCGGCTGTCGGCGAGGCCCTTGGCACGCGCGGTCGTGATGTAGTCCTCGGCCCGGGTCTCGATGATCGACGCGCGCATGAGGATCGAGTACGCGCCCACCAGGCCCAGCGACACCGCGGTGAGCGGCAGGACCAGGTGCCGGCCGAGATCGAGCAGCGCGGACCAGGCATCGGGGTCGCCGCCGGGCGTGGTCATGCCCGAGGTCGGGAACCAGCCGAGGCCGGCAGCGAAGATGATGATCAGCGGCATGCCGATCACGAAGTACGGCATCGAGTACAGGATGAGACTGGCGCCGTTCCCGACCCGGTCGACGAGGCCGCCGCGTTTCCAGCCCGACAGGGCGCCCAGCCATAAGCCGAACACCATCGCGATGATCTCGCCCAACCCGACCAGGAGCAGCGTCGGACCGATGGCGCCCATCACCACGTCGGTCACCGGCTGGCCACGGTACTTGATCGAATACCCGAGGTCTCCCGACAGCGTGGACTCGATGTACGCGACCAGCTGGTCGGGAATCAGCGGCTTGTCGAGGCCCCAGCGGGCGCGCGCCTCGGCGATGACCTGCGGCGTGAGATGGGGGTTCTTGATCGCCCGCTCGGGTGAGCCCGGCATCATCCGGAACAGGACGAACATCAGCAGCACGATCGCGACGATCGTCACGATCGCCTGCGACACCTTCCGGACGAGATAGCGCAGGCTCACGGCCGTGAGCCTGGATGTGATGGCGGCCGCATGGGCGCGGCCGCCATCCTGGTCAGCATCGGAGTCTCAGGACCCGGTGCTATTCGTCGTCGTCCTCGCCGCCGCCGGCAGTCGCGCGGCGACGGTTCCACATGAACCCGCCCCCGACGACCACCACGACCACGATCACGACGAGCACCAGCAGCAGGGTCGTGTTGGAGCTGTCGCTGCTGGTGGACGACCCGCTGCTCGTGGCTGCGGGAGTCGGGGCCGCCGAGGCCGCACCCGGCGCAGCGGTCGCGCCCGCCGAGGCCGACGGCGCGGCCGCTTCGGGCGTCGGCGACGGCTGCGCGTTGACGTCGCTCAGGAGCGTGTAGTCGAGCGTCCCGTAGGCGAACAGCGGCGTGCCGTTCGAGGGCATGTTCTGCCAGCCGGCGAAGCGGTCGTTGCGGTACACGTCGAGGTTGGCGTCGTAGAACAGGATGTCGTACGGCGCCTGGTCGTAGATCAGGTTCTGCATCTGCGCGAGCACCGTCTTGCGCTCGGCGCCCGAAAGCGTGGACTGCTGCTTGTACAGCGCGTCGTAGTCGGGGTTGCAGTACTGGCTGTCCGAGGTGCTGCCGATGGCGCTGCACAGGAAGATCTGGAGCAGCGCGTTGGGGTCAGGGTTCCCGACCCAGCCCCACAGCTCGATGTCGTACTTTGCCTTGCCGTCTGGCGGCGGCAGCACCAGGTCGCCCAGGGTTGCGCTGTCGTACACGTTGGTGGAGACGCCGATCCCGAGCTGTAGGTACCACGACTTCACGAACTGAGCGACCTTGGGATAGTTGTCGTCGCTGTTCGGGTAGTCGAGGCGGAGGTTGATCGGCTTGCCCTGCTTGTCGAGCCGCTTACCGTCGCTGTTGAGCACGTAGCCGGCGGCGTCGAGCTTCTGCTTGGCCAGCTCGATGTCGAACGTCCGTGGATGGTCGGGCTCTACGTGCCAGTCGGTGAGCACCGGGGGCACGATCGTGGAGCCCACGTCGCCGAAGCCGCCCAGCACGCGATCGACCAGCGCCTGGTTGTCCACCGCGTAGCCGAGTGCGTCCCGGAAGGCCGGGTCGAGCAGCGCCTGCGTCGAGGGGCCGCCGTTCTTGATGGTCTTTCCGGTCCCCGTGCCGTAGGTGTTGAACGCCAGCTGCGTCCAGCCGTTGGAGCTGCCCACCACCGTGGTGAAGGTCGGATCGGTCTGGAGCTGCTTGAACTGGTCGGCGTTCACCCCGTGGGCGTAGTCGATCTCGCCCGACTTGAGCGCCTGCACCATCGTGTCGGTGTTCTGGAAGAACTGGAGGATGACCTCATCCTCGAATCCCTGCGGGCCCCAGTAGTTGGGGTTGCGGACGAAGCGCGCGTACTGCCCGGTCTTCCACTCGGCCAGGGTGTACGGCCCGGTCCCCACGAGCGGCGGATCGAACTTCTCGTCCGCGATCGTCTTGTAGTCATCCTTGCCGTAGATGTGCTTGGGCAGGATGGGAACGTAGACCTGGAAGATCCGGTCGGACTGGTCCGTCGTGTAGGCGACGAAGGTGCTTGGATCCGGGCACTCGATCTTGGTCACCTGCGCGTCCGAGACGTTCGGATCGAGGTAGCCGGCGCCGACGTACGAGCCGTCCTTGATCGCGGCCATCGCGAGACCCCACGAGAAGCACACGTCATCCGAGGTCGCCGGCGTACCGTCCGACCACTGCATCCCGTCGCGGATGTGGAACGTCACCTTGTCGGCGGAGCGCTCCCAGCTGTCCGCGAATCCGGGGGCCGGATGGGCGTCCTTGTCGAAGTCCACCAGCAGGTTGTAGGTCAGCTGGAACGCCTCGTAGCCGACCACCAGGAGCGTGTTCCAGGGGTTGGTCGAGTCCAGGTCCTGGGTCGTGCCGACGCGCAGCACGACCGGGTCAGCGGCTGCCGCCGGGGCCGCGGCGGGCAGCAGCATGGTGATGCCGAGCAGGAACGCAAGGCTCGACCCAACGACGCGTGACCGTGATGAAATGGGCATTCGGGATCTCCTCCTCGAACCCTGACCGGTCAAAGCCCCTCGGCGGTTGACCGGCCACATGCCGTCGCAGGCGGCGGGCTGCCCCGAGCGTGGCACAACGCCGGGTGCCGTGCAACGCCGAATCGCACACGACGCATGCCGCGCGACTCGGTTCAGGCGCAATGGGCCGCTTCTGCCCGGCCAGAGCTCACATGACGAACGAACCGGCGGCCCCTGCCTCGCGCAGCGCGGGTCGGTCGATGCGGAACGCGGCGAGGTCTTGATCGGCCTCCGAGCGACCGGTCAGGGCCCGATCGATCACGATCCGGCCGAGCACCGAGGCGAACTTGTACGCGTGCGCCGACCCCAGCAGGACCTGCACGTCCGGGTATCCGGGCAGGGCGTCGATCACGAAGTCCCGGTCCGGGGTGAGCGTGTACAGGCAGGTCTTGGTCAGGAACGGCTCGACCGCCATCGCCGGCAGGTGTTCCGCGAGAAAGGCCATCACGCGGCCATGAGCGGTCTCGTCGCGCTCGAACGTGCGGGTTCCAGGCGTCACCTCCTGCCCGCCGACGTCCTGCCCGATCTTCGGGCCCGGGTGCCCGTGCGCCGGAAAGCCATAGAACGATGGCTCGTCCATCCAGATCCAGATCGGGAACCGCTCGGGATCGAACAGGGCGGCGTCTCCGGTCGGCGCGAACCAGCTCACCTGCTCCTGGGTGATCGTGAGCGGCAGCGCGAGCCCGAGCGGATCGAGCAAGTCGTTGGTCCACGAGTCGGTGGCGACGACGACGCGGCGCGCGACGACCCGCTCGCCTCCATCGAGCTCCAGGGTCTGCTCACCGCGCGCATGGTGGATCCGGACCACGCGGGCCTGCGTCCGAAGCTGTGCCCCCTGCTCCGCCGCCAGCCGCCGGTGAGCGGCGTTCCCTCGTGACGGATCAGCCAGCCCCGCGTCGGGCTGGAACAGCCCCAGGTGCCGGTCGTCGAGGCGCCAGGCCGGCCATCGGCGCATGATCTCGACCGCCTCGAGCCGCTCGAACGAGACGGCCTCTCCGTCCATCGCCCGCTCGTAGGCGGCCATGTTGATCGCCGCGCCCTCGGCCGGCTCCCTCGGCCCGACGTCGAGGCCGCCGGTCCGGAACACGACCTGCGTCTGCGACTCGCGCTCCACCTCCGCCCAGGCGTCGTACGCGCGACGCGCGAGGCGGACGTAGTCGGGGCGGTGGTACGAGAGCCGGATGATCCGGCTGACGTCCTCCGAAGCGCCGTAGGGATGCCCCAGCTCGAACTGCTCGAGGCCGAGCACCCGAACGCCGGCTCGCCGAGACGCCCAGTACGCAGCCGCCGAGCCCAGGGCGCCGAGGCCGACGACGACGACGTCGTACTCGGGCGTCACCCGGCCCTCCTGCTCTCGGCGTCGGGCTCCGTGGCCACGGCATCGGGCCCGAGCCGGTCACCGAGATAGCGCCGGATGTCGAGCGAGAGGTTCTCCATCGGGGCGTACCAGCCGAACCGGAACCTGCGTGACCGCATCCCGTCCTGGACCCCCTCGCACACTGCCCAGTCCTGGCGGTTGACGAGATCCCAGAACTCGACCGCGTCCGACGGATCGAAGGTGGGCCTGGCCATCTCGTCGGGGTGGAACAGGAAGTCGACCACGATCAGCGTCCGGTCCGGTGCCTTCGGCAGCAGGGTGAACGCCGCCACATGGTCGGCCGAGAGGCTGATCATGAGGTTCGGGTATGCGAGCTCCCCCTTGTGGCGCACCTGCTCGTCCTCGTCGAGGCCGGGGAACGGCGCCCGGTCGCTCGTCCCGCTGGCGGTGAACGTGAACGTCCCCTCGGCCTGCGGGATGCCGCTGTCCCAGTCGAGGTTGCTTCCGCCGCGCTCCCTGAAGGCCGGCACGATCCGGCACAGCTCCGGGTGGACGCCCGAGCAGTGGTAGCACTCGTTGTAGTTCTCGACGATGACCTTCCAGTTGGCGCGGACCTCGTAGACCAGCCGGCGCACGGCCCGGAGGCCGGCCAGGGGGTACCGGATGAGCCGGTCCGGGACGCCGTCGAGCTGCGAGGCGAGGGTGTGGCCCGCCGCGACCCGCTCCGGCGACAGGTTCACGAAGATCCAGCCGCCCCACGTGTCGAGGGCGACCGGGTGGAGCCCGAACGCCGCGGGGTCGAAAGCGTCCGACTCGCCCAGGAACGGCGCGTTGCGAACACGCCCATCGATCTCGTAGCACCAGGAGTGGTAGGTGCAACGGATGACGCCCTTGAACGTGCCCGACGGCCCGGGCGCTTCGCCGGGGACGGGGTCCGGCCGCTGGTCCACGGTGGTCAGCCGCGAGCCCCGGTGGCGGCACAGGTCGTAGTGGGCATGGAGCCCACCGGCGCGGTCGCGGACGACGATGACGCGCTCGCCGGCCACGTCGACCGCGAGGAAGTCGCCCGCGTTCGGCAGCTGGTCGACCCGGCCCACGGCCACCCACTCGGCCCACCAGATGGCCTCTCGCTCCCGGTCCAGGAACGCCGCATCCACGTAGGCGGCCCGGGGCAGCGACGCCTCGAACGCGCCGCGGTCCATGCGACCGGGGGACTCCGGATCAGACGGCGCGAGGGATTCGGGGACGCTGCCGGGCACGAAGGGAACCTCGAAACGGGACGGGCCGATCGGGCTCATGCTACGGGTGACATCGGACGTCCGGCGCGGTCATCTCGCTGCGCGGATCCGGAGCGGGTGGCCTGCCACCCGGGACAGACCGAGCCCACCGCCAGGGGGCTGGATCCGTGACCGAGCCCGGACCGACGGGTCAGGTGCGTGGCTCCGGGACGCGCAGGTGGGTCGCCACGCCGTACGTCTCGCCGGTCTCCGGGTCGCGCCGCGGAACCACGACCAGGCGGCGGTCGCCGGCGGGCGTCCTGACCCGGCGGGCCAGCGGACGGCCCTCCCGATACACGCGGTCCATGAGCTCGAACGCCGTCCGCGGCAGGTCCGCCATCGCCTCGCGGGCGGGCACCCCGACCGAGGCCTCGCCGAACATCACCAGGAACGCCGGATTGCCGTGCATGATCACGTGCGCCGGACCGAAGTGGAACGCCGCGGGGTTGGGTCCGGCGAGGTCGCGGCCGGGCTCGCGTGGGCTCATCCGCCTCGACGAGCCTCAGCAGCGTAGAGGCTCACGCCCGCGATGGTCAGCAAGTCGTGGATGGCGCCCGAAGCGATCTCCGCCAGGGCCTCCTCGAGGGTCGCCCAGCGCACCGAGAGCTCCTCGGTGGGATCCGGTGACGCGTCACCCGGCCGCAGCCCGCTCGCCAGGAACAGGGCGCCCCGCTCGTCGGTCACCGAGTTCGACAACGACAGCCGGCACAGCTGGCGCCAGGCGTCCGCCTCGTATCCGGTCTCCTCGCGCAGCTCGCGCCTCGCGCCGGCCTCGAGCGGCTCATCGGGTGCGACACCGCCCTCCGGGATCTCCCAGCTGTACTCGTCGAGGGCGTAGCGGTGCTGACCGACCAGCAGCAGGCGTCCGGCATCGTCCACCGCCACCACGCCGACGGCGGCATTCAGGAAGTGGACCACGCCGTAGATGCCGGGGCTGCCGTCGGGCCGGTCCACCTCGTCGTGGAACACCTCGATCCACGGGTTGGCGTATCCGACCGATCGCGATCGGCGGCGCCAGGGCCCGACGGCACTGGGCGCCGCATGGCTCGCGGGGACCCCGGCCTCGAGATCGGCCGATGTCGATCGCTCGTCCTCGTGGTGCGTCACGGATACACGGTACCGATCGCCGGCAATCGGTGACGCCGCCGGGTGGTGCGCCGGTATGCTCGGGCACGTGACCGCCAAACTCGAGACCGCCGGCCCCCACGCCGTCAGCCAGCCCGAGCACCAGATCGACGTGCGCTGGGACGTTCGCCTCCCGGTCCGGGACGGTCTCGAGCTGTCGGCCAACGTGTGGCTGCCCCGCCCGCGGGAGGACCACCCCGGCGAGCGCTTCCCGGCAATCCTCGAGATGATCCCGTACGGCAAGGACAACTGGCGCCGGAACTCGGACGTGGCCCGTGGCGAGTGGCTGGCCGCCCGTGGTTTCGCGCTGTGCCGGCTCGACGTCCGGGGCACCGGGTCCTCACCCGGAATCGCGGACGACGAGTACACCGAGGCCGAGACCCGCGATGGGTACGACGCCGTCGAGTGGCTCTCCGCCCGGCCGTGGTGCAACGGGAACGTCGGCATGTGGGGCATCAGCTATGGCGGCTTCACCTCGATCCAGGTCGCCAAGCTCAGGCCACCGCACCTGCGCGCGATCCTGCCCATGTACGCGACCGACGACCGGTATCGCGACGACGTCCACATCCGCGGCGGCTGCGTCACCGCCAGCGAGAAGAGCCAGTACGCGGTCAGCCAGCTGGGCATGAACGCGATGCCGCCGCTGCCCGCCTTCCGCGGCGATGCCTGGCGCGACGAGTGGCGCGAGCGCCTGGAGCTGACGCCGCCCTGGCTGTTCCCGTGGATCCGCGAGCAGACCGACGGGCCGTACTGGCGACGCGGTTCGCTGGCGCCCGAGTACGAGGCGCTCACCTGCGCCGTGTTCCAGGTCGCCGGCTGGACCGACGCCTACGTCGATGCCGCGTTCCGGATCCAGCAGCGGTGCCGGAACGCCGTCTCCGTCCGCACCCTCGTCGGCAACTGGGTGCACTCGTTCCCGGACGACGCCTACCCGGGCCCCAACCTCAACTGGTACCACGAGCTGATCCGGTTCTTCGACCGGTACCTCAAGGGGATCGAGAACGACTGGGAGGCCGGACCCGCGATCACCTGGTTCGAGCATGCGTGGGCCGAGCCGGAGCCGTTCCCGCGCGAGTGGCCGGGCCGCTGGCGGGCCGCTGGAGCGTTCCCCGTGGCGGACACCGCTCCCCTCGCCTGGCACCTGGGCGACGGCACGCTGTCGGCGGAGGCAGCCGACGTGGACCTGGTACGCACCGTGGCGCACCGGGCGACCGCTGGAACGTCGGGAGCGCTCTCGTGGGGCGCGGGCGGCCAGCCCAACGGCCTCGCCCGGGACCTGCGGCCCGACGAGGCGCTCGGGCTGACCTGGACCACCGAGCCGCTGCCCGAGCCGCTGAGCGTCATCGGCATCCCCGAGGCCGTTCTCCACGTGACCGCGACGATGCCGGTAGCCACCTGCGTCGTCCGCCTGTCCGAGGTGTCGCCCGATGGGGTGTCCGCGCTCGTGGCCACCGGCGTGCTCAACCTGACCCACCGCCTGTCGGACGTCGATCCCTCGCCCATGCCGACTCGGCCGCGGGCGACCGAGGAGGTACGGATCCCGCTTCGCACGACCGGCTACCGGTTCACCGCCGGCAACCGGATCCGCCTCACGGTGCTCACCGGCTACTGGCCGGTGCTGTGGCCGTCGCCGCTCCCGGGCGAGCTCCAGGTCCACCACGGACCGGGCGCGCCGTCCCGGCTCGTCCTGCCCACGCTCCCGGCCTCGGCGCCGACGCTCCAGCCACCGGCCTTTCGGACCGACCCGGCGGGCCTGCGCGAGGTCGGCGTCGATGAGGAGGACGCGCCCGCGTGGCGGATCGAGCAGGACGTGATCGCCGGGACGGTGACGGTGACGCTCGGCGAGGGCGGCGCGAGCACCGCTGAAGACGGCTCGCGCGTGTACAGCTCCGAGCGGCTGGTGCTGACGGCGTCGGACGTGGATCCGGCGCGCGCCCGGTTGAACAGCGACGTGACCTACCGATGGACGGGCGACGGGTTCGATGTCGGCATCCGCGCGAAGGGCGACATCGCATCGGATGCGGACGCGTTCGACGTCCGGGTCGAGCTCGACGTGCGCCTCGACGGCGAGCCGTTCTTCGCGCGCGAGTGGCAGGAACGGATCCCGCGCAACCTCGTCTGAGCTGAACGGGCCCGACGGCCCGGGGACCTACAGGCCGAGCGTTCGCAGCGCCGCCTGCGCCACCGCCGCGCTCAGGATCGCGACCGAGACGCTGGCCAGCGTCCCCAGCAGGTAGTACTCGGCAAACCCGCGATCATCGAGCTGCTTGAAGCGCGCGATCGTCTTGGCCGCGATCACGAACCCCACCGCGATCTCGGCGCCCGCGAGGATGAAGGCGACGATCAGGAGGCGCTCGAGCGCGCCGATCGTGGCGCCGATCCTGGCCGGCGCCCCGCTCGGAACCCCGCCGGTGGCGGCGGCACCAGCCCGGCCCGCCGCCTCTCCATCGCGCCCGGCTTCGACGCCGGCCAGTGGGCTCGGCTCCCCGCCGGCGGTCGACGGGGTGGGTTCGACGGTCGCGATCACGGGTCCCACCCGAACCGTGTACCCGGCGGGAGCTGCCGGCGCGGCCGGTGCCGCCGTCGCGGCCTCGGGCGCGATGTCGCGGGGCGAGACCAGGGAGAGCACGAAGTAGAAGGCGCCGCGGGTGTTGACGATCAGCAGCGAGGCGATCACGACGCCGGTCAGGATCGTCGCGTGGACGGTCGCCCGATCCCATGATCCGAGCACTTCGTTGGCGAAGCGCGCGAATTCGGGCAGGATCGCCGCGCCTTCCAGGATGACCAGCCAGCCCACGACCAGGAACGTGACGTGGAGCACCTGGTCGGCGACGAACAGGATGCCCGGCCACGGGCTCCACGCCGCGCCGAGGCCCGGGCCCGCCACCTCGCCCGTGCGCGCGGCGCGCGATCGTGCCTGGGCCTGCGCCTCCCGCTCGGCCTGCTGGGTCGCCCGCACCTTCCAGCGGTCCACGAGCACGTGGGACACTGTCACCAGCGCGAGGTAGACGAGGCCACGGAACCCGAACGCGAGCACCACCGGCGCGAGGCACAGGGCGACGTGGAGGCCATGCAGGCCGAGCGCGCTCCATCCGGTCCGGCCGCGGGTCCCCTTGTTGAGCGCGATCCAGTCGTTCTGGAGCACGAAGTCCGCGACCAGGTGCGAGAACAGCAGCCACGCGAGCACCAGCACGACGTCGGTCATCGGGGGCTCCCCGCTCGCTTGCCCGCGTGGTCGGTGACGCGCCGGACACCGTCGCCGAAGATCACGGCCAGAGCCCGGGCAAGCCGCTCGAGGTGGCGGATCCTCGCCCGGTCCACCATGACCGACACGGTGGCTCGGCTCACGTCCAGCCGATCTGCGACCTCGGCCTGACGGAGCCGGTCGACGAGCATCAGCCGTCCGACCTCGCGTTGCCGGGCCGTCAGCCGGCCCAGCAGCTCCGGTAGCAGCGGGCCCAGATCCCGCAGCAGGGCGTCCGCTTCCTCGTCGCCCGTGATCGCGTTCAAGCCTTCGCGCCGGGCTTTCGCGACCGCCAGGGCATCGCGGGCGGCGTGGAAGGCCGGGCCCGTGCGCTCGGTGGCCGGTCCTGTCCCCGGCTCGATCGCACCCACCACGACGGCCCAGCGGAGGTCCCTCGCATCCGGCCCGAGGGCGGCCCTGAGGATGGTGCGGAAGGGATCGGCGCCGGGCGCCAGCAGCCCCTGGAGCTCGTCCCCCTGGGTGAAGCCGAACGATGCCAGTCGTTGCCCATGCGGATAGGCGGCGTCGAGATCCGCGCGCAGGGAGCGCAGCCAGGCGGTGGAGCCGGGATCCCGCCGCGAATCGACGACGTCGCCGAACACGACGGTCCCGATGGGCCGATCGGTCATCCGCGGCAGACTACCTGACGATCGATTAGCCCGCAAGAGCTAACTCATGGCGACGTTGCCGAATCCGGCTATCTGGACGTCTTGTCAATCCTCCGACAGCAGACGACACGTCCCCCGTCGCCGCCACCACGGACGCTTCGTCGGGTCACCGCCATGGACGTCGCGGCCGTTCGCCGGCCGAGCAAATGGTCGCAACGCCTCGATGGAGGCGCGTTGAACGCAGAGCGACGCCGGTCAGCCACTCCGGGCATAGGACGGCAGCAGGGAGCCGATCGCCGCCGCCGCCGCACCCCGGTGCTCGGCGGTGGCGAAGTCGCGCATCGGGTGCCCGGGCAGCACGTGCTCCTCGGTACGCCCGCCCCGCTTGATGTAGGCCACCGGGTAGATCGATCCCTGCCCATCGGCCTCGACCGTCATCGCCACCAGGTTCCGGTCCATCGCATCGAGGGCATGGACCAGCGGCAGGATCCCCTCGTCCCGGATCCCGTCGTCGGGCGAGACGGACATCACCCGGGCGAGATATGCCTTCTGGTGCCACAGCTCGGGGGCGCAGGTGGCCTCACGCAGCAGATAGCCCAGGACATCTCTCTCGGGAACGGACGGACGGGGCGTTTCGACACCGAAATGCGTCGCGGCGATGTGGCGGGTCAGGATCATGCCGTTGTAGCGGTGGCCGTGAACCGCGCCCGAGTTGGCCGGGATACCGTGCTTGCGCAGGCCGTGCGCGGCCTGGGTGATGGTCCCGGCGAAGTAGATCCCGGGCACGGACACGCTCTCCCACATCGGCGTCACCGCCGGCAGCATGCTGCGACCGACGGTCGTGACGCCGAGATCGGGCAGGTCCTGCAGGGGGCACGTGAACCCGGTGGCCGCGATGATCTCGTCGGCCTCCACGCTCATCGGCATGCCGTTGTCGGTCCGCTTGAGATCTACTCGGTAGGCGTCGCCGACGCGGGCGATGCCGTCGGTCGAGGCGTCCAGGATCGACACGCCGAGACCCAGAAAGTTGTCCTCGAACGGCTGCACGTAGCGCGCCCGCACCCCGACCAGCGACCGCGTCTGGACCGACAGCTTGGCCGGGGACGGCGAGCTCAGCACGATCTGCGATGCCCACGGCGCCAGTCCCGACGCGAGCTCGAAGCCCGAGTTCTGCTTGCCGATGATGAACACCCGCTTTCCCGCGTACCAGGAAGCCTCGCGGGTGTCGGCGTAGTGACGGACGTGCTCGATGCCCGGTGTCTTCTGCGGGCTCCACGGCTGCGCGACGCCGACGGCCAGGACGAGGATACGTGTCCGGTACTCGCCGTCGGTCGTCTCGAGCACGAACGTGGTCCCGTCCGTGCCCTCCTCGCGTCGGGTCCGCTCCCAGCTGCAGCCGTAGCGGATGGCGATCTTCGCCCGATCGGCGAATGCCGCGAGGTTCGCCTCCATCTCCGGCCGGCTGGGGAAGTAGGAGGTCCCGTCCATGAGCCCGGCCTGAAGGGACCGCAGCTCCGCCTCGTCGGCGATCAGGCTGTTCCAGTCGAAGCGCTGGTACTCCCGGCTCGTCCGCTCCTCGGGGGCATAGGGCTTCGTCCAGGACAGCAGGCGCTGGAAGAACGGCCAGCGGCGGAACATCCCGCCGGGCGACGGATCGGCGGACAGGACGGCATGTGCGATGCCGTGGCGACGCAGCCCATAGCTCGCCTGGAGGCCGCCTGGTCCGCTGCCGATCACGATGGCCGGGTACGCCCCCGGCGGAAACGGGCGGGGGTCGGAGGACATGACCGTCAGCTCCGCCACCGGTTGGCGTTCCGCAGCCGCCTGGCCTGCGCCTGGAGCATCCGGAACATGACCTTCGGATGAGCCTCGAGGAACGCCTCGACGGCGGGTCCCGCGATCACGATGCAGCGCAACGGGCCGGTGGCCACGATGTCGGCCGTCGGCGGCTCGCCGAGCAGGATCGAGACCTCCCCGAAGAAGTCACCGCGATTGAGCGTCGACCGCTGGGTGCCGTCCACGATGACGTTCGCAGCGCCCTCGAGGATCACGTAGAAGCCCGATCCAGTCAGGCCCTGGCGCAGGATGCGCTCGCCCTCGGGAAAGAACACCTCCTCGAACACGCCGGCGACCGACAGCAGCTGCGGCGTCTGCAGGTCCCCGAACAGGGTGAACCCGGCGAGGATGTCTGCGATCTCCTCCCGCGTGGCCATACCGAAAACTGCCCTCCTGCCCCCGCCGCACACCCCGATCGTCGTGCGGCGCATGCTCTCACACCTGGCCGTTGCACGGCGTGTCGAGACGAGACTCGCCGCATGCGATGGAACGGCACCGCGCGACGGCCACGTTCCGGAACCGCCCACCTTCCTTGACGCACGCGAGCAACCCGGTGTTCATGGCGTTCGCCATGGAGCACGTCCGCCGGCCGAGCGAGCGACGCTGTCGGCTGCGACGAGCGTCCTGTGGCAGGTCGGCTGGGTGCTCGGCGGCGCTTGGTACGCCCTCCTCCAGGCGACGCTCGGATTCGATCTCGGCTACGGCCTCAACTTCGTTGCGATCATCGGGCTGTACGCGGTCGCCACCGGCCTCTACTGGGCCTGGTTCCACGCCGTGGACCACCGGGCACCTCGTCCGGGAGCCGATCCTCGACCCGCAGGTGTCCGCGCCACCACCCGGCCGGTAGACTGACGCCATGGCAGAGCCGCCCGCTCCCCAGCGCTCGAAGACGGCCATCCCGCGCAACCCGGGACGCCACGAGCTCGGGATGAGGGCCACGCTCCTGTTCCCCGACAAGGCGATCGTCGAGCGCTACTACGTGCCGCTCGTGTATACCGCCTGCCGGACCTGCTATTCGGAGCTCGAGCCGCAGGAGATCTACCGGCGCGCCGTGGAGGGCGAGGTGGCGCCGGCGAGCATGCAGCGGCTGATCACGAACGTGATCGAGTCGGGCCACGGCTCCACCATCGAGCACATCGTGTTCACGTTCGCCCTCAGCGGTGTCTCGCGCACGCTGTCGCACCAGCTCGTCCGGCACCGGGCGGGCGTGGCGTTCGACCAGCAGAGCCAGCGCTACGTCAAGTACAAGGGCGCGGCGACGATGCTGCCGGCGACGATCGCCGAGGGCGACCCGGAGCTGCGGACCCGGTACGAAGAGCAGGTGGACGGCGCACTTGGCCTGTACGAGGAGTTGCTGGGTGCCGGCGTGCCGGGCGAGGACGCGCGCTTCGTGTTCCCCAACGCCACCAGGACCAACCTCGTGATGACGACCAACCTCCGGGCGCTGATCCACATGTCGGGCCTGCGGCTGTGCACGATGGCGCAGTGGGAGATCCGCCGGCTGTTCCAGCTGATCCGCCACGAGGTGTTCAACGTGTCGCCGTTCCTGGGCGCATTCCTCGCCCCCAAGTGCGTCCCGCTCGGCTACTGCGACGAGTTCAACAACCGCGACGAGCACTGCCCGATCAGGCCCCACAAGGACAACGTGCTGGCGGCCTGGGCGCAGCAGCGCGACGCGGCCCGCGCCGCCGGACGGGACCTCCCGGTCAGGTAGGCGCCGGCCCGGTCCCTGCCTGGTGGCCGAAGCCGGTCACCTGCGCGATGAGGCGTCCCCCTGGAACTCCGCAACGAACCGCCGCAGCACGCGCGCCAGACGGGGCCCCGCCTCGGCACCGGCGGCCAGCACCTCCTCGTGGTTGATCGGCTGGCCGGTGTAGCCAGCCCCGGCGTTCGTCACCAGCGACACACCGCACACCTCGAGGCCAACCCAGCGCGCGGCGATCGCCTCGAGCACCGTGGACATCCCTACCGCATCCGCGCCCAGGGTTCGGAGCATGCGGATCTCCGCCGGAGTCTCGTAGGAGGGCCCGAGCAGCCCCGCGTAGACCCCTTCCTCGAGTACGACCCCTTCGGCCGCGGCGGCCGCGTGCAGGGCTGCCCGGAGGCGCGGCGCCCAGACGTCGGTCAGGTCCGTGAACCTCGGACCGAGCTCGTCCGCGTTCGGTCCGACGAGGGGCGTTCGGCCGGTCAGGTTGAGGTGGTCCGACATCACCATCAGCGTCCCTGGGCCGAACGCCGGGTTCACGCCACCGGCGGCGTTGGTCAGGACCACGGCCTGGGCGCCGAGCTGCCGGAACAGCAGGACCGGCTGGACCACGAGCCCCGCGTCGTTGCCCTCGTACAGGTGGAATCGGCCCTGGAGCGCGACCAGCGGCACGCCGCCCAGGCGACCCAGGAGGAGCCGTCCGAGGTGGCCCGGCGCGGTAGCCACCGGCCAGCCGGGAAGCTCGGCGAACGGGATGGCCGCCGCCTCGGTCAGCCCGTCCGCAAGGCCACCCAGTCCCGAGCCCAGCACCAGGCCGACGCGCGGAACCAGATCACTTCGGCGGCGCACCGCCGCGGCGAGCGCGGCCAAGCGCGCCGGCTGCTCCGACGGCGGGATGGGTCGGGATCGATCGGGGGCGCCGGCGTCGTGGTCGGTCATGGCACTCCGTTAACGCTTCAACGCCCGGATGGAGTACCGACACCGGGATGCCGGTCGCGTCCGTCCGGGCGTCCGACATACACCACCCTCACGGGCTGCGCCTGCCGGCAGATGAAGCGCCCGAAGCGACCGGAGAGCGTCGGCCCTTGATGTGATCTCGGACCGGACGCCGGCATGGCCTTGAGGTGATCGCAGCCGGCCGGGTGGAGCGGGCTTGAGGCGATCGCCTCCGCTCCGGGCCTCCATCGGCCCCTTCGGGCACAACCAAGGCTACGGCGTGGACCGCCCGGCTCCAACCCGCTTTTCCACGAACCGCGAGGGGGCCCGGGCGACCGCGTCCACGAGTTTCCCTCTGCTGTGGACGAGCTGTGGACGACTGGGGCCCAACCGTCACCCTTCGGGTGGGAGGGACGGCCCGGATCGGGTCCCTCAACCACCGAGCGCGAACATCTCCACCTTCGGCAGGCGCTCCGTGGCCTCGCTCCGCAGCTCAGAGTAGCGATCGACCCGACCAGACCAGATCTCCCGGATCCGGGCGGCCAGCTCCGCGTCGCTCTCGCCCGCGCGGAGCGGGGTCTTGAGATCCGTGCCGGCGACCGCGAACAGGCAGGTGTAGAGGTGGCCGTCTGCGGACAGGCGGGCCCGGGTGCAGTCCGAGCAGAACGGGCGGGTGACGGAGGCGATGACCCCGATCTCCCCGGTACCGTCCCGGTACCGGAACCGGCCCGCGACCTCACCACGATAGCCGGGCGACACGGGCTCGATGGGCAACTCGGCATCGATCGTCGCGAGGATCTCCGCGGCCGGTACGACATCGTCCATTCGCCAGCCGTTGGAATGGCCCACGTCCATGTACTCGATGAAGCGCAGGATCAGCCCCTCGTTGCGCGCCCAGCGCGCCAGCGGCAGGACCGAGGCCTCGTTCATCCCCCGGCGGACGACGGTGTTGACCTTGATTGGCGCCAGGCCCGCATCCCGGGCGGCGCCGATGCCCTCGAGCACCCGGGTCACCGGGAAGTCCACCCCGTTCATCGCCCCGAACACCGCGTCGTCGAGCGAATCGAGGCTGACCGTGATGCGCTGGAGGCCTGCCTCGGCCAGCGGCTTCGCGAGGGCACGCAGCGCCGAGCCGTTGGTGGTCAGGGTCAGGTCGATCGGACCGCTGTCGGCCGTTTCCAGCCCGGCGAGGTAGCCGACCAGCACCGGCAGGTCGCGCCGCACCAGGGGCTCCCCGCCGGTGATCCGGAGCTTGTGGACGCCGAGGCCGACGAAGACCGACGCGAGCCGGGCGACCTCCTCGAACGAGAGCACGAGCGATCTCGGCAGGAACGCGAAATCGCGACCGAAGACCTCCGCCGGCATGCAGTACGGGCACCGGAAGTTGCAGCGATCGGTGACCGAGATCCGCAGGTCGCGAAGAGGCCGGCCGAACCGATCCAGCCGGACCCCCGGGTCGCCGACGGGATCGGTTGCACCTTGGCGCATCGGTTCCACGACGCCATGGTATGCGGGCGCACGGCAGCGTGCCGGTGGCCATGTCGACCCCGCGGTCATGGTGCGCCCCGGCACCGCGGCGGACCCCATCCGGGCGTTTTGGGAGCGTGCCCGCAGCCAACGGGAGGCGCCGCCGGTACCACCGGAACCCGCCGCTGGTACCTCTAGCGACTGCACCGCAACCCACTCTGCCGCCTACTGTGGCGTTCCAGCACCACCCAGGCTCGCCCGCGGAGGATCCCTGGCCAATGGCGTCAACTGATACCCGATCCGGTTTCCGGCTCCCGTGGAGCTCGGACCGCTCGCACGACGAAGCGTCGGACGACGTGACGACTGAGCCCACCCAGGATGCAGAGGCCCACGACGCCCAGCCCGAAGACTTCGTGTTGCCCGAGCCCGACCTGCACGCACGCCTGGGAATTGCGGATAGCGAACCCCGCAGCAACAACGATCCCCGCCCCCCCGAAGAATGGGCCGAGAAAGGCCCCATCGCCGAGGAGCCACCGCTCATGGTCGACATCAACGCCGCTCCTTCGGCGCCTCCCGCGACGCCCAGGAAACCATCCAAGCTCATGGCCGACCTGTCCGCGGCCATCCGGTCGACCGCCGAGACCGCACGGGAACAGGCGCTGGCACAGACTGACACCACGCTGCGCCAGGTCGTGGAGACGATCCGCGAGCAGTCGACCGAAGGCGCGACGCAGCTCCGCCAGCAGTCCGACGAAGACATCGCCGGCATCCGCGACTGGTCCAAGGCCGAGATCGCCCGCATCCGCGAGGAGACAGACCGGAAGATCACCGCGCGCAAGTCGGCCCTCGAGGACGAGCTCAGCGACCACGCCGCAAGCGTCGATCGCCAGATCGAAGACGTGCAGGCCGAGGTCGCCCGGTACCAGGCCCACATGGACGCCTATCTCGAGCGGGTGCGCAACGAAGACGACCCGGCGAGCCTGGCGACCCTGGCCGAGTCCATGCCCGACGTCCCGTCATTCGAGGCCTGGGTCGGCACGCCCGCCGACGAGGCGACGGACGACGTCGAGGTCGCGGCCGAAGCGGCGGCAGGGTCCGAGGCCGTCGAAGGCCAGGCCGAAGCCATCGAAGCTGATGCAGCGGGAACCGACGTCGAGCCTGCGACCGGCAGGATCGAGACGGCCGACGAGGCGGCGAAGGGTCAGCTTGACGCTGCCACACCGGCCGGCGACACGGCGCCCGGCGAAGGAGAGCCCGAGGCGCCAGCCGAGGATGAAGCCGGCGCCCAGGCTGCGCAGCCGGCGATCGGCGTCATCGAGCCGGCTGTCGCCGTCGATGACCTGGATCCGAGCCAGCCCGTGACCTCCGTCGACGACGGCACCACCGATCCTGATGTGGTGGGCGAAACGGAAACCGAGCCAGCCAGGTCGCGCAGCACCGCGGCGCGAATCGCCTGGGGCGATGCCTCCGGTGACTGGACCACGCCACCGCCGCCGAAGGCCGAGGGCGATGTGTCGGCCGACGCCGTTGGCAGCGCGCCACGCTGGGCTGCGGCCGAGGCCTCCGACGGTACCCCGACGACCAACGAGGCGGGCGAGCTCGTCGACCACGACCCGGTCATGGCCGCGGTGGAAGCGGCAGCCGAGGCGGTCGCCGGCAGCGAGTCCGCGGCAAGTCCGGTTGATCAGGCCGATGCGGCCGCAGGCGCCGCCGAGACCATGGCCGAGCGGTTCCGCGGCGACCAGGACACGGACGATCCCGGCGAGGCCATGTCCGCGCTCGAGGCTCGCGTCGAAGCCGGTGGGTTCGAGGCCGAGTCGTTCACCGGCCGGCTGGCGAGCCTGCTCCCCGGACACGGCGGCGGTGCCGATGGCGAGCCGCAGGCTTCGCAGGTCATCGTGTCGGGCCTCATCTCTGTCGCCAGCATCGCCAGCTTCAAGCGGCATCTGAGCCGGATCGCCGGCGTCCAGAGCGTGACGGTTGCCTCGGGACCGGACGGCGAGTTCGTGTTCAACGTGGATCATGGCCCGGACGTGGTGTTCCGTGACGTGATCCCGACCATGCCCGGGTTCGCTGCCCGGGTGATCAGCTCGGAGGACGGTGTCGTTCACGTGAACGCCCGGGACCCCGAGACGGAGTCCTGACGATGGCTGCCGGTCCGTCCCGACCCACGGTCGCCATCCTGCTTCCGCCGGCCGAGCGCGACCCGGTCGGCTCCGAGCTCCGCAATGGGGGTTTCGACCCGGTCTACGTCCGAGATCCCGCGGAGCTCCAGGCAACCCTCGCGGCACGGCGGGACATTGCCGTCGCCATCATCGATGTCGAGACCGACCCTGACGCGGGCTCCGACGCCTGGTCCCTGCTCCACGAATCGGGGCACAGCATTCCGGCGCTGCTCGTGGTTGGGGCGACGATGCTCGAGCATCTCGACCCGGAGGCCGCCGGGCACCGGGACGACGAGTACCTCACCCGGCCCTACTCCGCCGAATCGATCCGATGGCGCGTCGAGGCGATGTGCATCCGCTCGGTCGTGATCGATGACGGCAGCGGGCCGATCCTGCAGAGCGACCTCGACCAGGACGACTGGGCTCGTCCCGGCCAGGTGCTCGCGATCTTCAACCCCAAAGGTGGCGTAGGCAAGACGCTGGTCGCCACCAACCTCGCCGCGGCCCTCGTCGGCCGGGGCCAGCGGGTGCTGCTCGTCGATGCCGACACCGTCACCGGCCATGTCCCGGCGTCGCTCGGCATGGACGCGGTCCCGACCGTGATCGACGCCTGGCGCGACGAGCTCGACGGCGGTCCCGTGGTTACGTTCGACGAGCTCGCATCAGTCCACTCCTCCGGCCTCAAGGTCCTGCCCCTCGCGTCCAACCCGATCGGCACCGAGCTGCTGGAGCCCCAGCGGGTCGCGAACGCGGTCGCCTTCGCCAAGCGTCGCGAGGACTTCGTGATCGTCGATCTGCACCCTTCGTACAGCTCCCTCAACCGGGCGTTGTTTGATCGGGCGGACCGGATCCTGGTACCGGTAACACCCGACATGCCCGCCATTGCCGCCACCATCAAGCTCCGCGACGTCGCCGAGGAGCTGGGGATGCGCGATCGTCTCGCGCTGATCGCGAACCGCGCGAACAGCGGGATCAAGGTCGAAGACCTCGAGCGCGCGGTGGCAATCCCGTTGTTCGGCCAGCTCCGCTCGGGCGGGCTGCTGGTCGTTCGCTGCGCGAACGAGGGCAAGACCCTCCTGGAGCTGGCGCCCAAGGAGCGGATCACGCTCGACTTCGACGCGATGGCAGACCGGCTGCTGGGCGTTACCGACAGCAGCGCCGCGCGAACGCCGCTGCGCCTGTTTGGGCGCGCGATCCCGTCGCTCGCGTAGCTTCCTCTGCGCGTCTGCGCGCGCGAACGCGCCGTGGGCGACGACTCACGAGGCCCGCGAGCAGGCGACCCTCGGGGGCCGCGTCGGCGCGGAGTGGGACCACCCGGCTCAGGCGAGTCCGATCAGCGGGATCGGTCCTGCCAGCTGATGCCCCCCAACGGTGAGCCCGGCAGCTTCGGATGCGGCTCGCCCGTGCGCTTGTCGACCTGGCTCACACCACGCAGGTAGAACCGGTTGACCAGGATCACCTCGACCTCGGGCTCGGTCACCACGACGTCACCCAGACGAGCGACCGCCTCTACCACCGGGACGAACATCTCCGACGAGCGGTCCAGCAACCGCTCCGGCTCCGAGCCCGGGTGCAGGTAGACGGTTCCGATCACGCGGAACGGCGGCACCTCGAGGGCAACTTCGTAGGCGACCTTGTGCACCTTGAGCGCCATGCGCTCAGGCTCGGTCAGCGGAGGCAGGCTGTCGTCGCCGCCCGTGACCATGATCAGGTCGTAGGGGTCGACGCTCTTGAGGCCGGGCGCCTTCTCGAGCGGCGCCGAGCCGTCCGGCGGCCCCCAGCTCACGCCGGTGATCTCGATCGCCTCCCGGCGGTTGAGAGCATCAGACAGCCGACCGGAGATCTGCATCAGGCCCCGCAGGCGCCAGTCCTCGGTCAGCGCGATGAACGGCACGCCCCGCGCCGGACCGGCGTGCATCGACGCCGGCCGCCCAATGCCACCGTCTGATGGATCGGCGGCCCCGGCGACGGCCACCTCCGGCTTGCGGCGCTTCAGGAAGCCGAACGGCACGCCGTCTTCCCTTCCCGGCCGCCCCGAAGCCTCCGCAAACGAGCGGGGTCCATCGCGGTGCCGTCCGCGAGCGTCGCCGAGACCGCAGACGCCCGAGCGGGCGCGAAGGCTCGCGTCCCGAGGAGAAGCTCCTCGAGCTCGGGGCCGCCCTGGGCGTGGGGATCGACGCTCACGGGTCCCTCCGGCTGCGACACTTGTGGGCCATTCTACGCGCCGCAGGGGGCCATCAACGGCGATGCCGCCGCGGCGACGATGCTACCCGCCACCGAGCCATGGCGGGAGCCCGCCAGCCCCCTCAGACGGCCCGTTCGTCCCCCGCGGCAGGCGCGCCAGCGTCGCGTGAGATCACCACCCGGTGCGGGAACGGGATCTCGATGCCCGCGCCGGCGAAGGCGGTAAGCAGCCGGCGCCGGAACTCGCCGGCGACCGCCCACTGCTCCGACGGCCGGACGGACCCGGTCACCTTGAGCGTGATACCCGACTCGTCGAGCGAGTTGACCCGCAGCACGCTGGGCGGCTCGAGCACGCGATCCTTCCAGGCCGGATCCTCCGCAAGAGACCTCCCAACGTCGTTGACCACCTCGATCGCGCGGTCCATGTCGGTGTCGTAGGCCACCTGGATGTTCTCGTTGACCCGCGACCAGGAGCGCGTCTGGTTGGAGGTGACCGCGATCTCGCCGTTGGGCACGGTATGGACGACCCCGCTCAGGTCCCGAAGCGTCGTTCGCCGCAGGCTGAAGTCCTCGACCACCCCGCTGATGCCCGCAACGCTGATGACGTCGCCCACGCTGAACTGGTTCTCGATCAGGATCAGCGCGCCGTTGAAGAAGTCACGGACCAGGCTCTGGGCGCCGAACCCGACGGCGATCCCGACAATTCCCAGGCCCGCGACCGCTGGACCGATGTCGAAGCTGAGCTCGCCCAGGATCATGACCAGAGCGATCAGCAGGATGAAGACGTGGATCGTCCGTGTCACCAGGCCATCGAGCGTGTCAACCCGCTTCGCGACCTCGGAGGCGGACAGGTCCCTGCTGGTACCCTCCGTGACCTCACGCTCGAACACGGCGGCCACGATGCGCCGGACGGTGTGATCGATCAGGCGCATCAGGACTCCGGTGATCGCAATGATCACCAGGATCGGCAATATCGGGTCCGCGATCAGCCCGAGCAGGCGATCCGGGAGGTCTGCGGGGATCTCCATGGACCCAAGCCTAGACGAGGCGCGCCGACGGTGCGAGCCGGAGCAGGGGCCGGGCGAGGATCAGGCGGACGTGCCCCCCAGCCGGACCGAGATCGCGGCAGCGGTCTCGCGGGCGTGCTGCACGAGCTCCGGCACGCGTCGTGGCGTGACCCGGAAGGACGGGCCCCATACATCGACCGCCGCCACCACAGCCCCCCGCGCGTCGTGGACTGGCGCGGCCACCGCGTTCATCGTCGCGTCGAACTCGCCGAACGCGGTCGCGAAGCCGCGTCGCCGCACCCGCACCAGCTCCTCGAGCAGCGGCTCCAGCCCGGTGATCGTGTGATCGGTGAACCGTTGAAGACCGCGCCGGACCAGGCGCATGATCTCGCGCTCCGGAAGCGACGCAAGCAGCACCTTGCCCGGGGCCACGGAATGGAGTGGCACCGAGCGACCGGTCCAGTCACCCATGGCCACCAGGTTGGGGCCGTCGGCCTGGGCCACGGTCAGGAGGTGGTCACCGTCGAGCACGCCCAGGCCCGTGGTCTCTCGGGTTGCCCGTGCCAGGCGATCCAGCTCGGGCATCGCGATCGAGCGCAGGTCCAACGTTCGCTCGGCCCGCTCGGCGAGTCTGATCACGACCAGCCCGAGGCGGTACTTGCCGTTCTCCTCGTCCTGCTCGACCAGACCTCGCTTCTCGAGCGTGGCGAGCAGCCGCGAGGCCGTCGACTTATGCAGGCCCAGGCGCCGGGCGAGCTCTGTCACCCCGGCCTGGCCGTGACTTTCCCCCAGCGCCAGCAACAGGGCCGCCGCCCGATCCACCGACCGGACGGCGTTCCCGTCGAACGTCATGCCCGCTGTCCTCCTCGCAATCCGCTCACTCGAGATCCGATTCAGCACTGCCGTAGGCGGCCTCGCTCTCGTGGGGCAGCAACCCGCCCCTGGCTCGCAGCTCGAGTGCCGCGTCGAGCGACTCGCCGAAGATGGTCACGATCCGGTCGACGGTGTCGCCCTGCGCGTGCGCCTCGCACACGAACCACGGCTCGCGGCTGTCGGGCTCGGGCATCGCGCCGCGCGCGTGCATGCCCACGGCGATCGCGTCGTACAGCTCGTGGTCGGTGGTCGCCCAGTCGCGGTACTCCGTGGCGACCTCCTCGCGGAACATGATCCCAAACATCGACGGGTGTCCGGTGAGGTGGTATGCGAGGCCCTTGGCGTCGAGCAACCCCCTGACCCCGGCCTGGATCCGCTCGCCGGTGGCCTTCACGGTGGCCAGAGCGTCGGTGTCGCGCAGGATCTCGAGAGTCTTGACCGCCGCGGCCGCCGCGACCCGGTTGCCGGCATAGGTGCCGCCGTGGCTGACCTTGCTCGGCAGCACATCCATGACCTCCTCGCGACCGCCGAATGCCGCCGCGGGGTAGCCGTTGCCCATCGCCTTGGCATAGGTCGCGAGGTCGGGCGTGATCCCGAAATACTCGGCCGCGCCGCCCCGGGCAAAGCGGAAGCCGGTCTTCACCTCGTCGAAGATCAGAAGAATCCCGAACTCATGGGTAAGCGCACGCATCGCCTGATGGAAGCCGGGCCTGGGCAGGATGCCCTGGGCGTTGCCCAGCACCGGCTCGACGATGATCGCCGCGATATCGTCGCCCTCGCGCTCAAACAGCCGGCGCAGGAGCTCGAGGTTGTTGTAGCGGGCAGGGATGATTGTGCGAGCCACGGCCTCGGGGATCCCCCGGCCCCAGGCGAGCCCGACCGGGTTGTCCTGGTCGCCCAGGTCGGCCATCTCGTTGGGCAGCACGCTGATCAGCGCGTAGTCGTGCACGCCGTGGTACTGGCCCTCGAACTTGACGATCTTGTTGCGGCCCGTGTAGGCCCGGGCGATGCGCATCGCGTGCATGGTCGCCTCGGTGCCCGAGACCGTCATCCGCGCCTTTGCGACCCACGGGTTGAGCTCCCTCAGGAGCTCCATCGCCCGGACCTCGTCCTCGCTGGTCAAAGAGAAGCTGACGCCCAGCCGCATCCGCTCGTTGACGTAGTCGTCGACCCGCTCGTCGCCGTGACCCAGGATCACCGGTCCGTAGCCCATCCGCAGGTCGATGTACTCGTTGCCGTCGAGGTCCCACACGCGGCCGCCCTTGCCCCGGTCGACGTAGACCGTGTCGTCACCCCAGGCGCGAAAGTTGGAGTTGGTACCTCCCGGCAGCGTTGCCAGCGCACGCCGGTACATGACGGCCTGGCGATCGCGAGCGAGCTTGGGGGTCGGCCGGGTGGTCGATTGGGCGGTCATGATGCCTCCAGGATTCACCCCCGGGGTGCGCCGGGCCGGCGCCATCGAAGGGGCCGGGGCGCGACGCCGGGGGCCCGCGTCCGGGGCCATCGTGCGGCGCCGTGTTGCGGACAGTGGAACAGGGACCCCGATCGTGCCACACGGCCATGAGGAGCGTCAATACGAATTTCGTTCCACATTGGCGCCTGACGTGCGAATACCGCACGGGAACGGGCCTTTCAAGCGCCCGATCCGCGGACATCGGGTATCTGACCGCCGATACGGAGCGGCGACGCGGGTGCGCGCCCGCCAGGGAGTCGATGGCGGTCCGGAGCAGGCGGCATCCACATGCCGGAGCCCCCCGCGGACTCCCGCCAATTCAGCCGCCGAACAGGGCCAGTTGATCTCCCGTGCGCTCGATCGCCGGGTCGAGCCCCAGCAACGGCTCCAGATCGGCCAACGCCACCTCCTCGCGGGAGACCCAATCGCGCAGGTGGTTCGCCTTGAGGAAGTGCCATGCGTCCACCTCCAGCGCCGATCGGAGCAGCGGCGAGCGTTCGAGCTTGTGGCGAACGAGCTCGACCCGCTCCGGGAGCACGACCAGGAACCGCACCAGGCGGTCGTCCTGGGGGATCCGGGCGTGCCGCCGAAGGACGGGCTCACCCAGCATGGCTGTCCACTCGACCTCCCACAGGAACGCTGCGCGACCGCGGACGTACCAGATCACGTCGACCTCCTCGAGGTCCTCCGCGCGAACCCGGCCGATGTACGGCGGGCCGGCGAGCTCGCGGTCATCGAGGCGGCGCGCCAGGGGGACCCCACCGATTCGTCTGGCCTGCTGGCGGAGGCCGATCCAGGCCGAGAAGCCCAGCCGATGCCCCACGTCGACCAGGCCCGCGATGAGCTCGCCATGCTCGCGGCTACGGCGGGTGAGATCGTCGGCGGTCACCAGCCGTTCGGGCGTGCTGGCCAGGCTCCGGTAGCTCTCGAGGCACGCCTGCACGAGCACCTCGTCGGGGCGGTCAGGCCCCGTGAACAGGTTGGCGATGCGCTCGAGGAACGCGGCCTCGGACACGGGGCCAGCGGTGGACAGCAGGCTGTAGACCGCCCACTCGACGCGATCGGCGAGCGGCACTGCGGCCGTCTCCCGGTCGGTGCGATCGCCCAGCCACCAGCGGTCGTCGAGCCGGACGAGGCGACGGCCGTCTGCGGCCGCCAATGCCCCCCGGACGAGGTTGAGCAGCCGGTCGACGTGATCGTGTCTGGGCTCCCGCGCCGCCCGCCGTGACGTGCGCTCCTGCTCGGCAGCGTCGTCCGTTTCAGGCCGATGTGCGCCGATCGCAGCCCGATCCTCGCCGCTGGCCCTCCCTTCAGGGGACCCGGCCGCCCCATTGGCTGAGCCGCCCGACGCCTCGCCGGCCCGCGGCTCGGAGCTCTCCGGCGGCACGGGCGGTCGGACGAGCCGGCGGAGGTGGCCGGCGCGATCCAGACCCACCAGAATCTCCCCCACGAGCCCCTCGAACGTCACCGGCTCGCCGCGGAGCTTGAGCACCCCGACCGCGGCGTCGACCACCGCCCGAGCTGCGTCGCCCGCCGAGAACGGCGCGCTCACCAGGCGATCGGGCGGCGAGAACAGGCGATCGGAGCGAGTGACGTCCGGGTCGCCCGCGCCGCCCGGCAGTGGCTGGAGCACGACGTTGGCCCGGGTTCGCGGACCACCCGGCACCGCTCCTGACCCGGGTGGGACCAGCTCGACGATCCCGCCCGTCTCGCGGCCCGGCTCTGCGAGCCGGGCCGCCAGCACACGGTAGTCCGCGGTCACCCCACCGATGACGCTCGCGACCAGCCCCTCCGGACGGTCGCCCTCCAGAAGCAGTGCAACCCGCGCGTCGCGCTTGAGCACCGGCGTGATCGCCCGGAGCGAGCGGGTGATGGTCGCCGCCTGCCAGCCCCACGACGGCCTGACCGACGGCCCGAACAGCGCCTCCAGGGGCAACGTTGCCGCCGCGTCCCGGCCAAGCACCCACGCCGTCCCGTGGTAGGCCCAGGCCAGGCGGTCGGCGACCGGCCGGACGGGGGGTGCCCCGAGCACCAGCTTGGCGCGCGGTCGCAGCTGCGTTCCTGCCAGATGCTCGACCTCGAGACCGAGCGCCTCCAGCGCGGCCGGGGTTCCCTGCTTCAGCACGGCCGTCGCCGACCCTTCGACCAAGCTCCGCAGGTCCTCGCCCAGCCGCGCCGGAACGGGACCCCAGGCGCCGCTCTCGAGCCGTTGGACGAAGCCCCGGACCAGCCGGACACCGTCCTCGAACGCCGACCAGGGGTTTCGCTCCCGCCAGTGCCCCGCCGCCGGCCGCTTGACGTGGCCGCCAGCGATGCGAAGGGTGGCCATCCGACCCGACGAGGTCGCGAGCCGGCTGGCCGGGGCGAGCGCATGCAGCAGCGAGAGGCGCAATGCCGCCGAGATCGAGGCGGCTCGCAGATCGTTCTCGATGCGCTCCAGGATCGCGTCCAGCGCCACGAGCTGCCGGGGCGTATGGAGGTCGAGCAGCTCGCCAGGCAGCGACTCGCCTCCGTCGAGCACCGGGAACCGTTCGACCAGCCTGGATCGGGCCTCGATCCCCTCCCGATCGAATGCGCGTGCGACGTCGGCATCGTCGAGCGGCGCCTGCCGCTGCTCACTCCCCCCGAGCTGGTCCCGGCACACCGGGCAGCGATAGTGCTTGCGCACCGGGCTTGGCACGTCCTCGTCGCCCGCCGCGCCGGTTGCGCCGGCGGACTCCTCGTCCGATGGATTGCTGACCGCCCATCTGACCTCGTCCAGGATGACCGGCCGGTCGCAGGTGGCACACCGGCTGGCGAACCGGTCCGTGATCGATGCCTTGAGGCTCGAGTCGCGGCGTGGGGACGCGGCCAGGGCCTGGACGGCCGCGTCGAGATGCCGCAGATCCGGCGGCCGGAGCACAACCTCGGCCAGCAGCCGATCGAGGGGCGTCGACTCGAGACTGACGCCCTTCCGCTGGTGGTCGATCGCCGACCGCGCAACCCAGCCACCGCGCCCGAACAGGTCGAGGACGATGTCACCAGGTGCCGACGATGCCTCGATCCGGGCGGCGATCAGCGATGGTGGCGGCGGTGGCGCGAACCGCTCGAAGGCCGGAAGGCTGAAGCCCGGTTCGGTTCGAAGGAGGACTGCTCGAGCGGCCATGGGCGCGATTGTTGCAGACGAACCCGTGCACGGGCAGGCGGCCGGCGCTGGATGCGATGCGTCCCAGGTGGCCCACGGCGCTGGATCGCGCCGCGTTCACTCTGGCAGCTCAGGAGCCGGCCAGTACCAGTTGGAGGGGCGCGTGGCCCGACCCGGCGCGGATCGCCCGGCGCAGCGCCCTGGGCGATGGGCTAGGACTCGTCGAGGTCGTCCGTCTCCTCTTCGAACGCCTCGTCCGTCGTCTCCTCCGGCGGCAGCACCCGATCGAGGTTCTCGATCTCCTCGTCCTCGACGTCGTCCTCGAGCTCCTCCTCGAGCTCCTCGTCCTCCCGCACGAGGGTGCCCTTCGTGTACGGGCGCAGGTCCGTGGACTTGGCGGCGGTCGGAAAGCTGACCTTGCCGTAGTTGCGCGGATCCTGAAACACCTCGCGGATGATCAGGCGCACGTCCCGATCGCCAAGCGACGTGACGCCGGCGAGATACTTGTTGCCCTCTGCCATCAGCTTGAGCAGCCGGGCGGCGACCCGCGGCTCGACGATGCCGATCCGGATGCCGTTGCTGATGGCGATCAGCCGGTTCGCCTCGGGCACGAGCTCCACGAGATCACCGGGGTTGACCTGCGCGAGCTCCGCCGGGCGGGCCAGATCCGTCAGGTGGGCGAACCCGGTCTTGCCGGTCTCCTCGACGAAGATGCTCACCGGGGCCTTCGACCCCGGATTGGCCACGACCGTGCGCTCGCCCGCGTCGACCAGCAGCACCTTCAGGCGATCGATGTTGCGCTCCGCGATCCGGTTCGTCGGATCGAGGGCGAGCGCCTGCTGGTAGTGCTCGCGGGCCTCGCCGAGCTCGCCCATCTCCCACAGTGCCTTGGCCAGCCGGTTCTCAGCCTCGGAGTCCGCGCCGAACTCGAGGAGCCGGCGGTTCGTCTCGGCGGCCCCGGCCCAGTCGGCGGCCGACGCCTGCGCGATGGCCCGTTCCGCCAGCTGGCGCTTCATGCGCGTCTGGCCTGCGGGCGACTGGGTGGCAGCATCGATCTCGGGGAAGGTCACGGAGCGGTTGTCCTTTCGTCCATCTGGACGCGTGGAGCCTGCGGCGTGCAGGGTCAGGGGCCAGCGCGGGCTATCGGTCGCGGGCACGTGTTTCTAGCATCCCAGCACCCGTGCGTCAAACGAGCGACCGGGGCCGGTGACCGGTGACCTACCCGGGGAGGCGCTGGTTCCAGAGCACCACCACGATCCCCAGGGCGACCAGCAGCACCGTTTCCCACAGGAAACGCGGCTCGCGCCGGCGCGCCGGCGCCGTCCCGTGCAGCGCGTCCCACAGGTAGAACACGAGCGTGAGCACCGCCGGACCCACCAGGCTCGGCAGACCAACGGCGCGCAGCGCACCGGCGGCCACGGCCACCACGATCGCGTACGTCACCGCCGAACGTGCGGCGTCGCGGGCGGTCCCGTAACGGAACACCGCAACCCGATAGCCCAGCAGCAGGGCGATCAGGGCATCGTCGACGGCGAGCAGGATCAGCCAGCTTCCCGAGAGGCCGGGGCCGTCTCCCGCGCCGCCGGTCTGGACCAGGCCCCCCGGCACCAGGACCGCGATCCCGGTGAACGCCACGAACGCCACGACCACCGCCGCCAGCAGCACCCGGGACCGGTCGGACTCGGTGGGGCCGGTCGCTTCGGCCGCGAGCCGCATCTCCAGCACCAGCGCGCGATCCAGGAGCCACCCGAACGCGATCAAGGCCGGTACGAGCCCGAGCCCGATGGGGATCACGTGGATCGCCGCACCGGCTCCCCCGGTCAGCGCCGCCGGCAGGAGCAGCGCCTCCAACGGGCGGCTCGCGGGCTGGGTGCTGTCCACCACACCCATTCCGGCCAGCAGCATCACCACCGGAAGCAGCCCGGCGATCAGGAACGCGTCGCCGATGGTCACCAGGCGCCCCAGCACGACGAGCATCACGGCCACCAGGACCAGCTCGCGGCGCGCGAGCACGAGGGATTGGTCGGCCTCGGGATCCATCGCGCCCGATGGTACGTCGTGCCGGGGACCCACGGCCGCACCGCCCGAGACCGGCGCGGTCCACGCCGCGCTCATGCTCGCGACGGCTTGCCGGCGACCCACGCCAGAAGCTCGTTCCGTGGCCGCGTGTTAACCACGTCGCGCGCCTGCACCCACCCGCGCCGCGCCTGGTCCACTCCCCATCCCACGTAGTCCAGCTCCTCGGTCCGATGCGCATCGGAATCGATCGAGAGCAGGCACCCGGCCTCGACGGCGAGCCTCGCTCGCTCGGGAGCCAGGTCCAGCCGGTGGGGCGAGCCGTTGATCTCGAGCGCCGTGCCCGTTTCGGCAGCCGCCACGAACACCGCGTCCCAATCCAGGTCGAGGTCGTCGCGTGCCTGGATCATCCGGCCCGAAGGGTGGGCGATCACGTCGACGTGGGGGCTGCGGATCGCGTTGAGCGTCCGGCGCGTGAGGTCCGCGCGCGACTGGCGTCGGGCGACGTGGACGGAGGCCACCACGAGGTCGAACCGTGCGAGCAGCTCGTCGTGGTAGTCCAGGTTGCCGTCCGCCCGAACCTCGAGCTCGCAGCCATGCAGCAGCCGGAAGCCACCGGGATCGGCGCCGGGTGGCAGCCTGCCGGCGGCTTCCTCGGCCGCGAAGCGGGCGTTGAGCTGAGCGATGATCGATCGCTGCAGCTCTACCCGCTCGGGCTCGAGCCCATGGGCGATCGCGAGGCTCTGCGAATGGTCGCTCAACACCTGGTAGGCGTAGCCGAGCCGGCGGGCCGCCTCCGCCATGACCTCGATCGCGTGGATGCCGTCGCTCCAGTCCGAGTGGCTGTGCAGGTCGCCGTGGAGGTCCCCCCGCTCGATCAGGACCGGAAGCCGGCCGTCCCTGGCAGCCTCCACCTCGCCCCGGTCCTCGCGCAGCTCCGGTGCGATCCAGGCGAGGTCGAGGAACGCGTAGGCTGCGGCCTCGTCCGGGAACGTCAGCAGCTCGGCGGCCTCGCCGGTCAACGGCTCGCCGTCCTCGCCCAGCCGCAGGAAGCCCTTCTCGGACAGGCTCCAGCCCCGATCGCGGGCGAGCCCTCGGAGCTTGACGTTGTGGGCGGCCGACCCGGTGAAGTGGATCAGATAGGTGCCCACCTCCCCGGGCGGCATGACCATCAGGTCGACCTGGGGGCCGCGAACCGTCCGCACGCTCGCCTTCGCCGTGCCGGCGCCGATGATCCGGTCCACGACGCCAAGATGCACGAAGCGGTCGATGGCCGCGGTCGGGTCGTCGGTCTCGACCAGCAGATCGAGATCGCCGATGGTCTCGCGCCGCCGCCGGAGCGAGCCCGCCTGCACGACCCGCCGCATGCCGGGGGTGCCGGCAAGCTGGCCCTGAAGCCCATCCGCGAGCGCCTGGGCACGGTCGAGCAGCAGGCGCTGGGGTCGCGACTCGAGCTGCGTGATGCCCTCGAGGATCCGTTGCTCCGTGCCCGCCGAGACCCCCTTGAGGCCGCGCAGGTCGCCCGCCTCGGCGGCGCGCTTCAGGTCCTCGAGGTTCTCGATCCCCAGCCCCTCGTACACCAGCCGAACGGTCCTGGGGCCAACGCCCGGGATCCGGAGCAGCTCCACCAGGCTGGCCGGGATCTCCGCTCGCAGCCGGTCGTGGACGGCCATGTGGCCGGTGGTGGCGAGCTCCACGATCTTGTCGCTGATCGCCTGGCCCACGCCCGAGATCGGACGCCGATCCCCGGCAGCGTACGTGGACGCCACATCGAACGACGCCCGCGCGATCGCATCCGCCGCACGGTGGTAGGCCACCGTCTTGAACACGAGCTCGCCCTTGACCTCGAGGATGTCCCCGATCTCGTGGAAGATGCGGGCGAGGTCGGCATTGCTGGGGAGGTCGGGCATTGCCGCATGGTACGGCCCGTCCGGTCGTGCCGGCCGGGCGCTCGGCCGGGGCTGTGGCCCGGCAGTCCAGCAGCCGTGGACGACCCATGCGGCTCGCGTGGTCAGGCGGCAACCACCCTGTCGCGTCCCGCCCGCTTGGCTCGATACAGCGCCCGGTCGGCCGTGTCGACCACGATATCCAGCCCCTCGTCCGGCGACTGCGCCACCGAGACCCCGACCGACACGCTGACGCCCGGCACCCCCAGCCTGCGAAGGTCGAGCCCTGCCACCGCGGCGCGAACCCGCTCGCCGATCTCGAGTGCCATCTGCGGAGTCGGGTTCTTGAGCAGCACCGCGAACTCCTCGCCTCCGAACCGTGCGGGAACGTCGTCCTCGCGCACGGCCGTGGCGATCGCCTGGGCCACCTCACGCAAGACGTGATCGCCAACCCCGTGCCCGAACGTGTCGTTGAGCCGCTTGAACCGATCGATGTCGATCATCAGGACGCCCATCCGATCCTGTGCCCTGCGCCGTCGGGCCAGCGCGGCCAGGTAGTCGTCGAAGTAACGGCGGTTGGGCAACCCGGTCAGCGCGTCCGTGCTCGCTCGCGTCTCCGCATCGCGCAGGGTGTAGACCCGCGCCAGCGCCGCGGACGCCTCCACCGCGGCGGCCTCGAGGATCCGCCCGGCGCTGACCGGCCAGGTCTCGTTCGTCCGCCGCGAGAGGACGATCGCCCCTTCCACCTTGCCGTTGACGCGGAGCGGGGCCGCCAGCACGTTGCTCAGCCCGTACACGTCGTGGAGCCTGTCGGCGATCCGGTCGGCGATCCGCTGCTCCGATCCGTCGCGGGCGAGCGTCGCCTGCGGGGCACGCCGTGCCGCCGCGGCCGGCATCTCCCTCGTCGTCCGGTCCGGCAGCGGCACGGTAGCCACCTTCGTCATCGGGATGAGGGCTGCGGGACCGGTCGCCGTCGCGACGCTGCCCGCCGACACCTGGTACGCGAGGCGATGGGCCGACCCCTCCCTGGCCCGCAGCAGCTGTCCGGCCGTGACGCGCAACGAGACGAGCTCCGGGTCAAGCTCCGGGTCGGGCTTGATGGGAACCGCGGCGAGCCGGCGACCGCGCGAGGCGGCAATCGCGAGGCTCGAGAGGGCCTCGGCGTCGGCAGGATCCTCGAGCTCGCTCAGCGGCAGCGAGGTCCTGGACGTGGGTGCTCCCGGGCGGGTCGGTGACAGGACCGCCTCGAGGGCTCGTGCATCCGGCCGACGCCGCACCACCGCTACGTGATCGGCGCGCGTGCCGGCACCCAGCTCCTCGACGATCGCGGCCACGATCGCGTCCGGCGAGACCGACCGCGCCAGGCCACGCAGAATGCGGGCGAACAATTCCGCCTCGGTCCGTCGCGTTCCCTCGCTGCCGGCGACCGCCTCACGCTCGCGGATCGCCGCCAGCCCGACCAGGCCGACCAGGAGCAGCACCAGGAGGTCGATGGGCCTCGGATCGACGATCAGCCGCAGCAGCTCGATCGTGCCCAGCGCAGCGAACGTCGCAACGAAGGGGCGCCTGGCCAGGCCGCGCAGGTTGATGCGCCGCCAGATGTCGCCAGGATCGCGTCTCCGGAGTCTCACCCTGGGTCCGTAGCATGGGACCCGGCCGAACCCCCGGCAAGGGTCAGCCGACGGTACTGTCGACGAGACGGAAGTGGTACTTCCGTACTGGATCAGGCCTCACTCGACCCGACCGGACTCGACGCCCGCGCTTCCTGCGCCGCCCGCGCTTCCTGCGCCGCCAGGCGAGCAGTCAGCACCGGCTCCCGATGGCGGACCCCGAGTGCTCGCGGGCCGCCGGCAAGAGGCCGGCCGGGTACGGGGTCGAGCGGGCCTACCCGATTGCCACCGGCGTTCTTGGCCGCATACAGGCGATGATCCGCGGCGGCGATCAGCTCAGTCGCCGTTCGGCCGTCGTCGGGATGGGTAGCGACGCCGATCGAGGCCCCGATCGGGAACGGCTGGCGGCCTTCGGATGTGAACGGCGACTCGCGGAACGCCGCCAACAGGCGCTCCGTCACCCTGATCGCATCCTCGCGGCCGGTCTCGGGCAGGATCAGGGCGAACTCGTCGCCGCCGTAGCGAGCCGCGATATCCGAGGCACGCAGCACCGACCGGGTCCTGGTGGCGACGTGGACCAGCACCCCGTCGCCGTACTGGTGCCCGAACGAGTCGTTCACCAGCTTGAAGTCGTCGAGATCGAGCATCACCACGCTCACCGGCCGCTGCGTGCGGATGGCGCGGACGACCTCCTCGGTCAGCCGCTCCTGCAGGTAGCGGTGGTTGAAGAAACCGGTCAGCGGGTCGCGGTCGGCCAGGTCGCGAGCCGTCTCGTACAGGCGGGCGTTCTCGAGCGCCATCGCCCCCTCGTGCGCCATCGTCCGCGCCAGCGTGATCCGGCCAGCATCGGACGTGGGCCGGTCCGACGAGATCAGCTCCACCAGCCCGATCGCCCTGTCGTTCACCACCAGCGGCAGCATCACCAGGCCACGCATGCCGTCTCCCCGGAGCAGCGCCACCTCCGCCTGGTCCGCTTCCGGGTTGTCCGCATCGACGACCTCGATCGATCGTCCCTCCAACACGCGGCGACTGGCCGGATAGCCCGCCAGCGGGTAGTAGGCGTCGGCCCCGCCGCGAGTCGAGGCCGGGTAGCTCCCAAGCGTGCGCAGGCGGTCGTTCGGCTGGTCCCAGTCGCTCACATGTGCCTGATCGGCCCCCACCGCTCGCGCCAGGTGGTCGGCCATCAGGTTGGCGACGGCGCGCGGATCGAGGTACCGCGACAGGGCGCTGCTCATGTCCAGCAGCTGACGGAGCTCGGCGGCGAGGCGCGTCGTCTCGGCCATCAGGTCGGCCTCGGCGAAGGCTGTGGCCGCCTGATCCGCGATGATCGTGAGCAGCCGGAGATCGTCGTCGTCGAACTGGCGGAGCCCGAGCTTGGACAGCGTGATGACCCCGATCAGCTCCTCGTCGTGCTGCATCGGCACCACGAGCATCGACTCATCCACGCTCTCGGTGCCCGGGATCGTGGCACCTCGCGGGTCGCTCAGGACGTCGTCGATGCGAAGCGGCGCCAGGTGACGGCCGACCCAGCCGGTCAGGCCCTCGCCCACCTTGACACCGAGGATGTCGAGGTCGACCGACTCGTACGCGCCCACCCGGCCCTCGAACGCGATCGCCGTCAAGTCGTCGGGCGGCTCGACCACGTACACCCGGGCGTTGTGGTAGTCGATCACCCGCCGCGTCTCCTCGACCACGGCGCGACCGACCCCCTCCCGGGTGAGGCTCGCGCTCATCCGGCGAGCCGTATGCTGCAGCACGCCGAGCTGCGCATCGCGGCGAGCCTCTGCAGCGCGGGCACGGCCCACCAGCGAGCCAGTCGCCAGGATGGTGCCGCCCACGGTCAGGTCGACCACAACCAGCATCTCCTGCACCGATTCGGGTCCGCCGAACACCACCCAGCCGGTCAGACCGAGCACGAGGATGAGGAGCCCGCCGCCGAGCGCGATCGAGTGCGGGCGGGTCGCGGATGCCGACCCCCGCCGTGGGGCGAGGCGATTCAAGGTGGCGAACAGCCGGTGCACGCGTGGATGGTGCCACCGCGCGCCACCTCGCGGCACCAATCGAAGGTACCAGGGGGAGTAGGCCCGAGACCACCGACGTATGGCGGGAGCGCTCTCAGGCCTTGGCCTGGTACGTCACCTTCGTGCCCTTCGCGACCACCTGGATGAAGATCCGCCCGCGAACCAGCGTGATCTCCTTGCCCGATCCGTCGAAGAAGCGGGTCAGCCCGGACGCGGAGCCCTTGCGCCACGTTCCCTTGATCACGTGCCCGTCGCGGAACACGAGCGCCTTGCCCTGGCCGATGTGGTCCAGCAGCGGGCGGTGGTGGTGCGGCTCGGACTCCGGGTCGACCGACAGGCCCATGAACAGGACCACCACGTTGCGAGCCGTCACCCGCTTGCCGTCGGCGGCGTCGATCTGCGGCTTGCCCGCGACCGAGCGCAGGTAGCGGTTGTTCGCCTTGTCGTACGTGTAGCTGGTGACCCCCCGGTTGTACGGGATCCGGATCGAGCCCCTCGCGGGGCGCTGGCTCGCCGGCAGATCGTCGGCGAACGGGCGGACCTCGACGGTGGTCGGGATGGTGGCCGGCGCACCGTGCTTCACGGCCAGGTTGCGAACCGCGATGGTGGACGCGATCGCATCGTGCGGTGCGGGGCGCTTCCCGTCGCGACGGAACGCCGACCGGCTGCCGAACAGCGCGTCCACGTTGTAGATCACCTTGTTCGCGATCGTCGGCAGGTAGGCGAGCGTCTTGGCGTCGCCCCCGTAGTGGGCGAACGCGGCGCGATATTCGGAAGCCCAGTTCACGAAGTAGGGGCGTCCGCTCCGAACCCCCTCGACGCGCTTTGCGTTCTGCTCCTGGAACAGCAGCATGTACCGGTCCTCACCGCCGTCGGCCGGGGCCTGGTACACGATCGACGCGGCATTGAGCCCGTACTGCGGGCGGGCCTGGACGCTGTCGTCGACCATGACCGCGACGGCCAGCCGATCGCGAGCGCCGGGGTTGGCAAGGACGCCGTCGAGGGCCGCGTAGTCGGCGTCGGGCCCGAGGGTGGGGCCGCTGGGGGTTGCCTCGGGGCTGGCCGAGGGTGACGGCGCGACGGCTGGGGATTGGCGACGACATGCTGGGCGACGCAAGGCATCGCCGCGCTGGGAGTCGGCGGCAATGCTGCGATGGAAGGACCACCCGATGGATCGATGCTCCCGCAGCCAGCCAGCAGCGCCATGGCCAAGGCTGGTGCCACGAGGCCGGCGACAACGAGCGGGATGCCTCGGCCATCAGCGAGCCCACGCTGCGGAGCCTGTCTCGCTCCATCCACTGCCTCCCAGCCACCCTTGGCTCATGTGGACCATCCTATCGCGATCTCGTTGGGTCGCAGCCGAGAGCACTGGCTGCTCCTGGCGGCGCGCGCCGCCGTACACTCAGGCCCACGGCTGCGCGGGTGCGCTCCCGTCAGCTCAAGGCAGATGGTGAGAGGCCGAATGGAGACTGTCGAGGACCCGAGCGCCGACACCGCACCGATGAGCTTCATCCGGGATTTATCCATCCTTGTGACCGGAGGAACCGGATCCTTCGGGCGCCGCTTCATCACCACGGTCCTGCGCGCGTGTTCGCCACGCCGGGTCGCTGTCTTCAGCCGAGACGAGCTGAAGCAATACGAGTTCGCCGCAGAGCTTGGCAACGACCCGCGCGTTCGCTTCTTCATCGGCGATGTTCGCGATGAGGGCCGCCTGTGGCGCGCGCTCGATGGGGTCGATTACGTGGTTCACGCAGCCGCCTTGAAGCAGGTGCCCGCAGCCGAGTACAACCCGCTCGAGGCCGTGAAGACGAATGTCCTGGGCGCGGAGAACGTGATCAACTCGGCCCTCGACCGGGGCGTCAAGCGCGTCGTCGCGCTCAGCACGGACAAGGCGTCCAGCCCCATCAATCTCTACGGTGCGACGAAGCTCGTGAGCGACAAGCTGTTCGTCGCCGCCAACGCCTACTCGGGCGGCCATGGCACGCGCTTCTCGGTCGTCCGGTACGGCAACGTCGTTGGGAGCCGAGGAAGCGTGGTGCCACTGTTCAAGCGCCTTGCGGAGACGGGCGTGCTCCCCATCACGGACGATCGAATGACTCGCTTCTGGATCACGCTCGATCAGGGCGTCAACTTCGTCCTCCAGGCCCTCGAGCACATGCACGGCGGCGAGCTGTTCGTGCCCAAGATCCCGAGCATGCGCGTGACCGACCTGGCGGCGGCGATCGCTCCGGATGCCAGACTCGAGGTTGTCGGCATCCGGCCCGGGGAGAAGCTCCACGAGGAGATGATCAGCGTCGAGGACGCTCGCCGGACCGTCGACGTGGGCGAGTTCTATGTGATGAAGCCCGAATTCGACTGGTGGCATGAATTCAACTGGCCGACGGCCACTCCCCTCGCGGACGGCTTCAGATACACGAGCGACACGAACACGCAGTGGCTGAGCGTCGACGATCTCCGTGCGATGGTGGGCCATGGCTGACACATTCCTTCCGTATGGTCGCCAGCTCGTCGAGCAGGACGATCTGGAGGCGGTCGCCAGCGTCTTGATGTCCCCGTACCTCACGACCGGACCCAACATCGGAGGCTTTGAGTCAGCCCTGCAGGAGCGCACCAGCGCTGACCACGCGGCTGTTCTTTCGTCCGGCACCGCAGCCCTCCATGCTCTGTATGCGGCCGCAGGGATCGGGCGCGGGGACACCATCGTTACCTCTCCGCTCACGTTCGCGGCAACCGCAAACGCGGCACTGTACCTGGGCGCTCGTGTCGAGTTCGCAGACATCGATCCGTCCACCGGGCTGATCGATCCAGAGGCGGTCGCCTCAGTGGCGACCACATCGACGCGCGCCGTCGTCGGCGTCGACTACGCAGGGGTCCCCGCGGACTACGGAGCACTGCGCTCGGTGGCCGACCGCTCGGGCGCGATGGTCTTCGCCGATGGAGCGCACTCGTTGGGCGCGCGGGATCTCGGCCACGAGGTAGGCACGCTCGCGGACGCAACGGTGCTCTCGTTCCACCCGGTGAAGCTCATCACCACGGGTGAGGGCGGAGCGGTGCTCACATCCCGCACCGCGCTCCACGACTCGATCGTGCGCTTCCGGTCCCACGGGATCGAGCGTGACCGCGGTCGGATGCGCCGTGATGACGGCCCCTGGTCCCAGGAGATGCATGCCATCGGCTTCAACTATCGGATGACCGACGTCCAGGCCGCGCTCGGCACCAGCCAGCTGCGCAAGCTCGATCGGTTCCTGCGCCGGCGGCGTGCGATCGCGGGCCGGTACGACGCCACTCTGGCCAACATCCCGGAGCTCGGCCTTCCCGGCCGGCGCACCGGCACGGAACCCGCGTGGCATCTCTACGTCGTACGCGTGGCCGAGAAGGAACGGCGCCGGGCATTCTTCGAAGGCCTCCGTGCGGAGGGCCTGGGCGTCCAGGTCCACTATCTGCCCGTCTATCGCCATCCGTTCTACGAGGACCTCGGCTATCGGGCCGGACTCTGCCCCGTCGCGGAGGACTTCTACGCTCGTGCCATCTCCCTGCCAATCTTCCCGGCCATGACCGATGCCGATGTGGACCGCGTGATCGACACGGTCCATAGGACCGCCAGACGGATCCTCGCGTGAGTCCGCCACGAAGGATCCCATGACCCTTCCTCGGATCACGCTCGTGGTCCAGGCGAGGATGCGCTCGACCCGGCTTCCCGGGAAGGTGCTCGCACCCGTCATGGACCGTCCACTGCTGGGGTATGAGCTGGAGCGGCTGCGGGACGTGCGAGCAATCGCATTCCGGGTCGTTGCCACGACGGTCAATTCATCCGATGACCCGGTCGCTCGGCTCGCGGCAGACGAGGGATACCTTGTCGTGCGTGGCTCTGCATCGGATGTTCTCGATCGGTTCGCGCAGGCAGCCAGGACAACGGACGCGGATGCCGTGGTCCGAGTCACGGCTGATTGCCCGCTCATCGACCCGGAGGTAGCCGACGACGTTGTCGAGCGATACCTCGAGGGTGGATGGGACTACGTCTCGAACACGATCGAACGCACGTACCCACGGGGGCTTGACGTCGAGGTTGTGGGTAGCGAGGCATTGCTCGCCTCGGCCAAGGATGCGCGCACGCCGGCCCAGCGTGAGCATGTGACACCGTTCATCTACGAGAACCCCGGCCAATTCCGGATCGCACAGGTGCGGCAGAAGCCAGACATGAGCGGCGAGCGCTGGACGGTTGATGTTCCCGAGGATCTCGAGGTGATCCGCAGAGTCATTGAGGGGCTCTACCCAACGCGACCCCGGTTTCGGTTGCGCGACGTCGCGACACTGCTCGATGCCAACCGCACCTGGCGCGCGCTCAACCGACATGTGGACCAACGGTCCCACCTCGATGCCGAAGCCACCTGAGCCGAGACGGTCTCGACAGCTCTACGTACGCGTCGACGGCTCGGAGACGATCGGCGCTGGACACGTCATGCGGACGATCGCCGTGGCGGACGAGCTAGCTCGGCGCACATTCCAGGCGACGTTCCTGACCCGCGAGCTGCCCGACGACCTCCGCGAGGTGATCGTCGCGCGAGGGCACCGCGTCATCTCCTCGTCGTCATCCGATGACCCGGACGCCTGGTCGGCGCGCCTGGACGGGAGAGCGACGTGGATGCTCGTGGACCACTACCAGCTTGGCGCGTCCTGGGAGCGAGGTGCTCGCCGGCTGGCGCCGAGCGTGGCCATCATCGACGACCTCGGCAACCGGACGCACGATGCCACCATACTCATCGACCACAACCTCGACGCGACCAGGGAGAAGTACGACGGTCTGGTCGGGCGTGAAACGACGCTGCTCGTCGGCCCCAGGTATGCGCTGCTGCGCCGCGAGTTCGGAGCCGCTCGGGCCCTCATCGGGCCTGTCGCTGGGAAGGTCTCGAGGATCGTGGTGTCCACCGGCGGGTCAGACCCCGCCAATGCAACCGGCACGGCTGTCGACGCAGCGCTCGCAGCACTGCCGGATGCCGAGGTGCACGTCGTCGCCGGCCCAGCATTTCGCGGGGCGCTCACCTTTGCCGACCCGCGCGTGCACGTCCATCGATCGCCGCCCGACATGGCCGCACTGCTGGGTCAGGCCGACCTGGTCGTCGGCGCGGCGGGCACGAGCGCGTACGAAAGGGCCTGCCTCGGTATTCCCTCGATTGTGCTCGCCATCGCGGACAACCAGGTAGCTGTTGCCGCCGAGCTCGCTGCCGCCGGGCTCGCAGAGAGCCTCGGCTCGGCATTGCACCTTTCATCAGCCCGACTCTCGAGCGCGATCCGTTCGCTCGCCACCGATCCTGTACGGCGACAGGCGATGCGTGACGCGGGAATGCGGCTCGTGGACGGGTCTGGGGTCGCGCGCGTGGCGAACCATCTGGACCGCATCCGCCTACGGGCAGCGCGTTGGTCCGATGGGCCGCTCCTCCTCGAATGGGCCAACGACCCCGAGACGAGGCGCCAGTCTCTCTCGACCGAGCCGATCGGGATTGACGCCCACGACGCGTGGCTGCAGCGCAATCTCATGGACTCGGGGGCAGACCTCCTCATCGCGGAGAATGGGCTTGGACCTGTCGGCATGCTCCGACTGGCGACCGGCTGGCATGGGCGGCAGGAGGTGTCAATCAACATCGCACCGAAGCATCGCGGCGGCCTGGGAACGCTCATGCTGCAGGCAGCGGTGACACGATGGGATCGACGGCTTCGAGGCGGTGAGCTCGTGGCTCGGATCAAGCCAGGAAACGTGCCCTCCGAGCGTGCCTTCACCAACGTCGGCTTCCAACGGATTGGGGAGGCTGGCGAGACCGTCGTGTATTCAAGGCCTGCGCGGGTGCGACCGCGCGATCGCCAGGCACCAGCAGAGGAGGACGCGCCGTGACTGCTCCGTCCGTGTTCGTCATCGCCGAGGCCGGCAGCAACTGGCGGATGGGCTCGCCAACCCGGGATCTCGAGATGGCGACGCGGCTGATCGACGTGGCCGCCGATGCCGGCGCCGACGCGATCAAGTTTCAGACGTACCGGGCCCGGACGGTCTACGTACAGGATGCCGGCACAAGCGCCTACCTGGCCGCGGGCGGCGAGCAACGATCGATCAACGACATCTTCGAGGACCTGGAGATGCCGTACGACATGATCCCCACACTGGCGCAGCACGCGGAGGCCGTCGGCCTCGAGTTCATGTCCACACCGTTTTCGCTCGAAGACTTCGCCGCGGTCGACCCCTACGTGAGCCGGCACAAGGTCGCCTCGTACGAGATCTGCCATGTGCGGCTCATCCAGGCGGCCGCCCGGTCGGGCAAGCCCGTCATCATGTCCACCGGCGCGGCACAACCAGCCGACATCGAGTTCGGCGTGGCGTCGGCGCGGCAGGCCGGCGCGCGCGACATCACGCTCCTTCAGTGCACGGCGAGCTACCCTGCCCCGCCCGAGAGCCTCAACCTCCTCGCCATCCCATGGCTCAGGGATCGTTTCGACGTTGCCGCGGGCCTGTCCGACCACAGCGTTGACCCTGTGCTCGCGCCCACGGTCGCGGTGGCCCTCGGAGCAACCGTGGTCGAGAAGCATTTCACCCTCGATCGCCGACTCCCCGGCCCGGATCATCCATTCGCCTTGGAACCGGACGAGCTGGCGCGCATGGTGCAGGCGATCCGGTCCGCAGCCGCCGCGCTTGGAGTGCCTGGCAAGGAGATCAGTGATGCCGAGGCTGAGCTGCGAGCCTTCGCTGTCCGCGCAATCCATGCGACCAGGGAAGTCCATGCTGGCGAACCACTGGTCGAGGGGCAGAACATCGACGTGCTACGGCCGGGCGAGCGCACGCCGGGCCTGCATCCGCGCTACCTCGATGCCCTGGCGGGACGGCGTGCCTCCCGGGACATCGGTGCGGGCAGGCGAACCGCTGGTCGAAGGGCAGAACATCGACGTGTTACGGCCGGGCGCGCGCTCGCCCGGCCTGCATCCGCGCTACCTCGATGCCCTGGCGGGACGGTGTGCCTCCCGGGACATCGGTGCGGGCGAGGGGATCGCCGCCGATGCGGTCCAACCTCCACTCGAATCACCCGGACTTGGCCGGGGTTCGTAGCCCTCCCCCGGGCTCGGCTCATCCCCCACCTCGCAGCCTGGTCCTCAACGCCCACCACAGGATCCAAGGATCATCGACAAGGTAGCGGCGAGCGAGTCGGCGGGGCTCCTGCGCGAGACGGAACGCCCACTCCAGCCCGACGCGGGTCATCCACGCCGGTGCCTCCCGGACGCGGCCCGCCAGGACGTCGAACGCCTGCCCGACGCCGATGAGTATGGCTGGCGCGAGCGCGTCCCGATGCCGTGCCATCCAGAGCTCCTGTCTGGGTGCCCCGAGCGCCACGAAGATGATCGCGGGCAGATCGGCCGCCAAGCGCTGGACGATCGCCTGATCCTCGTCGGATCCGACGATGAACGGCGTCGGCGGCGTGATCGTCTGCGTGACGTGTAAGCCTGGGAAGTCGCCCTGCAGACGCGCCGCAGCGTCTTGAGCGACTCTGGGTCCGGCGCCGACAAGGGCGATCGCCCGCCCCCGATCACGACAGTACGAAGCCATTCTGGGGACCAGAAGCCGGCCCGTCACGGAAGCCCTGAGCGGCCGCCCGGCCAGCCGTGATGCGTACACGATCCACATGCCGTCCGGGACACGGAGGTCACACGACTGAACGGCGTCCCTGAAGGACGCGTCTCGGCGGCAGCGGACCACGTAATCCACATTGGGCGTACATACGACACGCCCCGACGCCGGATCAGTCAGCCATGCCGCGAGCGTACGATCGGCTCCGTCCGGGTCCACGTCATGGAGGGTCAGGTTCGCGATCGCGACGATCGGCCAGTCCACGTCAGGCATGGGACGCCGTGGCCGCCCTTCGGTGGCGCCTGATCGCTGCGTCCGCGCCGGCTGCAATCGCGTCGGCGAGACGCTGCGGGCTGTGTCTGGAGGTGATGAACGCCGCGCCGCGACGTTCCGTCTCAATCCACAGGCCATCGTCGGTCAACAGGTCCGTGACGGTGCGCGCGAATTCGCTTGGCGTGTCACGGCGGAAGGCACCTTCACCGTCGGCGAACTCCAGGCCGCGTGCAGCGAGGCTCGTCGCCACGGATGGCACGCGCCAGGCCATGAAATCGAGGAGCTTCATCCGGATCCCGCCAGCCACCATCAACGGGACGATCGCCACCCGAGTCGTCGCAATGATCGGCGTGAGATCCTCAACATGCCCGAGCAGGTCGATACCCGGCTGCCTGGCGAGCTCCCGGATCGTCCCATTGGCGTGGGCGCCGACGATGCACCACCGAACGCCGGGGATCTCGGCGCGGACGATCGGCCAGACCTCGTTGGCAAACCATGTGAGACCGTCGGTCACGCCGAACCAGCTCATGGATCCGAGGGACATGATCTGGGGTTGCCTCGGCGGTCGCCGGTCGTCACGTGGCACGGGAGCTGGCATCGGGATGACCGATACGCGCTCGACTCCCAGGCGCTGGAGCAGATCGGCATCCTCAGGGGCGAGCGCAAACACCTGGTCAAATGCGACCAACAGCCTCGACTCGGCAGCCGCCAGCTTGTCGCGCTCGCGTTGGAGCCAGAAGCGCCGTAGGGGGTCACGCGCGCTCGCCGCCCCCAGCCGGTACAGGTCGGATTCCACGTTCTGGTGGGTCATCGTGGACGGCATGGCCGCCGAATGGTATGGAGCGACGCCGAACTGGTCATAGTGCGCGACGTCGTAGCCTCGGGACGCTCGATGCGCGGCGATAACCCGTGCCAGCTCCCGACTCCTGAACTTGCGCAGACGGTATGGCTCCCTGCTCCACGAGCTGCGCGCGGCCACGGCGATCTGGCGCAGCGGATGACGTCCGAAGGTGAATGGATGTTGGACGACGGTGATGCGCGAGCACAGGTCGGGCAGCGGCCCGAGATCGGGCTCGCCTGGCGGGTCGCCGAGGACGACGAGGTCGATCACGAACCTTGACGCGTAGGCCTCCAGCACCCGCAACGTCGCGATCCGGCCGCCGCCGTCTGGCGGCCACGGCAGGTCCGCTGCGATGAACAGTGCCCGCCGGTCCATGGTCGTGTGCGTTCAACTCCCCTATTCGGCCAAGCCCGACGCATTCGACGTCGGGGAGGTCAGGCCGACGCGAGAGGCGCGACTATACTCGTGGGCGTGGAGCACAGCGCCCTGATCACTGGGATCACCGGACAGGACGGGTCGTACCTGGCCGAGCTCCTGCTCTCAAGAGGGTATCGCGTCGCCGGCGTCACCCGTCGGTCAAGCACGGTAAACGACGAGCGCATCGCGCACATCCGGGGAGAGATCACGCTTCTACAGGGTGATCTGCTCGACCAGGCGTCGCTCATCGAGGCCCTCCGCGCAACTCGTCCGGACGAGGTCTACAACCTCGCGGCACAGAGCTTCGTCCCGACCTCCTGGAACCAACCCGTGCTGACCGGCGAGTTCACCGCACTCGGCGTGACCAGGGTGCTCGAGGCGATCCGCCAGGTCGATCCGGGGATCCGCCTTTACCAGGCGTCGTCGAGCGAGATGTTCGGGATGGTCCGCGAGACCCCGCAGAACGAGACGACACCGTTCTACCCGCGGAGCCCGTACGGGGTCGCGAAGGTCTACGGCCACTTCCTCACGGTCAACTACCGCGAGAGCTACGACCTGTTCGCCGTGTCTGGAATCCTGTTCAACCACGAATTGCCACGGAGGGGGCTTGAGTTCGTGTCTAGGAAGATCACCGACGGCGCCGCTCGCATCGCCCTGGGACTCGCGCGCGAGCTGCCGATGGGCAACCTCGACGCGCACCGTGACTGGGGATACGCGGGCGACTATGTCGAAGCGATGTGGCTGATGCTGCAGCAGTCGAAGCCACGGGACTACGTGATCGCGAGCGGGATCGCCCACTCCGTGCGGGACCTGTGCCGGATCGCGTTCGAACGAGTGGGGTTGGACTATCGCGACCATGTCGTCGAGGATCCCCGTCTCCTCCGACCGGCCGAGGTCGATCATCTGCTGGGCGATGCAACCCGAGCCGGTGACGAGCTCGGTTGGCGTCCAAGCGTCGATTTCCGGCAGCTCATCGAGATGATGGTCGATGCCGACCTCGAACGACTCACACCATCTCGCGGCCCCACCACCGTAGAGTCGACGCTCACCGGCTAGATGCGCGTCCTCGTCACCGGGTCGACCGGCTTTGTCGGACAGTGGCTGGTCCGCGAGCTCAGGGCCGCCGGTCACGAGGTCTTTGCAGGGCCCACCAGGGCGCAGGCGGATCTCGCCAACGCCCGCGCCCTAGGTGCGTTGAGATCTGCGATCGAAGCCGCAAATCCGACCGCGGTTGCCCATCTTGCGGCCGTCGCGTTCGGCCCGGATGCGCGACGCGACCCTGCGTACGCCGAGGCCGTTGCGACGACGGGTACGCGCACCCTGTTCGACGCACTCGACGAGGTTGGCAGCGCCGCGGCGGTGCTCGTCACGAGCTCGTCCGAGGTGTATGGCAAGCCACGGCCGGAGGATCTTCCCCTCAACGAGGACGCCCCCACGCGACCCGACAGTCCCTACGGACGGGCCAAGCTCGGCCAGGAGTCAGTGGCAGAAGCCGCCGCAAACGGTGGGCGACGAGTCATCATCACCCGGGCCTTCAATCACACGGGGCCCGGGCAACGACCGGAATTCGTCGCGCCTGCCCTGGCACGACGGGTGCTCGATGCCGCGAGCGGTCGGGCAGCCTCGATCCGCGTCGGTAATCTCGACGTTTCCCGGGACATCGCGGACGTTCGCGACATCGTCCGAGCCTATCGACTGCTGCTCGAAGCCGATCAGGGGCCGGAGCCGCTCGATCTGTCGACCGCCTTCAACGTAGCGACCGGGACCGCGGTCTCAGTCCGGTCCCTGCTCGCGACGCTGTGCCGGCTCGCGCATGTCGAGGTGCCGATTTACCCCGATCCTGACTTGATTCGCGACGGCGAGGCGACCGAGATCGTCGGGGACGCATCGCGCCTGCGCAATCGGACTGGATGGCAGCCCAAGATCCCCATCGAACGCACACTGGCGGACCTGCTCGCTGATCTGGGTCTTCCGCCCGGAAGCTGAAGACACAGGAACCTGCGCCCGATCCTTCCCGTTGACCGATTGCGTGCCATGCCGACGAGCAACCGGCGGTGAGCCGACGCTCGAGTGTCGGCAGAGCAGGGACTGGACCTTGGCGGGGCGGAGTTGAGGGTCGGTCGCCACGACTCCGCGGTTGGACGCGCTTCGTGCGGCTGGGTGCGGTGTATCGTCAGGGCAGGAGTGCGTTGGGGGTTCGATATCTGGGGGCGAAAGCGGATGGCGACGCGCACGAGACTGCCCGTCAACGACCTGCGCCGGGCATGGTTGATCGACAACCCGGGCGTCCGTGATGCCGTCGCGCGTGTCATCGCGAGCGGCTGGTACGTGCAGGGACCGGAGCATGCCGCGTTCGAGAATGAGCTTGCGACCATGCTGGGGGTACGGCACGTCGCCGGCGTGGCAAGCGGGACGGACGCGCTCGTTCTGGCGATGCTCGCCGTCGGGTGCGGTCCCGGAGCCGAGGTTGTCACCGCCGCAAACGCGGGTGGCTATGCGACGGGCGCCGCGCGGCAGATCGGCGCTCCTGTCGTCTACTGTGATGTCGACCCGATCACCTTGCTGGTAACCCGCCGGACCCTGGAGGGCGCCATCGGTCCGTCGACCCGCGCGGTGGTGGTCACCCATCTGTTCGGCAACGTGGCCGACGTCGGCAGTATTGTGGCCATCTGCCGGCCACGCGGCATCGCCGTGATCGAGGACTGCGCTCAGGCCATCGGCGCTCGTGATGAGGCAGGGCGGCGAACCGGCTCAGTCGGAGACGTTGGCGCGTTCAGCTTCTACCCCACGAAGAACCTCGGAGCGATGGGTGATGGCGGCGCCGTAGCGACGAACGACGATCCGATCGATGCTCGCGTCCGATCCCTCCGGCAGTACGGCTGGAGCGACAAGTACCGCGTCCAGGAGCCGTCCGGTCGCAACAGCCGGCTCGACGAGCTTCAGGCCGCCGTGCTGCGCGTCGGTCTGACCGGGCTCGACAAGCGGAACGACCGGCGCCAGGCGATCGCCCAGGGCTATGCGGACGCGTGTCGATCGGAGGCCGTCCGCCCCGTGACCGGCACCGCATGCGAGACCGTGGCCCACCTTGCCGTCGTCCGAGCCCGGGATCGCGACCGATTGCGCCAGGTCCTCGGCAGTCATGGCATCGACACCGACATCCACTATCCCGTCCTCGACCATCAGCAAGCCGGCTTCGAGCCTCCGGTCAGGCCCGTCGACCTGCGCGAGAGCGAACGCGCCGTCGACGAGATCCTCACCCTGCCCTGTTTCCCCGAGATGACAGACGAAGAGGTCGAACGGGTGGCAGAGGTAATTGGCGCCTTCGGGGGATCGATGGCGTGAGCGAAGGCATCCGCTATTCCGTCATCGTGCCTGTCTACGGAAATCGGGATTCGATCGGCGAGCTCGTCGCTCGGCTGGTCTCCATCGCCGGTAGACGAGCGGGGCGCATGGAGGCTGTGTTCGTCGTTGACGGCTCGCCCGACGACTCCCTCGACACGCTCCGCACGGTGCTGTCCAGCGCACCACTGCCCGCGCAGCTGGTAGCTCTGTCGCGCAACTTCGGGTCCTTCTCGGCGATCCGAGCAGGCTTGACGCTTGCCCGTGGAGACTATGTGGCGGTCATGGCTGCCGATCTCCAGGAGCCACCGGAGATCATCGACGCGTTCTTCACCTCGCTTGAAGGCGGCGAATGCGACATCGCCCTCGGCCAGCGAACGGGGCGGGCCGATCCGGCCACCGCATCGCTCAGCTCGCGGATCTACTGGTGGGCCTATCGACGGATCGTGAACCGGGAGATCCCCCCGGGCGGCGTTGACATCTTCGGCTGTACGGCAGAGGTTGCCGACCGTGTGTCGACCCTGTCAGAGCGACAGACGAGCCTCATCGGGCTGCTGTACTGGATCGGCTACCGGCGACGCTACTTCCCGTATGTCCGGCAGGCGCGTCTCCATGGCAGGAGCGGCTGGACGCTGTCGCGCAAGCTCCGCTATCTCCTGGACAGCGTCTATGCCTTCACCGACCTGCCGATCATCCTGCTCCAGATCATTGGGCTGGTCGGTGTGGTCGGATCCACCATCCTGGGCCTGATGGTGCTCGTTTCGTGGCTGCTGGGGAACATCCGGGAGCCTGGCTACACACCCCTGATGATCGTCCTGCTCGCCTCGACCTCGGCCGTCCTGCTCGGCCTAGGTGTGGTCGGCTCCTACGTCGCCCGAGCATACGAGAACTCCAAGGGTCGCCCCGTGTCAATCATCTCAAGCCACGAATTCCTTGGGCACGAAGAGTAGCCACGCACTCGTGGAGGTGGCATCGCAAGCGGCCCGCTTCGTCTTGGTCGGCCTCGCCAACACCTTGGTCACAGGCGCCATCTTCTACGCGCTCGCGATCACCATGCCTGCCTCGATCGCCTACACGATCGCGTTCGCGATCGGGATCGGTTTCGCCGTCGCCGTGACACCGCGCCTGGTGTTCCTGGTCCGGCCGAGGGCCTCCCGCCGCGCGGCCTATGCGATCTGGTACCTGGTCGTCTATGTCATCGGACTCGGCGTGGTTCACGTCGTCGACGACGTGCTGCACATGGATCATGCCCAAGTGGTTGTGCTGACCGTGCTGACCACAGCAGCACTCAGCTTCCTCGGTGGGCGCGCCATCCTGGTCGCGGGAATAGGACGAGGGGCAAGATGACGGGGTACTTCGTACATCCTCAAGCCATCTGCGAGACGTCGCACGTGGGGTCGGACACTCGCATCTGGGCGTTCGCGCACGTGCTCGCAAAGGCGCGGATCGGCGCGGACTGCAACATCTGCGATCATGTCTTCATCGAGAACGACGTCGTGGTCGGGGACCGCGTCACGGTCAAGTCTGGCGTGCAGTTGTGGGACGGTGTCCGGCTTGACGACGATGTATTCATCGGTCCGAACGCGACCTTCACCAACGACAAGTTTCCACGCAGCCGAGAGTGGCCGGGCGAGTTCCCCGTAACCCGAATCGGAGAAGGCGCGTCCATCGGGGCGAATGCGACGATCCTGCCCGGCGTTGTGGTCGGACGAAACGCGATGGTTGGCGCCGGCGCGGTGGTAACGGCCAATGTCCCACCGAACGCCATCGTGTACGGGAATCCGGCCAGGATCCACGGCTACGTCGGAACGAAGGACCAGCCGACCACTCGGCACTCGCAGCTCAAGGGCGAAGCGCGGAAGCTCGTTGGCGGTGCCCGGCTCATCCGGCTTGACCGTGCGGAGGACATGCGTGGCAGCCTCGCTGTCTCGGAGCTCAGGCAGAGCCTGCCATTCGCTCCGCAGCGGTTGTTCGTCGTATATGGCGTCCCATCGGCCGAGGTGCGAGGGGAGCATGCGCATCGGGAGTGCCACCAGTTCATGCTCTGTATCGGCGGCTCCGTGAACGTGCTCGTCGACGACGGAGCCGGCCGCGTGGAGGTGACGCTCGACCATCCCAGCCTCGGCCTGTACATGCCGCCCATGGTGTGGGGAACGCAATACGGCTACTCTCGTGATGCCGCCCTCCTGGTGCTCGCCTCTCAACCCTATGATCCGGCCGACTACCTGCGCGACTACGACGAGTTTCTGCGTCTGAAGCGCGGGATCCCGGGATAGACACGGCGCTGCGATCGCCATCCCCGCACGGCGTGGGCCGCGCGGGGATCGCCGTGAACTGAAAGGCTGTGGCCCAGCTGCCGGCTCCGTTTCGAGCCCCTCGCCGCCCGCGATGACACCCGGCGAGGCGCATGTGACGCCCATCGCGGCTGTTCCTGGATCTGCAGACGCACGCGGCGGAGGCCGTCGGAAGGCGCGGGTCGCGCACCGCCTCCTCGGGCGTCCGGCAATCCTGTACCTCCTCCTGACCCCGCTCGCCTTCCCGATCCTCGAGATGCTGACGCGCGGGGAACTCGGCACGCAGTTCGCCGTCGACGTCTTCGACGGCGACATCCCGGTGCTCTCGGCCCTGCGCAGTAACTGGATCCGCTACGGCCCCACCCTCTGGGATCCGCATCTGACCGCAGGCAACGCGAGCCTGGCACAGCTGGCCCTGCCGCCCACCACCCCCGATGTCCTGCTGAGCCTTGTGCTGCCGATGTTCATCGCGTACGCCGTGACCTATGCGGGCCTGATCTGGGTCGCCGGTTATGGCATGCACCTCTTCCTCCGCGACGTGCTGCACCTCCACGCGGCCGCATGCGTCGTCGGCGCCGTCGTGTACCTCGCCTCCTTCTGGCATTACATCCACGGCTTCGCCATTCCCCTCCTGCCGTTCACGCTCCTGCTGACTGATCGGTGGTCGCGCGCGACGGTCCATCGCTGGCGATACAGCGTCGCGCTGGTGGCGGTCGAGACCCCCTGTTCCCGTTCGTGATCGCAGCGAATGCCGGCATTGGCTGCCACGTCCTGCTCGATGAAGGATGGCAGGGCGTGACACGCCGTCGAGCGGCATTGATCGGGCTCATCGCGCTGTTTGTCGCTCTCGGCATCGAGGCCGCCTCGAGCATCATCAATTGGGACGGCACGGTCGACCGACGGCCCTCGGTCGGCTGGCTCCTGGCCTCGGTCGCCCTCGGCGGTGGGGCGCTGGCCGGCGCCGCGGTGATCGCGCACCTCGCTCGGCGACGCCCAGCGTCGGCAGCGGCGGTCCCTTCTCCTCGTCGTCCTGGTCGTGCTGTCTGGCGAGCGCGCAGTCTACGCGCGGGCCGAGCGATTCCTCGACGCCGGCCTGGGGGCATACGCGGACTACATGATGGTCGACCCCGGGTTCGCGTACATCCAGCGCCAACCCAACCCCGAACGTTGGAGAACGCTGACTGCCGGGTTTCCGGCGAATTGGGCGGCCGCGGCGGGGCTCGACGATGCCGGGGGCTACGAGTCGATGTATCCCCTCTACTACCACGAGCTGTTCGGCGTCCTGACCGACCCACACCTCCGCAACGATCCGAGTCACTGGGCGTACTTCCACGAATGGGGCAATCGTGCTTTCCCGTTCGGGCCGGAGCTGGACCTCCCGATTGCCGACCTGATGGGGATCCGCTGGGTCTGGACGTCGGACATGCCGATCGACAACCCGCAGCTCGTGCCGCGGTTCAGCTACCGCAACATCACCGTCTACGAGAACACGGCGGCGTTTCCGCGAGCCTTCCTGGTCAGCCGGACGCGCGCTTTCTCCACCGAGGCTTCCCTGCTGCGGGGCCTGGCGACGGCCGATGACACTGGGTTGAGGGCTGCCGCATTCGTCCTCGACGGCGATGGCGTTCCGGCCCCGGAGCCAGCCTCGGGCGGGTCCACGGACAACGCTGTGATCTCGAAGTACACGCCCGATCGGGTGGACGTCTGGGTGCAGGCATCCACAGCCAGTCTGCTCGTCCTGACCGACACCTTTGCCCCCGGCTGGACCGCCACGGTGTGTGGCTCGAGCGAGCCGATCTCCCGCGTCTATGCGGCATTCCGCGCGGTTCAAGTTCCTGCCGGAACCTGCACTGTCAGCTTCAGATACCGGCCGTGGTTCACCTTTGCCGGCATGGTCGTCAGCGCCCTGTCGGCGCTTGCCCTGGCTGTCTTCTCGCTCGTGATGCTTCGGCACGACCGCAGCCGATCCAGAGCTCCACGCGGATGACGATTGGGAACCATCGGCCAGACGGTGCGATTTGATACGGTTGCGACCGTGACGGAGCCCTGGGCACGAACGATCGCGACGACACCGATCCCCCTGGAATGGAGGCCTCCGGTCTGACTGCCACCTCGGCAGCAAGCTCCTCGCGCGATCCGGCCGACCGGTCGTTGACCCCGCAAACCCGGCCGGTACGCCGAGCTGCGGGCCAACCCGGGCTCGTCGTCGCGCTCGGGATGGCGCTCATCGCCACGGCAGGCTTGTACCACCTGGGATCGAAGAGCTTCTGGCTCGACGAGGGCTTCGCGATCGCGGTCGCGCGTCATGGCTGGGCGGACGTGTGGTCGATCGTCTGGGGCCCGCAGGTGGCAGGCAACATGCTCGTGTACCACCTGCTCCAGCATGCATGGCTGGGTCTCGGTTCCTCTGAGGCGGTATTCCGAAGCCTGTCGGTGGTCCTCGCCACCGCGACCATCCCGCCGTTCTATCTGCTCGCCCGGCGCCTGTTCGGCCACCGAGCGGCCACTGTCGCGGTCCTCCTGCTGGCAATCAACCCCTTCTTCGTCCAGTACGCACAGGAGGCTCGAGCCTACACCCTCGTCGTGCTCACCACGGTCGTGTCGTCGGGCCTCCTGGTACGCGCTATTGACCAACCAGACCGCGGCCGCTGGGTTGCCTACGTGCTGTCGGCGATCCTCGTCCTGTACAGCCACTACTTTGGTGCCCTGGTCGTGCTCGCCCACGTCCTCGGCCTGCTCGTCCGTCGACCCGCCCCATCCTGGCGCGTGCTGTTCGCCGTCTATGGGCCGATCGCGATCACCGCGCTGCCGCTGCTCGTGGCCGCGCGGGCCCAGGGAGGCCAGATCGGCTGGGTTCCGCCGTTGAGCGTGGGATACGTGCGGAGTGTCCTCCAATCGCTGATCGGGAGCACAGGCGATCTGATGCTCCCGATCGGTTACGCCGCCATCTGGGTCGCCGCCATTGGATTCGTCCTCGCTCGCCGGCAGTGGCGGTGGGAGTGGTTGTTCTGCGCCTCCCTGGCACTCGTGCCGATCGGCACAGCGCTGATCGTGTCCGTCGCCCGGCCGGTCTTCGTGGCTCGATACCTGATCGTCGCCCTTCCGGGTCTGGTGATGGTCGTGGGCGCTGTGATCGCGGGCATGCGGCCACGCTGGATCGGGGTGCTCGGCGCGATCGCACTCATCGTGCTGTCCGCGGACAACCTGCAGGGCTGGTACACGGTGATCCCCAAGGAGGGTTGGCGGCAGGCAATCGCCTACGTGGCCGCACACGCCCAACCAGGTGACGCTCTCATCGCGTACCCCAACTACGTTCGTCTGCCGGTGGACTACTACATGGAGCGACAGGCGGCCTCGACGATCGTCCAGCCCTTGTACCCGTCCCCGGCGTGGGGTCGCTACTTCCCGGGCGAGAAGGACGGGCTGACACTGGCGGCAGCCGCGGCGGAAGAGGGTCCGTCGGTGAGGCGGATCTGGTTCGTGTACCGATACAGCCCGCCCGATCCGGCGAGTGCTGACGGCGAAGCGATCGCAGCCGCGACCGGCCATCGGACGGCGGTCGAAGCGCGATCATTCCCGTATGTCGGCTTGCGTCTGTACGTCATCGTGCCGTGACCCGCAAATCCGACGGCCGTCGCCATTCCACCCAGGCTGCCACAGCAGAATCGGCGCCTGATGTGTCGGACGCCTTGGACAGGCCCGGCGATTTGGTACGGTTCCCGTCGTGACAGAAGGCCACCGTGACACGCAGGTCAGCGGCTAGACATGACCCAGACACCGGTCGGATGACCGCTGCGGGAGGGAATCGGGCAAGCGCGACAGCTCCGCGCAACGGTGATCGCGCCGCCGAATTCGGCAGCCCGTTCGCCGACGACGCTGGTCGGTCAGGAGCGGTTCACCGCGAGGCGGGACATCGTGCGGCTCGCCCCGACGCCGATTGCTCGCGTCCTCGATGTGGGCTGCGGCCCGGGCCTCACCGGCGCTGCATTGCGCGAAGCCGGTGCCCACGAGGTCTGGGGGGTGGAGCGTGATCCGGATCTGGCGCGGGCGGCAATGTCGCGACTCGATCGCGTCATCAGCGTCGATGTCTCGATGGATCCGTTGGCTGGGCTGTCACCGGCGTCCGTCGACCTGCTGGTTTACGCCGACGTGCTGGAGCACCTCGTGGACCCATGGTCGGTGCTGGCGGCGCAGCGTGCGCTGCTGCGACCTGGCGGGTGGGCGGTCATCAGCCTTCCCAACGTCCGCCACGCGCGTGTCGTTGCCGGGCTTCTGCTTCGTGGGACCTTCACCTACCAGGCGGAAGGGATCATGTCGATCGGCCATCTCCGTTTCTTCACCACCCGCTCCATGCGCTCATTGATCGAAGAAGCGGGCTATCAGATCGTTCGCGAGGAGGCCAACTTCGCACCTTGGGGTCAGCGTCTCCGAACTCTATCGCTCGGTCTGCTGGACGATCTTCTCGCCCAGCAGCGCCTGTTCCTCGCGCGGGTCGCGGATGGCGCGACCGCTGGCTGAGCGCCAGGCGCCGCCGTGACCTGGGAAACGCTTGTCAGCCGCTGGCCAGCTGACATTGAGGCTGCCACGTCGTTCGCGGAGGTGGTCGGCAGCGGGCAACGCTCGCTGACCTACTCGGCGATCCTCGATTCAGCACGCTGTCGCGAGATCGACCGGCGCGCATATGAGATGGCCCGGACCTGGTATCGGGCCGGAGGTGAGATCGATCCAACTGAGGTCGCGGGTGTCAGCCTGGGTCGAGCTTTCGAACTCGTCGCCACGGTCATGTTGGTGCGGATGTATCGGGCGAAGGAGGTCCTCGCCGCCATCATCGGCTCGAAGCCGGTCGCGCTGCACGGCGTCGGCGCGGAATGGGAGTGGGCCGCGCGAGAGCTCGGTGTGCCATTCATCCGACTGGCTGCCGAGACTGGATCGACAAGCCTGATGGTTCCGGACCCGATGACGGCGGTCCCGCCGCGACCCTATCGGGTGGCTGCCCGCCTGGCCTCCGGACGGGGTGGTCACCGAGTCGTGGCCTTTCTGGGGTCACCGCACTGGGCGCTGCCGTACATCCGTGCGTTCGACCCACGCGAGGTCGAGGTGGTCAACCCGGGGCGGAGGGCCCTGTTTGAGGCTGTTGCCTCGCGGCGACGAGCGGCGGTCTCGTGGCTGTCCGATAACGCGGCGACCAGTGATTGGACCATGAACGTCGGCGGTGGCCAGGAGATGCTCCGGACGGCATTCATGGCCATCGGACCGCGGATGGCATCGCTCGCCATGGCCGCACCTATCCGCCAACAGCGTGTCGTGGTGGCAACCGAGGACGTCTCGCCCAGTGCGCGGACCACGGCCCTTGCGACGCTCGCGGCGGGCGGGCGGGCGATTACGCTCGAACACGGGATCTCTGGCATCTACCGTGAGCAGATCCACTCGGTGGCGACGGTCCTCGGGGCCTGGGGGGACCCACAGCGGCGCTACCACCAAGCGGCAGGGCCGCCCGGGCTGAGTGTCGTATCGCTTGGCTGGCCAAGACTCGCGGGCCGGAAGCCTGCGCCGGACCGCGAAACGCGGTTCGACGTCGTCTATTTCGGTCAGCCCGTCGTCTCCCTGTCCGCCGGCGGCTGGCCGGAGGACATGGTCTACGCGGCTCGGATCGTTGGTGCCTATGCAGACCGCCACCCGGGCCGCCGGATCGCCTGGAAGCCGCACCCCGCGTCGAGCTCATACGGCGGAGCAGCCGATCCGGGTCCATCGGTCACCCGGATCTCGGGAGAGTCGCTTGACATCATCGCTCAGGCACGGGTGATCACCGCCATGTCCAGCACCACCGCGCTGGAGGCAATGGCGCTCGGACGGCCGGTGATCCAATTGCCGAGTCGTGGCCCAACCGGCGGGCCGGACTTCGTTCAGGAATCCGGGGCTGCGACGCAGGTGTCTTCGCCCGAGGCATTCGCGGATGGCGCGGAGCGGCTGCTCCAGGACGGAGCAGCCAGGGAGCAGGCGATCGCGGCTGGCCTCGCCTACCTGGAGCGCTTCATCGCAGGGTTCTCGCAGCCTGGCGAGGCCGAGGAGCGCCTGGCGGGGATCGTCAACGCCCTCGCCGGGCGGCTGTGAGGACCCTGCGCGCCCCCCCCGATGCCACGTCCACGAGCGTCGCAACATCGGGTCGCAGCTCGTTGTTCGACCGCAACTGGACGTTCACGGTCACGGCCCAGACGACCGCGAGGGAGACAGCGCCGGCAAGCGCTGCAGCCGCAAGCCGGAGGGGATCCGAGCCCGCCCAGGCGTCAAGCCACCCCGTCGTTGCCAGCGCCGCGATCGGCGGCGCGTAGGCAACCGCTGCCGTGGCAAGGGGCACGGCTCGGCGGACGCCGACGACGGCATCCACGGCCCCCTGCATCACGACCCCATATGCGAGGTAGGCGACGCAGTCGACGAGAGCGATCAGCCCGATGTCGATAGCCCCTGCCGCCGCTGCTACCCCAGAGCCGACAAGGACGATGGCGGCGGCGAGGAGCGTCATGGTCACGACGACCCACTGTCGGCCCAGGGAGACGAGAAGCTGGGATGCCGGACCTGCGAGCACCAGGCCCATGACAGCAAGCAGGACGAGACGCATGGCCGGGATCGCGGCGCCGTACGCGGGCAGGACCAGGCGCAAGGCAAATGGCAACCCGACGATCGCGGCCCCGACGAGTGGTCCGACGATCACCGCGGACAGCATGCTCGCGCGCCACGCGTGCCGCGCGAGCAGCAGGGGGTCGCCGCCGGCGCCGAACGTGATCTGGAGGCGTGGGTACAGCGCCGAGCTGATGTTGGCTGGGATCCTCACCAGAAACGAGTTGCCGAGATACGCAGTGGTATAGAGGCCAAAGGCCGCGGCGCCGAGTACCGCGCCCGCGATCAGCTGGTCGAGCGTGTACAGCAGGATCGTCGCGGCCCCGAGCGCAAAGAACGACGGGGCAGCCGCGACGACGCGCCGCAGGACGGAGCCCCGGATGCTCCGCACCAGGATCCCGGCGGTGCGGACGAGGATCGTCGCGCTCAGTGCGTAGCCCAGGACCGTCCCGACCACCGCGCCTGACACGCCGCCCACGCTGGCCCCGAGGACGCCACCCCCGCTCGTGAGGATGGCCGTGGCGAGGGCGGTGAGCGCAACGGCCCTGAACCGAAGACGGGTGCGGAGCCGAATGATCGCGAGCGCGGCGACCTGCTGGACGATCACCGTGACCATGACGGCAATGACCATCCGCCAATCGTCTGGTCCGGTTGCCACCGTGGCGAGCAGCATGATCGCGGCGACCCCGAGCCCTGCCGAGGCGAAGCCGATGACGGCGGCTGCAGCGGTCTGGATCTCGGCCGCAGCCTCTTCGTCACCGCGCCCGATCTCGATCGCGAGCAGACGCTCCGCAGCCTGCAGGGTCCCTAACCCAAGATAGGGCGCGTACGTGGCCGCCAGGCCGAGGACCGCTACCGACGCCACATCGCTGGGGCCAAGGATCCGCCGCAGGATCACCGAAAGGCCGAAGGTGACGACCTGCCCAACGTAGCCGACACCGACCAGCGCGCCGACGTCCTCGATGGCCGCCCGCGCCCCGGACCTCCGCGCTGCCGTGACGCGGGTCAACCGAGCTGCTCGTCCGCCGCTGGCTGCCGGACGGCGCGTGCCAACAATCGGAACGCCATCCGCGTGCCGGAGCGGAGGCCGAACCTGGGAAGCAGGCGAGCGGCGGTGTAGAGCGGCAACCATCCAAGGACGAAGTACACGCGAAACAGCAGCCGCTGGGTCGTCGACCCGGTCCGGTCGGCGAACCGGACACGGTTCGCGATCATGAGCTCGGTGCGCTGTTCACCCGACGTGCTTTGCGAGACCAGATGGGAGACGAGCGCTCGGGGCTCCACGCCAACCTGCCAGCCGGCCGCTCGAGCCCTCACCGACCAATCCGTGTCCTCCCAGTACATTCGGTAGCCCTCATCGAGCTCGCCGACGGCATCGATCGCCGACAACCGGACAAGGGGTGCCGCTCCCTCGATCGCCTCGACGGCGTACGGCTCCCTCGGAAGGTCGGTCTGGGGTCGACCGCCCAGCAGGTGCCGGACGCGTGCCCGCGTCCGGCCAATGGTCACCCCGGCACCGAGTACGAGGTGCGGGGGCCTCGGATCGATGGTTACCGGAGCGACTGCCGCCCAGCCAGGACGCTCCTCGATGGTCTCGAGCATGCGTTGCAGGGTCGCCGGCTGCATCTCGATGTCGTTATTGAGCAGCCACACATAGTCCGCCCGCGCCGCGCGGGCTCGTCGGATGCCTTCATTGCAGGCAGCCGCATAGCCTCGGTTGGCGGATCGGGCAACGACCGAGACTGACCCGGGCGTCGAGGCCCGGATTGCCTCGGTCACGACGGGGCCTGATCCATCGTCGACGACGACGACGTCCAGCGCGAACTCCCCAGCTTGGGCTAGCACGCACTCCACGGCATGCGCCGAGAGCGAGACTCCGCTCGCTCCGTAGCTGGCGATCGAGGCGAGCACCGACGGGGTACCGGGCCGATCGGCGGCGGGTGCACCCTGCCCACCGGCCCCTCCCGCGTCCATAATGTGAGTATCGCATGGCATGGGGGCTCGATCTCGGTCAGGGTCCTCCGGGCTCGTTGGACCGGCGTGCTTCACGCTGGATGGCGCCACAACCCGAAAGGATCTGAATGCATCTCCGGGATGGCTCCCGAGGGTGGAGTCCCACGGCGATCCTTCTGTGCGCCTACGCGTTCGCGATCGTCGCGCTCCCGACGAACGTCGGCATTGACACCGCGTTCATGGTCCTGACGCCCGCGCGAATGATCCTCGTTCTCGGGATTCTGGCGGCCGCCCGAGAGGCGCTACCGGAGAGGCGGACGGCCGCGGTGCTGCCGGGACTCTGGCTGACGATCGGCTGGCTTCTGGTCCTCGTTCTCGCAGCCGCGACAACCGCCCGCGCACCGGATCACCCCGGAATAGCGAGGCTCGGCTCGATGGCACTTGAGGGGGCCGGCGTGTTCTGGCTCGGATGGTGGGTGACCCGACGCTCGCCGACCCGGATCCAGGCCGCCCTGGTAGGAGTCACTGCTGTGGTGGCTGCCGCGGCGACCGCCATGGCCCTCGTCGGACTCCAGTACCAGGCCGTCCTCTTTGGCAGCGGGGATCTGGTCGGCCTCCGCTTCGGCCTGGTACGACAGGAAGCCTCATTCGATGCCCCGCTGTTCTATGCGGCGTGGCTCGTCGCGGCAGGTGCCCTGGCCTTCGGGCTGGCGATGACTGTGCGAGGGCGCGTTCAATGGATGGCATGGCTCGCGTGGGTGCTCATCGCCCTGGGCGTAGTAACCACTGCCAGCCGATTCGGACTGACCGCTGTCCCGGGGGTGCTCGGATTGGCGCTCCTCGCCCTCCGCCGACCGGCCCCGGGCCTGGGCGCCCTCGCCGTCGCGTCCATCCTCGCGGTCGTCTTCTTCACGGGCCCGGGCGGCGGGCTGGACGACACGGCGCTGACGCCGGAACCGATCCCCTCCGTGATCCCGTCGACGCCTGGCTCGCCAGGCTCCTCCGAGGTGCCGCCAGTCATCAGCCCCAGCCCTGCAATGCCATCGCCAACCCTGACACCCGAGATGCGCGAAGCCGAGCTGCTCCGCGGCTCCACCTCCGCCCGCATGGAGGCGCTTCGGGCCACGGTGGACGCAGTGCGGCGGCGCCCGGTCCTGGGTTGGGGCCTCCTCTCCGCGAAGAGAGTCGTCGCCGATGAGCTGGGGCATCCGAACTTCGTCGACGATGCCTACCTAGTCATCCTGATAGAGCTTGGTATCGCGGGACTCGCCGCCTTCTTCGTCCTGGTCGGAGGTGTTTTTCGACGGATCCTCCCGTTTCGATCCCCGCTTGGAGCCTCACAGGTGATCGCGCTCGTCGTGCTACTGGCGTTCGGTGTCGTGGCAGCCAACCTCGCAACCAGTCAGGGTTACGCGCTGTTCTGGCTCGTCGCCGCGCTGGCCACCGGTACCGCGACTCGGGAGCGGACCAACGGGTTGCCTTGGGCGTGACGATCACACCTGCGTCGCATACGGGTCTGGTCCGCGACGCGCAGCCGCGGACGAGGCGCCTCGACATCGAGGCCATGCGGATCCTTGCGGCCGTTCTGGTCATCACGATCCATGTCACTTCCGGCTTCATCTCGGGGCCCGAGCAGACGCACGTCTACAGCAACACCTACTGGGTCGCACTTCTTGCCAACATGGGCTCCCGCTGCGCGGTCCCTGTGTTCTTCGCGATCTCCGGTTGGGCACTGATCGCGAGGTCGAGACAGGCAATCGAGAGTGCCTGGCTTGCCCGACGGTTGAAGCGCCTGCTGGTGCCGCTGCTCGTCTGGGACGCCGTCTTCGTGGTCAGCGCATGGATCGTTGCTCAAGCGAACGGCACCGCGCTCTGGGCTGGCGACAGCGGGCCGATTGGTTGGCTCCTTCGCGAAGCCGCCGGCATCGCATTCGGCCCCGGAACAGGCCCACACCTCTGGTTCATGTACTACCTGGTTCCGCTCACCATCGTCCTCTGGCTCGTCCAGGTGGCTCCAGCGGCGATCGGCGACCCTCGAGAGCGCAGGACCGTCGGCATCGCCGCGGCCGGCCTGTTGCTCCCATACGGCGTGGTCGGATTGTTCGGAGCGACCCTCTCATGGTCGGTGTTCGGCTGGGCGCTCGGCTATGCGGTTCTCGGATATGTCCTCATCGAGGTGGATCCCCCCGGTCGCTGGCTCTCAGGGACCCTCTACATCGGGGCTACGGTGGCCCTCGTTGTGGCCGAGCGTCTGGTCGGCTACAACCAATGGGAGATGGCCTACCCGGGCCCGCTGGTCCTCGTGCAGACGATCGGGTTGATTGGTCTGGCCCGTTCCCTTCACGTGCCGGTTCGCTGGGACGGCCTCGTCACAGCCACAGCGAAGCTCACGTTCGGCGTGTATCTCGTCCACCTCCTGTTTGTGCAGGGCTTCGCGATCACGCTCAACAAGTCGTCCACCCCGCTCTCGGTCGTCCTGATCGTGAACTGGCTGACCACCGTTGCCATGTCGTTCATTGCCGTGGCAGCCTGGCATCGGGTGCGGGGGCTGGATCGGATCCTGGGCTGAACGCGGGTCGATCTGCCCCTGGATCACCGCAGCAGGTCAGGAGCAGGGGGCTGCACGCTACCGGCCGGCTAGCATCGCCGGTAGTGTGCGAACCATGATCTTGAGATCGAGCCACAGGGACCAGCGGTCGATATAGGTGAGATCGAGCTCCACCCAACGGTCGAACTCCTCCTCGAGGCGAGCCGACACCTGCCACAGGCCCGTGATCCCGGGCTTCATCGACAGCCGCCGACGGTGCCAGAGATCGTAACCCGCCACCTCGGCAGCGATCGGCGGACGGGGCCCCACCAGGCTCATCTGCCCGCGCAGGACATTCCAGAACTGGGGCAGCTCGTCCAGGCTGGTGCGCCGCAGGAACCGGCCAGCGCGCGTCACTCGCGGATCAACCGCGATCTTGAACGCGTGGCCGCTGATCTCGTTGAGCTCGGTCAGCTCCCCGAGGCGCTCCTCGGCATCCGGAACCATCGTCCGGAACTTGAGCATCGTGAACGGGCGACCGTGTAGGCCGATGCGCGTCTGCCGGAACAGGACTGGCCCGTGGCCGTCCAGGCGTACGGCCATGGCGATCACAGCCAGGAACGGTGACAGCACAAGGAGAGCGAGGGTCGAGACCAGGACGTCCACGAACGCGCTTGATCAGCAGCCCGAGCAAGCGATCGGGCCCGTTCGAGATCGGTGAGAATCTCGTGCCCACCCACCGTCTCGACGCGTCCACCGCTCACGGCACCGAGGCCGGGCCGCAGGACGACCCGCAGCCGCTTGCCCTCCTGCTGGCACAGGGCGACCACCGGCTCGAGGTAGTTGACCTCATCGTCACCGAAGGCGGCGACGACCTCGTCCACGACCCCCTCGTGGAGGATCGTCTCGATCGCCTCGAGCGGCCCTAGGACCTGGCACCTGGCGCTCGGCCGGCCCAGGTGGCCGATCACCCGGTAGCCCAGGGCCGGTTGGCGTTCCATTAGCCGGGCGACGGACCTGGCCTCGGAACCACTCCCCAGGACCAGCAGGTTGCGGGCGCTGATCCCGCGCTCGCTGACCAGACGGAGGGCCAGCCTGAGCGCCCGACGCTGGACGATGGAGAACACCACCTGGCTTGCGAACAGGATCACCAGCAGGAGCCGGCTCACCTCGGGCGCGTGGACCAGGAACAGCAGGCTGAACACGGACACCGCGAGCAGGAACGCAGCCCGCAGAATGTCTGCGACCTCGCCCCGGAACGTCCACCGGGATCGCAGCTGGTCCAGCTCCTGGATCCACTCGGCACCGGCCCACAGCACGCCGTAGGCCGCCGCCCACATCCACCAGGGACCGCCGGCCCGCAGCCACGCATCCGCCCAGCCATCGCCGTGGCGGTACATCGAGACGAGCACGAACAGGCCGGCGGCGGCCAGCGCGTCACCCAGCAGGAGGGTGAGCCGCAGCAAACGCAACCGGTGGCGAACCATCACCCGCCAGCGTACCGGCTGTCCGAGCCAAACAGCTTGATCGACAGTGCGGCGAGCTTGTCCATCTGGAGCTTCAGGGTGTAGATGCCACCGGTCGCGGAGTTCGGTGGGTGGATCGAATAGGGCGGTCCGAGCACGTACTGCTTGATGGACTTGGTGTCCACCTTGCGAGCCAGCCCGATGAACTGGTCGAGATGATCCGTTGGCAGGTTGGTTCGCACGTTGTCGCCGGCGACCTGGATGAGCGTGGGCAGCTTGGGCAGCATGTCGGGCGAGGTCAGCTTCGTTTCGCAGGGCAACCAGCAGCTGCTGCTGGCGTGCGGCCCGGGTGAAGTCGCTGTCTCCGGCACCCTGCCGCGACCTCGCGTACGCCAGTGCAGTTCGTCCAGTCAGCTTGACTTTGCCGGCGGGGAGGGTGAACCCGTGCGTGCCATCGAGCCAATCGTACAGCGGGTCATTGATGGCGCGCGGGTTGTCGACCGTGACCCCGCCGACATCGTCGATCACCTTCACGAAGCCATTGAGGTTGATCGCTGCGTAGTAGTGGATCGGCACGCCCAGCAGGTAGCCCAGCTCGTTCACCAGGGTCGGGAATGGGCCATCCGGCATGTCCGTGGGGTGGTTCCGCGCCCAGCTCATCAAGGAGTTGATCTTGCCACCGAACGTGCGCCCGTCGTAGAGCGGGAAGTTCGAGATGTCGCGCGGGAAGCTCAACATCACCACCGAGTCGTCGACCGGGTTGACGCTGAGGATCATCAGCGTGTCGTTGAGCGAGCCGTGGATCCCGGTCAGCAGGATGTTGATCCGGGACTCGGCGGTCTGCGGCGTCGCGTTGGGGGTCATGTTGAATTCGTCGGAGGGTTCGGGACTGGAGCATGCCCGAGGTAAGAGGGCCGGTCGGATACGGCGTGGGCGTCGCGTCACCGCTGTGGTCGCCGACGAAGATCTTCGAGCCGGCGTCGTACGCCGTGTAGGCGGTGTACGCGACCCACGCATGGCTGGCAAGGATCACCGCCAGGAGCACGCCCGTGAGCGCCAAAGCGCCCCGTCGCAGACCGGCAATCCGCCTGGCGATCGCGACCGCATCGACCATGGCGATCACGCGCCAGGCTCCCACGAGGAGGATCAGCACCAGCACGGTCATCGAGCCGCTCGGTGATATGAGGTACCCGAGCAGGGAGTCCGGATCACCCACCAGCGCGATCAGGATCGCCGCCGTGGCGAGGACCACCGGCAGTGCGAACGCGAGGGCGGCCCGCCGGCGACCGAGATAGGCGTGCCCGAGGCCGGGCCACAGGAACGACAGCACCGCGGCGAGGCTGGCGGAACGGCGGTTCAACTGACCCCCTACTTGATGTCTGGCAAATCAACAGGAGCGGCGAGAGCCCATCGGGCGGGTGAACGGGCAGGCCCGACGAACCCTAACTGGTGCGCAAGCGCACCAGACACTACCCCAAAGTCCCTATTTGTCCACCGTGCGGCAGGTCCGCGGGACCATCCCGCCCCGGTTCCCCGTAGGCGAAGGCGGCGGATTCGGGACGGCGGAGCCAGTCCTCGAGCGACCCGGCGCTCGCGTCCTTCGACGAAAGCACCGGCGCCCCCACCGGCCAACGGATCCCGAGTGCCGGGTCGTCCCACCGGATGGCGGATTCGCGCCGGGGATTGTACTCCGCGGTGCAGAAGTACTCGACCTCGGTGACGTCGCTCAGCGCGGCGAAGCCGCGGGCGAACCAGGCCGGCGCCCAGAACAGGACGGGCTCATCGTCCGAGGCCTCGACGGTGACCACCCGCCCGAGCGTGGGCGAGCCGGGCCGGATGTCCGCCGCGACCATCAACGCGCGGCCGGTCACCACCCGCATCAGCTTGGCCTGGGGCGGGTCCCATTGGAAATGCAGCCCCCGGATCACCCCACGGGCCGATCGTGACTGGTTGACCTGCACGAAGCCTGACGGCAGCCCGAGCTCCGCGAAGGCGCCGGCCCGCAGCACCTCCGTGAACCAGCCCCGCTCGTCGGGAAACAGCCTCGGCCGGATCAGTCGCACCTCGGGGATGTCGGTGGCTTCGATCGTGAACGGCACGGCGAGAACGGCCCCCCTACATCATCGCCAGGCCGCCGTCCACCCCGAGCACCTGGCCCGTGATGTAGGCGGCCTCGTCGGATGCGAGGAAGGTGATCGCTGACGCGATCTCGTCCGGCGTCGCGAACCGGCCCAGCGGGGTCGCCCCCTTGATGGCGTCCTTGACGTTGTCCGGCAGCCCGTCGGTCAGCTCGGTCACGACGAACCCCGGCGCGACGGCGTTGACGGTGATACCGCGCGACGCGACCTCCCGGGCGAGGGCCTTGGTGAGCCCGATGAGGCCGGCCTTGGACGCCGAGTAGTTCGCCTGGCCCGCGTTGCCCATCTGCCCGGACACGCTGGACATGTTGATGATCCGGCCAGAACGCTGCTTGAGCATCGGGCGCAGGACCGCGCGCGCCATGTAGAAGGAGCCCGTCAGGTTGACGTTGATGACGTCGGCCCATTGCTCGTCCGACATCCGCATGGCGAGGTCATCGCGAGTGATCCCCGCGTTGTTGACGAGGATGTCGACGTGGCCGAAGGTCTTGAGCGTCTCATCAACGGTCTCGGCGCATGACGCCGGGTCGGTGACGTCGCCGCCGACGCACACGGACCGGCGGCCGAGGGCCTCGACGTCACCCTTGGTGTGGTCGTCGATCAGGCACGCCGCCCGGTCGATGAACGCCACGTCGGCGCCCTGCCGTCCCAGCATCAGGGCGACGGCACGGCCGATGCCGCGCGAGCCGCCGGTGACGATGGCGACCTTGCCGGTGAGATCGAGCATCCGATCCTTCCTCCTCGGGGATTGCCGGGCACACGCCCGGGAAGCGTTCAGCGGGTGGGCAGCGGTGCGTGCTGGGGCTCGCCCGGGGCGACGTCGGACAGGTCGAGGTCCACCGGCAGCGGCCGGCGCATGACCTCGGCCAGCGCGGGCGGGATGGGGTCGACCGAGTCCCACTCGACCGGCAACCGGACAGCCACGTCCTCCGGGCGGACGGCCGCGTCGCCGGCAAGACCGCGGGCCGGGTCGGCGGTCCACTCCATGGCCACCGCACCCGACGTGAAGCCCGCCCCGAACGCCACGAACACGAGGTGATCGCCCACCTGAACCCTGCCGTCGTTGACCGCCTCCGCCAGCGCGATCGGGACCGATGCCGCGGATGTGTTCCCGTACCGGTCGAGGTTGACGAACATCCGGTCCATCGGGAGCCCGAGCCCCTTGGCCACGGCCTCGATGATCCGGATGTTGGCCTGGTGCGGAATGAACAGGTCGATGTCCTGCGGCGTGAGCCCCGCCTTGTCAACGGCGGCCAGCGCCGTCGTGGCAAGGGTCCGGGTCGCGAAGCGGTAGGTCTCCCGGCCCTCCATGCGGATCTTGTGCTCGCCGCGCGCGATGGTCTCCGCGGACGGCGGGCTCTTCGACCCACCGGCGGGCAGCCAGATCATGTAGGCGCCCTGAGGCTCCGTGGTCAGCTCGATGCCGGTCGGCGCCGTGGGTTCGTCGGTCGCCGACAGGACCACGGCTCCCGCGCCATCGCCGAACAGGATGCACGTGCTGCGGTCGCTGTAATCGAGGAACCGGGTCAGGAGCTCTGCACCGATGACCAGGACGTGACGCGCCATGCCGGACGCGAGGTAGGCGCTGGCGGTGGCGTACGCGTAAACGAAGCCGGAGCACGCAGCCATCACATCGAACGCCGACGCCCGGGTGTTGCCGATGGCCTCCTTGACCAGGGCCGCGGTCGAAGGCATCCAGTAGTCGGGCGTGAGCGTGGCCAGCAGGATCACGTCGATGTCGTCCGGCTCGAGACCGGCGGTCCGGATCGCGCGCAGCCCGGCGACCGCACCCATCGACGCCGTCGTCTCGTGGGCGGCAGCGACCCGCCGCTCGCGAATACCGGTCCGGCTGACGATCCACTCGTCGGAGGTGTCGACCATCCGCTCCAGGTCCGCGTTGGTCAGGACCTGGGAGGGAGCGTAGCGGCCCCAGCCGGTGAGCCGGACGGAGCGGGGCGTGGCGACGGTCATGCGGGTTCCACCTCGATCAGCGCCTGCTTCGCCTTGACCAGCGCCCCGTTGTCGACGCACACGCGGACGACCCGGCCGGCGAGGTCACTCTTGATCTCATTGAACAGCTTCATGGCCTCGATCAGCCCGATGATCTGGCCAATCGCGACGTGGTCGCCGACGGCCACGTACGGCATCGCGCCGGGTGACGGCGCGCCGTAGAAGATGCCCGTCAGCGGTGCCTGCACCGATGGCCGGATGGCGGGATCGGCCTGAGCCGCTTTGGCGGCCTCGCCGCGGGCCTCGGCCGGCACCGGAGCCGCGTCGGCCACCGCCGGATCCGCCACCACGCCGGCTCCCACAGAGCTCACGGACCGGTCGACGGCCACCGGCGAGCGAAGCACGATCGTCGTGGCGCCAGCGCCAACCTCGAGCTCGTCCAGGTCGCTGTGCTCGAGGAAGACCGTCAGCCGGTCGACGAGGGCGAGCAGCGAGGCATCGGCCCCGACGAGGGCGAGCACGGGGACCGGAGCGTCCGCGGCCCCATCATCGGGGACGGCCTCGGCGGCATCGCCACCGCCAGGGCCGACACCGTCCCTGGGCGCATCGGGGATCCCGCCCGGACCGACGGCAACGCCATCGACCACCGGATCGACCGAGCCCGGATCGTCCACGGAGCCGGCCTCTGCCACCACGTCCTCCGCCGGGGCTTCCTCCCGCCGCTCGCTCATCCGTCCCACCGCCGGAAGACGAGCGCGGTGTTCTGGCCACCGAACCCGAACGAGTTGGAGACGGCCGTGTGCAAGGGCCGGCTGGTGGCCGTGTTGGGTGTCAGGTCGAGGCCCTCGCCAAGCTCGTCGGGATTCGTCAGGTTGATCGTGGGGGGCACGCAGCCCTCGCGCAGGGCCAGCACCGTGGCCACAGCGCCGATGGCGCCGGCGGCGCCCAGGGTGTGCCCAACCATCGACTTGTTGGCCGTGACGGCGACGTTCGGGGCGTGATCGCCGAAGATCGTCCGGATCGCCTGCAGCTCGGCCTTGTCTCCCTCCTGGGTGGACGTCGCGTGCGCGTTGACGTGATCGATCTGCGCGGGCTCGATCCCCGCCTTCTCGAGCGCCCGTCGCGCCGCCCGAACCGCCCCGATCCCTCCCGGCGCCGGCAGCGTGATGTGCGACGCGTCGGCCGTCGCTCCGTAGCCCACGAGCTCCGCCAGCGGCGTGGCACCGCGCGCCTCCGCCCGGTCGAGGGCTTCGAGGACCAGCACCGCGCCGCCTTCGCCGACAACGAACCCGTCGCGGGCTCGGTCGAACGGGCGGGAGGCGGCCGGCGGATCGTCGTTGCGCGACGAGAGGGCCTTCATGGTCCCGAAGCCGCCCATGGTCGCCTCGTGGATGGGAGCCTCGACGCCGCCGGCGATCATCTGGTCGGCGTCGCCCCGGCGGATCGTCTCCCATGCCTCGCCGATCGCGTGACCGCCGGTCGCGCACGCCGACACCGTGGCGAAGTTTGGCCCGGTCGCACCACAGGCGATGGCGACCTGCCCGGCCCCCACGTTGGCGATCCCCATCGGGATGAAGAACGGCGAGATCCGGTCCGGGCCCCGCTCGCCCATCAGCAGCACGTTGTCGAACAGCGTCGACACGCCACCCAGGCCCGACCCGATGATGACCCCCGTACGGATCGCGGTCTCCCCGTCCAGACGACCCGGCAGCCCCGCATGATCGAGCGCCTGGCGTGCGCACACGAGCGCGAACTGGATGTAGCGGTCGGTCCGGCGGATCTCCTTGCGGTCCAGGGTCCCCGACGGGTCGAAGTCCTTGACCTCGGCCGCGATCTGGATCTCGAGCCGGGACGGGTCGAAAGCCGTGACCCGCGCGATGCCGGATCGCCCGGCGAGCAGCCCGGCCCAGGTCGAGTCGACGTCGTTGCCGATCGCCGTCACAGCGCCCATGCCGGTAACGACTACGCGGCGCGGGCGCTCCGGCCAGGACCAGGTCATCGCACCAGCTTCCCGGTGCGAACCGTGGCGGCGCGATACACGTCGCCCGGCAGACCGCGAGCGGAGATCGCGTTCGCGACCGCGAGCAAGTCGAACGGGGTGCGCCGGATCTCGACGCCCACATCGCCGTCGCGGATCGTCACCAGCGCCCATGATGCCGTCGGCTCGCCATCGAACACGTAGCCCGCGCTGCCGTCGTTGATGATGACCTTCCAGCCAAGGTCGCGAACCTCGGGCACGTGCGTGTGCCCCACGCAGATCACGCGTGCGTCGGTCTCGGCGGCGCGCTCGAGGATCACGTTGGGGTCGAGTGCCTGGTCGAAGCCACGGGTCTGCGATCCCGGCGATGCGTGGACGACGAGGACCAGCGTGTCATCCTCGGTCCGCAGCCGTCGCTCTGCGGGCAGCCGGCGCAGCCAGGCCAGCTGGTCGTCGGACAGCGCATCGTGGGCCCATTCTGCCGCGATCCGGAGCGCCTCCGGGATGCCATCCTGATACCACGGGAAGGCGGCCCCGAAGTCGAAGTCGGCGACGGCGATGTCGGTGTTGCCCGAGACCACGTACGCGCCCTCGGCGTCCAGTGCCCGGAGCGCCTCGACGGCCGCGGCCGGCTCGGGTCCGTTGAGCACGTGGTCACCGGCCACCAGGATCGCGTCCGGCTTCTCAGCCCGGATCGCGCTGACCACGGCTTCGAGCGCCGCGAGATTGCCGTGGACGTCGGACAGGACCGCCAGCCGCGTCACCGGAGCACCCCCGCGGGCGGGATGATGAACGACAGCAGCCCCTCGCAGGCGACCTCGCCGTCCACCGAGGCCACGCCTCGTCCGCGGCCGAACCGGCTGCCGAGCTTCTCCATCGTGACCTCGAGCCGGAGCGTGTCGCCGGGGACCACGACCCGCTTGAAGCGCACGTCATCGATGCCGGCGAACAGCCCGATCCGGTCGCCGAACCCCGGCTGCTTGGCGACGTACACGGCCATCGTCTGCGCCAGCGCCTCCACCTGGAGCACGCCGGGCATGACCGGAAGACCCGGAAAGTGGCCCTGGAAGAACCACTCCGTGGCGGTCACCGCCTTGATGCCCACGATCCGCTTGGCGTCGGGGTCGTAGTCGACGATGCGGTCGACGAGCAGGAACGGCCAGCGATGAGGGATGAGGGCCTGGATCTCTCGCACCGAGTGCTCGGCGGCGGACCGGTCCGTGGGTTCGGCGGCAGACCCGTCGCTGGCGGGGGTGGTCGTGCTGGCGTCGGTCACTGGCGGCTCCTGACGGGGTCGTGGCGAGTGTCGTGCAACGCGGCGAGGCGATGCTCGGGGGTCGATGCAGGGGTGCAAGGGCGGACGAGAGGCGCGGCGCGCGGCGGGCCGCCCATCAGGCACGCTCCGCGGCGGCGAGGAAGGCGCCACTTCCGACGCGATCCAGGAGGTTGGTCGTGAACCGACCCTCGAGGAACGGCTCGGAGGTGAGCAGGGCACGATGCATCCGGGCGTTGGTCACCACGCCGTCGACGACCAGCTCGTTGAGAGCCGCCCGAGCGCGGGCGATCGCGTCCTCGCGGGTGGGGCCCCACACCACCAGCTTGCCCAGCAACGAGTCGTAGTACGGCGGCACCTCGTAGCCGGCGTAGGCATGCGAGTCGAACCTGACGCCGGGGCCGCCCGGCGCGTTGAACCGCTCCACCGTCCCCGCTCCCGGGCGGAAGTCGTGCTCGGGGTCCTCGGCGTTGATCCGCAGCTCGATGGCGTGACCGCGCTGCTCGACATCGGCCTGGGTGAACCCGAGCGGCTCGCCCGAGGCGATCCGGATCTGGAGGGCGACCATGTCGATGCCGGTGAGCATCTCGGTCACGGGGTGCTCCACCTGGATCCGGCAGTTGATCTCGATGAAGTAGGCGTTGCCGTCGCTGTCGACGAGGAACTCGAGCGTGCCCAGGTTCTCGTAGCCGGCTGCGACCACCGCCCTGATCGCCCGCTCGGCGAGCTCGCGGCGGCCGGCCGGCGTCATCGCGGGCGACGGGGATTCCTCGATGATCTTCTGGTGGCGACGCTGGACGGAGCAGTCGCGCTCCCAGAGGTGGACGCCGTGACCGAACCGGTCGATGGCCACCTGGACCTCGACGTGGCGATTCTCCTCCAGCCAGCGCTCGAGGTAGAGAGCGTCGTCGCCGAAGGCGGCCCGCGCCTCGGACCGGCAGATCGGCAGGACTGCGGCGAGCTCGCGGGGGCTGCGGACCATCCGCATGCCCTTGCCGCCGCCACCTGCCGATGGCTTGATCAGGACCGGGTAGCCGATCTGCTCGGCATCCTGCAGGGCCTGGGCGTCATCCTGTAGCAACCCGGAGCCGGGTATCGTCGGCAGCCCGTGCGCCGCGAGCAGGCGGCGGGTCTCCTCTTTCGACGCGAACCGCTCGAGGACGTCGGCGGGCGGGCCGATGAACGTCAGACCGTGGGATCGCACGGCGTCGGCGAACGCGTCGTCCTCGGACAGGAAGCCGTAGCCCGGATGGATGGAGTCGCAGCCGGTCACCAGCGCGGCCGAGATCAGTGCCGGCGCGGAGAGGTACGACCGGCGGGCATCCGCTGGGCCGATGCAGATCGCCTCGTCCGCAAGCATGGCCGGCAGAGACTCGCGATCCGGCTCCGCGTAGGCGACCACCGCCTCCAGACCCAGCGTCCGGCAGGCGCGAAGGATCCGGAGGGCGATCTCGCCCCGGTTGGCGATGAGGACGCGACTGATCATGGCCGCACCCCACCGTCGGTCGCGGCGCCGTCGGCCGTGCCGGCGGGGTCGGGCGCAGCGGCGGGCGCGAGCACGTCGGGCTCGACGATGGCGATCGGCTCGCCGTACTCAACCGCCTCGCCGGGTTTGGGGAACACCTCGACCAGCGTCCCGTCGATCGGCGACGGGACGTCCTGTGGAATGCCCAGCAGGTCCACCACGCCAACCCGGTCACCGGCCTGGACCCGGCTCCCGACCGCTGCACCTGGTCCGAACACGCCGACCGCAGGGGAGGAGGCGATCGAACGTCGATCCTCGTGCTGGCCGGACGGACGGCCCTGCTCCGGCTCGCGGTCCCCGCCGATGCCCGTCCCGAGCGGCCCCTCACCACCGCCCGGCGGCTGGTGACCGAGTGGCGCGGTCGCACCGGAGCCATCCCACCCCGGCCGCCCTTCCCGATCCGAATGAGCGCCCAGCCGGGGCCGGTCTGGACGGCGAACTGGTGGCTGCGCCGCGACCGTCTGCCGGCGAAGGCGGACGTGCCAGCTGCCCTCGCGCACCTCGAGCTCGCCAAGGCCGCTCGAGGCCAGCTTCTGGACCAGGGCCGGGACGAGCGTCTCGGACAAGAGGGCCAGGCTCGCGTGATCGGTTTGGCGCTGAGCGGGCGTCCGGTCACCGGATGGCTTGCGTTGGGGCATGGGCTAGACGTCCTCGCGGGCGGGTGGGTCGTCGCGACGCCCCACGGGGAGCGGCGGCGCGGGAATGGCTCGCTGACCCGCTTCGATCAGGCTGCGCAGTCTATCGGCGAGCCCGGGTCGGGGTGGGAGCGGCGGAGTGGGCGCCACGCCGGGTAGCTCAGCGTACGTGCCCAGCGAACGGTACCGGCGGTAGCGCTCCTCGACCAGCTGGTCGAGCGGGATGGCGGCAAGGCGATCCAGCTCGCGCACGATCGCGACGCGTAGCCGGCGGGCCGTCTCGGCGGGATCTGCGTGGGCCCCGTCGGGCGGCTCCTGGATCACCTCGTCCACGACGCCCAGCGCCAGCTGGTCGGCGGCGGTCATTCGCATCGCCAGGGCCGCCGTCGCAGCCTCGTCGCCGGTCCGCCACAGGATGCTGGCACAGCCCTCAGGGGTGATCACCGAGTAGATGGCGTTCTCGAGGGCGAGCACCACGTCGCCGACGGCGATGGCCAGGGCGCCGCCCGAGCCGCCTTCACCCGTGATGACCGTGACGATCGGCGTGCGCAGCCGGGTCATCAACCCGACGGAGCGAGCGATGGCCTCCGCGATCCCGCGCTCCTCGGATTCCGGGCCGGGATGGGCGCCGGGCAGGTCCACGAAGGTGACCACGGGCAGCCCAAATCGCGCGGCCAGCTCCATCGCCCGCATCCCCTTGCGGTAGCCCTCCGGGTGTGGCATCCCGAAGTTTCGCCGCACGTTCTCCTCGGTGTCGGTGCCTTTCTGCTGACCGATGACCACCACCCGGTGACCCTGGATCCGGGCGAACCCGGCCACGATGGCCTCGTCGTCACCGAACAGCCGATCGCCATGGAGCTCCATGAACTCGTCTGCCATCTCCGCGAGGAGCTCGAGGATCCTCGGCCGCCGCAGGTTCCTGGCCAGCTGCACGCGCGCCCAGACGGCAGCCTTGGGGTCGACCGGCGGCTCGCCGCCGGTCTCGCGGCCGTCGCGGTCATCGCCGTCACGGCTCCCGCCCTCCCGCCCCCAGTTCAGGATGCGGTCAACCACGGGCGGCCTCCACCCGCTTCGGCAGCAGGAACCTGAGCAGCTGGCCCAGCTCGCGACGGAGATCGGGGCGCTGGACGATGCGATCGATGAAGCCGTGGCGGAACAGGAACTCGGTCCGCTGGAACCCCGGCGGCAGCTCCTGTCCGATCGTGCCTGCACCGACCCGGGCGCCGGCGAACCCGATCAGGGCGTTGGGCTCGGCCAGGTTGATGTCGCCCATCGCGGCATACGAGGCGAACACACCGCCGGTGGTGGGATCGGACATGACCGACACGTAAGGGATGCCGCCGGCCCGCAGACGCTCGAGCGCCGCCATCGTCTTGGCAAGCTGCATCAGCGCCAGCGTGCCCTCCTGCATCCGGGCGCCGCCCGACGCGGAGACGATGATCAGCGGCTCGCGCTCGGCCAACGCAGCCTCCGCCGCCCGGGCGACCTTCTCGCCCACCACCGCGCCCATCGAGCCACCCATGAACCTGAAGTCCATGACGACGATCGCGACGCGCTGGCTCTCGATCTGGCCGAACCCCCAGACGGCGGCATCGCGCAGCCCGGTCGCGAGCTGGGCCGCTGCGATCCGGTCCGGGTATGGCTTCTGGTCCACGAAGTCGAGCGGATCCTCCGACACGAGCCCGGCATCCCGCTCCTCGAAGGTGCCCTCGTCGAGCAGCTGCGACAGCCGGACCGGCGCCGAGAGGCGGAAGTGGTGACCGCACGAGGGGCACACGCTCATCGCCTTCTCGAGCTGCTTGTTGAACAGCTGCTCCTCGCACGAGGGGCAGCGGGTCCACAGCTTCTCCGGGTAGTCCTCGCGCCTCGACCGGAAGGACGGGAACTTGAGCGGCATCAGACGGTCCCCTCGATCTCGCCGATCGGTGACGGTCGGGCGACCCGCCGGGCCACCCAGGCCACACCGGCGAGCGACAGGGCGGCCGACGTGATGGCGCCACCGATAAGCAGTTGCCGCCGCGCAGCGCCGAGCCGCGAATCGGTCGCCTGCAGCAGCTCCTCGGGGATCGCGTCCGAGGAGGGATCCAGCGCCCCGGCCAGGATCGCGGCGAGCCACGGGTCGGGCCCGAGGCCGTCGTATACGTCCGAGGCGGGCTGTTGCCCAGCGCGGGCAGCGACATCGCCCGACCCGCGCGATGTCGCGACCGGCCGGAACGGGATCAGCTGGCCCCAGGTGACGGTCCTGCCCGACGTCGAGGCGGCGATCGCTGCCAGGCGGGCGGCAACCGCCTCCTCGAACCGGAACGAGGGATGCACACGGATGAGCGACCGCCGAAGGAGCCGTGCGGCATCGCGCAGCGCGGGGTCGAGATCGGCGTCCGAGCTCGAGACGACCCCACCGGTCCCGCCCGTTTCCGCGGGTGAGGCCGCCGCGAGCAGCGCATCCAGGTACCGGTCCGAAGCCAGCGCCTCGACGTCGGCCGGGTCCCGCTCGGGGAGGTGGCCGTCCATCAGTCGCCTCCTCGTCGTGTCCCGAGCTCCGCGGCGACCGCCCCCAGCGCCCGGTGGATCAGCACCCGAACAGCACCCTCGGACCGACCCAGCACCGCGGCGATCTCCGCGGTGCTCATCTCGTCGACGAAGCGCAGGATGAGCGCCCGCCGCCGGTCCTCCGGCAGCTTCTCGAGCACCCGCAGGACACCGGCGGTCTCGTCGCGGACGACCGCTGCCGACTCCACGTCGGTGGGGTCGGCGAGGGCGAGGCCCGCACCCAGCGCGGCCTCGAGCGAGGTGGCGGGCCGTCGCCGGCGGGAGCGGTGCTCGTTGGCGACGGCGTTGCGAGCGATCCGGAACAGCCAGACGCGGAACGTGGATGCGCCGGGGCCATCCTCGGGTCGGGCCAGCTCCCGAAAGCGCGGCAGGGCTGCCAGCGCCCGCATGAAGGCGCGTTCGGTCACGTCCTCGGCGGCATGATGATCGGCGAGCTCGTACAGAGCGAAGGCGTACACCTGGGCGACGTACTTCCGGTACAGGGCGTCGAACTTGGCGGGGTCGCGCCGCGCGGCCTCGACGGCCGGACGGTCCCGGTCGAGCGGGACGACGCCTCCTCGCGCCGATCGCTCGCTGGCCGACCCCTGGTGGACCGGTCGCGCCTGCCTTCCAAACACCGGACGGGCCACGACGTTACACCTGTCCCCGGGCGAGTCGTACGTGGTGGATCTCGCCCGCGTGAACCAGTCGCTCGCCACCCGCCGCCGCAGGGTCCTCGACCACGAGGGCGCCCGTCAGCGCATCGACGGCGACGGCCATGACCGGCGGGGCGTCAGGTTGCGGCGCGGGGCCGGATGGTTCTGCCAGCCCTTCCAGCTCGACCAGCCGGCCGGTCGTCACCTGGCGCTCCCTCCACGTGGCGAGGTCGAAGAAGCCGGCTCGCAGGGCGACGATCCGGGCCTCGACGTGGTCGCGGAACGCCTCGATCAGGCTCCTGACGTCGATCGGGCGGCCGCCGGACGCCTCGCGAAGGCTGGTCATCGAGCCGGCCAGCTCGCGCGGAAAGCCGTCGGCGGCCCAGTCGGCGTTGATCCCGACTCCCACGACCACGCGCGGGTCGCCGGTGCCGAGCCGGTCGCTCTCGCCCAGCACCCCGGCCAGCTTGCGAAGGTCCAGCGGGCCCGTGAGTCGCCCGAGCGCTTCGCGAACGTCGAGCCCGCCGGCCAGGAGTGCGTTCGGGCCGCTGATCTCGATCACCAGGTCGTTGGGCCACTTGAGCCGAATCGTCCCTTCGCGCAGGCCGGCGATCTCCTCGGCCGCGTCGCACATCGCCAGGGCAACCGTCGCCGACAGGCGCCAGATGCGCTCCGGTGCGAGCCATGCGGGCCGGAACCCGAGTGAGGCCGAAAGCGAGTCGCCCGCCGGCGAGACCCAGGACCGCCCGTGGCGGCCGCGACCGGACGTCTGCTCATCGGCCGTCACCAGGCAGACTTCCGCCTCGCCGGCGGCCAGCCACCCGCGCATGACATCGTTGGTCGATCCGACGCTCCGCATGTGCTCGACGCGGTTGAACACCACAGAATCGTTCACCGACGGCTCGGCCGCCGAAGCGACCCCAACCGCGCGGTCAGCCGGCGGCAGCGCCAGCCGCCTCGACCGACTCGGGCTGCTCGAGCTCGAACGCCGCGTGCAGGGCCCGGACGGCATCCTCCACGCGATCCTCGGCGATGATCGTCGTGATCCGGACCTCCGAGGTGGAGATCATCTCGATGTTGATGCCGGTGTCGGCGAGCGTCCCGAACATGCGCGCCGCGTAGCCCGGGGCGTTGTGGATCCCCGCGCCCACGATCGAGATCTTGGCGACCGAGCTGTCGGTGGTCATGTCCCGAAAGCCGAGAGCGTGGACCAGCGGCTCCAGGATCCGCTTCGCCTTTGCCAGCTCCACCCGGGGGATCGTGAAGCTGAGGTCGGTGGCCCCGCCGTGCCCCACGTTCTGCACGATCATGTCGACGTTGATCCCGGCATCGGCCAGTGGCCCGAACACGCCGCGGGCTACGCCCGGCTTGTCCGGGACCTCCACCAGGGTGATCTTGGCGACGTTCCGGTCGTGAGCGAGCCCACGGACCTTGTTCCGCTGCTCCACGAGCGGGTCCTCCCTGATCTGCGTTCCTGGGGCGTCCTCGAACGAGCTGAGGACCTCGATGACCACGTCGTTGACCCAGCCCAGCTCCACCGCCCGAACCTGCATGACCTGGGCGCCCTGGTGGGCCAGCTCCATCATCTCCTCGTAGCCGATGACGGACAGCTGCCGCGCGTCGGGCACGATCCTCGGGTCGGCCGTGAAGATGCCCGTCACGTCGGTGAAGATCTGGCACCGATCCGCCTTGAGCTGCGCGGCCAGCGCGACGGCAGTGGTGTCCGAGCCGCCGCGGCCGAGGGTCGTGATCTCGGCGGCGTGGACGTCGCTCGCGGTGGGCGTCACGTCGAGCGCGTCGAGCGCAGCCACGCTCATGCCCTGGAACCCGGCCACGATCACGACCTTGCCGGCCGCCAGCTCCGCGCGCACACGTCGCGGGTCGATCCCCGCGATCCGTGCCTTGCCGTACCGGCCGTCCGTGGTGATCCCGGCCTGCGGACCGGTGAGGCTGATCGCAGCCACGCCGAGCGACTGGAGGGCCATCGACATCAGGGTGGCGCTCTGATGCTCGCCGGTTGCCAGCAGCACGTCGAGCTCGCGCGGGTCCGGGTCATCGGTGATGGCCGCGGCGAGCGCGAGCAGCTCGTCGGTGGTATCCCCCATCGCCGACACGATCACCACCAGGTCCGACCCGCTGGCGCGCTCGCGCACGATTCGCCGGGCGACGCGCCGGATGCGCTCCGCGTCACCCACGGACGACCCGCCGAACTTCATCACGACGAGGGGGTTGGGCATGTTCGACATTCTAGCGGAGGAGGTCCTTTGAACCGCCGTTGGGAGCTCGGGTCTGGCGACTCGCCGACCGGGCCCCTGCGGGACGGATTCCTGGCGGCGCGCCACAATCGGGGTACGAGCCCGCTCGAGCCCCGAACGAAGGAGATAGCACGATGTGCTTCGATCACGACTCCCGGCCGCCGATTCCGCCGATCGCGGGTGGCTCGCTCGATGCCCGTGACGTCGTGCTCGAGGCCGCGGATGGCAACCGGTTCCAGGCGTATCTCGCGCGCGCCGCGGAGCCCACCGGAGCCGGCATCGTGATCCTGCCCGACGTCCGCGGCCTCCACGCGTACTACCGGGACCTCGCGCTGCGGTTCGCCGAGCACGGCGTGGACGCGATCGCGATCGACTACTTCGGCCGGACCGCAGGCCTCGGCGACCGCGGGCCCGGCTTCGAGTACCGCGAGCACGTCAACCAGACGCGGTTCGCCAACCTCCGGACCGACGTCACCACGGCAGCCACCCATCTGCGGGCCGAGGCCGATGCCAGGGCCCTGTTCACCATCGGCTTCTGCTTCGGCGGACGGCTCGCGTTCCTGAGCGCGGGTTTCGGCCTCGGCCTGGCCGGCGTCGTCGGCTTCTACGGCTGGCCGGTGGGCGAGACGTACAACGGATCGCCGGCACCGGCCGAGGTGGCCGCCACGTTCGAGAGCCCGGTGCTCGGGCTGTTCGGCGGGGCGGACGAGGGCATCTCGGCGGACGCGGTGAGCACGTTCGAGACGGCGCTGACCGAGGCCGGCATCGAACACAATCTGACCGTGTTCCCGGGTGCGCCACACAGCTTCTTCGACCGCAAGGCCGACGAGTTCGCCACGACGTCGGCCAAGGCGTGGGACCAGGTGGAGGCGTTCGTCCGCTCGCACGCCGCAGCCTCAGCGTGAGCTTCCTGCGCAGGCTGCGCGGCCGCGATGCCGAACGCCGCGACAGGCCCCCGGGACGCGACGAGGCCACCGCCTCCGCGGAGCCCTGGGTGCGGGGTGCCGACGATCACCTGCCCGACGACGAGGTGGAGCGCGAGCGGGCGCTGCTCAGGGGTGACGCGCGCCGTCTCGACGACGAGCTGATCCAGCGCCAGCTGCGGTATGCGGGTCGCGCCTGGACACCGCCGGCACAGGGCGGCGACCGTCGCGCCGATGACGAGGCTGGTTCTTCCGGTTGAGATGGAGGGGTAGACAGGCCACGGCTTCGAAACCGGGCGACAGGAGACCGGGCGGGCAAGTACGCTGACGCCGGTCATCCCATTCGAATCCACGGCAAGGAGGGGCGATGAAGGAACGGCTCATCGGCGACGACCAGATGCTGGTCACCGCCGATACGACGCTGGGCGACGCGCTCTGGGACTGGGTCGCCGCCGATGCGGCTCGACGCGCACCCGACGGCTGGCGGATCGCGAACATCGGCGCGGTCGGCACCCAGATGGGGATGCCCGGCCCGCAGGGGTACATGGGGGCGCCGGGCCCCGGCTTCGTCACCGGGGTCTCGCTGTGGATCCTGTATCGCCGTTGAGCTCCGGATCCTGCAGTTGAGCCCCAAGCCCGTCGCGCCCCAGCGGTCCCTGGCGCCCAGCGATCGGACGCGCGTCCGGCGCCTGCCGGAGCGCGCGCGCTACGACCGGGAGACGATCGACGCCATCGTCGACGCCGCCATGATGGGGCACGTGGGCTGGGTGCTCGATGGCCAGCCATACGTGACGCCGACTGCCGTGTGGCGCCAGGGAGATCGGCTCTACTGGCACGGTTCGCGGGCGAGCCGGATGCTGCGGGCCGTGGACGGCTCCCGAGCGTGCCTCACGATCAGCCACCTCGATGGGCTGGTGCTGGCTCGATCAGGCTTCCACCACTCGGTCAACTATCGGTCGGTGATGGTCCTCGGCACGGCGCACCTCGTGACGGATCGGGCCGAGATGGACGAGGCGCTGCAGGCCTTCGTCGAGCATCTCTACCCCGGCCGATGGAGCCAGCTTCGCCCGATGACCGATCGCGAGCGAAAGCAGACATCGGTGCTCTGGATGGACATGCGCGAGGCATCCGCGAAGATCCGCGACGACATCGGGCACGACGACCCGGGCGACGAGACCTGGCCGGTATGGGCGGGCGTCATCCCGGTTCGGACGGAGACCGGTGCGCCGGAGCCGGACCCGTACGTGGCGGATGGCGCCCCGCCACCGCAGGGCGGGGCGGCCGCGACCAAGGACGCCTGACGCCCGGTCGAACCGGCCGGGGCACGCGTCGCCCGGCGCCCAAGCCACGACCGATCAGCTTTCCACCACCTCCGGGCCGCGGTTGCGCGGGGCGACGATCGTGCTGCGGCCCGCGAGCCCGACCTCCGCCGCCGCTTCGTCGAGCGCGGCGCGAACCGGCGCAGGGTCCCCGCCGGGAGCGACGAAGGCGAGCACGGTCGAGCCCGCGCCCGACAGGAACGCACCGAGGGCGCCGGCGGCCCGCGCGGCACCGGTGAGGCGGGGCAGCTGCGGGAAGGCGACCGACCGATACGGCTCGTGGATCCGGTCCACGGTGAGGTCTGCCAGCAGCTCGAACCTGCCGGCTGCGATGCCCGCCACGCCGATCGCGATCCGGCTCATGTTGCTCACCGCGTCCCGCAGCGGGACCTCGGCGGGCAGCACGCGGCGCATGTCGGCGGTGGACAGCCGCCGCTCCGGGATGAACAGGACGGCCCGCAGGCCGTCGGGCGCATCGAATCGAACGGCTTCGACTCGCTCGCCCAGCTGCGCAGACACGACGAAGCCGCCGAGGAGCGCGGCGGCGGCGTTGTCGGGATGCGATTCGATCCGGGTGGCGATCCGAAGCAGGCTCTCCGGGGAGAGGCTGCCGCCCCCGAGCACGTTGCCCGCAACCACACCACCAACCGTCGCCGCGGCCGACGACCCCAGACCGCGCGCGAGCGGGATCCGGTTGTCCATCGCGATCCGCCAGCCGATGGTCGGCGGCCGCCCACCGATGATCCCTGCGAGCGCAGCTTCCAGGCCGACGACGAACCGGTTGGAGGGACCGGCCACCAGCTCACCCGCGCCCTCGCCGGTCACCGCGAGGTCGATCGCCCCGTCGCTCTGCTCCACCGCCTCCACGATGACCCGATTGGTCAGCTCCAGCGCGAGGCCCAGGCAGTCGTACCCGGCTCCGAGGTTCGCCGTGGACGCCGGAACGTTGATCGTCAGCCGCCGACCGACGATCGTGGCCCAGCCCTCGTCCGAGGTGGATACGGCCCGGGGCGCGGCCAGGCCCATCCGAGGGCCGTGAGGTCGGGGCGAACCGGTCACGTCCATCCGAGGGCGATCGCCACACCGCCGACGGTGGGATCGGCCTCGGTCACCTCGACCGTCAGCCCCGCCTCGGCCGTGGTCGGGTCCTTGAGCCCGTTGCCCGTGAGCACGCACACGACCAGCGCGTCAGCATCCAGATCACCGGCCCGGGCGGCCCTCGTCACACCGGCGACCGACGCAGCGGATGCCGGCTCGCAGAACACGCCCTCCTGGCGTGCGAGGGCCCGGTAGGCGGCGAGGATCTCCTCGTCGGTGACGGCGTCGATCCGCCCCCGGGACTCGTCGCGGGCGCCGGTGGCCAGCGTCCACGACGCGGGATTGCCGATTCGGATCGCGGTGGCCACCGTCTCCGGCTGGTCGATGGGGTGTCCGGCCACGAGGGGCGCGGCCCCGGCGGCCTGGAACCCCCACATCCGCGGCGTCGTGCCCACGACGCCGGCATCGCGGTACTCGCGGAACCCACGCCAGTAGGCGCTGATGTTGCCGGCGTTGCCGACCGGGATGGCGAGCACGTCGGGCGGGCGGCCGAGGTCATCGCAGACCTCGAACGCGGCCGTCTTCTGGCCCTCGAGCCGGAACGGATTGACCGAGTTGACCAGCGTGATCGGATGGTCGTCCTGCTCCGCGAGCGCCCGGACCACGCGCAGCGCGTCGTCGAAGTTGCCGCGTACCGCGATCACGCGGGCGCCGAACACGAGAGCCTGGAGGAGCTTGCCCACGGCGATCTTGCCTGCCGGCAGCACCACCACGCACTCGAGGCCCGCCGCGGCGGCATAGGCGGCGGCCGACGCAGACGTGTTGCCGGTCGAGGCGCAGATGACGCTCCGGGCCCCGGCCTCGAGCGCCTTGGCGACCGCCATCACCATGCCCCGGTCCTTGAAGCTCCCGGTGGGATTCTGGCCCTCGACCTTGAGGTACAGGCGCGACAGGCCAATGGACTCGCCGAGCCGTCGCGCGTGCACGAGCGGCGTTGCGCCCTCGCCGAGCGAGACGACCGGCGTCGCGTCGGTCACCGGGAGGAAGCGCCGATATCGATCAACCAGGCTCGGGCGGTTCGGCTGCATGGACGCCGGCTGTTCGGTCATGGGCACCTCAATCCGAGACCGGGTAGCAGGCGCCCGACGGAGCCGCGACGCACTCCGCGGCCACCGGTCGCAGCGGGATCGCCGACCAGTCGGTGGCAGGCGCGGCCCCGGCCCAGGTGGACCCGACGCCACGGGCGACGGCCACCAGATCGCTGAGCACGGCAGCAGCGGCAGCGGGGCCGCCGGCGCCCGGACCCTCGAACGCCACGCGGCCGACCGGCAGGGCATCGATCTCGATCCGGTTGAGGACCCCGTCGCAGCGCCCGAACGGCGAGCCGGCCGGGACCGCCGTCGGCACCACCGACGCCTCGATCGCCCCGTCATCGGCCAGGCGTGTGGTCGCGATCAGGCGCAGCGCGCGTCCTTCGGCGGCCAGCGCGGCGACGTCATCGGCGGTCACGCCCGTGATCCCGGGCCGGCCTGGCGCCCCGCTGACCGTCCCGGGACAGTTGCGGATCGAGGCGGCATCGATCCAGGCGCCGAACGCGAGCCGGATCAGGATGACGAGCTTGTTGACGGCGTCGAGACCTTCGACATCGGCCGTCGGGTCCGCTTCGGCGTAGCCGCGAGCCTGCGCGTCGGCCAGGACATCCGCGTAGTCCCGGCCGTCATGGGCCATGGCCGTCAGCATGAAGTTGGTCGTGCCGTTGACGATCCCTCGCACTCTGCTGATCCGGTCCGCCGCGAGGTCGAGCGCCATGGGCCCCAGCAGCGGGATGCCGCCGCCGACCGCCGCCTCGAACCGCAAGGCAGCCCCGGTCTCGCGCGCCACCCGCTCGAGCTCCGGACCGTAGTGGGCGATAACGTGCTTGTTTGCGGTCACCACGTCCCGGCCCCCGGCGAGCGCGGCGTGGACCAGCGTGTGCGCGGGCTCGGCGCCACCCATCGTCTCGACCACGACATCGATGTCGCCATCGGCGACGAGGTGGGCGGGAGCGTCGGTCAGCAGGTCCTCCGGGATGCCGAGCTCGATCGCCCTCCTGACGTCCTTCTCGGCAACGGCGGCGAGCACGAGCGGCCGGCCATCCGAGGGGACGAGGCGGGGCGATCGATCCAGGAACGCGCGCACGACCTCGCGGCCAACCGTGCCGGCACCGAGCACGCCGACGCGGAGAGGCTGGAGGCTCGGCGCTGGCCCGCTCACGGGCAGCGCTCGAATTCGGTCCCGGGACGACGAGCCGGCGGACCGCGCGGAGACCGTCGACGGGATGGAGGCGAGCATGCCGGGGATGGTAGCGCCCGTGAAGGGGCGTCGGTCAGCCGTCCGGAGCGTCGTTGCTCGCAGCCCGCGCCTCCCAAACGGCCCGGGTCATCCCGTACACTCGGGCCCAATGACCGTCCAGCTTGCTCCCGCCCCGGCGCCCATCGAGGCGGCGGCCCAGCGTCCGAGGATCTTCTCGGGGATCCAGCCGTCCGGCATCGTCCACCTGGGCAACGACCTGGGCGCGGTCCGCAACTACGTGATGCTCCAGTACGAGTACGAGGCGATCTACTGCATCGTCGACTACCACGCGCTGACCAGCACCCACGACCCGGACCTCGTCCGCAGCCGGACCCGGGAGATGGCGGCGGGGCTGCTGGGCCTGGGCCTCGATCCGGAGCGCTGTACGCTGTTCGTCCAGAGCCATCGGCCCGAGCACATCGAGCTGATGTGGCTCCTGGCGACGGTCACGCCGGTCAGCTGGCTGGAGCGGACGCCGACCTACAAGGAGAAGAAGCAGAACCAGCCCGACGACGTCAACCACGCGCTGCTCACCTACCCGGTCCTCCAGGCCGCCGACATCGTCATCTACAAGGCCGGGCTGGTGCCGGTCGGCAAGGACCAGGCGGCACACCTGGAGCTGTCGCGGGAGATCGTCCGCGCGTTCAACAACCGCTACGGCGCTACGTTCCCCGAGCCCAAGGCAGTCTTCACCGAGGCCCCGGTCGTGCTCGGCACGGACGGCGTCAGGAAGATGTCCAAGTCGTTGGGCAACGCCATCGACATCCTGGGCGAGCCGGAGCTGATCCGGAAGCAGGTGATGTCGATGGTCACCGACACGCGCCGGATCCTGCGCACCAACCCCGGCCGGCCAGAGGTGTGCAACGTGTGCCAGCTGCATCGCTTCTTCGGCGACGACTACGAGGAGATCTGGGACGGCGAGCGGACGGCGCGCACCGGTTGCGTCGACACCAAGAAGCTGCTCGCCGAGCGGATCGTCCGGCACTACGCCGCGGCCCGCGAACGATACGCCGAGCTGCTCGCGAACCCGGCCGAGGTCGAGGGGATCCTCGAGGCGGGTGCGGATCGGCTCAAGCCCCTGGCCGAGGCCACGATGGCCGAGGTGCACGCGAAGATGGGGCTGCGCTAGCTGGCCGCTCCTGCCCGAGCTGGCCGGCCGCCGCTCCGATGACCACGATCGGATCGACCTCACCCTCGGCGCGCGAAATTCGCTTCCGGCCGGCCTGCGCGCGTCGTAGGCTGGCGCCATGCCCAACGGCCTGACCGATCGCCAGCGCCGCCTGATCGACACCGCACTCGTGCTGGCGGTCGTCGCGCTTGCGTTCGTGGTCGCCGGTGATGCGGCCAACCTGCTCTACTCCTTTGGCGACATCCTGCTGCTGTTCTTCCTGGCCTGGTTGCTGTCGTTCGCCCTGCTGCCGCTGATCAAGGGCGTCTCGCGTCTCCTGCCGTGGATGCCCACGGCAGGGGCCGTGATCATCGTCTACCTGGCGATCGTGGTCGTCCTCCTGTCGGTGCTGGTGCAGGCGTCGGCAAGCCTCGCGACGTCGATCAACGAGTTCCTTCGGAACGCGCCGCGCTTCCAGGACCAGCTGACCAACCTGCTCACCGATGTCCAGAACCGGTTCACTGACCTGGGCTTCTCGGTCAACCTCGTCGACCAGGCGCCCCAGATCGTCGACAACCTCCAGAAGTGGGCGGTGGAGCTCGTCGGGCCGCTCCAGTCGCTGGCCGTCGCGAGCATCGGGGTGATCGGCAACATCCTGATCCTGGTCATCCTGTCGATCTACATCGCGGTCGACCGGGAAGCGATCTCGGCGTTCCTCTATCGCCTGGTGCCGCCGTCGTTCGCGACCGAGGCTCGCCTGCTCCAGGTAAGCGTGTCGCGCTCGTTCGGGGGCTTCCTGCGCGGCCAGGTGGTCATGGGCTTCACGTTCGGGGTGTTCACAGCGGCCGTGAACGTCGTCTTTGGCCTGCCGTACGCGGCCGTCACCACGGTCGCCTCGGGGCTGCTCCACGCGGTGCCCTTCTTCGGGCCGTTCGTGTCCTGGCTGCCACCCGTCGCGGTGGCGCTGCTCCTGCAGCCGGGCGCGACGATCCCGGTGCTGATCGTGATGGCCATCGCCTGGCTGCTGACCATGAACGTCCTCCAGCCAAGGCTGATGTCGGGCGCCGTCGGCATCCATCCGATCGTCGTCCTCGGCTCGGTGGTGGTGGGGTCCAAGATCGCCGGCTTTGCGGGCGCCATCTTCGGGATCCCGATCGCGGCCGTGCTGTCGGCGTTCTTCTTCCAATGGTTCGGTCGATCGCGAGAGGGCGGGACGGTCGCCGACCGGGCGGCGCGCCGGCTTGCCGCGCGCGAGGGCCGGGAGGTTCGCCCGCCGCGCGAGCCCGTGCCCGGTGTGGACGCGGACGTGGAGGAGGTTGCATCCGGACGGCCCGCGGGTGTCGAGCAGGATCCGCACGGGGCGGGTGGGGCCACGGCCGGCGGATGAGCGACGAGACCCCCGGCCGGGCGCCGGAGATGACCCGCGAGCGGGCTCGGGCCGAGCGTCGTGACCTGGACAAGGAGCGAGGTGAGCCGCTCGCCGGGCCGCGCGGCGGGCGACGGAGGCTCAAGCGGATCGGCCGGCCGCTCGGCGACTGGACCACGCGACCCAGGATCCTGGTGACCAACGACGACGGCATCGAGTCGCGGGGCATCCTGGCGCTCAAGCGGGCGCTCGAACCGATCGGCGACGTCACGGTGGTGGCTCCCGACACCAACCAGTCCGCGGTCGGCCACCAGAAGACGCTGATGCGACCGCTCCGCGTCCGGGAGCGGACCCTCGCCGACGGCTCGATGGGCTACTCGATCGACGGCTCGCCCACCGACGCCGTCAGCCTCGCCTTCCTGGGGTTCTTCGAAGAGCGATTCGATCTCGTTGCGTCGGGCATCAACTACGGGGCCAACCTGGGCGACGACATCACCTATTCGGGCACGGTGTCAGCGGCCATGGAGGCGGTGATCAACAGCTGCCCCGCGTTCGCGATCTCGCAGGAGTACCACGAGCCGGTGGACTTCGCGCTGGCGGCCCAGGCGGCAGCGGTGGTCGGGCGCAACATCCTCGAGCATGGTCTCAAACGGGGCGAGCTGCTCAGCGTGAACGTGCCCGCCGTGTCGATCGACGAGTGCCAGGGCTTCGAGATGACCCGGGTGGGCAAGCGCGTCTACCAGGACGAGCTCATCCGGCGCGTCGATCCACGAGGGCTCCCCTACTACTGGATCGGCGGGCCGCCACCGTCGGGGATCGACGTTCCAGGGACCGACTTCAGCGCCGTCGTCAATCGCCGGATCTCCGTCACGCCCATCCACCTCGACCTCACCGGCCGCCGGCTCCTCCGCCACCTCAAGACCTGGGAGTGGTCGCTGGAGCGCGAGGTCGGGGCGGGCGACGTGCCAACGTCGAGCGCGGTCGAGGAGGAGCGGATCGCAGAAGAGGCGCAGATCGAGCGCCGCTGACCCACGTCGGGGGAGCGGCCGGTCGCCTCTTGACACCGGTGCCGTTGGCGACGACCATGCTACCTCGGATCACGAGGTAGTTGACGGTGAAGGTCCCGAGACCCCTGGGCGACGAGCTGCAGAAGGGCACCACGCCTCTGCTGGTGCTGTCCGTGATCGGCGAGGGCGAGCTCTACGGCTACGAGATCGCGAAGCGGATCCGCGAGCGCAGCGGGGACACCTTCTCACCATCCGAGGGTTCGCTCTATCCCGCCCTGCACCGGCTCGAGGCCGATGGCGCCCTGGTCGCCAGCTGGCGCGAGAGCGAGCGCGGCCCGCGCCGCCGCTACTACCGAATGACCGAAGCGGGCCAGCGGCGCCTCGCCGAGAGCCTTGACCAGTGGACGGCGTTCTCGGCAGGGATCGCGCGGATCGCCCTCCCGGAGGGTTCCGGTGGCTGAGCAGCGGGTAGAGGCCTACCTGGCGGCTGTTGGCGCCGACCTTCGACTGCCGGAGCCGTGGGCCAGCGAGGTTCGCGAGGAGCTCGCAGTCCACCTGACCGACGGGGTCGCGGAGGGGGTCGCCCGAGGCCTGGCGCCCGACGAGGCGTCTCGCGAGGTCCTCTCGCGGCTCGGTCCGCCGGCCGCGCTCGCCCGCAGTCTTCGCGCGGCCCACCAGACACCGCGACGCCTCGTCGCCGGAATGGCGGGCGGCGCCGTGGCCGCGCTCGGCGGCGCGATTCGGGGCACGATCCTGGGATATGGCCTGATCGTCGCCGTCGCCGTGCTGGTACTGGTGGCGGCGACGATGCTCCATCAGGTGGAGGGGCTTGAGCTCGGCCTGCCCGGCGTTCCGTCGACGTCGTGGACCGATGCGCTGGCCGCCTCGGGCAGCGCGGTCGGGGCGCTGTTCGCCGCTCGGGCAGCGACGATCGTGAGCGCTCGCCGGAGCCGGCGTGGGCTCCGGAGGACCGGCCGCTGGTGGGCCGTTCCGGGGGCGCTGCTGCTCTGGACATGGGCGGTGTTCGGGGTCGAAGCTGCAATAAGCTGGCCCGTGGTGTTGGCCCTGCTCGCGATCCCGATCGCTTTCGCCGCAGGTGCGCTGATCGCCACCGATCGAACGGGCCCGCGGATCCTGAAGCGGCACATCCTGGCGGCGTTCGCTGCCTGTGTCGTCCTGCCGATGGTGGCTCTCCTGGCCCTGGGAAGCCAGACCGGGAGTGTCCTGTCGTCGATCGGACACGGGCCCTACGACTCCATCGAGGCCCTGTGGCACGCCGAAGGGTTGGACGTCGTGGGGCGCCCCGCACCGCCATCAATGGCCGATGCCTTCCTCGAAACGAGCGACGGCATCGAGGGCGGTGTCGCCAGCGCGCGGCTCGAACTGGCGACACCGGGGGTGCTTGATGGCTGGTCGAACCTCCGGCTCGAAGCCTGGCGGATGACCAACGACGACTTCGTGGTCGCGCCCGGACAGACGGCACCGTTCGCAGCTGCGCCGACGATGATCACCGACGGTTCGGTAACGGGCTCAGTGGATGTCGACCACACACGCGGGGTTGAGATGTACGGGCTGCTGCTGACCGCCACGGGACGCGACGGTTCCCGCTACGTGCTGTGGGGGCCCAACGGCGGGCAGACGGCATTCCGGGGCACGGTCTGGGATTGGCTCACCGCGCCTTAAGACCGGCGGACGACGTTGGTTCGGTAGTGATCAACGGCGTCAGCAGCCACAAGATTGCGAGACGATCGTCAGCAGGGCCGCGAATGTGCCAACGAACAGGATCATGGCGGCGACCACCAGGAGCCCGAACCCCACCCACTGCTTTCGCGATGCCCCCAACATGCTCGGCAGCATACGTCGGCGTGTGCCATGGATCACAACTTCCGATCACGCCTGCGGGTCTCGCCGCGCCCGGAGTCCAACACAGGAAGCTCGTTGGCGGGTAGGCGACCAAGAGGCCGACGGGCACATGCCTACCACCGGCCGCGCCTCCGCCCACGATCCGCGAGCACCTCGCGCGCGGCGTTCCGGCCCGGAGCGCCGGTCACACCGCCCCCCGGATGCGCCCCGGATCCGGCCAGGTACAGGCCCTCGACGGGCATCCGGTATCGGGCCCAGCCGAGAAGTGGTCGCCACAGGAAGAACGAATCGAGCGCCGGCTCCGCGTGGAGCGGATGGCCGCCGGTGAGCCCGTATTCGGCCTCGAGGTCGGCTGGCGTGAGCACCTGGCGCGCCGCCACCCGGGAGCCCAGGCCCGGCGCCACGGTCTCCAGCGTCCGGATCACCAGATCCCCGACCTCGTCCCGCCGGCTAGCCCACTCGGACGCGGCGAGACCGGGCGGCATCCACTGGGCGATGACGCTCATCACCTGGGTCCCGTCGGGAGCGCCGCCGACGAGCGACGGATCGACCAGCGACGGGATCGTCGCCTCGAGCACCAGTGACTCGGGCAGTCGGCCGTACTTCGACGGATCGAAGGCTCGCTCCATGTCGTCGATCGAGGTCGTGCCCACCTGGATCCGGCCGCGCACGAGCCGCGGGTCCGCCGCCGCGGCCGGGAACTCGGGCAGGCCGTCCAGCACGAGGTTGACCTTGGCCACCGTGCCGGGCGTTCGGATGTTCCCCGCCCGCCATCTTCGCTCGGGTCCCAGCGTCACCGGATCGACGAGGCCAGTGAGCAGGCGCTTGGGATCGATCCCGGACACGACCACGGGTGCCGTGATCTCCTCGCCGGTCTCGAGCGCGACGCCCGTCACGCGCCCGTCGACGGCCGTGATCTCGCTGACCATGGCCCCGGTCCGGATCTCCGCGCCTGCCTCGCGCGCGGCCGACGCGAGCGCCTCTGCCAGCGCCGAGGGCCCGCCCTTTGCGAACACGGTCTCGCCGCCCGCCCCGCCCTCGTTGCCGGCGGCGTCGGCGAGCAGCACCTGCGTCGTGCCCGCCGACCAGGGGCCCATCGCCGTGTAGCGCACGCCCCGCCAGGCGAGCGCCGCCCGGATCGCCTCGGTCTCGAGCGACTCCGCGACGAAGTCGGCGACGGCCATGGCCAGCACGCGCAGGATCGTCCGTCCGTCCTCGCGCCCCAGGCCGCGAAAGGCGCGACCCAGCCGCAGGCCGAGCAGAGCATCGGCAAAGCCGGGCGCACGGATCTCGGGCGGCGCCTCGTCACCGAGGTCGGCGAGGAACCGCGACATAGCCCGTATCCGGCGGTCGAGCTCGACATACGCAGCGGCGTCGTCATCGGACCAGGCTCGGAGCGAATCCACCGTCGGACCGAGGTCGGTCCAGAAGGTGACCGCGCGCCCGTCGGGCTGGGGCGCGAAGACGCGCACCTCCGGAGCGACGAGAGCGAGGCCGTGACGGGTCAGGTCGAGCTCCCGGGCCACGGATGGCCGGAGCCGGCCGACCGTGTGGGCGAGCGTCGGCACGCGGACATTCGGGGCGATCTCCTCGGTGACCGTCGCACCGCCGACCCGGTCGCGAGCCTCGAGCACGAGAACGCTCAAACCGTCGCGCGCGAGGTAGGCGGCGGCCGTGAGCCCGTTGTGGCCGGCACCGACGACGATGGCGTCGAAGGACATCGTGGACATCGTGGTCGCCACCTCAGGCCGCCCGGCGCCCGCGGGACCTGAGCACCTCGAGCGCGGCCAGGCGCCCGTTCGCACCCATCAGGCCGCCGCCGGGATGGGTGGACGAGCCCGCGAGCCACAGGTCCCGGACGGGCGTCTTGAACCGTGCGTAGCCGGGGACCGGCCGGTTGAAGAACAGCTGCTCGAGCGAGAGCTCCCCCTGGAAGATGTTGCCCTCCGTGAGACCCAGCGTTCGCTCGATGTCGAGCGGGGTCAGCACCTGGCGGTCGATGATGATGTCGCGGATGTTGGGCGCGAACTCCGCGATCCGGTCGATCACGGCATCCCCGAACGCGTCCCGGTTGTCGTCCCAGCTGCCGAGCTCGGGCGCCAGCCTGTACGGCGCGTACTGGACGAAGCAGCTGATCACGTGCTTGCCCGGCGGTGCCATCTGCGGGTCGACCAGCGTCGGAATGATCATGTCGACGTACGGTCGGCGGCTCCAGCGCCCGTACTTGGCGTCGTCGTAGGCCTGCTCCATCTCCGCCATCGACGGGCTGAAGCTGATCGCGCCGCGGAGATGCTCGCCCGCGCCGGGCAGGCTGGTGAAGTCCGGCAGCGCATCGACCGCGAGGTTGACCTTCCCCGAGCTGCCGCGGAACTTGAACCGACGGACCTCCTGCTCGAACTCGGGATCGAGGCTGCCAGGCTCGAGCAGGTCGAGGAAGGTGACCCTGGCGTCGGCCGATGACAGGACGGAGCCCGCCCCGATCTCCTCGCCGCTCTCGAGGACGACGCCCGTGGCCCGCCCGCCCTTGACGACGATCTGCGCGACCGGTGCCTCGGTCCGGATCTCCGCCCCCAGCGACTGGGCCGCCCGGGCGATCGAGTAGGAGACGCCACCGGTTCCGCCCTTGGGGATGCCCCAGGCGCGGAACGCGCCGTCGATCTCGCCCATGTAGTGGTGGAGCAGAACGTAGGCCGTGCCCGGCGAGCGGATGCCCTGGTAGGTGCCGATGATCCCGGATGCCGACATCGTCGCCTTGAGGGGATCGGTCTCGAACCACTGCTCGAGGAAATCCGCGGCCGACATCGTCATCAGCTGCACGAACACCGCCTGCTGTCGCTCAGGCAGCCGGGCGAAACGGCGGGCCAGCCCGGCGAGCGCCAGCATCGGACGCGGGTCGTTGCCCGTGGGGTCGCCCGGCACGATGCCCAGGATGGGCTTGATGAACCGGGCCATCTCGACCATGAGCTGGCCGTACTCCTCGTATGCCTCGGCGTCGCTCGTCGACCAGCGGCGCAGCTCGCGCACCGTCCGTCCGTGATCGTTGACCCGCCACAGGTAGTCGCCGGTGGTGGTCCTTCGCCCCTTCACTCGTGGGCCCTCGCCCTTGCGCAGCGGGGTGAAGGTTCCGTCCAGCGGCAGGATGTCGAGGCCGTGCTTGGGCAGCTCGAGGTCGCGGATGATCTCGGGGCGGAGCAGGCTCACGACGTAGCTCGCGACGCTGAACCGGAACCCGGGCACGATCTCCTCGGTCACGGCCGCGCCACCAAGGACGTGCCGGCGTTCCAGGACCAGCGTCTTGAGGCCGGCCCTCGCGAGGTACGCGGCCGACACGAGGCCGTTGTGTCCCCCACCGATGATCACCGCGTCGTAGCGCTGTGCCACGCATGTCCTCCGATTGGGCGCTGGACAGCCGGGTGTGCCCGAGGGCCAACCGGTCGCTCTTCCGGCTGCCTATCCTCGATGCAGTCTACGGGAGCCGAGGGCAACGACGGGGCACGGACGCCGTCGCTCGCTGATACCTGGGCCGACCTTCATCGTGCCCCGGTCCGGTCCCGAGCTCGGAGGCCACCGGGCTCGTGCATACTCAGAGCGGCAACGCTGGAGGAAGCTCGTGAGCATCGGCACCCCGTTCCACCCGCGCACCGCGGCCCTCAATCGCAAGATGCAGTGGCGCGAATGGTCCGGGTACTTCGCCCCGTCCGCATATGCCGACACCCACGACATCGAGTACAACGCCATCCGCGAGGCCACAGCCGTCATCGACGTCAGCCCGCTGTACAAGTACCGGATCACCGGCCCGGACGCCATCCGCCTGGCCGACCGGGTGATCACCCGCGACGCGACGAAGCTCAAGGTGGGGCAGGTCTACTACACGCCCTGGTGCGACGAGCACGGCAAGGTCATCGACGACGGCACCGTGCACCGGGTGGGCGAGCACGAGCTGCGCTGGACGGCTGCCGACCCCCAGTACCGCTGGCTGGCCCTCAACGCGGCGAGGCTCGAGGTCGCGATCGAGGACGTGACCGAGCAGGTCGCCGCGCTCGCCGTCCAGGGGCCCTTCAGCCGCGCCGTCCTGGAGGCGGCGACAGGCGGGGACCTGGCCGATCTGCGCTACTTCCGGCGTCGGCCCGCCACGATCGCGGGCGTGTCGATCGATCTCAGCAGGACCGGGTACACGGGCGATCTCGGCTACGAGCTGTGGATCCCGGCCGCGCGCGCCGAGGCTGTGTGGGACGCGCTGCTCGCCGCCGGCAAGGCCTGGGCGATCCGGCCAGCGGGGATGCTGGCGCTCGACGTCGTGCGGCTCGAGGCGGGTCTGATCCTGCTCGAGGTCGACTACACCTCGGCGCGTCACGCGATGAACCCGGAGCAGCACTACAGTCCGTTCGAGCTCGGCCTGGGTCGATTGGTCAGCTTCGACAAGGCCGAGTACGTGGGCCGCCGCGCCCTGCAGACCGAGCAGGCGCAGGGCGGACCTGCACGTCGCCTGGTCGGTCTGATCCTCGACTGGTACGACATCGAGCGCCTGTACGACGAGCAGGGCCTGCCGCCGTCGATCTCGCCCGCCGTCGACCGGTCGCCCGTGCCCGTGTTCGCTGACGACCGCCCGGTCGGCAAGGCCACCAGCCACGGCTGGAGCCCGATCCTCAAGCAGGCGATCGCCCTGGCGTCGGTTCCGCCGCGCCACGCGCGCCTCGGCAGCCGGCTCCAGGTCGAGTGGACCGTGGAAGGGCATCGCGGCCGGGTGAACGCGACGGTGGTGGAGCTCCCGTTCCTCGACCTCGACCGCAAGCGCGCCTGAGCACCGAGTCGCGCGCTCGACCCTGCCTTTTTCGTCACGCTCTCGGTCCCCGGCGCGCGTCCCGCTCCCAGGCGATCAGCCCAGCGTCCGAACGCTGAACGCCTCGAGCCGTCGCAGCGCCGCCGGCAGATCCGTCCGGCCGAACCCGATCCGGAAGTGGTTGCCGGAGTGACCGAAGACCGAGCCCGGCGCCAGCAGCACGCCCTCCCCCTCCACCAGGTCCTCGGCGAACCGCTCGATCGGGACGGGGGCGCGGAGCAACGGGAACGCCACCGATCCCCCGGCCGGGCGGACCCACCCGAAATGCCGGGCCTGGCGCTCGAAGAAGCCGTCCAGCAGGACGAGGTTGTCGGCGATGATCCGCCTCGACCGCGCCAGCACCGTGTCGCGCTCGCGAAGGGCGATCAGGGCCAGGATCTCGGACGGCGCCGCGGCGCAGATCGTCGTGTAGTCCTTGAACCGTGCCGCCGACGCGAGCAGCCGGGCATCGTGCGTGGCCAGCCAGCCGATCCGGATCCCGGCCAGAGCGAACGACTTGGACATGACGCCCACCGAGACGGCGTGCGCGCCCAGGTCGGCACCCGAGGGCAGGCGGTCGGTGGGATCGAGCTCCAGGAACCGATAGACCTCGTCCGACAGCAGGTGGGCGCCGGCGTCGGCGGCGATCTCGGCGACCGCTCGGTAGGTGGCGGCGTCGGGGAGGTTGCCGGTTGGGTTGTGAGGCGCGTTGAGCACGATCAGCTTCGTTCGCGGTGTCACCTGGGCGCGCAGCCGGTCGACATCGATCGCCCAGCCCTCGGAGTCGTGCAGCTCGTGGAGCGACACGTCCGCGCCCGTCGCCCGGGCGACCGCGTGCAGGCTCTGGTAGGCGGGCCAGACGACGATCGCGTGGTCGCCGGGACCGAGCAGCACGTTGGCGGCGATGAAGATCGCCTCCTCCGCCCCGCTGAACACGAGCACCTCATCGGCCGCAATGGTCTCGTACAGGGACGCGATCTCGGCGCGCAGCAGCGGGTGCCCGGGCGCCTCCGCATAGCCCAGCCTCAGCCCTTGCCACAGGGCGGCGGCTTCCGGGTCGGCCAGCGCGAGCAGGTCGGCCATGGGCCAGCCCTCGACATCCGAGGCGCACAGCACATGGCGCACCGTGAACTCGTACCGGGCGAAGAACCGCTCGAGCTCGAACGCTTCGATCTTCACGTCAACATGATGCGGCAACGTCGTCCAGCGAGGTCGATGGGACGCTGAGGCGCTCATCAAGGACTACCTGCATCGGCTCGAGACCGCCTCGGACGCGTTCCCCGCCGACCGGCGGGCCGACGAGATCATCGCGGCCGATCTTCGCGAGGACGGCTGGCCGCCTCAGACCGGCGGGGCAGTCGCCGCCGGGTGGGGCACGGTTGAGATCCTCGCGATCCTGAGCCTGACGATCGGCGGATTGCTGCTGCCGTTCGTCGGGCCGCTGATCGGGCTCGTGTTCGTCTGGAGCTCGCGGTCGTGGACGACTCCGGAGAAGGCTGTGGCGACCGGCGTCGTCCTCGTGCTCCTCGCGCTGCCGGTGCTGCTGCTGACCGGAATTGGATTCGGCGGCTAGCCTCGGCCACCGCCGCTGGTCAAGGTGATCATGGAATTAGACATCCGGTGTCACTCGTCGGCTTCATTGTCCTGATCCCGATCGCCGGTCTCGTGGCGGCGATCTTCCTGATCGTGGTGCTGATGCGACGCAGGCGCTCGAGGATCAGCCGCCCACCTCGACCATCGCTGCCCCGAGCGAGGTGGTCGTCGCGGCGTCCACACCGTGCGTCACCACCAGCCAGCTGGGGTTGGCGCCCCGGTCAACGACGATCGCGAGGTCGCCGTCGTCGAGGGTCACGAGCGTGCCTCCCAGCGACCCCAGCGACGCGTCCCCAGTGTCCGCCCCGGACGGGACGCAGCCGTTCGCGTCGGAGCAGAACGCGCCCTCGGACAGTGCGAGCGTCGAGCCTCCCGGGCCCTTGTAGGTGATGACCAGGTACCCACCCTTGGCGAGGTGGTACTCGCCCTTGTCGACGAACCAGTGGCTCGGCAGCACGGCACACAGCACCGGCCAGTTGACCGAGGCTGCCACGCTGGCGAAGAACTCGCGGTTCGCGTCGGTGCCAGTGCAAGCGTCTGCCGCACCGGGCGCCTGGGTCGGCTCCTCGGTCGGCGATGGTGCCGCCGATTCCGTGGGCGGCACGCTCTGGGCAGGCGGCTGCGATTCGGTGGGCTGCGGCGACTCGGCGGGCGGCTCGGACTCGGGAGCGCCGGAGGCAACCGGCGACTCGCTCGCGCTCACGGCGGGGCTCTCCCCCGTCGTGGGAGATGCCGACGTCGCCGGACCCGAGGTGGCGAGCGACGACGGCTGTGTCGAACCGCAGGCGGCAACGACGATCGAGACCATCAGTGGAAGGAACCACCTGAGCTTGCGCATGCCGCAAGCGTACCGGGACTGGCAGCGCGGCGCCCGGCCGCGGCTGCCGGAGAAGCGGTCCGATCGACTCCCCGGTCCGCCGGGCTAGACTCCCGGAGATGAACGACCCCTCGTCGGCCTCCCGGTTGTCGCGCGCCGTCGACCGTGGCCGGGAGCTGATCGCGAGCGGCCGTCGTCCCCGGTATCACGCGACGTGGACGACCAGCCTCGACGGCTCCGTGGACGTCCGGATTGCCGAGCTCCCGATCATCCACGTCTTCGTTCCCGATCCCACCCGCGTTGCCGATGGCGCACGGTTGCTCATCGCGCGAACCCTGACCGTGGATCCACTGGCGTTCGACATTGAGATCGACGAACCGGGACCGCCATCCTGAGGCGCATCGAAGGCCGCCCGCGCTGCCGTCGGCGCGAGCGATGCGGTCAGCCCGCCTCAACCGACGTTGCGAGACGCACGAACGCCGGCTCGACCCCGAACACGTCGCGGATCCGTGGGTCCGTGAGGACGGCGGCCGGTGGTCCATCGGCCACCACCCGGCCGTGGTCGAGAAGCACCACCCGGGGGAAGAAGTGCGAGGCGAGGCCGAGGTCGTGCAGCACCGCCACCAGCGCCGTCCCGTCGCGCTCGTTGAGGTCACGCAAGAGCTCCATCGCCTCCACCTGATGGCGCAGGTCGAGATGCACGGTCGGCTCATCGAGCAGGAGCACGGGCGCCTGCTGGGCGACGGCCAACGCCAGCAGCACCAGCTGGCGTTCGCCCAGCGACAGCTCGCGCGCGTCGCGACCCAGCAGATGGCCGAGTCCCACCCGATCGATCGCCGCGGCCACCGCCGCCCGGTCCGCCGGCCCCGAGCCCCGCAGCGGCGACTCGTGCGGCAGCCGCCCCAGCGCCACCACCTCCTCGACCCGCATCGAGAACGGCAGGGCCGTCTGCTGGGGCACCACGGCCAGCCGGCGCGCGACATCGGACCGGTCCAGGCTCGCGATCGGCACCCCGTCGAGCTGCATCCGGCCGGCAGCGGGCCGGAGGATCCCGGCCAGCACCCGGAGCAGGGTGGACTTGCCGGCGCCGTTGGGCCCGACAAGCGCCACCCGCTCGCCATGCTCGAGGCTGAGCGACACGTCGCGCAGGATCGCCCGGTCGCGCACCTCGACGGTCACGCCGTCCGCGAACAGCGCAGGCTCGCTCGCCGCGCGTCCCGCAGCCGCGGCAGGTTCCCCGGTCACAGCTCGTACCCCGTCCGGGCGCGCCGGAGCAGCACCAGGAAGAAGGGGGCGCCGATCACGGCGGTCACCACGCCCACCGGGATGTCACCGAGCAGGCGCGCGGCGAGGTCGGCGAACACCATCAGGCTGGCGCCCCAGATGGCCGAGGTCGGCAGCACGGCCCGTGCGTTCGGCCCCGTGAGCAGCCGAACGACGTGGGGGACGACGAGGCCCACGAAGCCGATCAGGCCGCTGACCGTTACCGCGGCTGCGGTCACGAGCGAGGCGAGCCCGAGCAGGATCACCCGCTCCCGCCCCACGTTGATGCCCAGGTGGCTCGCCGACTCCTCGCCCAGCAGCAGGGCGTTGAGCGCCCGGGCGCGGGTGAGGATCAGCAGCGATCCGATCAGCACCAGCGGCAGGGCACCGAGCAGCCGCTCCCACGACGACGTCCCGAAGCTGCCCAACAGGTAGACGAAGATCTGGCGCAGGGCGGCACCCGAGAGATACATCGCCATCGCCAGCCCAGCCGACAGGAGTGACGCGACCGCGTAGCCGGTGAGCAGCAGGCTTGTCAGCGGAGACAGGCCGCCCACGCGGGACAGCCTGTAGACGACGGTGATGGCGGCCACGGCGCCCACGAACGCGAACGCCTGGACCAGCCCGAACCCGAGCACCACCGTCCTGATCGGGAGCAGCACGGCGATCGCCGCACCGAGCGCGGCACCCGAGGCCGTCCCCAGCACGTAGGGGTCTGCGAGCGGGTTCCGCAGCAGGCCCTGGAAGGTCGCACCGGCGATCGCCAGACCCGCGCCAACGGTCATGGCCGTCAGGACGCGCGGGACTCGCAGGTCCCACACGATCGCGACGATCGCCGGGTCGGCGCTGGACAGGTGCGTGCCGAGGAGGCGGTCGAGGACGATCGTGACCGTGTCCCCGGGAGCAACGGCGACGCTGCCCAGCCCGATGCCGAGCAATGCCCCGATCACCATGACCCCGATACCCGAGATCATCAGCCTGAGCCGGCGGTCTCGGGCTCGCGCGGCGGCCTGCAGCCGCGCCCCCGTGTCGCCGAACGCCGTCGCGTGGGACGTCATGACCAATTCACGGCGCGGGCGGGATGGGCGACGAGGCGGGGATGGTCAGCTCCGGGTGGATGGTCGACGCCAGCAGCTGGAGCCCCTGGAACAGCCGCGGTCCGGGACGGGTGACCGTCGAATCGTCGATCGGCCGGATGTCACCGTTCTTGACCGCGGTCATCGTCGACCAGCCTGGTCGGGCAGCCACGTCCGCGGCCGTCACGCCGTACGCGGCGTCCGCCAGCAGGATGACCTCCGGATCCTCGGCAAGCAGCCGCTCCGCAGCGATGTCGTACTTGTCGGGCGAGCCGGTGGTGATCGGTTGGCCGCCGGCGAGCCCGATCATCTGGGCCAGGAACGACTGGTCCGATGGACCGTAGTAGGCGCCGGTCGCGTCCAGCTCGTAGTAGACGCGGGGCTTCGGAGCATCGGCGACCGCGGCCGCGACGGCATCGAAGCCGGCCCGCATGGTCGCCACCATCGCTGCGGCCTCCCCGGATCGGCCGACGGCCCGTCCCAGGAGCTCGATGTCGGTGTACACCCCGTCGACCGTCGGCGCGTATACGACGACGACCGGCAGGCCGAGGGCGCGCAGCTGCTGCACGGTGTCGGGCGGCGTGCCGAAGTTGCCGCCGGCGATGACGAGGTCCGCCTTGTCGGCGACGATCTGCTCGACATCGACGGCAACGGCGGACCCGTCGAACTTCTCGACGTCGGGCACGGCGCTCGCCTGTGGCGGGTACAGCAGGACGTCCTCCGCCTTGCCGACGATCCGGTCGCCCAGGCCCATCGCGAACAGCGTCTCGGTGGCGGCCGGCGTGAGGGTGACGATGCGGGTCGGCTCGGCCGGGATGGTGACCGAGGTTCCCTCGTCGTCGGTGAGCGTGACGGGGAACGAGGCGTCAGCGGATGTGGATGCCGAGGGCGTCGGCGTGGCGGGTGGCGCGGTGGGGGCGACCGATGCCGTCGCGGTCGCGGGGGGCGTCGCCGGGGTGGCGGCGGCGCCGCTGCAGGCGGACAGGGTGACGACGGCGATGAACGGGATCAGGGCGATGAGCGTGCGCGGGCGGCGACGGTGCGCCGCGAGAATGCGTGCGTCCACGGAGAGCTCCGGTCACGGTGAGGTTGGTCGGATAAACGAGGGACCCCTCGCTTCGGATCGAAGGAGGGGTCAGGCGGTGGATCGCACGGCACGCCTGACCTTTCTCTCGAAGGCTCGAGCGGCGACGGCGGATCGGCGACCGGACTTGCGCCCAAACGGGCGGTCACCGTAGCGGGACTGTGCCGGAATCACACCGGCTTCGCGATCCTGCCGCGTCGGATGTGTCTGGGGCCCGTGGCCCCGATGTCGGTCGAAGCGTACCACCGTCAACACCGGACCTGACGAGCCCAGAGGGCCGGATAAGTGGGGCCTAAGTGGCTCCAGCCAGACTGGGCACCTCGCCCTCCTCCCGCCGCATCACGGCCCGCCGGAGGAGGTCCTCGATGGAGGCCGTTCGATGGATCCGCGCGCTCGTGTCGGTGGCCATGGTGGCGCTGCTGGTGGGCGCCAGCGGCGTGTCGGCGTCGCGTGCCGCAGATCCGCCCTGGCGGCCACCGCCCTGTCCCGGCGGGCCGGCGGACCCGCCCCGTCCCGCGACCGCAGCCTGGTACGACCTGTCACCGGTGCTCGACGCCTCGGGGACGCTGGTCGGCCAGCGGCTCACGGTCGGGGCACCCGGCAACAGCAGTCGATCGGTCGACCTGCCTCCGGAGTCGTTTGCCTCAGGCCCCGTTCGCGGCCAGCTGGTCGTCGGTGACGACGATGCGTCCCGATCGCGGCTGCGGGTCATCGATCTCGTCCGCGGCTGCGTCCGGTTCGAGACCATGGAGGCGTCGGTGATCCGCGGCGCGCTCCTGGCCGCGGACGCTGCCACCATCTGGGAGCACCGGGTCGATCGGGCCACGCGCCGGGACCTGGGTGTCTGGCGACGGATGGACGAGCAGGGAGCCGCCGTGCGGGTCCTGCCCGGTCTCCCCGCGGATCCCCAATACGGGCCCACGTTCACGACCGATCTCCGCCAGTCCGCAGACGGCCATCTGGTCGTGGCGTCCTGCGGCGTGCTGGCGTGCCGAACTCGAATCCTGGATCCGGCCTCGGGACGGGTGGATGCCGTCCGTGCCACCGGCCCGGCGATCGGGTTCGCCACCGGTCGTCTGGTGGCGTACGCGGCGTGCGACTGGTGGCCCTGCCCGGTGCTCGCGATCGACCCGGCGAGTGGCGTGCGGACCACCCTGGTCGCGGAATCGGGACCGGCCGAGCTCGGCGGTCCGACGGACGCTGACCTCGTGTACGAGGCGCCCGACGGGATCCTTGCCAGGGTCGATGTCCACACGCTGGCACGGTCGACCGTTCGTGGCACGGGCCTGGCGCCCGTCCGTCGCGGTTCGACCGCCACCGCCGGCGTCGACCTTGGTCTCGGGGCCGTGCTCATGGCGCCCGACGGATACATGTCGAGCGCCGCAGCGGCGCGATCGATCGATCCCGCCACCTTCACCGTCGATGCCATCGGGGAGGTTCGGCAATGACCCGGACGAATGATCGACGACGCGCCGGTGCACGGCGGGCAGCCGCGGTCAGGATGCTGCTGGCGGCGCTCCTTGCGCTGGGTGCGGTTGCACCCGTCGCGGCGCACGATCCCGACCCGACGTTCAGCGGCGGACCGATGAAGGCCGGCTCGACCCTCGGCTGGCGGTGGGCGGTCAGCGGCATCCCGTCGGCGATGAACCACGCGATCAAGGCGGCGGCCGCCGACGCGAACGCGTCAACAGCCTCAAAGGCTCCCACGTTCGTGCACACCTCGGGTGTATCCAGCACGATCTACTACGGCACCAACGTCCCGTGCGGCGTCAACGGCCTTGCCTGCATGCGCCGCTCGACCCCCGACTGGTTCGGCATCTGGCTGCGCGAGAACGGCCACCGCTACGACTGGGGCACGCTCCGGTGGTGCGAGCTGACCGGGTCCCCCAACGGCTGCTACGAGGCCGAGACGATCACCCTCGATGAGCTCGGGCATGTCCTCGGGCTCGACCATCACGTGAACTACGGCGACGACCGCGACTACCTCGATGCCGTCGTCCAGACCTATTCGCATACGAAGCCGAAGACGGGCTGGAACGCCGACGCGTTCGCCCGGTGCGACGTGGCGAGCCTGCAGCAGCTCTACGACGTCCCCAACAGCACGACGCGGTACAGCACCTGCCTCTCCGTGCCGACCACCTTGTCGCTATCGGCATCGCTGACCTGGGTCACAGCCGGGCAGGTCGTCACCTTCACGGCGAGGCTTCGCAGCAACGGCACCGGCAAGCTCTCGAACAACCTCGTCACCGGTCGCACCGTCGTCCTGCAGGAGCATCTCTCGGGCGGATGGAGCGACGTCGCGACCATGACGCCGGCGTCATCGGGCACCTACCGGGCAAGCATCAACATCCGCGCCGACCGCGACTATCGCGCCCGGTTCCGGAAGCCGTCGAACGAGGGCCTCAAGGCATCGTCCTCAGGTGCGATCACGGTGTCCGTCGTGGGGTCATGCGGGTCCCAGGGCTGCGCGGCGTTCGGCGCCAGTCGCTGATCGAAAGGAACGGCCACGCATGAGAACGCGCCTACCGGCCATCGCCCGTTCGGCCGCCCTGACCATGGCGCTGCTCGCGGCAGCATGCACCGCCGGCGCGCCGACCACGTCCGTCAACCGGACCGTGCCATCGGGTGGCGCATCGGCCGGGAACCATGTCACCCGATCCGCCGCGGCCACGTCGTCGTCGTCGATGCCCACGGCTTCGCCCACGGCCGAGAGGCCAAGCCCTTCGGCGACGTCCGGCCCAACATCGAGCTCCATGCCCGCACCCCCGGCCGCCCTGCTGGCAGGAGCGGCCGGCGAGCCGGTGGCGGGCGACCTCGGAACCTTCTCATGGGACGGTCTTGTGTCTGACGCGCCGTGGATCGTGGGGTCCGCTCGCGACAGCGCAACAGCCGGCGCGGCGCTGGCCGTGCGATTCGACCCGACGCTCGCCGTGTTCTCCTGGCGGGCGCGTTGGGCGACCGTCGCCAAGGGTCAGCCGGGGACGCCCGTCGCGGGTGGCTCGGGAGGAGATCCCGCGATCAACCTCGCGGCGCCTGGCGACGCGGGAACATGGAGCCTGCAGCTCAGCGTCACGTTCAGCCCCGAGCGCAGCGCGACCTGGTACTGGCAGATCAGGGTGATCCCGTGACGCGTCGCGACCGATGCTCTTCCGGCTGGCCCGCTGACCCGCCGCCGGCCGGGCCGGCTGATGGCAGGCTCAGGCGATCGCGCTCGCCGCCGTGGCGTTGAAGATCGAGACCTGAGCCTCCTCGGGCAGCATCACGCCGAAGATCTTCTGAAGGGCGAGGAGGTGGACGCACGAACCCCAACTCTCGAAGTAGTGGCAGGTGCAATGCCACTGTCCGGCGTCGAGACTGACGTGATGGGTGTCGTTGTCACCACGGAACGTCAGGGCCACGCGCTCGATCGAGATCCGGTCCAGCTCCCGAGCGTAGCGATTCGCCTTCTCGACCTTGCCGATGAGAGAGGAGTGCATCGCCGACCAACCTCCAGTCGCCCCGTGACGAGGCGTCCACGAGGGCCGCCGTCCGGTCGGACCCGGACCGGTGATGGCGGTCGCTGACGGCAAGCCTACACCCCCGGTGCCCGCCGGTCAGCCCCCCGAACGGCCGCTCCATACCCGCCGTTCGGGGGTGGCGGACGCCGTCTGAAAGCCGACCGGTGAGCGGGCCCGGACACCACCTTCGAGAGGTCTCGGTCCGGCCCGGGCCGGCGCCCACGGCGAGGTCTTCGCGGGGGTCCGTCCGCCTGGCCCTTCGCTACCGCTGAAGGCAAGTCAGCCAGCGCGTACCAGTCGCTCGCCGGTTACCACCAGCTCGTCCCGCAGCGCGGGCGAGGTGGCCTCCGTGTAGATGCGGACCAGGGGCTCGGTGCCACTCGCTCGAACCAGCAGCCACGAACCGTCCGCCAGGAACCACTTGAGACCGTCGTTGGTGCTCAGGACCTGGGTCCGCGCGATCGGCTCGCCCGCCAGCGTCGCCGGCGGCTCGTCGCGAAGGCCGACCAGGATGCGCTGCTTTGCCGCGTCGTACGAGGGACGGTCGAAGTGGACGTCGATCCGCCGGTAGAAGGACGGCCCGGCGAGCTCGTGGAACCGGGCGACCACCTCGGAGACGGGCCACCGCCCGCGCTCGCGCTCCCGAAGGAACAGGTCGAGCAGCATCAGACCGGCGTAGACGCCGTCGCGCTCGGGCAGATGCATCCCGAACCCGTATCCCCCGGACTCCTCCGCCCCCAGCATCGCACCGGTCTCGATCATCTTGGGCCCGATGAACTTGAAGCCCACCGGGACCTCGTGGGTCTCGATGCCGTAGTGCCGCCCGAGGGTCGCGGCTGTCGACGTGTTGTTGACGCTGACCACCACCGGGTCGCGCAGCCCGCGGTGCTCGGCCAGGTAGTACATCAGCAGGCCGGTGACCTCCAGCTGGTGGAGGAACGCGCCTCGCTCGTCGGCAGCACCGGCACGGTCCGCGTCGCCGTCGAGCAGCAGCCCCAGGTCGAAGCCGCCCCCCGCGATCCTGGCCAGGGCCTCATCGACGTTGGGTGGGATCGGCTCCGGGTTGACGCCGCCGAAGTATGGGTTGCGCTCGCTGTGGATCTCGGTCACCTGGATCCGACCGCCGGCCAGCAGCCGCGGGATCCAGCCGGAGCCGACCCCGTACAGGGGCTCGACCAGGATCGAGGCATCGGCCGCCTTGAGCGCATCGAGGTCGATCGTGCGGCGGACGAAGCGCTCGTAGCCCGGAAACGGGTCGAACCACTCGACCAGGCCGGCTGCCTCCGCGTCGGCCAGCGGGCGCCGCTCGATCGCGCGGTCCCCGTTGCTCGCGATGACAGTCTCGACGACGCCCAGGATGTCGGCGCCCGCGGCCGCACCCGTGGGGGCCTTGACCTTGAAGCCGTTGTCGGTCCAGGGATTGTGCGATGCGGTGATCACGATTCCGGCCGCCGCGCTTCGCTCGACGACCTCGAACGAGCACATCTGGGTGGGCACACCCGTAGCGCTGATCGCGACCGGGATCTCGTGGGCGAGGAGCACCTCGGCGGCAGCTCGCGCGAAGTCCTCCGAGGCGAACCGGCGGTCGTAGGCGATCACCACGCCCTTCGCCTGGTCGCCGCGGTCCGCCACGAAGCTGGCCACGCCTTCCGTGCAGCGGCGCACGTTGTGGAACGTGAACTCGTCGGCGACCCGCGCCCGCCAGCCGTCGGTCCCGAACTTGATCCGGGTTGGAGTGGGCGCCTCGGCCAGGTTGGTCACGAATGGGCCTCCGCTGCTGCGCACCGATCCAGCAGACCCTGCACGATCGAACGCGCGGCGCGGGCACCGTGGAGGACGGCGGTCGGTTGATCGGCCGTGATCGTACCCCCGGTGCCCTCGCGGATGGCGATGCCGCCGCCCGTCCGCACGATGACGAGGTCCTCCAGCGCGGCGTCGATCGGCTCGCCGGCTTCCACCACCCCCCCGTCGACGCCGTTCGCCCCGAGCACCTCGAGCAATGCCGGCCAGGTCCCGACATCGGTCCACCCGACATCCATGGCGCCCATCACGACCCGGGCATCCCCTGCCGCCGGCTCCATGACCTCGTAGTCGATCGATCGCGCACCGAGCCTCGCGTACGCCGCGGCGAGATCACCGTTCGCCAGGCCGCGCCTGACGGTCCCGAACACGGGCGCCGCATAGCGATCAAGCGCCTCCCGGATTGCGCGCCGCCGCCACAGGAACATGCCCGCGTTCCAGGCAACGCCGGGCTGCGCGACGAGCCGCTCCGCCTCCTCGAGCGGAGGCTTCTCGCGGAAAGCCGCCAGCGGGTAGGCGCGAAGGCCGGCAACCTCGGTGCCCGCCCCGTGGCGCGGTAGCAGGTACCCGTACTGGACCGAAGGCCCGGTCGGCCGCACGCCCAGGGTGACGAGCGGCAGGTCGATGCCGAACGGATGCCCGGCCAACCCGGCCGCAGCGGCGGCGAGAATGGCCCTGAACGTGCCCTCGCGCGCCGGTTCGATGTGGTGATCGGCGGGCAGCACGACCATCACGTCGTCGTCGTCGCGGTCGACGGCGAGCGTGGCCAGCGCAATCGCTGCGGCGGTGTTCCGACCCTGCGGCTCCACCAGCACCTCGGCATCGGGGACCTGGGCGCGGACGAGCGGCCCATACGCGGCCGAGGCGACGACCGTGACGGATCGGGGCGGCAGGTCGAGCTCCGGGCCCTGGAGTCGCGCGACCGTCCGCTGGAGCAGCGTCTCGCCGGTGGGCAGCAGCGGCAGGAACGGCTTGGGCCGGGCCGGCGTGCTCACCGGGCGCAGCCTTGTACCCCCCCCGCCGGCCATGATCACGATGTACATCAGCCCATTCTGACGGACCTGAAGCCTGCCATGACGGGGTCCGGGGCACGATCGGGGCCGCCCGCGCCGTCCTGGCCGGTCGGTCGGCAACCGTTCGACCAGGAGCGTCGCCGGGCGGGACAGGCGCATCGACCGCGCGGGATCGGAATAGCCGGGATGCGCGGTGCCGAGCCCGGATCGCCGAGCCCGATCGAGTCGGTCAGGCAGTCCCCGCGGGCGCCGTCACCGGCTCCGGGAGCCCCGCCTCGGCGGCCAGCAGGGCGGCCTTGTCGGTCCGCTCCCAGGGAGCATCCAGATCCTCACGCCCGAAATGCCCGTACGCGGCGGTCGGGCGGTAGATCGGCCGTCGGAGGTCAAGGGCGTCGATGATCGAGGCCGGGCGGAGGTCGAAATGACGCTCCACGAGCTGCTGGATCCGGTCGTCAGGGATGCGGCCCGTTCCGAACGACTCGACGGACAGCGAGATCGGCCGCGCGATGCCGATGCCATACGCGAGCTCGAGCTCGAACCGATCGGCCAGCCCGGCCGCCACGACGTTCTTGGCCACCCAGCGCGCGGCGTACGCCGCCGAGCGATCCACCTTCGTCGGGTCCTTGCCCGAGAACGCGCCGCCGCCGTGACGGGCCATGCCCCCGTAGGTGTCGACGATGATCTTGCGACCGGTGAGCCCGGCGTCGCCCATCGGACCGCCGATCACGAACCGCCCGGTCGGGTTCACGTGCATCACCGGGTCCACGGGTCGCAGCTCCTCGGGCACCGTCGGCAGGATCACGTACTCGGCGATGTCGCTGCGAATTCGCTCGGGTCTGATGTCGGGGTCATGCTGCGAGGCGACGACGACCGTGCGCACGCGCTTTGGGACACCGCGCTCGTACTCGACCGTCACCTGGGTCTTGCCGTCGGGCCGCAGGTACGGCAGCTGGCCCGACCTGCGCGCTTCGCTGAGCCGGCGGGCCATCCGGTGGGCCAGCGCGATCGGGAGCGGCATGAGCTCGGGCGTCTCACGGCATGCGAACCCGAACATCATCCCCTGGTCGCCTGCCCCGAGCTCGTGCACCGGGGCCGCGTCCGAGCGGACCTCCAGGGCGGCATCCACGCCCATCGCGATGTCGCTCGACTGCTCCTTCACGCTGACCAGGGTCCCGCAGGTCAGGTAGTCGAAGCCGTACTCGGCCTTCGTGTAGCCGATGTCGCGGACCGTGTCCCGGACCACGACCTGGAAGTCGACGTAGGTGGAGGTGGAGATCTCGCCCAGGACGAGCACGAGGCCGGTCGTGGTGGCCGCCTCGCAGGCGACCCGCGCGTCGGGATCCTCGCGGAGGATCGCGTCCAGGATCGCGTCCGAGATCTGGTCGCACATCTTGTCGGGGTGACCCTCGGTCACCGACTCGGACGTGAACAGGTAATGGTCGGCGTCGGTGATGCTCATGCTGCTCCGTGATCTGGTGCCGCGACGTGGCCGGTGGCCCGGAGCGTACCATCGGCCCGCCGACGGTCACCCGCGGTGGCGACGCCTCGGTCAGTCGAGGCCGGCGATCTCGAGCGGGGGAAGGTCGTCTGCCGGCGTGAACCCGAACACCCGGCCCAGGAACGCTAGCTCCGCCGCGAGCACCGCGCGCCTGGTCTCGGCGCGTCGGAACCCGTGGCCCTCGCCCTCGAACAGGAGGACTGCGTGGGGAACGCCGCGCCCGTGGAGCGCAGCCTCCATGGCATCGACCTGTGACGGCGGCACGACCTTGTCGTCGAGCCCCTGGAAGATCAGCATCGGCGCACGGATCCGATCCAGCGAGTGGATCGGCGACCGCTCCCGGAACACGGCCCGGCCCTCGGGCCACGGCGCCAGCAGCCCCTCGTCGTAGCGCGATTCGAACTTGTGCCCGTCCCGATGGATGAGCTCGAGGTCCGCGATGCCGAAGTGGCTCATGCCGGCCGCGAACACCTCGGGCCGGAACGTGAGCGCGGCGAGCGTCGTGTAACCGCCGGCACTGCCCCCGCGGATCGCCATCCGGGCCGGATCCACCGAGCCCCGCTCAGCGAGGTACCTGGCCGCGGCGACGCAGTCGTCGACATCGACAATTCCCCACCGACCTTTCAGGGCATCCCGGTACGGGCGACCGTAGCCCGTCGAGCCCCGGTAGTCGACGTCGACGACGGCGATCCCACGGGAGGTGAAGAACGCCCGATCGAGCGACAGCGCCGACGACGCGTTCCCGGTGGGGCCGCCGTGCGACAGCACGATCAGGGGGGGCCGCGCGCCATCGGGCCCGCGGAACCCGGCGTTGGTGGGCGGGAAGAACAGGGCCCGCGCCGTCGCGCCGTCGGTGGTGGAGAACGTGATCGGCTCCGCGTGCGGCAGCACTCCCGGGTCCAGGGGCGCGGTCAGCGATCTTGCCAGCACGCCCGCCGGCTCTCCCGTCGCACGGGCGAGGCGGGCCACCACCGCGCCGTCGTGGGGACCTGACGCGATCGCGACGGCCGAGCCGGCGCCCGCGCGCAGCCCGGCGATCTCCGTGTACGGCCCGGCGAGGCGTGTGATCCGGCCGTCGGGATCGATCCGCACGAGCGAGTCGTGCCCGCCGGCGCGTGCCGCGGCCAGGATCCCACCTTCGCTGGAGAACACGTACGACGAGCTGTCGAACACCCAGGCCGGACCACCCAGCTCCGCCTCCAACGGCGCGAGGTTCCGCGCCTCCCCGGCCAGGCCGTCGGGGCCGTCGAAGGCGAACAGGTTCCACCACCCGGTCTCGTCGGACACGAAGTGGAGGCAACCATCGGCCCGCCACGTGGGTTCGACGACCGAGATCCCTGCGCCCCCGGCGACCGTGCGCGCCTCGCCCAGCGAGCCGTCCGAGAGCCGAGGTGCCACCCGCAGACGTGTGGCGTCCCAAGGCATGTTCGGGAAGTCCCACTCCAGCCAGGCAAGCAGAGCGCCGTCCGGCGACGGTCGAGGCGCCGCCACGAAGTCAGTGCCGGACACGAGCACCCGACCCGCCCCATCGCTCCCGTCGAGCGCGATGGCGACCAGCTCGTTGCTGACGAGGTCGGGGCGATCCGGCTCGGCGGCATCGTGCGTCTCGCGGACCGCGTACAGCCGTTCGTCAGCCGGGTCGAAGCGCAGGTCCGCGAAGCGCCAGGGTCCCTCGGGGGTGATCGGGGTCAGGTCGCCAGCTCCGGCCTCATCGACCCGCCACAGCCGGCCGTCGGTCATCGAGGACACGACCACCCGACCCCGGTCGACCGTGTACGACCCGCCACCGTACTCGTGGACCCGGTTGCCGACGCGGAACGGATCCGGCGTCAGCTCGCGGGTGATCCCGTCGGGCCCGTGGCGCAGCAGGGTCCGCCGGCCCCCCTCGGCCGCGCGTCCCTCGAGCCAGCACACATCGTCGCCATCGATCCAGGGCTCGGACAGGGCGACCACGGATCCGGACACGAGATCGAGGCTGATCGACGATGCCCAGCTGCCGTACGGGGCAGCCACGGCCTCGTCGTCCCCGGACGCCTGATGGGACTCGGTTGTCATGGCGGCTAGGTCCCCTGCTGCCAGGAGGACACGTACGCCAGCTGTTCGGGCGTCATCGCGTCGAGCGTGATCCCCATCGCGGCGAGCTTGAGCCGCGCGACCTCGGCGTCGATGGCCTCCGGGACCACGTACACACGGGCCTCGAGCTCGGCGTGATGGAGAGCCACGTACTCGGCCGAAAGCGCCTGGTTGGCGAAGCTCATGTCCATCACGGCGGCAGGGTGGCCCTCAGCCGCGCTCAGGTTGACCAGGCGTCCCTCGGCGATCAGGTTGAGCCGCTTGCCGCCGACGTCGAACTGCTGGACGTTGTCGCGAACCTCGCGCACGTGGCCCTCGGCCATCTCACGCAGCGCCGGCAGGTCGAGCTCGGCGTCGAAGTGGCCGGAGTTGGCCATGATCGCGCCATCGCGCATGGTGGCGAAGTGCTCGCGCCGGAAGACGTTGATGTTGCCGGTCGCGGTCACGAACAGGTCGCCCCAGGGCGCGGCCTCGCCCACCGTCTTGACCTGGTAGCCGTCCATCAGGGCCTCGAGGGCGCGCACCGGATCGACCTCCACGACCGCCACGTGCGCCCCGTGGCCGGCCATCCGCGACGCGATCCCGCGCCCCACCCAGCCATAGCCGGCCACGACCACGTTTCGGCCGGCGATCAACAGGTTCGTCGCGCGCAGGATGCCGTCGAGGGTCGACTGCCCGGTGCCGTAGCGGTTGTCGAACAGGTGCTTGGTCTGCGCCTCGTTCACGGCGACGACCGGAAACGCCAGGGCGCCGTCAGCTGCCATCGCCCGGAGGCGAATGACGCCGGTCGTCGTCTCCTCGGTACCGGCCATGATCTCGGCCAGCTGCGAGCGGCGATCGCTGTGGAGCAGCGAGACGAGGTCACAGCCGTCGTCCATCGTGATGACGGGGTGGATGTCGGCCACCGCCCGCAGGTGCGCGTAGTACGTGTCACGGTCCTCGCCGCGGCGGGCGTAGGTCGAGATCCCGTACTCGGCGACGAGCGCCGCGGCGGTCGGGTTCTGCGTGGACAGCGGGTTCGACGCGGCGAGGTGGACCTCGGCGCCGCCGGCCTTGAGCGTCCGGGCGAGGTTCGCCGTCTCGGTGGTCACGTGGAGACAGGCGCCGATCCGGAGCCCGGCCAGCGGCCGCTCGCGCTCGAAACGCTCGCGGATCTGGCGCAGCACGGGCATCTCACGCTCCGCCCACTCGATGCGGCGAACGCCCTCGGCGGCGAGGGCGAGGTCCGTCACATCGTGCGGGACGGTGGTCACTGGTTGGGTCATCAGGACTCCTCGATGGGATCTTCGGCGGACGCTGGATGCAGCGGGTGGGCCTGCTCGATGCGAGCCTGGGTGGATTGGTCTGGGCCGCCCCCGGCGCGCCCCAGCAAGCGCCGAAGCGGCGCCGCGAGGTCGGACCAGGGCGATGCGATCCGGCGCACCAGGCGCTCCTCGAACCGGCAGTGCTCCATGTAGCCGAGCCGGCGGTAGGCGTGGATGGCCGGTGGGTTGTCCGACCGCACGTTGAGCACGACCTGGTCGCAGTAGCGGAGCAGCTCCGCGGTCACGGCCGACGTGACCGCCTTTGCGTAGCCGCGGCCGCGGTAGTCGACGTGGGTCAGCACGTTGCCCACGACCGCGAGCCGCGCCTCGCGTGAGATCACGTGGGTGCCGGCGGCGGCCACCAGCTCGCCGTTGGACCGGATCCCGAAGTAGACGCCCTCCGCGACCGCGCTCGAGGGGAGCCACGCCGCGAAGCCAAGCTGGTACAGGCGGTTGAGCTCCCCCACCTCGACCGGCAGCAGCCGGGACACGGCGGCAGGAACGGGCAGGAACCGGGCGCGGTCGACCCACATCCGGATCATGGGCGGGCTGGGGTCCAGCCGATAGTGGCGGGCGACGCCGGGCAGCGCCTCGGCGCTGGCCGCAAGGTAGGCCGCCCGGGGCCGGACCACGTCGCGCAGGATGGCGCTGATGCCGTCGTTGGCGCCGATCACGAACAGCGGCTGGGGCGTCAGGCCGCCGTATTCGAGGCCGACCGCGACCACCTCGTCCTGCGACATCGCGACCCCCCACCGACTGCGGCCGAACTCGCGCTCCTCGAGGTCGCAGATCGCATACGCGGCGAACAGACGGTCCTGCTCGAGGAACGACCGGAGGAGCGCGCGATCCTGGGTGTGGCGGGCGACGATCGATCCATGTCGGCCGACGGCGACGCTGGCCATCAGCTGCCGGCCTCGGAGATCGTGACCGAGTCGGACGCCACCGGCGCGGGCGGGAGCATCGGGTTCGGCGAGGCTTCGCGCCGCGCCTGCGCCGCCGCGACGTGCGCGCTGAGGCTCGCCTCGTAGGCGCCACCGATGGCGCCCTGCTCGGTGACGATCGCGCTGACCAGCGAGGCCGGTGTGAGGTCCTGGGACGGGGCACGCACGCGGGTCCCCTCAGGGGCCAGCCGCCGGCCGTCGATGAGCGATGTTCGCCCTGGCGGGCCCTGCTCGACGGCCGCGTCGTCGCCGGCGGCGAGGCCGAGATCGATCCCGGCCGTGGAGGTGCACACGATGAATGGAACGCGAGCCGTGGCTGCGGCCAGGGCCAGCGGGTAGGTGCCGGCCACCGCGATCACGTCGCCGTTCGCCGCCACCCGGTCCGCGCCGACGATCACGAGATCGACCTCACCGGCCGCGATGCAGCCGGGTGCCGCGGCATCGGTCACCACCGCGTGGTCGACGCCCGCCTCGCGCATCTCCCAGGCCGCGATCCTCGAGCCAAGGAACCCGGGCCGCGTCTCCGCGATCAGCGCCTGGATCGGCCGTCCGGAATGATGCACCGTCAGGATCACCGAGCCGGCCGTTCCCAGCTGCCCGCCGCCCATCGGTCCCGTGCTCCCGATCGTCAGCACGCGCAACGGAGCGGCCGGCTCACCGGGGAGCACCCGCAGGGCGTGCCCCACCAGCGCTCCGTGCGCGTCGAGCATCTCGCGGATGATCGCTTCCGCCTCGGCCTGCAGGGCGGCGGCGATCGCCTCGCCCTCGGCAGCCGTCCCGAACACGTCGAGGACGGCCAGCATCCGCTCGATGGTCGCGACCATCACGGCCGACGCCGGACGCGTGTTGCGCAGCGCGTTCCCCGCACCGCGGATGGTGGCGCGGCGCGCGAACGGGCGCGAGGCGACGGACCGGTTCGCGATGAGGGCGAGGGTGATCGCCGCGAGCTGCGCCTGGCCCGGCGCGCCGGCGATCGCCTCGTCGCGAATGGCGTTCACGGCATCCACGGCGCCCCGGACCTCGAGATCCACGAGCACGTCCGGCAGCCGCCGCTGGTCGATCACGTAGCACACGTCCCCGTCCCAGCGGAACGGCGCCCGGTAGCCCACACCGGCAGCCGGTTCCTCGCGCGGGACCGGGCGCCCGTCGCCGGCGATGCCTGCCTCGGCGCCCGTGCCCAGCAGCTCGCGGGCGGCTTCGGCCGATTGCGCCTGGAGCGCCTGGGCGGCACCGAGGACGGTGCCCACCGAGCTCATCACGTCACCTGCGAACAACCGGAAGAACCGGCGCCGATCGGGATCGGGTCGTGGGGCAAGGACAGATGACCCCGGGTCGCCGGACGGGGTTGGGTTACCCGGCGTGGTGGACCCGGGAAGGTCGGTCGACCCGGGAAGGTCGGACACGCCGCCCGGGTCGGGGCTCGGATCGCGGCCGCTGGCGGCTTCGGTCATCCGACGTCACGCATCATGGCGCGGATCCCGCGAACGAAGCCATGCACCCAGCCGCCGACGCGGTCGATGTCAGTACTTGATGACGCTGGTGACCTTCCGGCCCTGGAGCCGCTCACGGCCCTTGAGGAAGTCCAGCTCGACCAGGAATGCAAGGCCCACCACCTCGCCCTTGAGCCGCTCGACCAGGTCGATCGTGCCGCGGACCGTGCCACCCGTCGCGAGGAGGTCGTCCACGATCAGGACCTGCTGCCCCGGCTGGATGGCGTCGCGGTGGATCTCGAGCGTGTTCGACCCGTACTCCAGCGCGTACTCGACGGTGATGGTCTCGGCCGGCAGCTTGCCCAGCTTGCGGACCGGGACGAACCCCGTGCCCAGCTGGTACGCCATCGGCGCGGAGAAGATGAAGCCTCGGGATTCCATGCCCACCACGATGTCCACGCGCTCGTCCCGGTAGGGCTCGAGCATCAGGTCGATCGCTTCCTTGTAGGCCGCCGCGTCCTTGAGCACCGTGGTGATGTCGTAGAACAGGATGCCGGGCTTCGGGAAGTCGGGGATCTCGCGGATCGTCCCGCGAAGCGTCTCGGCGGACATCGGGCTGGAGAACCTCTCGTGAGGGCGCGTGGGCGGCGCCCGGGACAGCCGAATCGGGTGCGGCCGGAGGGTTAGTCTACCGCAGCCGATGGACCGTTCCACCTCGCGACGGGGGCTGGAGCGCCCGATCGCTCCGATCCCTCGTACGAGGCGGAGTCGCCGGACCGACCGCGCCCGCGGGGCGCCGTCCTGATGCGGCCCGACGCCATGAGGCCGAGCACCGCCGCCCCGGCGGACATCGCGTACACGGCGGCCAGGGCCCAGCCGAGGCCGTCGCTGCCGCTTCGCTCCCCGACGGCGGTGATGGCGCCGCCCAGCCCTGCTCCGAGCGCAGTGCCCAGGATGTCCGAGAGCTGCAGCGCCGAGGATGCCGAGCCCTGCTGAGCTGGAGGGACACCGCGCAGCACCACCAGCGTCACCGCCGAGTACATGAACCCCATCCCGATCCCTGGCAGGATCCAGGTCGCGATCGTGACCTCGGGTGGCAGCGCAGACAGGGCCACCGGGATCGTCAGGGCTGCCCCGGCGGCGACGCACGCGAAGCCGAGCACGACGAACCGCCGCGGGCCGTCCCGATCGATCCGCCGGGCCTGCAGCCAGGTCCCGCTCGACCAGGCGATCGTGGTCACCGTGAACACGATCCCGGTGAGCGTGGCCGGCGTCCCGCGCCAGGTCTGGAGGAGCAGCGGGATGTACGCGTCGCCGGCGAAGAAGGCGAATGTCATGACGCCGCGAAGGAGGACGGCGGCGGGGACGCCGGCCGCCAGGACGAGGGTGCCGGCCGGCGTCAGCCGGCGGAACGCCGGCACCAGAAGCGCTGCGCCGATGATTGCGCCCGCGACGGCGACAGGAACCGCCTCCACGGTGAGCGCGGCGACCAGCACGCCCGCACCGGCCGCCGCCAGCAATGCGTTGGGCAGGTGGCGGACCGTCGCGGCGGCGGCCTCGTGCTCCGTCTCCGGGGCGGCCGACGGGATCCCGCGAAGCGCCGACAGGGCGAGCCCGCCGGCAATCGCCAGCAGCGGGAGCAGGCCCAGGAACACCAGCCGCCAGGTGGTCGCCTCGCCGACGATCGCCGCGATCGATGGCCCGATCACGCCCGGCACCACCCAGGCGGCCGACATCATCGCGAACATCTGCGGCTGCAGCCGCTGCGGCAGACCCCTGCCGATGGCGACGTACGCGGTCGGGGCAACCGCCCCACCGCCGAGACCCTGGATCAGGCGCGCCCCGACCAGCACCGGCATCGATGGCGCGAGCCCGCCGATCGCGAGCCCGATGGCGAACAGCCCGAGCCCGATGGCGAATGGGCGGCGAAGCGGCAGCCGATCGAGCGCGCCACCGGCGACGACGGTGCCCACGAGATTGCCCAGGAAGAAGGCCGAGAACACCCAGCCGTACAGCTCGAGCTGGCCCAGCTCGGCGGCAACCTTGGGCATCACGGTACCCACGGCGAGTGACTCCAGGGCGACCAGCGTGATCGTCGAGACGAGACCGATCGTCAGGCCGCGGAGCCCGGGCGAGAACAGCTCGACCGTGCGCGGTGGACGCGGCGATGCCGCCTTCGGTTCGTAGGACACGCCGTCATGATGCCCGAGCCTACGGGCGGCGCGGCGTCGTCGGCGGACGGCGGCCCGTCTCCGCTGCCGCTCGGGATCGACGACGGACGCTCGAGCGATGATGGCCGCCGAGCGCGGGCCACCGCAACCCGCGTGTTATCCGCCGATCAGCCGCAGGAGCTCGCCCACCACCCCGATCCGCTCCGGCGTCCGGTACACCGCGTTGCGGAACGTGAACCCGGTGAAGCCGGCGTCAAGATACGGGCGCAGCGCCTCCGCACCCTGCTCGGGCGTGCCGATGAACACGTACGGCCGACGCTCCGGTGGCAGCGTCTCCCGCAGGGCGTTCGCCTCCGCCTCGTTTGCCGCGACCTCGACCGGCGTCGCCAGCGTTCGCTCGATCGTCGCCGGATCGCGCCCGATCGCGTCGCAGTACCGGACCAGCACCTCGGTCTTGTGGCCGAGGACGTCCAGCCCGAGCGGGAACCAGTGGGTCATGTCCGCGTGCTTAGCGGCGATCCTGAGCGTCCGCTGCTCCCCGCCACCGCCCACCAGGATGCGCGGCCCGCCGGGCTGGACCGGGTGCGGAACGTTGATCGCCGCGTCGATCCGGTAGTGGCGGCCGTGGAACGTCGGCCGGTCCTCGGTGAACATCGCGTGCACGATCGTGAGCGCCTCGCCCAGGCGATCCATCCGCTCTCCGACCGGCGGGAAGTCGAACCCGAGCCCGATATGCTCGGCTTCGAACCAGGCAGCCCCAAGGCCGAAGATCGCGCGCCCGCCGGAGATCACGTCGAGCGTGGTCGCGAGCTTGGCCAGCAGGGCAGGGTTCCGATAGGTCACCCCGCTCACGAGCGTCCCCAGGCGCACGCTCCGCGTCTCGCGGGACAGGGCCGCGAGCGTCGACCATCCCTCGAGCATCGGATCGGTCTGGGGCCCGACCGGGGGAATCTGGTTGAGATGGTCCATCACGGTGACCAGGCTGAACCCGGCCGCCTCGGCTGCCCTCGCCTGCTCCACCACACGATCGAACAGCTGCTCGGGCGGGGTGTCGGGGAACGTGTAGTTGGGCAGGTGGAGTCCGAACCAGGGTGTCGTCATCCACCTAGGATGCAACCGATCGCGTGAACACGTTGGACAACGCCGGCGCTGCTGCAGGCCCGCCAAACCTGACCGGATCTGACCACCTGCCGTGGTAGCGTGCCGTAGCGTGACCACGTTCACGGCCCTCGAGATCGAATACCTCGAGGGCCACACGCTGGGCCGCCTCGCGACCGTCGGCGCCGACGGCCAGCCCCACCTCGTCCCGGTGACCTATCGCTACAACGCGGCCGAGGATGCCATCGATATCGGCGGCATCGACTTCGGAGCCAGCAAGAAGTGGCGCGACGCCCGGGCCAACCGCCGCGTCACCTTCCTCGTCGACGATGCGGCACCGGAGGGTGCCCACGCCATCGAGATCCGGGGCGAGGCGGAGCCGCACGCCACCGGGGGCGAGTCGATCAACCCGCGCTTCCCCACCTTCAAGCCCGAGTTCATCCGCATCCGACCGCGCTATGTCGTGAGCTGGTCGATCGAGGAGCCGGGCTTCCATCCATACGGACGGCGCGTGCCGTCCGGCAATCGATAGCCCGGCGCCCCTGGATGCCTCGGCGTGCGCGGGCCGCATCGACGCTCAGACGAGCTGCGCCGCCTCATCGAGAGCCTGCACCGGATCCAGGACAGCGTCACCGCCACCGCCAAGACCGACGATCCGGGCTGACCCGGGCGGCGACCCTGGGCCGGGCCTCGATCAGCGCGGTTCCGAGGCGCGTTCTGCCAATCGCACCTGGACGATGCGGGTCACCAGTGGATCGGCCAGCGGAGCGGCGGCGCTGAACTGAATCGTCCCCTTCCCCTTCAGGTACGGCGCGAGCTCGTCACCCAGGGCGTCGCGCACCGCCTGGCTGGCGGGGAACAGGCTGCAGTGGCGCTTGAACGCCGCGTACGAGACGAGGAACCGGCCGTCCAGCCGGAAGGCCGGCATGTCGTAGGCGACCGTCTCGGTCGCGCCCGGTGCGGCGGCCTGGATCGTCGCCCGGAGATGCCCGAGCACCGCGCGCTCGCGGTCGGGAAGCGCAGCCAGATATGCATCCACGCTGACCGGTGTCATGGCCGCTCGATGATGCCACTTCATGTATGACCCCGGTGTCCGAAGAACTTGACACAATGTAAGAACGATCTTACATTGGCTTCAATCGCTTCGGAGGACATGCCGATGTCCGTGATCCTGTGGGCCATCCTCGCGATCGTCGTCGTCCTGGCCATCCTGGCCGTGACCACCCGCCACACCCGGACGGCGCTGCCGCCCATCGAGCTGCCGCCAGGCGAAACGCTACCGACGGCGCCCCTCCAGCGGCTCGTCCGCTGGTCGCTGGCACTGGGGCTGCTGCCGCTGATCGCCGCGGCCTCCATCGTCGCCTCGGTCGAGCCGATTGCCTACGACGCGGACGACACGCTTCGCCTGCTGGGGACCGTACTGCTGATCACCAGCATGGCCGTGCTGGTGATCCCGGCGCTCCTGGCCAGCGCCTGGGCAGGTCGGGATGACGGACGCCTCGACGAGCGCGACCGGGCGATCCTCACGCGGGCGCCGACCGGTCAGGCCGCCGCGATGCTTGTCGTCCTCGCGGCCTGGATCGTCGCGCTCCAGGAGTCCTATCGCGGAGCGCCGGGCATCCCGGAGGCCTATCTCTACCTGATGTTCTGGTCGTGCCTGCTGGTCAGCCCGATCGTGTCCAACGCAAGCATCCTGCTCGCCTACCGACGGTCCTGATCACGTGCCCCGGGCGACGATCACCAATCACATCCGGCGCCTCCGGTTCGACGCCGGCGAGATGACGCAGCAGGCGCTTGCGGAGGCGGTTGGCTGCACGCGGCAGACGATCATCGTCCTCGAGCAGGGACGCTACGTGCCGTCCCTCGCACTCGCGTTTCGGATCGCACGCACCTTCGGCCGGTCTATCGAGGAGGTGTTCGAGCTGGTCGAGGACCACTGAGCCCGCCGCGGACTCAGGGCGCGGCGGGCAGCTCGGTGAGGCGGCCGTCGTGGTCGGCGAAATCCCAGACGTCGATCGCCGGCGGCTCCACCCCAAGCGATGTGAGCGCGGTGCAGATCTGGCTGCGGTGATCGGTCCCGTGGTGGACGGCCTGCGCCAGCCGGATGCCGACGGGTGCGCGGGTCTCGGACCCGTCATCGCGTCGTCGGGTGACCATCAGATCGGGGTCGAGGTCCTGCGCGACGACCTTCGCCCATGCCTTCCCGTTGCGATCCATCGTCGCCCGCAGCGTTGGCAGATCCATGCCCTCCTCGTCGATCCTCGGGACCCTCCCGTCCGTCAGCACGAACAGGTAGCTGCAGTCCGCGCCCACGAGGTGACGCATCGTGTCCAGGATCGAGCCGTAGGTTCCCGGAACCGTCGTGGCCAGCTGCGCCTCGCTCAACGGCAGGCAGACATCGATCAGCCGGAGGGTCGCCCAGACGTGGTGGGCGAAGGCATCGGAGAGCAGCGGACGGCTCATGGCGCCACCGTATCACCCGGCATCACCGTGCCGACGGCGACACCCCGGCAGCCTTCTCCCACACCGAGACGTGCGAGCGGCTGTCGCTCGTGAACGGCTCACGTCGCCAGCCGCTCCATCGGTCACGCAACCGCATCCCGGCCAGCTGCGCCATGAGGTCGAGCTCGGCGGGCCACACGTAGCGGAACGGGATCGACAGCCGCTCCCACCGCCCGTCGACCAGCGACCAGTGATGCGAGGTCAGGCCCTGGCTGGCGATGTCGTACTCGTCGAAGCCCAGGTGATCAACGCTGACATCGAACGGGCGAACCGTCTCGCCGGGCGGCAGTCGCTGAAGGTCGGGCACGCCCACCTCGATCACGAACGCGCCGCCCGGTTCCAGGTGCGCCGCCACGTTGCGGAAGCAGGCGGCCTGGGCCGCCTGCGTGGTCAGGTTCATGATCGTGTTGTAGACGAGGTAGGCGACCGAGAACCGGCCCTCCACCGTCGTGGTCGCGAAGTCGCCGATCGCGACCGGGATGTCCGCGCCACCGGGCTTGGCGCGCAGCTGCGCGACCATCGCCCGCGACAGCTCGATCCCATGGACCTCCACTCCTCGCCGCGCGAGCGGGAGCGCGATCCGGCCGGTCCCGATCCCCAGCTCCAGCGCCCGGCCACCTCTGGCCAGCTCGACGAGAACGTCCACGACCGGATCGACCGCGGCAGCCTCGTTCATCGCGTCGCTGGGATCGTCGTATCGGGCGGCGACCTCATCGCCGAAATAGCCATCGTCCACGGCCCGAATCTACGCCACGGAGCGTCCGTGGCAATGCGCTCTGGCCGGGCACCAGTTCCCAGCGCACACTCCGTCCGTGCGCCATCCTGCGATCAGGAGGTGCAGCATGGGCTACGACGTCGAGACGATCAGCGTGGATGGGCGCGCAACGGCGCTGGGTTCGGCAGGTTCGTTCACCCTCGTCGTCGATCGGCCCGCCGATGCCGGTGGCGGCGGCCTCGGGTTCAACGGCGGCCAGCTGCTGAACCTCGCGGTCACCGCCTGCATCTCGAACGACCTGTTTCGCGAGGCTGCGCGGGCGGGCATCGAGCTCCGTCGCGTTCGCGTCACCGCCCACAGCGAGTACGGCGGCAGGCCCACGGTCTCCGGACCGATCGACGTAGAGGTCGAGGTCGACGGCGAGGCCCCGACGGAGCGGCTGGCGGAGCTGATCCACCTCGTCGACCGGGTCGCGGAGATCCCGAACTCGCTCCGGGCCGGGACCGAGGTCCGGTTGGCCGGAGCCCGCGTCAACGGTTCGGGCCTCGCGCGCCCGAGCTAACGACGCGCACGGAGGCCGTCGACGCGCACCGACGCCGCCTGCTCGGGTACGGGCTTGCACACGAAGCATGTCGACCTGTCACCGCGGCGCGAGCCCGTCACCGCAAACGGGCGAATCGCAGCGATCGCCCGACGCCACCTCGACGAGCAGACGCCCCCACCTGGCCGCACGCAGCCCCCGCACGCAAGGGGCCGCCCCGGTCCCGCCCCTGCCAGAAGCTCGGGACTTGACTACGCGTCGGCGGACGACGGGGTCTGCGAGTGGGATCAGCGGCAGGTAGTCACCGGGCGCAGATTCAGGGAGCCATTTCGGCATTGGGGCCGGATCGGCCTGCCGGGACACACGCCTGCTGGCGACGCGTACCCGTCCTTTGACTAATCGGCGTAAGCGGGCATCCAATGCCCGAGGGGCGTGGCGGCGGCGTTCGACGCTCGGCGGCCACGGCGTGGCGGCGGCGTGGCGGCCGAGCTCAGGATGCGCGGCGAGCAGCGTCTGGACACTGCGAGGTTGCGGGTCGTCGCGGTCAGGGCACTGCGGCTGGCCACGACCGAACCGCGGACGACCGGGGCATACTCGAGGCGTGCGTCCCGCTGCCACCGGCGAGCCCGCTCACGCCGGCCAGCCACCTGGGAGGTCCATCGTGTCCGTGACTCCACGCGACCGCGTCCTGGCGGCGGTTGCTCACGAGGAACCCGACCGTGTCCCGATCGTGCTCGGGGCCAGCAACGCGACCGGCATCAAGATGGCGCCGTATCGGGGTCTCAAGGCGCTCCTCGGGATCGAGGCCGAGGATCACTACATCTACGATTGGCCGGAGCTGGGGACCGCCCTCCCCGACGAAGCCGTCCTGGAGCGGCTGCACAGCGACGTGCGGCCCGTGCTGGACGCGTTCCCCGCCGCCACCCTGGAGCGCAACCGGACGCGCCCGGCGCACGCGCCCTTCGTCGACGACTGGGGAAGCGGCCAGGTGGAGGTCGGCGAAGGCCACTGGTTCCCGGGCGTCCACCCGATGAGCGAGGCCGAGTCGCTCGACGCCATCGAGAGCTACCCGTGGCCGGACATGGACGATCCGTCCCGGGTGGCCCACGTGCGAGCGGAGGCAGCTCGCCTGCGGACGGAGAACCGCTATGCGGTCATGGCCACGCCCTGGCTCCTGTTTCCCCTGGAGCGCGCGTTCGCGATGCAGGGGATGGACCAGTTCCTGACCAACATGGCCCTGGAGCCTGAGTTCGCGGAGGCTCTCCTCCGCCGCATCGCCGGCCTGTGCACCACGCTCATGGGTCACTTCCTTCGCGAGGCCGGCGACAACATCGACATCATCAAGATCGGCGACGATCTCGGGACCGAGCAAAGCCTCCTCATGTCGCCCGCGATGTATCGACGAATCCTCAAGCCGATCCATGCGGAGTACATCGCCTTCATCCGCGCGCACACCAGGGCCAAGGTCTTCTTCCATACCGACGGCGATGTTGCCGACCTGGTCGACGACTTCGTCGAGATGGGGGTCGACATCCTGAACCCCATCCAGACGTCGGCCGGCCGCATGTCCGATCTCGCCACGCTCAAGCGACGCTACGGGAAGGCGATCAGCTTCTGCGGAGCCATCGACACCCAGCGGATCCTGCCTGCTGGAACGCCCGCCGAGGTTCGCGCAGAGGTGGGCCGGGTCATCGATCTCCTAGGCCCCGGCGGTGGCTACCTCGTCTCGTCCGTCCACACGGTCATGGATGACGTACCCCCGGCGAACATCCTGGCCATGGTCGACGCGGTGGAGGAGCTGGGGAGATATCCGCTCCGAAGCTGAGCGGGTCCACCTGGCTCGCGGCGGCTCGGCTACCGCACCCGCACCCGAAGCGCCTCCAGCCCGCGCAGGACGAAGCGCGGTTTCCAGGCCGGGGCCTCCACGACCTCCAGGGCCGGCATCCGGTCGAGCATGGTCCGGAACAGGAGGTCCATCTCCAGCTTCGCCAGGGGCGCGCCAAGGCAGTAGTGGATGCCCGCCCCGAACGACAGGTACGGGTTGGGCTGGCGATCGAGCACCAGCGCGTCGGCGCGGTCGAAGGCGTCCGGATCCCGGTTGGCTGAGGCGAACAGCAGGGCCAGCTCCTGGCCCCGGGGGATGCCCACACCAGCAACCTCGAGATCCTCCAGCACCCAGCGCTCGAACATGGGGGCCGGGGTGTCGAAGCGCAGCAGCTCCTCGATGGCGGTGGGAACCAGGTCCGGTCGGGACCGGAGGGCGGCCAGCGCGTCGGGGTGTCGGAAGAGCGTCCACCAGGCATTGCCGGCGCCGTTGACCGAGGCTTCGTGACCCGCGTTCAGCAGCAGGATGGCGGTGCCCACCAGCTCGTCCTCGGTGAGCGCGTCGCCCGCCTCGGCCACGCCGGCCAGCCTGGACAGCAGGTCATCTCCGGGACGGACCCGGCGCTGCGCGGCGAGCGACCGCAGGTAGGCCGTGAACTCCTCCGTGGCCCGGACGGCCCGTCGCTGCTCCTCCTCGGTCGTGGCCATCTCGAACATGAGGGTCATGTCCGCCGACCACGGTCGCAGGCTCGCTCGATCGGCCTCGGGCACCCCCAGCAGGTCCGCGATCACGGTCACCGGGAGCTCCTCAATCAGGTCGCCGATCAGGTCCAGCTCGCCCATCTCCAGCGCTCGCCCCACCAGGCCGTCCACCACGGCCTGGATGCGCGGCCGCAGGCCCTCCACGGTGCGCGGCGTGAATGCGGTGGAGACCAGCCGTCGCAGGCGCGTGTGGTCCGGCGGCTCGCGGTCGATGAGCTGGGTGCCCAGGCTCTCCCAGAATGGCGCCTGCCAGGCGGGTGGCTCGGATCGCCCGAACTCCGCGTGGGTGGCCACGTGGAGATAGGACCGCCCGAGGCGTCGGTCTCGCAGGAGCGCGTTGACGTCGGCGAACCGAGCCACCACCCACTGACCGGTGCCCTCGTCCCAGGCCACCGGAGCCTCCGTTCGAAGCCGGGCGAAGGCCGGGTAGGGATCCGCGATGAACCCCGGGTCGGTCGGGCGATAGCCCAGCTCGAAGGGTGAGGGGACGGCGCCACTCATGGCTGCGCTCCGCGGCGGGCGGCGGCGGGCGGCTGGGACCCGGACGTCATGCGGTGGTTCTCGCGGTCAGGTGGCTGCCTCTCGCTCGTAGGGGATGCCGTCGGCGGCCGGCGGGATGCTGCGGCCAACGACGCCGGCCAGGATGATGATGGTGATCAGGTAGGGCAGCGCGTCCCATAGCTGGGCCGGGACGGAGGTCATGACGCTCCCCAGATCGCCGCTCGGCGGCGCGATCTTGATCAGCTGGCTGATCTCCAGGAAGACGGCGAACAGCAGAGCTGACAGGAAGCCGCCGATGGGCGTCCAGCGACCCATGATCATCGCCGCGAGGGCGATGAACCCCCGACCGATGGTCATCCCGATCTGGAACGAGTTGGTCGCCTCCATGCTGAGGAAGGCGCCGGCGAGCCCCGCGAAGACGCCCCCGATCATGACGTTCTGGTAGCGCAGCCGGATGACGTCGATGCCCACCGTCTCGGCGGCCCGGGGGTGCTCGCCGACGGCCCGGGTGCGCAGGCCCCAGCGGGACCGGAACAGCCAGATCTGGAGGCCGATGATCAGAACGATGGTGGACATGGCGATCGGGCCGAGGTTCAGGAACATGGCGAACAGCCAGCCCACGACGGGCAGGTCGGTCAGCTCGTGGGGAGGCTGGAAATGGGCGAACTCGCCTGCGCCGATCGGCGACGATTTGGAGATCAGCTGATCCAGGTAGCCGGTCGTGCCGGCCGCCGCGATGTTGATGATCGTCCCGCTGATGATCTGGTCCGCCCGCAGCGAGATGGACATCCAGGCGTGCAGCGCCGAGATCAGCACGGCCACCAGGACGGCGGCGGCCAGCGAGATGAGGAGCGGGATGGTGATCCCGAAGATGTCCGACGGCGCGGGATCGCCGAACATGGGGTTCACCGCAATCCCCACCACCCAGGCGGTGAACGCGCTCGCCAGCATCGTCCCCTCGATCCCGATGTTAACCACCCCTGACCGCTCGCAGATGACCCCGGTCATGGCCGCAAGGGCCAGCGGCGTCGCCTGAACCATGATGGTGGCCGAGTTGTCGGGCAGGATCGCGATGAGATAGCCGGCAAGCTGGAACACGAGTCCCACGATCGGGATCCCGTAGAGAACGTTGATGATCGAGGTGAGGTCCATCAGCGCACCGCCTCGGCGACCGACGCCAGGGGCGTCCCACCGCTTCGCGTGTCCCGTCCCTCGGCGCGAAGCAGGCGTCGGATCACGGCGCTGGTCACGAGGGCGAGCAGGATCACCGCCTGCACCACGTCCACCAGCTCGGCCGGGATCTGGGCCTTGATCTGCATCAGGCCGGCGCCGGCCCGCATGGCCCCGAACAGAAGCGCGGCGGGCACGATGACCAGGGGATGCGACCGGGCCAGCAGCGCCACCGCGATGGAGTCGAAGCCCACGGTGGTGCCGAAGCTGGACGTCATCGAATGCGTGACGCCCAGGAGCACGCTGGTGCCGGCCAGGCCGGCCAGCCCTCCGCTGAGAGTCATGGTGGCGGTCGTGATGAGTCGAGGCCGCATGCCCGCGTACCGGGCCGCGTCCGGGTTCGCGCCGGTGGCCCGCACCTCGAAGCCCCAGGTGGTCCGGTACAGGAGCCACCAGACGGCGACCGCGGCGATGAGCGCGAGCGCGATCCCCAGGTGCCCATTGGGGGCCAGGATGATGGGGAAGGCGCCGTTTCCGACGTCGAAGGTGATGGCCTGCGGAGACTTGGGCACCTTGAGTGGGCCGCTCACGAGAGCCGCCAGGAGCTGGATTGCGACGTAGTTCATCATGATCGTGCTGACGACTTCGTGTGCCCCGGAGAAGGCCTTCAGGAAGCCCGGCACGAAGCCCCACAGCGCCCCGAACAGCATTCCGGCGCCGGTGGCCAGGGTGATCGCCAGCGGCGCCGGTGCCTCACGCAGCCAGACGCCGACGATGACGGCGCCCAGGGCACCAACCAGGAACTGTCCCTGGGCCCCGATGTTGAACAGGCCGGCCTTGAAGCCAAAGCCCACGGCCAGACCGCCGAACACCAGGGGCGTCGTGTTCACCAGGGTGGACACCGCGGAGTGGAAGTCCAGCGCCGCCCACTCCTGGGGGCTGCCGATGGCGCCCTGGATCATTGCCTGATACGCGGTCACCCACAGCCAGGGGTCGAACTCCTTGCCCGGGATCAGGGGCTCCGACAGCAGGATGACCGCGGCGCCCAACACGACGGAGCCAATGACAACGGCCAGCGGCACGGCAACCAGCGACCAGATCCGCGCGGCGGTGCTCATCTCGCCGCCGGTGCCGGCCGACGCTGCCGGCGCCGGTCCGCTCACGCCGTCGCTCCCGTCGTCGCGGCCGCGTCTCGCGCGGTCCCGCCCGTGGCCATGAGCAGACCGACCTCATTCTTGTCGGCCGTGGTCCCGTCCAGGACCGCCGCGACACGCCCCTCGTACATGACCGCGATGCGGTCCGACAGCTCCAGCACCTCGTCCAGCTCGGCCGAGACGAGGAGCACCGCGGTGCCCGCGTCCCGCTTGGCGATGACCTGCTTGTGGATGAACTCGATGCTCCCCACGTCAAGGCCGCGGGTGGGCTGGTCCAGGACGAGCAGCTTGAGCTCGCGGTCGAACTCCCGGGCGACCACCACCTTCTGCTGGTTGCCTCCCGACAGGGTGGCCGCCTTGATCGTCGCCGACGGCGTTCGGATGTCGAAACGCTCGACGGAGGACTCGGCGTCCCGTTCGATGGCCTCGCCGTCGCGAATGATTCCCCGCGAGTACGGGCGCCGGTAGTAGCTGGTGAGGCACAGGTTGTCGGCGATCGAGAAGGGAAGAATGAGGCCGAAGCGATGACGGTCGGCCGGGACGTAGGCCACGCTGGCCTCGTTGAGGGCGCGTGGCGAGCGTCCGGTGATGTCGGCACCGGCCAGAGTCACCGTCCCGGCGGTGGGCTTGCGCAGGCCCACGATTGCCTCCACCAGCTCGTCCTGGCCGTTGCCCGCCACCCCGGCGATGCCCAGGATCTCGCCGGCCCGCACCTCCAGGTCCACGCCCCGGACCATGGGATGGCCCCGATCGTCGGTGGCCTTGAGGCCGCTCACGTGGAGCATCGGCTCGCCCGGATGGGAGGTTCCCCGGTCCACCGTCAGCTGGACCTCGCGGCCCACCATCATCTCGGCCAGGTCGTCCTCGTTCGTCTCCGCGGGCTTGCGTTCGCCCACCACGCGACCGCGGCGGATGACGGTGATCCGGTCGGCGATCTCCAGCACCTCGTACAGCTTGTGGCTGATGAACACGATGCTGTGACCCTGGTCGGCAAGGCGGCGCAGGACCACGAAGATCTCCTCCGTCTCCTGCGGCGTCAGCACCGCCGTGGGCTCGTCGAGAACGAGGATCCGGGCGTTGCGGTAGAGGGCCTTGAGGATCTCCACCCGCTGCTGCCAGCCCACCGACAGGGTGCTGACCTTGACCTCCGGATCGATCTCAAAGCCGAACCGCTGGCCGAGCTCCAGGATCCGCCGATGGGCCTCCTTGCGGTCCAGGAACACCCTGTTGGCCATGGTCTCTTCGCCGATCAGGATGTTATCGGCGACCGACAGGACGGGGACCAGCATGAAGTGCTGGTGGACCATGTTGATGCCCCGGGCGATGGCGTCCGCCGGGCCGGCGATGGTGATGGGGTTCCCATCCAGGAGGATCTGGCCCTCGTCGGGCTTGGCCAGCCCGTAGAGGACGTTCATGAGGGTGGTCTTCCCGGCCCCGTTCTCACCAAGCAGGGCGTGGATCTCGCCGGGTCTCACCTCCAGGCTGATGCTGTCGTTGGCGATCACCCCCGGATAGCGCTTGGTGATGCCGCGCATCTCGAGCGCCGGTGCCTGGATCGTGCCCGACTGATCGGTCATGCCGTGGGAACTCCGGGGGAGGACTGAGCCGGATGTGCAGGACGGGCCGGCCGAAGCGGCCGGCCCGTCCTGGAGGCTCAGCGAACTAGGTGCTCAGGGAAGGGGCACCGACGCGTCGCCGCAGCCCGTGTCGGGGCACGTCTTCAGGGTGCCGGCCTTCATGGCCGAGAGGGCGGTGTCGAGCGCCGTCGTGACCTCCGGACCAAACATGCTGGCCTTGTCGTGGAAGTCCGACGCGCCGATGCCGTCGTTGCTGGCGTCGAACAGCACGTCGCCCGCAGCGAGATTGCCGGCGTTGATGCCCTCGATGGCCTGCTTCGTGGCCGACTCGACGTGCTTCTCGGCGCTGGTGATGATGCAGCCGTACGTCGGGTCGTTGGCCGCGTTGAGCGACACGTACTGGTCGACGTCGACGCCGATGCCGTAGATGCCCTGCTGGCAGGCGGCCTCGAGGACGCCGTTGCCGGTCTTGCCGGCGACCTGGAACAGGACGTCCGGCTTGTTGGTGCTGATGAACGTGGATGCGAACGCCTTGCCTCCGGCCGGGTCATTGAAGGCCGCCGCCGAGAAGTCGTTGGTCACGTACGCGGCCTTGACGGTGATGTCCGGCTTGATCGACTTGGCACCCATGTCGTAGCCCTGGATATAGCGAACGCACGGGGCGCACAGGGTCGTGCCGCCGATGGCGCCGATGGTGTTGTTCTGGGAAGCGTAGGCGGCCACGATGCCCGCCAGGTAGCCGGCCTGGTCCTCGGCGAAGTACAGGGATGTGTAGTTGGGGAGCACGGTCTTGGCGTCGCCCGCGCAGGTGAAGGTGGTGTCAGGGTTGCCCTGCTCATCCACGCACACCGGCGACTGGTCCACGCCCACGAAGTGGATCGTGGGGTTGGCCTTGGCCGCGGCGACCGTGTCGTTGGTCAGGTTGAAGCCGACGGTCACGATGATGTTGTAGTTCTGGTCCACGAACTGCTGGATGTCCGCGGCGTACTCCGAGGCGTCCTTGGGGACGATCGACTGCGGTGCGGGAGCGCCGATCGCGGTCGCGCCGTCCTCGGCACCCTTGAAGGTGTACTCGTTATAGCCCTTGTCGTTCAGGGTCCCGATGTCGGTGACCACGCCGATCTTGAGGTCGCTCGACGGGGCGGCGCTCGACGGGGCGGCGCTCGACGGCGCAGCGCTCGACGGCGCAGCGCTCGGAGCCTCCGTCGGTGCCGCGCTGGGGCTGGGCGTCGCCGACGACGAGCACGCCGCGACGGCGAGAGCGAGTGCCGCAAAGGCAGCCGCGCCTCTGATTGAACTTCGCATGTTTCCTCCTACAGCCGGCTGACGACGCTCCTCCTGGAGGACGCGCGCGCCGGTCACGTTGGCCCATTGAACCTGGCCTGCCCAGCTCCTCCAGGGCGGCCTCTGGCGCATCCTAGCCACGGCCCGCGGGCACAGCAAGCGCCGCCCCGTCCTGCATCGGACGCAATACCAAGAGAATAGTCGCTCCCACCACCCCTGGCTCACCTGATTCCGCTACCAGGCATCGCCGTCGCGCCAGTCGCAGGTCAGCGAGGCCATGAGGTCGAGCGGCGGGGTCTTGGCTGTGGGCAGCACCAGGATCGATCCGTCCTCGTCTTCGGTACGAACCGGGCCAGCACGGGTGCGTACGAAGGTCGGGCCCAGCCAGCGACGCCAGCCGAGCCGCTCGTAGAAGGCGAACCGGCCGGTGCTCAGCGCCCCAAGCTCGTATGTTGCCCGGATGTGGTCATCGGCCGCGGTGACAACGGCGCTGCCGAGGCCGCGATTCTCGAGCTCTGGCAGCGTTCCGACGGCCTCGACGTAGCCGCTGCGCAACGGCAGGTCGTCCAGAAGCAGGAGCCGCGGCACCACGGCGGCGTGGCTCACGACCCGGCCGCCGATCTCGATGATCCAGTGCCGGCCACCCATCGCGTGATCGAAGTCGTGCTGGTCGAACCGGCCGGCGGGCCAGGCGGTGGAGAACAGCGACCAGAGATCGGCGATCTCGGTCGGCGTGAGGTCGGCCGTCGCGACCTCGCGGACGGTCGGGGTCACCCGGCCACGCCGACGTCCAGCTCGAGCTCGAGCTCGTCGCGGATCGGGATGCCGAAGCAGCCGACCTTCGGGATCCCGGGTTTGAGGGTGGCCCGGCTGCGATCGACCGCCCCCGCGTGGACGCGGTCGAGCCGGAACCCACGCCGCTGATAGAAGCGCAGCGCATCGAGGTTGTCGTTGGTGGTGATCAGCCACAGGCGGCGGGCGCCGATGGCCCTGGCCACCGTCTGCGCCGCGGCGATCAGCGCCGTGCCGGCACCGCCCCACTGGCATGCGGCGTGAAGCGTGAGGATCTCGATCGACCCCTCGCCCGCAATCCAGATCGCCACCCCGGCCAGGGCCCCATCCAACTCGGCGATCAGCGCCGGATGACGCCTGGCATCGACGAGCTCGCCCAGTCGCGCAACGGCATCCGCGTCGTGCCCGGCGAGGAACGCGTCGACGGTCGTCCGATCAACGGGCAGCGCAGGACGAACGACGATCCCGGTCCGGGCGGCCGGACCAAGCACCTGCGCGACCCGGAACCGCTCGGCCACCACCGGTGTGTCATCGGTCAGCGCGAACGAAGGATCTCCGAGACCATCCCGGATGTCACCGAGCTCCCCGCTCCAGAAGCGCTCGTGGGCGGCCCGGAACTCGGCGGCATCCGCGTACCCTTCGCCCTCGTCGATGGCGTGCCGGTCGTCGACATCGGCCAGGCGCACGATTCGGGTGCTGACGGTCTCGACGACAGCGATCGGGTGCTCGTCGCTATCGACCAGGATCTGGCGGCCCCCGGTCGTGGGCACCTCGTCACCGGCCAGCTCGTACTCGGCGAGCAGCGCCGTCGTCGCCGTCTTGGTGCCGGCGAGAGCGGCCCTCGTGAGCTGGTCGCGCAGCGGCCCCGGTGATGCAAAGCCCCAGCGAGGCAGGCCATCGACGGCGTTCGACGTGGTCACAGGACGATCATAGGTTCGTCGGACGGCCAACCACCCACCAGGCACATCGGCGGCTCCCGGGACGGTGCCGCCTGCGATCGGGCGGCGTCTTGACCCGCGACCTGGCGCCAGCTGCCCCGGCCCCGAGCCTTCCCGTCACGGACGATGGCGCTTCGACCTCGCCAGGTCGAGCGACCAGTCGTTGCAGGTCATCCAGTGGCCCTTCGGGTACTCGAAATCCATTGCGCCGAGGAGCTCGAAGCCGAGCCTGCGACAGAGCGCGTTGGAGGCCACGTTGTCCACCGACGGATAGGCGTGGACGGTCCGGTACGCGCCTGCCTCCGCAGCGATCTCGAGGCAGCGAGCGGTCGCCCGGGTCGCGATCCCGCGGCCCTGGAACTCGGGCAGCACGCTCCAGCCCGTCTCGAGCGCGGGCTCGCCACCGATGGCATGCGGCCAGAACCCGACGGAACCTGCGTCCGCCCGATCCGGCCCGACGGTGATCACGAACATCCGCCCAGACTTGGGGCCCATCTCGACGTACCGGGTGAGGCGTGCACGCAGCCGCTCCGGCGACTCGGGACCGCCCAGATGCTCGGTCATCGCCGGGTCACCGAGGAGTCGCTCCATCAGACCGATGTCGTCGGGCCGCCATGGACGGAGGTCGATGTCGATCATGCGTTCAGGCCGTGTTCGCGAACTCATCCTGGACATGATCGGCGACACTGCGCACATGCGCACTGATCTCGACCGCGACCTCGACAAGCATTTGCCCACAATTCGATCCGCACCGCGCGACATCGGCTCGCTCGAGCTGATCGTCCTTCGACCAGCCGAGGACGAGCGCGTCCTTCTTGATGAGGCGCTGCTCGATCCGGTCCGCGGGCTCGACGGCGACGACTGGATCCGCCGGCGAAGCGGCTCCACGCCCGATCGCTCGCCGGATCCGGCGTCGCAGCTGACCGTGATGAGCACGCGGGTGCTTGCGGCGATCGAGCCGGATCGATCCAGGTGGCCACTCGCCGGTGACCAGCTGTATGTGGACTTCGATCTCAGCGCCGACAACCTGCCGGCGGGCACGCGGCTTGCGATCGGCGAGGCGGAGGTGGAGGTCAGCGCCAAGCCACACACCGGGTGCTCGAAGTTCAGCGCGCGCTTCGGTAGCGATGTCTTGCGTTGGATCAACGGTCCGGCCGGTCGAGAGCTCCGGATGCGCGGGATCAACTGCCGGATCGTCCGCGGTGGCACCGTCCGGACCCGCGACGCGATCCGGAAGCTTCCCGCTGAGCCTCCTCTCGACAACTAGTCAAGGCACGACTGCGCGGCGGCGCTCTTGCCACCCTCCGACCCGATCCCGTGCCAGTCAGTCAGGGCACGACTGCGCGGCATCGAATCCGCGGTGAATCTGGCCACAACGGCCCGGCGTCTCCGGGATCAGGTGCCGAGCACGCGTCCTCTGACTGGATGACGGAAATGAGTCGGGGGTCGGGGGTCGGGGGTCGGGGGTCGTGGTCGGGGAAGTGGTGCTCAGACGGCCGCGCCCGCTCCGGCAGCGGCCACCAGCCGGGACACCACCGCCTGCGTCAGGATCCAGCCCTTGAGCGGGTCACGCGGGAGCCGGATCCGCACCTGGTTCGACGCGAACGTCATGTCGCCCGGACGAACGCCCGGCAGCGGGGCGGCGCCACCGGCCGCGCCCGGCGCGAGAAGCTGCATCGCCGTCGCCCGCGACAGCCCGCCGCCGAACCTGACGACCAGCCACCCCTCCTCGCGGGCAAGGGAGACCACGCCGGCCGCCTCGGCGGCGAGCCGCAGCTCGGCCACCTCGGCCAGCCGCAGGACCGGTGCCGGCATCGGGCCGTAGCGGTCGGTGACCTCCTGGCGGAACGCAGCCACGTCGCCCACGCTTCGCGCCCGGGCGAGTCTCCGGTAGAGCTCCAGCTTCTGGGCCTCGTCCGGCACGTAGTCGTCGGGGAGATGCGCATCCACGGGGAGATCCACCACCGCCTGCGGCGCCTCTCGCACCGGCTCGCGCTCCTCGCGCCTGGCCTTCGCCACCTCCACGGCCTCCGCAAGCAGCCGGCTGTAGAGGTCGAAACCGACCGCCGCCATGTGTCCCGACTGCTCGCCGCCCAGGATGTTGCCGGCCCCTCGGATCTCGAGGTCGGCGAGGGCGATCTGGAAGCCGGCACCCAGCTCGGATGCGTTGAAGATCGCCTGGAGCCGCTTGCGGGCTTCCTCGCTCATCCGCTCCCGCCGCCGGTACAGCAGGTAGGCGTACGCCCGCCGCGACGACCGCCCCACGCGGCCGCGGAGCTGGTAGAGCTGCGCGAGGCCGAGCGCGTCCGCCCGGTCGATCACGATCGTGTTCGCGTTGGGAATGTCGAGCCCCGATTCGATGATCGTCGTGCACACCAGGACGTCCGCCTCGCCCTCGGCGAACGAGAGCATCACCCGCTCCAGCTGACCCTCGGGCATCTGCCCGTGACCGACCACGATCCGGGCCGATGGCAGGAGGCGCCGCAGCTGCTCCGCCTGCGCCTCGATCGTCTCGACCCGGTTGTGGACGTAGAACACCTGGCCGCCTCGGTCCAGCTCGCGCAGGATCGCGTCGCGGACCAGACCGGCCGACGCTTCCGCCACCCGCGTCTGGATCGGCAGCCGGTCCTCGGGCGGGGTCTCGATGACCGAGAGGTCCCGGATCCCGGCGAGCGCGAGGTTGAGCGTGCGCGGGATCGGCGTCGCCGACAGGGTGAGCACGTCGACCGCGGCCCGCAGCTGCTTGAGCCGCTCCTTGGCCGCGACGCCGAACCGCTGCTCCTCGTCGACGACCACGAGCCCGAGGTCCCGGAACGCCACGTCCTTCGACAGCAGGCGATGCGTCCCGATCACGATGTCCACCGTGCCGTTGGCGAGCCCGGCGACCGTCGCTGCCTGCTCGCGCGCGCCTACGAAGCGGGACAGCAGCCGCACGGTCAGGGGGAAGGCCGCGAACCGCTGTGAGAACGTGGCGAAGTGCTGCCCCGCCAGCACCGTGGTGGGCACCAGGACCGCAACCTGCTTGCCGTCCTGCATCGCCTTGAATGCCGCCCGCAGCGCGACCTCGGTCTTGCCATATCCGACATCGCCCACGACCAGCCGGTCCATCGGTCGGCGGGTCTCCATGTCGGTCTTGACCTCGACCGATGCCCGCAGCTGGTCGGGCGTCTCCTCGTACGGGAACGACGCCTCCATCTCGCCCTGCCACGGCGTGTCCATGGCATAGGCGAACCCCAGCGCCGCCTCGCGCTTCGCGTACAGCGCGAGCAGCTCCTCTGCCAGATCGCTGACGGCGCGACGCACTCGCTGCTTCGTCCGCAGCCAGTCGGTGCCCCCCAGGCGCGACAGCGTCGGGTGCTCGCCGCCCGAGTAGCGGGTGACCCGGTTGATCTGCTCGACGGGGACGAAGATCCGGTCTCCTGCCGCGAAGGACAGCTCGAGGTAGTCGCGTTCCAGGCCCGCCTCACCGCGCCGAAGCATCTGCTCGTAGCGGGCGATTCCGTGATCGATGTGGACGACGAGGTCGCCCGGGGTCAGACGCTCGAGGATGTCACGCGGGACGATCCGCCGCAATGCCTTGGGCCGGCGGACCCGGACCGACCCGAAGAGCTCCTGGTCGGTGACCACCGCCAGCCCGTCGGGGCCCCCTTCGAACCCCCCGTTGAGGCTTCGTTCGACGAGGGCGATGGCACCCGGTGGCGGCGCCTCCGACACGCGGTGGACGATGCCGACCGCATGTCCTGCCTCGCCCAGCAGCTCCGCCAGGCGTGGCGCCTGGTCCGAGGCGAGCACGACACGCGCGCCCTCCGACACCCAGTGCTCGACGCCGTCAACGAGCCGCTCCGTTCGGCCGGGCGGCAGCACGGGCTCGCGCCAGCCGAACAGATCGCCCGACGTCCGGCCCTTTGAGGCGTACGCCATCCCCTCGGCGGCGCCGGCCTCGGATTCCCAGGTGAGCTCGAGCGTCCTCGCCCCGTGGAGCCGTGCCTTCCAGTCGCGCGGAGGGAGGTACCCGGATGGCCAGTCCCGCGGCAGCTCGTCTGTCTCCACCATCTCCGCTCGACGCTCGTCCGCCTGGCGCCACAGGAACTCCGCGGCGTCAGCGAGGTCGCCCGGCTCGTCGAGCACGAGCAGGGTCCGAGGGTCGAGGTGGTCGAGCGCTGTGGCCGGCGCGATCAGGGGCGCCCAGACCTCAGCGGCATCGCCGACGGCCAGCGCTCGTCCGACGGAGGCGCGGGTCGCGCCCTCGGACAGCCCCTCGCCACCGAACCTCGCGAGGTCGGCTGCCAGCCGCTCCGGCAACCGGGGGCGCCGCCGTCCCAGCCGGGCCCGGATGTCGTCGACCCCGCCGCGCGGCAGAAGGAACTCCGTCGCTGGCAGGAGCACCACCTGGTCGACGGGGCCGACGCTCCGCTGGTCGGTCGGGTCGAAGGCACGCAGCGAGTCGATCTCGTCGCCGAAGAACTCGATCCTGACCGGGAGCTCGGCACTGGGCGGAAAGACGTCCACGATCCCGCCCCGCCGCGCGATCTCGCCATGTCCGGCGACCTCGACGACGGGCGTGTAGCCGTGGTCGAACAGCTCCGCCAGCAGGGCATCGAGCCCGATCCGCGTCCCGGGGGCCAGCGTCCGCGGGCGTTCGGGCAGGTCGTCGGGGGCGATGGTCGCCTGGAGCAGCGCCTGGACGCTCGCGACGAGGACCCGGGCACTCCCCGACCGCCATGCCGCGAGCGCCGCCACCCTGGCCGCCGTCTCGTCCGGCACGAGCTCGCTGCGCTCGTAGGCAAGCGAGGTGCGGGGCTCGAGAACGGCGACGAGCGACGGGTCGCCCAGCCAGGCGCCCAGCTCTTCGGCCACGCGATCCCCGATCTCCGCGTCACGGGCGACCCAGCAGATCCGCTCCCCGTCGGCCGCGAGGGCGAGCGCCGCCGCGAGATACGACTTCGCGCCGTGGGGAACGGTGGTGAGCCCGACATGCCGGCCATGGATGCCCGGCGCCGACGGGACGCCGCCGAGGCGTTCCCGGAGCGAGGCGAACGAGCCGGTGGGGTGAAGCAGGCGAGGGAGGACGCCGAGATCCGGGACCCGACGGCCGGGACCGCGAGCGGATGCGCCGGCACGGGACGGAGAGCCGGCACGGGACGGAGAGCCGGCACGGGACGGAGAGCCGGCACGGGACGGAGAGCCGGCACGCCGCGCCGACCGCGCACGACCGCTCTCGTCGTCCCCTCCACGGGCACCCGGGTCCAGCAGCTCCACCTCGGCCTCGGCCGATGCTCGGTCGAGGTCGGTCTCGCGCTCGCGCGCCTCGCTGGCCGCCCGCCGCTCCGCCCATTCCATGGCGACCCTCTCGGCCAGCCGCCGCTCCCGGGTCGACCTGCCGCGGTAGCGGTCCGTCACGGGTTGCGGCCACCTTCCCGGTCGCTGTCCCGGCCCACGCCGCCGAGGATCCGGCGCCAGCCCGTCCGCGTCCGTCGAACTCCAGACTCGTCGGCCGGGCCGCCCACCTCGCCCGGCTTCGGCCCGTCGGTCGCCTCGGACGGCGCCTGCAGCTCGAACGCGTTGAACCGATTGGCCGCCTTCGAGGTTCCGTCGCGAGCCCACGCTTCGACCGCATCGGCCGCGGCATCGAGGACGATCGGGAGCCGCGCCTCCTCGTCCGCCCCGAACCTGGAGAGCACGTGGTCGATCGCGCCCCGCCCCGGCTCGCCGATCCCCACCCGCAGCCGGCTGAACTTCTCGGTGCCCAGCTCGGCCACGATCGAACGCAGACCGTTGTGGCCGCCGTGCGAGCCGCCCTCCCGGAAGCGCAGCTTGCCGAACGGCAGCGCGAAGTCGTCGACCACCACCAGCAGGTCGGTCAGCGGCACCCGGTCGCGCGCGAGCAGCTTGCGTACCGCGATCCCGGAGTCGTTCATGAAGGTGAGCGGCTTGGCGAGCACCAGATCGAGGCCCTGGTAGCGGATCTGGATGCTCTCCGACGCATCGCGCTGACGCCCGCGACCGGACCTGCCGGCCCGATCCGCGAGCCGGTCGAGCACGATCCAGCCGACGTTGTGGCGGGTGCCGGCGTACTTGCTGCCCGGGTTCCCCAGGCCGACGACGAGCTTCACGATGCGGGCGAGTCCCTCACGACGGTGGCCTGCCGGGCGAGCGCCCGGACACGACGAACGGCCCCGGGACCGGGTCCGACGGGGCTTGCGGGCATGGTACCGCCCGCGGCATCAGGCGGGTACCAGAGCGTCAGGCGAGGACCACAGCGTCAGGCGAGCAGCGACTGCTCCAGCGAGCGCATCGCCGCCTCCTCCTCCGCATCGGCGTGGTCCCAGCCGCAGATGTGTAGCGTCCCGTGGATGGCCAGCAGCCGCAGCTCGTCGCGCGCACCCCAGCGGACGTCTCCCGTCTGCCCGCCCCGACCGGCGGCGGCCTGCTCGATGGCCCGCTCAACCGAGATCACCATGTCGCCCAGGTTGAGGCGGGCGCCGGGCGGCAGCACGAACGGCTCGGCAGCACCGGGCTCCACCCCTGGCGGCAGGGCATCCGCGGCGCGGCCCGGGTGATCGGGAAACGCCGCGGGCGGCAGCAGCGGGAACGAGAGGACGTCGGTGGGACCGGTGCTTCCCATGTGCGCCTCGTTGAGATGGGTCAGCTCGACGTCATCGGACAGGATCAGCCCGATCGAGGCCGGCGACGGTGCACCGGCGGCGTCGAGGGCGGCGACAACGGCCCGGGCGAGGACTGCACCCGGAACGAGCCGCGGGACACCCTGACGCCGCTCGACATCGATCCGCCACGGGCCGAGATACAGGCTTGGCACCAGTACACGGTAGCGCGCGCGACTCGTGGATGACCCACGCCGTGCCATCGGCATCGTCCGGCCGGCGCACGGTATCTTCGAGGGCGTGAGCATCCGCGAGATCGTGCGCTTCGGCGACCCGCGCCTCCGCCTGCCCGGCCGCAGGATCACCCGCTTCGACGCCGACCTCGCGACCCTCATCGACGACATGATCGAGACCATGGACGCGGCACCCGGCGCAGGCCTCGCCGCGCAGCAGGTGGGCGTGGACCTCCAGGTGTGCGTGATCCGGATCGAGGACCAGCTGTACGAGGCCGTCAACCCGCAGATCGTGCATCGATCGGGCGAGGAGGATCTCTGGGAGGGCTGCCTGTCGCTGCGTGGCTACCGGGCCCTTCGGCGACGGTCGGAGCACGCGGTGATGGCCGCCCAGGACCGCACCGGTCGCCGGGTGACGATCTCCGGCCACGGCTGGCTGGCCCGCGCGATCCAGCACGAGTACGACCATCTCCATGGCGAGCTGTACACCGACGGGCTGCCCGAGGGCGCCGAGATCATCACTGACGCGGAGCTGAAGCAGCGATCGGACGCGTCGGAGGAGACGTCGGAGGATTCTGAAGCGGGAGACCAGGAACCCGACTGACGTGATCGGACGGCTGCCACGCTGAGCCCGGCCCTCCCACAGCCCGGACAGGACCGACCCCACGACGAGGCCGGCGGTCAGTCCTCCCCGGAAGCCCGACGCGTCTCCAGCTCGACCACCTTGTTCTGCGGGTAGGCGATCCGCTGGTGGTACATCCCCAGCAGCTGCGACACGAACGCCTCGCGAATCTTCTCGATGTCGCGCAGGGTGAGGTTGCACTCGTCGAACTGGTCGTCGGCGATCCGCTCCTCGATGATCCGGGCCACCATCGCCCGGATCGCCTTCTCGTCGCGTGACGAAAGGGACCGTACCGACGCCTCGACCGAGTCGGCCAGCATGATGATCGCGGCCTCCCGCGACTGCGGCTTCGGGCCACCGTGGCGGAACTTGCGCTTGTCCACGGCGTCGGCCGCCTTGCGGCCCTCGGCCGTCTCGAGACCTCCGAAGGGGGCGGCGGCCTGCTCCCGAGCGCGCGCGTAGAAGTAGGACATGACCGCCGTCCCGTGGTGCTGCGGGATGAATGCGATCAACGCCGTGGGCAGCCCGGATCTGTAGGCGATGTCGATGCCTTCGCTGACATGGCTCTTGAGCAGCTGGGCCGACGTCGCCGGATCGAGCTCGTCGTGGACATTCTCGCCGCCGGCCTGGTTCTCGATGAACGCGGCCGGGTTGGAGAGCTTGCCGATGTCGTGGTAGTAGGCGGCCACGCGGGCAAGCAGTGGATCGGCGCCGATCACCTCGGCCGCCCGCTCGGCGAGGTTGCCCACCATGAGCGAGTGGTGGTACGTGCCCGGCGTTTCCACGAGGAGGCGCCGGAGCAGGGGCTGCGACGGGTTCGCAAGCTCCAGCAGCTGGAACACGGTCAGGATCCCGAACACCGACCCGAGCACCGCGAAGGTGCCCACGGCCGCGACCGCCGAGCCACCGGCCGCCACCGCAGATGCGCCGAGCAGCTCGAGCAGTCCGCGGATGTCTCGATCGCCCAGCAGGGTGAACACCACCACGACCATGGAGCTCACGACGAACACGGCCACGCCGGCCTGGATGAACACGGCCAGTCGATCGCCGCGCCGGACCGTGACGATGCCCGCGATCCCGCCGAACAGGACATAAGCGGCCAGCTCGAGGCCCGTGCCGTTGACCGCCGCCGCGAGCACGCCCAGGAGCGCCATCAGCACGATCGCCGCGCCGCCGTCGAGCAGGACCGTGATCAGCATGCCCACCGCACCCAGCGGCAGCGCATACGGGAGCCAGGCACGTCCTGCCGTGAACTTGATCGCCACCACGGCAACCAGGAGGAGCAGCGCCAGCAGCAGCAGCACGTTGTTGCGATGCCAGAACTCACGCCGGAACCGCCACGTCCAGATCAGCAGCAGCCCGACGATCAGCATCGAGAGGACCACGAACCCGGCCAGTCGAGCCACGTCGAGGCCGCCCTCGTTGACCTTGAAGTAAGTGATCGCCTCCTCGGCCGCGGCATCCAGCCGGTCGCCCTTGCGAACGATGATGTCGCCACGCTGCCATACCGCCTGCACAGGCTGGACGGCGTCGGCCGCCTGCTGGCGGGCCGCGTCCGTCAGTGACTCCGAGTACGACGAGTTGGGCACGACCAGGGGCGAGATCAGGGCCGCCGCGAGATCACGCTCGTCGGCATTCAGGTCGCCGCCCATCTGCCCGGCCAGCCGGTCCCGCAGCGCGGCCACCTCCGTGTCGCGAAGCTCGGACCGCTCGGTGTTGGTGAGAACGCGCGCCGCCTCGTTTCGGACCGCGGTCCAGCGGTCCGGTGTCAGCGCCTGGAGCGTCGCGCGAGTCGCCTTGTTGAGGGACGGGATCGCCTGACCCAGCAGCGTCTGGCGGTACTCGGGCGTGACCGTGTCCCCGAACGCGGTGTCGATCAGGGACACCTCGCTGTCGAACGCCTTCGCCTGCGCGGCCGCGATCGCCGCGGCCTGCTCGGTCGTGTAGTCGTACTGGGGCTCGACTGCAGCGCTCGCCGCATCGCGCGCCTGCTTGCTGAGCACGGCGCTCTCGTACTCGCCGGCGCGTGGCGCCACGACGTCCGCGGGCGCGGGCTTGCCCACCTCCAGCTGCGGCTGAGCCGGAAGGATGTCGACACCCAGGATCACGGACATCGCCGCCACCAGCAGGATGGATGCGGCGAGCAGCCGGAACAGGTCGCGACGGGTGAACTGGGTGGCGAGTTCGTTGGATGTGGCCAGCATGGGTCAGTCCCCCGGGCGGAGCCCCGTCAATGCTCCGTGTCGTGCGCGGCGAGATCGATCGAAGCCAGGGCGCTGGCGACGAGGCCCGATGTCACCTTGCCATCGGCCCGTCCCCGGATCCTCGGGGAGAGCCAGCCCATCACCTCGCCCAGGTCGCGCGCGGAGGCTGCGCCGGTGGCCATGATCCCCTCCTCGACCAGGGCCGTCAGCTCAGCCTCGGTCAGCGCCTGGGGCAGGTAGTGCTGGAGGATCGCGATCTCGGCCTCCTCCTTGGAGGCCAGATCCTCGCGCCCACCCTTGCGGAACGCGTCCACGCTCTCGCGGCGGGTCTTGACCTCGCGCACGATCACGCCCAGCACCTCGTCCTCGGTCAGGTTGGCGTGCCGCGCCTTCTCGAGGTTGTAGATGGTGTTCTGGGCCATGCGCAGCGTGTCGCGGCGCAGCGCGTCACCCGACCGCATCGCGGCGGTCGTGTCGGCGTGGAGTCGTTCGCGAAGGGTCACCGGATGGCTCCTCGGGTGCCACGGCGTCAACGGTTCGACGGTCCGTGCCCGCGAGCTGCGCCGATGGTGGGGAACCGGGATCCCGGTCCCGGTCGACGCTGGGGCGTCGGGGCCATGGTCGCGCGGCCGGTCGATGTGACAGGTCGCGCTCCCGGGTGGCTCAGCCCTGGCTCGCGCGTGCGTTCTTCTTGCGCTTCGCTTCCTTGCGCTTCCGCTTCACCGACGGCTTCTCGTAGTGCTCGCGACGGCGAGCCTCCGCGAGGATGCCGCTCTGCTGGATCTTCTTGTTGAAGCGGCGGAGGGCGCTCTCGAACGTCTCGTTCTCACCCACTCGGACTTCGGCCAATCCCGGTTCACCTCCTCGGGCAGGGGTCTCGCACCCGCCTCCCGCGCGCGATGCCCGGCGGCGCAGGTGACGTCCCGGCGGCCCTCGTGCACGAGCACGAACAGCCTGCCGGCAGGCGCGCGGAGTGTACGCGCGCACCGGGGAGGGGTCAAACAGGCGGCAGGTCATGGGACAAGGCCAAGCGAAGTGTCGGCGGTCCAGCCCACATCGCCTCCTCTCTCCGGGTCTACTCGTCTGGACCGACGCAGTGAGCGGTGCAGGCGCAACGGGTCAGCCATGGTGCGTGCTGGGTCACCAGGAGCTGAAGCCGCCAGTCTCATCCGCTGCTCTCGAAGCAGACCCTGGGCTTCTTCAGCCAGAACCTGGTCATGGAGTACGACCACGCGAAGGCGGTGGCTGATGGCGTGAATGTCGACTTCGACGTCTACGAGATCCGGACGGCGATCACCGAGGCCGGCTCGAAGGTGGACGCCGGCCTCTTCGCTGACAAGCGTGACGGAAGACGCGAGACAAGCGCCGGGAGCGGCTAGACGAGGTCATCAGGTTCGAAGCCGGCCAGCTCGACCGTGCTGTTGTCCGAAGGAACATCTGCGCACGGTGATCCGCGCCTTCCGCAACACTATCTCCTGCACTGAAGCTAGTACGCCGAGTAGTCCAACGTCATCGACGGGCATGATCAAGATGACAGCGCTGAGCGTGACGCTCATGCCTACATAGAGTACTAGCAGTCTCCGCGGCGGCCAGCCGAAGGCGGTGAGGAGGACCAGGCAGGCACCGCCGCTGAGCCACCCCATCAGGTTGAACCTGAATTCCGTGGCGGTTCTCATCAGCTCGAATTGAGTGACTCCGAAGAACACCAACACGCCCGCGACAGATGCCGCGAGAGCAAACCGCGACATATCGACCACGGATTCAGTACGCAGGCGCCACCCAGCCCAAAGCGACCGTGTCTCCGCAGCAAGCCAGGAGCAGGCGAGGAGCGGCGCTGCAACCACGAAGCCCGAAACCAACGTCACGAAGATCCAGGGGGACACCGTCCATGAAGACATGTAGGTCGGAGACGGCAGCGGATCCCATCCGCTGACCAGATGCGCCACCATCGTGGTCAACCCCCACAGGGGCGAGCTGGGAGCAACGGAGCTGCCTGCTCATGAGAGGCCGCATGTCGCTCGAGAGCGGAGAGAACCCAAGGTTTGGCGGGCCGCAACCGGAAAGATTGGTCGCATACCGCCATATGGTGGATGACCACTGCGCCTGGTCGCCTGCGAGGGTCAACTTGCGGGGATCGTCGATGCTGCTGTCGAACGCCTCACGCGTCACGTTCATGCAGGGCTATCCGAACAAAGGGTCAGCGATGCGCCTCGCCCTGGCGCTATGCCCTTGCCACGGCGGGCCTCGTCGGGTGCGCCTCGCCCAGTACCAGGTCTCGCCCGGCCCGACCAACCCCGACGGGGACCCAGATGAGCGCGGGACGTGCCATCCAGGCGCATCCTGAAACTAGGCCCAGACTGCAGATGGTTGCCGTGGTAGATATCGCGCCGGGCCGAAGGAGTACCCGATAGCATGTCAACACCCATAGAGCAATGATCACGAGAAGCAGTGGAGCGGCCACGCTCTCTGACAGCCAATACCCACCCCAGGCGGCGGCAGGAAGAATCGCGATGCCACAAACGATTACGCCTGCAGAGACGAGCCGCATGCGCAGGCATCGCGCTAAGATCGCAATCAAGACAAGCGATGCCGCGTAGAGAAGCGCTATTTGCACAACGCCGACCAGAAGCCGCTCTCCTGTAGAGGGGTGGGGCGAGCTCCACAAGCCAAGCGTGTGTAGTAGAGCCAGGAACGCTGGGTACAGATAGAGATGTGGGCTCGCTGCAAGCCAAGAGCCGTCGCCCGAGGCGCTTCGCAACGCCTCCTGGGCATATCTGTCCGCGTCGTACGCCTGGGGACTGCTGGTAGACCCGAGGCCCAGTGCCAGTCCGAGGGCAATCTCGATGACGACCATGAGCCATAGGAACGATCGGCGACGCTCGTCGTCGACCCTCGCTGCGACCTGTTTCCCTCTGCTATAGCGTGGGCCTTCTGGGCCGAGACGCCGAGTTGCTGACGAGGCAGAGGGCGGCGGGCAACGGGTCCCGGTTGCAATGGATCCGAACTCTATCCCGTCCGCTCGAGACGACGGCACCCTTCTTTACCCCCACTGCGAAAGAACCCGCCTGGCCCCGGTGGGCTGGCCCATCCTAGGCCGGTCCGCACCTAGCGTGGGCGGCTCGCGGTCTTCGCGGGCCGCCACGCTCAGGTCGCCAGCCGGCGCTGCTATCGATCTGCCGGGAGCCGACGGTCGAGTTCAATAGAGCCACAGCAGTCCGCTCTGCTCTAGCTCCTGGCTTAGCGTGCGGCGTCACGTCGCAGCTCCACCAGCGACGTCAGCGAGCACTGCAGCGCCCCCAGCGATTGCCTGAGCGGTAGGTGGCATCCCCGCCGTGGCCGCAGCAGCTACGGCGATCGCGGCCTTTGCGACCGCGCCCGCATTTGCCTGGAGTGCTTCTCCTATGGGCAAACGGACCAGACCTCGCTCTCGCGACAACTCCCTGACCTCCTCCAGCCGTGGGGCCACCTCCTTGCGGAAGAGATCATCGGCCGCGCCAGAGAACGCACCGTTCCAAGGTGTTGTGCCGAGCGTCGCGGCCAAACCGGCCACCGCTGCACGAAACCGCACGAGGGGATGCTGAAGCTCACGTCTGGCTCTGAGGACGGCGCTCAGCTTCGCGCTCCCTACTGCTGGGATGTACCCATGTAGTGCGTGGCAAGCGAGACTTCGGCGGGATCGAAGCTCGACGTCAGCGGGGTGAGCTCGAGGGTCATCGAGCCCTCGATCCGATCCCACTGCCCGCTGGATCGCCGGTATCGGATCACCGGACCGTGGCCGGCGTAGCGGTAGAGCAAGAGAACCGGGTCGCCTTCGACGGAGGCAACTCGCTCGACCATCTCGGCGGGCCTTCCGTCCAGGACGGCGTCACGGAAGCAGCCCTCCACCGTCTCCGGCGCGTCGATGCGCCTCTCGCCCGCAGTATGGGTACGGCTCCCGCTTCGCGATCTCGCTCGGGGCGACCCTAGATGGTCGGACGCTTCACGGGCGCGCTCCGGTCGCAGGCGGGCGGCCACATGCCATGTCGATGACCTCCGGTCGGTAACGGTGTGATCGGCGCGATCGTGGCCGCGGGCGCGTGCTGACCTCAAGGGTCTGAGTCGGGGTCCAACGGTGACCTCCGCTGGCTCCGGCTGGGATCGCTCCCCTCGAAGGCGGCGTATGCCACGTCGCCAGGTTGGAGGGTCACGGTCGGAGCCTTCTCGATGTTCGGAAAGGTCATGACCGAACGCGTCTCGCCAGCGCTCGTCCTGTCGCCACCCGCGGTCACGCCGATGAGAGTGGGCCATCCGTGAAGCCGACACGGCTTGCTGCCGGTGTTCGTGAAGCGCAGCCACGCGCCCACGTTCCCGGCACCGAACCCGGGGCCTGCGATGTCAATCGCGAGCTGTGAGGTGCGGCAGGCCACGACGGCCGCAACGCGCGCCGTGGGCGTCGGAGACGGAGACGGGGATGGCGATAGCGACACGGACGGCGTCGCCATGGTCGCCACGGGTGCCGGCGATCGGCCGGACGCGGTCGACGCCTCGGGTGCCGCTGACGATGGCGAGGGGCTCGGGGCCGTCGATCCGCAGCCGGCAGCGATCACCGCCGCGAGCAGCAGGGCGGCGGCGGTCCGGCGAGCGGGGCGGCCGTGTGATCCGTTGTGCATCGATCCCCCCTCCGGACGAGGTCGCTACGGCCGGCCGCCGACGTCGAGCAGGAAGTCGATCAGGCCGGCGAAGTAGGTCTCCTGGTCGTCGTACATCGCGCTGTGGCTGCCGTTGGGGCAGTGAAGGTATCGGCCGTTCGGCAGGCGGCGCGCCATGTCCGCCATGAAGGCCGGGTTCATCGTGTCGTGCGCGGCGCCGATGACCAGCGTCGGGACCTCGATCCGGGCCAGGTCCTCGGTGCGGTCCCAGTAGAGCAGCTTGCCGCTCAGGCCGAGCTCGCTCGGACCCTGCATGGGCACGTACACGGCCTCGTTGATGTGATTCATCATCCGGACGACCGGGTCGGGCCACTCCTCGAACGGCATCCGGAGCACGTGGTGCACGTAGTGCTGCTCCATGAGCAGCGCCATGTAGCGCGGGTTGTCCGTGTCGCCCGCGGCCTCGAGGTCCTTGATCTCGGCCAGCGCAGCCTGGTCCATGGCCGGCATCAGCACGTCGTTCGCGTACGCGTTGTAGGCGGGACAGCTGGACATCATGTTCGAGATGACCAGCCCCTTGAGCGCGTCGCCATGTTGGAGGGCGTACTCCATCGCGAGCAGGCCGCCCCAGGACACGCCGAGCAGGAAGAAGTTCGAGCGGTCCAGGCCCAGTGCGAGCCTGACCTGCTCGACCTCGTCCACGAACCGGTCGAGATCCCACAGATCGGGATCGTCGGGTTGGTCGCTGTAGAACGAGCCCAGCTGGTCGTAGTAGTAGTACTCGACCCCGGCCGCCGGGAGAAAGCTGTCGCAGGCCTCGAACCCTTCGTGGGTGGCGCCGGGCCCGCCATGGAGGAGCAGCAGCTTGATGTCCGGGTTGTTCCCGTGACGCTTGGTCCACACCCGGAACTCGCCGCTCGGCGTCCGGATCGGGATCATGCGCGCGCCGCCGCTCAGCCGGTCAGCTCGCCCCGAATCGTCGAGGTACGGAATGGGCGCGGGCATGGCGGCTCCTGCAAGCGACAATGCGGTCCGGGCCGATTCTCGCACCGGTCCGGCGGCCGCCGCCGTGGACGACGCGCGAAGCGCGGGTGAACGAATGCGTGTCCCGGCCTGAATAGGGCATGGTTGCGGAAAACCGCCGCATCGATGCCATGGGAGGGCGAGGGCGTTGGCCGAGGCAAACGCGACGGGGCGGGCACGCACGACGACGAGGCGTTTGCGTCACTCAGCCGGCGTCAGGTCGATGCGGCCTACCGCCTGGCGTGGGCGATCCTGGGCAACGCGCCCGATGCCGAGGACGCGGCGCAGGACGCGTTCACTCAGGCGTGGCGCAGACGCGACACGCTGCGCGACGTCACGCGCTTCGAGGCGTGGTTCCAGCGCATCCTCGTCAACATCTGTCGCGAGCGGCTTCGTGCTCGGCGCGGGCCGGCGTGCGGATGATGACGTGCCGCCCCAACCATCCGATCCGGGTGACGATGCGCCCAAGCCCATGGCACGCAGCGCGGTCGGCCGTGCCCTTGCCGGGCTCGACGCGGACCACCGGATCGTCGTGATCCAACGTTACTGGGCCGACCTCACCGTGGATGACATCGCGGACCGGGTGGGCGTGCCGGCCGGCACCGTCAAGTCCCGCCTTCACTACGCGCTACGGACGCTCGAACCGTCCCTGGAGGACGTCCGATGAACGACACCGATCAGCTCACCCCGGCCGAGCAGCGATTGCGTGCCGAGCTGCGGCGCACCTGACGCCGCCCATCGACGCCGCGCCGCCGTGGCCTGACGCCGAGGATCTCGCGAGCGCCGGGCCCGAGCGGAGCATCGACGGGGGCGATCCCTGCGGCAGGCTGCCATGCTCAGCGGGCGCGCGCTGCGGTTGGGTCTCGCCGCGGCGGCGCTGATCGTCATGGTGGTGGCGCGGAGCTACTGGTGAGCGCCGGGAATGAGCGGACGGAGGTCGCGTCCCCCACCCGACGCTGCCCGCGTTCACGGGTCCCGCCCTGCCTCGCCCGCCGCCCGGCCATCGACCCTGGTCGAGGGTGCCTGGCTCGACGGCAGCACGGCCTGGCTGATCGACGGCGCCGGCAACATGCGGGTCACGACCGACGGTGCGCAGAACTGGTCCGAGCCTCGCGGGCTGCCCGATTCCACGATGACTGGTTATGCGTTCCTGGATGCCGATCATGGGTACCTGGGGCAGGCGGTGCAGGTAGACGGCACGGGACCGTTCGTGGTGTGGACCACGTCGGACGGCGGGCTAGCTGGCAGCGAAGACCTCGCCGGGCTACGCCCCCGTCGGGTGGCAGCGTGGTGGCCTGGTCCACTTCACCGATGCGTCCATGGGATAGCTCTGGCGGGACAGGTCATCGAGCAGCAGGTGGCCTTCCAGAGTTGCACGGGCCCGTCACCGACGACGGCGGCGACACCTGGACCGGCGTGCCCGATGCCCCGTGCGATACCGCGGTCTGGTGGGCAGGCCAGGTCGGCGTCGTGCAGCCCGACCGCGGTGCTCCCGCGATCCGGGTCACCCGCGACGGCGGTCGGACCTGGCGCGATGGGGAGCTGCCCGGCGTGGGCGATGGGGTACAGCTCTGGCCGCGAGCGCTGGTGGCTGTCGGTTCCGACCACTACCGGCTCGCCGGCACGTACTTTCGCGACGGCATGAGCGGGTCGCCTCCGGTGGTCGCCCTCGAGACCGCGGACGGCGGACTCACCTGGCACGAGGCGTGGCGCACATCACTGCTCGATGGGGGTCAGCTCCAGTGGCTCACGGCGTTCGATGCGGACCACTGGCTGGCGCTCGCCAGTGTCTCGATCGCGACCGCCCGTTCCAGGCGACCGAGCTCCAGGAAACGTGGGACGGCGGCCAAACCTGGGAGACGCACCCGGTCCGGGAACGATAGACGCAGGCTGGCAGTCGTGGGGTGACCGGCTTCACGGCATGATCCAGGGCGTCGACATGAGTGGCTGTCTGCAATCCGGGGCCGAGTGCGGGGGCACCGGCACGATCTTCCTCACCAACGACGGCGGGCGGACCTGGCACCAGGTTCCGTTCTGAACGCGGTGGCTAGAAGACGGCGAAGGGGTGACGGCGGTCGTTGCTGACCACCGCCACCCCAGGGACCGACCACTCAGCCGATGGCAGTCGACTCCGGGCCTGCGGCGACCTGCGTCGACGCCGACGGGGAGCGGCGGGTGATCACTCCCGCCGCCAGGCCGATCACGCCGATTGCCAGGACCAAGCCCACGGTGAGCGCGGCCGACGTCCCCTGGGCGAAGACGCCGGCCGGTGACGCCGAGCTGCCGGCCGACGCCGTGGCCGCCCCGAACACCGCCGTCATCACGGCGAGACCGAATGAGCCGCCCACCCATGGCATCGTCCCGGCGACCCCAGATGCGGCGCCTGCCTCATCTCGGCCGACCCCGGCCAGGATGGTCGCGTTGAGCGGCAGGAAGCTCCACCCGGCGCCGATCCCGATCAGCACCAGCGGCACGAGCACAGCCGTGACGTACTCGCTCCCGGCCGAGATCCGGGTCAGCCACGTGACCCCGGTCAGGATCGCGATCCCGCCGGCGGTCAGGACGCGACCAGGCCCGTACCGGGCGACCAATCGAGGTGCGACGCGCACCGCGGCAATGGTGGCACCCGTCTGGGGCAGGAACGCGAGCCGCGCCGAACGGCCCGAAGCACGGATGTACTGGAGGAACTGGGTCAGGAAGAAGAACGTGCCGAACACTGCGCCCGGGATCAGGAACAGCGTGGCGTAGGCCGCCACCCGTCGCCGGTCGTCGAACAGGTGCAGCGGGAGCACGGGCTGGATCTGGCGTCGCTCGAGCCACAGGAAGGCCGCCAGCAGTGCGATGCCGGCGCCCAGGGTGAGGAACGTCTCGCCGTCCCAGCCACTCGACCGGCGTGGATGAGGCCATACACGATGGCACCCATGGCGATCGTCGAGGTCAGCCCGCCGAGCACGTCGAGCTGGCCCGGCTGGCGCTCGGTGCCCAGGATCCAGCGCGGCGTTAGGGCAACGATGGCGACGCCAATGGGGATATTCACCAGCAGCGCCCAGCGCCAGCTGGCCCAGGTCGTAAGCACGCCGCCGACGATCAGCCCGATCGAGGCGCCGCTCATGGCGACGGCGGAGTAGACCGCGAGGGCCGGTTGCGGCTGGGGCCCTCACCGAAGTTTGCGGCGAGCAGGGCCAGCGTGTTGGGCGTGATCATCGCCCCACCGATCCCCTGCAGGGCACGGGCGGCGATGAGCCATTCCGATGACGGTGCGATGCCGGCGAGCAGCGAGGAGACGGTGAACAGCCCGACGCCGGCGCCGAACACGAGCCGCCGGCCGAACACGTCGCCGGTCCGGCCGCCGAGCAGCAGCAACCCACCGAAGGTGAGCAGGTACGCATCGAACACCCAGGACAGGCCGGCCGGGGTGAAGGACAGGTCGGTCGCGATGCTGGGCAGCGCGACGTTCACGACGGTCGCATCGAGCGCGACCATCAGGTAGGCAGTGGCGATCAGCGCGAGGGTCGCGCCGGGGCTCTGGGTTGCGGTCCCGGGCGGCGCCAGCCGCCGCAGGATCCTGAAGGCACGGGAATCGGGCATGGGGGGACGCACTCCTGGCATGAAGGGAGGGGGAAACAGCCCGCGTCGGCCGGTTGGATCCGATCCGGCGACGCTTCGGTGTATAGTCATCCGGAGGAAGTCTCCGGATACGCCGCGCACTATACGGGGACAGTCTCCGTTTTGCAAGTGGCAAGTTCAGCAGTGACAGTGCGCGTCGGGCGGGTTGGGGTCGGCGGGACCCCAGGGAGTCAGCATTCGATGACGGCATCGACGAGGGGGCGGGTCGGGGCGCGACCGATGCGTGCGGATGCGCGACGCAACGTGGAGCGGCTGATCGCGGTTGCCCGTGAGGCCTTCGGCGAGCGCGGGACGGATGCGGCGTCGATGGACGACATCGCACGGCGCGCGGGCGTGGGCTCCGGAACGTTGTACCGGCACTTCCCCACCAAGGCCGCCCTGGTCGAGGCGGTCTACCGCGACGGGGTGAACCGGCTGTGCGCGCGGGGCGAGGAGTACCTGGCGACGATGCCGCCGGACCGGGCCATGTTCGAGTGGCTGCGGGCGCTGGTGGCGTACGTGACCGAGAAGCGCGGGCTCGCGGGCTCGCTGCTCGGGTCGATGGATACCACCACGCTGTTCGCCGATACCCACAAGAGGATCGCCGCCTCAGGGGGCGCGTTGCTCGAACGGGCGAAAGCCGCGGGCGCGGTCCGGACCGAGGTCGAGCTGAAGGACATCATCCGGCTGGCAGGCGCGATTGCGCAGGCGGGGGAGCAATCGCCCGAGGGTGCTGACCTGTCGGACCGGCTGCTGCGACTGGCGTTCGATGGCCTGCGGCAACCGTCGCAGCCCGCGCCGGCGGACCGGGACGACAGCCCTGCGCCGGGTAGCTGACGGCTCCCAGCCCGGCCGGCGGGAACGGGCGACAATGGTGGCCCATGGTCACCGAGTCCGCATCCAACCCTGACCCTTCCCTGGCCCTCGAGGCCGAACCGGCCCTCAACGCACCTGTTGAGGCCGGTGCGCCGGCGCCCGGGTCGGTGGCTGCCTTCGACACGCCGACCATCGTCCTGGTCGCGGCGGGTCACCTCGTCCATGACACGTATCCGGCGTTCATCGGCGTCCTGCTCCCGCTGCTGATCCCCAAGCTCGGGATCAGCCTCGCGATGGCAGGCCTGCTGGCCGCCACGTTCCGCCTCGCGACCGCCATCCAGCCGATCCTGGGCGTGGTCGCCGACCGCGCGGACACGCGCTACTGGATCATCCTCGCCCCAGGCGCGACCGCGATCGCGATCGGTCTGCTCGGGCTGGCGCCGACGCCCGCGCTCATCGCGCTGCTGCTGGTCCTGGCCGGCGTCAGCTCGGCCGTGTTCCACCCGGCGGCCGCGGCGCTGGTGACCCGGTCGTCGGGAAAGCAGTGGGGGCGCGGCACGTCGATCTTCATGACCGGCGGCGAGTCCGGGCGAGCGATCGGGCCGGTGGTCATCGCCGCGGTGCTCTCGGTCGTCGGTCTGGGCTGGAGCTGGATCGCGATGGTGCCCGGGGTCCTGGCGTCCGGGATCCTGTACCTGCGCGTCGCCCACCGCCCGCAGGTACACCTCAGGCATCCACCAGGCTCCATTCGAGCGGCGCTGCGGTCGGTGAGGCGCGGGTTCCTGCTGCTCGCCGCCGCCAACTCGCTGCTCTCGATGGCGAGCGTCGGGCTGCTCGTGTTCATCCCGACCTACCTGACCGGCACTGGCGCCCAGCTGGTGCTGGCGGGGGCCGCGGTCACTGCGTTCGAGATCGGCGGCGCGACCGGCGCATTCCTGGGCGGCACCCTGTCGGATCGGATCGGACGGCGGCTGATGCTCGCCCTCGCCGTCGGGGTCGGATCGCCGCTCCTGATCCTGGCCCTGGCGATGCCGGTCGGTCCGCTGACCCTGGTCGTGCTGGCGATCGCCGGTGTCGCCCTGCTCAGCGCCGGACCGGTCCAGCTGGTGCTCATGCAGGAGCTGCTGCCCGACAACCGGAGCGCGGCGGTTGGCCTCAGCATCTTCGTCACGACGCTGACCAGCGCACTGGGCACGGTGGTGCTCGGAGCCCTGGGCGAGGTCATCGGCCTCCAGACGGCCCTGATCCTGGCTGCCGCGGCGGCGCTGCTGGCGCTGCCGTTCATCGCGCTGCTGCCCGAGACCCGGCACGTGAGCGGCGCGACGGCCTGATCCGGACAGCCCGAGCTTCCACGCGGGTCGCGTGGCGTACCGGACGGCCTTCTGGCCGGGCCATCCGCCGGCCTCACGGCCAGTCCTCGGCAGCGGCTACGATCAGCCGCACGATGGACACCATCATCGAGCTCCTCGAGAGCACGGCACACCGGTACGGCGCCCGAAATGCGCTGGGGCTGCGTCGCGACGACGGGACCACCTACCACTGGTCATACACGGAGCTGGTGCGACGAAGCCGCCTCGCGGCCTGGCGGCTGCGAGCGCTCGGCCTGCAACCGGGGGATCGCGTGCTCACCTGGTCGCCGTCCACGCCCGCGCTGCCGGCCGCCTACTTCGGGGCGATGTACGCGCGGCTGATCTTCGTCCCGCTCGATGCGCGGATGGCGCCTGACACGATCGGCCGGATCGTCGAGCGGTCGGGTGCCGTGCGGCTGCTCCTGGGCAGCGGGCGAGACGCGCCGGACCCGCGCGAGGTGGGCCTGGAGCGCTTCGCGACCACCCTGGTCGAGGACCTGGCGGCGGACCCCGACGACAGCTTCCCACCCGGCTGGGCGGCGCAGGTCGCCGGCTGGGAACGGCCCACCCGCGACGAGGTGTTCGAGCTCGTGTTCACCTCGGGCACGACCGGCAATCCGAAGGGGGTGATGCTCGCCCACGACAACGTGCTGGCCGGGGTGTCCTCGTTCCACGGGATCATCAACCCGATGGAGCACCGGCTGGTGTCGCTGCTGCCGCTGTCGCACTCGCTGGAGCAGGCGGTCTCGCTCTACTACGCGCTCGATGTTGGCGCCGACATCCTGTACGTCCGCAGCCGCAACCCGCGGGTCATCTTCGACGCGCTGCGCGAGCACCGGGTCACGACGATGCTGCTCGTGCCCCAGGTCCTCGACCTGTTCTGGAGCGCGATCGAGCGCGAGGTCGAGAAGCGAGGCCAGGCGGCGACCTTCGGGCGGCTGCGCCGGATCGCGCGCTGGCTGCCGTACGGCGCCAGGCGGCGGCTGTTCCGTCGGGTCCACGAGCAGCTGGGCGGGGGTGTGCGGCTGTTCGCCACCGCCGGCGCCTTCCTGCCGCCTGCGCTCCAGCAGGCGTGGGAGGACCTGGGCGTCATCGTGCTCCAGGGTTACGGCGCCACCGAGACGGCTGCCGGGTCGTGCACCACGATGAACGACCATCCGCTGGGCTGCGTGGGCTGGCCCCCGAAGCCCGTCGAGATGCGGATCGCCGACGACGGCGAGATCCAGTTCCGCGGCCCCACCCTGTTCAAGGGCTACTGGGAGGACCCCGAAGCCACCGCTGCCGCGTACACCGCGGACGGCTGGTACCGCTCTGGGGATCTCGGCCAGCTCGACGGCAAGGGCCGGCTCCATCTCCACGGCCGCAAGAAGGACATCATCGTCCTGCCCAACGGGTTCAACGTGTTCCCCGAGGACATCGAGAACGCGCTGCGCGTGGCCGGGCTCCGGGACTCGGTGGCGGTCGAGACGAAGCCCGGTCGGATCGAGGCGGTGGTGCTGGCGCCGCACCTGCGGGCGGCCATCGGCGCCGGCGATGCCGACGGTGCGGCCGACGAGCCGGCGGCCGATGAGGTCCGGCGCGAGATCGATGTCGCGATCAAGGCGGCCAATGCGTCGCTCGGCGCCAACCAGCGGATCGCGGGCTGGCGGCTGTGGCCCGAGGAGGACTTCCCGCGCACGCACACGCTCAAGGTGAAGCGCGACCGGGTGCGCGCCTGGGCCGCGGTGGACGCACCCGGGCTGTAGCGAGCGGGTCGGCCCGCTTCGGGCTACCGGACGCGGCCCTCGCGCATCAGGGCGATCGCCCTGGCAACGCGGCGGGCCCTGGTGTCCGCACGGGCGACAGGGTCCGCTTCGAGAGCGGCGGCGAGCTCCGGCGGCACCTCGACCTCGCGCGGCGCCGTGTCGAGCTCGAGCGTGACGTGGACCTCGTCGCCGGCCCGGAGGCCGGACGCCTCGCGGTGCACCGCCGTCACCCCGACCCAGAAGCCGTCGTTCATCGGGGCCACGGTGGACCGGTATCTGTAGTCGTTCAGGGTCACGACGACGGCCGGACGCCGGCTGCCGCCGAGCGCATCGACGACAGCCTCGGGCACCTCGATGCCGCATGCGGTCTTGCCGGTCTGCTGGATGGTGGCGCGGAAGGTCTGGCTCATGGCGGGCAGTCTATGGCTCGATCAGCCTCCGACGCCGACCCCCATCGTCTCGAGGGTCGCCGCCAGACGGGCGACGGATGGGTCGGGGGATACGGACGGTGACCAGGAGAAGAAGATCAGCGTCTGGTCGAGGCGACGCAGCACGAACTGCGCGTCGCGCGGGTACTGCACCGCGCCCGTCCCCGACGCCAGATAGGCGGCGAATTCGCGGCCGACCCGGGCAGCCTCGTCGTTCGAGGGCAGCTCGTAGATCACGATGTAGCCGTGATCGGGGTCCGACGGCAGCACGGCCTGGAGCACGCGTCGCGGGACGTCGATGAGCGATGGGCTCTCTCCCGGTCGATACGCCGTCTGGGGGATCCGGACCTGGAACGAGGCCCGCTCCAGCGCGGCGGCCAGGAGATCGTACGTGCGCTGCGTCGCCTGGCCCGTGGGCGGGATGGTGGCAGCGGCCGTCGGGCCACCGGTCCCCAGGCCGAGGATGCTCGCGAGGACCAGCAGCCCACCCACCACGAGGCTGCCGATCGCGGCCACAGCGAACCAGATCGGCGGCCCGCCGCCGCGCCGTTGGTCGCCGCCGGCGTCCGTCCCGCTTCCCGCTCCGTTCGATGCAGCCCCGTTCGATGCCGTCATCCGGGCGGCCAGGTCATCTGCCTGCCGCCCAGCAGGTGGAGGTGCAGGTGGTCGACGGTCTGCCCACCCGCCGGGCCGACGTTGGCCACCAGGCGCCAGCCGTCGCGGAGACCCTCGCTCCGGGCGAGCTCGGCGGCCATGGCGAACAGGCGGCCGAGGAGCGGTGCATCGTCGGTCGTCAGGTCGGCGACCGAGGCGATGTGGGCGACCGGCATCAGCAGGAGGTGCGTCGGCGCCTGCGGATTGACGTCGCGGATGGCGACGATGGCATCGTCCTCGTGCACCTTGGTGGCCGGGATCTCCCCGGCGACGATCCGGCAGAACAGGCAGTCAGTGGGCATGGGTTCCTCCCATCGGCGCAGAAGCAGCGGCGAGAATCGGCAGGGCCGGCCGGCCGATTCGGCGGGCAGGGTCGATGGCGAGGATCTCCCCGGTGACCCGATCCGGGACGGCGTCGTCGATGCCGGTCCGGCGCACGGTCAGGATCGCATTCTCGAGATCGTCCGGCACGGTCATCGGCGCTCGCCCCGGATCGACGGCCACGAGCACGTGATCCTCGGCGTGGCCGATCCAGCGCCCGCCCTCGAGCCGCGATTCGACCAGCACCCGGGTCACCGTTCCGAGGCTCCTCCGTGCGAACTCCCCGCGCGCGTCCGCGGCCACCGCCAGCAGCTCGCCCGCGCGTGCCTTCCTCGTCCGCCCGTCGACCTGGCCCGCCATTCGGGTCGCGGGCGTCCCCGGTCGCTCCGAGTAGCGGAACACGTGCAGGCCCGCGAGCCCGAGCCCCTGCACGAGGTCGACCGTGCGCCGGAACGCGTCCTCATCCTCGGTCGGGAAGCCCGCGATGACATCCGCGTGCACCGCCACGCCCGGGATCGCCGACCGCGCTCGCTCCACGACCCGCGCGTAGTCCGCGCTCAGGTACCGGCGACCCATCCGGCGCAGCACGCCGTCGTCGCCCGACTGGAGCGGCAGGTGGAGGTGGGGCAGCGTGCGCGGCCCGCCGTCGACCCACGTCTCCAGCAGCTCGTCGTCCACGTGCTGCGGCTCGATGGAGCTGAGGCGGATCCGCTCGACGCGGGTCTCGGTGAGGATCCGGCGCACCAGCCCGGCCAGGGTCAGGGCGCTGCGGGTATGCGAGCCGCGGGCGCCGCGCTCGGACCAGCCACCGTCGTAGGTGCCGATGTTGATCCCGGTGAGCACGATCTCGCGATGCCCGGCAGCCAGCGCGCGCCGGACGTCCGCCAGCACGACGGGTGGCTCGAGCGAGCGCTCCGGGCCTCGGGCCCGCGGGATGATGCAGTACGTGCAGTGGAACGAGCAGCCGTCCTGCACCTTGACGAACGCACGGGTCCGTTCCACGGACGCCCGGCCGTCATCGATCCCCTCGATGTCGCGCGCGCCCGCCGGCTCGACGCCGGACAGCGTCGGCAGCGCGGCATCGAGCGGGCCGTGGGGCGCCCGGCCGTCGTCTGCCGCCGAGCCGCCCATGCGGACCAGCGCCTCCAGCTCGCGCAGCAGCCCAGCCTTGCCCTCGTTGTCGATCAGCCGGGCGGCCGGATCGGCGCGGGCCAGGGCTCCAGCGTCGATCTGCACCGAGCACCCGGTGACCACGATCTCGGCGTCCGGGTTCGCTCGCCGCGCACGCCGCACGGCGGTGCGCGACTTCTCGTCCGCGATGGACGTGACGGTGCAGGTGTTGACGAGATACAGGTCGGCACCGCGAGCGGGATCGACGAGCGGCACGCCCGCCTCGCGCAGCAGCCGCGCGGCGGCCTCCATCTCGGACTGGTTGACCTTGCAGCCGAGGTTGACGATCGCCGCCGAGCGGGGGCCGCTCACCACGGCGCCGTGCCGCGGGTGTGCGCGCAGCGCCGGGTTCCGACGTTCAGCGCAACGGGGGGTGCGACGTCAGGCATCGAGCGCTGATCGTAGCGCAGGCGCCCGCGAGGCCCGATCGGGCCGTCAGGATGACATCAGCCGGGGCGGTGGATCTCGAGCGCGACCCAGTCGACCTCGGTCCAGCGGCGCTCGATCGTCAGCCCGCGAGCGCGGAACGCGTCGACCACCTCCGCCTCGCGGTTCTCGAAGATCCCGGAGGCCAGCAGCGTGCCACCGGGCCGAACGTCCGCGACCAGGCCGTCCGCGAGCGAGATCAGGAGCGATGCGATCAGGTTGGCCAGCACGATGTCGAACGGCCCCTCACCGCTGGGTACGCTCCCTTCGCGGGCTCGGATGAACCTCCCCAGGCGGTTGCGCCGCGCGTTGGCGGTCGTGGCCTGGACCGCGATCGGGTCCACGTCGACGGCGAGCACCTCGCCCGCCCCGAGTCGCGCCGCCGCGATGGAGAGGATGCCCGATCCGCTGCCGACGTCCAAAACGCGTACCGGCCGACCGGCCTGGGCGCCCTCGCCGAGCACGCCTCGATCCGCCAGCGACTCGATCGCCGCCAGGCACAGCCGGGTGGTCGGATGGAGGCCGGTCCCGAACGCCATGCCCGGGTCCAGCGTGAGCACCACGTCGTCGGACCGCCGACGATGCCGCCGCCACGTGGGCCGGATCACAATTCGGCGACCGACGCGCATCACCGGGAAGTGTGACTTCCACGCATTCGCCCAGTCAGTCTCGTGCACGACGCGCAGCGACAGCTCGCCGATGGGGCGGAGGCCGAACGCCTGCAGATGGCCCAGCTCCCGTTGCGCCTGCCGGACGGCGTCCCGGACGGCGGCTGTGTCCAGCGCTGGCAGATGGGCCCGAACGAGGGCCGGGCGGGCAATGTCCACCCGTGCTGACAGCCCTTCGTCGACCAGCTCGATGGCCGGCTCCACGCTGGTGCCGCCCGGCGCGGCGCGGGTCAGGATCTCGGACACCGCCTCGACGGCCTCGTGGTCGGCCGCCACCGAGAGCTCGAGCCAGGCACCAGGTTCGCCGGCTGCCGCTTCCAGGTCGACCGTCGCCAGGGCATCGGCGTCCTCGTTCGCGTCCACCCCGGTCGCCAGAGCCGGTGGCGTTGGCGCCGGGCCGGGCCGCGGCGACCCGGGATCCGACGGCGCTGGCCCGGGACCCTCCGGCGTCAACCCAGGCCCAGCTTCTCGCGCAGGCCCCCGTGCGGTGAGACCGCGTCACCGACCTCCGCGGCGTAGGCCTCGAGCAGCTCGCGCTCGCGCTTCGACAGCTTGGTCGGAACGATGACGTTGGCGATCACGTGGAGGTCGCCCCGCACCGATTGCCGGCGCAGGTGCGGCACCCCGCGGCCCCGGAGCCGGATCTCCGTTCCGGGCTGGGTGCCCGCCTTGATGTCGACCTCGGTCTCGTCTCCCTCGACCGTCGGCACGGTGATCCTGGTGCCGAGCGCCGCCTGGGCGATCGAGAGGCCTGCCTCGAAGTACAGCTCGGTGCCCTCGCGGCTCAGCTCCGGATGCGGGGCGACGTGCACCGCGACGTATAGGCTGCCCGGCGTCCCACCGCGCGGGCCGACCTCGCCTTCGTTGGACAGCCGGATCTGGTGACCCTCGTCGATGCCGGCCGGGATCGCGACCCGGAGCGTGCGGCGACGCTCGGTCCGGCCCTCGCCATGGCACGTCTCGCACGGCGACTCCACGATGCGACCCTCACCTCGGCATCGGGGACATGGCGCCACGTTGACCATCTGGCCCAGCATCGTCTGGCGCACCGATCGGACCTCCCCCCGGCCCCCGCACTGCGGGCACTGGGTGGGCGTGGTGCCGGGCTGCGCACCCGAGCCATCGCACGCGTCGCAACGACCGAGGACGGGGAACTCGATCTCCTTCTCGGTGCCGAGAACCGCCTCCGCGAACGTGATCCGCAGGTCGTAGCGCAGATCGGAGCCAGTCTGCGGCCGCGCCCGGCGGGCCGCACCCGCCATCGAGCCGCCGAAGAACGCATCGAAGATGTCCGAGAACCCGCCGAATCCGGCCGCTCCGAAGCCCCCGTCCCCCCCGGCCGCGCCGAGCCCCGCGCGCCCGAACATGTCGTAGGCCTGCCGGCGCTGCGGGTCGGACAGGACCTGGTAGGCCTCGTTGATCTCCTTGAACCGCTCCTGCGCCTCGGCATCGTCGTTGACATCGGGATGCCACTGCTGTGCCAGCCGGCGGAAGGCGCGCTTGATCTCGGCGTCGCCGGCCCCCCGCTCGACACCGAGCACCTCGTAGAAGTCGCGTTCGCTGACCATGGGCGTTGCCGAGTTTACGGGACGTGGGCGTCCGGCTCCGGGACGTGGGTTCGAATCCCCGCGAGTCCGGCCCCTCGTTCGAGGACGTGTTCGAGCATCGGCCTCGTCAGCCGTCCCGTGAACGTGTTCTGCTGGCTTGGGTGATAGGAGCCGATGAGCCGGTACGGGCCGATCTCGACCTCCGCCGCGTGACCGAAGCGCGGCTTCGGCCTTGGCGTGGCGTGACCCATCGCGCGCATCGACCTGAGCACCGCGTCCCAGCCCACGCCGCCCAGCGCGACGATGACCCGGAGCTGTGGCAGCAGCTGCATCTCCCGCACCAGGTACGGCCGGCACGTGGATTGCTCGGCCGGCGTTGGCCGGTTGGCCGGCGGAGCGCACCGGACGGCGGCTGCGACACGCACGCTTCGCAATGCAAGCCCGTCGTCCGCGCGGCGACTCTCGGCGCGGTCCGCGAGCCCCAACGCGTGCATCGCGCGCCACAGGAAGTCGCCGGAGGCATCGCCCGTGAACACGCGCCCGGTCCGGTTGCCGCCGTGTGCCGCGGGAGCGAGCCCGACCAGCAGCATTCGGGCATCCGGATCGCCATAGCCGGGCACGGGCCGGCCCCAATACTTCTCCGATCGGAACCGCGCGACCTTGACCTGCGCCTGCTCCTCGCGCCAGGCGACCAGGCGCGGGCAGGCGGTACAGGCCGTGATAGCCGCGTCGAGTGCCGGCAGGTCTCGAGCCGCCCGGGCGGCGCCTTCGGGATCATGCTGCGTCACAATCCGATCGTAGCCTTATCCGCTCGATCCGCTCGCCCGCCGGGCCGCCGTCGAGTTCCCGGCATCCGGGCCGCCATCCGGGGCCGCCTTCGAGTTCGACGCTCCCAGCCCCGGCATCCGGGCCGCCTTCGAGTCCGACGCTCCCAGCCCCGGCATCCAGTACGGGTACGACTGCGGGGCACCAACACGTGAAGCACGAGGCCCTCTTCGAGCGTGTCGCTGGTCCAATACGGCTAACGGATGTGATATCGGATCTGATTCGGCCCGCGCGAGGGGGATCCTGGCGATGCTCGTACGGTCGCCCAGTCGTGCGCTGACTGGCCGACGGAATCTGGCGGTGGCAAGCCACAACAGCCGGTCGAAGACCGACCGATGCTCAAGGATGGAGCGATGGCGCGCAAGCGTCGTGTAAGAGGCAGGTGAGCGACGCAGGGCAGAGTCGACCGATGGATCCCGTCCGGTTCGGCCTCGGCCTTCGTGCGCTGCGGCGGCGTCGGCGGTGGACGCAGACGGAGCTCGCGGCAAGAGCAGGCTTGTCCCAGGCGGCGGTATCCCGCGCAGAGCGTGGCGACGCCGAGCGGCTCACCGTCCGCACCCTGGACAGGATTGCAGCGGCCTTGGGCGCGAGGATGTCGCTGCGATTGCTTTGGCACGGTGAGGCGCTCGATCGGTTGCTGGACGCGGCCCACGCCGGTCTTGTCGAGCAGATGGTCGCGATGCTCGTCGATCGTGGCTGGCAGGTCGTGCCGGAGGTTACCTTCAGCCACTACGGTGAGCGCGGCTCGATTGACGTGCTGTCCTGGCATGCGCTGCGCGGCGCGCTGTTGATCGTCGAGGTCAAATCGGTCGTGCCCGACGTGCAGGCGATGCTCGCCGGCGTCGACCGCAAGCAGCGCCTCGGGCCTCGCATCGCGGTGGAGCGGGGTTGGAAGGCAGATACCGTGTCGCGGCTGATCGTGCTGCCCGATTCTCGGACGGCGAGACGCCGCATCGAGACGCATCGTGCCACCTTCGATCTCGCCTACCCGGCGAGGACGCGGGCCGTGCGGCGGTGGCTCGTGGCGCCCAAGGGCCCGCTCGCCGGGATCCTGTTTCTGCCATTCACTCGAAGCACGACTGGGAGACGCCGTGGCTCGGGCGATTGACCCTCGCATCGGGGCCTTTGCACGCGGGCTGTTGCCATGTAGTCACGAGGCGGTCTGTCTGCCGGTTGGCAGGCGCGAGGGCGGCGACGAACACTCGTGCATTGACTAAATGGCGAAGGGCGCGGGCGAAGGGCGCGGGCGAAGGGCGCGGGCGAAGGGCGCTGGCGAAGGGCGCGGGCGAAGGGCGCGGGCGAAGGGCGCTGGCGAAGGGCGCGGGCGAAGGGCGCGGAAGGGGCTACTTGAGCAGGAGGCGGTCGAGCCGGCGAGCGACGACTGCCAGACCCACGATCCCCATGACCGACAGGTACGCGACGTGCCACAGGATTCCGAGATCCACCGCCCCGGTCACCAGCGCGCGGATCAGGTCCACGCCCTGGTAGAGCGGGGTGAGCTGGACGAACAGCCCGAACGGCTCCGGGTACGCGCTGATCGGGTAGAACGTGCCGCTGAACAGGAACAGGGGCAGCACGACGAGCTGGATCAGGTCGAAGTCCTGCCACGAGCGCATGAACGTCGTCGCCGCCATGCCGACCGAGGAGAACGCGAACGAGAGCAGCGTCGCCGCGGGCACCGCAAGCACCACCCACGGCGAACGGACGAGACCCAGCACAGCGATCACGACCACGAACCCGATTGCGTACAGGGTCGATCGGATCACCGCCCAGCCGATCTCGCCCAGCGCGACGTCACCGGCCCCCAGCGGCGTCGCGAGCACCGCGTCGTAGGTCTTCTGGTAGTTGAGCTTGAAGAACACGTTGAACGTGGACTCAGCGATCGCGCCGTTCATCGATGCGGTCGCCAGCAGCGCCGGCGCCACGAACAGCGCGTATGGGATCGAGGTGCCGTTCGGGCCGGGGATGTCGCCCACGATGCCGCCGATGCCCAACCCGATCGAGAGCAGGTAGAACAGCGGCTCGAAGAAGCCCGAGAACAGGACCATCCAGCCGCGTCGGTAGACGTACACGTTGCGCTCGATGAGCAACGCCGCACGGCGGCTGCCGAGCCCGATCGGGAGGATGCGCGGGAGCGAGGCCAGCGCGGTCATCGCTCCAGCTGCCGTCGGAACATGACGAACATCGCGATCGTGCCCAGCACGGCAGCCGTGCCCAGGATGACCAGGTGGGCGATCATCAGCGGCAGCTGCTGGGTGAACGTCCCGAGCGACAGGGCGCGACACACGTCGACGCCGTGCCACAACGGCAGCAGCCAGGCGACCCAGCGGACCTGCTCCGGCAGCTGCTCGATCGGGAAGAACGTGCCGCTGAACAGGAACAGGGGCGTGATCCCGAAGCGCCAGATGTTGCTGAACGCCGCCGTGTCGCGCTGGGTGGTCATGAACGCGGCGATCGGGGCGGCGAACGCGAGGGCGGTGAGGGTGCCGACCGGGACCGCCAGCAGGATGCCCGCCGTCGGCGCCGCGCGGAACAGGATCACGACCAGGGCGAAGATCGCGCCGACCAGCGTCGCCCGGGTGGCGATCCAGGCCAGCTGGCCAAAGGCGATCGCGTACGGGGACAGCGGCGTTGCGTACATCGCGTGGTAGCGGCGGATCCAGTGGAAGCCGCCCAGCACCGGGAACGTGGCCTCGAACACCGAGCCCTGCATGACGGACGAGGCGAGCAGCGCGGGGGCCAGGAACTCCAGATAGGACACCCCGCCCATCGAGGCGCTGTTCGCCCGATCCACGTACGTGCCCAGGCCCACGCCCATCGCCAGCAGGAACAGCGCGGGCTGCGCGAAGTTGCCGAAGATGGAGCCGCGCCACGTCCGCCGGTAGAGCAGGAGCTGGTGCGCGTATGCGGCACGCGCGCCATCGAGCGGACGTCGCGGCGGAACGTCGGCGCCCGTTGGCTGGTGGCGCGGTGCAGTGGGGCGAAGCGCGCTCGCGATGGCCATCAGGCGGCCCACGCCGGACCAGCGGTCATCACTCGATCAGGCTGCGCCCGGTGAGGCGCAGGAACACGTCCTCGAGCGAGCTGCGCCGGACGAGGACCGTCTCGGGACGGAGACCACGCGCATGGACGGCGGCCACGGCCGCCTCGCCGTCGTCGGAGTAGACGAGCACGCGATCCGGCAGCTGCTCGACGCGCTCGCCCAGATCGTCCAGCTGCCCGTCGAGCGTCTCCTGGATGCCGACCGGGAACCGCAGCTCGGCCACCTCGCGCGTCGAGTAGCGCTCGATGAGCTCGCGGGGGCTGCCCTCGGCGGCGATCCGGGCCTTGTCCATGACGACCAGCCGGTCGCACAGCTGCTCCGCCTCGTCCATGTAGTGGGTCGTGAGCACGAGCGTGACGCCCTGCTGCTTGAGCCGGTACAGCCGCTCCCACAGCAGGTGCCGCGCCTGCGGGTCGAGACCGGTCGTGGGCTCGTCGAGGAGCAGGATCGACGGCTCGTTGATGAGCGCACGCGCGATCGTCAGCCGCCGCTTCATGCCGCCCGACAGCGGCTCCACCTTGTCGTTGGCGCGCTCGGTCAGCTGGGCGAAATCGAGCAGCTCCGCCGCGCGACGTGCCGCCTCGTCTCGCCGCAGCCCGAAGTAGCGGCCGTAGATGATCAGGTTGTCGCGCACCGAGAGCTCGGTGTCGAGCGTGTCCTGCTGCGGGACGACGCCCAGCCGGCCGCGAATGCGTGCGCCGTCCGCCGCAGGGTCGAGATCCAGGACGCGCAGCGTCCCGTCGGTCACGGGAGAGACGCATCCGATCATGCGCATCGTGCTCGTCTTGCCGGCGCCGTTGGGTCCCAGGAACCCGAACGACTCGCCCTCGGCGACGTCGAAGTCGATGGCGTCCACAGCGGTGAACGAGCCGAACCGCTTGGTCAGGCCTCGGGCATGGATCAGCGAGGGGCGGGGCACAGGATCGGTCATGGGCAGGGTTTGGGATGGTACCCCAGCACCCCGGTCAGAAGCCGTCATGAAGCCGACGGTGATGGCACCTCTGCCGGCTCGTCCGCGGCGTTGACGATGTGGGTGAACTCGCGCCACAGGATCGCGACCAGGACCGCCGAGCCGATGAACCCGAACCAGAACGGTGCCGTGATCCCGTACGCGGTCGCGAGCAGCCCGCCGATCGGCGTCCCGATCACCATGCCGCCGGTGTGACCCACCCGGTAGACCCCACCGACCCGGCCCAGCACGGCGTCCGGGACGGCGCGCTGGCGGACGACGGTCGCCGTCGTGCCCCAGACGAACGCGTGCGCTCCGAACACCACGAGGGTCGCGAGCGCCCAGGCCGGCGACGTCGTGAGCGCGAGCGATAGATGCGTGAACGTCTCGATCAGCAGCCCGACTCGCATGATGTCGGCAAGCGAGAACCGCCGCTCGAGGTAGCCATAGGCGCTGGTCCCGACCAGCCCGCCCACCGCGACCGCGGTCGTCAGCAGACCGAACCCGACCTCGCTCATGCCCAGCCGGTCGGCCGCGTACAGCACGAGCACGGACCAGGCGGCGCCAAACGTGACGTTGAACGCGAAGATCGTCAGCGCCAGCGTCCGCATCGGCGGATGATGCAGCAGCCAGCGGATCCCCTCGATGAGGTCGGTTCGGATCGAGCTCGCTGCGGTTGCTCGCTCGGCACGACCGCTCACCATCACCCGGCTGATCAGCGCGGCGCCCAGCGCGAAGCAGATCGCGTTGGCAGCGAACGGGACGGCGGGTCCCACCACGAACAGGAAGGCGCCCACCGGCGGGAACAGGAGCTGGTTGGCAAGCACGAACGCGCCCTGCATCCGTGCGTTCGCCGTGCCCAGGTCGCCCCGCGCCACGGTGCCCGGCAGCAGCGTGCTGCTCGCCGAGTCCGCGAACGTCTCCGCGGTGCCGAGCAGGAACAGGGTGAGCAGCACCAGCGCGATCGCGACGACGCCCACCACGATCGAGGCGACCAGCGCGACGAGCACGAGCGCGCGTGCGATATCGGCCACGATGACCATGCGCCGGCGGTCGAACCGGTCCGCCGCAACCCCGCCGATCAGGGCGAACAGGAGCTTCGGCAGGTAATCCATGAACAGCGCCAGCGACACCAGAAACGGGTCCTGGGTCAGCGAGGCGACCAGCAGTGGCCCCGCGGCGAGAACGACGCCATCGCCGATGTTGTTGACCGCGGTTGCGGCGAACAGCCAGCGGAAGCTACGGCCGAGGCGTGGTGGAGCGATCGTGTCGACGACGCGACCGAGCGGTGGGGGCACCGGCGGATGATAGCCGCGCTCAGCGCCCCGGAACGGTCCCCTCGTGCAGCGTCACGATCCCGCCGGTCAGGCCTTGCCAGCTCACATCGATCAGCCCGGCCTCGGCCATGATCACCGCGATCCGCTCCGGGGAAGGGTAGGCCTGGACGCTCCGCACAAGATACCCATAGGCGCTCCCTTGCCCCGCGACCCGTCCCAGCAGGGGCACGATCCGGTCGAACCACCAGCGCATGAACCGGGCGAGCCGGCTGCGCGGTCGCGCGATCTCGAGGCACAGCACCCGACCGCCGGGTCGCACCGATCGCGCCATCTCCTCGAAACCGCGCCGGTAGTCGGGCAGGTTGCGCATCCCGAACGCGATCGTCGCGGCATCGAACGTGGCGTTCTCGGTCGGCAGCGCCAGTGCGTCACCGACCACGAACTCGAGGTCTTGCCTGCCGACGAAGCGCCGGCGTGCGATCTCGATCATCCCGGGCGAGATGTCCACGCCCAGGACCCGGCCGCCCGGTCGCACCCGGTGATGCAGGTCGGCGGCCACCTTGCCCGTTCCCGAGGCGACATCGAGGGCGGATCCGCCCGGCTCGAGCCTGGCGGCCTCCACCAGTCGTCGCCTCCAGCGAGGCTCCTGGAACGCGCTGATGACCAGGTTCATCGGGTCGTAGACACGGGCAATGCGATCAAACATGGCCCGGACCTCGGCGGTCGCGGCGGCGTTGCCCGAACCGGTCGATGCGCCCGAGGGCGTCGCGCCTGAGGGCGTGGCGCCTGAGGGCGTGGCGTCGGGATCCAGGGCGCTCATGATCGGGCCTCCAGGCACTGCAGGACGGCGGCACCGACCCCGACGGGCTCGGTGATGGGCGAGGCATGGCCGAGGTCGTCGAGATGGACCCGCCGGGCGTCGGGGACACGCGAGGACAGCGTGCCTGCGATGGCGCCATAGAACGGATCGCTCGCGCCACCGGTCAGGATCGTCGTAGGCGCCGTGATCCGGGACATGCCGTCCGCGTCGAGGCCCAGCAGCGTCGCGTCCGCGAGGGCGGCGTCGCCCTGGTCAGCCAGGAACGCCCGGCCACGTTCGGACAGTCGCTCCCAGGCGGCGTCCCCGGCCACTCCCCTGAGGAACGTCTCGGCTGCCGCGGGGGCGCCACCCGAGTGGTGTGCCGCAGCGGTCGCCGCGGCAAGGACGGCGAGCTGTTGCCGTGTCGGCGCATCGGCCAGCGGGCCGTACGGGGGTTCCCAGGCGACGACCGACGTCACCCGCTCCGGGTGGCGAGCCGCGGTCTCCAGGGCAAGCACGCCACCGTAGCTCAGACCCACCAGCGTGGCCGCAGCGATGCCCAGGTGGTCCAGCACGGCGATGAGATCAGCGACGTGGACGCGGACGTCGATCGGGGCCGGCACGGCGACCGGGCTCGTGCCGGTTGCCCGACGGTCGACGGCGTGGATCGTGAACGTGCCCGGCCTCGCGAGCTCCGCTGCCAGCCGGTCGAGCTGGGCGGCGGTGGACAGGGTGCCATGGAGCAGGATCAACGACGCCGGGCCCGTGCCCGTGGACCGCCAACCGATCCAGGTTCCGTCCGGCCGGCTCAGCCCGCCGGCCACCGGGCGATCGAGCAACTCGCGAACCATCGCACGCCGGAGCTTGCCACCGCCGGTGCGGGGCAGCGACGCAACCCGCACGAAGGTGCCCGGCACCTTGAACCCGGCGAGCGACGCGCGGCAGTGCGCCGTCAACGCCGCGGCACCGGGGTGAGCGACCCCCTGCCGGAGGACGATGACCGCGACGAGCACCTGGCCCCACAGCGGATCCGGCCGTCCGACGACCGCCGCCTCGGCGATCGCCGGATGCGCGGCCAGGACCGCCTCCACCTCGAGGGGTGAGATGTTCTCGCCACCGCGGACGATCCGATCGGTGCGGCGATCGCCGACGAACAACCGCCCGGTCTCGTCGAGCCGTCCGAGGTCACCGGTCTGGATCGGCGTGCCGGCGGCACGAGGCGGCTCGCCGAGGTATCCGTCGAATGCCGCGGGCGTAGCGACGATGATCTCGCCCACGCCGTCCTCGCCGGGCCCGTCGATCGAGACGCTGACGCCGGGGAGCGGCCGGCCCGCGCTGGCCGGCGTGTCACGGGCATCGTCGGTCGGCAACGCCGTCACGCCCGAACCCGCCTCGCTCAGACCGTACGTGGGAACGACCGGCCAGCCAGCCGAGAGGGCACGGGTGACGAGCTCGGGGCCGATCAGCCCGCCGCCCAGCGGGACGGCCAGCAGCGAGGCCGGGGGCGGCATGTCGCGTGTTCGCTCGAGGATCCGCACGAGCTGGGTCGGGACGAGCGACATGTGGCTCGCGGGGGGCTCGGCCGCGAGCGCCGTCAACACCGCGCCGGGCCCGGGTTCCGGCACGATCCGAACCGGTACCCGCGCGGCGACCGCGCGCCAGATGATGCCCAGCCCTGCGACGTGTCCGAGCCCCAGCGCGAGCAGCCAGCCCGTGGCCGGTGGCAGCGCCGCGATCCAGGCGCGCGCGCTGGCCGCCATCGCCGCCTCCGAGAGCACCACGCCCTTCGGGCGCCCGGTGGTTCCCGACGTCAGCACGACGACAGCCGCCCCCGGCACGGTTCGGCCGGCGTGCGCGGTTCGATCGACGCCGAGCTCGAGGACCGGGCTCAGCACGTCCATCGCCGAGGCGCGCTCGGTCGCCGTGATCCGGTCCGGGACCGGTGCTGCCACGGCACCCGATCGCACGGTGCCCAGCAGTCGCACGATCGCATCGATCGAGGGTTGGGCCGTCGTCGCCACCAGCCCACCGGCCCTCGCGCCCGCCGCCGCCAGTTCGTCCGCAACGAGATCGCAGCGCCGGTCGAGGTCCGCCCAGGTGACGGTGGTGCCACCCTCGATCAGCGCCGGCTCCGCACCCGCGACGGTCGCATGCCCCCGGACCAGATCGGACGCGGACCGCGCGGCCGTCACGCCACCACCCGCTCGCTCGGACCGGTCACCGGATGGCCCCGATCGTCTCGACCCGGTATCGGTCCACCGCCCGTTCGTCGAGCCGGATCCCCAACCCGCCGGGCGACGGCTCCGACGGAAGGCGCATCCGCCCATCGGTCACCGGCAGCCCGTCAAGAAGGAGGTCGTGCTCGAGCAGCCCGGCGGTCGCCAGGCCATGATCCGGGGCGGTCGGCCGGACCCGGGAAGCGCCCGAGTCACCGGCTGCTCCGTCGGGCAGCATCGCCGCCTGTGCCAGGGCCGCGGCGATCCCGATCCCGGTCTCGAACAACGTGCTCAGCACGATCGGCACACCCCGGCCGGCCGCGATGGCCGCGATCTCCGCAACGACGGCCGGTCCGCCCACGCGTGCCGGCTTGACCACCAGGACGTCGACGGCGTCGGCCTCGAGCAGCTCGCGGGCAGCGCGGAGCGAGACCACCGTCTCGTCGGCCGCGACGGGCACCTGAACCCGTCGCCGGAGCTCGGCAAGAACCTGGGCGTCGTCACCCGCCAGCGGCTGCTCGACGTACTCGAGCCCGAACCGCGCGACACCGGTGAGCCGCTCGGCCGCGGTGGCCGGATCCCAGGCGCCGTTCGCGTCCAGCCGGAGGCGGACGTCCTCCCCGACCGCGGCCCGGACCGCCCCCACCCGCTCCGCGAGCACCTGGGTCTCGCGCTCGGCGCCGACCTTGAGCTTGAGCGTTCGGAAACCGGCGGCCACGGCCTGGCGCGCGGCCTCCGCGGACGCCGCCGGCCCCAGCGCGGCGAGTGTCGCGTTGACGCCGATCCCCGGCCCACTTGCGGCGAGCCGGACCGCCGGCGCTCCCGCGAGATCGAGCAACGCCGCGTCCAACGCCGCGCGAAGCGCCCGTCCCGGCCGCCCGTGCCCCTCGAGCTCCTCGGCCGAGGGCATCGTCCCGCCCTGGGCCAGCTCCACTGCCTCGCGGATGAGCAGGCGAAGCACGGTCGAGGCCACCTCGCCGTCCTGCGGCTCGAGCACCGCCTCGCCGATACCCGTCCGCCCATCCCGATCGGTGAGCCGGAGCAGCCACCCTTCCCGTTCGACCCACATCCCGGCACCGGTGGCGAACGGTCGCCGGAACGGCACAGCCACCCGATCCGCCTGGAGCGAGGCGACTCGACTCATGCCGGACCACCCACGGCGAGCCCGGCCGCGAACAGCATGGCGAAGGCGAGCGAAAGCCGTGCCGTGCCCTTGAGCACCGGGTTGAGCTCGCGCGGCTCCTGGAACCCCCGCACCGTGCGCAGCAGGGGCCAGGCGAGGGGGAGCGACGCGAGCGGCGCCAGGGCCCACGGCGAGCGACCGGCGATCACCAGCCCCACCGGGACCACGAACGCCGCCAGCAGCAGCAAGGCGTACTCGACCTGCGTCCCCTTCGCGCCCAGCATCACGGCCAGCGTCCGCTTGCCGGCCGCTCGGTCGGTGGGGATGTCGCGCAGGTTGTTGACCACCAGGATCGCCGTGATCAGCGTGCCGGCGGGGATCGCGGCCGCGACGAACAGGGGCTCGAGGCGGAGGACCTGGAGGTAGGCCGTGCCGATCACCGCCACCAGTCCGAAGAACACGAACACGAACACCTCGCCCAGGCCGTGATACCCGTACGGCAGCGGGCCGCCCGTGTAGGCGAGCGCGGCCACGACCGCCAGCACGCCCAGGCCGATCAGCACCGGACCCCCGACGATGGCCAGCCACATTCCGATGACCCCGGCCGCGCCGATGGTCAGCCCGATCGCCACCTCGAGCTGGCGCTCGGTCACCAGCCCGGCTGCCGCGACCCGGACCGGTCCCGACCGCTGCGGCGTGTCGGCGCCCCGGCGGAAGTCGGACAGGTCGTTGGCGAAGTTGGCCACCACCTGGAGCAGCAGCGCGACGGCCACGCAGCCGAGCGCCGTGTCGGCCCGCAGGCCGCCACCCGCGCCGAGCGCCGCCCCGATCCCCACCACGACCCCGGTGAGCGCCGCGGGCAGGGTCGCCGGGCGGGCAGCGAGGAGCCAGATGCGGACGGGCGAGGGCCGGGTCGCGAGCGCGGTCACGGTCAGGGCCGCCGCGGATACCTGGCGTAGTCGGCCGGCTGCTTCTCGAGGAACGCCCGGGAGCCCTCATGGGCTTCGTCCGTCGTGTAGTAGAGGCCGGTGGCGTTGCCCGCGAACTCCTGGAGCCCTGCCAGCCCGTCGGTGGCGACCAGGAACGCCGACTTGAGGAACCGGATCGCGGTCGGGCTCATCTGGAGGACCTCGTTCGCCCACTGCACGCCCTCGGCCTCGAGAGCGGCGAGCGGGACGACCTTGTTCACGAGGTGCATGTCCAGCGCCTCCTGCGCCGAGTACTGGCGGCACAGGAACCAGATCTCCTTCGCCTTCTTGTCGCCCACCAGTCGCGCGAGCAGCCCGACCCCGAACCCGGCGTCGAAGCTGCCGACGCGGGGGCCCACCTGACCGAACACCGCGCTGTCCGACGCGATCGTCATGTCGCACACGATGTGGAGCACGTGTCCCCCGCCGATGGCGTAGCCATTGACCAACGCGATCACCGGGATCGGCAGCGACCGGATCTGCCGCTGGAGGTCGAGCACGTTGAGTCGGGCGATGCCGTCCTCGCCGACGTAGCCGCCCGAGTGGCTCTTGTAGCGCTGGTCGCCGCCCGAGCAGAACGCCTTGTCGCCCTCGCCGGTGAGCAGGACACAGCCGATCGTGGCGTCGTCACGGATCCGGGCGAAGGCGTCGATCAGCTCCTGCACGGTCTGCGGACGGAAGGCGTTACGGACCTCGGGCCGGTTGATCGTGACCCGGGCGATGCCGGTGCCGGAGTGCTCGTACCGGATGTCGCGGTAATCGGCGACGGACGTCCAGGCAACGGGCGCGGTGGGGTCGGTCATGCGGCGGGCACCTCCTGGAGGAAGTCGAGGACGAGACGACGAAAGATGGCCGGGGCCTCGCGATGCGCCGCGTGACCGGCGTGGTCGACGACGGTCAGGCGGCCGTGCGCCAGACAGGTTGCGATCTCGCGGGCCCGCTCGAGGCCGACCGGGTCGAGGGCGCCGCCGATCACGAGCGCGGGGGCGTCGATGGCGCTCAGCTGATGATGCAGGGGCTGCATCGCGCCCTGGCCGGCACCACGCAGGGATCGCGCGAGCCCTTCTGGCCGGTTCCTGAGGCGCATGGCCCGGAGCCGTGCCCTGGTCGTGGTCGGCAGCCCACGCTCGGAGGCGAACACGGGCGCCGTCTCCCACCAGCCGTCGACGAACGCCTCGATGCCGTCGCGCTCGATCTCCTCCGCCAGGCGCTCATCCTCGGCACGGCGGCGCCTGCGATCCGCATCGCTCGCGATGCCCGCGGACGGGCTCTCGAGGACGAGGGCGCGTACGACGGCCGGGCGATCGATCGCGAGCCGCAGCGCGACCCGGGCTCCGAACGAGTACCCGATCACGACCGCGGGCGCCAGGTCGTGGCTCCGCAGGATCTCCGCAAGGTCCGCCGCCTGCGCCTCGAGCGCGTGGCGAGCGGGATCGGGCGGCGCGTCGGAGCGGCCGTGCCCGAGCAGATCGACCACGACCGCCGTCGACGCCCTCCGGAAGGCCGGCAGGAAGGGACCCCAGTCCGCGCCACGACCGCTGAACCCGTGGAGCAGCAGGATCGCCGGCCCGTGGCCGCCGATCCGCACCTCGTAGCGCGCGCCGTTGACGGCCGTCCGCGTCACCCGACGCCTCCGGTGCCGATGGCGGCATGGACGAGCGCCTCGATCTCGCGGTGGAGCGCGACGTTCCGAGCTCGATCCGTCCGCAGCTCGAGCACCCTTACCCCGGACCGCCCGACGCTGTCCCGGATCGCGGCGTCGAGCTCCCGGTGGCCGACGACCCGGTGCTCACCGCCGAGCGCGGTCGCGATCGGTCCGACGTCGATTCCGTGGGGCGTCCCGAACAGCTCTTCGTAGCGCTCCGGGAGCCCGGTCCCGGGCACCGTCGCGGCCTGCTGCGCCTGGGGCAGGAACGAGAAGATGCCGCCGCCATCGTTGTTGACCAGCACGATCGTGGCCGACAGCGCGTGGAGGCGGGCCGCGATCAGCGCGTTGAGATCGTGAAGGAACGACAGGTCGCCGACGACCAGGGCGACCGGGCCGTCCGCGACCGACGCGGAGCCGAGCGCCGTCGAGACGACCCCGTCGATGCCGTTGGCGCCGCGGTTCGAGCGGACGGTGATCGAACGGTCGGTCGACGGCAGCCAGGTCTCGAGATCGCGGACCGGCATCGAGTTGCCGGCCCACAGCACGGCACCGTCCGGAAGGCTCGCGGCCAGCGCCGGAAAGGGCGCCCCCTCGAACGGCTCGTCGAGCCCTGTGAGCCAGGATGTCAGGGTCCCCTCGGCGGCCCCATCCGCGAACCGCCACTGAGCGACCCATTCGGAATCGCCCGCCGACGCCAGGAATCGCGACGTCAGGGCCTCGATCGTCGAAACCGGATCCGCATGGATGAACGTCGCCGGGACGAGCGCCGACTCGCGCCAGCCGGCATCGCCGTCCAGCACGATCAGCTCCGGGCGTGCCCGCGCCAGCAGCTCGGCGATCGGCTTGGACGTCGGCATGGCACCGGTGCGGACGACGATGTCCGGCAGATGGGCATCGATCCAGAGGCCCGGCCGGCACAGCAGGTCGCCACGCGCGATCACCATCGTCCGATCGTGCGGGCCGGTCCGCAGACCGGACAGCGGATCGGCGAGGATCGGAAAGCCGGTCGCATCGGCGAGGCGGCAGAGCGCGGCAGGCAGCCGCGGATCGTCGTCCGGGCCCGCGACGATGAGCCCGCGTGCCCCCTCGCCGCCCGACGGAGGCGTCAGGCGCGGGACGAGGCGATCGATGGCCTCGGCGTCCAGCGACCGGCGGCCGGCGACGCTGGCGGCGAACGGCCCGGCAGGCGAATCGCCGACGACAGCCAGCGGGCCGTCCGGCAGCAGTGGCTCACGGAACGGCGCATTGATCTGGACCGGACCCGCCGGGCCCGCCATCGCTGTGGCCACGGCACGACCTGCCACCGAGCGAACATGCGCCAGCGTCGCGGGCTCCCCGTCGGCCAGCGGCAGCTCGGTGTACCACTTCGCGGCCCGGCCGTAGAGGTGGACCTGGTCGATCGTCTGCGGAGCGCCGCGGTCGCGCAGCTCGACCGGCCGGTCCGAGGTGAGCACGACGAGCGGCACCCGCGACAGCGACGCCTCGACGACCGCCGGAGCGAACTCGACGGTCGCCGTCCCCGACGTCGCAACGAGCACGACCGGGCGCCGCGCCGTCCGGGCGATCCCGATCGCGAAGAACCCCGCCGACCGCTCGTCGAGGAGCATCCGTACGCGGATCCCCCCGGCCGCTCGCAGTGCCAGCGCGAGGGGCGTGGAGCGGGAGCCGGGACAGATGACCGCGTCCCGAACGCCGGCCGCGACCAGCTCCCCGACGAATGCCCGCAGCAGGGCTGCGTCACTCACCCTCATCCTCCAGGCGACCGAGCGCCGAGACCACGGCCCGGAGCTTGATCCGCGACTCCTCCCATTCCGCGTCCGGGTCCGAGTCGGCCACGATGCCGCAGCCCGCGAACAGCGTGGCCCGTGTCCGATCGACGATCCCGCAGCGCAGCGCCACGCACAGCTCGCCATCGCCGTCGACGCCCAGCCAGCCCACGGGTCCCGCGTACCAGCCGCGATCGAATCCTTCGTGCTCGTCCTGCAGTGCGAGCGCGAGCTCGCGCGGCTCGCCGCCCACGGCCGGGGTCGGATGGAGCCGGCCCCCGAGCGCCAGCAGGCCGTGCGCGTCGGGCAGGGTGCCGCTGATCTCGGTCGCCAGGTGCTGGACGAAGCGGAGCGGCATGATTGACGGCTGGGGAGCAACCTCGAGGGTCTCGGCCAGCGGCGCCAGCAGGTCCCGGATGGCGTCGACCACGATCGCCTGCTCCTCGCGGTTCTTGTCCGAGTCCAGCAGCTCCGCCGCCAGGGCAGCATCCTCGACGGCATCGGCTCCGCGCCGGATGGTGCCGGCCACGGCCACCGTTCGGAACCGGCGACCCTCGGTCCGCACGAGTCGCTCGGGTGTGGCCCCGAGGAATGTCCGCCCGTCGCGTCGAAACGCGTAGATCGTGCTCTCCGGGGCGCTCGCGACCAGCCGCCGCAGGGCATTCGGCACATCGAGCTCCACCGGCGAGCGCAGGTCCACCCGGCGGGCCAGCACGACCTTGTCCAGGCGGCCTCGTCCCACCGCGCCGGCGAACATGCCTACCAGGCGCCGCCACACGTTCTTGGCCGGCTGCCCACCGGCGACCGACAACGGCGCGAAGACCGGGCGGGCGACGATCCCGGTCGGGCTCGGAGCCAGGCCGTGGGCGCGCTCGGCCAACCGGTCCCACGCTCGCTCCAGCCGGCGGGCCTCGGAGGCGCTCGCGGCACGCCCGACCATGGACGCCGTCAACCAGGTGCCATCGGTCGTCGATGCGTACAGCAGCTCGGGCAGGACGAGCGAGGCCGGACCGAACGGACCCCAGACATCGGATGGATCGGGGCGTCGACCCGTGAACCCCATGCCACCCAGCAGGACCGGTCCGGCGACTCCCTGGCCTGCCTGCGACCGATCCAGTCGAGCGTCGCGCACCAGCGAGCGCCAGGCTGCCTCCGCCGCGGAGAAGCGGGCGGGACCCTCGGGCTCCACGCCCCACGCTCGTCCGACGCCGACCAGCGCCAGGTCCTCGGACGGACGCAACCAGAGGGCCACCTCGAGCCCTGCCTCGTTGGCCGCAGCAAACAGCGAGATGGGGTCGAGGCCATCGATCGGCTTCGTGCTCGCGATCAGCCCGCCCCCGGGACCCGTCCCGGGGCCCTCCAGCAGATCGCTCAGCCGCTCGGCAAGCCCCGCATCGGCCAGGTCCCGGATCGTCACCTTGCGGCCTCGGGGAACTCGTGCCCGGGCTCCCGGAGCGCAACGGCACCGATCCGCTCCTCGCTCACGCCAACGCTCCGGAGCAGGACGGCCCGCAGCGCGGGATACGCGTCCTCGAGGCGCTCGGGATGATCGGCAAGCAGCCAGCGTCCGACGACTTCGTTCAGGGCACCGAACCAGGCGATGCTCGCGATCCGGGTGTCGATGGGTGGGATCACGTCTGCCGCCACGGCCTCGTCGAGATAGCCCTGGATCAGCCGCGCGAACCGCTCGTGCAGGGCGTTGGTCTCGGCCTGGAAGACGCGGCCCGCCCCCACCGTGTCCAGGAACAGGAGGCGGGCCATCGTCCGGTGGCCGGCGAACGTCGTCAACACGGTCCGAAGGGCGGCCTCCGCGCGCGCGACCGGCTCCGTCTCCTGGGCCACCGCCCGCTCCGCTCGCTCGACGAGCTTGTCGGCGGTCGTCTGCATCAGCTCGCGGAAGATCAATTCTTTGTTCGGGAAATGGAAGTAGAACCCGCCCTTGGACGTCTCGGCGGCCCCGGCGATGTCGTCGACGGCCGTATCCCGGTAGCCCCGCGTGGCGAACGCATGGAACGCGGCATCGAGGATCCGCTCGCGGCGGTTCCTGCTCTGCTCGGCCGGGTCGGGTTTCGACATCGATCCTTCACATCACTGTCGACCGACCGACTGGTCGGTCGGTTCCAATGGGAGCGTAGCCCGAACAACGTGATACGGTCAACACGCACGTTTCTTGCCCGGAGCCCGGCGCGGTGCCGCTTCGCCGCGGCCCTTTCTGCCATCCAGCACGAGCACGACTGAGCGACACGACCCGTGGGTATCTTCGGCCATGGTTCGCCCCCGGACCTGCCATCGAGTCACCAGCCGCGGCAGGTGCCGGTCCCCGAAGCCTCGCGGAGATGTCCGTGACCCGCAAGACGACGACATCCACGCGTCCTTGGACTGGATGTCGGTGCCCGGCACGATAGGAGCGTGGGGATCAGTGTGCCGCGTGGAACGTGGCAGCACACCGGCGGAACGTGGCCGCCGCCCACGAGGCGGGAACCGCCCGCCAGCACGAGGAACGGCCCGCCGGCTGAGCCGGCGGGCCCGTTGGTTCGATGAACAGGCTCTCGAATCGGGATCCGGAGGACTAGACCTCCTTGAACTCGCCCTCGACCGTCTCGTCGCCGGCACCCGCGTCCCCGCTGTCCGCGCTGTCCGCCTCACCCGGACCTTCGCCCGAGGACGACCCGTCGGCCGCGTCGCCACCCTCGGCGGCACCGGCGGCCTGGTAGGCCGCGGCCGAGACCCGCGACAGCGTCTCGACGATCTTGTTCATGCCGGCCCGGATCAGCTCGGTGTCCGTACCCTTGAGCGCCTCGCGCAGCGCGGACACCTGGGCCTCGATCTCCGCACGGTCCTCGGCCGACACCTTGTCGCCGAGATCCTTGAGCGTGCGCTCGGCCTGATACGTCAGCTGCTCGGCCTGGTTGCGGAGCTCGACCTCCTCGCGCCGCTTCTTGTCGTCGTCCGCGTGGCTCTCGGCGTCGTGGACCATCCGGTCGACGTCGTCCTTGGACAGCATCGAGGAGGCCGTGATCCGGACCTGCTGCTCCTTGCCGGTCGCCCGGTCCTTGGCCTTGACGTCGAGGATCCCGTTGGCGTCGATGTCGAACGTGACCTCGACCTGCGGGATCCCGCGCGGCGCGGGCGGGATGCCATCGAGGATGAACCGGCCGAGGGTCTTGTTGTCCGTCGCGAAGTCTCGCTCTCCCTGGAGGACGTGGATCTCGACCTGGCTCTGGTTGTCCGAGGCGGTCGAGAACACCTGCGACTTGGAGGTCGGGATGGTCGTGTTGCGGTCGATCAGCCGGGTCATCACGCCGCCCAGGGTCTCGATGCCCAGCGACAGCGGCGTGACGTCGAGCAGCAGGACGTCCTTGACCTCGCCGCCCAGCACCCCCGCCTGGATGGCGGCGCCGATGGCCACCACCTCGTCGGGGTTGACGCCCTTGTGGGGCTCCTTGCCGAACACGGACTTGACCAGCTCCTGGACGGCGGGCATCCGGGTCATTCCGCCGACCAGGATCACCTCGTCGATGTCGGACGGCTTGAGCCCGGCGTCCTTGAGCGCGGCCTGGACGGGGGCCTTGGTCTTCTCGATCAGGTCGCCGACCAGGCTCTCCAGCTTGGCCCGGGTCAGGTTCATGACCAGGTGCTTGGGCCCGGAAGCGTCAGCGGTGATGTACGGCAGGTTGATCTCGGTCGACGCGGTCGAGGACAGCTCGATCTTCGCCTTCTCCGCGGCCTCCTTGAGCCGCTGGAGGGCCTGCTGATCCTTGGACAGGTCGATGCCCTGGTCCTTCTTGAACTCGGCCAGCAGCCAGTCAATGACGCGCTGGTCGAAGTCGTCGCCGCCAAGGTGGGTATCGCCGTTGGTCGCCTTGACCTCGAACACGCCTTCGCCCAGCTCCAGGATCGAGATGTCGAACGTGCCGCCACCAAGGTCGTACACGGCGATCTTCTCGTCTTGCTTCTTGTCCAGGCCATAGGCGAGCGCCGAGGCCGTTGGCTCATTGATGATCCGCTTGACCTCGAGGCCGGCAATCCGGCCGGCGTCCTTGGTCGCCTGGCGCTGGGTGTCGTCGAAGTACGCGGGGACGGTGATGACCGCCTCGGTCACCTTCTCGCCCAGATAGGCCTCGGCGTCCGACTTGAGCTTCTGGAGCACCATCGCGCTGATCTCGGGCGGCGTGTAGTGCTTGTCGTCCGCGACCACGCGGATGCCGTCGGACTTGGGGTCCTTCTCCACCGTGTACGGCACAAACGCCTTGGAGCGCTGGACCTCCGGATCGTCCCAGCGACGGCCCATGAACCGCTTGATCGAGTAGACGGTGTTGGTCGGGTTGGTGACCGCCTGGCGCTTGGCCAGCTGGCCGACGACGCGCTCGCCGGTCTTGGCGAAGCCGACGACGGACGGGACGGTGCGATTGCCTTCGGACGACGGGATGACGGTGGACTCGCCGCCCTCCATCACCGCCACGACGCTGTTGGTCGTTCCGAGGTCGATGCCGATGATCTTGCCCATTCGGGGAGTTCTCCTGGTCGCTTGAATCGGATTGGTCTGGGCTGTGCTGGTCGAATCAGTTTGCGGGGCCGTTTGTGACGTCGCCGGCTGCGGCGACCGCCACCAGCGCCGGACGGATCACCCGGTCCCGGAGCCGGTAGCCGCGCCGGATCTCGTCCACGATCTCGCCGTCGGCGAGGCCGGTGCCCGGGACGCTCGCGACGGCCTCGTGCTCGCGGGGGTCGAACTGGGTGCCGGGCGACGCCTCGACGGCAGTGACACCTTCGCTCTCGAGCAGGTTGCGGAGCTTGCGGTCGATGGCGGCGATCCCCTCCGCCCAGGCGTCCCCGGCCAGATCTGCCGGCCGGGTCTCGATCGCACGATCGAAGTCGTCGGCGAGGGCGAGCACCTTGCGGATCAGGTCCTCGCCGGCCAGGCCAAGATGACGCTCACGCTCCTCGGCCGTGCGGCGGCGGAAGTTCGTGAACTCGGCGCGCTCGCGCTGGAGCGCGACCAGGTACTCGTCGACCTTGGCCGTCAGCTCGTCGCGCTCGGCGCGCGCGGCTTCGAGCTGCTCGGTGAGGGCGGCGGGCGACGCATCGAGGGCCTCGATGCGCTCCTGGGCACGGGTCTTGCGGGTCATGGGTCTCCGGTGGCTGGGGTTCTCGTTCGTCATCAGTCTCGCCGTCAGGCGTACATATGGTCGATCAGCTCGTTCATCAGGCCCGACACGAAGCGCACGGTCCCGATGGCCTGCGGGTAGGCCATCCGTGTCGGGCCGAGCACGCCAACCACGCCCACGGCGCGGCCCGGGTGCCCGTACGGCGCCAGCACGAGCGAGACGTCGGCCATCTCCTCGGCCGCATTCTCGTGCCCGATGAACACTCGAACCCGATCGGAGCCGGCGACGCCGGCGATGAGCTGGGCGAGGAAGGCACGGTTCTCGAGCGCCGCGAACACCCGGCGCAGCTTCTCGCTCTGGGCGAACTCGGGGGCCTCCATCACGTTGAGCAGCCCATCCGAGAAGAGCTCCTCGATCGCCGCCGCGTCGAACTCCTCGAGGGCGTGGAGGGCACGCTCCCCCACCTGCCGCGGCAGCGCGAGGGCGGGCAGCGAAGAATCGAGCCCGGCCAGGACTCGCTCCGCGTCGCGCGCGGTCAGCCCTTCGAGCAGCTCGTTGAGGTAGTTGGCGACGTTGGTCAGCTCGTGCTGCTCGGTAGGCTCGTCGAGCGCGAACAGGACCTGCTTCAGGGCTCCTTCGCGCAGCACCAGGATCAGGCTTGCCGTTCGTTCGCTGATCGATACCAGGTCCAGGTGGCGCAGGTGGGCCGACTGCGGCTTGGCCGACGTCGCCAGCCCGGCTGCCCGCGTGAGCGACGCGAGGGTGGTGGCTGCGAGCCGGAACCAGTGCTCGCTGGCGTACTCGACCTGCCCGAACTGGTGCCGGATCATGAGCTGCTCGACCGGCTCGAGCGGCGCGGTGTCGACGATCGATTCCACGTGGTACCGGTAGCCGTGCTCGGTGGGAACGCGACCCGCCGACGTGTGTGGGTGGGTCAGGAGCCCTGCCGCCTCAAGCTCGGCGAGGATGGCGCGCACGGTCGCGCTGGACACGCCGAGCCTGTAACGCTCGACGAGCGCCTGGCTACCGACCGGCGTTGCAGTGGTGACGTATTCCTCGATGACGGCCCGGAGGATCGCCTGGGAGCGGAGGTCCAGGGGGCCGCTGGAGCGACGCACACGACGCGCCATGAGCCTCTCCTGCGCTGGTTAGCACTCGCAGCATGAGAGTGCTAACGCTGATAGCGACAGTCTACCCGGCGCCCGTTCCGGGTGTCAACGCAGCCGTCGAGGCGGCGCCATCCGACGCGGAGGAAGGCAGGTCGCCCGCGGGGCTCGAGCTGCGAACTACCGGATCGCAGCGAGATCGCCGGCGTGCGCAAAGATCCCCGGCAGGCCGCCGGTGTGGAGGAACACGACCGTCTCGGTCGGCGCGATCTCGCCCGCCCTGATCTCGGCGATCAAACCGGCCATCGCTTTGCCCGTGTAGACCGGGTCGAGGAGGATGCCCTCGGTGCGCGCGGTGAGGCGGATCGCCTCCAGGCATGCCGGCGTTGCGATGCCGTAGCCAGGGCCGATCTGCGAGTGGTCCGTTTCGAAGTCCTGTGGGCCCACGCTGAGCGCGACACCAACACGCTCGGCTGCCTCCAGGACGATCGCCGACGCGCGGATCGTCTTCTCCGGGTCGCCTCCGCTCACAGCCACCCCGTGCACCCGGTAGGGAGCATCGGCGAGCAGCGCGCCCGCCACAAGCCCGGCCACCGTGCCGCGCGAGCCGGCGGCGACGTGCAGGCGCGTCGGGCGCTCACCGGCCGCCTCGAGCTGACCGAGGAGCTCGAGCGTGGCCGCGATGTAGCCGAGGGCGCCCACCGCACTCGACCCGCCGAGTGGGATCAGGTACGGGCGCTCGCCCCGCGCCTCGAGGCCGGCGATGACCTCGGCGACCTTGGCCGCTTCGCCAGGACCCACGGCGAGCGCCGGGTCACCGGCGGGCACGAAGTAGATCTGGGCGCCCAGCAACCGGTCGAGGAGCAGGTTGCCCTGCGCCTCCGGCTCGGGCTCCGCCGCCGTCAGGATCAGGCTTGTGCCGAGCCCCACTCGGCACGCGGCGGCTGCGGTCATGCGGGCGTGGTTCGACCCCGATCCGCCCGTCGTGACCAGCACCGTGGCCCTGTGCCGCAACGCGTCGCCGACGAGGAACTCGAGCTTGCGCGCCTTGTTGCCGCCGCCGGCGAGCCCTGTGAGGTCGTCCCGCTTCCAGAGGATGCGGGGGCACCGTGATCGTCCACCGAGGGCGTCGCGAAGACGGTGCGCCTCCTCGAGCGGTGTGGGCACCGTCGCCAGGGGGACCCGCGGCTGGCCGTCGAGCGCGGCGAACAGCTCGGCGTGGTTTAGGCTCACCTGCCTCTCCCGTCGTTCCGGATCACGTCCATGTCGATCCCGGCTCCCATCCATCCCGATGACGCCACCGACTCCGATGATGCCGCCGAAGGCAAGCGGGCGTACACCTCATGGCCCCCGTCTCGGCTCGTCGGACGACCGGACGACCACGGTACCTGCCAGGAGCGCCTACACCAGCCTCGCAAACAGCTCGTTTGACACGAGCCGGCCCCGGGTCGTCAGCCGGATCCGTGGCTCCGGTGCGGCGAAGCGCTCCACCAGGCCACCATCGATGGCCCACGGGAGATGCGGACCGAGCGGACCCGACCCGGCATCCTCCTCCGCGATGCCGGTGTCGAGTCGCAGGCCGAGGATGACCGCCTCGACCCTCGCGGCCGCGGCGTCGACCGACTCGAGCCCACCGGGCGGGAGGCGGGGTGACGATCCATCGACGGGGCTCAACGCGCCCAGGTAGCCGCCCAGGCGGGCTGCGTTCCAGCGGCGGGTGAGCCCGTCGAACGCGTGTGCGCCGGGACCGATGGCCTCATACGGGCGCCGCAGCCAGTAGGCGAGGTTGTGCCGACTCTCGTGGCCGGGCCGCGCCCAGCTCGAGATCTCGTAGCCTCGGTAGCCGGCGGCCGCGAGCCGCTCGGCCGCCAGCGTGTACTGCTCCGCCGCCCGGTCGTCATCCTGCTCTGCCATGGCCTCCGACCGCCAGCGACGCGCCCCGGCACGTGTCGGAAGATGGTCACCGAGTGGCCCGGTGATCCCCTCGGCATCGGGATCATCCAGCGTGAGCGCATACGCGGACACGTGGTCGGGCGACAGGGCGAGCGCGGCATCAAGGGTTGCCGCCCAGGTCTCCAGGGTCTGGCCGGGAACGTCGTACAGGAGGTCCAGCGAGACCGAGCCGATCCCGGCGGCGCGTGCTTCGTCCATCGCCCCTGCCACGTCGCTCGCCACGTGCCGCCGACCCAGGCGTCGAAGCAGGACGTCATCGAACGACTGCGCCCCGAGCGAGATCCGGGTCACGCCGGCGTCCGCCAGCGTGCGGGCGCCGCCGCGCTCATCGGCTGCGGGGTTTGCCTCGATCGTGATCTCGGCCCCGGCGGCGATCCCGAATCGCGCCCGGACGAGCTCGAGCAGTCCAGCGATCGACTCGCCGGGCAGCAGGGTCGGCGTGCCACCGCCGATGTACACGCTTTCGAGGGCCCCACGACCATCCGGGAACCGGGTGTCCAGACCGTCGGCCCGCAGCTCAAGCTCCGTGCGAAGCGCCGCGATGAAGGCGGCTACGCGCGATCGTGGCCCACGTGCGGTCGCGCCCGCATGCACGACGAAGTCGCAGTAGGGGCAGATCGAAACGCAGAACGGAATGTGGACGTACAGGGCCGCGGGCGGCATCGGCGCTGGCGAGACCTCGAGACCGTCCGTGGTCAGTGGTCCTGCGGTGCCTCATGCGGCGCGAGCAGGCGCCAACCATCGGGTGTCTGCTGCCGCCGCTCGACCTCCTCGACCTCGGTCCCCTTCGCCTTCGGCAGCCCGGCATGGCCGGTGGTGAGGAAGATCGCGACCCGTGTGATCGCGTGGCCCAGGAATGCCGCCCCGATCCCGCCTGTCACGCCTGTCACCCAGCCGCTCGCCAGCCCGATCGCCAGCACCGTCGCCAGCATGTACCACGGTCGCCGGGGAGCCCCGAGCCGGGTCGCAAGCCCGTAGAGCAATGCCTGGGTGACGTTGGCAAGGTTGGCGTCGATCCCCGTCAGGAGCAGGAACCCGAACACCATGCCCCGGAACACCGCCTCGTCGATGAATGCGGTGGCGATCGCATTGATCACGGCACCCGGGTAGGCAAGCACCGACGGCAGGCGCACGTGCCGGTAGCGGAGGAACGCGATCACCAGCGCGATCGTCGTGCCGATCGCCCCGTAGGCGAGGCCGAGGATCACCGCTCCCAGCCGGTCGCCCAGACCCAGGAGCAGGTCCGTGGCGGGGCTGGGGTGGATGGTCAGGACCGCCAGGATCCCGCCCACGCCGAGCGTGTACCAGGCGAGCCGGCGGAGCAGCGAGGGATCATTTCCCCACCGATCGACATCGTCGTACTCGGCCGCGCTGAAGCGCTCGGCGTCGAACCGCAGGATGACCAGCAGCCCCACCAGGCCGAGGGCCATCAGGATCCGCAGTGGATCCGGAATGTCGGCGATTCCGGGGAGGCTCGAGAGATCCAGGTGCGGCATCGGGCGCCGTCAGCCCCCCTTGCCGCGGCGATCAGCAGGGGGCTCGGGCCGGGCCACAGAGGGCAGCATCACGCGTCGCCCATGCGCAGGATGGCGAGAAACGCTTCCTGCGGGATCTCCACGGAACCGACGCGCTTCATCCGCTGCTTGCCCTCCTTCTGCTTCTCCAGCAGCTTGCGCTTGCGCGTGATGTCGCCACCGTAGCACTTCGCGAGCACGTTCTTGCGCATGGCCCGGATGGTCTCGCGCGCAACGACGTGACTTCCGATCGCCGCCTGTACCGGGACCTCGAACATCTGGCGGGGGATCAGCTGGCGCAGCTTCTCGGCCAGCTGGCGCCCGGTGGTCTGGGCACGGTCGCGGTGCACGATCAGGCTCAGCGCATCGACCGGCTCGCCATTGACCAGCACGTCGAGCTTGACCAGGTCCGCCGGCCGATAGCCCGCTTCTTCGTAGTCCATCGAGGCATAGCCCTGCGTCCGGCTCTTGAGCTGGTCGTAGTAGTCGACGATCAGCTCGGCCAGCGGGAGCTCGAAGTGCATGTGCACCCGCTGAGGATCGAGATACTCCATGCTCAGGAACGTGCCCCGACGACCTGTGGAGAGCTCCATCAGAGACCCGATGTATCGGTCAGGCGACACGACCCCAAGCTTCACCCAGGGCTCCTCGATCGATTCGATCTCTCCCACGTCGGGGAAGCGGGCAGGATTGTCGACCGTGATCGTCCCTCGCCCGGCCGTGAGCTGGATCCGGTACTCCACCGACGGTGCGCTGGCGATCAGGTCGAGGTCGAACTCACGCTCGAGGCGTTCCTGGACGATCTCCATGTGGAGCAGGCCAAGGAACCCACAACGGAACCCGAACCCGAGGGCAACCGAGCTCTCCGGCGTGTAGGTGAACGAGGCGTCGTTGAGGTGCAGCCGCTCGAGCGCGTCGCGCAGGAGCGGATAGTCGGGACCGCTCAACGGGTAGAGACCCGCGAACACGAGGCTCCTGGCCTCCTGGTACCCGGGCAATGGTTGCGTCGCCGGCCGCGCGACCGCCGTGACCGTGTCGCCGACCTGCGCCTCACGGACGTTCTTGAGGCCAGTTGCGATATAGCCGACCTCGCCCGCCACCAGCTGCTTCATGGGCACCAGCTGCGGGCGGAAGACGCCCAGCTCCACGAGCTCCGACTCGGCACCGCTGGCCATGAGCCGGATCGTGTCGTGATCATGGAGCGTGCCGTCGGCCAGGCGCACATAGCACACGACGCCCTTGTACGGGTCGTAGTGGCTGTCGAACACGAGGGCTCGCAGTGGCGCCGCCGGATCGCCCTTCGGGGGCGGGATCCGGGTCACGATCGCCTCGAGGATGTCCGGCACGCCGGTCCCCTCCTTGGCCGACGCCAGGATCACCTCCTCGCGCGGGATCGCGAGCACGCTCTCCAGCTCCTCGATCACGACGTCCGGCTGCGCCGAGGGCAAGTCGATCTTGTTGAGGACCGGGATGATCGTGAGACCTTCGCGCAGGGCGAGATGGACGTTGGCCAGGGTCTGTGCCTCGATGCCCTGAGCCGCATCCACCACGAGGATCGCACCCTCGCATGCCTGGAGGCTGCGGCTGACCTCGTAGCTGAAGTCAACGTGCCCAGGCGTGTCGATGAGGTTGAGCCCGTACGTGAGCCCATCGCGAGCGGTGTACTCCAGGCGGACCGCCCGCGCCTTGATCGTGATCCCCTTCTCGCGCTCCAGGTCCATCGAATCGAGGACCTGGCTCATCATCTGCCGGCCCTCGATCGTGTGGGTCAGCTCCAGCAGACGGTCCGCGAGCGTGGACTTCCCGTGATCGATGTGCGCGATGATCGAGAAATTCCGCAGGCGCGACTGGGGGATGGTCACGGTGCCGGAGTGTAGCCGGTCAGGTAGGCTCGACCCATCGGGCCGGCGCCGACGGCCGAAGGAGATCCCGCCATGGCTCGATGCCGGGCCCGGCGGGCTTCGCCGCTGTCTGGCGGATCAGCCGGATGTCGACCCGGACGATCACGGTTCATAGGAGCGCGGCCCGGTCTGCGGGACCGGGGCGCCTGGTTCGACATCGGGCCGGGAGAGATGCACGTGCTCACCGGAGACGGGTGGGTCCGGCTGCCCGGCATCTGACGCGCCGGGCAGCGGCGGCGGCAACGGTGCTCCATGCGCGAATTGCGCAAGCGGAACGCGCCGACGGCGGGCCCTCTGCTGCTGCGCGACCGGGAGCGCCCGCCGGTATACGCTGCGATGGCCATGACTCGACACGAGACCCCCTCCTCGACCTCGATCGACCAGACACCTGAGTGGCAGGCCCTCACCGACCACCAGGCCTCGGTTCGCGGACGGCACCTCCGCGAGCTGTTCTCACGGGATCCCGCCAGGGCGACCCGGCTCGCGGCCGAAGGTGCCGGGATCTTCCTCGACTACTCCAAGCAGCGCATCACCGACGAGACGATGGCCAAGCTGCTCGCGCTGGCTCGGGTGGCGGGCGTCGAGCAGCGCCGGGCCGCCATGTTCGCCGGCGAGCACATCAACGTCACCGAGGACCGGGCGGTGCTCCACACGGCGCTCCGGGCGCCGGCAGGGACGAGCCTCCTGATCGATGGCCATGACGTCGTCGGCGACGTGCAGGCGGTTCTCGAAAGGATGACCGAGTTCGCGCTCCGGATCCGGAGCGGCGACTGGACGGGGTTCACCGGAAAGCCGATCCGGAACGTGATCAACATCGGCATCGGCGGGTCCGATCTCGGCCCGGCCATGGCCACGGAGGCGCTCCGGTACTACTCGGACCGGACGCGGACGTTCACCTTCGTGTCCAACGTCGACGGCACGGACATCCGCGAGGCGACCATCGATCTCGACCCTGCCGAGACCCTGTTCATCGTCAGCTCGAAGACGTTCACCACGCTCGAGACGCTGACCAACGCGCGGACCGCCCGCGACTGGCTGCTGGGTTCGCTGGGCGACCCCGGCGCCGTCGCCCGACATTTCGTCGCGGTGTCGACGAATGCGGACAAGGTCCGGGAGTTCGGGATCGACACGGCCAACATGTTCGGCTTCTGGGACTGGGTCGGCGGGCGGTACTCGATGGACTCTGCCATCGGGCTTTCGCTCATGGTCGCGATCGGACCAGGGGCCTTCCGCGACATGCTGGCCGGCTTCCGGGCCATGGATGAGCACTTCCTCAACGCCCCGATGGACCGCAACCTGCCGGTGTTGATGGGCCTGCTCGGCATCTGGAACGGCAACTTCCTCGGCTTCGACACTCACGCCGTGCTCCCGTACAGCCAGGAGCTCTCGAGATTCCCGGCCTACCTCCAACAGCTGGACATGGAGTCGAACGGCAAGTGCGTGCGGCTCGACGGCCGCCGGGTGACCTACGACACGGGGGCGATCGAATGGGGCACGGCGGGCACGAACGGCCAGCATGCCTACTATCAGCTGCTCCATCAGGGGACGCGCATCGTGCCTGCCGATCTCGTCGGGTTCGTCAACCCCACCACGGAGGTGGGCGACCACCAGGACCTGCTGATGGCCAACCTGCTCGCCCAGGCCGAGGCGCTCGCGTTCGGCAAGACGCGGGACGAGGTCGTGGCCGCAGGCGTGCCGGCACACCAGGTCGAGCCGCGGGTGTTCGAGGGCAACCGGCCGACGTCGGTGCTGCTGCTGGACCGGCTGACCCCACGCTCGCTCGGCTCCCTGGTCGCGCTCTACGAGCACAAGGTGTTCGTGCAGGGGACGATCTGGGGAATCGACTCCTTCGACCAGTGGGGTGTGGAGCTGGGCAAGGTGCTCGCCACACGGATCGCCGGCGAGCTCATGACGTCCAACGAGCCCATGCGGGGCGCGCACGACGCGTCGACCGCGGCACTGATCCGTCGCGTCCGAGCCGAACGGCGGCGCGTGGTCTGAACGGGTCCACCGCTGGTCCCTTCCGGGCGCACCTGCTACCATTCGCCGTCGCGCCTCGGGCGGCCACGCCCGCGCGCCCGCTCATCACCCGCATACGGAAACGGAGACCAGCCACCTTGGCCAGAACGCCCCGGAAATGGCAGGGCGCTCGCACCCCGTCCGGGCTCAAGCGCGTCCGCCGGGCCGAGCGCCGGCACGCGATCCTGCAGCCCCGGCGGTCCGCGGCGAAGACGCTCGTTGCCAAGGCCGTATCGGTCGCGACCACGCAGCCCGAGGGCGCGGACGTCGCGACGTCGCTCAGCGAGGCCATCTCGGCGCTCGATCGTGCCGCCAAGGCGGGCGCGATCCACCCGAATGCCGCAGCACGGCGCAAGTCCCGGCTGACCCGCAAGGTCAACGCCGCGGTGGGCGGCTCGCAGGTCGTGAGCTCGGCCCACACGGCCAAGACCACCGGCAAGGCGGCCGCTGCGAAAGCGGCCAAAGCGCGAATCGCCGCCGGCAAGGCCGCCAAGGCCAAGGGCGCGCAGACTGCCGCCGGCAAGGCGCGGGCGGCACTGTCGAAGACGACCCGCGCCGAGAGCGCATCGGCGGCAGGCACGGCCGAGGAGGCCGCGGCGGCGCCTGCGAAGGCGCGCCCGACCTCGTCGAAGTCGACGGCCGCCAAGACGACAGCGGCCAAGACGACAGCGGCGGCCAAGGGCACCGCGGCCAAGGGCACAGCCAAGACCGCGGCCGCCAAGACGACAGCGGCGGCCAAGGGCACAGCCAAGCCCGCGGGCGCCAAGACGACAGCGGCCAAGAGCACAGCCAAGCCCGCGGCCGCCAAGACGACAGCGGCGGCCAAGCCCGCGGCGAAGGCCACGCGAGCCAGGAAGACCGAGTAGCCGCAGCCCTCGAATCACAGAACGCGCCCCGGTCGGCGACCGGGGCGCGTTTCGATTCCCGACGCATCGAGTCTCTTCCGGCCGGGCTCGGAACCGGCCGGGCTCAGACCCCCGACGCGGCGCGAGCGCGCGGATCGGGTCGACGACGATTGGCGGCTCCGAACATCAGCCCACCACCCGCCGCACCACCCGTCGACAGCAGCACCAGGAGCCCGGCGTTGTTGAGCTGCTCGCGCCAGTAGAAGGCCGTGAACGTGCTGACGTCCGTGATGCCGGCATCCTCGAACGCCGGTCCGCGCCCGATCGCCAGGTAGCGCCGGTAGACGCAGTCGGCGCCGGTCTGGCAGGTCAATGGCCCGCCGGAGGACGCGTCCCGATAACCGTTGTCGGCCGCGAAGAACAGTGCCTTGACCCCCAGCAGCAGGATCGCGAAGGTGAGGCCCGTCACGAGTCCCGCCAGCAGCGCGTTGGCAAGGACGCGAGCCCACGGACCGCCGGCCCGGTCGGACCGGGCGTTCGCGTAGTAGCCGATCAGCAGACCGCCCAGCATGGCGAACGGCATGATCAGGAACTCGATCGGGATCACCAGCAGGAAGCTGACCCCGATCGTGACCGCCATGCCGCCCCCGACCCAGGCCGCGGTGATCGCGCCGCGATCGACGAGTCGGCTCATGATCCGGTCACCGCTGGGAATGGCCCTGGTCGCCCAGGATCAAGCCCCCGCGGTGGGCGCGGCGCCGGTCAGGGCGGCCCGGCCCAGGTACACGGCCTCGTCACCCAGCTCGTCGGCGATCCGAAGCAACCGGTTGTATTTCGCGACTCGCTCCGACCGCGACGGAGCACCGGTCTTGATCTGGCCGGTGCCCATGGCGACCACGAAGTCGGCGATCGTCGTGTCCTCCGTCTCGCCCGAGCGGTGGGATACCACCGCTGACCAGCCGGCGCGCCGTGCAAGCCCGATCGCGTCGATCGTCTCGCTGAGCGTCCCGATCTGGTTGAGCTTGATCAGCACCGAGTTCATCGCGCGTTCCTCGATCCCGCGGGCGATGAACGACGGGTTGGTAACCAGGATGTCGTCACCGACGAGCTGGACCTTCGAGCCCAGCCGCGCGTTGAGCTCGCGCCAGCCGGCCCAGTCCTCCTCGGCTAGGCCGTCCTCCAGGGACACGATGGGATAGCGGGCGATCCAGTCCTCCCACAGGTCGACCATCTGCCCGGAGTCGAGCGTGCGACCCTCCTTCTCCAGCCGGTACTGGCCCACCACCCCGTCGACCCCCGTGCCCTCGACCAGCACGGTCGACGCGGCCGGATCGAGAGCGATCGCGACCTGCTCGCCGGGCCGGTACCCCGCCTTCTCGATCGCGCGCAGGATGACCTCGACCGCGGCCTGGTTTGACCCCAGCGACGGCGCGAACCCCCCCTCGTCACCCTGCCCGGTCGCGTGACCCTCATCGTGAAGGATGGACCGCAGCGCGGCGAAGATCTCCGCTCCGGCTCGCAGTGCCTCCGGGAACGACTCTAGCCCGACGGGCATGACCATGAACTCCTGGAAGTCCGTGGAGTCCTGCGCATGCTTGCCGCCGTTGAGGATGTTGAACTGCGGGACGGGCAGGATCCGGGCCCCCACCCCGCCCAGATACCGGTACAGCGGCAGCTCGTGGCTGGCTGCCGACGCGTGTGCGCAGGCGAGCGACACACCAAGGATCGCGTTCGCACCCAGCTCGCCCTTGTTGGGCGTGCCATCGAGCTCGATCAGCGTGGCGTCGATCCCTGCCTGGTCGGCCGCGTCGAAGCCGAGCATCGACGGGCCGATCCGTTCGGTCACGTTGCTGACGGCGGTCAGCACGCCCTTGCCCCCGTAGCGTGTCTTGTCCCCGTCCCGCAGCTCGACGGCTTCGTTGATCCCCGTCGAGGCACCGGACGGCACCGCGGCCCGGCCCAGCGAGCCGTCCTCGGTGACGACGTCGACCTCGATCGTCGGGTTGCCGCGAGAATCGAGGATCTCCCGGGCGTCGACCCAGGCGATGGTGGTGTCACTCACTTGACGGCCTCCGGCTCCCGATCGAGGAGCACTGTGACGCCCGGCAGCTCACGCCCCTCGAGGAACTCGAGCGAGGCACCGCCGCCGGTGCTGATATGGGTCATCTTGTCAGCCAGGCCCTGCTGCTGGATCGCAGCTACCGAGTCACCGCCGCCGATCACGACAGCCGCGCCCCCCTCGGCGCGATCCGCGAGGAACCGGGCGATGGCCTTGGTGCCGTGGGCGAACGATGGGATCTCAAACACGCCCAGGGGACCATTCCAGAGCACGGTCTTCACGCCGGCCAGCGCGACCTCGATGTTTGCCAGGCTCTGCTTGCCGAGGTCGACGATGTGCCAGCTGGCCGGCACCTTGTCGACGGAGATCGTCCGGTACTCGGTCCCCCGGGTGACCTCCTTGGCGACCACCACGTCCACTGGCAGGACGAGCTCGACTCCCTTCGACTCGGCCGCACCCAAGATCCTGCGGGCGTCCTCGACGCGGTCGGGCTCGGCGAGGCTCTTGCCCACCGTCTTGCCCTGGGCGAGCAGGAACGTGTTCGCCATGCCCCCGCCGATCACCATGATGTCGACCTTGTCCATCAGGTGCTCGAGAACCTTGATCTTGTCGCTGACCTTGGCGCCACCGATGATCGCCGCGAACGGGTGCTCGGGGTTGTCGAGCAGCTTGCCCAGGTTCGCGATCTCCTTCTCCATCAGGAAACCGGCATAGGCCGGGCGGAGCTTCGCGACGCCGACGGTGGACGCGTGTGCCCGGTGCGCTGTGCCGAACGCGTCGTTGACGTAGACGTCGGCGTACGCGGCCAGCGCCTCGGCAAAGGCAGGGTCGTTCTTCTCCTCCTCGGCGTGGAAACGGAGGTTCTCCAGCAGCAGGATCTCGCCGTTGCGGAGGCGCCTGACGGCGTCCTCCGTGCCGGCGCCGAGGGCATCCCCGGTGACCGGGACGGTGCGACCCATCAGCTGGCCGAGCCGCTCCGCCACCGGCCGCAGCCGGAGGCTGTCCGTGACCTTGCCCGCGGGACGGCCGAGGTGGCTGGCGAGGATGATCCGGGCACCCTGCGCCTGCAGGTAGCGAATCGTCGGCAGCGCCGCACGGATGCGCGAATCGTCGGTGACCCGACCGTCCTCGAGCGGGACGTTGAAGTCGACTCGCACGAAGACACGTTTGCCCGCAGCGTCCAGATCCCGGACGGTGAGCTTGTCCATATTCGGTTCCTCTCCGGGGCCGCGCTCGGTCAGGCCGGGAGCCGGTCCGCGATGAACTTGACCAGGTCCGCGACGCGGCAGCTGTAGCCCCACTCGTTGTCGTACCAGGCGATGACCTTCACGAAGTTCCCGCCAAGGACCATGTTCGAGGGAAGGTCAACGATCGATGAGCGCGTGTCGCCCCGGTAGTCGGTCGACACGAGCGGCTCGTCCGACGCGCCGAGGATGCCGGCCAGCGGGCCGGCGGCCGCGTCTCGGAAAGCCTGGTTTAGCTCATCGAGGGTGGTCTCGGTCTCGAGCTCGGCCGTGAAGTCCACGACCGACACGGTCGGCGTCGGCACGCGCAGGCTGAACCCGTCGAACTTGCCCTTGAGATCGGGGATCACCAGGGCGAGCGCCTTGGCCGCGCCGGTGGTGGTCGGGATGATGTTCAGCCCGGCCGCACGCGCGCGGCGCGGATCCTTGTGGGCCACGTCGAGGATGCGCTGGTCGTTGGTGTAGCTGTGAATCGTGTTCATCAGACCGCGCCGGATCGTGAACCGATCGTGGACGACCTTGGCCGCCGGCGCAAGGCAGTTGGTGGTGCAGCTCGCGTTGCTCACGACGACGTGCCTGTCCGGGTCGTATGCGCCCTCGTTGACGCCGAGGACGATGGTGACATCCTCCTTCTTGGCGGGAGCGCTGATGAGCACCTTCTTCGCCCCGGCCGCCACATGAGCGCGCGCCTTGTCGGCGTCAGTGAAGCGTCCGGTCGACTCGATCACGATGTCGACGCCCATGTCGCCCCACGGCAGCTGGGCGGGATCGGCCACCTGGAGGACTTTGATGGTGCGTCCGTCCACGACGATCGAGTCGTCGGTGTGCGAGACCTCTCCCGGATAGGCGCCGTACGTGGAATCGTGCTTGAACAGGAGCGCGTTCGTCGGAACGTCGACGATGTCGTTGACAGCCACGACCTCGAGATCCGGAGCTCGCTCGATGATCGCCTTGAGGGACTGCCGGCCGATCCGGCCGAAACCATTGATGCCGACGCGAACGGTCATCGGGTGACCTCCTTCTCAGTTGGGTCGCGGGTCGTCGAGCGCCTGGGCAGACGCGCTCGACGGGACATGCTTGGTGAACCTCACGATCGGCCCGATGCGACGTCCGGCTCGAGCCGAAGAGGCGACGTCGGGAGCGCGGCTGCGGTCGATGCCTGGGCGACGGCAGCGGCGACCCCGAAGGGGCGCCGGATCGATGGGGCGAGGGCGGCCTGACGCCGGCACTCCAGGACGGTCGTTGACGGCGGCGACGTGATCCCGGCGAGGTCAGGAGCGGGGGCCGAGGGTGCGGACAGGGCGGGACCTCGCAGCGGGGGTTCGAGGGTTCGATCGAATCTTAGCAAAGCTCCCGATCAGCTCCCCCGACCGCTGGCCCCGTTGCCATGGGTCGTTGGCACTCCTGCCGATACGACCGAAGAGCCCCCCGGCCATGCCGGAGGGCCCTGCGTGTTCGGCGTTCTCGAGGGTCAGCCGCCGATCTTGAACACCTTGCCGCCACACTTCGGGCACGTGCCCTGGAGCGCAGGCTTGCCGTTCTTCATGGTGATGTGCTGGGGGTTCTGGACCTCGACCTTCATCTTGTCCTTGACGCAATAGGCCTCAGCCATTGGTTCGGCTCCTCCTCACGCTGTCCGCGTCACGAGAGGACGCCTCTCGCGCCCGCGGGGACGCTGGGTCTGGCGCTCATGCTGGGGCCCAGAGCGACGGGCGCCAGCGCGCCGCCCCGGCCTTCGACTTCTGGCGGTCCAGGTCCGCGAGGATCACCAGGCTCTCGAGCCCCGTGTCCACGACTGCGGCCTCCGCCAGCTGCTGCGCGTCGCCGGTGACGAACTCACCGGTCCTGCGATTGGCATAGACGGCACACACCACGCCGGCACGACTACCGCCGAGACCGGCCAGGACCAGCACCGCCGAAGCCTCCATCTCGAAATTGAGGATGCCCTGGCGGGACATCTCCTCGGCGAGGTCAGGGTAGCGGATCGGAAGCTGCGGGATCGGCCGCCCTTGTGCACCGAAGAATCCTGGGGCGGTGGCCGTGATCCCCAGGTGGTGCCGATGTCCGAGCCGGGTGGCCGCCTCCTCCAGAGCCAGCAACGCCTCGTAATGGGCGACTGCGGGATAACCCTCGTGGACATACCAGCTGGTCGTCGTCTCGAGCCGCACTGACCCGGTCGAGATCACCAGGTCACCCAGCTGCATGTCGTCCTGGAGGCTGCCGCACGATCCGATCCGGATGAACGTCGGCCGGTCCTTGATCGCGAGGATCTCGCTGATCACGATCTCCACGTTGTCGGGGCCGATGCCCGTGGAGACGCACGAGACCCGGACACCCCGGTACGCTCCGGTTGCGCTCGCGAACTCGCGATGCCGGTGGCGGAGTTCGACCGTGTCGAACCGGGCCGCGACGACGTCCACCCGATCCTGGTCGCCGGGGAGCAGGATGTAGTCGGCCAGCTCGCCTGGTCCCAGGCCGATGTGGTATTGCCGCTCGCCGGCGGGGATCGCGACACGGGCGTCCACGTTCGGCAAGAGGTCGCTCCCTCGTGGATCACGCACGTTTGGCGTGAGGTTGCGCCCGAGGATAGGGGCCTGATTCGAGCACCGTCAAGCGGGTTCAGCCCGATTTCGCGCCGCCGCCGCCCCGCGTTCTCGCCTGCTGGCCCCTCGGATCACGCCTGATGACCCGCCGTCTCGCGGCCGTCGGTCGCCCGGCCGGCCTCGACGTCACCGCCCGACGGAGCCGTCTTCCCGGCTCCACCCTCGGCCGCTTCGCCGTTCGCGAGCGAGGCGAGACGGTCCACGATGCGGCCCCTCAGGCGACGACGTGCCTGTTCACGCCGGGTGAGGGTCAGGGCGAGCGCCGTCACGCCGGCGAGCAGCACCGCGAGCACGGCGAGCACGGCTGCGACACCGCCGGGACGGGCACTCGACACGGTGCGCGTGACGCCAGTTCGAGGCGGGCTCGCGACAGCGGCAAGGCCGAAGCTTGGGATCCTGTCCGCGCCGATGGGGGCTGGATCGCCGGCGCCGAGGTCCGCGGCGAGCTCGACCGCCGCCGGATCGGAAACCACAAGGACGACCTCGCCCCGGGTCTCGGGGATACCGGTCGCGTCCAGGGCGTCGCCGGGAACCAGCAGCCCCGCCAGGTCGGCCGCGTCTCCGTCGAGCACGATGCGACTGGTGGCGGTGCCGTCGTCGAGGCGGACGCCATCAGGCGTGTCATCCGTGACCAGGCCGCCGACGCGGACCCGCTCACCCAGGTGCGCCGCCAGGTCGCGGAGGTCGATGCCCGGGGGAACCGTGCCCCCGATCGCCTCGAGGAGGGCGGGCGCGAGGCTGGACGTCGCTGCGCGGACCCGGGAGCTCCCCGGATCGGAGCCGGCGGGTCCGATGGCGATGTCGGCGGATGTGCGTGGCACGAGCGCGAATCGGCGGTCGGTCGCCGTGGGATACGGGCGCTTGACGATCCCGGTGATCGTTGCTGCCCGCCCGACGATGATCGACGAGGCCGAGGTGCCGCTGCCGGTGAGACCCTGGACCGGCACTCGCCCCGCTCCGGTGTCGAGCTCGGCGAGCCACCGGTCGCCGCTGCGGTGCAGGTCCACGATCGTCCCGCTGATACGAACCAGGCGCCATTCGGTCGAGGCGCTGGGTCGGCTGCGCAACATGTGGGCGACCGGCTCGCGCGCTCCCAGGACACTTACCTCATCGGCCTTGAGGCGTGGCGCGCCCCAGGCCCGCCCGATCGTGCCGCTCACTCGGACCTGCTCACCCACATGGAGGCCGCTGTCCGGCTTCGCCAGGTACACCTCGATGGCGCCGGTCGGGTCCTCGACCACCGTCCGCCGGCCGGTCGAGTCGAGGAGCATCCGATCGACCGTGAGCACGCCCTCCACGGTGACGCGGGTGCCTTCGTGGATCCGGGCCGCAGCGATCGTGGAGACGGGTGAGGCTGATGCGCCCCCCGAGGGCGATGGCGAGGCAGGTGCGTCGGACGGTGGCGGCGACGCGGAGGCTGCGACGTCGGCTGGATCTCGAAGCCACAGGCGATAGCCGTCGAGCAGCCCCTTGTGGGACGCTCGCTGGCCCACCACGCCGGTGAAGGTGGCCACCAGACCCTTCCGCAATGCGTTCTTGTCGAGTCCGGCCGAGGCATCGACCCGAACCGTCAGCGAGGCTCCATCGTCACCCCTGATGGTGAACGCCAGGTCGTGGCTGGTGGCGCGCGTCGCAGCGACGGAGATCGTCCCGGGGATCGCCACGAGCCGGCCCTCCACCCCCTCTCCGACGCTGCCCGCGGCCAGCATGAGCGGCGCCGGAATGGTTCCGGTCCCGAGCACCGTGATGCCGCTCGACTTGGGACGGATCTCCGTCTGCCCGTAAGGGTCTGCTGTCGTTCCACGGACCTCGACCAGCGTCCCCTGGCGAGGCGCCGGGAAGTCGTCAGGCATCCGGACGGGCACGCCGCCGGTGGGGTCCGCGATGGCCACCAGCGGCGGCGTTCCGAGGCGCCCGGCTTCGGCGACGACCACGCCGCGCACGACCACGAGCGTGCCGACGGGTGCGAGCCGCGCGGCGGCGATCGAGGAGACGTCCGGGACCGGTGTCGGCGGCAGTGTCGGCGCAGGCGTGGGCGACGGCCCGACGGTGGGGCTCGGTGCGACGGTCGGGCTGGGCGTGAATGTCGGTGTGGCGGTCGGCGTCGCCGTTGGGATCGGGCTGGGCGTGGGCTCGTCAACCTCCAGCTCGCCCGGCAGGGTTGCGTACAGGCGGTATCCGCTCGTTCCGGACCCGCTGCTGTCACGCTGGCCGAGCGGCCCCTGGACGAGCACCTCGGACCCGGCGGTCGGGCCAAGAGCTGCGAGCGCGTCCGGCGTCACCACGACGCGCACCGGGCCCGTTCCGTCGTCCACGGTGAGCCCGAGGCCATCGGCGAGCGACGAGGGCGCCCCGGTGACCGTCCCGCGCAGCTCCAGCCGACGTCCCTCCAGGGGTTCGGCAGCCATTCCCGTGGGGACGACGAGCGGCACGGGGAGGTCGGCGGATCCGATGGCGAGCACGGACGACGCGTCGACACGGAGCGTGCGCTGGCCGTATCTGCTGCCGAGGCTCCCCGAGGCGACGACGACCGTCCCCTCCGGAAGCGACTCCGCGAGGGGCGCGTCCAGGTAGATGGCGATCCCGGCCGTCGCGTCCTGGACGAACCCGGTTCGCCCGCTCTCGAGCGCGCCGAGGCGTGTCGTCAGCACTCCCCGAACCGTCGCCGGCGTTCCATCGGTCAGGTCGCGCGCAGCCTGGATCGCAATCGCAGGCGCTGTCGACGGCGCCGGGGTCGGTGTAGGGACCGGGGTTGGCGAGGGGGTGGGGGTCGGCGCCAGCGTGGCGGTCGGGGCCGGGGTCGGGGGGCTCACGGGCGAGGGGCTCGCCGTTGGGGAGTTGGTTGGCGAAGGCAGAGGTGTCGGTGTCGGCGCCGGCGTGGCGGTCGGGATCGGCGAGATGGTCGGTGTCGGCGAGGGAGCGGGCGAGTCGCTCGGCGACGGTGCAGGGAGAGGATCGGCCTCGAGGTTGCGGCCCTCGGGAGCACTGTTGACCACGAAGTCGGTGGCATTGTCGTTGCTGTCGAATGTGTTGCCGTCGATCCCTCCGGGACGTCGCTCGATCGAGCTGCCAGCCGCGGGCGCGGTCGCGGCGGTGCCTTCGACGAACCCGTTCACCGCATCGCCCCATCCGACCGCGTCGATCGGCGCGCCACCCGTCGGACGCAGCACGATCGCGCCTCCGGAGGACGAGAGGCCCCCCGAGTACGTCGCGTCGGCCGCGGATGCGTAGAGACCCAGCGAGTTGGCCAGCAGCAGATGTCGTCCGGGTGCGATCAGCAGCGACGCATCCCAGGACGCTTTGCGGGTGACGGTCGCACCGGAGCTCGTCACATAGGCGACCTCGAGGCCCAGCAGGTCCAGCGGCTCGGTTGCCGCGTTGGTGAGCTCCACGTACTCGTCCGATGCAGATACGCCGCCGGTGACGACCTCGGCGATGAGAAGACGGGACGAGGCGGGCCAGTCAACGGTGCCCGCAGCTCCGGCGGCGGGTGCGAGACGGATGACGGGGACGGCCGATGCGGTCGTCGCCGCGAGCAGTACGAGAACCATCGCAGCCATCGCCGCGAGTCGAGCACGCGCCATCGAGGACCTCCGGGCGGGAGACGTCGGCGGCGGATGACCAGATGACGATGGTAGGCGTCACCGCTTATCACCGGCTCAACCCTCCCGGCCCGGACCCGGTACGATGCAACGGCTGAACCGTGCCGGCGGCCCGCGACACCGGTTGCAACCGTTCATCGGCGCGTCGCGGTCACCACCGTCGGTGCGCCCCCGGTTCGGCAGCTGATCGACTGGAGGCATCCGTTGGCCCGCGCGAAGCGCACCGATCGAACCGAGGCCCGTCGCCGTTACCGCGCCGAGCAGGCCGCGCTCGCCGGCGAGGACGACGACACTGTCGAGGTCGACGAGACCGAAACCGGGGCAACGACCGCACGAAAGCAGGCTGCGAAGCCTGGCGCGTCATCACGCCAGGAGCGGCCCGGGATCATGACTGCGTTTCGCGGCGCGGTGCGGCCGCTCGACTGGCGTGAGGATCTGCGCTCGCTGCCCATGCTGGTTCGTCACTGGTCGCTGTTCGTGCCCGTGCTCCTGTCGATCGTGTCGACCGTCGTGTTCGTGGCCGCTACCGCGTCGGTCACCGACGCCAGCAACCCCCCGTCGGACATGTTGACCACGGTGGCGATCGTTCTGTACCAGTTCTTCGTCATCCCGCCGCCTGTCGCCGGCGCGTTCCTCGCCGGCCTGGGAGCTCCGAAGGCCAGCTGGCTGTTGGGCGCGATCGTCGGCCTGGTGGCGGCCATCGGCAATGCCGTGATCGTGCTGAGCCCGTTTGGCCAGCAGCTGTACACGTCGCCGGCCCTGGTGATCCTGCAGGGGTTCGTGTTCGCGCCGTTCGGCGCAGCGCTGTTCGCGTCGATGGCGGCCTGGTACCGGCGGTTCCTGAACCTCGCCAACCCGAACCGGGGGCAGAAGCCTGCCAAGCCGGCTCGGGGCCGGGGCAACATGCCGACCAACTCCCGGGCGACGGCCAACCGGCGTTCCTGACCGGACCCGTCGCTCAGGCGAGGCGCCGCAAGCCAGCCTGCCCGATCGCCCTGACCCCGAGCGGTGAGTCGGGGCCACCCGCCTTCGTCGTTGCCTCGACCAGCGGCATGATCGTGTGGGCCACCACGTTGACCACGTTCGCTTCCCGTTGGAGGTCTCCGTCCACGAGCAGCAGGGCGTGGCGACGGACTACCGACCGGAGCCGCTGCCAGGCGTCGGGCCACAGCGTGACGTTGACCATCCCCGTCTCGTCCTCGAGCGCCAGGAACACGGTTCCGCGCGCCGTCATCGGATGCTGCCTGGTCACGACCAGCCCTCCAATCCTGATCCGCCCCGGCGGCCGGTCGGACAGGGCCGCGTTGGTCACCGCCCCCAACCGATCGAGGGCCGGCCTGAACAGTCCGATCGCCTGGCGGCGCGCGTCGAGCCCGACTACCGCGTAGGCGTCGCCCAACCGCTCTGATTCCGAGAGCGCAGGGAGCGGCGGCGCCTCGGTCGCCGGCAAGCGGAGATCCATCGGTCGCCCGGCCGCTCGTCGCACCCGCCCGGAGCCGCGACTGGTCCGCCCGTCCACGCGCCCTTTCGTCGCCCCGACGACCTCCCGCAGCTGCCACAGCAGCTCCCGCCGGGGTCGACCCAGCGAATCCAGTGCCCCCGCCCGGATCAGCCGCTCCATCACCTCCTCGGCCAGGCCCATCCGGTCCACGACGTCGGCCAGCGACGTGTACGGCCCACGCGCCAGCTCCACGTCCAGCCTGGCTCGCTGCTCCTCACCGATCCCCTTCACCAGATGCAGGCCGAGCCGGACACCCCAGCCGGTCACGCTCTCGGCCGCCCAGCGCTCGCGCGACGCGGCGCTCGGCATCAGGCACGCGGGTGATCGCACCGGTGCCGGCCGCACCTCGATTCCCGACCCCTCCGGCAGTGGCTCGCCCGGGTCGCCGTCGCGCGCGCCGTCATCACCCGCGATCCCGGCCAGCGCCCAGCCCGGGCGGCCGACCCACTCGGTCGTGGTGCGCCAGGAGCTCCGATTGATGTCCACCGGCAGCACGGCCACCCCGTGACGCTTCGCGTCGTTGACCAATACCTCAACCGGGTAGAAGCCCATCGGCTGGGCGTTGATCAGCCCCGTGACGAACTGGGCGGGGTAGAACAGCTTGAGGAAGCTCAATTCGTATGCCGTCCGAGCGAACGCCGCCGCGTGGCTCTTGGCGAAGCCGAAGCTGGCGAACGCCGCGCACTGGCGGAACAGCTCCTCTGCATCGTCCCGGGGCATGCCCTGGACGCGGATACAGCCCTCGACGAACTGCACGTGGAGCTTCTCCATCTCGCCCGTCGAGCGCCACGTCCCCATCGCCCGCCGGAACCCGTCCGAGCCCGCCGGCGTGAACCCCGCGACGTCGATCGCGATCTTCATGACCTGCTCCTGGTACAGGATCACGCCCAGGCTGTCGTGGAGGATCGGCTCGAGGCTGGGATGGAGGTAGGTCACTGGCTCCAGCCCCTGCTTCCGACGCAGGTATGGATGGACGGCATTGCCCTGGATCGGGCCCGGCCGGATGATCGCGACCTCGACCACCAGGTCGTCCAGGCTCCGTGGCCGCGACTTGGGCAGCGTCTGCATCTGGGCCCGGCTCTCCACCTGGAACACCCCGACCGTGTCGGCGGCCTGGAGCATCTCGAACACCTCGGGGATCTCCTCGGGGATGCGGTCGAGATCGACGCACGTCGCGCAGTCGTGCTCGATGAGCTGGAGGGTCTCGTCGATTGCGGCCAGCATGCCGAGGCCGAGCAGGTCGAGCTTGATCAGCTTCATGGTCTCGACATCGCGCTTGTCGTACTGGACAACGACGCGATCCTTCATCGTCGCCCGCTCGATAGGCGCGATGTCGATGAGCGGCACGGCCGTGATGAGCATCCCCCCGGAGTGGATCGAGAGGTGGCGCGGGAACCCGTCGATGCGGGCGCACAGCTCGAGCCAGCGCTCCCAGTCAGACAGATGCGCGACCGAACCGCGGTGGCGGTCGCGGTCCAGGCCCGGCAGCGCCTCGACCCGGGCAACGCTGCTGTGCGGGCCGCCCACCAGCCCGACGGGCCCTCGATGGCGACCCTCCGGCAAATCCTCCGGGGTCCGGGACGACGCTCCCGCGAGCCATCGGCCCGAGGATTCGAACCGCCGGTCGGCGGGCAGGAGCACGCCGCTCTCGGGGTCCAGCCGGCGGGCGACCTCGCGGTCCAGGGCGGCACGCTCGTCCCGGCGACGCTCCAGCGTTCGCGATGGGGGCCCCTCGCGGATCCAGCGCTCGCTCACCGGGGAGTCGCCGGGGCCGCCCTCGTCCTCGCCGGGCCGTGCGGCCCACTCGCTCCCCCATCCACGCTCCCGTGGCGTGGTATCCGATGCCCGGGTCCCGGACGCGTCGGATCGTGCCCCACGTACGCTCCCGGCGCGTACCCGGGGGCGATTCGCCAGATCCGTCGCGCTTCCGCGCCCCCCGAGCGCAGGTGACGGAGCTGGTCGCTCGGACCCGGGCATCGATCGCGCATCGCCGCGGAAGTGCCCGCCACGCTCGTGGTTCAGCTGGCCCATCGCATCCATCAGACCGCGGGCACCGGCCAGCGACGCGGCACCTGCACCGTCACCCGCCGCTTCCCCCGGTCGTGCGAAGAACTGGGCGAACCCGCCCTCTGCCTCGAGATCCCGCCGGACCATCACCGAGTCGTAGGTCTCGAGCGCCTTCGCCACCCGATCGACCAGCGGTCGCGGAAACCCGAGCGCATGGCCGACCTCGCGCACCGCGGATCGCGCCCGATACGTGACGAGGTTGCAGACCATCCCCGTGTGCTCGGTCCCGTAGCGCTCGTAAACGTACTGGATGACCTCCTCCCGTCGCTCCGAGGAGAAGTCGATGTCCACGTCCGGGTATGCCGTCCGGCCCTCGTTGATGAAGCGCTCGAACAGCAGCTCGTGGCGGATCGGGTCCACGCGCGTGATCCCCAGCACATACGCGACGATCGAATCGGCGGCGCTGCCGCGGCCCTGGGCCGGGATCCCGCGGGACCTGGCGAACCGCATCAGATCCCAGCAGATCAGAAAGAACTCAGCCAGCCCAGTCCGCTCGATGACGTCCAGCTCGTGGGCGAGCTGACGGACCACCGCCGGTGTCAGTGGGTGATAGCGACGCCGGGCGCCCTCCCAGCACAGCTCGGACAGATGGCTGAAGGGTGTCTCACCTGCCGGCACCTCGAACCCGGGAAATCGGTACCGCTCGACCGCGAGATCCACCCGGCAGGCGGCCGCGATCTCGACCGATGCGGCCACCCCCTCGCGCCAGGCTCGAGCAAGGACAGGGTCGGTGACCATGGCCGAGGGCTCACCGGGCGGCATCGCGAGCAGCTCGGCTCCCGACTTGAGGTACGACTCCCCTTCGGGTCGACGGAGGTCGCGGAGCTCGCCCACCGGCCGCCCGTGCCGGATCGCGGTCAGCACGTCCTGGAGCTCACGGCCCTCGGGCAGCGCGTAGTGGACGTCGTTGGTCACCACGACCGGCAGACCGAGCTCGGAGGCCACGTGTGCGATCTCCGACGCGAGCCAGTCGTCGTCCGGGAGCAGATGATGCGAGAGCTCGAGGACGAACCCGCTCAAGGCCGCTGCGTCGTGGCCCGCAGCCGGTCCATGGCCACCAACCGCCCCGGCCCTGCCGAACAGTCGCGCATACCGCCGGGCGACGGCCCGGGCGCCCTCGCGATCGCCGGCCAGCAGCCGCCGGGCAAGCTCTCCGTGGCGGCAACCCGACAGGGCGATCAGGCCCTCGGCATGCTCCGCCAGCAGCGCCTGGGTATAGCGCGGGACGGCCTTCGTCCCGGCCAGGTTCGCCCGGGAAACGAGGCGGCACAGGCTGCGCCAGCCTGTCGCGTCCCGGGCCAGCAGCACGAGATGCGGGCCCCGTACGGTCTCTCCGACACCTCGGTAGTCGTCCTTGACGACCTCGCGATGACCGGGCAGCCGCGCTCGCTCCGGACGCGGCCGCTCCGGATATCCGCCGTCCACGCGAGCGGCGGCGGACATTGCGGGAGCCCGCCGGCCAGGTCGCCACGCCCGCCTCGCCGGGACGACGATCCTGCCGGGGTCCGGAGCCGCTGCATCCAGCAGCTCGATCTCGATCCCGATCACGGGATGCAGGCCGGCCACCTCCGCGCTCGCCGAAAAGCGCACCGCGCCGTAGAGCCCCTGGTGATCGGTGATCGCCAGTCCGCCCAGGCCCAGCTGAACCGCCTGCATGACGAGCTCGTCCGGGGACGACGCGCCATCGAGAAACGAGAAGTGGCTGTGGCAGTGCAGCTCGGCATAGGCGGCTTCGGCCACACGAAAGGCTCCAGAGCGAGGACGTCAACAATAGAACAGATGTTCTGTTCACGCCACCAGGACGCGTGTGGCGAGACGCGTGGAGGCTGCTCGTTCGGCGCACCCCATCCATGGCATTTCGCCCGTCCTCGCACGCAACCAAACCGCGCGCTCGCGCGTCTGAAGGCGCGTGATCGCCAACACGATCCACCGGCGCAGACTCCGCATCGTCATCGACCTCCTGTTGCGGATGGCGGCCATCGCGTTCGCCATCGGCCTGATCCTGGTCCTGCTTCCGGCGATCGCCGAGGCAGCGGCGTGACCCGCCCACCGTTCCGGCCGGGTTGAGGCTGCGGAGCGGATCGAACGGGGACGAACGTCGGGCCGGGGACATCCACGGGGCCACCCTGACCAGGGTCGCTACGATGGCAGGCGTGACGTCAGTCTCCCGGTCCTCGGCGCCCGTCTCCACACCGAGACGCACTGCGCCCGTGCACGGATCGATCCTGGTGCTGGCCGCCGCGCTCGTCCTGACGACGGCCGCCTGTGGCTACGACGGTGTCTCGCCGGATACGACCACGTCGGGCAGCGTCCCGGTCGCATCGCCAGGCCCCGGCCTCACCGACACGAGCGAGGCGCCGGCACCCACCGTCGTGCCGGGCGGAGTCAGCGTGTCCCCTGGGACGCCGGTCACGCGCATCCCTACGACGCAGACCGACTGGGGCGCGATCCTCGACGCTCTTCCCGATGGCTTTCCCGTCTATCCCACCGCGGAGGTGGCCGAGCCGCCGTCCGAGCCCGTCAGCGCCGCGTTCAGCACACCCGACCCCGTGGATCAGGTCGCGGGCTGGTACCGGAACGCGCTCGAGGCTGCCGGGTTCAGCACCGTCGATCTGTCCGAGCCGCTCGAAGACGGCAGCCGGGTGCTCGACTCGCAGAGCGACGTCCCGGAATGCCGGATCCAGGTGACCTTCCACCCGCAGGGCGGATCGACGATGATCACGGTGCGCTACGGCGCCGGCTGCGCGGGTGCCGGGGACTGAACCATCCGAAAGGAGATCAACGGACGATGGAGCTCACACGTCGGGACATGATCGGAGCGGGCCTGCTGGTCGCGGTCCTGATCGTGCTCCTCGTGCTGATCGTGCTGGCCGCCCTGCCCAGCTGAGGCGGGCCGGCGCGGTCGGGTGATCGATAGCGCGAGCCCGGAGTTCGTGTGCCGCCGCGAACGCAACACCGGAATCGATTCGGGCGTCTATGCTCGCGGCGACCGGGCGGGCCGGTCATGGAAACGGAGGGGGGTCACCAGCGATGCAGACAACTCGATCGAGAGACCTGGGCGCACTGCTGCTGGTGGTGGGCTTGTTCGTCGTCCTGCTCGTGGTATCGGCGGTGCTCGGCTCACCCGTCCTTCACTGACGAACCGGTCCAGGGGGAATCGACCCCTTGGCCGATGATCCGGTACCTCCGATCCAGCCGGCGTCATCCAGACCCTCGACCGGTCGCCGCCACTCGCTTGCCCGTGCGTGTCCGGGTGGTCAGTCGTAGAACCGCTCCAGGTGCCATGTCCCGGCCGTCCGGTCCAGGTACACGAGCGCGAGCCAGGTCCGGCCGACGACCTTGAAATAGTCGCGTGCGATCGGTTGCCGCCACCACGACTCCTCGACCCGCCAGCGATTGCAGACCTCGACCGGCTCCCGACGGCCGTTCCAGCGGATCGCGACCAGCCGCCCGCTGGCGTCCAGTTCGGGATCGATCGCCGGGTGCTCGCGCAGGAATCTCGTCACGCCCGTTCGTCCTCGCCGGTCACCGCCGCCCCCGTGACCGGCACCCAGCGCCAGCGGGCTTCGGGCACGATGGCCTCGGGATCGACCAGCTCCACCCGTCGCACCCGGTCCCCCCCGAATGCGATCGCCAGGCGGGCGAGCTGCCAGGCCAGGCGAGCGTCCCGTGCCGCCTGCGGCGTGAACAGCGGCAGCTGCTGGCCGGATGCCGGCTCGATCATGCCGAGCTCCAGCACCAGGCGTGCGACCGGTGCCGGCGGCGGTGTCTTCTCCAGCCTGGCGAGCAGCAGGCGCTCGATCGCCTCGGCATCCGCGGTCGGCTCCGGGAGGCGCTGCTCGACGCAGAGCTCGGATGGCGTCCCGTCACGAGCGAAGGCGAGATCCAAGGCGATGACGAGCCGGGCGATCCCGGCAGCCCGGCCTCGCGCCTGCAGCTGGTCCGAGAGCGTCGCGGCAAGCCGCCGGAGGACGAACCGCACCGCCTCGAGGCCTTCTGCCGGCGGCTCGAGGGGCTGGGCGAGCACCATCCGCTCGGCGGCACGCCGGGGTCGGAACCGCTCCGTCTCCTCACCCCCGGCACGGGCGTGCAGGAGGGCTCCTTCGCCCCCGAATCGGGCGACCAGCGCTGACCTCGGCAGCGCCGCCACCGACCCGATCGTCCGCAGCCCGAACCGAGCAAGCCTGACGCGGACATCCGGATCCCGGGTCAGGAGGTGGGCTGGCAGGGGCGCCAGGAACCGGGCCTCGTCGCCAGGCGGAACGAGCACCGGCTGACCGCCCTCCCGAGCATGGGCAGCCGCAACGCTCGCGGCAAAGCTGGTGCCGGCGATCCCGGCCCGTGGCAGACCGGGCAGGATCGGCGCCAGCGACTCAGCCATCCTGGCGACGAGCGTCTCCTCGAGCCCCCACAGGCGGGTAAGGCCGTCGACGTGGACCGCGATCCGCCCGAAGCCAGGATCGGTGACGTCGCTCGTCCCGGCGATCCCCGGGCTGAACGCGGCCAGCCGCTCGCAGGCGGCCTCGACGGCGCCCCGGTCCGCGTCAGGTGCGAGGTCGAGGAAGGTCGCCTCGGGTGCGAGCCGATGAGCGTTCCCGAGCGGGATCCCTCGGCGCACGCCGAGGGAGCGGGCGAGCGGGTCCGCGTCGACCACCGTCCCCTCCGTCCAGGGTTGCCCACCGAGGACGACCGGGCCGGGCGGCCACGAGGCGGAGATGCCGTCGCTCCCCGGGGACTCGAGACGGGACCGGGCGAGCCGGAGCGGCAGATGTGGCCAGAGCAGGTGGAGCAGACGCATGGAGATCGCCCGATGCTGGGGGGCCTTTCATGTCGATGGGCAGCGGGAGTGGCGCGGCCCTCCCCGGCGGAGCACCCGATGGCCGACCATCGAGCAGCTCGTCCCGCTCGAGGCACCGATCTCGCGCGCCACCTTCCGCGTACAGGATCTCGAGCTCCACTGACCGACCCGGGGGGCCGTGCCGGTTCCGAACCACCGTCACCGCGCTGCGCTGCCCGACCACGTCCCGCCCGAGCCGGATCCAGCCGGTTCGCACCAGGTCGAGACGCAGCCCGCTGGCCTCGCCCAGCGCGGCGGCCAGCCCCGTCCTGGTCGTGCTCGGTTCCACCATCACCAGCAGCGACCCCGCCCGCCGGGCAAGCGCCGCAAGCCGACCCAGCCGGTCACCGACACGCACCCTCGCGGCCGCCGGATCCTGGCCATCCGGCAGGTCCACGACCAACAGGTCCACGGTCCGTGCGGAGAGCAGCGCGGCGGTCAGCTTGAGCGCCTCATCGAGATCGACCGGCGTGAGCACCACGAGCCATTCCGGGCATACACCGCGAGCAACCGCCTCCACGGGGTCGAAGGCTCGAGCGAGGTCCAGCCAGGCGACGATCGCTCCTGCAGCCTGCGCCTCAGCGGCTACCCGCAACGCCAGCGTGGTCTTGCCCGACGAGACGTCGCCGCGAAGCGTCACCGTGGTCGAGCGCGGCAGACCACCCGTCCCGAGCATGGCATCCAGCCTGGCAAACCCGGTGGAGACGATGCGACCATCCGGATCGTCGATCCGATGTCCGGGCCTGGGTGCGATGACCGGCGCGAACGGCGCCGGTCCGGGCACCGGCACAGAGGGCTCGGGCTCGGCCGGTATCGGCATTCGGGCAAGGGCGCCCTCGACCGCCAGTGCCATCTCTCCGCCCCGCCGGGGTGCTGCCGCACCCCAGCGTGCCCGGAGGATCGAGAGCGCTTCGGAGACGTCGGATGAGCGAGCCATCATCGGACGTCCAATCATAGAACATCCGTTCTATTCGTCAAGCGATGACGCGGCGTGCGGCCCGGGTGCAGCAGGCGACTCCGACGGCCTGGGAGCGCGGTCTGGGAGCGCGGTCTGACGATCGGTGCGTGCTACACTTCCGGCCCGGTCGGCCCGGGTTGCCGGGTGCGGCTCTTTCGTGGGGATGTAGCTCAGCTGGGAGAGCGCCGCGTTCGCATCGCGGAGGCCAGGGGTTCGAGTCCCCTCATCTCCACCACTCCGAATCTCGGCGTCTCGTCCCGAGGTCGTGTCCCGATAGTGGTGTAACAGCGGGGCCGTGAACGAGATCGGCCACCGCGTCATCCTCGCGTCGTTGGAAGTCAGAAACCGACGACGAAAGGACACCACGATGGCCGAGGACAGGATGGCGCTGCTCGAGATGCTGCGCAAGGCGACCGCGGACGGCGACACGGACTTCCTGCGCGAAGGCGTGCGGGTGCTCGCCCAGGCGGTGATGGAGGCCGAGGTGACCGACCTCACCGGGCTGCCCAAGGGCGAACGCGACCCCGACCGCCGACTGACCCACCGCAACGGGTATCGCGACCGGCGCTGGGACACGCGGGTGGGCACGATCGACCTCGCCGTGCCGCGGGTGCGCGACGGCTCGTACCTGCCCAGCCTGCTCGATCCGCGGCGGCGCACCGAGCGGGCCCTGCTCGCGGTCGTCCAGGAGGCGTACGTGGCCGGGATCAGCACCCGCCGGGTGGACGATCTCGTGCGGGCCCTGGGCATCGAGGGCCTGAGCCGCAGCGAGGTGTCCCGGATGTGCGCCCCGCTCGACGCCGAGGTCCGAGCGTTCCGCTCCCGCCCCCTCCACGAGACCCCATACCCGTATGTGTGGCTCGACGCCACGTACCTGCGCGTCCGCGAGGGCAGCCACGTGGTGTCGATGGCGGCCCTGGTCGCGATCGGGGTGGCCGCCAACGGCGAGCGCCGGGTCCTGGGGCTCGAGCTGTCGGCCGGCAACGACGAGGGCTCGGCCTGGCCCGCGTTCATCCGCTCGCTCGTCGAGCGCGGCCTGCGGGGTGTCCGGCTCGTGATCAGCGACAACCACGCAGGGCTCGTGAAGGCGGTCCACGAGCAGCTCCTGGGCTCGTCCTGGCAACGCTGCCGGGTCCATCTCACCCGCAACGCCCAGGAGCTCGTCCCCCGGAGTGCGCGGAGCATGGTCGCCTCCGCGATCCGGCTCGTGTTCGAGCAGCCCAACGAGGCAGCGGCCCGCCGCCAGCTCGACGCGGTCATCGACACCGTCGCGCCGCGCTTCCCCAAGGTCGCCGAGCTGCTCACCGAAGCCGAGCCCGACCTGCTCGCCCACTTCACGTTCCCCGAGACCCACCGCCGGCAGATCCGCAGCACCAACCCGCTCGAGCGGCTGAACAAGGAGATCAAGCGCCGGACCGGGGTGGTCGGGATCTTCCCCACCCGGGCGAGCGTGATCCGTCTGGTCGGCATGATCCTCGCCGAGCAGGATGACGAGTGGCAGGACGGCCGCCGCTACTTCCGACCCGAGACCATGGCGCTCATCGACGCCGATCCCGTATCAGAGGAGGTGATCCCGACCCTGCTGCTCGCGAGCTGAGGCTCGGGCGCGAGGACGCGCGCTGTTACACCACGTCCTGGGACTTGACCTCGTCCCGACTCGTGGATCGCCCAGGGGCGAGGCGGGCTCAAGGCGCGTGCGGTACCATCCCTGCCGCACTCGTGGGTCGGTTGGGCAGGTGGTGAGCCCAAGGGTCTGTAAAACCCTCGCCTTCGGCTGTGGCAGTTCGATTCTGCCCCGGCCCACCAGCAATTCCTGAGCCCGTTCGGGTCCTTCGGGGCCGATCGCCCGTCTCTGGAGCTCTTGGCTCTTTGGCGATCGGCACGACCACGCAAGCGAGCATGACCCGGTGGTGATCGCCGGTCAATGCCAGGTGTGTACGCCTCGCGTGTACGGTCCGGGCCGCGGGCCCGAGAGACGCGGCGGAAGCCAGTCCGGCAGGAACGCCGGCAGGAATAGAGCGGAGGGGAAGGCGGGCGCACGGCGCGACGGGGGGATCTGTGGCGCAGGAGTCCCCAACGATCGCCGCGACTTTATGACAACGATGGCCGCGGAACTGCCCCCGCCTTCGACGACATGTGGTGGATGCCGTCGAACCCGACGCGCGGCTGCCTGGACGCCACCCTCCGGGCGCAGGAGAGGAGTCTCAGACGTGCGTCGTTAGGCTAGCCTGCCTTCGCACGCCAGCGAAGGTCTGCACGACCTGCGGGAGATCGGGAACATGGCGGCGCACCCAAACAAGTCGACCGCGACGGGCGAGTACCGAGAGGTCGAGCCCGGCGAGGCCGAGTGGACCCTTGACGTGCTCGAAGCCCTGTTCGACCACTTCTTCGTCGGACCACCCCGAACGGCGTCCCGACGGTCCGCCTTGATCGCGAAGCCCGGGAGGACGAGGTGACATCTCCAACCTCCCGGAGTCGCGTCACCTAGTGTCTCGATTCGTAAGTGGCCGGGCGCTTGCGCACTGCCTTGCCCGCGACGACGATGAGCTCGTAACCCTCCCCCGGGCTCCGGTCGTCACCAGCCAGCTGCCGGTCGGCCACTGGCACAGGGCCCTCGGTGAGCCCACCATCGCCGATGCGATCCTCGACCGCCTGGTCCACAACGCCTACCGGCTGGAGCTTCGGGGTGACTCGCGCCGCCGGGCGACGAGGGCTGTCGATGGCCCGGCCGGGGTCGCACCGGCCCCGGACGCGGCGACACCGTCGCCCATCACGGGTGGCGTGCCAGACTATCCGCAGACCACCGAGAGGAGGTGACCATCAGGGGCTGAACCAGCCCTCGCGTCGGCCGCTCCGCGGCCTCCGACCGAGTGTGATCGAAAACCCCGGAATGGGCGATCGGATTCAGCGGAATGCGCAGTCCGAGGCACGTTCGTGACAGCCGCTGTCACATTTGTCACAAGGCGGCCATTGCGCGCCGGCCGCACGCGGTTCGAGTTCGTCCGCTAATGGGGAGGGCCCACGAACTCGTACGTCACCTTGTGCCATACGGCACCGAACGGGGCGATCTCGTACTGCTCGTTTGAGACGACCCGGTACCCCTGGCGCCACATCCTGACGGCGTCGCGCTCCATCTCGAGTGCCACCTGGTCCTCGGACTTGAGGCGGAGCTGGAACCCGAATGCCCGGGCCATAAGCGTCAGGAGCGGGTTCACGAGCGCGATGAGGCTGTCGCGACCGTAGGACTTCACGACGATGTGCCCCGCCTTCGGCTTCCGTAGGGGCATAGTCCGCTCCTTGCTCGGTGATCATTCGCAACAACGCTAACGGTAGCGCTTCTGCGAATGGTCTGCTACATTGGTTGCGAGATGACGAGCGCCAACCTCCTCCTGCACCCGGTGCGCCTGCGCATCCTCAAGGCGTTCATGGGCGATCGCCACCTCACGACGTCCCAGCTCGTGGCGGGACTTCCCGACGTCCCCCAGGCCAGCGTCTATCGCCACGTGGCACGTCTGGCGACCGCCGGGGTACTCGAGGTCATCACCGAATGCCGTGTCCGAGGGGCGGTGGAGCGCACTTATGCGCTGCGACCCGCCGCCGCACGGATAAGCCCCGAGGATGCTGCGGCGATGACGCTCGAAGAGCACGCGCACGCCTTTCTCACCTACGTCGCGGGTCTTCTCGCCGACTTTGACCGCTACCTTGCCGCGGCACCCGAGCCCGGTCGGGACGGCGCCACCTACCAGACCGCCGCGCTGTGGTTGACCGATGCCGAGCTCGGCGATTTCGCCCGCGAGATCGTCGCGGCCGCGACCCCGCGGCTCGCCAACCGGCCGGCGCCCGGCCGTCGGCGCCGGCTGCTGCACACGATCCTGCTGCCCACCGACGGGGCCGCCTCGATCGATGAGGACAGTTCCACCAGCTGACGAAAGGATCTTGTCGTGCTTCCGTCTCCAATCCAGGTCGGTCTCGCGGCGCTCGCCCTCGCGAGGGCGGGGCAGTTCGAGGAGGTCCGCGAGCGCTTCGCCGAGCCGCTCCGGCCAATGGTCGCGGCCGATGCCCTTCGGGCAGCCTGGGAGGCGGCCGTCGGAAAGCTTGGCGCGGTGACCTCGATCGGCACCGCCGTCAGCGAGCCGGCGCCCGGTGTGACGGTGGTCAAGGTGCCCGTGCACTGTGAGCGGGGGGCCCTGACGTTCGTGGCCTCGGTGACCGCCACGGGCGCACTGACCGGCCTGCAGCTCGCGCCGCCCGAGGCGATGTCGCCGCCACCTTCCTGGGAGCCCCCAGCCTATGCCGACCCAGCGCAGTTTGAGGAGCAGGAGGTCCTGCTCGGGTCGGGCGACCCTGCGGTGCCCGGAACGCTGAGCCTCCCCCGGCAGTCTGGACCGCTGCCCGCCGTGGTGTTGCTGGCGGGCTCCGGGCCCATGGACCGCGACGAGAGCGTCGGGCCGAGCAAACCCTTCAAGGATCTCGCCTGGGGCCTCGCCAGCCGGGGGATCGCGGTGCTGCGCTTCGACAAGGTGACCTACGCTCGTCCCGCTGAGGCGAGGTCGATCCCGGGATTCACCCTGTCCGATGAGTACCTGCCCCAGGCACGAGCTGCATTCGAGCTGCTGCGGCAGCGCCCGGAAATCGATCCGTCGCGCATCTTCGTGGCGGGCCACAGCCTGGGCGGCACCGTCGCGCCCCGCGTGGCGGCCGCCGAGCCGATGGTGGCCGGTCTCGTCCTCCTGGCCGGCGGTGCCGCGCCGCTGCACTGGGTCATCGTCCGCCAGATCCGCTACCTCGCCTCGCTGGATCCCGCCACGGCTGCCGCATCGGGCTCGGCCATTGAGGCGCTGACCGCCCAGGCGCAACGGGTAGACAGCGCCGACCTGTCGCCCGCGACGCCCGCCAGCGAGCTGCCGTTGGCCACCCCTGCCTCCTACTGGCTGGACTTGCGCGGCTACGAGGCCCCGATGGCCGCCGCAGCGCTTGGCGAGCCGATCCTCGTGATGCAGGGCGGTCGCGACTACCAGGCCACCGTCGACGACGATCTGCCGCGCTGGCAGGCCGCTCTGGCAGGTCACCCCAACGTGACGGTCAGGGTCTACCCGGCCGACGACCACTTCTTCTTCGCGGGGAGTGGCCGTTCCACGCCGCAGGACCTGATGCGCGGTGGCCAGCACGTCGATCCTGCCGTGGTCGAGGACATGGCGGGCTGGCTGACGGGCCTGCGGGTCTCGACCTCCGCATAGGGCGCCCGCGTTGCCCGGGGTACCGCCGCCGCGGCTTTCCAGGCTCGAGGGGCGCATCCTGGTCGTGGCCTGCCGCCTCATGGTGGCGGGCACGCCGACGTTCCACGGCTACCAGCTCGCGGCGGAGCTCGCGGGTGGCCCCGAACGCCTGCCCACGGTCGGGTACGGCAGCCTCTATCGAGCCGTCGATCGGCTCGAACGCATCGGCTACCTCGGCAGCTGGTGGGAGGAGCCGGCGCCCGTCGGCCGGCCGCGGCGCCGCAGCTACCAGCTCACTTGGGCGGGCGTGGCGGCGGCCCCATTGCCGGCCCCAAAGGCAATCCCGTCCCCGGCCGCAGGATGAACGCACTGCTGCCGGGCGTGTTCCTCGCCGTGGCGCTCGTCGTGGTGTTGGAGGCCGGCGGCGTCGACGTGTCGCGGATGTTGTGCGCGCCTGGGTTTGGTTCTAGTGGTCTGTGGTGCAGACTAGTCTGCACCGACAGAACGCAATGCAAAACGGAAGGCCTGGGTAACAGACATGAACGACGAGAACGAGATCGAGCGGAGGACGCGCCGCTACTGGTACGAGAATGGGTTCGCCGAAATGGGCCTCGGAGTGCTCTTTGGGGCCTTAGGTATCGTCCTCGCGCTGGAGGCTTCGGCCAGCGCCGGGGCCGTCAGGGTCGCCGCGGTCGCAGCTCTGACGCTCCTCGTGTTCCTCGGAACACTCGCGGTGCGGCGCGCAATCAAGACGAGCAAGGAACGGCTCACCTACCCGCGGACCGGCTACGTGGCTTACCGCCGCAACTCGTCGAGTAACCGGACCATCCTGGCTGCGCTGGTGATCGTGGGCGGTACGGCGATATCCCTCGGCGCTTCGGCCGCGACTCCGGGTCGGATCCTGGCCCTGCAGAGTCTCACCCTGGCGGCCGTTTTGCTCGTGCCCGCATACCGGTTCGGCCTCAGACGCTTTTACGTTCTCGCGGCCGTCGCGGTGATCGCGGGAGGTGCGGCGGAGGTCCTCGGGGCAGGCGAGATCAGCGGCAGCGCGTTGTTGTTCGGGGCTACCGGGATCGTGACCTTGTTTTCGGGCGCCTGGACGCTGCGCTCGTACCTCGGGCGGTCCCGCCCTGCCGACGAGCGAGGGACAACCGTTGACCACCGATCCTGAGACTGGTGCCAGCCCCCGCACGGCCGGGATCGCGTCGCTGAATCGGCTGATCCACGAGCCTGCCCGGCTCATGATCGTGACCGTGCTCGCGACGGTGGCAGAGGCCGACTTCATCTACCTGGTCCGCGAGACGGGGCTGACCAAGGGCAACCTCGGCGCGCATCTCGTCCGGCTCGAGGCTGCCGGCTACCTCGAGATCGACAAGACGTTTCAGGGCAAGGTGCCCCGGACGGTATGCCGTTTGACCGACGCCGGCCTGACCGCCTACGGGCGGTACCGCGACGCGCTCCGGCGCACCGCGGCCGAACTGCCGGAAGTGCCGGCGTGGTCCAGCGACGCAAGGCTGCGCCATGCCCGCAGCTGACTGCGCGATCAGGATCGAGGGCCTGGGCCGCGACTTCGGGGCTCTGCGGGCGGTGGACGACATCTCGCTCGAAGTCCCGGCCGGTTCCATCTTCGGCTTCCTGGGCCCGAACGGATCGGGCAAGACGACGACGATCCGCCTCCTGCTCGGCCTGCTCGAACCCAGCCGTGGCACGGCTACCGTACTCGGGCACGACACCCGAACAGACGGCGCCTCCGCCCGGGGGTGCTGCGGCGCCCTGCTCGAACACTCAGGCCTCTACGAGCGCCTGACCGCCCGCGACAACCTGGACTTCTACGCCCGGGTCTGGCATCTGCCCGGGCCCGAGCGGGAGCGCCGCGTCCGCGAGCTTCTCGACGGTCTGGGTCTGTGGGACCGCCGCGGGGAGATCGTCGGGACGTGGAGCCGAGGCATGAAGCAGAAGCTCGCCGTGGCCAGGACGCTGCTCCACCGCCCGTCGCTGGTGTTCCTCGATGAGCCGACGGCCGGCCTGGACCCGATCGCGGCCGCGGCACTGCGAGACGACCTGACGGCCCTGGCCAGGCGAGAGCGCGTGACCGTCTTCCTGACGACGCACAACCTGGTCGAGGCCGAGAAGCTGTGCGATCAGGTCGCCGTGATTCGAAGCGGGCGCCTGGTCGCGATCGGCCGCCCCGACGAGCTTCGAAGGCAGGCCCGGCGCGAACGGATGGAGGTCTCCGGCACGGGCCTGAACGATCGAATCGTGGGCCTGATGGCGGCAGATCCCGCGGTCGAGTCGGCGTCGCTGGCGGAAGGCCGGCTGACGTTGCGCATCAAGGACGGCGCCGGTACGGCCCCGCTGGTCGCCGCTCTCGTTCGCGAGGGCGTGGCGATCGACGAAGTCCGAAAGGGCGGCGCGGATCTCGAGGAAGCCTTCCTCGCCTTGATGGGAGCCGACGCATGATCCCCGACGCGCTGACGATCGCCCGGAAGGACCTGCGCGAGACGCTCCTCCAGTCCGGGACGGTGCGCCGCTCGTTGCGGGGCCTTCTCCTTTCGGTGGTCGTGTTCGGCGTCGTCTTGCCGCTGCAGATCGGCCCGGATCTGGTGCGCCAGCCTGCTGCGATCCTGCCGTTCGCCTGGGTCCCGCTCCTGCTCGCGAGCAACATGATCGCCGACGGGATCGCCGGCGAGCGCGAGCGCCACACCCTCGAAACGCTGCTGGCCAGCCGCCTGTCCGACCGATCGATCCTGCTCGGCAAGGTGATGGCGGCTGTTGCCTACGGGTGGGGCTTCATGGTCGTCACCGCAATGGTGGGGCTGCTGACCGTGAACGTGGCCAACCTGGACCAGGCGATCCTGCTGTACTCGCCGCAGGCGATCCTGATCCTCGGCGTATTCGGCTTGCTTGGCGCCGGGCTCGTCGCCTGCGGTGGTTCGCTCGTGGCGCTTCGGGCCCCGACGGTCCGCCAGGCCGCCCAGAACATGAGCTTGGCCATTGTCGCGGGCCTGCTCGTCCCGGCGTTCGCCATCCCGGCCCTGCCTGCGGACGTCCGCCATCAACTCGTCGACACGCTCGGCAGCCTCGACTGGCTCGCCATCGGAGTCGGCCTGGCTGCGATCCTGGCGATGCTGGACGTCGCCCTTTTCGTCGCCGCGATGCTGCGCTTCCAGCGTACGCGCTTGATCCTCGACTGAGCATGACGCTCGCCGCGCACCCCGTGAACACGGCGCTGGTCTGCCAATACGGCAGCGGATGACCTCGGCTTCGAATGGGCCCCGGCCGATGAGCTCGCAGCGGAGCACCAATGGGACATTCAGGTCGCGGGCATCGGTCTGGGACCTGTCAAACCACCGACCGGAGCGTCGCCGCCTTCTTGTCCCCTGTACGGGCGGTTTGAAGGAAGCTCAAGCTGTCTTCCAGACCCGACCAACGTGGCTCGGTATGTTCTCGACCGGGATCAGCAAAGATGGCGACGGTGTGTCGGATCTAATCCTCTCGCCCCGACCAAACTCCCGTTCTTGCCCGATCTCGAACACGGCCGGCAAGGCGGCGCCGAGGCCCAGTTCGATCGCATCGGGCGTGAGTTCATATTCCATCCACTCGAAGCCCTGGACGTCCGTGCGGGCGAACAGCGCCGTTGCCAGAGCCTTGCGTCCATCAGGTCCCGAGTCCGCCCACAGCGACGGCAGCGAACGCACGTAGTCCACGACCTCGCTCGACGAGAGGCGCCCCGCCTCGACCGGTTCGCGTGCCGCCTGCTCCTCCGCGTCGAGCTGTGCCATCTCGTGCTGCCAGGCCACCACGTCGCGCGATTTCGCCAAGCGCCGCGAGGCTTCCTCGCGCTCATGGCTAACGCGAGCAAGGGCCGCGCTATCGACCTGCGGCGGCCGATCGCGGTAGCGGCGGACGACCTCGGTGATGGTGACTTCGTCGACCGAGCCCACTTCGGCCAGAAGGAGACCGACGGCGTCTTCGTACCAGGTCTGTGGGTAGGAGTGGCCTGTCGCGGACGCCTCAGCGAGGATCCAAGGGAAGGCCCCGCGGAGTTGCATGAGCGGCACAGCACTGAGCAGTTCGCGATGTCGAACGGCGCACCACCAGCGGCGAGCGGGACGACGTGATCGACGGTCAGGTCGCTCGCAGGGTGGGCGTCGCGCTGGTAGCCCGGGCACCAGTTGCCGCGCTCGCCACGCCAGGCGCGCAGCACGCGTGCGCTGAGACGTTGCCAGGCCCGCGTGCTGTACAGGGCGTTGTGCCGGCTGCGGTTGGACTGCCGGGCGTGCTCGGTGCAACGACTACCCCGCGCGGCTGGTGACCACACCACAGACCGTGCACAGCTTCACCCCCGAATCGTCGACGGCCAGGCTGGCGCGGTCTATCCGCTCGGAGTGCTAGGCGTTTGGGCGCAACGCACGGCGCGACCGCGAGCGACGTGCTCATCCGCAGCGACTCCCCGCGGTCGTAGCATGGCGGGCAGGTCGTAATGGCCCTCCAAGCCCTCGCACGCGTCAGCACTTGGATCGTCAGTTGGATCGCCTTCTCCAAAGCAAGCTCGTTGTGCCCCGCCCGTCGCAGAGCGTGATCAACAGGCCACGCCTCATTACGATGCTCGACGGCGTCCTTGTGGCGCGGCTCGTCCTGCTGTCGGCGCCGCCCGGGTTCGGCAAGACGAGTGCCCTCGTCGGCTGGCTGGCGGCCTCGGGCACACGCTGCGCATGGCTCTCTCTCGACGAGGCCGACAACGATCCGGTCCGCTTCCTCCGCTACCTCTGGACTGCGGTCGTGAGCGCCGCCACCGATGGTGCCGGCTCCCCCACGGCAGAGGCACCGCCTGCGGACGCTTCAGATGTGATCGGCGAGGCCGCGACACTTCTTGCGGAGCGACCCGGGCCGACGCTTCTGGTGCTCGACGACTACCACCTCATCGAGGCGGCCAAGGTCCAGCGGGCTGTCTCGATCCTGCTCGACCGCCTGCCTCCACAGGCGCACCTGGTGATCGCGACAAGGGTGGACCCGGCCCTGCCGTTGGCGCGCCTCCGGGCCAGGGGAGAACTCCTGGAGGTGCGGGCAGAGGCGCTCCGTTTCACGAGCGAGGAGGCGCGATCGTTCTTCGCTCAGCGGATGAGGCTGGCCCTATCCGACACCGACGTCGAGACGCTCGTGGCCCGCACCGAGGGATGGCCGGCCGTGCTCCAGCTGGCCGGCCTCTCGCTCGCCGGTCGGCCGGACGCCTCACGCTGCGTCCACGAATTCGCCGCGACCCACCGCTTCGTCCTGGACTTCATCACCGAGGAGGTCCTCGCGCGCCTCGATCCGGATGTTCGCGACTTCCTGCTGCGGACGTCGGTGCTGGACCGGCTGACGGGACCGCTGTGCGACGCGCTCACGGGCCGGACCGATGGCCAGGCCGTGCTCGAGCAGATCGAGCGGTCGAACCTCCTCCTCGTGCCGCTCGACGACGAGCGCCGCTGGTACCGCTACCACCGGCTGTTCGCCGATCTGCTGCGCGCCCGTCTCGCTGTCGAGCACCCGACCGAGCTCGCCCGGCTACACCTGTGCGCGGCCGACTGGTACGAGCGCGAGGGCGCCGTCGGCGAAGCCGTCGAGCACGCCCTGCGGTCCGGGGATGCGCATCGGGCACGCGACCTGATCGCCAGTGCATCACCGGAGTACATCCATCACGCGGAGTTCGCGACGCTGCGAGGCTGGCTCGACCGGCTCCCGGCGGTGGCCGTCAGGTCCGATCTGCTCCTCAGCACGTTCGGTGCCTACGCACTGGCCCTGGCCGGCCAGGCCAATGGAGTGGATGGCCGGCTCGCCGATGCCGAGGCCGCCCTCCCGGCGGCAGGGGCGGCGGGCGAACCGATGGCGGACACCGTGCCCGTCCACATTGCGATCATCCGCTCGGTCGTGGCACGCCTGGAACACGACCCAGCAGCCGCGGTCGCCCACGCGGAACGGGCCGTTCTGCTCGTGCCCCACGACCTCTCGCCGGAGCGCGCGGCGTTGATCGTCGGCGACGCGCAGGCGATGCTCGGCCACGCCCTGCTCGACGCCGGCGAGCTCGATCGCGCCATCGCCGCCTACCGCACGGCGCGCCCGCTCCTGCATCTGGTCGCAAACACGCTTGGCGAGGCGGACATCACACGCAATCTGGCCCGCGTCGAGATACGTCGCGGGCGACTCGCCGCGGCCCTCGCGGCGTGCGACGAGGCGCTGTCCGACGCGGCAGATGGGTCCGGGGTTGACATGCCCGCCTGGGCCCCCGTCCATCTCGCCCGGGCCGAGGTTCTCGAGCGGATGGGCGGGGCCGGCGCGATCGGCGCCGCCGAACAAGCGATTGAGCTTGCGCGCCACAGCGGCGACGTCGTGACCATGCGCGAGGCTCGCGCAGTGCTGGAGCGGGCGAGCACTCGGCAGCTCACTCGCCCGCGGGACAAGAGGCTGGTCGAGCCGCTCACCGAGCGTGAGCTCGAGATCCTGCGCCTCGTGGCCGCGGGGCGCTCCAATCGCCAGATCGCCGGCGAGCTCTACCTCGCCCTGGGGACGGTCAAGACCCACGTGCATTCGATCGCAGGCAAGCTGGGCGCCGCGAACCGGGTCGAGGCGATCGTGCGGGCTCGCGGGCTCGGCCTGCTGGACTGAGCGTCGTCGCCAGCTGCGTGCGAGGCGCGTTTCCCGGCGCCCCGCGGAATCAACCCCCAGGCCAGATCCAAGGATTGATGTGCCCCGGGGGGTTTACTCCCGATGCTGATCTCCGTCAGCCGGCACACCGCCGGCAAGCACGGAGGGCAACCGGCGATGGGACAGCCGCTCGTCTATCGGATCCGGGTCCGCGGGCAGATGAGCCCGCACTGGTCGGCCTGGTTCGACGGGCTCAGCGTCGCCCAGGCCGACGGTGGCGACACGACCCTGAGCGGGCCGCTCGCCGATCAGTCCGCGCTCCACGGGGTGCTGGCACGGATTCGAGACCTCGGCATCGAGCTGGTGTCCGTGGCTCTCGAGTCGGAGCAAGACTCGCCAACAGCATCGGAGGTGTGACATGCCGCAGGTTCTCGCCGCTGGTTTCGTCATCGCGCACGGGCTGATCACCACGATGATCGGCTTCGGCGGCGTCACTAGGCCGGACGCGCCGGCGATGACCGTGCCGGCCTGGTTCGGCTGGTGGCCTGGCCCGTTCGGGCGCTCGTGGCTCATCGACGCCATGGGCCTCGGCTCGGGCGCATCGATCCTCGCGAATGGGCTGTGGCTCGTCGCGGGTCTGGCTCTCATCGCCGCTGGGCTCGGCTGGTTTGGCGTACCTGTCCTGTCTGGCGCGTGGCAGCCGCTGGCCATCGGTGGTGCTGCCGTGGGTCTCGTCGCGCTTGCCCTGTTCTTCCACCCGTTCTACCTGGTGGCCGTGCTGGTCAACGTGGCAATCCTGATGGTGCTCGTCTCGCGCGCCCTCTCGCCCGCGAGCTAACCGGTCGGCCGCCTGACGCAGACCCGGGCGTTGCTCGCCCGGGTCTGCTGCTCTTGGGGCCACCGCTCCGCCCGCCCCGGCAGACTAGGTGTCTGCCACCGGCTGCGTGGAGCGCGAGAGGTGCCATCCGTCCCTACCCCAGGCTGTCGACGAGGATGTGCACGATTGTTGGTGCCACGAGGTTGCGGGTGCGCTCGAAGATCACGCCGAAGGCGAGCCCGATGACCGCCTGGTTGACGATCGTGCTCGCGAGTGCGGGCAGCAGCCCGGCATGGCCGGTGTTGTCGAAGCCGAGCCCGAGGTGCCAGGCGCCGAACACGAGCGCCTGAACGACCACCGCCCAGGCCGGGCCCCACAGCCGCCGGAGCCGCGTCTGCAGCGCGCCGCGGAACAGGAACTCCTCCGAGAACCCGTTGTTCAGAAAGTTCGACGCGAAGCCCCCGAGCAGCCGGCCCAGCGAGAGCTGCCCCGAGGCGAAGGCGATGGCGAAGAACGCGAACGGGATCGAGGCCCACAGCACGACCACCCGCCCCACGCGGTGGCCCGGACCGAAGCCCAACGATCGCAGAGGCGCCCCCGTCAGGAGCAAGACGATGAGTGGCAGGGCAACGTACGTAACCGGGTTCATGACGTAGGTCGTGGCGCCGAGCCAAGCGTCGCCGAGGCGCCCGAGCGCGTCGACCAGCGGCGTCCAGATCGGGATCGAGGCAGCCGTGACGTCGTGGAACACGAGGCCGGTCCAGCCGGTGAGTACGACGAATAGCAGGATCAGGCCGACCTGGAGGCGGATGCGAGGGCGTTCATTCGCCTCCGCCGGGTTCGGCGGCGCAGGCTCTGTGAGCAGCACCGTCACCAGGCTCAGGGGCATGAAGATGGCGATCAGGATCAGGCTGCCGAAAGGGAAGCCCTGGCCCGTCAGCGCGAGGGTCAGCGCCGCTGCCAGCCAGGCCACAGCGAACAGCCAGGCGGCGCGCGACCCCGCAACCGACCTCAGGCTGGCAGCCAGCTTCGCGCGAATGTGGAGCGTCCGACTGCTGCCGACAGACTGTGAGATCGCCTGTGTGCTTGCCGTGCTCACGGCAACGGCTCACACGAGGTGTCTTTCTCCGGGGTCGCGAAGCTCACGCCGTGTGCGTCCTCGAGCGTGAGCACGGCACCGGTCGGGATGGTCCCCGAGTAGCAGCCCGGGTCGAGCGTCGTGTCGTTCAGGGCCACCTGGCCGTCGGCGAACCGCAGCACGACGTCGGCGTCGCTGGTGAACGTCCAGGTCGAGCTGATGCTAGCCGCATCGAGGGTGTACCGGCTGCCCAGGGAATTCTGGGCCATGCCCGTGGCGCGCTCGCCGGACGTGTCGAATGGCCGTGAGGTGAATCCGATGCTGGCTACGACGACGCCGGCGATGACGAACACCCCGGCGAGCGCCAGCACCACCACGACGATGCGCTTGTCGAATCTCATTACAGCGCCCCCTTTCGCGGTGAGCAGGTGCGGCCACGGGCGACGCGCCCCTGCAAACACGAGGGAGCCGTGCCCGGCTACCGCTAAGCGGCGAGGACGGCCCTGGGGGTGGACCCGCGGGCGGCACGATCGGCGCCGCACCTGACGCGGCCGGCTCCGGCGGGCGGAGCAGGATGTTTGCTGGCCGCGCGGCCGTCGGGACGCTTGTGATGAAGCTCTGCGTCCAAGTTAACCTCCGGCCGCTCGGGGCGGTCACCGGCTGGTCGTCACCGAACCTCGGGGGACATCAGTCACATTCGGCTCGAGGGCGGGTACCACCAGCCACCCCTCCGCCCGCCCCGGTAGATGAACTGCACGGTGGTGAGGCCCGATCGCGCCCGTAGGTCCGCGAGATGGCGCTTCGCGGTGCTCGGCCGGACGCCCACGAGCGCCGCTGCCTCAGGGACGGAGCCGCCAACCGCGACGAACGCCGCGAGGACGTCGACCTGACGCGCGGTCGGCGTCCTCGGCAGCGTGCCTCGCAGGTATCCGTCCCGCACCCGAGTCACCCGGCGCCCGCCGTCGCGCTCTTGACCGTGTCGTGCACGCCCATCGCGATCTGGGCGGTCCCGAACCAGGCCAGGAACGCGGCGAACAGGGCGGCCGGGGTGAACACTCCCACCGAGAGCACGGCCACCGCGACCAGCAGCGCCGACAGGACGAAGGCGATCGTGGGCTCGCGGTCGGCGTTGATCCACGGCCCGACCACCACGAGCTGCTTCGCGATCGCGATGAGGCCCGTGATGAGCGCCGCCGACGCGGTGGCGCCGGCCGCCGTGAGCACGACAGCGAAGGTGAGGTCCTCCATCTCCTTCTCCTACTTGAGCAGGCGGGTGTAGCCGCGGGCGACCCAGCCCCTGCGGGTGTCGGCCTTCACCTCGAGCCAGTCGGTCCGGGTCGTGCCGTTCACCGAGTACCTGCCGCCGTACTTCTCGAGCCGCAGGGTCGCGACGTCGCGCCCGTGGGGGAGCGCGCCGACCCTCGCGGCCGCGGTCGTCGGGGCCTTCCGGACGTTGAGGCTGGGGCGCGCGGTGACGTCGACCGTGTGCGAGTACGGGATCGGGTGCTCGATCGCGTCGGCCGCCTTCCAGGCGCCGTTGATCTTCAGGACGTGCTCGTCGGGCATCCAGCAGTCGCCGCCCACGCCCCAGGCGCTGCCCCACGAGTTGCGCAGGCGCAGGCCCCGCGCGTCCCAGCCGTAGGCGACGGTCGCGTGCCCGCCGACCACCGCGTCGGGCGCCGGCAGCGTGCCGTCGGCCCGCGGGCGGAACCACGACTGGTGCCAGGGGGTCGAGACGACGACCGGGCCGAGGTCGTGGATGGCGGCCCTGATCGTCGCCACATCGCGCGGGACGGCGTAGTAGGCGGCGATCCTGTGGTGGCCGGCGTCGCCCGAGCCCGTGACCGGGTAGCCGGAGGCGCGCATCCGGTCCATCGCGGCGCGGACGTAGGCGCCCGCGGCCGTGCCGCCGATCTCGCGGAAGAAGCGCGGCTCGTCGAAGTCGAAGAGGCGCTCCTGGTCCCGACGGTCCTGCCACGCCTTCATCGCCGAGGCGGAGTAGGCGACGCACATCGGGGTGGCGTGCTGGTCGAGCACCGGCGGCATCCCGGGCGCGGCGTAGCTGGCCGGCAGGGCGGCGGTCGGCTCGATGCCCTCGGCCGCGTACAGCGCGGACACCGGGTAGTCGCGCTCGTCCGGAGGGTCGGGCAGGGCGCCGAGGCCGTAGGTGAGAAGGTCGTCCGTCATGGGGGTCCTCCGGTCAGGGCAGCGAGGGGTTGACGGCCTTGGCCAGGGCGGCGACGAGCTGCATGCCGACGGCGACGAGGCTGACGAGGGACGCGCCGAGCGCCCAGCGGGCGAGGACGAGCGCCCCGTCGGCGCGGTTCTGCCAGGCGAGGATCCGGTCGAGATCGCGGTCGTGCCCGTCGAGGCGGGCGTAGATCGAGTCGGCGGACCGCTGCATGCTCGCCCGCCGCTCGACGCCGAGCGCCTGGTCGCGCGCGATCGCGTCGACGGCCGACTTCAGGCCGCGGATGTCCTCGCGCAGCTCGAGCAGGAGCTCGCGCTGGCTGATCCCGGTCGAGCCGGGCTCGTCGCCGCTCACGGGGCGTTGACGGCGCGGACGTACCCGGTGGGGGGACCCGGGAGTCGGTGTGGATCGGACCAGCGCGCCGTCATGGGCTAAGCGTGCGGGCGGTGGGACGCGGTTTCTAGTTGGCCGATTGGGCCATGTCGGCGAGTTCCGGGCGGAGCCGCGAACGCTCTACGGAGCTAGCACGAGGGGGACCGGCGTCCCCTGCTGCAGGTCGAGCACGACCCGGTTGCCGAGCGGCGCCGCCAGTGTGGCCGTCGCGGTGCGCCGTGCACCGACCGCCGAGCACGCGCCCATCGTCGCGTGGGGGTGCCGGGTGACGATGACGACGACCGCGAGATCGGACTCGACGGCCTCGGCCGTGTAGTCCTCGCCGCACGGCTTGTCCCCCGGATCGGGCGCGCCGACGAACGCGACGGTGAGCTCGGTGCCGCTGACCGACCCGGTAGCCGAGTCAATCGCCAGCCCGAGCCCCCAGCCGCCGTCGTCGGGGGTGACGACGACCGGGTTCGCGATCGCGACCCGCGTGACCTTGACCGCCGTGCCCTCCAGCGTGAACACCCAGATGGGCGCGCTCGCAGGGCCCCGTGAGGTCTGGATGGGCCCCGATGTCAGCTCAGCGGCGGTCGCGAGGAGCATCGTGCAGTCGGAGCAAGGTGCCTCGGTGGTCGCCTCGATCGCGACGATGGCCTCCTGCGCCGACATGAGAGGCACCGTCGTCGTGCCGTCCTGCCAGATCACCTCGCCGTCGTGTGGCGCCACCTCGGACAACGGGCTGGCGGACGCGACCATCCCGGCCATGAGGGCACGTTTGTTGTTGTCGCCGACGGCCTCCTCCCAGTCGCCGATCTGGCCCGTCAGCTCGCCGACCGGCGTGACAGCGGCCTGCGCACCCGCCTTCGCTACTGCATCCGCCCAGGCGGAGAGCACAGCCTGCGCCCGCTCGTGGGCAGCGGCCGGATCCGTGGCCGCGGGCACGACCCCGGGCACAAGCGCGCACCCGGCCAAGGTGACGGCCGCGAGGACCGCAGTGGCGAGTCGCCCCGTCGCCCTGCGCGCCATGTCAGCCCCTACGAGCCGGGCACGGGCGACGGCACCGGCGCCGGCCCAAGACTGCATGCCCCGTCAGGCGGGAAGTCGGCGTTGAGCGCGACGTCGTCGAGCGGCCGGAGTGTCACCTGGGTGGAGCACTCGTCGCGAGGCGGCCCCGTGACACCGCCGGCGTAGCCCGCCAGCCACACGGTGATGGAGTAGTCGCCGGCTGGCAGGACGAGCACGCCGGAGCCATAGCTGCCGCCGTAGGTCGTGGCGTCGCCGTCGCCCGACGCGCCGCCGGAGACCATGCCCTCGTGCACCGCCGTGCCGTCACCGGACGCCACCCGGTAGAAGGGGAACACATCGCCCGCGCAGCACTCGACCCCGTGAACCGTGGCCATCGGCCACAGCCGTGCCGGCTGGTAGTCCGCGGCCAGCTTGAGCGGGTGGCTGTCGATCACCTTCCCGGTGGCGTCATCGACGAGCCAGACCGTCTCGGGGCGCGTTTCGGCGCCGGCGTCCGGTCCGAGGGACCGCAGCAGCCACACGATCTCGTCACCCGTGAAGTTCCAGCGCGGGTCGATCGCTGCGACGTCTCCTTTCCTGAATGCCGCCCCGGTGAGCAGGTCGTCGCCAAGGCCGATGGCCGCCGCGACCTGGTCGAGCGTCATCACAGGCGTGATCACCTTGCCCGACAGCTGGTCGCCGGTCTCGGGGGCCGTCGGCGGGACATCGGTGCCATTCGCCCATGCAACCCAGTCGACGACGAAGGCATTCGCGCACTCGGCCTGGGTCGCCGCAGTGCACTGCCACTGCCGCGGGTCGCCGGCGTGGCCGATGAGCACGAGCGCCGCTGGCTCGCCGGTCGCGCCTCCCGACGCCCACCCCCACGTGTTCCCGCTCGTCTCGGTCATGAACCAGGGCGACAGGTTCGTCCCGGAAGGCTGGCGGCAGCTCATGCCGTTGGTGCCCTCAGGCTGGCACAGCTTGGCGCTGGCACGGCTGTCGGTGAAGGCCGCGAACCGGCACCAGTCCTCGAGCGGGCCGATGTAGCGGCCGGGATACGGGCAGGACGGGGTGAAATGGTCGTAGTAGCCCGCCACCGCGACGGCCTGGCCGTCGAGCTTGCCCGACTGGAGCAGGTCGACGGCGTCGGCGACGCTGATCACCGGAAGACCGGCGACCTCCGATGGGAACGACGCGTCCACCTGGTGACCGGAGGACCCGGCTGACTCGCTGGCGGGCGGGGTCCAGGCACCGGGCGTCCCTGAACAGCCAGCCAGGGAAATCGCGACCATGAGCGCGGCGATGAGCAGTGCAAAGAAGCCGATGCGGGTCATGTCACACCCTGCGATGAGCCGCTGCCGATCGGACGATCAACCCTGCCTACTGGTTCCGTCAACGGCCAAGAGGCCTCAGGCTCTGAGGGCTCGGGTAGGCGTGGCGCGAGGATCCAGACCAACTGGGCAGTGGTCGATGCTCCGACCCTAGACCGCGCGTTCGCCAGGTGGTGCTTCACGGTCGAGTGCGACAGGCCCAGTCGGTGGGCGGCCGCCTTCTCCGATCCGGTCGCGAGGACGGCGGCGACGACCCCGACCTCGCGGTCGGTGGCGCGCTCGGCAGGACGACGGGTTGGCCGTCGCGTCATGCGCTCCGGCCCAGCCCTCGCGGCGCGCGATGCTCACGCCGCGTGGCGTTGACCATCAGGAAGCGCGGCGATCGCTGAGTCTTGGAGGGGCTACCCCACTTGCACCTCCGACCTCATCGTCCAGGCGGCTGCGTTGGGCCGACTCGCAGGTCGCCGAGCTCATCTGCCGGGCGGTCCTCCGCCGCAAGGAGATCGAGCCCATCAGCTCCAAGGAGCCGATCGACGAGGTGCCGCTCGGGCAGCCTCACCGGGCAGCAACGCCGGTAGCAATCGGGGCGGACGTCGGCGGACGCCGGAGCGGAGCAGACGGCGGTTTCGTGCGTGGATACCGACTCGGCGAACGCCGGCGGACGCCGGGGCGGGCACTGTAAAACCCTCGCCTTCGGCTGTGGCAGTTCGATTCTGCCCCGGCCCACGAGCACCTCGCGATCGAAACACCCGTCCGGCGTCACCGGACGGGTGTTCAGCGTTTCGGCGACGAACCTGCGATGTTCAGGAGGACGCACCCGCGTCCCACGGAAACGCTTCGGTGTCGTTCCAGGGTCCGAGGATGAAGGGCTCACCCGGCCAGCTCGCCGTCGCGCCGACGATCGTCAGCGGTGCGGTGTCATCCATCCGGGTGAGCGTGACCGTCAGCCGGCCGTCGCCATCGGTGGGCAGCCGGAACGCATCGGAGTCGATGCACACGTGCACCGTTGCATGGCATCCTCCCGCGGACGCCGTCGGATCGCCGAACCCGGTCAGATCCATCACCCCCTCGATCCGCCCGTCGTGGATCTCGGTCGCGGTGATCAGCGGTGCCACGTCGCCGGTCTCGACGACGATCTCAAGTCGATCAGCAGCGCGGACTCCGGTGCCCGCAACGACCAGCCGCCACGCCCTGGCGTCCGGGTCCTCGATGGTGGCGCGGACGCTCATCGCTTCGACGGGCTCGATCGACAGCACGGGCCCGGACTGCGGCCCGTCGACGTTGCCGGCGTCCGGGACCTCGCTGGCTGCGGGCGGGGTCGCCGCAGGGCTGGCCGGCATCACCGGGGTCTGGGATGGGCGCGGTGTCGCTGCCGCCGCGGAGCCCGCGCTCGGTGACGAACCCGGCGTCCGACCCGGCGACCCTGGCGACGTACCCGCGCACGCCGAGACGGCGATCGCGGCGACGACCATGGCGGCTGCGAGATGGTGCGACATGGGACCCCAGGCCTGATCGAGGTGACGGCTCAGCCGTCGAGGCACCCATACGACGCGCGTGCGTCACAGATTGTGCCCTCACGTGACGGCATCCAGTACCTGCCGATGGTCCTGTACCGGTGCGATGTACGGCCGGACAACAACGGACGGGCCAGGAGGAGGTCCGGCCCGTCCGCGGTCGCTGGGTTTTGTCCGAAAGATCAGCCCTTGACAGCGCCTCCGGTGATCCCACGGACGAAGTAGCGCTGGAGCGAGAAGAACACGACCAGCGGCAGCGCCATGGAGATGAACGCCGCCGGGGCGAGGAGCTCCCAGCCGCCACCGGTCGAGTTGACGAGGTTGGCGAGCACGACGGTCATCGGCAGGTTGTCGGGGTTGGTCGCCCCGAGGTACACGAGGGCGACCAGGAGGTCGTTCCAGACGAACAGGAACTGGAAGATCGCCAGGGCCGCGATGGCCGGGACGCTCATCGGCAGGGCGAGCCGGAAGAACGCGGTCACCGGGCTCGCGCCGTCGATGTACGCGGACTCGAAGACCTCCCGTGGCAGCGAGCCCATGAAGTTCCGCAACAGGTAGATCGCAAACGGCAGGCCATACCCGGTATGGGCAAGCCACAGGGTCAGGAACGACCCGGCGAACCCGAGCTGGTTGTACGCCTGGAGGATCGGGATGAACGTCGTCTGGAGGGGCACGACAAGCAGGCCGACGACCGTGACGAACAGCACGTTGCGAAGCGGGAAGCTCATCCACGCGAACGCGTAGGCCGCGAATGCCGCCACGAAGATCGGGATGATGGTCGCGGGGATCGTGATGAACAGGCTGTTGACGAAGGCCGCGCCCAGGCCACCCTTGGACAGGACGGCGCTGTAGCTGTCGAGCGTCAACCCGGCCGGCGGGAACAGGGCAGACCACCAGCCGGACCCGTTGATGTCGGCGGACGATCGGAACGAGTTGACGAGCAGCCCGATCGTCGGCAACAGCCACACGACCATCAGCACGACGAGCGTGCCGTGGAGCGCGAACCGGCGCACCCCCGGCCCCAGGATGCCGTTGGACCGGCGGGGCCCTGCCACGCTCCCAGTGGCTCCTGCGGCGGTCATCGAATCGCCTCCTGGGCTCGGAACCGGTTGATGTTGAGGGCCATGATCGGGACGATCGCGATCAACAGGATCACGGCAAGCGCGCTACCGCGACCGAACTGGCCAAACTGGAACAGCTCCTTGATCATCCGGTTCGCGATCACGTCGGTGTCGTAGTTGCCGGATGTCATGACGTACACGATGTCGAACGCCTTGAGAGCGGTGATGATGATCGTCGTGGACACGACCGCGATCGTGGGCACAAGCAGCGGAAATACGATCCGCCGGAACACCTGCCACTCGTTCGCGCCGTCGACACGGGCCGCCTCGAGCAGCTCGGGGCTGATGCCCTTGAGCGCCGCTGACAGGATCACCATCGCGAAGCCGGTCCACATCCAGGCCATGACCAGGATGAGCATGATCGTGTTGAAGGCGAGCGTGTCGGTCTGCAGGAAGGCGGTGGGACCCACCCCGAAGACCCCGAATATCCCGTTCAGCGTCCCGGTCTGGGTCGCACCCGCCGGGTCGTAGCGGAACATGAACTTCCAGATGATGCCCGCGGCGGTCATGCTGATCGCGAGGGGCACGAAGATGACCGACTTCGCCACGGTCTCGTAGCGAACCCGGTCCACGAGCACGGCGATGACGAGGCCAAGCCCGACCGTGAACAGCGTCAGAAACACGACCCACAGCGCGTTATTGCGCAGCGCGACCAACGCGTCGCCGGTGCCGAAGAACCAGGCGTAGTTGTCGAGCCCGACCCAGTTGCCCGCGACCTGGCCCTGGAAGCTCCGCGCGATCGTCAGGATGCTCGGCCAGACGAGGAACACGAACAGGAACAGCAGCGCCGGGGCCAGCCACAACCATGGCCGGATCCGGGCGCGCTGCCGCTCGGTGACGGCCCGGATCGCGAATTCGGTCGCGTAGATATACCCGACGATCACCGCGGGCACGCCGATGAGCACCGCCAGGGCCGTCCCGAGGCGAGGATCCATGAGCTACCTCCCCGCTGTGGTGTCGTGGCGGGGTGCGGCGAACGCCGCACCCCGCCACGGGGCGCGATCGATCAGGACGACGCGTAGGCGTCGGTCTGGACCTTGTCCAGATTGGACAGGATCGTGTCCAGCTGCGACTGATCCTTGACGAAATCGAGGATGGACGAGTTGAACGCGCCGCTCATCGCCGAGGGCATCAGGTCCGACGCATCGAACACGAAGGTCTTGGCGTTCGCCAGCAGATCCGCTGACCGCTTGCTGATGTCGTCGGGGTAGTCGGTCGCGTTCTTGTTGGCGGAAAGAGCGCCACCGATCTTGACCCAGACGTCCTGGGCCTGGGCCGTGACGAGGTACTTCATCAGTGACTTCGCCGCGTCCGTGTCGTGGAACATGCCGAACAGGTCGCCGGCGCCTTCGACGGCACCGCTGTACTGGGGGTTGATGTCCGGGAACGGGAAGAAGTTGTAGTCGGTGCCGGCCTTGAGGGTCTTGAACGCGCCGAGCCCGGTGATGAAGCTCGCCTGGTGATGGAACTCGCAGCCGGGCGGGCTCGTGAACAGCGGGTCGCCGGCGACGTCGAAGCTCGTGCTCAGGACGTTGTCCGAACCGCCGTAGGCCTGGTCGATCACCTTTCCGAACGTCTGGAACGCGCTCTTGATCTCGGGCGAGGACCACTTGAGGGTGCCCTGCCACCACTGGTTGTAGACATCGGGCCCGGCCTGGCGCAGGACGATGTCCTCGATCCAGTCGGTGCCCGGCCAGCCGGATGCCGCACCGCTCTCGAGTCCGACGCACCAGATCGCCTGGGCGTCACCCTGGTTGGACGTCGCCTGGGATGTCAGGTCGTCCCACGTCGCCGGCGGAGCCGACGAGTAGTCGTGCAGCTTTGGGCTGTACCAGATCAGGCCCTTCACGGCAGCCTTGATGAACACGCCGACGGTCTTGCCGTCGCTGGCGGTGCCGAGATCGGTCAACGCCTTGGCGGTCTCGCTCTTGTAGGTGTTGACGTCGAGGACGTCGTCGAGCGGCTTGAGCGCGCCCGCCTTGTAGTACTCGGCCATCTGGCCCGGCCCGGGAAGGCCGGCGAGGTCGGGCAGGACGCCCGATGCCACGCCCGTCGTAAGGACGGTGTTGATGTCACGGGTACCGGTGTACTTGACGGTATTGCCCGTCTGGTCTTCCCAGGGCTTGACCATCTGCAGGAACGCGTCCTGCTCACTGCCGCCCCAGGTGCCGATGACCGTGACGCTCTGGCCTCCGCTCGACGAGTTCGACGAGCATGCCGCCAGGGCGAAGCCCATCGCCACCAGCAGGACCGCTCCTCGCCTGAGGAGTGGCTTGTGATGCATGCACTTGCTCCTTTCTGTGGGCCGGTCCTCTGAGAGCCGGCCCCTCCTCCATCTGGGCACGCAGATGCCCATGCCGCCAACACTCGAGCGACGACGGGCGTCGCTCGGGCGATCAGGGCCCACCGGTTGCCTGAACGACCCTCTCCCGCCCGCCGGTCGGGGCGGAGGAGGACGCTCGAACGATGAGGTCAGTGGTGAGCACGGTCCGGGCCGGCACGGTCCTGCCCATGAGCCGATCGAGCAGCAGCCGCCCGACCGCCTCTCCGAGGTCATACGCGGGGGTCCGAATGGTGGTCAACGGCGGGTCGGCGAATGCCGCCAGCGGGATGTCGTCGAAGCCGGTCACCGAGATGTCCCTGGGAATCCGGAGTCCGGCCTCGCGGAGCGCTCCGACGACCCCGAAGGCGACGACGTCGCTGGCCACGAAGACGGCGGTTGGCGGCGCGCCTGCGTGCAGCAACCGCCGCATCGCCGCGCGTCCGCTCTCCGCATCGAACGAGGCCTCGGCGACTCGAGAAGCGGGTGCCGGAAGGCCGTGACGCTCGAGGGCGTCGCGGAAGCCAGCGGCTCGCTCGGCCGCCGCGGTGTAGGCCAGGGGACCGTTCGTCACGCATGCGATGTCGCGATGGCCGAGCGCGATCAGATGCTCGACCCCGGCCCGGGCGGCGGCTCGGTTATCGACGTCGACGCTCGGCACGGGCGAACCATCGAGGGTGCCCTGGATGACCATCGAGTAGCCCTCGGCCGCCAGGCGCGCGAGCTCCGTGTCGTCGCTGCGGGGTCCACTGATCACGAGCGCATCGACGCTGCCGGTCCGAAGCAGTGATCCATAGGCACGTTCGCCCAGCGGGAGCGGCTCGAGGAGCACCCGATAGCCGTCCTGGCGCAGCGCCGCAGTGAGCCCGCGCAGGGTCTCCGGGAGCAATGCGTCGACGGCCACCTGCTCGGGCGACTGCAGCAGCACCACACCGACCGTCCGGCTGGCGCCGGCCGCCAGGCTGCGCGCCGGGGCGTTCACGTGGTAGCCGAGGGAATCCGCGGCCTCGAGCACGCGTCGCCTCGTCTCGGGGCTGATCCGTGCATCCTCGTGGCGATTGAGCACGAACGACACCGTCGTGCGTGACACGCCGGCAAGCCGGGCCACGTCCAGACTGGTCGGTCGGCGTTGTCGCACGATCCGCGGGTCCTCCTCCGCGCTCGGTACGCTGTACGTGACACCGTTCGGCCGGGCACCGCACGGCATCACAACGACCCCTGCCGGGGATCGCCCTGCGCTCCGGGAACGCGCCTCCTGACGTTGATAACCGCGTCACTAACGCGCGTTATCAACACGCGTTAGTAATGTAAACGTCGCGGCAGCCCGGGGTCAAGACAGTTGCGGAACGGTGTCGAGCGGGCCGCGCTGACACGCCCGCCCCGACGCCGGCGGGAGCTCAGTGACGGCGAGGTCCGGCTGGCGCCGACCGCTACTCCTCGAGTGCGGCGTGCAGCTCGGCGGCGTTGCGCCGCAGCCACCGCCGCCACGCTGCCTGATCGGGAACCCGCGCTTCGAGCAGGGCATGAAAGGCGCGGCCGTGGCCGAACACCCTAAGGTGGCACAGCTCGTGGACGGCGACGGCCTCGAGTGCTGCTGGTGGGGCCATGATCAGCCGCCAGCTGAACGACAGCGTCCCCGCGCGCGAGCAGCTTCCCCACCGGCTGGTGGTATCGCGGATCGTGAGCCGCCCGGGCGTGACCCCGAGTCGCGTGGCATGCCGACGAAGCGCCGCGGTGATCGCCGCCCGGGCCCGGATCCGCAACCAAGTCTCGAGGATCGCCGCTGTTCGCCGCCGATCCCGCGCGACGCGCTCAATCAGCAGCTCGTCCGTGTCGTCACCGCCGACCCTCGAGACGCGAGTCGCCCGCACTCCAGGGGCCGCGTTCACGACACGGATCCGGTGCGGCTCACCGAGGTACATGATCGTGCGACCGTCATCGAGGGCCGGCCTGGCGGCCAGCCGTTCTCGTTCCTCCGCCTGACGATCGAGGTGATGGCGGATCCAGGGCTCGCGTTCGACCAGGAACGCCTGAACGAGCCCTTCCGCGTGCGCCCATCCGCGGCGCGACGCGATCGGGACGGATACGACCACCCCTCGCCGCGGATGCACGACCAGGCGTAGGCCCCGGGCTCGCGGCGAGCGGCGCAGCAGGTAGCGGAGGTTGCCGCCCGGGAGGTGCGCCATGACCTCGGATTCGCTGGCCATCCTGGCCGATGGTGCCGCCGGCCGGTGCGCGAATGGTCCGGCGACACGGACGGAAGGGGCTGCGGTCATGCCGACGATCGTATCCGCGGACGGGAGACGCGGGAGCGCCCGACACGACGACACCTGCAACGGGCCCCCCGGACCAGACCTGCCTAGGCTTCGGCGATCACACCGATCGAGACGCGGAACCCGGCCCGACGCTGGAGCTGGGGCATCAGCGTGCTCTGGCCGATCGGGCCGTCGCCCGGGAACCAGCGTGCCCACTCCTTGTTGAAAGTGTCGAACTCGGTGGTGTCGCGCAGCGTCCAGTTCGCCCACACCACCTTGTCCAGCGAGCTGCCCGACGCCTCGAGCCTCGCCTTGAGGTTGGCCAGGCACTGGCGCGTCTGGTCCAGGGTCCCGCCGCGCACAACCTGGCCGCTCTCGGGATCAATCGGGCCCATCGCCGAGATGTAGATCATGCCTCCGGCCTTGACTGCCCGACCGAACCCGAGCGGAAGGGACGATGCGTCGGGGAGGGCGGAATCGCCACCGCCCAGGCGGCCCTTCATCGGCCGCCTCGGACCCGGCAGCGCCTTGTCCTCGGGCGGGATCCCGTACTCGCCCGGCGGGAGGGCGATCCCGCCGCGGGCGAACTGCCCCATGAACGTCGGTCGGACGCCGGTCGGCTTGAGCTCGCCCACGATCCTGCCGTTGTCGTCGATACCCGTCTGCTCGAACGCGAACACATCCTGGGTCAGGATCTCATCGTCCTCGGTCCCGTAGACCTCGGTGATGTTGACGACCTTGCGCGATCCGTCCTTGAGCCGCGCCGTGTGGACGATCAGGTCGACGGCGGAGGCAATCTGCTCCCGGATGGCCCGCAGCGGCATCGCGTACCCGGTCATCAGGACCATCGTCTCGAGCCGCCGCAGCATGTCCTTGGGGCTGTTGGCGTGGCCGGTGGACAGCGAGCCATCGTGGCCGGTGGTCATCGCCTGGAGCATGTCCAGCGCCTCGCCCGAGCGGCACTCGCCGACGATGATCCGGTCGGGCCGCATGTGCATGGCGTTGCGCAGCAGGTTCCGGATCGTGATCTCGCCTTCGCCCTCGAGGTTGGGGGGTCGGGACTCGAGGGTCACCACGTGCTCCTGCCGGAGCTGGAGCTCGGCCGCGTCCTCGATGGTCACGATCCGCTCGTCGTTGGGGATGAACGAGGACAGGACGTTGAGCGTGGTCGTCTTGCCCGAGCCGGTGCCGCCCGACACGAACAGGTTGAGCCGCGCCTCGATGCATGCCCGCAGGAACTCGAACATCTCGGGAGTGGCCGTCCCGAAGCCGACGAGGTCCTCGACCGTGTACGGCCGGGCCGAGAACTTCCGGACGGTGATCACGGGCCCGACCAGCGACAACGGCTCGATGATCGCGTTGACGCGCGAGCCGTCGGGCAGCCGCGCATCAACCCGCGGGCTGGTCTCATCGATACGCCGGCCCATGGGCGTGATGATCCGGTCGATGATCCGGAGCACGTGCTCGTCATTCAGGAACGAGCTCTCGACGCGCTGGATCTTGCCCGCCCGCTCGATGTAGATGTGATCCGGGCCGTTGACCATCACCTCGGTGATGGTCTCGTCCTTCAGCAGCGGCTCCAGCGGCCCGTAGCCCGTGACGTCGTTCACGAGCTCGTCGATCAGGCGCAGCCGCTCGTCGCGCGTAACAGCGAAACCGTTCGCCGAGATCACCCGCTCGACGATGCCTGCGATCTTGGCGCTGACGTCAGCTGCGGTCGCGTCGAGCAGGGTGTCGAACGAGTTCACGACCTCGGGCTGCAGCCGAAGCTTGATCTCGCGGATCAGCGATTCCCGCGCTTGCGTGCGAACGTTGGGAACGACGGGCGGTGCCGATGGCAACTCGGGCGGCACCGGCACCAGCGCGGTATCGGCGGCATCCCCGTGCTCTTGCTGCTGCTGTTGCTGTTGTGCCCGCTCCACCCGTCGGAGCAACGACATGGACCGGACCTCCCCTCGGATGCCGTGAACGACGGCACAGAGTCAGGGACGCGCGGGGGCGCTCGGCCGAGATCGCCGTCCCAGCGGTCCGCACGAGCATAGTACGAAGGGGCAGACGCGGCGTCACAGGCGGGCAGCAGCGGTCGCGTCGTCTCGGAGCGGCTGAGTGGGTTGCGCCACGGTCCGGTACGCATCGGGCCGGTTGCCCCGGGGCACCGCCAACGGCGGCGTGGTCGGCCGACCGCGAGCACCTGGCCCGCCGCCGGGACGCGGCCGACGGCCGTCGGTCCGACGATCACCCGCCAGCTGGCCGCTGAGCGCTGTGGCCACGGCATTCCCGATCACGATCGAAGCGAGCGAACCGGCCCAAGTCATCGCCTGCGACGGAGAGACGATAACGACCTGAGAGCCGACAACTGAGATCGATCACTCCGATCCTGTTATCGCACTTGGCTGCAGGACTCGGTTCGAGGAGTGCAAAGGCGACACGCAGGGCATCCTCGACACCTTGCCTCGACGTGCGCATGCATTCGACGGCGAGGAACCGGGTGCTCGCGGGGCCACCCGGATGCGTCGAGATGCCGCTCAGCGTCGTGGCCAACCGCTCGCCACTCACGACCGCGACGACCAGCCTGACGAACGCCGACGCGCTCGACGTGCGACATAGTAGCACTTGGCGTGAAACGGACAATGAACCCCAGCCGAGGCGTACGTCTGGGTCCTTGAGGTCAGTTCCGGACACCGCACGATCAGTGCATGCAGGGACCAGCAGCACTTCCCGTGTTCGACCCGCAAGGCGTGGTCGAGAAGCCGAGGTTCGGGAGGGAGAATCTCCGGCGGCTTCGCCGCCACCTCGACGAAGTGGCGGACCGGGTCCACCGCTTCGACTATGTGGTGGTCGGGGGAGGCCGGCGGTTCCGGGCGGTCCAGCGGCGCAGGACGAGGACGGCGAGCCGGATCGGGTTCCTTGTCGTCGTGGCGGCCGAGGCCTTCGATGCCCTCGCCCTGACCGGCCTCGAGGGCGACCGCGTCCTGATCTCGATCGGCCTCGACGTGCTGATGATTGTCGCCGCCATCGCCGGATGGTGGGCGGTCGGGGGGCCGCTCGCCCGGCGCCCCGAGCTCGTCGCCTGGACGATCATGATCGGCGTCGCGCTCTCGACGGTCCTGACCGAGATCGCGACGCCCAGCCTGTCGATCCAGTCGGTCGCCTACCTGCTCGTTCTTCCAGGTCTCGTGGCGCTCATCATGCCGTGGCGGACGCAAGTCCACCTGCGCTGGCTCGTCGTCTACGCCGTGATCGCGACCATCGGCGTCGCCGTCGACCCCGGGGGGCACTTCTCCGCCGCCGAGGAGGGCGCCCTCGTGGTCGTGCTGTTCGTCGCGCTCGGAGCGAGCGTCGCCGGACACGTGCTCCTCCAGTCGGGCCAGATCCGGAACTTCGCCCAGCTCGACCGGATCCGGTCGTTGGGACGGCTTGCGGACGCGGAGATGGTCGAGCTCGAGCGAGCGCACCACGCTCTGGAGCTCACGGCTCGCACCGATGCCCTTACCGGCGCCCGCAACCGCCGCCGACTCGAGGAGGACCTCCGGGCCGTCCGCGCCCACATCGACCGATCTGGTATGCGCTACGGCCTCCTCATGGTCGACCTGGACCACTTCAAGGCGGTGAACGACCGGCGGGGCCACCTTGCCGGCGACCAGGTCCTGCGCCAGGTCGCCACGGCCATCGAGGGCTCGGTCCGGGCCGACGACGGCGTCTACCGGTACGGCGGCGAGGAGTTCCTCGTGATCCTGTCGGTCTCGACCCGCGAGCGTCTGCTGCGTGCCGCGGCCAGACTCCGCACGGTCGTCTCCCGACTCGCGATCGAGCACCCGGACAACCAGCCCTGGGGCATCGTGTCAGTCAGCGTCGGGGCAACGCTGATCGGCCGGTTCAACCTCGACCTGCCGACCGAGACATGGATCGCCCACGCCGACGAAGCCCTCTACGCCGCCAAGCAGCGCGGCCGCAACTGTGTCCGCTTCATGACGGACCGGCCGATCCCCGCGGAGGGCCGGGAGGACCTCCCGCCGGCCGACGCGGCCGTCGCGGGAAGAAGCGGTCCGTCATCGGGCGCGCCGCTCCATGAGACACCCGCCTCGTCTGTGGCACGTATCCCGCAACGCCGCTACACCGACTAGGGGTGCGGCCGAGCCTGGGTCAGCAAAGGGCGACAATGGGCCGCGTCGCAGTTATCGTCTCTTCGAGCGCCAGGGCCAGACTCCCGACCGTCGGCTCGGCCGTTTCGGCCGTGCTAGACTCCCGTTCGCTCGGTGAGCCGCCCTGACAGAGCACGAAACCGTGGGGCTATAGCTCAGCTGGGAGAGCGTCTGAATGGCATGTAGAGGCCGCTGAGCGCTGTGGCCGAGTGCTCCCCGATCACGATCGGGTCGAGCGAAACGGCCCAAGTTATCGGCTCTGGCGGAGAGACGATAACGACCTGAGCGCCGATAACTGCTGGCGCTGCTTCGTCCCGCGGCCCCCGGCGACTCCTGGAACCGGGGGCAGGCTGCTCCGGGTCTCGCGTCTGGTCAACGCCTACTGTGTACGGCAAGGTGTGCGCCGTCGCTCGCACCGGGCACGGCCTGCCGATTCGCACATCCCGTGACTCACGCTCAGCCCCGTCCCAGGACCACGTTGATGCCGCCGAGCACGAGCTCGAAGTTCGACGCCGAGAGGCGTCCGGCCCGCTCCGTGAGGGCGCCGCGGTCGAGGGTCACGACCTGCGACACGTTGGCGACCGACGGCTTCGGCAGGCCGGTGGCGCGGGCGGGCAGCAGCACGTTCCCGGGGGCGTCCGCCCACCGGAGGTTGCTCGTGAGCGCGACACAGATGACGGTGCGCAGGCTGCTCGCGTTGAAGGCGTCGCCCTGCACGACGACGACGGGGCGGCGGAACCCGGGCTCCGACCCCACGGGGTCGCCGAGGTCCGTCCACCAGACCTCGCCCTGGGCGATCACCACTCGGCCGACGCGAGCGTGCGCCGGGCGGCCGCGGCGGTGAACGGGTCGGGGTCGGCGCCCGGCTCGCCGAGGTCCGCGAGGACGGCGTCGATACCCACGGTCACCTCGTCGGGCGCGTGGCGGGCGACGTACTCGCGCAGGGCCGCGCTGTACACCTCGCTGCGCGAGCGGCGGGAGCGCTTCGCGAGACGGTCCGCCTGGGCGAACAGGTCGTCGGGCACCGAGACGGCTGTCTTCATACCGAGAGTATAACCATGCGCCTCGCGGGCGATAAGGAAGCCGGATGGCGATGGTCCGGCTTCGCCATGTCGCAATGAGCTGGTCGGGGCGAGAGGGGTAGCCCCTCCAAGACTCAGCGATCGCCGCGCTTCCTGATGGTCAACGCCACCCGGCGTGAGCATCGCGCGCCGCGAAGGCTGGGCCGGAGCGCATGACGCGACGGCCAACCCGTCGTCCTGCCGAGCGCGCCACCGACCGCGAGGTCGGGGTCGTCGCCGCCGTCCTCGCGACCGGATCGGAGAAGGCGGCCGCCCACCGACTGGGCCTGTCGCACTCGACCGTGAAGCACCACCTGGCGAACGCGCGGTCGAAGGTCGGGGCGACCACGACGGCGCAGTTGGTGTGGATTCTCGGTCCGCGGCTGCCCGAACCCAAGGGATCCGCTCTGGCGGACGAGTAGGACCTCCGGGGCATGGTTGCGGAAGGGCGCCCTGGTTCACGCTTGCCGCACGAGGCACGGGCGGGCTCCCGCTCTGCGTGGCCATGCTGATCGAATGTTGGCCGGAAGGAATGGGGATGTGATGGGCGAGGCGTTCTGCCCGCAGTGCGGAGCGGCCAGGGTCACCGGCGCCGCCTTCTGTGGGGCCTGCGGTCGAAAGTGGGATGCGCGGGGTGCCACCGCGACGAGGTTGGTCGAACCTGTAGACGGCTCCACTTGGGTCAAGCGCGGCCTCATCCTCGTGGGCCTGTTCATCCTGAACCTGCCCGGCTGGGTCGTAGGTGTCTACCTCATCCTCAAGTGGACCGGCCTCATTCGGGGGATGTCACGCGAGAACGAGCTCGCAGCCGGCTGGGCCATCGCGACCTTCATCGTGGTGTTCATCGGCGCGTTCTTGGCGCTCTACGTGGCGAACGGACCAAGGGCCAACTACAGCCAGTACACCGGAATGCTGGTGATCGCATCCGCCGTCTCAGGCGCCGGCGCGCTGTTGTTCGTTCGGTCCAACGGCGCCCCGCAAGTCACCAAGAACCCCGACTGGAGGGGCTTCTGGATCGGCGTCGCGGTTGCGATCGTGGGCATCGGCGTCTCGGCGAGCTCGTACAACGCCGCTGCCCAAGGGGGCGGCAGCTACGTGATCGCCTGGGGCGCTGTCCTAGTTGGCGGCCTGATGGCGCTGCGGAGCCTGAGGCGCCCCTCACCAGCGATGCACGCCCCGCCGGATCAACGGAGACTCTCGAGCGACCGAGGATAGGCCAAGCATGGCTGAGTCATCGACGTCGGGGTCCGCGGACTCGACAGTCGCACCCGCTGCTGGGACCAAAGTCTGTCCCGACTGCGCGGAGACGGTCCTCGCGGCGGCGCGGGTATGCCGGTTCTGCCGGTTTGAGTTCTCGGCGTTGCGGGGGGAAGCTAAATCGACGGCCTCCCATACAGACGCCACCGTCCCGGACGGACCTCCGACATCCGCGCCGAGCGTCGCCGCTCGCGCGGCCGCCCCTCGCCAACGCACTGTCAGGTTCGTGGTTGTCATGGGCTCACTGGTCGCCATCGGCATCCTGAGCGTCGTCCTGCTGTCGCAGAACCAATCTGGGCCCACTGGCCCACAACCGGCGAAGGTGTTCGGGCGCAACCCGCCGTGCGTCACGGACGTGACCGCCGAGAATCCGATGGGGATGTTGTGGGACGTGTGTCCCGACGACGCCGTGAACCCCGACTTCACGAACTGGAGAGCCCTCGACGATCTGAAGCGGATTCGGGACGGCGGGTCGGTGGCTCTGCCATTCCCCGAAAAGCAGGGAGGTCCCCGCGGCGACGTGACCTGCTGGGTCTACTACCCGGCGGGGTATGGCAACGTCGGCACCGCCGACAAGCCCGAGTGGGGTGAAGTAACGCCCGCTCACCAAGGACAGGTCGGACCGGAAAGCGACGGTACTTGTCCGGGGATGGCGCGAACCTTTCCGATCCCTGGGGTGCGGATCGACCCGTGACCCTTGTTGCGATCGAGCGTGCTTCACGCTCGATCTTCCTTTCGCCAGCGCTCGCAATCTGAACCGACGCCGGACAGCCGGGAATGGGCCACGTCACTGCCCAACCATGGCCCAATCGGCCAACTAGTGTCCGGAGCCCGCCGCCCCCACCCTTGAGGGCATGACGGCGCGCTGGTCCGATCCAGGTCGACTCTCGGTTCCCCCCACCGGGTACGTCCGCGCCGTCAACCCTTCCGCGGTGGACCGATGAGCGGGGTCGAGCTCGTCCTGGCGTTCCTCGCCGGCGTGGTGATGGGCGGTGCCCTCGACCGGCTCGTGCTCCCGCTCCTCGTGGACGCCTGGATCGACCAAGTGCGCCGGCATGGGCGATGAGCGCCGGGATGACGCCGCTCCTGAGCGCGTCCGGGCCGATGCGTACAGCTCGGCCCGGATCGGCGCCGCGGCCGCGTTCACGCTGGTCCTCGTCGTCCTCCTCGTCCTCGACGTCGTCGTTCCCGGGTACGACGTCAGCCCCGGCACCCTCCTGCCGCTCCTCGGCGCGATCCTCGCGCTCCTGGGGCTCGAGGCGTCGGCACTCTGGCGGGGTGTGAGATGAAGGTCGTCACGACGCTCCTGACCAACAAGGCCTACGGCTACCCGACCCGCGGTGCCAGGCGTCGGCGGAATCCGACGATCCTCGCCTGCCTGCACCAGACGGCCAACGCCAAGGCGACCGCCATCCAGGAACGCAACTACGCCAACCGGCCCAACTCGCACGGCCCGTCCGCCACCGCGTACATCGACCGCGACGGCACGGTCGTTCGGGCGATCGACCCGGCGAAGCACGCGGCCTGGAGCCAGGGCGACGTCGCGCACCCCAACACCAAGCTCGCGTCGATCGCCGCCGCCGTGGCGTCGGGCGTGAACATGAACGAGTGGGTGTACGAGTCGATCGAGTGCTCGGGCGCCGGAGTCGAGCCCTACACCGACGCCCAGTTCGAGGCCGTCGCCCAGCTGGTCGCCGCCGCCCACAAGGCCACCGGCATCCCGATCAACCGGAGCACGGTCGTCGTCCACGCCGACATCAACAGCGTCAGTCGACGCAGCGACCCTGGCCGCCGGCCACACGGGAGCAGCGCGTCAAGCGCGTCATCGCGCGGGCGAACGCGATCCTGCGGCCGCCGATCGTGACGGTCACCGTCAAGTCCGGTGACACGCTGTCCCAGATCGCCGCCGGCCACAAGCTCACCCTCAAGGCCCTGCTCGCGCTCCCTGAGAACGCGAAGTACCGCGCCAACCCCGGGCTCATCCACCCGGGCGACATCGTGCAGGTGAAGTGATGGACAGTCAGCCCGGCACGTTGTGGGGTCGTGAGCCAGCGATGGTCTTGGCGCTCGTCCAGGCGGTGCTCGCGCTCGTCGTCGCATTCGGCCTGTCCCTCGAGCCCGACCAGATCGGCGCGATTCTCGCCGTCACGGCCGTGGTCCTCGGGCTCATCACGCGCAGTCGGGTGAGTCCGATTTCCGCGCCTGCCCCATGAGGGACGGCTACCAGCGCGGCGAGCTGCCGCAGACGCCGACCGCCCGCCAGGTCGACGTTCTGGCCGCCTTCGTCGCCGCCGGTGGGTCCGTGGCGGGCGCGGCGGAGCGCATCGGCGTCCGGCCGAGCACCGCGAAGCGCCACCTCGCCGACCTGCGGGCGCGTTCGGGCCTCACGACCGAGCAGCTGATCTACCGGGGGCGGGCGGAGGGGTGGCTGGTGGTGGCGGGGCTGGAGCCGGGGTGAGGCCGGCGGCCGGGGGGTGGTGGGCCTTTACGCGCCTCGTGGCGCAGCCGCGGACGAATAGGCTGAGCCGTTCAGTACCTTGCAGATACGCGGTAGACCACCGAAGATGGCAGCCGTCGCAGGGGCCGTTGAGAGGTGGGGGACGTCTAGGGTGGATCAGAAGTCGGCGGGCCTTGCCGTGGGGACGGTCCTCGCGCTCGTGCTACAGGCGTGCGGACTACCGGGTCCCGTCAATCTCAGGGCCCACAACCTCTCCGATGCAGCCGTCATCGTGCAGTTCGACGCGGGAGCGGAGGATCCGGGTGTTCGTGGCTATCTCGTGCCAGCAGGGGCCGAGGGCTTGACGCTCGAGGCGTGGAGAACCTGGAACGGCGACGTTCGCGTCTTCGATGAGTCGTGCCGACTGCTGTGGGAGGGCACGATCGATGCTGGCCACGGCACCGTCATCATCGGGGCGAACCGCGACGTGGAATGGTCGACCGAGGTCGCGACGCAAGTCCCGCTGCCGGACGACAACGGGAGGATCGGGCCCCGCATGGCGGAGACCACCGAGTGCGGGGCTCCGTAGATCGACGAACGGCGGCGGCGCTCGTCGGCGTCCGGCCGAGCACGGCGAAGCGGCACCTCGCCGACCTGCGGGCGCGATCGGGCCTCACGACCGAGCAGCTGATCTACACGGGTCGCGCGGCGGGGTGGCTGGTGGTGCAGGGGCTAGAGCCGCGCTGACACGCTAAGGGTGCCGGGACGAGTCGTCATGGCTTGATCTCGAAGGAAATGCTCATCGGCGAAGAGCAGACCTGGTGCCATGGCACGCTCGCTCCAGCCTGTTGGCCCGCGGCCTCCAGGTCAATCGGGATCGCGCCGGAGGCGACCGGGAACGCAACGCGGCTCACGTCGGTCACCTCGCCGACGCACGGCGGCGCGCTGTACAGCGGGCTGCCGTTCGCGTCGTTCGCACCGGCGAACCAGGAGACGCTGAAGTCGATCTCGAAGGACTGCCCGGACCGGATCGCGTAGGTCGGCGGGGTCTCGAAGTGGCAGGCGTTGTTGGCGCAGACCTCATTGCCGGTGTTGTTGGCGCGAACGGCCACCAGCGGACCGCCTGCCGTTGCCACGCCGATCACCTTCGGGACCCCCAGCACGCAGTCGCCGCCGGCGTTGCGGACCGTCTGCGTAAAGACGGCGTGCCTGTAGTTGAGGGCGCCGAACGTGAAGCCGCTCGTCGCGTTTCCCACGACGAGCTGGTCGGCGGAGCAGGTGCCACCAGCGCCCGGGAGCGCACTTGACGGAGGGGACGGCGGAGACGAGGGGGACGTCGTCCCTGGTTCACCGGACCACAGCACCTCGATTCCGGCGACCCTCGGCGCGACGCAGCTCGCTGCTGGGGTGTCGGAGCATCCGAGATCAGTTGGCTTGATCCGCATGACCAGGGCCTGGCCCGGGCTCGCCGGCAAACGACGGCCAGGACGCGATGAGCTGCGTCGCGCCGTGGCGGCTGTCAGCCAGCTGAACGAAGGAGGGACAGTAGCCCGTCGGCACTGGAGAGGGTGGCGGCCCACAGGCGGAGACGATCCAGCCCGCAACCCAGCCGGTGACGAGCACCGGGGCTCCGCCGGAGACGACGGTCGGATCGCTCGGCCGGTAGACGCGCTCGCCGTCCAGCTGCATCGGGAGCCCGTCCGCATAGAGGGCGCCGAGACCGGGCGGCGGCGGCGTCGCGACAGGCGGCGATCCGGTCGGCTGCGAGGCCACGGCGGTCTGCGACGTCCCGGGCGACGACGTCGGGGCGGCGGGACCGTGCTGCCCGGCGACGAGGAGCAGCCCGCCGGCGAGGACGACGACAGCGACGGACGCCGCCAGAGCGGCAAGGCGGCTGCCGCCCTGGGGCTGCCGCCAGACGACTGCGAGGCCGCGGGGCGGCGCGGTCGGACGGGCGCCCGACCCGATCTGTTCGGCGAAGGTGCGCAGCGTCGGCGGCGCCGCCGGCGTCGTCCGGGACCTGAACCACGAGCGGAGCTCGGCCTCGATCGGGTCGTCGGCCTGGTCCCGTCGGTCGCTCATCGGGCGGTCCGGTCGTGCTCGAGCTCGGAGCGGAGGGCGCCGAGCGCGTAGTGCAGGCGGGAGCGCACGGTGCCGGCCGGCACGCCCAGACGATCGGCGATCGCATCGGTGGGGAGGTCGGCCCAGAAGCGCAGGACGACCGCGGCGCGGTGCTCCGGGCTGAGGCGCCCGAGGGCGCGACCGATGGCGTCCCTCTCGACAGGGCCCTGGAGCGCGTCCCGAGCCGCGATGTCGGGTTCGTCGGGCAGCATGCCCTGGGGACGGCGCGCCCGGCGGCGGAGGTGCTCGATGCAGGTGTTCACGAGGATGCGGTCGAACCAGGCGTCGAACCGGGCGGGGTCGCGCAGCCGGGGCCAGGCGGACCAAGCGGCGAGGAGCGCCTCCTGGCAGGCGTCCTCGGCGTCAGCGGCGTGGCCCAGGAGGTGCCACGCGAGGCCGTAGGCGCGATTGAGCCGCGGTCCGATGAGGACCGCGAACGCCTCGTCGCGCCCGGCCCATGGGACCGACCCGTTGGTCGCCCTCGTCACTCGCACCTCGGCTCTCGGCACCGTGCCAATCACATGATTCCAGACGGTCTAGCGCGACCGTTTGTTCAGACGGGAGAGACCCGGCCAGAGCGGCGCCGGCGAACTGTCCCGTTCGACAAGCCTCGACATGACGACTCCGACGCCTAGCACCGCAGGCGAATAGACCGCGCCAGCCCGCCCGCGGACGATCTGCGCGTGAAGCTGTGCACGGTCTGCGGTGTCGTCACCAGCCGCGCTGGCAGCCGCTGTGCCGCGCACGCGCGGCGGTCCAGCCCGAGCCGGCACAGCGCGGTCTACCGCACGCGCGAGTGGCAGCGCCTGAGCGACCGCGTCCTCCGCGCCTGGCGCGGCGAGCGGGGCGACTGGTGCCCCGGCTACCGGCGCCCCGCCCACCGGGCCGCCGACCTGACCGTCGACCACGTCGTCCCGCTGGCCGCGGGCGGTGCGCCGCTCGAAGTCGCCAACACGCAGGTGCTGTGCCGCTCGTGCAACTCCTCGAAGGGCGCGTCGACCGACGGGGGCGGGGTAGACCATCAGGCGGCGGGGGGCTTGCTGACTGGCGCCCTCCGCTTGTGTTCCCTCGGCCGGGTTTCGCGAATCGTGTCAGTCGCTGACCGCGGATCCGGCCAGGTTCGCCGGTGGGCGCCGACGTCGGCCCGGGTGCCCCGGGGAACCGGCGGACGGCCAACCGACGCCACCGCCGCCGCACCGGCGGACACGTGGCGCCAGGGGAGTCTAGGGCCCTGTCAGGCTCCTAGTGCTGCGTCATCAGCGGCAATGAGCTCGAGCCTCCGCACGGCTTCGTCATATCCGGCAACGACGTATTCCAGGTCGGATCCCAACGCGGGTTCGCCGGTCTCGCCCCCATCAACGGCGCGACAGATACCGAGCAGCCGGTCAGGGACGACGACGCGCACGCCATCGTCGTCCACCTTGACCACGGTGCCCGGCACCCGGGACCCCACCGGCGGGAGACCGACTCTGTCCAGCCACGGATGGGGTTGCCGCAACGTGAGCGAGACGTGGCGCTTCTCGATGTCGATCGCGAGCACACGCGCAACGACGTCGTCGCCCTCGGCGGCCTGAGCGCGGACGCCCTCCTCATCGGAACCGGCCTCGACTGGCTCGGGCAGCTCCGTGTAGTGGATCAGGCCCTCCAGTCCCGTGTCCAAGCGAGCGAAGGCGCCGAACTTGAGGACCTTCGTGACCTCTCCCCGAACGGCGTCGCCGATCTTGAGTCCCTCAAGGAGAGCGATGGCTGGATCGACCGACAGCTGTTTGAACGACAAGTTCACCCGGCGGCGATCCGGATCGATCTCGGTGATCTTGGCCCGATGCTGGGATCCAACTACGAAGTCATCCGGTTCGAGTTCATGCATCCACGCGAGTTCGCTGCGATGGACGAACCCCGTGATGCCTCTGAGTTCCACGAACACGCCGAACGGTGCGATCGACGTCACGCGGGTGTCGACGATGTCCCCGACCGACAGGCCGACGAGCACGGAGTCCACGGCGGCATGCGTGACGAACCTTCTGGACAGCGTGAGCTGGCCACGCTCCGGACGGATCTCGATGATCTCCGCCTCCAACGGATCCCCGACGCCGTAGGCATCGGCTGTCGGCGCCCGATCCAGGTGACTCGACGGGATCAGCCCCTCAACCGGGCCGACCGACGCGAAGACCCCAGAGTCCGCGACGTCGGTCACGGTGCATTCAACCCGCTGCCCCACCACCAGCCCGGACAGCATTTGGGTGATGGCGCGCGCGTCTCTCCGCGTCAGGCGAACGAGTGCTAGCTCCGGGTCCACGGCGAGCACGTAGACCTCCAGCTCACCACCCACCGCGCGCTCGAGGGCAAGACGGTCGGGGTCCTGGGCGGCCGGAAGGAAGGACCCGACGAACCCAAGGTCGATGAAGGTCCCACCCGCACCGTGGCCAGTGACACAGCCAATCAAGCGGTCGCCCACGCTGAGCTCCGCGAGCACGGCTCGCGCCGCGACGGCGCGAGCTGAGACACGCAGCCGCCCGTACCGCTCATCCATCGAGGTCACGAGGACCTCAAGAGAGTCGCCGACCACCGGTTCAAGTGCCTCCCCGCTCGCGTCCCGGAGGTACTCGGTCCGATGAAGGAACGCATCGGTGTGGGCCTCGATATCCACGAACGCGCCGTCCGCGGTGACCTTGCGCACTCGGCCGATGCGGAGGTCGCCTGGCCCGACCCCGGCGGGCGCCTCTTGCCCCTCGCCGGCGATCCTGGCGAGATCGGCGGCCGCATCGCCAGGCTCGACGAGGGCGCGTGCCCGGCAGAGGTCGTGCACGACGATCGCCTTGCCGCCAACGTCGAGCGCGGCCAGAAGAGCGGCTGCCGCAGACCTTCGGTCAGCGTCCGCACGGACAAGGTGGATGGCTGCCGCGAGGATGGCCTTGGGGAAGGCAGCCCACTTGTCAGGGTGGCGGTCGGGGGCGTTGCGCGCTTCCAGGTACGGACTGACGCAGGCTTGCACTTCCGGGTCAAACGAGGAGTCGGCGATCCAGGAGAAGCGGCGCCACCACGTCCCGCTGATCTCGCCATCCTGCTTCTCGGCGATCAGCCAATCGAACATCGCGACGGGCCACGCGTCCTCCGAGAAGACTTCGCGAGGGATGAGGGCCATGGCCAGCCGAACCGTGCTGAGCTGCATTGCTGTCATCCCGAGCATGTTCTGGGCGACGCCGACCCTCGGGCTGAGCGCGGCGCCCGGGCGCCACCCTAGATGCTGCTCGCACCGGTCGGCCGCATCCTGTTGTCCCGCCTCGGCCGAGGCGATCTCGAGATACGCGGCCATCGCCGGGCAGACCTGCCACAGCGCCCGAAGGCTCTGCGTTGCGTGGCCCTGGCCACCCCACTTGACCCCCTCCGCCAGCGCGTGGATGAACAGGCGGAGCGCGGCGGTCGGGTCCAGGGTCTCGTCCTCGACTCGTTGAGCGAAGCGCCTAACGAAGACGGACTCGTTGCGAGAGGCAATGCGAAGGAGCATGCGCGTGACGCGGGACGCGTCGTTCCGTTCATCCTCGAGGCGAGCCACGACTCCGTCGAACGCGAGCGCGGCCACATCGCCCGGCACTTGATCCAGCAGCGCGTCCGGCTCGACTTGACCGACGACCGCCAACTCCAGCACGTCGCTGTCGGAGCGGAGATCAAAGCGCAACTGACGTTCTAGCGCACGGCCCTGCGTTCCGATGAACAGGTCGGCGGTGCTGACCGATCCTGCCCGCGGCCGGCGCGCCGACGTCCAACCATCGTCAATGGCCACCTGGACCCGATACTCGCCCGGAGGGACCTCCTCGTCCGACACGAGGACCATCGGCTCGGCACCATCAGCCAGGCGCACCTCGATCGGTCCGGCCCACGGGCGTTGCAGGGACCAGAAGCGCACCACGCGATCTCGAAGGGCGCGCCCCTGGACGAACGCGACCCGCGTGAGCCCGGGGTCGTCGTCGGCCTGTTCCGCTCGGAAGTCGGTCGCCCCAACGTTCGCAGTGACGTCAGCGACGGCTGTCGACTGGCCGGCGGCCACCAGCCGAAGGGTGAGCGATGGCGCCTCTTCGAGGCGAACGGCCTCGCGGAACTCCGACAGCGCGAATGCCCACCGACCACCTGTGCCGGAGCTGAACACGACCGGCGTTGCCTGAATCGGCCCATCCGCCCAGAGCTGCACGGCGAGCGGCACACCCCCTCGATGCGTCGCGACGAGGAGCGACTCGGCGTCCCCCGACTCGATCGCGTCCCTGTCGATTCGGACGACGGCGGATTGGAGGGTCGGTGCAGCGTCGCGCAACCGCAGGCCCCACCGGAGACGGGGTAGCTGGACGCGTAGCGTGGTGGTCGTTCGCGCCATCGAAACCTGGACCGGGAGCTCCGTGCCCCCGCCGCCCACGGGAAGGCGCACTGACGCCGCACCGTCTTCGGACACCGTCGCGGGCGGACTGACTTCCACCTCCACGAACGCCGGGCGAGCGTCGCGCGGCATAAGTACCCGGTCGGGCGTGACCACGCGAAGCCCGGGCACGACGCAGAACCGCTCGCGGAGGTCCGACCCGAGGGGACCTCGCAGGGTGAGGTCGACCGTCCCAACCCAGTCGTCGCTGCTGTATGGCAGCTCAACCATGTCGCCGATCCGCTTGAGTTCGGCGACGGTGACCGTCACGTCGATTGCGTCGCCGAAAAGTCGGACCAGCCATCGGTCATCGCCGAAACCCGGGATCGATGGCAGACGCAAGGCGGGCGGGCTGGCGAAGACGCGTTCGCCACCTTCAGCAACGACGTCAGCAACTGGCTCGCCAACTAGCAGCGGTCGATCGCCGGGTCGAATGACCCGCAGCCATGCCTCGCTGGAGCCGGCGCTCGTGGGACCGGTGCGGACGACGATGGCTCGAACGTTGTCGAGCGAAACGTGCTTCGCGACGAACCCCTGCCACGCGCCGGTCGGTGTCGGCAGCTCGGCGAGCACCGTTGCAGCACGATCCGACCCCAGGCCATCCCGGGCGACGAGCGTCGCATCCGGCGGCAGCAGCATCCAGACATCGGCCAGCGCGATGGGTTGCGTGTCGGGTACGTAGGACCCGGTGGCCGGGTCAAAGCAAACGACTGCCGAGTCCCGCAGCACCTCGAACGCGTAGGTCCTGCGCTCGCCTCCGTCGTCGAACTCGATCTCCCACGTCGGGGCAGGCGCCAGCGGAACCTGCTGCAGGTCGAGGAGGGACGCGGACACCAGCCTGGCCGATTGACCCCCAGCGATCCGCCAGGAGGCATTGCGGAAGCGCGTGCCAACCGCCGGCAGCTCAGCCACCGGGCCCGCACCAGACCACGGGTCGAACCGGACGGTCGGTCGAGGCAGGCGAACGGCGCCGCGGGCGCCAGCGGCCCCGGAACCCCCAAAGGTCCAGGCCGCATAAGCGGCCACGATGTGGATCGGAAGCCCGTAGGCGCCGACCGGACTCGCGCCGACCTCCGAGGGCGGCAGGGCGACCATGTCGATCGTGCGATCCAGGAAGTCGAGCGCGACGGGTCCGCCATACAGGAGGAACCGCCGCACGGGTTCGTCAATCCCGAAGAAGGCCGTCTTCTGGGTCCTCCACAGCGCGACGAGGTCATCCGCTCGAGCCCCGGGGTTGCGCCGAAGGGTGTCGATGACCAGCCGCAGGTAGTCGCGCGTCGAGAACTTGGGGATCCCACCATGGCCGAGGATCCGAGTGAGGTACCGGTGCCCGAGGTCGTCGCCCAGGTCGTCGAACGTCTCGAGGCCGAGCGTGTGCAGCACCCGCTCGAAGGCTGGCCCAAGGTCGTTGCCTGACATCTGGCGCATCGGCTGGTGCGGCCAGAGGCTCCCGTCGTAGTGCTCGACCCCCACGTTCACGAGATACACGGCGAGAATCGCCGGTCGCTTCCGTTCGAGCGTCGGGACAGGCGTGTTCAGGCGCGGAACCAGATCGGCCACGGCCGCCATGACCTGGGACACGGTTGCCTCGTCCAGGCCGATCTCGAGGACAAGGCGAACCCCTTGGAGCCTTCGCTTCAGATCGCGCTCCAGGCCCGCGAAGTTGGCGTCGTCCACCCAGTCCCCACCTGATCTTGAGGGCAGATAGCCTCGACTCCACTCTAGCCGCTCGCGATGCCACCTCGGGTGGCACGGTCGTCCTGCCCGGGTACCCCCAGCACGGCTATCCTCCGGAAGAGGTGCGTTCGGGACGCGCTGTCTTGGGGGTTGCGCATGGCGAGGATGTTTCCGGAGCGGCTGACGGCGGACGCCCCGACATCTGAGCGGCGCGTCCACGAAGCGCTCCGGACAGGGCTCGACGACTCGTTCGTCGTCTTCTACTCGGTGAGCTGGCACGGCCGAAACCGCAAGCCGGACGGCGAGGTCGACTTCCTCGTGGCCCACGCCGACCTCGGCATGCTCGTCATCGAGGTCAAGGGCGGGCAGATCGGCATCGATCCCCGACGTGGCACATGGCTGTCGAAGGATGGCCAGGGCGAGATCCACGACATCAAGGACCCCTACGACCAAGCGCTCACCGCGAAGCACACGCTGATCAAGGAGATGGCGGACGATCGTCGATGGCAGTCCGGCCGCGACGTCCTGATGGGCTACGCCGTTGCCCTGACCGACACGGTCGTCGGCGACGACCGCCTGCCCAGGGCAAAGCCTGAGATCACGTTCGACCGCCGCGACCTCCCGCGCCTTGGGGAGCGGGTCGTCGAGTGCCTCACCTACTGGAAGGAGGTCGACAACCGACGGAGCCCCGGCCCAAACGGCGTCAGCAGCCTCATCGAGATGTACGGCGCCCCCCGCCTGTACAGGGTGCCGCTCTCCCAGCTGCTTGAGGAGGATGAGCGCAAGATCGTCGAGCTGACGAACCAGCAGTACGGCCTCCTCGCACTGCTGGGGCGCCGCCGCCGCGTCGCCATCGCCGGGTGTGCGGGGTCCGGCAAGACGCTGATCGCCTTCGAGAAGGCGCGCCAGCTCGCACTCAGCGGACGCGACGTGCTGTTCACCTGCTTCAACCGAAGCCTGGCCGGCTACCTGCGCGAGTCGATGGATGTGCCGCAGGGTCTCGAGATCCAGCACTTCCACGCGTACTGCTCCGCAATCACCCGCAGCGCGGGCCGGACCCCGCCCTCGGAGATCGCGCCGGGGACCGAGGGGCACGCGCAGTGGCTGGCGGCCGCCGCGGCCGAGGTTCTGGCCACGACGGGCGGCACGCTGGACGCCGTGATCGTCGACGAGGGGCAGGACTTCGAGCCCGCATGGTTCGAGGCGCTGCAAGCCGCGCTCGCCGACGGTCCTGACGGCCTCTTCTACGTCTTTTACGACGACAACCAGCGCCTGTACTCGCGGGCGGCCATCCCGGCGTGGCTCGGCGAGCCGTGTGAGCTCACCCTCAACTGCCGGAATACGGCGCGGATCGGGACGCTCGTCAAGGGGCTCTACCAAGGCGCCGAGATGACCCTGAGCAGCGTCCAGGGCCGAGACGTGGTCTACGGCACGTACGGCGACGACGGCCCCACTCAGGCGGTGCCGCGGCTCAACGACATGCTTCGCAGCCTGCGGAAGGCGGGGGCCAGGCCCGAGGACGTCGTCGTGCTGAGCGCGCGCCGCGATGGCCCCGTCTGGCAGCGCCGCGACTATGAGGAGTGGCGCCTGTACTCGAGAAGCGAGGACGACGGCAACGTCTTCTACGACACGATCCACAGCTTCAAGGGCCAGGACAGCCGCATCGTTGTCCTGGTGGAGCTGGAGCTCGCCGGAAAGGCCGTGGCGGACGATCCAACGAGGTTCGATGAGCTCCTCTACGTGGGCTGCTCACGCGCCACCACCCAGCTCGTGGTCATCGGCCCGACGACCCTGGTCAACCGACTCAAGGGGTTCGCGGGCGAGGTTCCGTCGTGAACCCGCTCCGCGCGAGCGAGCGGATCGAAGCGTCCTACCGCCGCTACCTCGCGACGACCTTCAGCCCGAGTGAGCCCTGGCTGCGGGAGGCCTACCAGCAGGCGCTCACGCAAGATTTCCAGCTGACGAGCGGGCCCTTCTTGCAGGCTGCAGCGCCGTATGCCCGCGGCCGGACGGTCCGCCAGCTCGTCGAGGCCGGCGTGCTCAATCCTGCATTCCTGAGGTTCGAGGGAAGCGAGGCGCTTCCACTCGACCGGCCGCTCCACCTCCACCAGGAGACGGCCATCCTCAAGGCGGTCAGCGGAGGCCGCAACCTGATCGTGGCCACGGGCACCGGCTCCGGGAAGACCGAGTGCTTCCTGATCCCAGTCCTCGACGGACTCTTCCGGGAGATCGACGCTGGCACGGTCATTCAGGCCGGGGTGCGCGCGTTGCTGCTCTACCCCATGAACGCACTGGCCAACGATCAGCTGCGTCGCCTTCGTCGCCTGCTTGCGCCGTTCCCCGAGGTCACGTTCGGCCGGTATGTGGGGGACACGAAGCCCGACCCGAGGGAGGCGCTGGACGCTTTCCGGCAGCGGTTCCCGCGCGAACCCAAGCTGCGCAACGAGCTCCTCTCGCGGCAGGAGATGCAGGAGCAGCCACCGTCGATCCTGCTCACGAACTTCGCGATGCTCGAGTACCTGCTCCTCAGGCCACGCGACAGCGCCCTGTTCGACGGCGACACGGGTCGCCACTGGCGGGCCGTCGCGCTCGACGAAGCCCACGTGTACGACGGCGCGGCTGGCGCGGAGATCGCGATGCTCCTGCGGCGCGTCCGCGACCGGGTCGTGGCCTCCGAACGCGGACGGCTGCAGTGCTTCGCGACGAGCGCCACGCTGGGACGAGGTCGCGACGACTTCCCGGAGCTCCTTGACTACGCCGGCGCCCTCTTCGACGAGCCGTTCGAGTGGGACGACGACGATCCCGGACGCCAGGACATCGTGACGGCTACGCGTCGCCGCCTGGCCCGCGCTGATGCCTCGTACACGGTCCCGCTACCCGCGTACGCGGAGATCAACGAGGCTCGAGCCGCATCCGCCCTCACGCCGGCCACCCTGACTGACCTGCTCGCTCGCCACGGCGTAGCTGTGGCGCCATCCGCCGAGGCTACGGTCGACGCCGCGCTGGCGGAACTCCTCGCGCGGGACGCGAACGTGGTGGAGGTCCAGCAGCGGCTCGAGTCGGGTTCGCAGGAGTTCCACGAGATCGCTGATGCCGTCCTTGGGCCGGGCCACGCTGCCGATCTCGTGGAGCTGGTCGACTCCGCCGTGGCGGCCCGCCATGGCGAGGACGACGCCCCGGTCCTGCCGGCCCGCTACCACTTCTTCCTGCGCTCGCTGGAAGGCGCCTTCGTCTGCTTCGCGTCAGATCACCCCGCGACCAGCCCCCGGTTCCTGCTGACGCGCCACGAGAAATGTCCCGCGTGCCTCGCCGAAGGCCGCGTCGCCATGATGTTCGAGCTCGGGACGTGCCGGCGCTGTGGAGCGGAGTACATCCTGGGCTCGCAGCGCTTCGACCAACTCGTCCAGGCGCCCCCCTACGGGAAGCTCACCTACCTCCTGCTCACCAAGCCGGCGGCGGCGGCGGACGAGGACGAGGCCGACGACGAAGAGGCTGGCGACGATGACGGCGTCGCACCGATCGATCGATACGTCTGCCCCGCGTGCGGCCACCTGTCAGCCGACATCGGCGTGCCCTGCCCGTGCGGCAGCCGAGACGACCCGATCCGCACGGTCGTCGCGAAGCCGAAGCAGGAGGACGCTCCGCTTCGGCGATGCGCGGCATGCTCGGCCCGGAGCAACGGCGAGATCGTCGGGCGCTTCCTGGCCGGTGCGGACGCGCCCGTCTCGGTCATCGCCTCGGGGGTCTACCAGGAACTTCCCGCGTCCTCGGAGGCGTCGGCGCGCGACCTCATCGGCGAGGGTCGCAAGATGCTCGTGTTCGCCGATTCGCGACAGGACGCCGCCTTCTTCGCCCCGTATCTCGAACGGACGCACCGACGCGCAACGCAGCGTTCCCTCATCCTCAGCCAGGTCCTGCGCCTGGCCCGTGAAGAGCCGCCGCGCTTCGAGGACCTGGTGCTGTCGGTGCGCAAGCGCGCCGAGGAGTCGCTGGTCATCGACCCCGAGGGGAGCCGGCAGGGCAACCTCGCCGAGGTCCGGACCGCCCTGCTCCAGGAACTCCTCGCGGCCGACCGGCGCCAGAGCCTCGAGGGCACCGGCCTCCTCGAGATCGCCCTCGTGTTCCCCCGCCAGTTCCGCGCACCGCGCGCGCTCCTCGATCTCGGCCTCAGCGAGCGGGAGGCCGAGGACCTGCTGCGGATGCTCCTCGACACCATCCGGCAGGGCGCCGCGCTGACGACGCCCGAGGGGGTCGACATCCAGGACGAGGCCTTCGCCCCGCGGAACCGCGAGTACGGCGTTCGGCTGGCTGGATCCAAGGGAGACGTGATCGCGTGGCTCCCTGGGAGCGGGTCCAACCGGCGCCTGGACATCGTCACGAAGGTGCTCGCGAAGGTCGGGGCGACCGCTGATCCGACCGGGGTTCTGGGAGCGGCGTGGGACTACCTGTCGGACCCCAACGGCATCTGGGCCTCCGTCCTCGTCGGCTACTCGGACCGACGGCATGGGCCGCTGTGGAGGCTCAGCCACGAGAGGTTCGAGTTCAGGCCCATGGCGGATGACCATCTTCCCGGCCGCTGTGCGCGGTGCCGGCAGCTCTGGTGGCGGACGGTACGCGGCGTGTGCCAGACCTACGGGTGCGACGGCGCCAACGAGCCCATCACCGGCCCGAGCGAGCTCCTGGGCAACCACTACGCGGCGCTCTACCGAGACACGGTTCCCGTCGGCATGGCCGTCCAGGAGCACACGGCCCAATGGACGCAGGAGGAAGGCGGGGCCATTCAGGACAAGTTCATGCGCGGCGACGTCAACGTGCTGAGCTGTTCCACCACGTTTGAGCTGGGCGTCGACGTGGGCGAGGTTGAGTCGGTCCTGCTGCGCAACGTCCCGCCGTCGCCCGCCAACTACGTCCAGCGTGCCGGTCGCGCCGGCCGACGACTCGAGCTCCGCCGCCCTCGTGGTGACCTACGCGCAGCGACGGAACCACGATCTCGCCTATTTCGCCGACCCTCGCCGGATGATCGACGGCGTCATCGCGCCGCCGCGCATCCGCGTGGACAACCCGACCATCGTCCGTCGCCACGTGCACGCCATCGCCTTCGCGGCCTTCGAGCGCGAAGTCACCGAGCACCGAGATGTCGGCGCGTTCTTCGAGCCCGTCGAGGGCGCGGCGCCGGCGAGCGATGCCTTCGTCGAGTGGCTGCACACGAGACCGGCGCCGGTCGGCGAGGCCGTCGCCCGGGTGGTTCCGCTGGAGACCGCGGAGGCGCTCGGGCTGGACAGTTGGGACTGGGTGGATGCGCTCGTCGAGCAGAGCGAGGAGGACCCGACACGCGGGTGGCTGCGCAGGGCCAGCGACGAGGTCCACGCCAACGTCGAGGAACTCGAGGCACGCATCCAGGAGGCGGCAGACGAGCGGCGGTTCGGCGGAGCCGGCCAGCTCGATCGACAGCTCGCCACGCTGCGGAGGACGCAGCTGCTGTCCTTCCTCGCGCGCAAGAACGTGCTGCCCAAGTACGGGTTCCCGGTCGACGTCGTTCCGCTGGATCTCGGGCGGACCGGCGACGAGAACGCCAACAAGCTCGAGCTCGATCGGGACCTGGCCGTCGCGATCTCGGAGTACGCGCCGGGCTCGGAGATCGTCGCGGCCAAGACCCTGTGGCGGAGCGACGGTCTCCGCGTCCAGCCGGGCCTCGCGTGGCCGCGCCGCGAGTGGGCGGCGTGCAAGGTGTGCGGGGCGGTCCGCCAGGGCATCACGCGGCCGCCCGAGTGCGCGGTCTGCGGATCCTCCGACGTCGACGGCCGACTCTCGGGCGATCTGATCATCCCGGTCTTCGGCTTCGTTGGCAGCAACAGCGGGAGGCGGCCGGGCGACGCGAGGCCGGGCCGCGGTTTCTCGTCCCAGGCCTACTTCAGCGAGTACCGGGACGCAGCCCCAGACCTGGAGCTCGTGGAGGAGCTCTCCCGCGGCGGCTGGCTCACCCACCGTCGCACGAGCCGACAGGGCCAGATCACCGTCATCAACCGCGGCCCCGGCAACCGCGGCTACCAGGTCTGCGATCGGTGCGGCTACGCCGCCCCGGCCCCCATCCCCGGCCCCACGGGCGGGCGCAAGCGAGAGGCCGCGCATCGCGACATCCGCCGACCCGGGAAGAAGGACTGCACGAACTGGCTCAAGACCTCGTTCCTCGGCCACGAGTACCTCACTGACGTGGTCGAGATCCGAACCTCACGCGCAATGTCGGAGCGCGAGGCGAGAAGCACCCTGTATGCACTCCTCGAGGGCGCGGCCCGCTTGTCGATCAAGCGCGACGAGCTCGACGGCACGCTCTACACGTACGGGGTCGGCGCCCCGAGCGCTTTCGTGATCTTCGACACGGTCCCTGGAGGTGCTGGCCACGCACAGCGGGTCGGGCGCGAGATCACTGCGATCACGGAGGCCGCGCTCGGGCGGGTCGAGCAGTGCGAATGCGGTCCTGAGACGTCCTGCTACCAGTGCCTTCGCTCCTACCAGAACCAGGTCTGGCATGAGGAGCTCTCGCGGGGCGCCGCGACTAACGTGCTGCGAGACATGTTGGGCCTGACCAGTGGGTGACGCGGCCTGGCCACGGCGGGCGCCGTCGGGGCCCCGAGCGTGCCGCTGATGGCCGTGCCTCAGGGGCGGGCTCGACGCCGCGCCGCCGGGATCTACCCGTGACACCCCTAGCCGACCGGGTGGATCCCCGGTGACCGCCTCGTCATTCGGCTGGCTCGCCCACGACGACGGCGAGCGCCGCCGCATGATGGAGGTCATCGACCTGTTCCGCGAGCGCGGCACGCTCGACGAGCTCGGCATCGGCACCATCCGCGACGCGTTCGCCGAGCACTTCTTCCCGGGCACCAGCACGATCCAGACGCGTGCCCGCTACTTCCTCCTCATCCCGTGGATGTACCGCCAGATCGAGGATGAGCGCGTCCCCTCGTCGCGAGCCGGCCGCCGCGCCCGCGAGCTGCACACCCAGCTCGTCACGAGCCTCAAGAACGGCGGGGTTGGCACGAACGCTGGCCTGATCGGCATCGATGCCGGCGATGCTCTGCAGCGCCTGCCGAGCGCGATCTACTGGTACGGCCTCGGCCGCTGGGGCATCCGCCTATTCGCGGGGTCGACCGACCGGTACCACGCCTCGCTCGACGCCCACTATCGCGAGGAGCGGGCGGCTCGGACCTCCGACGGGGGCGAGCTCGTCAACCCGGCGCGCCACAACTGGATCCCCTCACTCCCGCCGCGACCCGCGGGCCTGCTCGAGGCGACGACCTTCGACCTGACGGCGACAGAGGCCGACTTCCTCATCGAGCGCGTCCGCCGATCGGCGCCCGAGTCGCTGCTGGCGGCCTGCCTCACGCCCCAGACGACCCGCAAGTCCAGCGCGAAGGCGCCCTGGGAGCTCGGGACCGGTGCGCTCCCCCAGCGGCTCCGCGACGACATCGAGCACGCCCGGCTGTACTCGCTGGTCATGGAGGGCGCCGCGCTCCTCTACAACCGGCTCCTGGCGGAGGCGTCGGCCGCCCACTTCGCGAACGCCGACGCGTCGCGCGTCGATCGTTACGGCGAGCTCTTCGGTCGGTGGGCCGCCGACATGACCGCCGACGGCGACGCGCTCGCCAGCTGGGACCAGCAGGATCTGTGGGGCCGGCTGAGCGAGCTCGACCGCGCCATCCCGTACAAGGCCCGCGAGTTCAGCCGCCAGTGGATCGAGCGCGCCCGGACGGATCCCGCCACCGTGATCGACGACCCGGCGGCCCGCGAGCGGATCCGCTACCGCGAGCGCCAGACGAGGGCGCCCTCGCCCGTCTCCACAACGAGCGCGCGCTCGAGCGGTGGTCCGGAGCGTCAGGCCTCGGACGCCTCACGTACCGATGGGACCAGGCCAAGGCGATCGTCCTCGACATCCTCCGCGGCGCCCAGCAGCCACTGGAGCTGCCCTGATGCTCGAACCCGACGGCCGGTCGCTGCTCCTCGACGCCCTGCGCCCGCCCCTCGGCTACCAGCTGGACGCGGCGCTCGGGACGACGTACTCGCTGGACCTCGTGTCGCTGCTGACGGCGCCGGTGGCGTTCGCGATGTTCGACCGCCAGCGAGCGGACGGGAGCGCGGTCGCCGACCCGATCGCGATGCTCCAGGCCCTCCGCGAGCACAGCGAGCGGATCACGCTGTTCCACGGGGCCGGCCAGGTCACCGTTCCCCCGATCGACCAGCGGCTGATCGTGTACCTCGAGCGGGCCGTCTACCCGGTCGTGCCACCGAAGCCCAACGCGATCTTCCACCCCAAGGTCTGGTACCTGCGCTACCGGGACCGCGAGACCGGCGACGTGAGCCTCCGGCTCCTGTGCCTCAGCCGGAACCTGACCCCCGACCGCTCCTGGGACACGCTCCTGCGACTCGACGGCGTCCCGGGCGACGAGGTCCGCCACCCCGAGCTGGCCGCGTTCGCGGGCGCGCTCGTCGAACTCGCCGATCCGGTGCGGACGGTGCCAGCGGAGCGGGCCGCGACCGTCCGGTCGCTGGGTGCGGACTTCGCCCGCGCCACCTGGACGCTGCCGGACGGCTTCAGCTCGGTCCGGTTCTGGCCGCTCGGGCACGACACGCAGGAGCGCCACCCCTTCGACGGCCGGATCGACCGGATGCTCGTGATCTCGCCGTTCCTCACAGGCGGGGCCATCGCCGCCCTCACCCGCAAGCGGCGCGGGTCGATCCTCGTCTCGCGCCCCGAGGAGATCGACCGGGTGGGCAGCAAGGCCCTCGCCCACCTCGCCGAGCGCCTGGTGCTGGCGGGAGACGCGAACGCGGCGCCGGGGGACGTCGACGCCGCAGACGACGCAGGGGACGGCCCGGCGACCGGCGACCGGTTGATCGGCCTCCACGCCAAGGTCTACGTCGCCGACGCCGGTTGGCAGGGGCGGCTCTGGACGGGCTCCGCCAACGCCACCGACGCCGCGCTCCACGGCAACGTGGAGTTCCTCGTCGAGCTCGGGGGGCGGAAGCGCGACTGCGGCGTCGATGCCACCATCGGCGACCGGACCGGCCGGATCGGCCTGCGCAACATCGTGGAGCCGTACGAGGCCGGGCGCTCGGACGAGCGTCCCAAGACCGAGGAGGAGCTCATCGCCGAGCGCCTCGACGCCCTCCGCCGCGCGATCGGCGGCCTCCGCTACGAGGCGGTCTGCGGCCGGACGGCGGGCGGCCGCTGGACGCTCAGGCTGGAGGGCGAGCCCGTCACTGGGACGCTCGCCGATCTCGACCTGTCCGGGATCGAGCTGCAGGTCTGGCCGGCCACGGTCGGGACGGGCGCGGGGCGCACGCCCGAGCTGCGCGAGCGCCTCCGCACGTCATTCGACCTCTCCGAGGAGGGCGTGACCCCGTACTTCGGGGTGTCGGTCGCGGCCGGCCCGCTGAGCGTCCGGTTCGCGGTGATCGCCGAGCTCACGGGCGCGCCCGAGGGCCGCGCGGAGCGCGTCCTCGCCTCGATCCTGAGCGACCGGGCCAGCCTGATCCGGTTCCTGCTGCTCCTGCTGGGCAACCTCGACGAGGCGTTGGACGCCCCGGACCTGGGCGCCGGCGCGGCCGGGCACGGCGAGTGGCTCACGGCCTTCGAGACCGGCGCCCTCCTCGAGCCGCTGGTGCGCGCCTACGCGCGGGACCCCGATCGGCTGCGCGACATCGAGCGCGTCCTGGGCGAGATCGCGCGGTCCGGCCACGGCGACGGTCTGCTGCCCGCGGGCTGGGACGCGATCTGGACGCCGATCGCCGCGGCCCTCGGCGGCGAGGGTGCGCGCTGATGCGCGACATCGACGGCGCCCGGATCGAGGCCGAGGTCATGGCGGGCCTGAAGGGGTTCCAGCAGCGGACCGTGAAGCACGTGTTCCACGAGATGTACCAGCGCGAGCCGGACCCGGCGACGAAGTTCCTGGTCGCCGACGAGGTCGGGCTCGGCAAGACGCTTGTCGCGCGGGGCCTGATCGCCAAGACGATCAACCACCTGCAGCGCGCGGGGACGCGGCGCATCGACGTCATCTACATCTGCTCGAACGCCGCGATCGCCGCCCAGAACATCCGGCGCCTCAACGTGACCGGCGACAGGGCCTTCGAGCGCCCGACCCGGATCACGCTGCTCCCACGGCAGCTCCACGAGCTCGACGCGAACGGCCTCAACTTCATCTCGCTCACGCCCGGCACGAGCTTCAACATGGGCGACCGCGGCGGCCGGTCGGACGAGCGCACCGTCGTGTTCCGGCTCCTGGAGTACGTGCTCGGGGAGTCGCTCGACCGCCCGGGCGCCTACCGCGCGCTGCGCGGCGGCCAGCGCGAGGACCGGTTCCGCAACGGCGTCCACTGGACCCCCGCCGTCGCCGAGACCGGCGCGCACCGGCTCGACAAGGGCCTCGCGGACGCCTACAGGCGCGAGCTCGAGGCGAAGCCGGAGCTCCTGCAGCGGTTCCGCCGGCTGGTCGAGCGGTTCGACCCGGACGACTTCGCAGACGACTGGAACGAGCGCCAGAACGTCGTGCGCGACCTGCGCCTGACGCTCGCCCGCTCGTGCGTGGAAGCGCTCGAGCCCGACCTCGTGATCCTCGACGAGTTCCAGCGCTTCCGCGAGCTCCTCGACGACCCGGACCCCGGCAACCCCGACGACATCCGCCACCTCACGCACCACCTGTTCAGCCAGCGGGACGCGGAGACCGACACCCAGGCGCGGGTCCTGCTCCTCTCGGCGACGCCCTACAAGATGTACACGCTGCGCGACGAGCAGGAGGACGACCACTACGCCGACTTCCTCCGCACGGCACGGTTCCTCATGGGCCCCGACGACACGCGGGCCTTCGCCGTCGAGCTGCGCGAGTTCCGACGCGCGCTGATGGACGTCGGCTCGGGCGACGACCGCGCGCTGCTGCGCCGCAAGCGCCAGATCGAGGCCCGCCTCCGCCGGGTGATGGTCCGCACCGAGCGCCTAGCGGTCACGAGCGACCGGAGCGGCATGCTCGCGGACCACGAGCTCCCGGGGGCGAGCCTCGCGACCAGCGACGTCCGCGCGTTCGCGACCGTGGACCGCGTGAGCCGCCACCTGCGCACCGGCGACGTCACCGACTTCTGGAAGTCGTCGCCCTACCTGCTCAACTTCATGAACGACTACAAGCTCAAGCGCGAGCTCAGAGGGGCTGCCGCCGACGCCGCGCTCGTCGAGAAGGTCGACCTCTCGACCCTGCTGCCCAAGGCCGCGGTCGAGGCGTACGAGGCCGTCGACCCCGGCAACGCCCGGCTCCGGGCCCTGGCCGCCGAGACGGTCGGGTCCGGGGCGTGGCAGCTGCTCTGGATGCCGCCGGCGCTGCCGTACTACGAGGGGCGCGGCATCTGGGCGACCGAGGCAGCCCGGACGCTCACCAAGCGCCTCATCTTCTCGAGCTGGAACGTCGTGCCCGACGCGATCTCGGTGCTCCTGAGCTACGAGGCCGAGCGGCAGATGATGCGCAGCCGCGGCCCCGACGTGCGCAACCTGCGCGAGGAGCGGGCGAAGCTGCGCGGCCTGCTGGCCATCCGGCGAAACGAGAGCGGCCCGGCCGGCATGTCGACGTTCGCGCTGCTGTACCCGTGCGTGGTGCTCGCCGAGATCGCCGACCCGCTCGCGATCGCCCGCGACCTCCGCGCCGCGGGCAGCGGCGAGCCCGCGACCGCCGAGGCTGTGCTGGCCGAGGCGCGTCGCCGGATCGGAGACGCCCTCGGCCCGATCACGCGCGGCGCCCCGACCGAGGGCCCCGAGGACCAGCGCTGGTACGCCCTCGCGCCGCTCCTGCTGGACCGCAGGCAGTGGCCGCGGGCCGCCACCGTCGAGTGGCTCGGCTCGAGGTCGTCCGCGCTCGTGAGCCCCGGCGCCGCCGACGGATCCGACGCGGACGGCGACGACGCCGGCGCGTGGGCGGAGCACGTGCGGCTCGCCCTCGAGGTCGTGCGCGACGGCCCGCCCGCGAGGCTCGGCCGCGTACCGTCCGACCTCGCCGACGCCGTCGCCGCGCTGGCCGTCGGCGGGCCGGGCGTCTGCGCCCTCCGCTCGGTCGCGCGGGTCCTCGGCCGGATCAAGGGCACCCGGCCGGACCTCGCCGCGCCCGCGTCTCGGGACGCGGCCCTGCGCATCGCCTGGGGCTTCCGGACGCTGTTCAACGTCCCGGAGGTCATGACGCTACTCCGCGGCAGCGCGACGAGCGACGACGCGTACTGGCGGCGGACGGCCGAGGAGGGGGTCAGCGGCAACCTCCAGGCCGTGCTCGACGAGTACATCCACCTGCTCCCGGAGTGGCTCGGGCAGCTCGACCGCGACGCGCCGGTCATCGCGCAGCGCGTCGCCGAGGCCGTGCACGAGGCCGTGTCGGTCAAGGCTGTCACCTACATCCCTGAGGAGGTCAGTGTCCGCGACGGCTCCCTGGCGTTCGACCCGCTGCCGATGCGCGTCCGCTTCGCCGTCCGCTTCGGGCGGGACGGCACCGACGACGACAAGGTGCTCCAGCGGGCGTCCAGCGTCCGGGCGGCCTTCAACTCGCCGTTCTGGCCGTTCGTCCTGACCTCGACCTCGGTGGGCCAGGAGGGCCTTGACTTCCACATCTATTGCCACGCCGTGGTGCACTGGAACCTGCCCGCCAACCCGGTCGACCTCGAGCAGCGCGAGGGCCGCGTCCACCGCTTCAAGGGCCACGCCATCCGCAAGAACCTGGCGGCTCGGCACGCGGAGGCGGCCTTCGGCCGTCGGGCGGTGGATCCCTGGCACGCGATGTTCGCCGAGGCGTCGGCGAACGTGCGGAACAGGGACCTCCGCGACATCGAGCCGTACTGGGTGTTCGAGGGGGACGCCAAGATCGAGCGCCAGGTGCCCCTCGTGCCGCTGACCCGCGAGGTCGAGCAGCTGCGGCGGCTGCGGGCGTCGCTCGCCGCCTACAGGCTGGTGTTCGGGCAGCCCCGCCAAGAGGACCTCGTCGCGTACCTCGGCGATCGGATGCCGCCGGAAGAGCTGGCGGCGCTGGCCGAGCAGCTGCGGATAGACCTCACCCCCGCCAAGCCCTGAGCTGTCCAGGCGTCCCCCGGACCTTCGCGGCCGCTTGCGTCATCTCGTCACGTGCGTTCTGGACCCGCCCACTGGATGGTGGCCGTCTAGGATTGAGATGACCTTCCGCGAGTCATTTGGCCGAATTGGGGGTAGCTGCGCGCGCGGAATGGTGGGAGGATGGGGGCGTCATGATCCAGGCTTTCAGCATCGACCTCGTGCGCCGCGTTACCAAACTGACCCGACGGCAGATCGAGTACTGGGACCAGATCGGGCTGATCTCCCCCTCCGTCGCGAAGAAGGGCGACCGGACCGAGCCCGCCCTCTACTCGTTCGCCGACCTCGTCAAGCTACGGGTCGCCGCCGAGATGCGGAAGCGTCACGTCTTGCCGAGCGAGATGAAACGGATGCTCGACGAGCTTGAGCGCGAGGGCATCGAGGACGGGCTCCTGACACTCACGATCGTCGGGGACGCTGAGACCGGACGGGCCTTCTGGATCCATCCCCGCACCGACACGCCGATGTCTTGGCGGGCCAAGGGTCAGCAGGCACAGACCTTTGAACTCCCGCTCCTGAACCTTCGCACCGGGCTGGAGACCAGCATCGCCGCGCTCACCGAGCGCCGTCACGGCGAAGTTGAGCAGGTCCGCGACATCCAGGGCCATCGGCCCGTCATCGCCGGCACGCGCGTACCGACTCGTCGAATCGCGCAGTACGCGGAGGCCGGCTGGGACGCATCGCAGATCGTCGGCGCGCACCCGCACCTCACGCGAGAAGACGTCGAGGCTGCTCTTGCATATGAACGACGGAGGCGATCTGCATAGCGGCGCGGACCGATGCTCTTCCTCATCGACGAGGACCTGGACACTCTTGTCGGCCCGGCACTCGCCGCCGCGCACACCGTCGCCTTCGTCGTCGCGGTGCTCGGTTCGGGCGCCAAGGACACTGAGGTCATCCGGTACGCCCAGTCACAGGCGTGCGTGATCGTCACCGCCGACAACGAACTCGCGCGCAAGCTCCGACAGAAGCGAACGGCCCCGTGCGTCTGGCTGCGGGACTGTGTGCCGGTCGAGGCCGCCCGGGTAAGCGAGCTGCTCGACGTGATCACGAGGGAGGTCGCGCTGAGCACGTACACAACGTGGATCGAGATCCGGAAGGGCTCGTACTCCGTCTACCGTTGATGCAAACCCCGCGCCGCACCTCGCATTCATCTCGTTCATGACCTCGATCGCCGCGTCCGTACCCCTTCGGGGTCGAGCGCGGGTTGCACGGACGTTATCCTCGCGGAACGAGTGCAATCAGAAGGCGGGGCATGGATCAGTCGCAGCTGAACTGGATCACCAACTACATCTGGGGCATCGCGGACGATGTGCTCCGCGACCTGTACGTCCGCGGCAAGTACCGCGACGTGATCCTCCCGATGACCGTGCTGCGCAGGCTGGACGCCGTGCTCGAGCCGACGAAGTCGGCCGTCCTGGAGATGAAGGCGACGCTCGATCGGGCCGGCATCGTCAACCAGGATCAGGCGCTCCGCCAGGCTGCGGGCCAGGCGTTCTACAACACCTCGCGGTTCACCCTGCGCGACCTCCGTTCCCGCGCCAGCCAGGCGCAGCTCAAGGCAGACTTCGAAGCCTACCTCGACGGCTTCTCGGCCAACGTCCAGGACATCCTCGAGAAGTTCGAGTTCCGCAACCAGATCCCTCGGCTGTCGAAGGCGGACGCGCTCGGCACTCTGATCGAGAAGCTCGTCTCGGCCGACGTGAACTTGAGCCCCAACCCGGTCTTGAACGGCGACGGCTCCGTCAAGCACCCAGGCCTGGACAACCACGGAATGGGCACGGTGTTCGAGGAGCTCGTCCGTCGCTTCAACGAGGAGAACAACGAGGAGGCGGGCGAGCATTGGACGCCTCGCGACGCGGTGAAGCTCATGGCCAGGCTGATCTTCCTGCCGGTTGCGGACCAGATCGAGTCGGGGACCTACCTGCTCTACGACGGCGCGTGCGGCACCGGCGGGATGCTCACGGTGGCGGAGGAGACGCTCAAGGAGCTGGCTGAGGGCCGCGGCAAGCAGGTCGCCACGCACCTCTACGGCCAGGAGATCAACTCCGAGACCTACGCCATCGCGAAGGCTGACCTCCTCCTCAAGGGCGAGGGGGAGGCCGCGGACAACATCGTCGGCGGCCCGGAGTACTCAACCCTCTCCAACGACGCCTTCCCGTCCCGAGAGTTCGACTTCATGCTCTCCAATCCGCCCTATGGCAAGAGCTGGAAGACCGACCTCGAGAAGATGGGCGGCAAGGACGGGATTAAGGACCCGCGCTTCCTGATCGAGCATGCAGGCGACGCGCAGTACTCGCTACTCACGCGCTCCAGCGACGGCCAGATGCTGTTCCTCGCCAACCTCCTCAGCAAGATGAAGGAGGGCACGACGCTCGGCAGCCGGATCGCGGAGGTCCATAACGGGAGCTCGCTGTTCACGGGCGACGCCGGGCAGGGCGAGAGCAACATCCGTCGCTGGATCATCGAGAACGACTGGCTCGAAGCGATCGTCGCCCTGCCGCTGAACATGTTCTACAACACCGGCATCGCGACCTACATCTGGGTGCTCACCAACCGCAAGCCCGAGCACCGGCGCGGCAAGGTACAGCTCATAGACGCGACGAAGTGGTTCACTCCCCTCCGCAAGAACCTCGGAGCGAAGAATTGCGAGCTGTCCGACGACGACATCGGGCGGATCTGCGACACGTTCCTCGCCTTCGAGGAGACCGAGGAGTCGAAGATCTTCCCGAACGCCGCCTTCGGCTACTGGAAGGTCACGGTGGACCGGCCCCTTCGGATCGGGGGGACCGACCCCGACCGTGCCCACAGCCCGAAGGAGATCAAGGCGCTCAAGGAGGCTGGCGAGCGCAGCGAGGCCGCCCCGCCCGTGATCAGGAAGATCCACCGGCCGGGCACGGTCGATCCCGATCCGCTCCGCGGCCTGTTCGAGGCGAGCATCGACGGCAGGAAGTGTGTGGTCGAGTACGAGCCCGACAGCGATCTCCGTGACACCGAGCAGGTGCCCATGCTCGAGGAGGGGGGCATCGAGGCCTTCCTGCGGCGCGAGGTGATGCCATATGCCGACAAGGCCTGGTATGACCCGGCGGGCGTCAGGATCGGCTACGAGATCAGCTTCACCCGGTACTTCTATCGGCCGCAGCCACTTCGCACGCTCGAGGAGATCCGGGCCGACATTCTCGCGCTCGAGGCGGAGACAGAGGGGTTGCTCGGTGAGATCGTTGGGAGCCGCCCGAGGTGATCGACGGGCTCAAGCCCTACGCAGCGGTCAAGGACTCCGGGTCACCTTGGCTGGGGGAGGTGCCGGCCCACTGGACGGCTCAGCGCTTGCGCACGGTCGCTGAGATGCGCGTCAGCAACGTCGACAAGATCGCGAAGGAGGACGAGCGTCCCGTCCGCTTGTGCAACTACGTCGACGTCTACAGGAACGACCGCATCCGAGATCGGATGACCTTCATGCCCGCGACCGCGACGGAGTCCGAGATTGAGAGGTTCCGGCTCGCGGTTGGCGATGTGCTGATCACCAAGGACTCCGAGTCGTGGGACGACATTGGCGTGCCGGCTCTCGTCGAGGAGTCAGCGGACGACCTGATCAGCGGCTATCACCTCGCCCTGCTCAGGCCGACCGCTGATCAGATCACGGGCGGCTACTTGTTCCGAGCCCTTCAATGCCTGCCAGTGGCCCACCAGTTCCACGTCGAAGCCAATGGCGTGACGCGATACGGGCTCTCCCATTCCGCGATCAAGGGGGTCACGATCCCAGTACCTCCCTTGCCCGAGCAGGCTGCCATCGTCCGCTACCTGGACCATGCGGACCGGCGGATCCGCCGCTACATCGCCGCCAAGCGGAGGCTGATTGCACTCCTTGCCGAACAGAAGCAGGCGATCATCCACCGCGCCGTGACCCGCGGCCTCGATCCCAACGTCAACCTCAAGCCGTCTGGCGTCGAGTGGCTGGGTGACGTACCGGCGCATTGGGAACTCAGTCGGGTTAAGGCCGAGTTTCTGTGCCTTGACCGGCGGAGGGTGCCACTCAGCGGCGTCGAGCGCGGAACGATGAAGGCGCGTCAGTACGACTACTACGGCGCGTCTGGCGTGATCGACAAGGTCGACGATTACCTGTTCGATGACGACCTTCTGTTGATCGCCGAGGACGGCGCCAATCTCGTGCTGCGCAACCTTCCGCTTGCTGTCATTGCCCGAGGTAGGTTCTGGGTCAACAACCACGCACACATCCTGAAGCCGAGGCGCGGCAACCTTGAGTACCTCGCGGCGCTGATGGAGGGGCTGAACTACTTGCCCTGGATCTCGGGGGCGGCGCAGCCGAAGCTGACCCAGGACCGGCTCATGAGCATCGCCATTGCCGTTCCGCCGCGGCCGGAACAAGACGAGATCATGGCATCGGTTGCAGGTGAGACCGGCGCGATGCAAGAGGGCATCGACCGAGCCAAGCGTGAGGTCTCACTGCTTCGCGAATACCGCACCCGCCTGATTGCTGACGTGGTCACCGGGAGGCTTGATGTCCGCGAGGCTGTGGCGCGTCTGCCTGGCGAGGCTGACGAGCGCGAGGCTCTCGACATTGACGAGGCTGTGGAGGCGGGCGTACTACTCGACGACGACTCCGAGATCGGCGACGTGGCCGTGGAGTCCGAAGCATGACCACCGACACGACCGAGAAGGGCCTTGAGAGCCTCATCGTCGCGTGGATGACGGGCGATGCCACGACCGCGCCGTCCTCCGACGCGCATGAGAAGCATGCTCCCTACGGCGGCGGCTGGCTCCACGGCGACCCCCACGACTACCTGCGCGAGTCGGCGGTGGACCTCGTCCAGCTCGGCAGCTTCCTGCGGGCGACGCAGCTCGTGGCGGCCGATGCCCTGGACCTCGACGCGGACAGCCCGACGCGGCGTAAGTTCCTCGACCGCCTCCAGGGCGAGGTCAGCAAGCGCGGCGTGATCGACGTGCTCCGCCACGGCGTGAAGCATGGCCCGCACCAGCTCGCCCTGTTCTACGGCACCCCGTCGCCAGGCAACGCCGCCGCAGCCGAGCGGTACACGCAGAACCGGTTCAGCGTCACCCGCCAGCTGCGCTACAGCCGCGACGAGACGCAGCTCGCGCTCGACCTCGCACTGTTCATCAACGGCCTGCCGGTCGCGACCTTCGAGCTCAAGAACAGCCTCACCAAGCAGACAGTCGCCGACGCGGTCGAGCAGTACCAACGCGACCGCGACCCCCGCGAGCGGCTGTTCGAGTTCGGGCGCTGCATGGTCCACTTCGCGGTCGACGACGCAGAAGTGGAGATGTGCACACACCTCAAGGGCAAGGCTTCGTGGTTCCTCCCGTTCAACAAGGGATGGAACGATGGGGCCGGCAACCCGCCCAACCCGGACGGCCTCAAGACCGACTACCTCTGGAAGCAGATCCTGACCCGCGAGGGCCTGACGGACATCATCGAGAACTACGCCCAGGTGGTCGAGGAGAAGAACCTCCGCACCGGCATCACGAAGAAGGTCCAGATCTTCCCCCGCTACCACCAGCTCGACGTCGTCCGCCGGCTGCTCGCCGACGCCAAGACGCACGGGGTTGGCCGTCGGTACCTGATCCAGCACTCGGCGGGCAGCGGCAAGTCGAACTCGATCGCCTGGCTGGCCCACCAGATGATCGGCCTGCGCCGGAAGGGCGCACCAGTCTTCGACTCGATCATCGTGGTGACCGACCGGCGCATCCTCGACCAGCAGATCCGCGACACGATCAAGGGCTTTGCCCAAGTAGGGGCCACGATCGGCCACGCCGAGAACTCGGGGGATCTGCGCAAGTTCATCGAGGACGGCAAGAAGATCGTCATCACGACCGTCCAGAAGTTCCCGTTCGTCTACAAGGAGATCGGGGACGAGCAGCGGGGACGGAACTTCGCGATCGTCATCGACGAGGCGCACTCGAGCCAAGGCGGCAAGACGTCGGCGGCGCTCTCAATGGCGCTGTCGACCGCTGGCGCGGAGGACGACGACGAGACCGTCGAGGACGCGATCAACCGCCTCATGGAGTCGCGGAAGCTCCTGCCGAACGCCTCCTACTTCGCGTTCACCGCGACCCCGAAGAACAAGACGCTTGAGATCTTCGGCGAGCCGTTCGACGTCGGCGGGGTCATCAAGCACCGCCCGTTCCACTCATACACGATGAAGCAGGCCATCCAGGAGGGCTTCATCCTCGACGTCCTCAAGGCGTACACGCCGGTCGCGAGCTACTACAAGCTCTCCAAGAAGATCGAGGGAGACCCGGAGTTCGACACTCGGCGGGCTCAGAAGAAGCTGCGCCGGTACGTGGAGAGCAACGACCACGCGATCCGCCTCAAGGCCGAGATCATGGTCGACCACTTCCACGACCAGGTGCTCGCTCTCAACAAGGTCGGCGGCGAGGCTCGGGCCATGGTGGTCACGAGCGGCGTCGAGCGCGCCATCCAGTACTTCCACGCGATCCGGGCGTACCTGCTCGAGCGCAAGAGCCCCTACCAGGCGATCGTCGCCTTCTCGGGCGAGCACGAGTACGGCGGCGTGCCGGTCACCGAAGCGTCGCTCAACGGTTTCCCGAGCAGCGCCATCGCCGACCGCATCGTTGAGCACCCGTACCGCTTCCTGGTCTGCGCCGACAAGTTCCAGACCGGCTACGACGAACCCCTGCTCCACACGATGTACGTCGACAAGGTCCTCTCGGGTATCAAGGCTGTCCAGACGCTCTCGCGCCTCAACCGGGCGCACCCGAAGAAGCACGACGTGTTCGTGCTCGACTTCATGAACGACACCGACACTATCGAGGCAGCCTTCTCGGACTACTACCGCACGACGATCCTCTCCGACGAGACCGACCCGAACAAGCTCCACGACCTCAAAGCGGACCTCGACGCCCGGGTGGTCTACGACGCGGCAGACGTCGACAGCCTCGTCGCCCTCTACCTTGGTGGGGCGGATCGGGACAAGCTCGATCCGATCCTGGACGCCTGCGTGGCCCGCTACAAGGACGAACTCGACGAGGATGCCCAGGTCGACTTCAAGGGCAAGGCGAAGGCGTTCACCCGCTCGTACGACTTCCTCGCCTCGATCCTCCCGTACTCGAACGCCGACTGGGAGCGGCTGTCGATCTTCCTCAACTTCCTGATCCCGAAGCTGCCGGCACCCATCGACGAGGACCTCGCAAAGGGGATCCTCGAGGCGATCGACATGGACAGCTATCGGGTCGAGAAGCAGGCAGCGGTCAAGTTCATGCTCGCCGACGAGGATGCCGAGATCGACCCAGTGTCGACCGCTGGCGGGGGAGGGGTCACGGTCCCAGAGCTCGACCGGTTGTCGAACATCCTCGCTGCCTTCAACGACCAGTTCGGGAACATCGCGTGGACCGACGCCGACCGCGTCCACCAGCTGATCACCGAGGAGATCCCGGCACGGGTGGCGGCCGACGGCGCCTACCAGAACGCGATGGCCAACTCCGACAAGCAGAACGCCCGCATCGAGCACGACAAGGCGCTCGGCCGTGTGATGACCGGCATCCTCAAGGACGACACCGAGCTGTTCCGCCAGTTCGCCGATAACGAGTCGTTCCGCCGCTGGCTGACGGAGACGGTGTTCGGCCTCACCTACCCGGGCTAAGGGGAGTTCGCGCTGATGCGATGTCACCGGTGACGCTGCACCTGCGCGGAATGGCCAAGCGCGTGCTCGAGGAACGGGCGGCGTTCGCGGTCTTCCGCGAGCTCTACTGGGATCACCATCGAGTCACCAGCATCTGGCGGCCTGAGGACCAGACGCCACCTCCCCGCGGACGCCTCGTCGACTATGTATTCGACTTCGACGGTGCGCCAATGGCGCTTGAGGTCGTCCGGTATGGCCATGATCAGCTGACAATCGACGCCGGACACCGAATCAACGAGCTCGAACGGCACCTGCGAAGCCGCCTGGACGAACGCCTGGGAGACGCCTCCGGGTCGCTCATGATTGAGCTCGCCTACGAGGTCGAGCCTACGAAGCGACTCGGGCGCAGGGCCGTGGAAGCGGCCGGCACCACGCTGGCCGACGCGTGTGTGCGGGCCGTGGAGGCGGTTGACCCTGGCACGGAGGTCACGGTTGACGTTGCCGAGCCATGGGTCGGGAGCGTCACAGCCAGATACACCCCGACCGACGAGTTCCATCGGTACTTCGTCCACTATCCCGCCGGCGATGCTCGCCACCTCGAGCCGGAGGTCGATCGGTGGATCGAGCGGGTGGTCCGCACCAAGGGGACGCAGCACGAGGGCTTCGCCGAGCGAGCGATCCTCGCCGTCATCCGAACCGACATCGTGGACGCGGCCGACCTGGCACGCGGCCTTGAGCGGTTCGAGGGCCAGCTGCCGTGGTGGCGAGTCTACGTTCTCGATCTCGCTGTCGACCGCGCCGACCTCGTCCGCACTCAGAAGTGAACAGCCATGGGGGGCGGCCTCGCGCACGAAACCCATGGTTGGCCGCCTCAGGGGTGAGTCCTGGACGCTCGGCGGCCCCGTGGTCCTGGCGGCGCGGTCCGCGCCCCGGACCTCGGAGCCGGCGGCTGTGCCCGCCCGCCCCGCCAACGTCGTCGTCCTCGCCCTCGTCGCCGCGCTCCTGGACCTTGAACAACGCCGCGGCAGAGGTAAGGTGCGACCTCCGATGGACTGCGACCGCCCCGCGTGAACCGCTGCCTGCCGACCTCCCTCGACGGCGTCGCCGGCCTCCGGGCGGCCCGCTGGTTCCGCGAGAGCACGGCGGGCCAGTACGACAACTTCGGCCCGGACGCGCAGCGGGAGCAGCAGGACCGGGCGATCGAGCGGTGCGGCCTGGTCGACACGGGGCTCGAGTGGTCGGCCGCGGCGTCGGGCTGGACCACGGCCTGGCGGACGCCCGCCTGGGACGCGATGCTCGCCGCCGCCCGGGCCGGCGCGTTCGACCTGCTCGTGGTGGGCTACGTGTCGCGCTTCCTGCGCAACCTCAAGCAGACGCTCATCGCGATCGAGGACCACCTCGCGGCCGCGGGCGTCGCCGTCCTGTTCGCCGACGAGCGGCTCCTCACGAGCGATCCCGGCCACTGGGACCAGTTCGTCCGCGAGGCCCACGAGGCCGAGGCGTACAGCCGCAAGCTCTCCAAGCGGGTGCGCGAGGGGTACAGCACCAAGCGCCGCCGCCTCGGCGTGCCGGGCGGCAACCGGGCGCCCTACGGGCTCGTCCGGGAGGGCCACCCGTCCGTGCTCCGGGTCGACGAGGCGAGGGCGGCCGTCGTCCGGCGCGCCTACGAGCTCGGCGCCACCGGCGCGACCGACCGGGAGGTCGCGCTGGCGACGGGCCTCAAGGAGGCCCACGTCGCCGAGATCCTGACGAACCCCGTCTACGCGGGCCGGCTCCGGACCGGCGAGCCGGCGGGGGTGGCGCCCGTGGTCGAGCCCGCCCTCTGGTCACGGGTCCAGACGGCCAGGGAACGGCGGCGGACGCGGACGCCGGGGCGGATCGTGAAGCGCCGGTACGCCCTGCGCCTCCGGTGCCTCGGCTGCGGGCGCTACCTCTACGGGGACGTCGGCCGGTACCGCCACCCGTCGCCCACGTGCGACGCGTTCCGGGCGGCCGTCCCGGTCGTCCGGCGGCGGCGGACCGAGGCGCACGACACCCGGGTCAAGGGGCACTCCTACCCGCAGGCGTGGTACGAGGACGCGGTCGGGGCGCTGCTCGGCAGGGTCGGCGCACTCGACGACGCGACCCTCGCCGCGGTCGTCCGGCTCCACGCCGCCCACCGGCCCGAGGCCGACGAGTCCGCACTGGCGCGGATCGAGCGGGAGCGCGAGGCGGCGACCCGGAAGCTCGCCCAGACCCGCGACGTCGTCGCCTGGCAGACCGCCATGGGCCGGCTCGACGCAGCCGAGGCGCTGGCGCGCCAGCCCCTCGAGGGCCACCGCCTGACCGCCCCGGAGGTCGTCGCCTACCTGCGCTCGCTGCCGAGCCTGTGGGCCGACTCAGGGCCAGAGGCGCGCCAGGCGATCGCCACGGCGGTCTTCGCGAGGACGGACGTGCTGGGGTTCGAGCGGATGGAGTACGAGCTCACATCCGACGCGATCGCGCTCGGCCTCGACGCCGCGCTGCCGGCGGTCCTCGAGCTGGGCGACCAGATCGGTGAGTTTGGTCGGGGCGAGAGGGATAGCACCTGCTTGACTCAGCGGCTCGCGCGCTTCCGGATGATCAGCGCCACGCCGCGGGATGAGCTCTTCCCTTCGGAGGCCCAAAGGGCGTGAGCACGAGGTCGACGCTGACGCGTGTCTGGGTCGGAATTGCGCGTTCCTCCGCCGGCAGCGACGCGACCACCTGCTCCGAGGCTATCTCCCGCATAACTGCGACATAAGCGCACACACTCCACCTCTACAGACCAGTGTGAGACACCGATCGCGCGCTCATGCGGAGCGTGCTAGCAAACGCGTTGATCCGCGTCCGCCAGTGTGTGGACGATCACGGCCAGGTCGGCGAGATCGCAGTAGAGAGGTCACTCGTCCGCAGAGCCCATCGGGACGTCCTCATGGCTGGACGCGTGCCGCCACGCTCGGCCCGAACCGTCGGCTGTCGGCTCGAGCACGCCCAGCGTCGCGCGCACCATGAGGTCGACCGGGATCACGCGCGGACGTCTCGGCCCATCGAGCAGCCACAGCGCGAGACCGGCCATGGCGCTCCTCAGGAGCTCCGCCGCCGCGTCACGCTCGTCGTCTCGGGCCACGAGATCGGGCTGCGCGCCGAGGGCGGCCGCGATAAGCGTATGGGCGTTGGCCTGGACCTCGAGCCTTGCACGACGAATCTCCGCATCGCCGGTCGTGTCGCGAAAGATCATTCGCCATGTGTCGGGGTGGGCCTGGACCTGGGCGAACCAGGCGTCGAGGAGATCCCGGAGGCGCGACCGCAGCGGCTCGCCGCTCAGCGCGGTTCCGGCCACCCGCAGCTGCTCTGTGCGGTGTGTGTCGAGCAGGGCGAGGTAGAGCGCCTTCTTCGAGGCGAAGTGGCGGTACAGCATTGGCTTGGTCACGCCGGACGCAGCAGCGACGTCGTCGAGCCGCGTTCCGGCGTAGCCACGCTCCGCGAACAGGCGGGCGGCGGCGGTCTCGATGAGCGTCCTGCGCCGCGCCGCCGGGAGCCTTGCCGGACCTGTGCCTGCCATCGTTACCAGATGGTAACCTACGCGCACGTTACTGATGGGTCACTTGCCCGGAACCGAGTCCCACCGCAGGAGATCGCCCGTGACTCCCGAAGTCAGGCCCGTGCCGCTCGCGCAACCCGACGAAACCCGACGTCCGCGTCGTGGACGCCGCTGGCGCCGCTGGGTCGCCGCCGTCCTCGTCGTCCTGGTGGCGCTCGTGGTCGTCGCGGCGCGCGCCTATCTCGGAGCACTCAGCGAACCACCGCTCGCACTGCCGTCGCCGGCCAACAGTCCAGCCGTGGGCACGCTCGACGGGACCTGGGAGGTCGACTCGGGTTCCGTTGCCGGCTTCCGCATCGAGCAGACCGTCCTGTTCATGACGGCCGATGTCGTTGGCCGCACGAATGGCGTCACTGGCAGCATCGTCGTCTCGGGCGATCGGGTGACGAGCGCGACGTTCGAGCTCGATCTGACGGCCATCACGTCCGGCGGCAAGCCGCAGCCGCAGTTCGCGATAAGCCTCGACACCAGTGCGTACCCAACCGCCACCTTCTGGCTCGAGAACCCCGTGGCCATGCCAGCCAGCCTCGCCTCCGGAGCCCCGATCGCCGCAGCGGTCGTCGGCCAGCTCACCCTGCACGGCACCACACGCGAGGTGACGGCCAGCGTCTCGGGTCGCCTCGACGGGACGGCTGTCCTGCTCGTCGGGTCCATTCCGATCGTCCTTGCCGACTGGGGCATCAATGGGCCGACAGGCTACGGTCCGCTTGCCTCCGTCGCCGACCACGGCTCGGCCGAGTTCCTGCTGGTGCTCCGGCGCCCGTGACGTCGGCGATGGGTCCGTCCACCTCCGCCGCGCCACTCGGCGCCGCCCGAGCCGATGGCTGACGGCGGGGTGCGGCTCCCGGACGGGTGCTCGCTGGCGTATGCGGAATTCGGCCACTCGACGGGGCCTGCCCTCCTCCACTTCGGCTCGTCCCGACTGGAGGCTGGACTTCTGGATGAGCCAGCGACGCGTGCCGGCGTTCGCCTCATCGGTCTCGACCGGCCCGGCATCGGCCGGTCGACGTTCCAGCCCGGTGGGCGTCTCCTCGACTGGCCAGGCGATGTCGGGCAGGTTGCGGATCAGCTGGGCATCGGCCGCTTTGCCATCGTCGGCATGTCCGCCGGAGGCCCCCATGCCTTGGCCTGTGCCTACGCAGTCCCCGACCGATTGACGGCCTGCGGGATCGTGTCGGGCGTCGGCCCCGTGACCCTCCGTCTCTACCAGCGGGTTCCCTGGTTGCTTGACGCGATGGGTGCACTTCCGGCGCGGACCGCGCCGAGGTGGTCGAACCCGAACGCGAGCACGGCGGCGCGCATCTCCCTGAGCGCCCGCGGACGTCCGCGCCGATGCCGCTTCCCGACGCCGTGCGGTTCGAGCGCGATCGTTACGTCCGATCGGCCGCCGGGTCGTCGGGTTCCGTTGGGTCCGAGCGAGGCCGCGCCGCAATCAGGACGAGGATGGCGAGGCCGATCGCAACGAGTGGCCCGGTCCACGGTAGTGCGAGGCCTTCCTGGATCGCACTGCCGCCAAGGAGCACGAGCCCGGCACCGGCGAACAGCAACCCGAACAGGAACGACAGCGCGTCGAAGTCATGACGTCGCATCTCAGCTGGCTCCCACGCTTGACCGCTCGACCCAGACCTCGCCAATCCCGACATCGAGGTTCAGCACCAGCACGACGCCAGTGCCGTTGCCCGATCCCGCGACGTGATCGGCCAGTCCTGTGCCAACGTGATCGCGGCCGAACAGCACCAGTCGCCCACCCTGGACCGTGCCCGCTACCTGCACCGTGGCGTCCTTCGGCACGAACACGAAGAGATCCCCGATCCCGACGCTCGCCGTAAGCGCCACCGGCTGGGGGCCGGCCGCCAGGTCGGTAAGGTCGATGCGAAGCCGTCCCGCAACGAGGTGGTACGCGGACTCGACCTCGGCAAGGTTCTGTGGTCGGAATTCGTTGTCTGCCACGCCGCCCTCAAGGGGAACGGTCAGGAATGCCGAGGTCACGGCCAGGGGCAGCACCACCATGCCGATGAGGACGAGCCGGCGCGCCCGACCCCACCATGACCCGACGACGAGCCCGAGTCCGAGCGCGAGAAGACCGGCACCGAAGTACTGGCCGGGCAGCACCCTCACCGGCGCCACCGTGTCGACCACGGCCAGCGTGGCGATCAGGAGCAGCGCGCCCGCGAGGACGTACCAGCCGAGCGGGGACCGCTCGCGCACCGGCACCGTCGGCACCGCGATCTGCGCCCATGCAGGAGCGGCCACGCCGCCCGCCGATCGCTCGACGCCTGCGGTGGGAGCAACGCCGATCTGTCCGACCATGCCGGCCTGATCGCGTGGGAGCAGCAGGACGACGCCGATGAGGGCAATGGCAATCGCCCAGAACACCTCGGGCGGGACGAAGTACGTGTTCGTGAAGGGGTTGCTGATCCATGGACTCAGGACGACCACCGCGACCACGACCAGGACCATCGCGCCGAGCCGCCCCGTTCGCAGGGACACCAGGTGGAGCGCCGACTGGGCGATCGACTCAGGCTCTCCCGTTGCCGGGATGAGGATCCAGCCAAGGACGTACAGCACCAGGCCGGCGCCGCCGAAGACCATCAACCCAGCGAAAGCCACCCGGAGCAGGATCGGATCGACGTTGAGGTAGTCACCGAGGCCACCGGCCACCCCACCCACGACACGGTCGGAGGTTCGGCGTTTGAGGGAGGGAGTGGGTGCGGGCAGGCCGCCGGCCGCCGGGTCGAGCGACGGCTCCGGGGAGACAGCGGCAGGCTCTTCGGTCGTCATGGCCTCATGGTCCGGGCAACCAGGCGCCGGCGCCATCGGGACAGTCCCCGAGCAGTACCCTGACCAGCGGAAGCCAACGCCTCAGGGTCCCCACCGATGCTGTTGGCCGGGACGCCTGTGCGAGGATCACCGAAATGGCCGAACTCAACGTCCCTCAGCACAGCGTCGAGGCGCGCGCACCCCGCTCGATCCTTCGACGCAGTCGTCGCAACCGGATGCTGGCCGGGGTGGCCGGGGGCGTCGGCGATCACCTGGGGCTCGATCCGTTCGTCGTTCGGCTTGCATTCATCGTGCTGGGACTCGCGGCCGGCTTCGGCGTCGTCGTGTACCTGTTGCTGTGGGTGCTCGTGCCGCCCGAGCCCGCCGATGCGGCACCTCCGGCCGCTCAGCGCGACATCCCGCGCCCCGAGGCGCGCGAGCTTCTCGGCGGTGGCCTCGTCGTGGCGGGCATCATGGTCATCCTCTGGTTCACGGGGGTGCGGGTTGGCGACGGACTGGCGTGGCCGGTGACCCTCGCGGCGATCGGGTTCGCCATCATCTGGGCGCGTGGTGTCGGTGAGGAGGGCCGCGGACGCCTTGATCTCGCGAGCATCGGGACACCCCTCGAGGCGCTGCTGCGCACGCGCGAATCCCGGCCGCGACTCATTGCCGGCGCGCTTCTGATCCTGGGCGGCATGGTGGTCTTCCTGGCCGCCACCACCACGCTGGCGGCGGCGGCGAACGTCGTTCTCGCGGTGATCGTGACGACCGGGGGGCTGGCCCTGCTCGCCGGCCCGTGGCTGTGGCGCCTCGCCAACGACTTGATCGAAGAGCGGTCGGCCAGGATCAGGACCCAGGCCCGAGCCGAGATGGCCGCACACCTCCACGACTCGGTGCTCCAGACGCTGGCACTCATCCAACGAGCGAAGGATCCACGCGAGATGGTCACCCTGGCTCGGACCCAGGAGCGCGAGCTGCGCGCCTGGCTCTATGGCCGAGCGCCGAACGTCCACGGGATGCGTCTGCACGATGCGATCGACGCCATGGCCGGGCGACTGGAGCGAGCGCACCAGGTGAGGATCGAGGCCGTCGTGGTCGGTGATGCCGAGATGGACGACGATCTCCGCGCCCTCGTTGCCGCCTGCAACGAAGCCGTGCTCAATGCCGCCAAGCACGCCGCCGTCGAGGAAGTGTCCGTCTACGTCGAGGTCGAAGGCGACCAGGTCAACGGCTTCGTCCGCGACGGCGGCGTTGGCTTCGACCCCGACGCGGTGCCCAAGGATCGGCGTGGGATCGCGGACTCCATTGTTCAGCGAATGCGGCAGCATGACGGCAGCGTCGTCATCCGGAGCCGCCCGGGGGGCGGCACGGAGGTCCATCTGAACCTCCCGCGGCGAGATGCCGCGCGCGGGCGCGCCCCGGTATGAACGGCCCGAGCAACCAGGCCGTCCGGGTCGTCATCGTCGACGACCACGAGCTCTTCCGATCCGGCGTGCGCTCGGAGCTGCACGACGACGTCGAGATCGTCGGCGATGCCGGAACGGTCGGGGAGGCGATCGCTGCGATCCGGTCGCTGCAGCCGGACGTCGTCCTCCTGGACGTCCACATGCCGGCGGGTGGTGGGCTCGCGGTGATCGAGGCGATCCGCACGGACCTTCCCGACGTGCGGTTCCTGGCGCTGTCCGTCTCCGATGCCGCGGAGGATGTCATCGGCGTGATCCGGGCCGGCGCTCGGGGGTATGTCACGAAGTCGATCGCGCCCGAGGACCTGTACGCCGCCGTCCGTCGCGTCCACGACGGAGACGCCGTGTTCTCACCGCGCCTGGCCGGCTTCGTTCTCGATGCCTTCCTGACCGAGCCTTCGGCACCGATCGACCCCGAGCTCGATCAGCTCTCGCCGCGGGAGCGAGAGGTCCTCCGGTTCATCGCCCGCGGCTACACGTACAAGGAGGTCGGCGGCGAGCTCGGGATCTCGGTCAAGACGGTCGAGACGCACGTCTCCGCGGTCCTTCGGAAGCTCCAGCTCTCCAACCGCTACGAGCTCTCGCGCTGGGCCGCGGACCACGCCATCATCTGATCCGCTCGATCATGGCGCCGTCACCAAGCCGCGCGGGCAGCCACTGTAGCGAGCACGCCCGGCAGAGCCGCGTCGCCACGACACTCACCTCGGCAGGCTGCCCGGCTCCTGATCCTTCGAGCCCATCCTGGGGCCGTGTCGGCACAGGCACCCCTGCGGCGCGCGCTCCTCTCCCAGGCCGGGATACAGGATCTCAGGGTTCGTCGGACCCGACGAGCTACGGATTGTCGAGTGGGTTCTGCACGCGCCCGAGGATTCGCTCCAGACCGAACGTGATGAGGTCCAGCGTGTCTTCCCACCACTGGTTCGGATCGGCGAGCCAGACCTCGGCGGTGTCCTCGGCGCTCTCGACCAGGTTCGGGAACGCTTCACGAGGGAGGCTGAGCTGGACGAGCGCGAAGCGCCGTCGCAAGAGGTCGATCTGGTGGGCATCGGGCGGCATCGCGTCCGAGGCCGTGCCCTGCTGGAACAGCAGCAGGTAAGCGGGCGAGGAGGTTCGAGACGACGCGGATCAGGATGAGCGCCTGCCGCCGCTCAAAACCCGCGTAGAGCAGGATGGTGAGGAGCTCCTCCAGCACCCTCTGGGGCTGGACGTCTCGGTCATCGGCCTCATCCGGATCCCGACCGAGTCGCTGTACCTGGTGGTCGAGCTGGCGGGCCTCATCGTCGTCCCTGCCGGGTCGTTCGCGTCGGTCGTCATCGCTGGACGCAGGGGATCGTTCATCGCCCCCGGCTCGACTCGGTGCTGCGCGAGTACGTGGCCCACCACAATGCCCACCACTCCACAGGACACCCGCTCGGTGGCCAAGGCGATGCGCGACCTGATCGTGCCCGCTTCCTGAAACAGGCCGGCCCGCTATCCGCCGATTGGCCGCTCCTCCAGAGCGGCCAGCCATCTCCGATGCAGGACGTCGTGAGCGGGATCGGTCGTCACGCCTCCGCATCCCAGGCAGACCAAGCTCGCCCAGCAGGCCAGGTCACCCCCACCGCGGCTGGCCGGATCTGGAGCGGGGTCCCCATCGACCGTCTCGTTACCCTGGCGGTCGACCTCGAGGAAGCCCATCGGGGCCCGGACGTCGTCCGATCGGCGGTCACGTTTCTCCGTGGCGGATGGGGTCGTGTTGCTGGGATCGGGTTCGAGCATGAGGTCGAATCGGTAGCTGGCTTGAGGCCAGGGAGCTGGCTGCCATCGATCCTACACCGGGCTCGCAGAGGGCTGGCCGCCCAGGTACTTCGACTGAAGGCGCATGGCGGGCAACCTGTTCGGCTCCGCCCGCAGACCGATGCCGACGACGTCCGGCCGCTTGCGATGTTTGCTGACCCGCGCTGGCGACGCCTTCGACGTGCTCTTGGTGGGCTACGCCGGCCGCTTCGCTCGGTCCCTGGGGGCCCACGTTGACGCGCGCGCCGCGAGGGCCGTCCTCCTCGACGCCCAATCCGCAGGCCCCCCACCGACCTTCCTGATGGTTCGGGTCAATGGCCACAGCTATCCGGCGGCGACCTACGACGGGATCGTGCCGACAGTCCTCGGGCACATCGCTGCGAATGCCACAGTCAGGGCATCGGTTGTTGGCCTCCTCCAGGAGCGCAGCGAGGTTGTCGATTCGCTGGCGCTCGCCCGCATAGGGAAGGGCACCGTTGCGCTGGCAGACCGAGCCCTCCTTCGGGCGGATCGGCTACGCACTGCCCGCGGCAGCCTCCGCCACGGATCGGAAAGTGAACACGCGCCCGGTCCCGACCACGCGCTCGCCACCCTCAGTCGCTCCTCCCCAAAGGATGGTTACCTCCATGCCGTCCCCGGGGAACGGACCTGGGCCGGTCGGTCGGAGGCCAACCTCGTCGGTCGTTGCCTCCGGATCCAGCCAGACAGGCGGGAAGACATCCACGAGCCAAGTGGGGCGCGTAAGGGATTCTGGCCCGAGGAGCCAGCACTCACGCACGCGATCGGTCACCAGGAACATGTCCGGTGGTTTAGCCGATGGCAGAAGCGCGACCTCTTCGCCAAGTCGCTGACTCAAGTGCGCCCAGCGTTGGCACCGTGCCTGGTCAGGGACCCACCTTCCATCATGCAGCTGAGCGAAGACGACGTCAGAGAGGCTACCCATGGTGCCCTGTCGCAGCCGTCGGACCCGAAGGAGCAGACGGTCGGGGAGAGCGCTTGGCGGGGCCGACTCGAGCTCGTCGACGATGCCCCGAATGCGCTCGGCCACATCGGCGTGCGGGGCGTCAAGGGTCTCGACCATTTCCTTGAGCGTTTGGACAAGGGCTGTCCGCCGATCAGTAGGTGTCATGGCACGGCATACAGTAGGGCTTGCGTGGCAGCCTCGGCGCGAATCTGCACGGCACCAGGCGATGTCCCACCGGCGACTTCGCCCATGCGGGTGGTGGCACCGGCGGCGAGGACCATGGGGGCGATTGCCGTGGTGGGACTGCCGGCGGTCGCACGGCTCGCGACCGACGCACGGGTCTGATCTTCGGCTACGGGACGGCCGGCGACCGCGCGATCGAAGAAGGTGTCGCCGCGATCGGGACGCTCGTGCGCGAGGTGAGCGTCTCCGGGCGGATCGGGTTGGAGGGGACGCGATGACGGCGCCCGCCGCGTTGCGGAATTACCTCGAGCGCGCGTCCCTCAGACCTGGTGGAGCATGCGAACGACCATCGTAAGGCGGTCCCCGCCGACCAGCTGTCGCGCAGACCACGAGCCGCAAAGCCCTCGGGCACGGCCGCCATGTCCGTGGACGGGTTCGGCTATGGTCCCAAGATCCTCGCTCGCATTCTCCGCCTTCGCCGTGCCCTCGATGCGACCCGCCGAGGAGGGCGCCAGGCTGACGTCGCCGCTCAAGTTGGGTACGGGATCGACGTCGTACCGCCGGGCGCAGCGGTCGGGGCGCTGGCGGAGGCGGTCACGATCATCCGCCGCCTGTGGGCCGAGGACGAGCCATTCGATTTCGAGGGCCGCACTACCGCCTGCGAGGCGCGATCGGCGAGCCGAAGCCCGTCCAGCGGCCGGGTTCCGCAACCTCGCCCCGAACGAGCCGGGCATCCATCTGGCGCTCCATGACATGTCCCCCGGCGAACGCCGTCGCGGCAGCGATCAGGCTGGACAGATCAAGCTCGGGCGCGGGCCGGGTCCTCGCGGTCGCGGGATGGGCCAAGCTGATCAGCCACAGGGCAGTCTCGTCGTCCGGGAGGACGAGGAGGCCGACCACGAGGCCGTAGGGCGCGAGCGACTTGCTGGTCCGGTTGAGCAGCTTCCGGTACCAGCCGTCGCCTCGCTGGCTGGCGTCGGGCAGGTACGCCTCGATCACCCTCAGGTACGTGTCCACGGGTACAATCTGGCGCCGCCGAGGCACCCGCGTATCCGGCGTTCTACGGACCCGGTCGGTCAATGGTTCCGCTCGAGGAGCATGCCCGTCGATCCGGTCGATCAACCGCCGCTCGTCGGCCGTGAGGGCCACCTGATCCGGCTGCGTACGGCGCTGCTTCCGCCATACGCCGAGCCCCTGGCCGTCCTGCTCGAGGGTCCGGCCGGCATCGGAAAGACGAGCCTGCTGCGGGCAGGCGTTGCGGTCGCGGAAGCAGCCGGGGCAACCGTGATGTACGCGCGGCCCGTCGAGGCCGAGGCGATCTTCGCCTACGCCACGCTGAACGATCTGCTGGGTCCCCGGCTGGAGTCGGTCAAGGCGAGGATCCCGGCAGCCCACCGCGATGCGCTCCTGCGGGCGTTCGGCTTGGGCGACCCGGCTGGTGTCGACGACGAGGGCGCAGCACCGGCTCCGGACCCCCAACGGGTCGCCATGGCCGTGCTGGCCGCCTGCCGGGCCCTGGCCGGGCAGGGGCCCCTGCTCATCGCGGTCGACGATGCGTCCTGGACGGACCAGGCCAGTCGCGAAGCGCTCGCGTTCACGTTCCGTCGTCTGGCCGATCTGCCGATCCGAGTGCTGATCGCGGAGCGGGCCGATGAGCCCGGGGGCGCCTTTCCGTTCGGGCTCACCGAGGCCGCCCGGCCCATTCGCGTCGAACGTCTGTGGCTGGAACCCCTATCGATGGGTGCCCTCCACGAACTTCTGCGCGCGGCGACCGGCGCCAGCTTCAGCCGATCGACACTGTCCCGCATCCGAGAGCTGTCGGGAGGTAACCCCTTCTACGCGCTGGAGCTCGCCCGCGCGGTCGCGGTCGACGGGACCCAGTTGCGTCCCGGTCGGGACCTGCCCGTGCCATCGTCCCTGCGTGAGCTGGTCGGCGCCCGCCTCGTGCGCTTGCCGGCTCCGACGCGCAGGCTGCTGTTGACGGCTGCGCTCAGCGCCAAGCCGACATTGGGGTTGCTCGAGGCGTCGGCGGGCAACGATCCCGAACCTGCCCTGCGTCCTGCGCTGGCCGCCGGCCTCGTACGCATCGACGGACGGTCGGTCACCTTCGACCACCCGCTGTACGCCTCGACGCTTGTCGCCGAGGCATCAGTGGCGGAGCGTCGCCGGGCGCACGCGTGGCTCGCCGACGCGGCGGCCGAGGATCCCGAGGCGCGGGCGCGCCACCTGGCCCTGGCGTCGGACGGGCCCGATGCGCGCATTGCCCGAACCCTGGCCCAGGCCGCGGCACGGGCCCGCCGGCGGGGGGCGCCCGGCGTTGCCGGAGCGTTGGGCGACATGGCAGTCGAGCGTACGCCGCCGCGGAGCTCCGACCTGCCCCAACGCTCACTGGACGCGGCCGAGGCCTGGTTCGTTGCCGGCGACCTCGCCGCCGCCCGCAGTCGCGCAGCGGCGCTTATGCCCGCCGTCCAAGGTGTGATGCGCGCCAGGGCGCTGCTGTTGATCGGGCTCGGAACGTGGTACGTGGTCGGCGGCCGGCAGGCCGTTGCCGCGTTGCTCCCCGCCCTGCCCGACTCCAGCGGCGATCCCGCGCTCCACGGTCTGCTGGAGTACTACCTTGCGATCTTCTGCGATTACGACATCGCGGCGGCGCGCCGTCACGCCCTTGCCGCCGTTCAGCTACTTGAGGGCACTTCCGACCGCGGTCACTTCGCAGCCGCCCTGCTACAGGCGTTCCACTGGTCGGTGGCGCTTGGTCGGCGACCGCCCATGGCCCTCCTGGCACGTGGCCTGGAGGTCGAGCCCGAGGGTCCGCTGACCGACCGTCTCACGAGCCCGGGCATATGGTGGGCCGCCATCGGTCGGCTGGACCTGGCCCGCGATCGCTTTCAACAGCTGCTGGACTTCGATCTGCTCCATGGCGAATACGCCAACGCGGCCAACCTGCTCATCCGCTTGGCCGAGGTCGAGCTGTGGGCAGACAACTGGCCGACGGCGCGGCGGCTCGCCATGGCAGCCGCGGATGCAGATATCGAAACTGGCGGGGCGGCGTCCGAGATGGCCCTTCGCGCGCTGGCCCTCGTCGATGCCCACGAAGGCCGTCTGGAGGCAGCCAAGAGGGCAGCCGTGGCCGGCATCGAGCGCACGGAGCGAGCCGGACTGGATGGGCTGGCCGCAGCCTGGCTCATGGTCCTCGCGCTCGCCGCAGCGAGCGAGGGCGATGCGGGCCGCGTGGTGGACGTCACGGACCGGGCGTGGCGCCACCTGGCCGCTGTCGGCTACCGGGAACCACTGCGACTCGACCCCGCGCCGGAGCGGGTCGAGGCCCTGGCGCAGCTGGGGCGTCTCGACGATGCGGCGGCAGAACTCGCGGGTCTCGAGACGCGCCACCGCCGGGTCGCCAAGCCATGGGCGGCGGCGGCCATCGCCCGGGGCCGGGCGCGCATCGCGCTGGCCCGGGACGATGCCGAGTCCGCCGTGGCTGCGACCGCAATGGTGACCTCCACCGAGCCGGCCGGATGGAGCCGGTTCGATGTGGCTCGAGCACGCCTCGTGTGCGGGGAGGCCCTCCGTCGGACCCGGTCACGGCGTGACGCGGCCAACGTCCTGCACCGATCCGAGGTGGCCTTTCGCGACCTCGGGGCCGGCGTGTGGGCCGACCGCGCGGCCGCCGAACAGGCGCGCCTGGGCCTGGCGCGGTCCACGGCGCTCGCCCTCACGCCCACGGAGGCGCGGGTGGCGCGTCTGGCCGGCGATGGCCTCTCCACCCGCGACGTGGCAGCGGAGCTGGGTATCAGTCCGCGTACCGTCGAGACGCACCTGGCCAGCATCTACGGCAAGCTCGGCGTGAGCTCGCGCGCCGAGCTCGGACGCGCCATGGCGCCTCACCGGGAGGCCTGAGCCCTCCGGGATTCACCGGATACCGACCGTCTGCGGCCTCGCTACGGTCGAGGCGTCCCCGACGGTCGGGGCCTGGCCGAAGGAGACCGACCCAGATGGCGTTCCCGTCCCGTGCCGCCGGCGGCGGCCTGGCTGCGCTGCTCATCGCATTCGCCATTGCCGGGTGTGCCGGGGCGCGACCAGCCCGGATGGGGCGACCAGCCCGCCCGGCCTCGAGGCATCGTCTCCCGGCGGCGACACCGGCTCGCCGGCCGTGCCGGGCGGCCTGGTGCCGCCGCCGGCGGCGTCTGGTCCGACGACCGACCACGAGGGCGACGCCAGCAACTTCGACTCCGCGAGGGTGGACGGAATGGGCTCGGATGGCCCACGGCATCGCGCCAACAGCTCGTACCACCCGAGCGGGTTCCCGGGGTGCACACCGTCGACCGGGTACACGCCCGTCCACCCGGAGACGGTCCCCACGGGCTTCCTCGTGCCGACCGGGGTGACCGTCGTGAGCATCGACTTCGGCGTCGAGGGCCTCGACATCGGCGGGCCGGACGATCTCGTGTGGACCGTCCCGTGACCCGACAGCCCGTTCCAGTGTTGACCGATTACAGCATCGCCGTTCACTGCCCTCGATCTCCGCATCGGGGATCTCCGCATCGGAGGACCATCATGTCGATCGCCGTCCAGTCACGGGGCCTGGGACTCATCGCGCCGCTGCTGCTCTCGCTTGGCCTTGCAGCCTGCTCCGGAGGTGCCGCGGGCACACCCGCCGGCGGCGGTTCAGGCGCAGGGACACCCGGCGCCGCGAGCGTCGCGCCGGCAGGTGCGAGCGCGGCACCGGCCGCCGCGAGCACCAGTCCAGGCGACGTTGGCGGAAACGGCGGCGGCGTCGACGCCCCGTACTGCGCCGCGATCAAGGTCGCCGACGCGCAGGCGCTGGCCAAGCCGACGCTGTCCGCCGCGCAAACTGGCGGGCCGGAATCATGCACGTTCGTGCTGCCCGGACAGGACCTCAACGGGGACAACATCACCGTGACGGTCCTCGAGGGCGACTCCGACAAGCAGGACTACAACGACTCGGTCAACGGCCCCATCCCGACCACTCCGAACCCGTTGCCCGGTGTGGGAGACGTCGCCGTCTGGGAGCAGTTCACGGCCGAGGCTGCCCCGGAGGTCATCGCGCACCAGGGCTCGCTGACCTGCGTGGCACAGCCGCCCGGTGACACCAGCCAGCTCACCATCGACCAGACCGGAAGCGGACCGATGTACGAGATCAGCGCCTCGGCCGCGGCGGCCTATGCGGCGAAGCTGGGCGTGCTCTGCACGGACGTCTTTTCGGTCGGCGGCTGACCTGGGATGGCCGGGATGAACAGGAGAACCCCATGGGCAACTTCAGGGTCACGGCATCGGTCGGTCTCATCGCCGCCGCGTTCGCGATCGCCGGCTGCAACGGCGGCGCGGGTGCTGCCACTGCCCCGGCGGCGGCCGCAAGTGGTGCCGTTTCAGCGGCGCCGGCCTCCTCCCCCTCATAGGACCACGGGGTCCTGCTCCAAAGGTCATTGCGCCCGCAATTACCACCGACTTCACATGCCCCACCGCCTGGCCCACCTGCTGCACCCATCTAGCCTCGACTCGAAGCGGCTGCGCGTCGGGTCAAAGAGCCAAGAGGGCTGTCCACCTGCGAGAGCCCGTTGGGATCATTCAGCCAGCCAGAGGGTGGAGTGAAATGGAACCTCGGGCGGTAATCCCTCAAGAACCCCGCTCCATCTGCTCCCGGAGGCGGCGCGAATGCGCCCGGTTGGCCTCGGCCCAGCCGGCAGACCGCTGTTGCCGCTCAACCGACCGCGCATTCCAGCGCTCCAGGTAGCGGGCGTTCCGCACGTCGTACGCCACCCGGCGCTCAGCAGCCTCGGCGGGGAGCTCCACGTCGCGGGCGGGCGGGAGCGGCGCGACCGCACGCGTGGGGAGGCGCTCTGCGAGGGGCTGGATCGTGACCGCGTCGGACGGCAGGGTCTCGTACCAGTAGGCGGTCGAGGCCCAATCGTCTGAAAGGTGGTTGCCGTGCCCGTGCTCGAGCGTGACCTTGATGCGCGACCGGAAGCGGATCGGGTCGAGCACATGGAAGCGGTAGCTCACCGAATACGGCGGGACCAGGGACTCGTGGAGGATCGAGCCGTGGTAGTCGGCGGAGCGGTCCTGCATCCCCCAGGCGTGGCTGAAGTAGTCCTCGGTCCCCGTGCCGTGGAGGCTCGGCGGCCACGTGTCGCCGTCGATGAAGATCATGTCGTCGCCTTCACCCCACCAACTTCCCTGGCGGTGGTACACGGACAGGTTGCAGCCGACGTAGTGGCCATGGCCGCGTCGATCCAGTACGACGTAGTTGCTGGCCCCGTCGAGGTTCGCGACGTTGGTTGCGGGCGTGTTCACCTGGAGGTCCGGCGCCCACCCCGCGCACGGGTTCTCGCGCCGCCAGCTCGCATGGAAGCACGCGATGTCGTCCGGGAGCGGGTCCGGGTACAGCTCGAAGTCGACGTGGAAGAACTGGCCGTACGCGACGTCGTTCTCGTTGATGACCTCGATCAACGCCCGCTTGTTGAAGGGCATCGGGATCCACGAGTTGACCGAGGCGCTGCCGCCGAACCGGAGCGACTCCTCCGGCTTCGCGGACACGGTGAACAGCTCCGAGTTGTAGCTGTTCGGGATGCAGTGCCCGATCCCGAAGAAGTCGCCCAGTGGCACGAGGACGCTTGGACCGTCCTGGTCGTCCCACGTGATCCGAATAAGGACCTTCCGGTAGTAGTCCGGGTCCGGCTGTTCCCAGGTCTGTCCGAGCGCGTTGTGGATCTCGAGCACCGGCGCGGTCTCGTCGATGTCGATGGGATCGAGAAACGACGCGCCGATCGTGCGCCGGCACCACTGCGTCATCCAGATGTGGGTGATCGCCCCCGGCCCCTCGATATCGGCCAGCACGCGGGTCTCGCCCGGTCCGATTGTCCAGTAGTCCTGGTTTCGCCCCGTCTGATCCCAACTCGACACCCGCCCGCTGTGTGCGTTCCGGAGGCGAGCCAGCTCGAGCCGCCCACCGCCATCGATCGATCCGCTCATAGGTTCCTTTCAGGTCGGCCGGTGCCCTTTGGCGCCGGCGTCACGATGCTGCGGCTTCGCCATCTCCTTGGAAGGACAGGCCCGTTCCCGCATCGTCCCCGGGCAGAGACGGCTTCCGCTTGACCCGTTCAGGTATCAGCGGCGTCAGAGCGTCCGGGTGACCTTCGTGAGGCCCGGAGGCGCGTCGGGGTCCATCCCGCGCCGGCGGGCGACCGACTCGGCGAGAAGCTGGCCGGGGATCGCGAACGCCAGGGGCGACATTGCCTCCGGCAGGTCTACCGGCAGCGCGACCCATCGCCCGCCGGCCGCGAGCCTGGCGAGGTCACGGCCGCCGACGATCCACGGCCGCGCTCCGATCTCTCGCGCCCTGTCCAATGAGGCGTCGATCGCAGCGCCCATCCGGCCGTCGGGACGGAACGCGAGCATCGGGATCGCTGGCCCGGCGAGCGCGAGCGGTCCGTGGAGCAGGTCCGCTGACGAGTAGCCATCGGCGAAGATCCGGCTCGTCTCCTTGAGCTTGAGGGCGATCTCGAGCGCGGTTGCGTAGTTGTAGCCGCGCGAGACGACGAGCGCGCGGTCCGACGCCGCGAGAGCCTCGACGAGCGCGTCGGCTCGCTCGACCCAGGCCTCGCTCGCGGCGAGCACGCGGACGAGGACGTCGGGGAGGCCGATGAGCGCTGCCATGAGGTCGTGCCCGGCCTCCGGGGCATCCCGCGCCAGCTCTGCGACGAGCGCCGCAACGATCGCGAGCTCGGCGACGTACGTCTTCGTCGCCGCGACCGCACGCTCGGCCTCGGCCCGGCAGTTGAGGGTGTGCTCCGCCACCTGCGCGAGAGAGGACCCGGGCTCGTTCGTGATCGCGACCGTGAGCGCGCCGTCGGCACGGGCGGCAGCGAGGACGGCGGCGACGTCGGGACCCTCGCCCGACTGGGAGATCCCGAGCACGAGGCTGCCACGCCAATCCATCGATCGCCCATAGATCGTCGTCAACGAGTTGGCCGCGAGAACGACGGGAAGGTGCAGGTTCGACTCCAGCAGGTAGCGGGCATAGACCGCCGCATGGTCGGACGTCCCGCGGCCCGCGATGACGACGACGCTGGGGCGTGCCGCATGGACGGCCGCCGCGACGCGAGCCGTCTCGTCGGCGCCGGCGATGCGGAGCCGACGGACAACCTCGGGGATCTCGTGGATTTCGGCCAGCATCGCGCTTGACATCTCGTCCCGAGGACTCCTCTCTCTCGGCCACCTGCGCGATGCACCGCCTTGGGCGTGGCAGGCAGGCACCGTCTCGCTGGGGTTCGTGCCCTCAGGTTCCTATCGAACCCCACACTTTGGACCATACGGTGTTCCACGAGCAGGCCGCGTCCAGCCAGACCAGCGCCTGCGCGGCGCCCGACATTGATGCTGCCGACTCGATCCCCGATTCGCGGGCACGAGCCGAGGTACGGGGCGCCACCGTGTCGGGCGTGAAGGGCAGCGTCCTCGTGCCCTGTGTGCTCTGTCGCTGCACACGTAGTCAGCGCGCTCCGACAAGGAGCCCTCCTCCCTGCCGGTCGGGCCACCTGAGCGCAGTCGACGCGTGACGAGGACGGGACTTCGCGATTACCCGACTTGCGCCGGCGAGACGGATTCGGTCGATGGGCAAAGAGAGACTCGGACGACCTGCGTGTCTTGCACCACCCGAGGATGACGGCGCCTGACCATGAACCGAAGACAGCGCCACGGGCCCGTTGGCCGCGGGCCCGTTGGTGGTGATTGGCGAGAACATCGCGCGAATCGGGTCGTGCATCGTGCTTCGAGCTCTGGCCGTCTCCGCTGGTGCCGACCCCCGGATTGTCGATCCGGTGGCGTCAGATCCGATCGGGATCTGACGGTCCCTCTCACAGAGTGGCGTGGAAACTCTGGGGCGATGAAGATGATCCATGGACTGGCGTTCACCCGGCTCGAGGCAACGCTCGCTGCCGATCCCGAGGTCGCCGCGGCTGAAGAGGTGGCGTGCGGCGCCACCCAAGGCCGCGCCAGACCGATTGCACGGCTCAGATCGGTTCAAGCTTCACATGTCCGCTGGCGCTGCCCACGTCGGCAGGATGCCCATAGGTAGCAAGGGCCCGATCGACCTCGTCGCGTGACGGGATCCCCGCGCTGCTCGGCGCGGCCGTCGACAGAGCGCCCGCGGCATTACCAGCCTGCAGACATCGGACCATGTCTGATCCATCGAGCAGCGCCATGACGAAACCAACGTTGAAGCAATCGCCAGCACCAGTTGTCTCGATCGCCCTGATCGGCAGCGCGGGCACTCGCACCTCACCCCGACGATCGGCCGCCACCGAACCCTGATCACCGCGCTTGACGATGACCAGATGGGATGACCCTATCAGGCTCGACAGCGCGGCTTCCGGGCTGTCTTGACCGGTGAGGAGGAGTGCCTCGCGCTCATTGGGAGCGAAGATGTCCACCTCGCGCATCAGGGAGCGCAGCCGGTGCGAACGCATCGTGTGCTTCGAGGATTGGGGGTCGAGAAAGAGGATTGCTCCGACCTCACGTGCGGCTTTGAGTACGCGCTCAAGGTCCGCGAGTCGGTCCAAACCGGGCCAGATGATGACGCGCGGGCGAAGTTGCTGGATCGAGTCGAGAGGGATCGGCTCAACCGGCTCGCTGAATGATATGAACGAGCGATCAGAACCGAAGGACAGAGCGGCGCTGATGTTCGGCAGCGGTCGATCTACTTCGATGAACGCCGATTCGTCCATGCCCTCGCGCCGCGCGGCATCACGGCCAAATCGGCTGAATGGATCGGTTCCGAACCTGCAGGCCCATGCGCTGGACACCTTCAATCGGTGAAGTGCGGCGGCGATGAGGAAGCCCCCACCAGGTACGATAGTGCACGACTTCGCCCAGACTTCATCGCCCAGTCCGGGCAGCTGAGATAGTCCGGAGAACACGACATCGCAGAACAGCGGAGCCATGACGAGCACTTCGACAACGCCACGATCCTGCCGAAGTGTGGGCAGTTGCGGCGCGCCCTGGCCCGCATGGTCAGTCACGCCAACTTCCAACATACTGCTGATTCGCCGCAAGGTAATCATCGATGAGTCGCTTGGCGATCGGATATGACGAAACGAGCGGGTGGCTCATCAGGGCTTCAATCGCCAGGCGTCGCGAGGACTGTTCGATAGCGCGAACCGCCAGGCGTTCATAGGTCTTTACCGCGGACATCAGGGCAAGTTCAGGTGCCGGAATCGGACCGATCGTCATTGCCCTGACCGTGGCGCCGGCGATCGCACAGCTGACCTCGACTACGTCTGAGTCCTCCATTCCCGCAATCGCGCCGTCATTCGGCACGTTCAGGGCCGTCTGGGTCGCCCGACCAGTGCGAAGCGCGGCGATCACGGTTAGCGCCACCCCAGCATAGCCGTCCCCGATCCGGCTCGTCCCAGCATCGGGGGCGGAGGTCGGATCCATAGGCTCTCTCGCGACGGGGCGTTCGTACGGCATGTAGGTTGAAACCCTGCGGCGCTGGTAGGCGTAGTACGCATCCAGGGCCTGGTCTGAGGTATCGATGGTTCTCAGTTCCTCACGAAGGGCGTCGTTGAGGCTCCGGACTTCCTCTCCGCGAGTCGCAGGTGCGCTGGAGACCTCGCGGAAGGCCGAGTCGGCGTAGTAGAAGTAGTACAAGTACTCATTGATCCACAGGTGCTTCAACTCGATAAGCTCGGGTTCGAACAAACCCAGTGATGTCGCTGCGCGGAATCTCGGGTTCGCCAAGAGTGGCTGCAGAAGGTCGACACCGTCGCGACCCACAGTTCGGCACCAGGAGAGGTGGTTGAGGCCGAAGACCTCCGCGTGCAACTCATCAGGATTGATAGCCAAGAACTGTGCAACGGCCGACTGAGCCGCATTCGCTGTATCGCATATACCGATGACACGCTTCTGTCCCGAGTCGCGGAGGGCCTGAGTCACAAGCCCTGCAGGATTGCTGAAGTTGAAGGTCCAGGCCCCAGGCGCGAGCCTATCGATCTGCTCCGCAAGACGCAGAGCAACAGGAATTGTCCTCATGGACATCGCCAATCCACCAGGCCCTGTCGTCTCTTGACCAAGCACCCCGTGAGCCAGCGCGATCCGTTCGTCGCGAATGCGCGCCTCGTCACCTCCAACTCTAATCGTGGACACGACGTACGAGGCATCCCGGATGGCCACCTCAGCGTCACTGGTCACAACCAGCTTCAACCGCAAGCCAGAACGGCGAACCATCTCCGCCGCAATACGCGACATCAACGCAAGATGCTCCTCATCGATGTCGAGCAACGCAATCTCATCAAGACCGAGTTCATCAGCCTGGGCAAGGCATGACTCCACAAACAACGGCCCGCGGACTCCGCCACCGCCAACAAGAGTGAGCTTCATCGCCGAATTCCACGGCAAACAGCAGGATAGTGAAATCCCGCCGCGCCCAAGAGTCCCGCACGCGACAACACAGACCTGCAGTAGTCGCTAGCCATGAATGCCTCCGGACATGATGCCACGAATGAAATGGCGTTGGAATAGAATGTAGACGAAGATCGTAGGGAGCGAGACAATCGTCGTCCCGGCAGCCAGACCCGTCACATCCGCCGTAAATCTTCCCTGGAAGAAGGCTAAGCCCGTCGGCAGAGTCCGAAGCTCTTCTTTGCTCACCAACACCAACACCATTAGGAATTCGTTCCACGTCCAAATGAAGAACAGGACAGCCAAGGTCATCACGGCCGGCCGAGCCAACGGAAGCAACACCCGCCACAAGGTATCCCAGGACGAACATCCGTCGATGATCGAGGCGTCGACGAGCTCCGGCGGAACGTTGAGAAAGAACGCGCGCATCCAAAACGTTCCAAACGACATGCTTACTGCAACTTGGGGCAGGATCAGCGCCCAGTAGGTATCAAGCAAGCCCATCGTTCTGAGATGGTAGTACAGCGGAATGATGACTGCCTCCATCGGCATCATCATTCCGAGAAGAACCAGGACAAAGAGGAACCGCTGGCCGCGGAACCGGTAGCGCCCAAATGCATAGCCGCTCAAGACAGTCAGCGGCAATGAGGTCCCAACCACGGCGGCGGTAACGATGAGACTGCTCCGGAAGTAGATCCCAAAGTGGCCCTCCTCCCAAGCCTTGTAGAAGGTCTCCGGGTGGAATCCCTCCGGAAGGCTGAACACGCCCCTCGAAAGTTCGGCCTGCGTCTTGAATGCTGTCAGGATCATCAGCATCGATGGGATCAGCGCCACTAACAGGGCGAGGCTGAGCAACCCGTATTGGACACCCGCGCTCAGGAGGCGGCTCCTCGGGCCAGTCGCTCTCATGTCTGGGACTCTCGCTCTCGCACGATGAGCACGATGCTAGAAATCACAAGGACCAATATGGTAAGAACTACCGCCAGGCTGGCCGCATAGCCAACCCTGTTGATCTGGAACGCATTGCGGAAGATGTATAGCGCCGCGACCATCGTGGAATTGCCCGGCCCCCCGCGCGTCGTTACGTACGTCAAGTCGAACACACGCAGAGCCGCGATCAGGGTCGTGATCAGCGCAACGGAGATCTCCGCACGCAGGCTGGGGAGCGTGACATACCAGAATTGCTGGATGCCATTGGCCCCATCTAACTGTGCGGCCTCGTAGATGGCGCGTTCAATCCGCTGGACGCCAGCGATGAACAGGACGAGGCAGAAACCAATTTCAACCCAAGTTCCGACGACTCCGACAGCGGGAAGCGCGAAGGTGAAGTCACCCAGCCAAGGTCGAGCCCAGTCGGAAAGCCCAAGCAGCCGGAGGGCGTCGTTTGCCGGGCCGTCTGGCCGATAGATCCATCGCCAAGTCACACCCACCACAACCATAGACATAACCTGCGGCACGAACAATCCGACCCGGAAGACGTTCATCCCTCGCAGCGGGCGGTGCGTCAGCAGGCCCGTAAGGACCAAGGCGAGTGCAATCGGCAGCAAGGAATAGAACAGAATGAATACAAGATTGTTACGTAGTGCAGTCAGGAAGACCGTGTCACCTGTCAACGTCACATAGTTGGATAGTCCAACGAACTTCTCAGGGCTGAGGCCATCCCAGTCGTAGAAGCTGTAACGGAGGGTGTCGCCAATGGGCCAAAGGACGAACAGCGCGTAGATAAGGAAACCGGGCAGAAGGTAGAGATAGCCCGTGTACCACCGCTCCCAAGACTTCCGCCCGGTTGCCATATGTCAGAACTCGACGTAGCCGACTACGACCTTCGCAAACTAGTTCCCTTGAAGTGACTTCGCGTAGTCGGCCTCGATGGTAGACACAAACTCCTCGGGTGTCGTGGCCCCTCCGGTCAGCCCGGCGACCTGGGCGACCATCGTGTCGTACATCGTGGGGCTAGCGTAGTCCAAGTAATGACCCATCGTATCTTGCGTGTTGACTTCGTTCCAAGCAGCCACCAAATCGCGAAATAGCGGCCTGTCCGGTACCTTGCTGGCATCTACTGCTGGCACAGGAATGACGAAGTTCTGGAGCCACAGCTCACGAGCGCGGGGCGAGATCAGCCAGTCGATGTACTGAGCGGCCAGGTCAGGATGCTGGCTCGTGGCACGGATCCCGAACGCCAGGGACGTGCCGCCCACGGCCAGGTCGGTCGCGGTCTCTGACTCCAGAGGCGGCATCAGGAAGAAGCCGAAGTCATCTGCATTTGGAATCGCCATGAAGTCAGGACTGAGCCAGCTCCCGGTCAACATGAATACCCCTTGACCACTGCCGAAGCTGCTCCACATCTCATCGTAGCCGACCCCAGCGAAACCTTCGGAGAAGTAGCCCTTCTGAGCCCAGTCCTGGAGCACCTGGGCTGCCCAGAGATCTTGGGGGGTGTCGAAACTCCGGTTGTTCCGACCAAAGATGAAGTCGTCCAGCCAGGCCTTGTCCACATTCACCTGTTGGACATAGGAATACTCGAGGGGACCGGGCCACCCGTCCAAGCTGCCATACGCGATTGGCGTCTCACCCGCGGCCTTCAGAGTCGCCAGATCGTTCTGGAATTCCTCGAAGGTCGTGGGTACCGAGAGACCGGCTGCTGCGAGCTTTGTGCGGTTGTAGTAGACGCCGTTGACCTCAGCAGTTGCGCCAACGCCGTACCAGTTGCCTTCGCCGAAATGCAAACCGTCTGCGCTGAACGAGTTACGTGCAACGATCGACGGCGAATATAGATCGTACCAACCGTACTGCGTGGCATAGTCGTTGAGCGGCAAGAGGAGTCCGGCCTTGACAAAGGCGCCCATGTCAGGGTGTCCTTGGTTGACTTGGCCGACATCGGGGCCGTCCGGCGAACTCATGGCCAGTTTCAGCGTAGCCTTCAGATCATCAAGGCTCTTTACCACCCGGTTGATCTGCACCCCGGGGTGCTGATCGACGAACTCCTTGTTCATCAGATCCTGAGCTTTGCTGATCTCGGGAGCGTTGTTGAGGTCCCAAACCGTGAGCACGGTTGTCTCACCGTTGGGGGAGCCCCCCTGTGTCTCGGATGCCGTGGCCGTGGGCGCCCCCGTCGTCGGCGTTCCCACCGTCGGGCTCGGTGAGGCCGAGCAGGCGGAAGCCAGAAGGACCAACCCAACCAGGATGGAGAGGCCGCGTAGAACGCTTCTCGGGTTGTTGACAGACGATTTCATGTTCTCCTCCAACGACATGCGTTAGGATCCGGCACAAGCGATTTTATGGATCGCTTGTCTCGACGCCTCACTACTCACGCATAGACGCCCCCCAGCCGCGCAGGTAGTCGATCGTTTGCCGACAGGTGTCATCCCAACGCCCGACTTCCGTCTCCGGCTCCATGGTCAGCGGACCCGTATAACCATCGGCGCGGAGGCTATCGAGCAGGCCGCCGTAGTTGACGGCACCCTGGCCAACAGGAAGACACAGATACTCACCGCTGTGGTCAGTGACGACACCCGGCGAACTCAAGGCTGGGTATGCGGCCGCATGATATCGAGCCCCATCCTTCACCTGAACGTAGGCAATGTAATCCCTAAGGAGGTTGTAGGTATAGGGATACGCCTCCACGCCAGCGAAGTAGAAGTTACAGGCATCGAGCGTCAGCCGGAAGTTAGGACTGTCGATCCGCTCGACAAGCCGACGAATGCTCTCAGGCCTCCGGGTAATGTCGCTCTGGGCCACGTCGTGGCCGCCGAAGTCGAATTCGTTCTCCAGCACGATGGTAACGCCCAGTTCCGAGGCACGGCGCAGGCAAGGCTGGAGATTCTCGGCGTACGTCTCTATGGCTGCTTCGTCGTCCCGGATTGGGCCGTTGCCGAAGTATGTATTGGCAAACTTCGCACCGGAACTTGCGGCGATATCAATAGACTCCATTAGCGTAGTCTGTTGCGCTTCTACGTTCTGGCCTACAAACATGTGGCTTGGTGAGCACACACAGATGATCTCGATCTCGGCCTGCTTCAGTATCTCCAGCGACTTGGGAACTCCCGCGGCCTGCGTGTTCTTCGGGTGCATCAACTCAACGTACTTGAAGTCGTATCGTTGAGCGAGTTCGACCAAATCCGTGATGGAACTGCCGTCGGGCAATTCGTCCCCTGCGATGGCCAGGAACATTCTGGTCTCCTTAGTCGGATTGATCGTTGTCATGGGAGAACGGCCACCTTGAGCACGTCCTCTCGTCCGGCACTTGCCAGGGCATATGCATCCAAGACTTGGGAGAGAGGGAAGCGGTGCGTGACGATGGGGTTGAGATCGACCAGCCCTCGCTTGACTAGGCGGAGCCCCATCTGATACGAGAACTGACCATAGCCAGGGGGTCGACCCGTCGCCACGACTCGGAGCTGCTTTACGTGCAGGTTCCAGAAATCAAAGGGCAATGTTCCCATCGACGTGCCGAAGTGCCCGACAGTCCCGTCTTGTTGCAGCAGAGAAGACAGGAGCGGATAGACCTCGGGCGAGCCGCTGGTTTCGATGACTACGTGAGCCATCTCGCCGTCCGTCGCCTTCTGCACCACCGCAACAATGTCCTCCGTATGCGGATCCACGACGATGTCGGCTCCCAGTCGGGCGGCGAGCTCCCGCTTGGCCGCTAGCGGTTCGCTGGCGATAATGCGGTAGGCCCCGGCCGCCCGAGCTGTCTGCGTGAACAGCAGGCCGGCCGGGCCCTGGCCGAGGACTACCACGGTCTGCCCGAGCGCAAAGCATTGAGAGGAAAGGGAGTAGATGGATTGCATGAGCTCGAGGGCCGCCCCGTGCTCGAAGGACATGTCGTCCGGCAAGTAAATCATCGTGTCGGGGGTGGTCAGGGCATACTCAGCCATGCACCCGTGGATCCACTCTGTGGTCCCGACCCGATCACCGGGTTTGAAGTCGCGGATCCAATCCCCGACAGCCTCGACGATGCCAGCGCCTTCATGGCCAATGGGGGACGGGAACTCAGACTGGTTGGGGGGATGTTCGCCCTGCAACATGTGCACGTCGGCGCCGCAGATTGTGGCTGCTTTGATCCGCACCAGGACTTGGTCGGGTCGTTCGATTTCCGGCTTTGGCACTTCCTTGAGCACGAGTTGATGAATGCCCTCGAGGATCGCCTGCTTCATGCTCGCCCTTTCTCGCTATTGCGACCGGTCCAGCCACGCGTTTCGCGGTGGGAAGCGTTCTGCCTCTGCTGGAAACAGCTATGCACTCGAGCTTGGACACGCATAGCGTGCAATGAGGTCGGGTTTGGGTGTCAAGCTGGTGTTCATGTTGCTGGCGCCTCGTTAGGTTCCACGAAGCGCATCCGCGGCGTCTCTCAAGGCTCGAGGATCTGGTGTCCGCCGTCGCGCAGCTCAAGCGTCTGGCCAGCCCGGAGGGCGAGCGGGATCCGGGCTCCCGAGCTGTCGTGGCGCGGCACGGCTTCGAGGAATGCGGAGACGTCCTCGTCGTCCACGTCCACATAGTGCGTAGCAACTGCATAGCGGACGCCGAGCATCTCCGCCGCGCGTGCAGCTTCGTCCGGGTTCATCTCCCCGGTCAGGACGCGTCCCGCCCCCGGGTTGAACTGCGCAAGCAGCGGCTTGGGCTGGCTCACACCGATGAGGCCGACCGTGGGGTGGTGGAGCTCGCCCATCAGACGCATGTCGCTGAAGATGGCACTGTCTCCGAAGTGGTAGACGCGAACACCGGGCTCGGTCTCGAAGATGAAGCTGAGTGGCGTGCCCGTGATTGCGACCCCGCTGCCGAGGCGCGCCTGCGACCAGTGATGGCACTCGATCGGCCGGACGTGGACGCCGCCGACCTCGACTTGGATGCCCCAGACGGTCGTTCGGATCTGCTCTGCCGGAACGCCTCGCTCGAGCATCACGGCCGCCGTGTCAGTTCCGCAGACGATCGGGGCTCCCGTCCGGACGGCGACCTCCGCCGCATCGCCCAGGTGATCCGCGGCTGCGTGGGAGACGAGAATCACATCCGGACGCTCAAGGTCGTCCGGCCCGCACGGTGCCACCGGGTTGCCGCGCAGGAACGGATCCAGCAGAACTCGGCCGGTCGGCCCGACCACCTCGTAGGCCGCGACCCCAAGGTAGCGAATGCGCGTACTCATGAAGACACCTCGTGCCGTGTCGGCACCTTTTCGCGTGCTCCTGGAAGTGAGGGCTTGGGCGGTCGCGGGCGGCGATCGCGGGCGGCGATCGCGCGCCTTGCGGCTGTGGCGATGTCCTCCGGCTGCATCGCGTGGTGCGTGAACAGGTCGCTCATCGAGCCGCTGTTGATCCATCGGTCCAGCACGCCCACGCGGACGACCGGGACGGGCTCAACGTCGGCCATGGCTTCGAGAACCGCCGAGCCGAACCCGCCGATGACCGTTGCGTTCTCCGCGGTGACGGCGCAGCCGGTCCTGGTTACCGAGGCCAGGATGAGGTCTGTGTCGATTGGCTTGATCGAGGCGAGATGGACGACTTCAGCCTCGATCCCGTCACGGGCAAGGAGATCCGCGGCCAGCAGGCAGAGCCAGGTCATCATTCCCGTGCCGAAGAGAGTGGCGTCCCCGCCGTCTCGAACTCGGACCCCACGCCCCCACGCGAACGCGTGGTCCGGTCCGAAGAGTTCGGGGATCGTGACCCTGGTGATGCGGAAGTAGACGGGCCCCGGCGTATCGACCGCTGTTCGCATCACGGCGCGCAGGTCCGCGTTCGAACCCGGATCGGCGACGCGCATGTTCGGCAGGGCGCGCATCACGGCTAGGTCCTCGATCGAGTCGTGCGAGGCGCCAGCTCGGCTGGTCGGAAGGCCGGCATAGGAGCCCGGGATCTTCACGTTCAGCGCCGGGTACGCGATGGAGATCGCGATCTGGTCGAGCGCTCGCCGAGCAGCGAAGGCGGCGAAGGTCGATGGGAACGGGATGGATCCCTCGAGGGCGAGGCCTGCGGCGATCCCGAAGAGGTTCTGTTCCGCGATCCCGACCTGGACGAATTGATCGGGGAACGCCGCCATGAACGCGGACGTCTTCGCGGACGTGTGCAGGTCGGCGTCGAGGACGACCACATCCTGCCGTTCGCCGCCCAACTCGACCAACGCGGCGCTGAACGCGTCGCGCATTTCGATGCCGCCGGCGCTCAGCCTACTCGCCGCCATAGAACGTCTCCTTCGCAGCGGGCATCTCCAGCCGCGTGTAGCCTTCCTCGGGTCGCCCGTACCGGCGAGCAAGCTCGCGGAGCATCTCGTCCGCCGTGCGGGCATCCGGTGCGTGCGTATGCCAGGCTGGATTGAACTCCGCCCGTTCGACGCCGCGGCCCTTGACCGTGTGGGCGATCACGATGATCGGCTGACCGTGAGGGAGGATCCATCGGGCCCTGTAGAAGGCTTCGGCAAGGGCGTCCAGATCATGCCCGTCTACCTCGAGCACGACCCAGCCGAACGCCTCCCACTTGGCGGCAAAGGGCTCGATGGACATGAGGCGCGAGACGGCGCCCTTCGCCATTACCTTGTTGTAGTCGACGACCACGATCAGGTTGTCGAGGCCGTAGTGGGAGGCCGCCATCGCCGCCTCCCAGACGTTGCCCTCATTGCACTCGCCGTCCCCGAGGATGCAGAAGACGCGCGGGCGGGGGCGATGCTGCATGCGGAGTCCGATAGCCCTGCCGACGGCAACCGAGAGACCCATTCCGAGGGGTCCGCCTGACGACTCGAGCCCCGGGGTGCGCGTCATGTCCGTGTGCCCTTCGAGAAGGCCGCCCAACTCCGTGTAGCTGTAGATCTCGGCCTCGTCGAAGTAGCCACGACGTGCCAACGCGGCGTAAAGGGCGGGGGAACCGTGGGCCTTCGACAGCAGGAGTCGATCCCGGTCTGGCCACGTCGGACGAGTCGGGTCCACGTTCAACTCATGGAAGTACAGGACGGCGAGGATCTCGGCCATCGATAGGGAGCCGCCGATGTGCCCCCACTGCCCCCAGGCGATCATCTCCATCGCGAGCCTGCGGATGCGGTACGCATGCTCCTCAAGCTCCGATCGCTGGTCGGCGGAGAGCCTGCTGGAGGGCGAAGTCAGTAGCGTGATCACGTGCCACCATTGGTATACCGTCGATTGGCATACCGTAGACCCACGCTTGCAGACCTGTCAAGGAAATGGTCTACTGTATGCCGCATGACGTACACAGTCGGCATGGAGGGCGAAACGACGGTGGCACGCGCTGGGGCCGAGTCGCCACCTCGCGGGGCGTTTATCGAGGTGGTCCGAGAGTTGCCGCTGTCCGACCGCGTGGCGCAGCAGCTTCTGGATTCGATCGTGGCCGGAACACTTAAGCCTGGCGACCTGCTCCCGTCTGAGCGAGAGCTATGCGTGCTCTTCGGCGTGTCGCGAACAGTCGTCCGCGAGGCCCTGCGATCGCTCGCTGCGAGGGGCATGCTGGCGTCGGCGAGGTCAGGGCGAGGGATTCGTGTCGTCGCGGTGGACACCAAGATCGTCGCGGACTCCCTGCACCTCTACCTGAGGGGGATTGGCGGCGTCGACTACACCAGCGTGCACGAGGTCCGGACCTTGCTTGAGCGCCGCATCGTGCGTTTGGCGGCTGAGCGCGCAACCGACGAGCAGATCGAGGAGCTCCGCCGGGTCCTCGAGCGGATGAAGACCGCGTCGGGCCTCGAGGCGGCCTCCATCGAGGACTTGGCTTTCCACCGGACGATCTCCGAGATGACGGCTAACCCCCTGTTCCCCGTGCTTCTCGACTCGATCCGGGGCGTACTGCTGGAGATCCGCCGGGCCACGCTTGGTGTCCCGGGACGATCCGCCGAGGTCCTCGGGTACCACGAACGGATCCTTGAGTCGATCGCGGAACGTGACCCGGAAGGCGCGGAGCGGGAGATGAAGGAGCACTTGCTCGAGTCGTATCGCCTATGGGACACGGCAGGCCCCACCCGGCGGAAGATTGCGCCGCGGCAAACGCGGGCGAGCACCAAGACTCGGGAGGCCGAGCCGAGGGCCGGAGGGTGACGATGAGACGGCTCGTGACGGTCGCCCCGCGCCGCGTCGAGTTCCGGGAGAGCCCGGAGCCCGTCCGGGCTCCGGGGGACGCCCTCTTGGCGGTGGAGGCTGTCGGCATCTGCGGGTCGGACGTCCACCTGTTCACTGGCGAGCACCCATACTCCCACTTCCCGAACGTCCAGGGCCACGAATTCGCCGGACGGGTCCTGGCGCTGCCGACCGACTACAGCGGACCGATCAAGGTCGGCCAGCTTGTCGCGGTTGAGCCACTCCTTGTCTGCGGCACATGCCTCCCCTGCCGTCGGCGACGGAGCAACTGCTGCGTCAACATGCGGACCATTGGAACCCAGGTGAACGGCGCGCTAGCCCAACGGATCGCCGTGCCAGCGGAGCTCCTCCACGGCGTCGGTGACCTTGGCGCTGACCTCGCCGCCCTCGTCGAGCCCGTGTCCATCGGCCTGCACGCGGTGGTCCGGAGCGGGCTGCGGGATGGAGACCAGGTCGTCGTCTTCGGGGCTGGCCCGATCGGCCAGGCAATCCTGCTGGCGGCTGTGGGCTCTGGGGCGCACGCCCTGGTCGTTGACCTCGAGCCCACCCGACTTGCGCTGGCAACCGAGTTCGGCGCCGATCGCACTGTCGATGCGCGGAGCGACGTGGCGGGGGAGGTCGCCGCCTGGACGGCTGGCGAGGGGCCGGTCGTCGCGTTCGAGGCGGCAGGCGTTCCCGCCGTGCTCGAGCAGGCGATCGACCTCGTCGCACCCTCTGGCACGGTCGTGGTGGTCGGGCTGTCGCGGGAGCGAGTCGGAATCCCAATGGTCCAGTTCACCCGCAAGGAGCTCACCGTGGTGGGCTCGCGGAACAGCCTAGGCGTCTTCGCCCGCGCTGCGAAGCTCGTCCAGCAGCGCCGTTCGAGCGTGGCCCACCTGATCAGCCATCGCGTGCCGTTCGAGGCGGCGCCCGAAGCGTTCGAGCTGGCCCTAACTGATCCAGCCCACACAGAGAAGGTGATCATCACCCTGACATAAGAGGAGCCCCTGACACCGAGATGAGAGAGTCGTACTTCCTGCGCGTGCGCGCCCAGACTCCTACCCGCCTGTGGGTCAACAACCCCACGATGACCGAGGTCGACCCCTCCCTTGCGGAGGGCGCCGCCGGCTGCACGACGAACCCGGCGTACGGCGGCGGGCTTCTCAAGCGTTCACCCAACGACATACTCCCGATCATCGCCGAGTGCCTCGGCTCATCTCCCGACAACCGCGTCGTCGCGGATCGCGTGCAGCACCGTCTCGTGGCACGCGTCGCGGAACGGTTCATGCCCCTGTTCGAGGCAAGCGGAGGCGGTGCCGGCTTCGTCTCGATCCAAGGGTCGCCGGAGGCCGACGCGGACGGCGACCTGATCTTGGAGGAGTGGCACGCGGGCCACGCGATCGGTCCGAACGTGGTGCCGAAGATCCCGGGTACCTTGCCCGGCTTCCACGCGTTCGAGCGCATTGTGGCCGAGGGATATCCAACCATCGTCACCGAAGTGTTCAGCCTCGCACAGCTCACGTATGCGTGCGAGACATACCTCCGAATCACGGATCAGACGGGGCAGCGGCCTCCGTTCTTCATCAGCCCGATCACGGGGATCTTCGCTGACTACCTTGCGAAGGTCGCGTCGGCCGATGGGCTCGACTGCTTGCCCGATGCCATCGGCACCGCTGGTGTGGCCTTCGGGCGCGCGTGCAACGACCTGATCGAGGAGCGTGCCTACCCAGTCACCCTCCTCTTCGGCGGTGCTCGCCTGATGCAGGATTTCACCGGATTGGTCGGCGCACCGACGGCCACCACGATCAACTACAGCACCGTGACCGAGATCCTTGCCGCGGACCCCGTGGTCGAGGACTCGATCCACCGGCCGACCCGCCGCGCGGTCGTCTCGGAGCTCCTCGCCAGGTTCGCCGACTTCCGCGCAGCGATGGACCCGGTGGGTCTCGCGCCGGCGGAGTTCGAGCACTTCGGTCCCGTTCAGCATTTCCGGGGAGCCTTCGTGGCTGGCTGGACCGGCGTGCTCGAGGCTATCGCGCGTGCGCGCGCTGCGGCGGCGACGCCAGGCTGAGCCGGTGGGTCGTAGGCGCTGAGGCGAACCAAGAACGGCATCCGTCGCTGCCGCGACGTCGACGCCGGCCTCCTCTTGCGATGATCGGGTCCGGTCAAATCCCACCATGGTGTAAGAGAGCGTCGTCCTCGCGCCTGATCTGATCAGCTTGCGGATCACGACGGATCGCTCAAGAGGCCACCACCCCCACGGGGCACGGGCCCTAGGTTCGTCGGACAGACGATCAGGACGCGTCACCTCGCCTGTGCCCGGGGGATGCTCGACCATCGCGGGATCCTCCTTGCCGATGAAGACGAGTCGTCAGCCTCAGCTGAACGGCGCTCGTGGAGCGGCTGGCCGTGCGAGTTCGAGCACGTGGCCGATCCTAAGCAGAACATCCTCGCGCCACGCCGCGCTGAGCAGCTGGACCCCGACCGGCATGCCCGCCGCGGTCCAGCCGGCCGGAAGGGCCAACGCCGGCACGCCGGCGAGATTCGCCACGATCGAGTGGACGGTGAATGCCGACAACACCGACATGGGCCGCCCGTCCACGTCGATCGTCGGCGGGCCAATCTCGTCCCTGCGTGGCGCCACGACCGGCATGATCGGCAGGGCGATCGCGTCGACCTCGCGGAGCGCCGCAGCAACGTCGGCGACCACGAGCCGGCGCAGCTGCTGCGCCCGCACATATTCCTCACCGGAGAGGAGCGCGCCAGCTCGAAGCTCCCGTAGCACGTCCGCGCCGTAGTCGGCGGGTCGGTCGCGCATCCAGCGACTGTGCAGCGCGGCCGAATCGGCCATGATGATCACCCACTGGGCGCCCTCCCACGCAGGCATTGTCGGCAGCGCTATCGGCTCGACGACGAGACCCGCCTCCGCCAGCGCCTGCATGGCCGACTCGAGCACGGGTCGCACTTCCGAGTCGCATCCTGCGAACGTCTCGGGAACGACGCCGACTCGGAATCGATCCGGCCCCGGCGCAGTGCCGCCGCGTAGTCGGGGACCGAGTTCGATCGGCTCGCCGGGTCCCGAGCATCGTGGCCGGCGATCACGGTGAGCATGACGGCCGCGTCCTCGATCGACCGCGTCATGGGGCCGACGTGGTCGAGATTCCAGCTGAGGGGGAAGACGCCGAGACGGCTCACGCGTCCGAAGGTAGGCTTCAGCCCGACGGTGCCGCAGCAATGCGACGGGATCCGGATGGAACCGCCAGTATCCGTGCCGAGCGATCCGGCGGCGAGATGTGCGGCCAGCGCCGCCGCGCTGCCGCCACTCGAGCCACCCGGGATGCGCGCAGGATCCCACGGGTTTCGTGTCTCCCCGTGCCAGGGGTTCTGGGTCGTTCCGCCGTGCGCGAACTCGTGCGTATTGGCCTTGCCGAGCACGATCGCCCCGGCGCCGCGGAGGCGTGCCACGACCGTCGCGTCCTCGTCGGGCACCCAGTCGGAGAAGATCCTCGATCCGACCGTCGTCCGCAGGCCGCGGGTCGCGATCACATCCTTCGGAGCGACCGGGACGCCGTACAACGACTTGCTCCGCGTACCGGGATCCCGCTCGAGGCGGCGCGCGGCCTCCAGCGCTCCGTCGACATCGACGGTCACGTACGCGTGGATCTTGGGATCGATCCTTTCAATGCGTCGCAGATAGGCCTCGACGACCTCTGTGGGCCGGGCCTCTCCCTTGCGAAGAAGCCTGGCCAGGGATGCCGCACCGAACGCGGTGAGCTCCTCTGCACTCATGGCTCGGGAACCGCGAAAATCGGTAGCGGCTCGAGGGCCTCGACCTCCAGGGCGTCGACTGCATGGAGCCTAGACCGGGCGAATCGCACGAGCTCGACCACGGCCAGCGCCTCCGACTCCGGGATATCGTCGCCGAACATGTGCCGGACATCCTCGACGCCGACGTCCAGGCCCGGGCCGGGATCCCGACGGACGCTCGTTCGCTCCCTCGGCTGCTCCGGTGTCATCGCTGCTGGACCGTCACCTCGTGTCACGTCTCCCGGCTCCGATGGGTCACCGCGAAGGCAGCTTCCGCAAAATCTCGGCCACGCGCCCGAAGCCGTATTCCGCGCTAGTCAGGACCGGGACCCCAAACTCGGCGCTGGGATCCGGGTGTGAGAAGAGGATCGCGGCCATCGACAGTTGCGCAAGAACCACGCATCGGAACCGACTGCCGGCCGTCTCGCGTCGGATCGCCTCGGCGATGGCGTCGTTGTGGCCGCGGACATCGGCCCGGGCAAGCGCGTCCCAAGCGGCCTCGACCGTGATCCCGCTGTGATCGACCGATCGTCCGAGCTGCAGAGCTGTCTCGTCGAGCAGCGTCCGTGTGCTTTCGACCGTCGGCCCGTGGGTCGCGACGACGAGGATCGGACCGCCAAGGGTGACCGCGCGCTCCATCATCGGGACGTCGATCTGGACGACCGGTACACCGGACGGCGCGAGGGCTTCGGTGATGGCCGGGTAGCTGCGATTCATCGTGGAGCAGGTCACGAGGACGATATCCACGTCCGCCAGCTCGACGAGGTCGCGGGCGTACTCGGTGAAGCGCGCGATGTTCCGCGCCGGGGGGCACGCCTCCCCGGCCGCATGGGCTCGCATGAAGCTGAGCTGGACGGCCTCGTTGCCCGCGTTCACAAGGTGCGCGCCGGGGAGGTAGCGGCGGCCGAAGAACGTGCTCCAGGCGGTGATCCAGGAAGAGCCGTTAAGGATTCCGACCCGCCGCCCGACGAACGGCAACTCGCCGGCCGTTTCGGGCCCCAAGTGAGGGAGACCAGTCAGGCGCAGGTACGTCTCGAAGAACGTCTCCGTTTGGCGGGGGAGTCGTGGGTTCAGGGTAGCGTCCGCGGGTGGGCGGCCGGCCCGGCGGATGACTCGACTCGGCTGGCGGGTCACGGGACGTCCTCTGCCCTATTCACCGCACTCGAACGCCCGGTGAGCTGCCTGAGACCTGGAACGGCGTCTTCGCCTCAATCGACACGGGCTAGGATCCTGCGCAAGCAATTCAAGCCATTGGGAGCGGAGCCCATTGCCCAGCGAGCTATATGCTAGCATGCCATCGTACCGATACAGGGTGGGGTACGCTGCATGCCGGAGGCGATTCCGCAGGCGAGGCTTCGGGCGATGGACAGGCGAGTAGTGGCGAGATCGATCCCATTGGAGACAGCCCAGATCGTGAGCAACCCGGCGGATGCAGCTGAGGCAGACGGGTCCCAACCAGCCCGCCGAAACGCGTCGCGCATTGTGGTTGGGACACTGCCTCGTGCCGCGAGTCTCTCAGATCAGGTCATCGCGGAGCTAGAGACGCTGATCGTAGAGGGCAGGCTAGCTCCTGGCGCCTTGTTGCCTGCCGAACGCGAGTTGGGGCTGCAGTTTGGCGTGAGCCGCACGGTCATCCGCGAAGCCACTCGGGTGCTGGCCGCCAAGGGCCTCGTGGATGTGTCCAATGGCAGAGGAACGGTCGTGCGCGCCGCGACAGCCGAGGCCGCAGCCGAAGCCCTGAAGCTCCTCATGCGTCGCCAAACTGGCGGTTTGGGCCTCGAGAAGGTCATAGAGGTGCGTCGGGTCTTGGAGGTCCACATCGCGGGTTTGTCGGCCGAACGACGGACAGACACGGATCTCGCAGCGATGGAGCGGTGGCTGGCGGTGGCCCAAGGCCACCTTGCTGATCCAGACGCTTTCGTTCGAGCTGACGTCGGCTTCCACACGGCCCTGGCCGCGGCGACACACAATGAGCTCTTTCCGACGATCCTCGATTCGCTTTCCGTCGTCCTGACCACTGTTCGACAACTCGCGTTGAGGGTCTCTGACACCCCACCGCGTGCCCTGGCGCATCACCGGGCGATCTTTGCGGCAGTGCATGCGGGCAGCGTACTTGACGCCAGGGCCGCGATGGACGCACACATGGATGAGGCCCTGGAGACCCTCCAGGAGGTCGAAGCGACCGAGGACGTTCGGTGACATGACGGGCCGCTGCCTCGATCCGGCACCTGAGAATACGTCTGCGTCGAGGCCAGGCCAGGCGGCGTCCGCCTTGGCTGCGGAGTTCCTCGGGGTCCGATATACCGTTGCGACTCACTTCGTTGACCCCGACGACCTCGATGTGACCGAGTTCCTCGCCGCCGTGCCCACCTTCGATACGATAGGTGCGAGGGTGGGTCGAACGCTTCGGGCTGGCCAGGGTCTCGAGGTCGATGCCACGTCTTATCGAGTCCTTGCTTCCTGAAGTTGAAATGCAAGGCATCAGCAACTTGTCGAGCCTGGAGCCCCGGGCAGTGCCACCTGTCCGGTTCGCCGTCTTTGGAGCTGGCTTCTGGTCGCGCTTCCAACTGGGGGCGTGGGGACAGCTGGCTGGCGTCAAGTGCGTCGCGATATACAACAGGAGCCTGTCGAAGGCCACCGTCCTAGCTGCCGACTTCGGGATCCCTCGTGTGTATGAGGATGCGGCAATGCTCCTTGATCACGAGGAGCTCGACTTCGTAGACATCATCACGGCGCCTGACACCCACGCGGAACTCGTCCGCCTCGTTGCGGCGCGAGGTATTCCCGTTGTCTCGCAGAAGCCTATGGCAGAGTCCCTGTCAGACGCGGAGGAAATGGTCGCGTTTTGCGATGAGCGAAGCGTGCCATTCTTCGTGCATGAGAACTTCCGTTGGCAGGTCCCGATCCGCGAACTGAAGCGCGTCATCGACTCCGGCGTGCTCGGGCGTCTGTTCCGAGCGCGCATTGAGTTCTCGTCGGCTTTTCCTGTCTTCGACAACCAACCGTTCCTGAGAAACGCAGAGCGGTTCATTCTCACTGACATCGGTTCACATGTGCTCGACGTGGCCCGGTTTCTGTTCGGAGAGGCCACGGACCTGGTCGCACGGATCGATAGGATCCACCCTGACATAAGAGGCGAGGATGTCGCTACAGTTCTTCTCGGAACCCAAGGTGGCGTCACGGTCGTCTGTGAGCTCAGCTACGCTAGCCGGCTCGAGACGGAAGCGTTTCCTGAGACGCTGGTTCGCGTGGAGGGATCTGGCGGCAGTGCCCAGCTCACGCCAGGGTGCTGGTTGCGGGTGACGACGGAAGACGGCACGACGTCCCGTCGATTGCCGTCTCCCCGGTACTCATGGGCGGACCCCGCCTACGACCTAATCCACGCATCCATCGTTCCGTGCAATGCGAACATTTTGGAGGCGATCCGAGGCCTGGGGCGCGCGGAGACGACCGGTGCCGACAACCTAGCCACCGTCCGTCTCGTGTTTGGATCATATGAATCGGCTGCCAGTGGTCAAGTTCTCGTCTTCGATCCGTTGAACGGATGGGGGCCTAAGCCGCGGCCCAGCCAGATCGCGGGTGACTCCTGATGACGACCAGTTTCTTCACCGAGCTCACAGCCTCGACTTCGACCCGCGGGTGGGGGTGAACAACGAGACGACCGAGGTTGTCCTTGAAGGGCCTCGGCAATTCGCGGTGCCCTTCGCGCCGGTGGTGGCTCGTCCACCAACGTACGATGGCGCGGTGGTCGTTCCCGCCGCAGCAGGGGTGCCGCCGTACCGATATTCGGAAACATAGCCGTCAGTGGGGCAATCGGAGATCGAGTTGGACCACCTCAGCCATGTCGAGACGCAGGGCGAATTTGCCGGTCATCGATCGGGCTGGGCCATGGATTCGCGATGTCGCTTCCACAAGCGAGGTCATGAGCCAACGACCAGCGCAGGGAAGTCTGATCGACGCCCGCGTGCTCTCCCCCAGGTTGGCGATGATGATCCGATATCCACCGACGTGGCGGATCGGCAGGACCGCCAGGCCCGGCGGAGCGGACACGGCAAGGACGCGCGCGCGTCGGAGCTCGGTTACGGCGGCGATGACGCGCGTCGCCGGCCCGTCCACCGCGATGCCAGCGGCGAGCTCTTCCATCGCTAGAAGGGTCACACGGCTCACCCTCGGCGCCCGTAACGCGGCAACAACAGCGACCAGCCAAGCAGCGCCGAGGGGCTGCAGCATCCGGGCGTCTGAATCGCCGGGGCAGTCCTCGCAATCGAGCCTTGGACACCCGGAAACCACGACCGACTGAGGGCGACCACCGGCGATCTTGGACGCTTGCCGGACAATGCTCGGGATTGTTGCCGCGGTCTCAAGGATCGATGTGTCGTCGAATGCGTGAACCTGCGGGTTGATGCCGTAGGTGACGAAGCTTGCTCGCCTATCGGGGTGCGTACGGTTAATTTCGGCGAAGTTCGCCCGCGTGCCCGCTCCCACCGGCACCCGCAGATCCGCCGAGGTCGCGGACCGCACCCATTGAGCGATGACCGTCGCGTCACCGTGCAGCGCACGGTCCGACCGCCCTGAGAACACGTTGACGCCGACGAGCCGGATCGCCCGCAAGCCATCCGCGAACTCGGCGATGGTCGCCGGGCGCGCCGGATCCGCGATCAAGTCGACCTCGATCGGCAACCCGAGAGTCGCGACCTCGGTGACCCGCCCGAGGGCGGCTTGCGCATCCTCGCCCGGCCGGCAAGCCACGCGCAAGTGGTTGAGTTCGAGGACGCGCGCGACAGTGGCGGCGGTGGGCGCGATCGGTATGGCACGGACCTCGGACCCGATGGAGGCCAAATGCCCGATAACCCGATCCTGTATCTCGACGAGATTGGTCTGTGCCGTCATTCGGCGGCCGGGGGTCCCCCGCAGCGACAGACGCACGGCATTCGACCCGGGGCGCCCTGCAGGAAGGGTGAAGGGGAATGGCTCACGTAGCGAGCGGGGATACGATTTGAAGGATGCATCGGTCCAATTCCGCTGGTCCTCCATCTCCCAGAGATCCCCATCGAACTCGATGCGGGCCTGTATTCCCTGCTTGGGAACCCACCGAAGGCTGACCACATCCGAGGTAACAACCTCAGGGTCAATAGCAGTCGGAAAGCGCACTTGTGCCACATCGCCGGCCGGCCGCTCGACCGTCATACGATGACCAACGACGGACAGCGGGTGGAGGACGATGAGGCCAATTCGATTGATCCGGCTGTCCGCAGAGGCTTCGAATTCGGCTGCGTAGTTGACAGACGTGTCGCGCACGACAATTGAACACACAGCGTTGATGGTGATCGCCGGAGCACGATAGGACACCCGGATCGAGACGTTGGCGACCGATGGTAGGAACGTTTCCTGAAGCGACTCTACGTTCGGGCGAACGGTCCCCCAGGTCGAGTCTCGGACGCTGAAGTCGATGCCGCGCAGCACCTCACTGCCTCCCAGGGAAACCCAACGGAGCGCGGTCCCGTCGAGGTAAGCCTCGATAGCGCCGACCCGGATGCGCCGAAACCTCGGATCCATGTCGTTCATACCGCCAGAGACCACCGCCTGCTTACAGCACCGCTATGAAACCGATCCTGTATGAGGCAAGACCTGGACCGCGATGACCCGGGCCAGGGGCGCCAGCAGCTTCGATATGCACCGGCGCTCCGCAGCTGCGCGCAGAGGAACTCCGCCGACCATGCCCGCCCTAACGGCATGATTGCAGTCTCAGCCGCGTTGATCCGCACAATTGCCTCGGCACTGGCTCGGGCCGGGTGGGATCCGCAGCTGCTTGCATCCCATCCTCCAGATTGGGGGGATCATTGGTATGATAGCATACCACCAGACGGCGAACAGAATCGGTGTGCTGTGTGCCGAAGGAGCGCCATTGGGTGGGCAACGAGGGCGGATCCAACCCATGACCAATAGACCCAGCATCGGTTCTGTCATGGTGGTCATCATTGTCGTTCTCGCGCTGGGGGTCGCCGGTTCGATCACCTGGTATGACGATCACTTCTCGTCGGTCGGCAGCGTCGACGGCCAGTCAATCAGCAAGGATGAGTACCGCGATCGCCTGGCGATCGAGACGTGGCGGATGGACGAGACCGAGCACAGGATCCGTGCGGCTATCGCCGGCGGACAGCTGAGCGACGCCGACGGCGAGCTGCTGCTGCAGTCTCTGTCGACCGCCCGCCGCCAACTGCCGGCGAGCGCGCTGGAGCGACTCATCGACACCAAGCTCCAGGCGAAGCTGGCACTGGAAGAAGGCATCTCGGCCACGCCCGCGGACGTCGATGCCCAGCTCCTTATGGAAGCGACGACGCCTGAGCAGCGTCATGCTTGGGTGATCGAGATCGCGCCGGAGCTTGATCCAGGCGCGGTCACGCCCACGGCCGCGCAGAAGAGCGCCGCGAAGACTGTGGCGGACGCGGCCCTCAGGCAACTCCAGGACGGCAAGCCATGGGATGACGTGGCCAGGACGCCATCGCTTGACGCGGCGACGGCTCCCGACAACGGAGACCTTGGCTGGCTGCGGGCCGATTCCGCCCAGATCGATGAGCCGTATCTGACCGCCGTTTTCGCAGTGGAAGCGAATACGCTCACCGCCGTCATCGAGGGCAACGATAGTGTCTACCGGATCGGACGGGTAACTGAGATCCTGCCCGCGACCGTTGACAGTGGCTACCAGACCAGGCTGACCGAAGCCGGCATCGACCTTAACAGGTATCGACGCGTGGTTCTAGCCGACGTCATCGGCAAGAAACTCGAAGCCAAGATCGTGGCTCAAGTCACCGGGCCTGGAACCCAGCGTCACGTCCGGGAGATCTACATCAAGCAGGCTGCATCAGGGCTCGGGGCCGAAGCGATCAAGGTCCGCCACATCCTCTTCTCCCCGAATCATGATCCCGCCAGCGCCTCGACACTGGATCCGACTGGCCCCGCCTGGGCGTCCGCGGAGGAGCAGGCTTGGGCCGCCTATCATAGGCTCACGGCGAACCCGGAGTTGTTCAATTCGATCGCGCGCGCGGAGAGCGACGAAGAAGGCGCTCGAGGGATCACGGGTAGCGGCGGCAAGCTCCCGTACATCGATAGCCGCAGCAGCGTCGACGAAGCGTTCAAGACCGCGATCCTGGCCCCTCATCTCGAGGCCGGCGATCTTCTGGAGCCAGTTAAGTCGGCCATTGGCTGGCACGTGATCCAGGTCATGTACAAGCCGCCGGACTTGGACCAACTCGCTGCCCTCAAGGCGTTGATCGACAAGGGGGAGGTGGGCCACGGGGATGTAACCAAGCCCCTGGCCCGCGACAACTCCGAAGCCGATTCGGCCGGTGCCGGCGGCGACATCGGGTGGGTCGCGAAAGGCCAGCTCGATGCAAGCCTGATTGACGCCATCTTTGGCACCGAGATTGGCGAGACCTCCGATATCGTAAGCGTCGATGGCGACGGGCTCTACCTGTTCAAGGTGCTCGGAGAGGAAGTCCGGACGCCCGAGGGACGGCAGCTCGAGCAGCTCCGCTCGACCGCCTTCTCTGACTGGTACAAGGCGAAGAAGGATGCGGTGGACATCGTGAGGGACGAGTCCATCACGACCAGCCACAGCTAGGCATGTTGTTGGGCAGTTCGGCCAGCGCTCGACATCCATCGTGCTGGGTGCAGCTGGGAGCTGGTCGTACAGTTCCATGCGCGTCGCAGTCCTGGCGATTCGCCCGGTCAACGCCAGATCAGGCAGTTTGGCTTGTGCCAATCACCCTCACGTGCACGCTGGCCATCGCCGAAAGAGATCAAGGCCCGGATGCGCGCCTCGACGAATGATGGCAACCCCCCACACCGCACGCCATCGGGCTGCTGATTGCCGGGCCAACACGATCCATGTCTACGTACTCGTCTCTTGCACCGGACGATCTCCAGCGCTGACCGGCACCAATTGACATACGTGGAGCGCCCTGGCAAATGCTAGCAAATGTCAAAATCGCCCTACTTATCGAAGAGGGTACCAACCCCACCGAATTCAACTACTGCCGGCTCCGCCTAAGAGAAGCGAATGCGCTCGTCGATACGGTCGGCCTCGACCAGATGAAGTATCGCCTGGAAGACCAGTCTTCAGGATATGCTGACATCAAGATCAGTCAACTGGACATCGATGCATATGATGCAGTGATTCTCCCGGGTGGCTTGGGTCCAGAGAAGCTAAGGTTGGATAGCAAAGTCCTTGAGCTAGTAAAGCACATACATCATCAAGGGAAAGTATGTGCTGCTATCTGTCACGGGCAGCTGGTACTCATCTCAGCTGGCGTCATGCGCGGAGTGCATGCGACAGCTGCCTGGAGTATGAAGGACGATCTGCGCTTTGTTGGGGCTATCGTCTCGGACGGGGAACGCGTAGTCCGCGACAAGAACATCATCACGGCGGCATTTGTGGATGACCTCCCTGAGTTCCTGCGCACAATACTTCACGCAGTCGCCAAACAGACTGGTAGGTCTCTGCCCAAGGGTTATCCGAACCGTCTGACGGGGAGGCGATGGGGGATCGTTGTTGATGATGCCAGCGATGCGGTCCAAGTGAACTACTTGCATTTGCGAATTCGAGAAGAGGGCGGCATTCCGATCCTGATCGGTCGTCGTGCAGGACAGGAGGTTCGATTGAGCAGCCCTGACTGGGAGTGGGGCGACATGGGTCTCAGAATGCGTGTTGAGCGTGCGCTGCCAGAACCCTGTGTAATTGACTCCTGCGATGCCGAAGCTGAGCTGAACAGTCATGCAATTTCGGCCGGTCAGCTGGATGGCCTGTTGTTGCCGGGTGGGCTCGCCACGTGGATGATCCGCGGCCATCATGGCTTGCGGCAAGTGATCGGTGAAATGAATGCGGCCGGCAAGCCTGTGTGTGCAATTGAACGCGGAGCAAAGGTGCTCATGTCAGCCGGCATCCTGAATGGACGGAAGATGACCTGCTCTCCGAACATGCGAGATGATGTGCTTCAAGCCACGATTCGGGTCGCGTATGTTGACGCTCCAATCGTTCTCGACGGCAACCTCTTGACTGGGCGGGGCACAGAAGAACTGCCGGAATTTGTGGACCAGATGATCACCTCTTATGGCAATGCGACAGTCTGACAGTCTGGTGGGCAAGAGGATGTGGGATCAAGCAAGTGTGGGGATGGTTCGCGGGGATTTCGCGGGTTATCGCGCCGGCCAAGCGGGTGATCGGCATCAGCGGACATGTGCCGGCACCGTGGGGCGAGATGACCGGCGGGGCGTGGGTCGGCTGAGGCGTCAGGAGCAGCGCCGGTTGACCCGGCGGATGGGCGGCTCTTGGTCGTCCGGCGGCGGGCGGGAGTCAGGGGAACGCTGAGGAGGTTCATGCATGGGCACCGCACACGACGGACACCCGATCGACGACGAGGCCTTTGACATCCACGACCCTGAGTTCGCGCGTGACCCCTACCCGACGTACGCACAACTACGTGATCAATGCCCCGTCAAGTACAGCGAGCTGTACGGAAGGACATGGATGCTCACCCGTGCCGCCGATGTGCGCGACGCAGCGCGTGACTGGAAGACGTACACCTCCAGCGTCGCCGGCGTTACCGCGATCCCAGTCATCACGCCACGCACCGAGCCCCAACTCCCGATCGAGCTCGATCCGCCGCTGCACTCACGGTACCGCGCGTTGGTGCGACCTGTGTTCACCGGTGAGCGGATCGAGGAGCTGGCACCGGCCATCGCGGCGATCGTCGCGGAACTGCTCGACGGGCTGCTAGGGCAGGAACGGACGGACCTGATTGCGGACTTCGCGGTGCCCCTCTCGGTGCGGACCCTCGCGACGTTCACGGGGCTGCCACCCCAGGATGCCCCGCTTTGGGTGTCGTGGATCACGCGCATGTTCAACGTCCGCGATCGAGAGGACGGCGCTCGCGCCGGCGCGGAGTTCGGGGTCTATATCGATCGGCTGATTGCCGAGCGACGCTCTTCGCTCGAGCGCGGCGCACGGACCAACGACTTCATCACGCTGCTGATGGAATCCGACGTCGACGGTCACCGCCTGAGCGACCAGGAGATCCACAGCTTCTGCACAGTGGTGTTCGGCGCGGGGTTCGAGACGACGGCCGATGGGCTAGGCGTGATGCTCGACTATCTCGGCCAACACGCATGCGCGTGGAGCAAGCTGGTCTCGTCACCCGACATCATCCCCGAGGCAGTCGAGGAGCTGGTGCGATACTCCTCGCCCATCCAGATCTTCGGCCGCAACACCACCCGGGATGTGGTGCTGCACGGCGAGACGATCCCAGAGGGCGCGATTGTCGCGGTCGCGTTCGGCTCCGCCAACCATGACCCGAGCGAGTTCAGCGACCCGGAGCAGTGCGTCCTCGATCGGAGCCCGAACAGGCATGTCGGCTTCGGGGCCGGCGTCCACCTCTGTCTTGGCGCACCCCTAGCGCGGCTCGAGATGCGCCTGACGCTCGAGGCGCTCGTTACCCGGGTTCTCTGGATCGAGCTGTTCGAAGGGGCTGTCTGGAAGACGCGTGGGGACCGTCGAGGCCTGGCCAGCCTGCCGGCCCGCCTCGATCCTCGCCTGAGGCCAAACAGACCTGCTGCGCGCAGCGCTCCGGTCGGCTGGCGCCGAGGACCCTATCCGTGACGAATGTCCCTTGAGGCCCCGGGGCCCTCCGCAAGAATGGTTGACCGGACGTGCAAGTAGTGCGGCCCGGGCAGCGTGGCGCCCGACTCGGGCCTCCAGCACTGACCGGGCGGTGGAAGGATGGATCGTGAACTCGCGAGAACGGGTACTTGCTGCGCTTGACCACAGAGAGCCGGACCGGGTGCCGATCACCTTCGGAGTTCCAGTCTATTCGAGCATTTGGGACGCGCCGCCGTACGGTTATCGGGCGTTGTGCGACACGCTGGGCGTAACCGATTACGATGAGCCGCGCATCTTCGCCGATTCTCACACGGTCGAGAACGCCGACCAGCGGCTCCTGGATCGGTTCGGAGCCGACCTCAGGTGGGTGTGCGCCAGCACCGAGCGAGTGTCCGAGCCTCTTGGGGAGGGTCGGGAACGGGACCCGTGGATGGGTCTCATCACGACGAACGCCGGGACCTTCGTGGACGTGGTCAATGAGGAGGCTCCCCTGCGTGGGGCGACCGACCTCGCCGAACTCGAAGCGTATCCATACTGGCCGGGTTCAGATCTTATTCACGAACCGGCAATCACCGCCGGCAAAGCCGCGGAGGCGAAGGCCGCTCAGGACGCCGGATATGCGGTCGTCGCCATTCCCGGCGCGACGACCCAGTCGATCTTCCACGTGTACGACTTTCTGCGCGGCTTCGACACGCGGCTGATGGACATGCACGACAATCCCCGCTTCTATCACGCTCTGGTCGACCGGATCACGGAGATCGACGAGCAGTATCTCGAGGAGTTCCTGACCCCAGTCGGCCCGTACGTGGACCTGATCTGCATGGGCGAGGACCTTGGCACCCAGATCGCGCCGTTCATGAGCGTCAGCGACTACCGGACATTTTGCAGGCCGTACCAGAAGCGCTGGATCGACGCCGCCAAGCGCGCCGCACCGAATGCGCGCCTCGTGCTGCATTCGTGCGGCGCCGTGCGCGCCTACATTCCGGACTTCATCGAGATCGGGGTCGAGGTCCTTAACCCGATCCAGCCCAAGGCCACGGGCATGGAGGCAGGGGGCATCAAGCGGGACTTCGGGGACGTCCTCTCGTTCATCGGCGGGTTTGACATCCAGGAACTGTTGCCGTTCGGAACCGAGGCCGAGATCCGGGATGGCGCCAAGCGCCTGATCGACGCGATGGCACCCAACGGTGGATTCGTCTTTGCGCCATCTCACCAGATCCTGCCCGACGTCCCGCCTGCCAACGTGATCGCCATGTACGACGCCGCGCTGGAGTTCGCCAAGGGCAGTTGATCGGCAAGCGCCATCGGCCGCCCGAGATTGCCCCCCAGTCTCGCCGGCGCAAGAGAAACCCGGACGGAGCCATCGACCGCTTGGCCGCCGTCGACCAGGATGACGTTGCCGTCGGAGCCGGCGCTAGATCGGCGAGGTGGCGCCGGTCGAGGACCTGCGCCTGGAGCGTTTGCCAGGACCCCTCGATCCCCCGTTCGTCGGGGCGTGTCGATTGGGATCCGGATGTGGCGGGTGGCGGATCGCGCCCTCGGCGAGGTCAGGTTGGAACCGGCTGAGCATCGGGCGGGCGATCGCGACGAGTGGCGTCCCGGCGTCGATCATGAGCTCGCGGCACGCGGACCCCGGCTCTGATCCGCCCTTGACTTCGCCTGACGTGCGTGCTTGAGGTGGCAGGCGCGGTAGGCGAGGGTCGCCTTGCTGGGCAGCCGGCGGACCCGAATCCTAGGCAGCGGAACCGGCGCACGGCGGGAACCAGGAAGCGCCCTGTCGTGCGGCGTTTGTCGTCGAGCTGTTGCCGGGCTTATACGGCTCGCGTCGCGTCGTCGAGCGCGACGTAACCACATGAGAGAAGAAGCCACCGCGGAGCCGCTGCATCGATCCCAGAGCCCGCACCGGTCACCAGCACGACGCGCCCCGGCGCTCCGGCGGCGACGCCCGCCTGCTGGGCAGCCACCTCACCCGCCGGGGGTGACCAATTCAGGTCGCGGCAACAGCCTTCTTGGCGACATCGACTGCCGAGGCTGCATCGGGAGCGAAGCCGTCGGCGCCAATAGCATTGGCAAACTCTTGGGTGACCGGCGCACCGCCGACGATGACCTTCACGCCCGGAAGGTCGGCCGCACGGATCGCGTCGACGACGTCCCTCATGCCCACCATGGTCGTCGTGAGAAGGGCACTGATTCCGACCAGGGTTGCATTGTGCTCGATCGCCGCCTCCACGAAGCGCTGGGCCGTTACGTTCACTCCCAGATCGACGACTGCGATGTTTGCGCCCTTCCACATCATCCCGACGAGGTTCTTGCCGATGTCGTGAAGATCGCCCTTGGTGGTCCCGATCACCGCGGTGTGCATGGGCCGAATGCCCGCGGCCGTCAGCACCGGCTCGAGGATCGCCAGGGACTCCTTCATCGCGCGGGCGCTCATGAGCATCTCGGGCACGAAGATCTCCGCCGCGGCGAACCGGTTCCCGACGCCCTCCATGGCGGCCGTCATCGCCCGGAGCGTAATGGATGGATCAAGATCATCCGCAACGGCCTCACGGGTGATCGCGGTTGCTTGCCCGCGATCACCCGCCTCGATCGCGTCCTTGAGGGCTGCGAGATCTGCCATCTGTTGTGCTCCTTCGGTCGAGGTGGCGTCGTCGGCTCTCTCCGTCGCGTGGCGGCGCCAGCATTACGCGCGCTCAGGTCATGTTTCCGGTTCGATAGGCGGCCGGGGACTCCAAGCGGAACGGGTCATGGCCTTCGAGGAGATCCGCCGCTTTCGGGCGCTGGGCGAGCGTCGACCGCCCCTGCGAGGCATCGCATCACATCGATCCGCCCATGCAAGCCGTTCGAGTCCCCATCGGACGCTAATCGAAGTGTGCGGCACCAGCGTTCACCTGGCGCATGAACGGATCGTGCTCGTATCCGCAGCCGCGGGCCGCGCGCGCATTCCCGGCCAAGTCGGTCATGACCCGCGGTCCGTGGCGAAGCCCGACGCGCGTAGCGTGAGTTGTCGCCGAGAACGCGTGCACTTGAACGCATGCCTACGAATGGGCGTTCGGCCGGCCGCGTCCCCTTGCTCCAGATTGGAGGGATCATTGGTATGATAGCATACCACCAGACGGCAACCTTGGCTGGTGTGCTGTATGCCGAACGAGCGCCAGTGGGTCTTCAATCAGGGCGGATCCAACTCATGACCAATAGACCCAGCATCGGCTCTGCCATGGTGGTCATCACTGTCGTTCTCGCGCTGGGGATCGCCGGTTCGATCACCCAGTTGATGCTTGCGATGGCGGCGCTGGGGCGGGCCGATTACGACCACTCCGGCTTAGTGACGCTCGTGCAGGACATGGCCAGCTTTCGGCTCAGCGAAGTGACCACCAACTAGCCCTCCTCGCCCAGCCCTTGCCTCCTCCGGGGCGCGGGATCAAGACAGCGCCCGCCCGCACGGGGCGGGCGCTGTCTGTGCGCCTCCGGGTCGAGCGGCTTGAATGCGGGGAGCAGCCAGCGGACGCTGGTCCAGGTCACCCTGCCGGAGCTACCGAGATCCATGTTCGGAAGCGCCGAGCAGTCGGTGAACAGGGTCAGCAACGTGAGCAGCGCGCCGGCGCGAGCAATTCCATGCACTAGCCGAGTGGGCACAGCCGCAAAATCGGCGGACGAGGGTCAGAGTCGATCCGCGGGGCTCAGCCGCCGGGCCGCCGCGAGCGCCCGCTCCGTCGCCGCCGACGCCGCGTACCGCTGGAGCATCGCTCGGCTGCGCCAGCCCGCGATCCGCATGAGGTCCGTCTCCTGCATCCCGGAGCTCAGCGACATTATGTGCGCCGCCTGTCAGGGCTGTAGTCACAGGTGATAACTCGCGCTGAGATCGACCGGATTTCGGGCAAAGTGATCGTCTCTGCGAGCGCTGTGGCTTGGTCCAACTCCAGGGAGCCGGGGGATTGGCCGTGCTAGACTCCCAATTCGCGCACTCAGGAGCTCTGATCGAGCACGAAATCGTGGGGCTATAGCTCAGCTGGGAGAGCGTCTGAATGGCATGCAGGCGCCGCTGAGCGCTGTGCCCATCCGCTCCCCGATCACGATCGAGTTGAGCGAAACGGCCCAAGTTATCGTCTGTGGCGGAGAGACGATAACGGGCGGGCCCCGATCGGGCGCTCATTGAGTCTATCCAAGGGCCCGACACGGTCAACCCAAACGGTGATCGGTGGGAGCATCTTCGGCGCTCATTCTGACCCGCCTCGCCGGTTGAGCGTTCGACCGCCACGGAGGCAGACCCAGTGGATGCGCGTGCGCCAAGTGGCAGGGTCCCCTTCCCAGGTCTCGGCCCTCAAACGCTGTGGCTCCCCTCGTGGCGACCCCACCATTTCGACCCCAGTTAGATGCTGTGGCGTGGCCGGTGGCGCCGGGCAGCACCACCAACGCTCTGACTATTAGGCGAGTTGGATCTGGCTACGCATCAACTCCAGCCCCACGGGTTTGGCCACGGGGCCGGCTGGGCCTCAGCGTCCTCATCGCTATGTTCGGTTCCGGCGAAGGCGGTCACGATCGCCGCCGCGACTCGCAGGACCTGGGCTCGCCTCCGCGACCAGAAGGACGCGTGCTCAACCACATTGCCCCGTCCATCCTTTCTTGCTTGCCGTGACCCATCGGCACCGCGGCCAAGGTCATACCCCGAGTCGGGCCTGGGTGCAGGTTCGATGTCCGGAGGCTTCGGGACACCCTGCCCTTTCATTCCGGCACTCACCCCTGGTCCCCCATTGGTCAGCCCAGCGTCGCGTTCAGCGTCGCGCGCAGCCGGGCCAGGCGCGCGTCGCGGTCACGGGCGAAGCGCTCGATCGCCGCCAGGATATGGTCGGCCGACAGGTGTGCCTCATCGGCGACCTCGTCCACCGAGCCGCCGGTCCGCCAGCGGTCGTCCCAGTCCGCCGAGAGCGAGTACTCGCGAGCGGCCGGGTCATCGACCCAGCCCGCGATGAGCTTGAAGGCGCCGTTCGTGATCGCCATCGCGTCCAGCCGGTCCGCGGCCGAGAGGGTGGCGTCCCGGTAGGCGGCGTCCTGGCGGGCGAACAGCTGCGGGCTGATCGCGGCCACCACCTTGACGTTGAGCCCGCGCCGGTCGAGCTCGGGCAGGACCGAGACCAGGTTGGCGGTCGTGATCGTGCCCCGGATCACGACCGTGCCCATGCGGGGGTGAGCGTCACGGTACGGGCGCATGACGTACGCGCCACGGGCCGCCTCGAAGTGCGACGGCATGCCCAGCGCCACGCGGTCCGGGATCGTGACCGGCGGCCGGGTGAGGTGGAGCGCGACGATGGGCACCTCGGTCGCGAGCGCCGCACCCAGTACCACCGGCACCTCGTTGTGCTCCCAGGGATGGAGATCGATGACCGAACCCTCGGGGAACAGCTGCGTGACGCCCGGCGCGAACACCCCGAAGTGCGTTCGCGAGTCCTCGGCGGTCTCGGGACCCGAGTGGCCGGCGACCCACAGCACCCTGCCGAGGCGCAGCTCGGTGTCCTGAGCGAGCTGGCTGAACAGCCGGAGCGGGCCGTACTTGAGGTAGCTGAACGAGGCGTACGTGGAGCACGCGCCCCAGTACCCGTCGAACGCGGTGAGCGGATCGGGCGCGAGGTTGACCGAGGCCAGCCCGGCCATGATCCCCGCGTTGGCGAACTCGGTGATCTCCTGGGGCAGCACGGCGCCATTGGGGTTCGTGTCGCGCTCGTACCAGCCGAAGCCCGGCAGCCCCTCGAAGTCCTTGCCGAAGCCCGCGATGTTGGTGGATTCGGCGAGATCCGCCGAGGCGACCACGAACAGCGGCCGGCCGTATGCCTGCTTCGCGTAGGCGTTGACCCACGAGCCCCAGGCACCCAGCGCGGCGCGATTGGGCGCGCGCTCGCCCGGCGCGCGGTAGACGGCGGCGGGGTAGGACCGGTAGTCGGTGACACGGGGATCGTCGAAGATCGCCGCCGAGCGCGCCCGGCCGAGGGTCACACCCGGGATCTCGTCGGGCACGCTGTCGGCGATGGCCGCCAGCCGGTCCGAGAGCCAGGTCACCAGCGCAGGATCCCGGCGCATGACGGAGATCGCGGTCGCGAGGTTGGCCCGGGCCTGATCGTCGCGCGCCGCCGCCTCCTCGGGGAGTGGCGCATCGACGCCCTCGTACGCCACGCCGTACGTGTCCATGAACGAGCGCCGGACTGCCCAGAACGCGGGGCTGTTGGCCGCATGCGGCGTGCCGTGGCTGCTCGCATCCACCTTGCCGTAGCCGCGCCCCTTGCGGGTCCGGAACCAGGCGGCGGTCGGGACACCGTCGGGATTGGCGCCATGGACGGCCTCGAGCACGGTCCGGGTCACGGGTCCCCACTCCATCCCGTCGGGCGTGCCCAGCACCCGCCAGCCGTGCGGGGCGAACCAGTCCGTGGGCGTGCCGTGGACGACCGCGGACGCCGGTCGTGCATCGATCCCGAAGTCGTTCCAGTCGACCAGGAACACGAGGTTGGACAGGCCGAGACCCCACGCCGAGTTGAGCGTCTCGTGGGTCGCCCCCGGGGTCAGCCCGCCCTCGCCCTCGACCACGAACACCTTCACCTCGCCGGCACCCGCCATCCTGAGCGCCAGCGCCTGGCCAGCGGCGTTGGGCATGCCGTGGCCCGAGGGTCCGGTGTTCGCCTTGAGCAGCAGCGTCTTGCCCGCCGCCTCCGCATGGCCCGGCAGCCCGCCTCGGCGGCGGAGCCGGAGCAGGTCCTCCCAGGTCAGCGCCCAGCGGCCGTCGTCGGGGAACGCGAACGCCGGATCGCCGGTCAGCTCATGGCGCGCCCGGAGACCCTCGTTGAGCACCGCCAGGGTCGCGTACACCAGCGGCACCGTGTGGCCCGCCGACAGCACCAGGCGATCGCCGAATCGGCGCCACGGCCGACGGATGTCCCAGCGCATCGCGCCCGACAGCAGCGTCGCCAGCAACAGGTGGCCCTTCGAGCGCGATCCACCCGGGTGCCCGGACTGGCGATAGTTGAGCGCGAGATCCAAGCATTCGTCGATAACGTCGAGCAGCACCTGGTAGCGGGCGAAGTCCGGCTCGGCGGCGGCATACCGGTCCGCGACAGGATCGGCGGAGGTCGTCATGGGTGGCAGCTCCGGTGTCTGGCTGCGAAGGCCCGGCCCATCGTGGGGGGAGACGACGGGCCGGGCCCTGGGGAGGAGGCTCAGCGAACGGCGACAGGCTCGAGGACGGCCCGCATCTTCTCGATGGCGCGGGCGAGCTGGTCGATGCCGCCACTCAGGGCATCAGGCTAACCACGCTACTGTGCCCGGGTCAGCAGGTCCTTCAGCTCGCTTGCCCCGGCGGGACGGGGGTTGGCCAGAACGTTGTCACTCTTGAGGGCGAGGCCGACGATCCGATCGTAGTCGTCCGGCACGACCCCGTAGTCGCGCAGCCGGCCGGTGAGCCCGAGGTCGGAGCACAGCCGCTCGACGGACTGCGAGAACCGAGCGCCGTCGGCGCCCAGGGCCACGGCCGCCCGCCCGTATCGAGCCGGATCCACCTCCTCGTTGTAGGCGCACATCGGTCCCAGCATCATCGCGACGCCGATCCCGTGGGGCACGTGGTGCGTGGCACCCAATGGCACAGCGAGCGCGTGCGCCAGGCCGAGCCGCGTTGTATTCGCCGCGAGCTCCGCGATGGTGCTCGCGGCGAGCATGCCTCCCCTGGCGACCAGGTCGTCGGGATGTTGCACGCACGCACGCAGGTGCTGACCGACCAGGCCGATCGCGTGCAGGGCCATTCCCTCGGACACAGGGTTGTTCCACACGCTGCCGTAAAATTCGATGGCATGCGCCAATGCGTCCAGGCCGGTGCTCGCGGTGAGCGGAGCCGGTAGCCCAACAGTGAGCACCGGATCGAGCAGGGCGAACTTGGGCATGGCCCGCATCGACGCGATCGACGCCTTCAGGCCCGCCTCCGAGTTCGTCAGCACAGCGAACCGGGTGACCTCGCTGCCCGTGCCGGCCGTCGTCGGCACAGCGATCAACGGAAGCGGGTCGCACGGGAGACGGTCGGGTCCCACGAGCTGATCACAGGGCAGACCACTGGCGGCCACCGACGCCGCGGCCTTGGCTGCGTCCATCGCACTGCCGCCCCCGATGCCGATGACCGCGTCGTTGCCGGTCTCCTTGATGAGCTTGCCCAGCCGATCCACGAGGGCCATCGTCGGATCCGACTCGACCTCAGCGAACATCTCGTGGCGGACATGCGCCGCACCGAGGATGTCTGTCACCCGGCGCGGGATGCCGGTGGCGGCGAGACCCCGGTCCGTCACGACCATGGGATACGAGACGCCAAGCTCCGACAGGAGCTCCGGAAGCTGCCCGATGCTGTCTTGGCCGTACACGATCGTGGTCGGGAGCACGTATCGCGCGAGACGGAGCGGATCGCGGAACCGTGCCTCGGCGACCGAGATCTTGCCGGACTCTTGGACTGCACTCATGGCATCTCCTTCGACGCAAGGGTTGGCGTTCGGCGCGCCCGGCGCGATGCGGGGCCCCCGCACAAGCCGGGCGCCGACGGCGAGGGCTTGTCGAATCCGGACCGCGTGGCGGCCCGCTGACGGCGTCGCGCTGCGGCTGCTGACATCGCGTAGCCGTGCCAGTTGCCCGTCGGAACCTGGATCGCAGGTTGCGGCACCATCGCCGCTCCAGCATGTGTGAGGTCCGGGTAGGCGCCGGCCCCGCAGGCCGCCAGCAGCGCGCCGCCCCGCGTTTCGACCTCGGGGTCCGCTGGCACCCGGACCGTAGTGCCGATCAGACCGGCCAGGGCGGGTGCGGCCAGTGGTGCGGCCGGCCCGCAAACACCCACGCGGACCGGCGGCTGGACCTCGGCTTCGGCGACCTCTCCCAGCACTCCGGCCAGCTCGGCCAGCACGCCGAGGAACGCCGCTTCCGCCAGCTCGGCGCGGCCATGGCCGATCCGCACGCCGAGAAACGCTCCGTCGCGTCCTGGGCCCGGCGGAATGGCGATGAGTGGGTCCCGGTCGCTCGGAGGACCCGGCGACCTCAGCTTGGTCCACTCGCCATCCTGGAACGTGTCGACGGCCCACTGCAGCCACCGGCCCGCGTCCCACAGGGCCCCCATCGACCACCAGAGGCCGCCCTGTGGATAGGGGCAGGACGGGTTCGTACCCGCCGACCTCCACGCGGCAGACAGCAGCCCGATCCGCGCGACCGTCCCGAGCATGATCGACGCATCCCCGACACGCAGCATTCCCAGGCCGAGCGCCGCAGCGACCGAGTCCATCGCTCCCGCCACCACGGGCGTCCCGGCGGCAACCCCCAGTTGCCCTGCGGCCGGCGCCATGAGCGGACCCACGACGGCGCAGGGATCGAGCACGTCAGGCAGCTGCGACGACCGCAGGCCAGCCTCCCGGACGAGGACGTCGCTCCACGTCCTCGAGCGATGGTCGAACAGGAGCGTCGTCGCGGCCCGGGTGGTGTCGATCGTCGGGATCCCCGTCATGCGCTGGACCAGGAACCCACCCGGATAGAGGACCGCTCCGATCGCGGTGAGCGCGTCCGGCTCGTGCTCGTGCAGCCAGGCGAGCACCGGCAACCAGTAGCCGGTCCCCGTGACCCGGCGTCCGGTCACCCGAGCGATCGTGGCTCCGTGGCTCCGTCGGAGCCGGTCGGCCTCCACGCGGCCCCGACCGTCGAGCTGCATGATCGCCGGCCTGACCGGGTGTCCGGTCCGATCGAGGGCGACGAGCGCATTCGTGGAGCTGACCGCGATCGCCTCGACGCGATCGCCGGACGGCAGGTCCCGGAGGGCGGCCTGCGTCGCCTGCGCGGCGGCGGTCCACCAGACCTCTGGATCCTGCTCGACGGTCCCCGACGACGGCACGCGGAGGGCGTGGGCGACCTGTCCCCGACCCAGGATGGCACCGGCGAGGTCATAGGCGGCCGCCTTGGTGCCGCTGGCGCCGACGTCGATCGCCAGCACGCAGGCGCGGGTCATCGACCGACCCCGGCACCGAAGTCGAGCAGGACCTTGATCCCTTCCGCGCGATCCTTCATGGCGAACCCTTCAGCCCACGCCTCCAGGGGCAGCACGCGCGAGACGAGTGCCCGCAGCGACAGGTCGCCTCGGGACGCGAGACGCAGCACCTCGGCCTGGTTCTCGGGCGTCGAGCTCGAGCTCCCGACCAGGTCGATCTCCCGGTAGTGGATGGTGTTCGGCTCGAGCACCGAGGTGGCACCCTCGGCCATGCCGGCGAACAGCACACACCGCGCACCCTTGCGCAAGACCGAGATCACCTCGCCCACGAGCGACGGGACCCCGACATCGATGAACGCGATATCCGGGCCGGTCGCGCCGAACACGGCACTCACGCCGTCGGTCAGTGACTGCGCGCCCGGATCGACGATCGCGTCGGCCCCGAGGGCGCGGGCCGCGGCGCGGCGGGAAGCCTCCGGTTCGGATACCACGATGGTCTCGGCGCCCGCCAGTCGGGACAGCTGCACGTGAGCGAGCCCGATCGGACCGCCACCGATGATCAGCACCTGGCTGCCGGGCCCGACGCCTCCGCGAAGGATGCCCTGGTAGGCGGCGGCCACGGGCTCGCTCGCGGCGGCATCCTCGTCCGGCAGGTCGTCCGGCAGCAGCAGGACGTTGCCACCAGCCACGGCCTCCGCGGGCACGACCATCGTGTCGGCGAACCCACCGTCCCACTCGTAGCCGAGCGTCCGGCGGTTGACGCAGATGTTCTTCCGGTCGGCCAGGCACGCGTAGCATTGACCGCAGGCGACCGTCGGGTACACCGCCACCCGATCGCCCACGGCCCAGCCGGTAGCGGGATCGGCGACCTCCACGACCCGCCCGACCATCTCATGGCCGATGATCCGCGGGTAGCCGATGACCTTGGTGCCCCGGTAGAGGCGCAGATCGGTCCCGCAGATCCCCGCGAAGCTGATCGCGATCCGGAGCTCGCCCCGGTGCAGCGGCGCCTCGGTGACGTCGCGGACCGACAGATCACCTGGCCCGGACAGGACCAGCGCTCGCATCACCCGGCGTCCTGGGTGCTGCGGATGTCAGACGCAAACCTCGCGCGGATCCTGCCGCAGGCCTGCTCGTCGAGCGGCGTCGCTCGCCCGCCAGAGAGCATGAAGACCTTCAATGCATCGATAAGCTCGTCGGACGTGTTGAACGCCTCAGCCAGGGTCGCTCCGACGGCGAAGAACCCGTGGTTTCGGAGCAGGACGGCGTGGCCCGAGCGGGCAACCTTATCGGCGACGCCATCGGCCAGCGCCTCCGAGCCCGAGTCCAGATATGGCAGGAGCGGCAGCGTTCCGACCCGGATCAAGTAGCCCGCCGAGTACACGGGGAGCGCGTCATCCCCCACCTCGAGCAGGGTGGAAGCCGCCACCGCGTAGGCCGAGTGGCCGTGGATGACCGCGCGCACGCTGGGACACCGCTCGTAGATCCGGAGATGTGCGGGCAACTCCTTCGACGGACGGCCATCGCCCACCGGCCGGCCGCTCATCGTCACCGTGACAACACGATCCTCGTCGAGGTCCGCCAGGCTCGCGCCCGTGGCCGACACCAGGACCTCGTCACCGAGCCGGACACTGATGTTTCCCCCTGTCGAGCTCACCAGCTCCCGGTCGAACAACCGCCGGCCGTACTTGGCGAGCTCGGCAAGGCTGTCGACCCGTCTCCGATCCGTCGGCGTCTGCAACGCCATGCAATGCCTCCGTCCTTGCCTCAACCCGCGCCCGTGGCGGGCCGGTCGGCGATCCGCCTCGCCGCGGCGGCCAGCTCGTCGAAGCCGTATTCGGTGCACATGTCCGCGAACGCGAACAGCTCCCTCGGCTCAATCGGGATGCCCGCGGCGCTGTACTCGCGCTCCAGGGCCGCTTCAGGCTGGCCGGCATACCGGACCGCCTCGTAGCCCTCCGCCGGGCGCAGGGCCGTGAGGCGGTCAATGAAGTCGTCGAGCCTGGCCTCGTTGGGCTTCCGGTCGCTGAGACGCCAAGGATCGATCACGAGAAACAGGTGGCCGACGTTCTGGGGCCGGTCGAAGTCCTCGTACATCGAGGCCAGCTCGTCGTCGAAGTCAGCCTGAGCGAGGACGCCGCTGAGCATGCCGATCGCGAGCGACAGACCACTGCCCTTGGGCCCCGCGAACGGAAGCACGCTCCCGTCAAGGCCGGCCTGGGCATCGGACGTCGGGCGCCCCTCGACGTCGATGGCGAGCCCGAGCGGGATGGTCGCCCCCACCTGCGCCGCCTGGATGATCTTGCCGCGGGCAACGACGCTCGCCGCCATGTCCAGCACGAAGTCGTCGTGGCGCTTGAGGGGGATCCCGATGGCAAGCGGGTTGGTGCCCACGAACCGCTCCCGCGCGCCATACGGTGCCATGGTCTTGGGCGCGTTGGTCGTCACCAGCGCGATCAGGCCACGAGCCGCTGCGCGCCGGACGTAGTAGCCGGCGGGCCCGAAGTGGGTACTTCCTCCGACCGCGACCAGGCCCACCCCGAACTCGCCGGCCAGATCGATAGCCATGTCCAGGGCGCGCACCGCGATGGCCGGGCCGAGCGCCCCCCGAGCGTCCAGCTGACGCATGCATCCGAAGGAGGCGCGGACCGCCATGTGCTCGGTGCCGCCTGCGAGGCCCGCGCGCAGCCGCTGCGCGTAGATCGGCACCCGCTGGAACCCGTGTGACGAGATGCCCCGCATGTTGGCATCGATGAGGACATCCGCAACCGCGGCCGCATCCTCGGGCGAGAGCCCGAGCCGCTCGAAGCATGAGGTGGCTAGATCAATCAGGACTGCGTATGGGACGCGCACACCACGCTCGGCCATCACTGCCAACCAAAGATCTCCAGCGTCGTCTCGCCGGCGACGAGCCGGGCCATGGTGGCTTGCTCGTCCGCCGCTCGACGTCGGCTGGCCTCGAGCACCTCGTCCGTACGCGTCGCCGGGATGATCGCGACGCCGTCGGCGTCGGCCACGACTAGGTCGCCTCGGTGGATCGTGATCCCGGCGAACTGGAGCGCCTCCGGCGGATCGGCCAGCGGTGCCTTCTTGGTTGCAGCGGCGATGCACAAGCCGCGGTGGAACACCGGGAACCCTCGGGCGAGGATCGGCCTCGAGTCGCGGACGCTGCCGTCGATCACGAGCCCTGCGATCCCGCGCGCCTGCGCGGCAACGGTCGTGATCTCGCCCCAGTGACCGGCGCCCGTATACCCGCCCGCGTCGACCACCAGCACGTCGCCGGGACCGGCGAGCGCGATCGCGCGGTGGATCGCGAGGTTGTCGCCCGGCGGGCACGCCACCAGGAACGCCGGCCCGACGGCGGCTCGCGACGTGTCGATGGTCGTGAAGCCTCGCCACAGCGCGCCTTCACGACCCGCCGCCTCATAGACCGTTGCCGATCCGAGGGCCGCGAGCTCTTCGACCATTGGTTCGGTGAGCGCCGTCATCTGGTGCCTCCTTGGTCCAGCCGGGACTTGACGTCGGTCTCGACATCCTCGAGGTGGTCGAGCAGCGCCCGTTCGGCCGCGTCGGGATCGCCCTGGGCGATCGCGTCCACCAGTCGCCCGTGATACTTGATGGCCTTCTCGAGCCGCCCGGGCAGGAGGGCGGTCTGCTGCCGGAGCACCCGGAGCGGGTGACGCATCCCGTCAAGCACGGTCACCAGGATCGGGTTATGGGCCGCGGCGACCGTGGCCCGGTGGAACGCCTCGTCCTCGAGCGGGAACCGGACCACGTCGCCCAGCGCAAGCTGCTGCCGCTCGAGGATGCGACGGATCTCGTCGATCTCCTCTCGGGTCGCACGCTCAGCAGCAAGGCGGACCGCCCGGCCCTCGACGATCGATCGTGCCTCCACGAGGTTGGACATGGTCCGCTCGCCGAGCGCCATCAGGATGCCGAGCTGCTCGAACTGCGCGTACGCCGCGTTGGGCAGCACGACCGTGCCGCGCCGAGGTGCCGCTCCCAGCACGCCGAGCGTCTTGAGCACCCTCGTCGCTTCCCGGAGCGCGATGATGCTCACCCCGAGCTCGTCGGCGAGGACCCGTTCCGCGGGCAGCGTCGCGCCCGGAGGGAGCTCACCCAGAGCGATCATCTCGACGATCCGGTCGATGATCAGGTCCGGAACGGACTTGCTTCGGATGGGGCGCGTGGGTCCGGTCCCGTTACCACCGGACGGCTCGCGACCAACGACCACAAGGTCGCTCTCCGCACTCATGGCGTGGGCCCGGGCACGAGGTGCACGGTCTGCTCCTCGGTATAGAAGTTGACAGCCGCCGGGCCCTGCTCCATCGGGCCGTAGCCCGACTCCTTCCAACCGCCGAACGGGAAGTTAGGCTCGGAGCTGCCGGTCTCCTGGTTGACCTTCACGACGCCGGCGTGGATCGAATCCACGAAGCGCAAGGCTCGGCCGATGCTACGGGTCACGATCGAGGCGCTTAGCCCGTACGGCAGCGCGTTGGCCATGTCGATTGCCTCGGCATCGTTCCGACACGCAGCAACCGGCAATATGGGCGCGAAGATCTCCTCACGCACCACCGGCATCTGGGGTGTGGCGCCGCGCATGAGGGCCGGGGCCAGGTACCAGCCACCGCCATCCGGCACGGGCGCCGCGGCAACGGCCTCGAGGCCCATCGCCAAGCTCTCCTCCACGATCCCGCGGGCCCGGTCGAGCTGCTCCTTCGAGGCCAGCGGTGTCACGTCTGTGGACTTGTCCTCGCCCGGCCCGACCCGCAGCGCGAGGATGCGCTCACCGGCGAGGGCGAGGAACTGGTCGAGCACAGCCTCCTGGACCAAGACCAGCCCGGTGGACGTGCAGCGCTGCCCGGACCCTTTCATGACTCCGTCGAGCGCAATGTTCACGGCGAAGGGAACGTCCGCGTCGTCGGCCACGATGAGCACATTCTTGCCGCCCATCTCGGTCTGCACCCGGATCGGCTCCAGTCGATCGAAGCCGCCACGCTGGACGAGCCGGCCGACCGCAGTCGAGCCCGTGAACGACACGGCCTTGATACCCGGGTGGCGCACCAGCGCGTCGCCAGTGATGCCGCCGGTGCCAGTCACGAGGTTGACCACCCCCTTCGGGAGGTCGGCCTCCTCGTCGAGCAGGCGGACGAGCAGCATGGCGGTCGCGGGCGACTCCGAGGCGGGTTTCCATACCACCGTGTTCCCGAATGCGAGGGCGGGAGCCAGCTTGCGCATCGGCACGAGCAGCGGGAAGTTCCAGGGCGTGACGAGCGCCACGGCTCCGAGCGGGCGGCGACGGTAGAGGTTGATCGCCCGGGGCTCGCTGCCCGGCACGATCATCCCCTCGTCGGTGAGGATGGCGCCCGCGAAGTAGCGCAGCAGGCTGATCGCATAGCCCGTCTCACCCAGGGACTCGGAGATCCGCTTGCCCTCTTCGTGGGTCATGGACTCCGCTAGCTCGGCCGCGTGACGATCGATCACCGCAGCGATCCGGTGGAGCGCAGCGGCACGTACCGCGGGTGGTAGGCGGCCCCAGGCAGGCGCCGCGGCCGAAGCCGCCGTCACGGCGGCATCGACGTCGCTCTTGCCGGCGATCGGGTATGGACCGAGGTCGCAATGGTCAAGCGGGCAGCGCCGCCGGAACGTCTGCGACGAGGTCGAGGGGACCCACGCGCCTCCGATGTAGTTCATGGGGGCCTCGACGGGCACGTTGGTGGTCATGTCTCGGTCAACCTCCGGCCGGCGCGGCATCGCGCGCGGCGCTTCCTTCTGGACGCGTCTTCTCGCCAGCCTCCTGTGCTTGCCGCAGGATGCTCCTGAACCGCTGGGTGCACTCTCCGATCGCCCAGGCGGCATACGAGATGTCCTCGTCGGTCGTGGCCAGTCCCACGCTCAACCGCACGGCGCACGCCGCCTCGACAGCCGTGGCCCCCATGGCGACCAGCACGTGGGACGGGCGGGCGGTGCCAGCATGGCAAGCTGATCCGACCGAGATGGCGAGCCCAAGCGCATCCGCGCTCTGGGCGAGCACGTCGCCCGTGACGCCCGGGATGATGCAGCTCACGATGTGCGGCCCGCGCTCGACCAGGTCGCCGGTCCACTCGATCCCGGGCACCGCATCCGCGAGCGCAGCTCGGAGCGCCGCCGCCCGAGCGGTGAGCGCCGGCCGGACCGCGTGGGGGTCGCTCTCGGCCGCAGCCCGCGCGAAGCCGGCGATGCCGGGAATGTTCTGCGTGCCGCGACGCAGCCCGAACTCCTGGCCACCCGCCATCGGCGGCTCGATGGTCGTGCCGGGCCGCAGAATGATCGCGCCGACTCCCTTGGGGCCGCCGATCTTGTGGCCCGACACCGCGACCGTGTCCGCACGATCGAGCCCATCGAGCACGACCTTGCCGTAGCCCTGCACGGCGTCGACATGCAGCCATCCGCCGGCTGCATGCACGATGTCCGCGATGTCGCCAATCGGCTGCAACGTACCGACCTCGTTGTTGGCGTGCATCACCGCGACCACCGCGGGCCCCTGCTTCATGATCTCGGCCAGGACATCGAGCCACACCCGACCCCGCCGATCCACGCCCACCTCAAGCGTCTCCGCGCCCAGCACGCGCGCATAATCGCGCGCCGCGTACACGGAGTCGTGCTCGATGGTCGAGGTCACCAGCCTCGCCCTCGGTGGCATGCCAAGCAGCCCGAGGATCGCGATCCAGTTGCTCTCGCTCGCGCCGGACGTGAACACTACCCGCTCCCCGAACCCGGCCCGGCGGCGGATCGCCACTCTGGCCGCCTCGAGGACACGGTCCGCCGATTGACCTGCCCAATGCGAAGAGCTCGCATTGCCGAACGCCTCCGCCTCGGCGGCGCGCATCGCTGACTGCGCCCCGGCCGACAGCGGCGAGGTCGCCGCGAAGTCGAGGTAGACGTGGCGGCGTTCCGGGTCGCGGTCTGCGTGGGTCGAAGTCATCACCGACGCCTCACTCGTACCACTGGGGGGCGGTCATGAGCGTCGAGAACTGCTCTGGATCATGGGGAAAGATGATCAGGGCACCGCTTTCTCCTCGCATGAACTCGAGCCGGTCCGCCGTCTCGCGGAAGCCGACGCTGTCGTAGATCACGCCCGGGGCTCGCACCGGCGGACCCATGTTCTCGGCCGCATACATCGCGTCCGAGGGGAACACGAGCGTCCGCTCGTTGGCGCGCACGCGCATCAACAGGGTCCCGGGCGTGTGGCCGGCCATGGGGTACAGCAGCACCTCCCTGGTAACGGCAGCCGGCCCGTAGACGAACCGCCAGTTAAGCCCTGGCAGGAGCCAGTCGTCTGTGACATACGGGCCCACGTAGTCGACCGTCGTGAGGCGCTCAGCGAGCGCGAACTCGATCTCCCGGCGATGGACCCAGATCCGTGCGTGTCGGAACAAACCGACGTTGCCCGAGTGATCCATGTGCAGGTGCGACAGGACGACATCGGTTACGTCCTCCGGGGCGCGCCCCGCCAGCGCCAGCTGCTCGGTCAACCCCTGTTCCGGCTCGGCCGAGTAGGCGAAGTACTCTGTCCACTGGGCGGGCCACCGACCGTTCATCGCGTCCGGATGGCAGCCCGTGTCGAACAGGATCACCTTTCCGCCGGATTCGACCAAGACCGCGATCACCGGGAGCGTCACCCGCCGGCGTGGCGGCTCCGGGTCACTCAACAGGCTGGGCGACGGCATGGCCAGTTGCCAAGCGTGATCGCAGGTCAGGCGGCCAAGGTCGAGAATGCAGGCTCGTGCCATCGTCATCCCCTCCTTCGGCGGCGCAGCTGGTCGAGCAGCACCGCGGCGACGATCACGGTGCCAGTCACGATCTCTTGCCACGCCGACTGGACGTTGAACTGCACCATGCCGTTGGCCAGCGTCGCGATGAACGCGGCCCCGATGACGGTCCCACCGACCCCTCCGACGCCGCCGAACAGGCTCGTGCCGCCGATGACGACGGCCGCGATCGTCTGCAGATTGAGGTCCGTTCCGATGGTCGGGTCGGCAGTGGCAAACTGCCCCGCGAGGATCAGCCCGCCCACCGCCGAGAGGAGGCCCGACGTCACGAATGCGCCAATGACGACCCGGTCGACGTTGATCCCGTTGAGTCGCGCGGCATCCTCGTTGTCCCCGGCTGCATAGATGCTGCGCCCGAACACCGTCCGCCGCAGCATCGCGGCGCCGATCAGTGTGAGCACGACCAGGAGCATGAACTGGAAGGGAACGATCGAGATCCCTTGCTGGCCCAGCGTCTCGAGCAGCCCGGTCGAGATGGACTCGGGCGCACCGCCAGTGAGCAGCAACGCGACGCCCAGGCTGATGGTCATGGTGCCCAGCGTCACGACGAGGGCGTTCACGTGGGCCTTCGCGACAAGCACCCCGTTCAGTAGCCCAAACAGGGCGCCAACCCCGAGCCCGGCCGCGACCACGACCGGCACCGGGAGACCAGCCTGGCTCGCGAGCGCCGCAACGACCGAGCTGGCCGCGGCCACGTTGCCCACCGACAGGTCGATCTGCTTGGCGAGGATGGCGACAGTCTGGCCGATGCCGATGATCCCGACGACGGACATCTCCCGGAGGAGGTTGGACACGTTGTCGGCGGAGAAGAAGTAGCGCGTGCTCAGCGAGAACGCGGCGAACAGGACGATGTACACGAGCGCCAGGCCCGTGGTGTCGGTCCTGACCGCTCGTGCGACGAGCGACCTCGCCGCCGGCTCCGGCGGTGCCGCTTGGTTGAGCGAGACAGTGGAGTTCGACCCGGTGCCTGCTGTCATGCGACGGTCCTCTGGGTTGTGGCACTGGCAGCAGCCGCGACGGCACGCAGGATGCGCCGAGCGTTCAGATCCTCCTCGAGAATCCGCTCGATCCGGCCGTTGTGCATGATGGCGACCCGCCTCGCGGTGGCCTCGATCTCATCGGCGTCGAAGGACACCATCAGGATGCCGAGCCCGTCGTCTGCGAGCTCCACGATGAGCCGATGGATGTCAGCACGAACGCCGATGTCGACACCGCGGGTGGGTTCTACAAGGATGAGCGCCCGCACCCGACCCACCAGCCATCGGCCGATGAGCACCTTCTGCTGGTTGCCTCCGCTCAGGTGCCGCAGTGGGACGTCGGCGTCGCGCGCCCGAATGGCAAGGCGGGCGACGACCGACTCGACCGAGCTCACCGACGCAGCGTGCGCCACACGTCTGGCCAACTCGAGGTTCTCGCGCAGGCTCAGGTCCGGGAACAGCGCCTGACGTCGATCGGCAGGAACGTACCCGATACCTATGCTGATCAGGTCTGTCGTGCTCAGCGGGCCGTGCCGCCCAAAGCAGCGGACCTGCAATTCGGTCGACCCCTGGTTGAACAGACCAGCCGCCACCTCGACCGCGCCGCAGCCACGGAGTCCGGTCAGTGCAAGCACGTCGCCCGTACCGAGGGACAGGCTGATGTCGTGGAACGCGGGAGGGCGCGACCAGCGGTCGATCTCGAACACGCGCTCGCCGGTGGAACTGGTCGCCGTCCTGCCTGCCGTGCGCTGGCCGGCATGAGTCGGCGCGTGTTCGGTGCCCAGCATCGCGTGTACAACGGTCTCCCGGTCCGTCTCATTCTTGGCGCACCGAAGCGCCACCCGCCCGTCACGAAGGACGGCGAACGAGTCCACGACGTCGAACACCTCGTCGAGCTGATGGGACACGAAGATGACTGAGATCCCGCCGGCGGCGAGTTCGCGCACGCGGCGAAGAAGCACGCCCACTTCTGTCGGGGTCAGGGATGAGGTCGGCTCGTCTAGGAGGAGCACGCGAACGCGCGAGGCGATCGCTCGGGCAACTTCGACCAGTTGTTGGTCGGAGGTTGGCAGCGTGCCCACGGGACGATCGACGTCGATCGCCCAGCCGAGCTCTCGCAGCGTCGCGGCCGCTCGCTCACGAAGCTGGCTTGGGCTCACGACCCCTGCCAAGGGACCCATCCGTCCGAGATACAGGTTCTCCGCGACGCTCAGGTGAGGGGCGAGAGCCAGGTGCTGGTAGACCGTGGCCATGCCGCTGACCTGGGCATCGTGAGCGTTGCGGAAGACCGCGCGCCTTCCGCCGAGCTCGATCTGTCCGGCGTCGGGCTGCAGCACACCGGAGAGCGCACCGACAAGCGTGGACTTGCCGGCGCCGTTCTCGCCCATGAGCCCGATGACCTCGCCCGGTGCCACGTCGAGGTCCACCCCCGCCAGCGCCACCGTGGCGCCAAAGCGCTTAACGAGGCCTCTCACCCGAAGGATCGGCGAGATGGCCGCGGAAGCCGAGGTCGTAAGCCCGGGATCGACCACGGCGGGACATCGCTGGCTGCCGACACCCTCACGGGGGAAGTCGGCGCCCAAATCCTGAGCGATCATCGTGTCGGGGGCCGACGCGGTGTCTGGTGCATGTGCGTCTCTCCGTAGTCAGGGACCGCGCTGGCCCGTCCCGTCGACATGACGATTGTGGACGGGCCAGACGCGGCGGGTTTGGATCCCTAGCTTCCCTTCATCTCCGAAGCGACGAGGTCCGGGCAGCCGTCTTCACAGTCGTTGAACAGCTGATCCCAATGATCGAGCTCTTCGGTGATCCACTCGGTGTCTGAGGCGTACACCCAGTACTTGTTCACGGTGTCGGGACCGGCATCGATGTTGATCGCCTGGGCCGGCTGCTGCCCGCTCATGAGAAGCGCTGCCATGGCATCTCCGGGCGGGATCACCTGACCGATCGGCGCATCGTTGGTGACGCCCCACAGACCACCCTTCTGCATGACCTGCAGGGTTGGCTGGAAGACCTCATGGGCGATCCCGATCACCTGGCCGACCTTCTTCGCATCCAGGATCGCCTGACCGAGGGCGTACTGCGAGCCTGACGCGTCGTACAGGCCAACCAGGTTGGGATGGGCGGAGATCGCGTCCCGAGCGGTGGAGTACACGAGCTTCGCGTCATCCTTGTTGTCGATGTTCTCGAGGATCGTGACGTTCTTCGGCCCGACCTTGGCCCAGTTGTCCCGGAAGCCGTTCGCTCGGTCGACGAGGCTGGAGAACCCGACGGCGACACCGATCCCGATGACGCCGTCCGAGAGTCCACGCTTGGCGAGGATGTCCTCCTGCTGAAGGCCCTGCGCCATCAGGGTGGCTGCATCCTGCCCGATTGTGTAGTTGTCGGGTCCGTAGAACGCGACGCGCGCCGAGGTCGGGACGTCGCAGCAGAATGTGAACACCGGGACGCCCTTGTCGGTCGCTCGCTTGATGGCGGGATCCATGCTGGGCGCGATGCCGGCGACGATGATCCCGTCGTACTGTTGCGTGACCGCGCTGTCAATCGCGGCCGACATGTCGACAGCGTTCGCAGAGGCCGTCGCGTTGACGAGGTCGACTGTGACCCCCTGGGCGGCGAGTCGCGGCTTCAGCAACTTGTTGACCTGGTCCGCGGTCTCCTCCCAGTAGGGGTTGTTGATGAAGATGATGAACGCCACTCTGTACTGTTTGGCCGCCGCCGAAGGCGACGCCGAGGCCGGTTGAGCTGTTGCTGGCGCACCGGAGGACGGTGCGGCGGGAGACGGCGTTGCTCCAGTCGAGCACGCCGCCAGGATCGCAGGCAGACCACCGGCGGCCCCCAGCATGAGCATCGACTTGCCCATGCGTCCGAAGAACTCCCGGCGAGCGACGGGTTCGTGCACCCCGAGCCAGTCGAGATACGAGCTGAGTTCTCGCTCCGCGCTGCCGCTCGCCTGTTCCTTTGAGTCCATACCATCTCCTCCGAACCAACGGTTCAACAGTGGAATATGCTCAGCAAATAGGAGGACGTTCGTCAAGAGCCGAGGCGAAGGAGCTCGATGAGGCCGAACGACTCTTGACGAACTGAGGATCAGAAGGTCGATTTGGCATACCGTGGGGGTCCGAAACCCGGATTCGATCGTGCGGCGACACTGTCCTGGTCGCGGATGACCCCCACCGAGCAGCTCCGTGAAGGTTCATCTCCCCTCGAGATGGTTAGGCCGGGGAGCGCCGCCTGGCGCCTCCCCGGCCGTCGATTGCACCTGTTGACTCCACACTCCCCTACTGGGCGCCTGCTGGGATGCGGAACCAGCTGCGGCTGCGCGCCGCGTTGTGGACCACGTCGAGGTAGACCTCGCTGTAGGGGACGCTGCCCTGCTCGGTGACTGCCCAGAGGCAGTTGAGCATCGCGCTTGCGACCATCAGGTTGGTCACCACGAGCTGGGGCCGCTCGGCCGCGAGGACTGCACAGCCGGTGCCCGGCGTGACCTCCGAACCCGCCGCCTGGCCGATCTCCGGGTGGATCTCGACCAGGTGGCCGTCGACGCTGTAGCCGTCGCGACGGCGCTGGCGTCTCGTCGCAGTTATCGTCTGTCCGAGCGCTGTGGCCAGGAGGCTGGAGGTCGGCTGGGCCCTTTTGGCCGTGCTAGACTCCCGATTCGCGCACTCAGGAGCTCTGATCGAGCACGAAAACCGTGGGGCTATAGCTCAGCTGGGAGAGCGTCTGAATGGCATTCAGAAGGTCAGGGGTTCGAATCCCCTTAGCTCCACCAACCTCCATTGACGAAGACCTTCCGGAGATCGACCTCGGCGCTCGGTGAGCGGGCGACGGCGCATCGTCGAGGTCGCGAACTCAGCACCCCTCGCCGGGACCGGCGAGGGGTCTTCTATCCTTTGGGCCATCAGCAACGCAGGGACACATCCGTGACGACGACAGGCGACACCACGACCGCCGGCGCTTCCGACAGCGGCGCAACCCCACCTCGACGTGGCCGCGCGGAGCGCTACGACCCCACTGCCATCGAGCCCAGATGGCAGGCGAGGTGGGCCGAGCTCGGGATGTACGAGACGGATCTGTCCGACACGACGAGGCCCCGCTTCTACCTGCTGACGATGTACCCATACACATCGGGCGACATCCACATCGGCCACTGGTACATCAAGACGCCGACCGACGCCATCGCGCGGTACAAGCGGATGCACGGCTTTAACGTGTTCCTGCCGATCGGCTTCGATGCGTTCGGACTGCCGGCCGAGGGAGCCGCGATCAGGAACCGGATCAATCCCCGCGACTGGACCATGGCCAACGTCGACAACATGCGACGCCAGCTGCGGTCGATGGGTGCGACGTTCGACTGGTCGGCCGAGGTCGTCACCTGCGAGCCCGACTACTACCGGTGGAACCAGTGGCTGTTCGTCCAGTTCATGAAGCGCGGGCTGGCCTACCGGTCCGTGTCCCCGGTGGACTGGTGCCCGAACGATGGCACGCTGGCCCGCGAACAGGTCGAAGGGGCCGATCGCCATTGCTGGCGGTGTGGCGCCAAGGTCGAGAAGCGGGAGCTGCCGCAGTGGTACCTGCGGATCACCGACTACGCGGATGAGCTGCTGGACTTCGGCGGCATCGACTGGCCGGACCCGATCCGGATCATGCAGACCAACTGGATCGGTCGCTCGTCGGGCGCCGAGATCATGTTCGAGACGGCACCCGCGCCACACCATGCCGGTGGCGCGGAGCTGCGTGTGTTCACGACGCGCCCGGACACGCTATTCGGGGCCACGTTCATGGTCCTTGCGCCCGAGCACCCTCTGGTGGAAACGCTGACCGCTCCGGAGCGGTCAGCCGACGTACAGGCCTACGTGGCCCAGGCTGCCGCCCGGACCGAGATCGACCGCCTGTCCACCGAGCGCGAGAAGACCGGCGTCGCGATCGGCGCCGATGCGATCAACCCCGTTAACGGCGAGCGGATCCCGATCTTCATCGCGGACTACGTGCTGGTCACCTACGGCACCGGCGCGATCATGGCCGTCCCCGCCCACGACGAGCGCGACTTCGCGTTCGCCAGGCAGTTCGGGCTGCCGATCGTCAACGTCGTCATGCCGGCCGATGCCGACCCGGACGCAGAGCTGACGGCCGCGTTCGTCGAGCACACGACCGACGAGGTGATGGTGAACTCGGGACGGTTCACGGGGCGCCCGGCCGCCGATGCGTGGCACGAGATCGTGGCCTGGCTCGCCGAGCAGGGCAAGGGCCGGCAGGCGGTCACCTATCGGCTGCGCGACTGGTTGATCAGCCGCCAGCGCTATTGGGGCACCCCGATCCCGGTCATCCACTGCGAGCAGTGCGGCGCGGTCCCCGTGCCCGAGGCTGACCTGCCGGTCCTGCTGCCCGAGAGCGTCGACTACCGCGGATCGGGCGAGAACCCACTCAACCGCGATGAGGCGTTCCTCAACGTGACCTGCCCCGCGTGCGGCGGGCCTGCCCGTCGCGAGACGGACACGATGGACACGTTCATCGACTCCTCGTGGTACTGGTTCCGCTACCTTTCGCCCCACAACCCAGACGGGCCGGTCGACGTGGATCTGGTTCGCGAGTGGACGCCGGTCGACCAGTACACGGGCGGCGCCGAGCATGCCGTGATGCACCTGCTGTACAGCCGGTTCTTCACCAAGGCGATGCGCGACATCGGACTGGTCCACGAGAGCGAGCCGTTCCGCCGGCTGTTCAACCAGGGCCAGATCCTGGGCGCCGACGGCGAGCGGATGAGCAAGAGCCGGGGCAACGTCCAGGATCCAGACGAGCTGGTCTCGCGCTACGGCGCGGACACCGTGCGGCTGTTCCTGATGTTCATGGGTCCGTGGGACCAGGGTGGTCCCTGGAGCCCGACCGGGATCGGCGGCGTCAACAAGTTCCTGCACCGGGTGTGGTCGATCGCGGTCGACCCGCACGGGCGCGAGGCGGGCGACCAGAGTGGCGGCGAGCTGCCCGCCGGCGAATCGGAGGCCGAAGCGCGCGACCGGATGCGGACCGCGGCGCACCGGACGCTGCGCGACGTGACCGAGGACTACGACGGGTTCCGCTGGAACACGATGGTGGCCAAGCTGATGGAGCTGTCCAACCTGCTGTTCCGGTACCGGGGCACGTCGGTCGCCGGGCTGCCGGAGTGGGACGAGGCAGTCCGGTTGCTGCTGCTGATGCTGGCGCCGGCCGGCCCGCACATCGCCGATGAGCTCTGGGAGCGGTTGGCTGTCGCCCGTGGAGAGGTCTGGGAGTCGATCCACGTCCAGCGCTGGCCGGACGTCGATGAGACCGCGATCGTCGAGGCTACCCACGAGGTGCCGATCCAGATCAACGGCAAGCTGCGGGACCGGGTGATGGTCCCCACGGGCATCTCGGAACTGGAGCTGGAGCAGGTGGTGCTGGCGCGGGACAAGGTCGTCGCCGCGCTCGGTGGCCGGCAGCCCGAGCGCGTGATCCACGCCGGAGGCGGCAAGCTCGTCAACATCGTGGTCCGCTGACGTCCGGCACTGCCCGCCGGCGCCCGGCCGTGGGCAACGTGCCCGGCAAGTCGGTGATGCGCGGGTCGGCTGAGCCCGGCCGGACGCCTGAGCTCGGCCGGACGCCTGAGCCCGGCCGTTCGGCCGTGATCGTCCCGATCGAGCTCCCGCCCGAGCTGGCGGCGGTCCGCGACGTCGAGGACCCGATGGCGAGGCTTGGCGTGCCGGCGCACGTGACGATCCTGTTCCCGTTCCTCGCGACCGAGGCGCTCACGCCAGCGGTCCGCAGCGTCCTGGCCGGCGTGGCTGCCGACGCAGGCCCGTTCACGGCCCACTTCGAGCGGGTTGAGCGCCGCGAGCAAATGGTGTGGCTGGTACCGAGCGACCAGCAGCCCTTCCTCCGGCTCACGGCCGCCGTCGCGGCGCTGTGGCCCGATCACCCGCCCTATGGCGGCGCGCACGAGAAGCTGGTCGCCCACCTGACCCTGGTCGACGCGCCGACTGCTCGGGCGCAGGACGCCGTCCACGCGGTGGCGGTCGAGGCCGGCCCGCTCGAGACTCGAGTCGACACGCTCGCCGTGGTGGCGGAGACCCCACAAGGGACGTGGCGCACCCGCTGGCGGCTGCCCCTGGGCCGCTGACCCTGAACCGTGGGCGCCGTCGCGGCGCGATCAGTCCCGCGGACCACGCTCGGTGCGCTCCGACCCGAGCTCCGCGCGCAACGTCGCCCGGGCTCGCGAGACCCAGCTGGCGATCGTGCCCTCCGGTACCCCCAGCATTATCCCGATCTCGCGCTGCGTGTAGCCGTCGAGCGCGCTCGCGAGGAGCGCGGCGCGCACCCTGGGCTCGAGCCTGCCGATGGCCGCCCACAGGTCAGGGTCCACCACGTCTTCGTAGGCCGCGGGAGCCGGCAGGTGCAGCAGAAGGTGGAGTCGCCGGCGACGTGCCCGCAGGTCGTCGAACGCGAGCCTGAGCCCGATCGTGGACAGCCAGCCGCGTCCGTTGAGGTCCGGGCGACCAGCAGCGAAGCGGCGATGGAATCGGCCGAGGCCGGCGACGGCGCGGATGCATTCGTGGCGGCCGTCGGGCCCTGGTACGGGCCGCTCGTCCGCCGGCTCACCCTCGTGCTGAGCGATGCAAGCGACGCCGAGGATGCCGCCCAGGAGGCGTACCTGCGCGCATTCCGGGCGTGGTCCCGGTTCGACGGCCGCGACGTGCGCCGGACCCTGTCGCGCCGGCTCGCTGGTCGACGACCATGAGAAGCGTTCCGTCGACGATGGAGCCCGGGACGACGTAACCGTGCACGGGCGGCACCTCGACCTGGACCGTGTGCCCGGTCTTGCCGGTCCCATCACTCGTCTCGACCTGCCATACGACGTTCGTGAACCCATGACCGGAGAGATAGGCCGCCGCCTGCGGCGGCGTCATGCATTCGAGCTGGGCACCTGCGAGTGGCTGGCCGGGGTTCTCGACGCCAGGGTGCGCCTCCTGGTCTGGGTGATCGCTGCTGTCGTGGGTGCTGCTGTCTACCTCGACGTCCTGCGGCGAGACCAGCGCGTCAGCTAGCGCCGGGTGACCGAAGTGGAGGAGACGTGGCCGAAGTCAAGATCGGCGCCCTTTGCCGGAACCAGTAACTCCGACTGGCCTTCGCTGCTCGAGGCGGGCGTCCGCGCCGACCGACTGGGCTACGACTGGACCTGGGGCCACGTCTGACCCTAACCGAACTGCCTAGGTGAGTTCGACGATCTCTGCGTGCCACACCCTCGAGGCAGAGAATGGACTCAGCCAGGGCGGCCGTTGGGGGTTGACGTGTGAGCGAAGAACGAAGCGTCCAGGTACAGAAGGTGCGCCCGGAAACGACGGGCCGACGCAGCGTCCGAGTCGTGGCATTCATGGCCAGCGTCGGGCTCGCCGCCTTCCTCCTCGGCTTCGGCATGGGCTCCGCTCCCGTGCAAGCACCATCACCGAGTGAGGGGTCGCTGCCTCCCTCATCACCGGTACCCGTGACTCCGCCTGCGGTCATCGGCGGGCAGGTGAGCCACGAACTCTGGACCGCCTATCTCAACCGCGGCGGCGATGGCTGGGGGCTCTGTCGCATCGACACCAACATCACCTGTCAGTCGATCACTGCCGTTGCTGGCCCGTTCTTCACGGCCGCCGACCAGTTCCCCGGTCGCGTCACGGACGCTGAGTGGGAGCGTCTCGCTCCCGTGACGGTGCGCCCGGGCCACTACGTTCTTGCAGGACCGGCGTCCGGCGTCGCCCCGCAGGCCGTCTTCGAGGGCGTGGGGGATGGTGCTATCCGACGTACGAGGGAGCAACCCAGGTCGTCGTCAACGATGTGCTCTGGGTTGATGCGGGCGTCCTTGGCGCCGGCCGATATGCAATGGGTGTCTGGGACTACGCGATGGGCAGCCCCGACGCGCATGGCGGCGCAACGATCCAGATTGAGGGTTGGGGCTTGGGCGTCATCGTCAGCCCGTAGGCAGATTCGACGGTGAGGGCCATAGACTGGCCCCATGACTGAGATCAAGATCGGCGCCCTTTGCTGGAACCAGTACACCGACTGGCCATCGCTCCTCCAGGCGGGCATCCGCGCCGACGAACTTGGATACACAAGTCTCTGGACCTGGGACCATCTCTACCCCATCGTCGGCGACTCGAACGGGCCGAACTACGAAGGCTGGCTGACGCTCACGGCCTGGGCACAGGCGACGAAGCAGATCCGCATCGGCCTGATGGTCGGCGCGAACACGTTCCGGGAGCCGACGCTCACCGCGAAGCTTGCGACCACGCTCGACCACATCTCCGGTGGCCGTGCCATCCTCGGCATCGGGGGCGCCTGGTTCGAGGAGGAGCACGAGGCATTCGGGCTCGACTTCGGCTCCGGCTTCCCGGAGCGCCTGCGCTGGCTGGGCGAGGCGCTGCCGGTGATGCGCGGCATGCTCGACGGCACCGAGCCCTCGGCAGCGGGCCCCCACTACAGCGCGAAACGCACCCGGAACCTGCCCGCCCCGGTCCAGGCGCATCTCCCGATCTGCATCGGCGGCGGTGGGGAGAAGGTCACCCTCAAGCTCGTCGCGAGATACGCCGACATGAACAATGTCGGCGGCGGCGTGAACGAGGTGCGCCACAAGGAGCAGGTCCTGCTCCAGCATTGCGAGGCGGTGGGTCGCGACCCGGGCGAGATCGAGCGCACGACCGGCGTCGGCACCGTGTTCATCCGCGATGACCGGGCCGAGGCCGAGCGGCTGTTCCACGAGGCGTTCGACCGCAACCGGGTGGCCCACCACTGGGAGGACCAGCCCGTTGGCACGCCCGAGGACGTCGCCGAGAAGCTCGCCCCGTACCTGGAGATCGGCTATCGCCACCTGATCGCGGGCGTCCCCGCGAGCTACGACGAGGAGTCGATGACCCGGTTCGCGACGGAGGTCCGGCCGCTGCTCGAGAAGGGTTAGCCGGCGGCCGGCTCGCTATCGGGGCTGGCACCCTGATGGCGCGACCGGTATCGGCGGACCTTGGCCCGGTTGCCGCATGAGGTCATGTCGCACCAGCGGCGTCGACCGCCGCGCGACGTGTCCTCGAACACCCACCGGCAGCCGTCGTTGGCGCAGATCCTGAAGCGATCGGTTGCGTGGGCCGCGATGGCCTCGACCAGCGGCTGGATCACACGGGCGATCGCCTCGCCGGTGGGATCGTCCTCGGAATGGCGATGCCCAACGCCACAGCAGGTGTCGCTCCGGATCAGCTCGATCCGCGGAGCCTGCCGGAGCGCGGCGTTTACGATGTCGAGCGCACCCTGATCGGGGAAGCGCCCCTCCACCTCCGCATCCCAGACCTCGCGGAGGGCGCCGCGGATCCCATGGATGCGATCCAGCCATCCCTGCTCGCCCTCGCGAGCCACCTGGGCGCGCAGCGACGGCTCATGGGCGAGGCCACGCAGCGTGAAGTACGCCACGGCATCGTTCGCGGTGGGCAGGTGCTCATCGGGAACCCCGTCGGTGAGCTCCTGGCTGTTGATGAGATCGAGGCATGCGTCGATCCCCACCGCGTGGGCGTGGCCTGAGCCGGCGGGCGTCCCGTCGACGATCGAGATCGGTGTGGTTGGGCTGGTGGTCGAAATGCCTGGGGTGCTCATGTCGAGTGATTCATGCCGTTCTTGGACGCGTAACCACTATACACCTATTGACAGGTTACACGCAAGGCGGTACAGTTCGTAACTGATAAAGGCACGTTATCCGGTTACACGAGAGACCAACGGAGATCCGCCATGGACGTTCCCGTCGCCTTCGCATTGTCCATCCTGGTGGTGCTCGCCCTCGTGGCGGCGATCGCCGGATACGAGAGCCGCGACGGCTTCGAGTCGCGCTGACCCGACCTGCACACCGGTCATCTGGAGGAACAGAGGAGATGTGGATGTACTACGCGATGGTCGCGATCGATCTCGCCAATGAGCGGGCCCGAGAAGCAGAGCGGGTTGCCAGGCAGTGGCGGCTCGCTCACGGCGACTGGGGCGGGGACTGGGACATGCGGAGGACGCGATCCGTTCGGGTGCGCGCCGGGCTGGCCCGCCCGGTGCGCTCCGCAAGCCAGTGGATGCACGCGATCTCGGAGGCCGCCTGCACGCTCGCGACTCGTATCGAGGGCCGGCCGGCCTGAGGCCGCGAGCCCTCCGCGACGAGGGTAACGATGAAGCGTGTCGCTGCGCTGTCACCGGCACCCGGTCGGATCGACCTGTTCCGGGTCGACGATCGGGTGCTTTGGCATCGCGCGCTGAAGGGCGAGCCTGGCGCGGCCCGCCATGTCTCGGCGGCCCCCTGGCCTCTCCGCCGGCTGCAACCGCCCGGGCGCCCGACCAGCTCGAGGTGTTCGCCGTGTTCGACGACGGCGAGCTATGGGACCGCTTCTGGGATGGCCGCAACGTGGCACCCGTGGGCGCTTGGCGGCGAGCCTGTGCTCGGTCCCTCGTCCGCCGACTCGTCCCCGGGTCCTGACCGGCTCGACGTGTTCACCACGGGCGTCGACGACTCGACCTGGCACGGCCCGCGGGACGGCGCTCCGTGGGTCGAGTGGGGGCGGCTCCACATCTGACGCGCCCGTCCGGCATCGATCGCGACCGCGAGTAAGCGGTGCGTAAGTGGAGGGGGGTAGAGTCGGGCCCGGACATCCGCCTCGCCGGAAGTGCCCCCTACGAGGCGGTTGTCCTATGCCATCGCCCGCCGGCCCGCCCCGGAGTCGACCGAGACCGTGGAGCCGTCCAGCGCGCCGTGGCGCGTTCTTGAGGGAACCGAGCCCGAGACCACCGCCCGCGAGGCGGCGCCGAGCGCCGTCCCGTGGCTTGCGATCGGCGGTACCGTCCTTGCCGCCGTCGTCGCGATCGTGGCCCTCGTGTTCGCGATGAGACCCGATCCGGGGACGCTCGTCGACGCCCCGCTTGCCGGCATCGCGTCCGAGCAGCCGCCTGGGGTCGCGTCGGCGAGCCCCGTCAGCCAGGCCGCAGTGGTGGTGGTCGATGTCGGCGGCGCCGTGGCCCACCCGGGCGTCTATCGCCTGCCTTCCGGGGCGCGCCTCGGCGACGCCGTCGCGGCCGCCGGAGGATACAGCGCAAGGGTCGATCCTGAACGTGCGGACGTGGAGCTCAACCTGGCGGCCGTCGTCCACGACGGCGATCAGATCCATGTCCCGGCGCGTGGTGACTCGTCGACCGCAGCCGCCGCAACTGCGGCCGCGGGTGGATCATTGGCAACGTCGCCACTCGACCTCAACCGGGCGACGGCAGCGCAGCTCGACACCCTCCCTGGCGTAGGTCCCGTGACGGCCGCCAAGATCATCGCCGCGCGCGAGCAGCAGCCGTTCGCCTCGCTCGACGATTTCGCCGGTCGCAAGGTGGTGGGCAGCTCGACGCTCGACAAGATTCGCGGTCTGGTCACGGTCGGGCCGTGAGCTCGATCCCAGGCTCGTTTCTACATGGGCGAGGCAAGGGGCGCCTTCGGCCAGCGATCGAATGACCAGCGGGCGAACGCGCGTCCCACGGAGCGCCTGGCTGGCGGTCGGCGCGGTGGGCGGTGCGGCCATCGCCACCGCCGGGATCTCGCCCTGGGTCGAGGTCAGCCTGGGGGCGGCCGTCGTCACGGGCGCACTTGCGGCCACGATGCCGCATCGCCCGCCATCGACGACGGCGTTCGGGCTTGGTGCGGGTCTGGTTGCCATCGGGCTCAGGCTGGTCCTGGGCCCGGTCTCGGCGCCCCCGCAACCCCTGCCCGGGTCTGCCCACGGACCATGGGTCGCGATCGTCGATTCCATCGCGGCGCCGCGGGACGGTGACCAGGTTGCGCGTCTGCGACTCGACGTCGGTCCGGACACGCTTCCCGATGGTGCGATCGACCCGGGGACGAACGGTGGCACGGATGCAGCCTGGATCGCGGTTGCCGCCACGTTACCCGGCTTCCCCGAGATCCGCGCCGGTGACCGGATCGAGGTGGACGGTCGCCTGCGACCGCCGCCAGAGGACGACCCGTACGGCGCCTATCTCACCCGAACGGGCGCCTCGGGCTCGCTCGACGGAACGCGCGTCAGCGTGCTCACGCCCGGACCGTCCGGCTCGGTGCAATCGATCCGTGACGGGGCCGGCGATGCGCTGCGGCTCGCGCTTCCCGAACCGGAGGCTGGCCTGGCTGCGGCCATCCTGATCGGCCTTCGCGAGCGTGTCGACCGGGATCTCGCGGCGGCGTTCGCGACGGCCGGTGTGAGCCATATCGTCGCCATCTCGGGCTGGAACATCGCGATCGTTGCGGGGATCGTGGGGGCACTGCTGCGTGGGCGGCCGCGCCGCGTCGTCGCCGTCGTGGTCGGCGGCACGATCGCCGGCTACGTGGTCGCCGCCGGTGCCTCGCCCTCGATCGTCCGCGCGGCCGTGATGGCATCGGTGGCGCTCATCGCCCGCGAGAGCGGCCGGGCCGGCCGGGCGCCGGGCGCGCTCGCCTGGGCGGCGACCCTGCTGCTGGTGGTGAGCCCCGAGATGATCGCCGACGCCGGGTTCCGGCTGTCCGTCGCAGCGACGGCCGGCCTGATTGCCTGGTCCGGACCACTCGGCACCTGGATCGGCCACCGAACCGGAGACCGGCTGCCCGGCTGGCTCACCGAGAGCCTCGGGATCTCTCTTGCCGCGCAGGCGGCCACCCTGCCCGACGTCCTTGCGACGTTCGGCCGGCTGTCACTGGTCGCGCCCGTCGTCAATCTGCTCGTCGTGCCGCTCGTGCCGGTGGCGATGGCCGGAGGCCTCCTCGGGCTGCTCGGCGGCTGGACGGCGTCGTTGGGTGCGCCGGCGTGGCTCGCGATGCTGGCGGGCCTGCCGGCCTGGATGGCGCTCCATCTCATCGTGACGATCGTGCGCGCCGGTGCGGCCCTGCCTGTCGCGGCCGTGTCGCTCCCTGCGGAGCTGACGCTGCCGTGCGGCCTGGGCGCTGCGCTCGCGATCATCGCCGTCGTGAGCCTGCGACGTCGCCGACTTCGGGGCGGCGATCCGGACCCCGGTGTGACCGCGGCAACCTCGACGGACGCAGCGTCCGGAGCGCCCCGACCGCGCCGCTCCGGCACCGGCAACCGGGGGCGCCAGCCGGCGATCCCGCGGCTGACAGCCGCTACCCGAGCGATCCTCGTCGCGGCGCTTGTCGTCGGCTCGGTCGGCGTCACTGTCGTCGCGAGCGCGTCGACCCGCGGCACGCGCCTCACGGTCCTCGACGTCGGGCAGGGCGACGCGATCCTTCTGGAGAGCGCGGGCGGACCGCGCATGCTGATCGACGGCGGCCCCGACCCCGATCGGTTGATGGTGCTCCTCGGCGAACGGATCCCGCCCTGGGACCGCCGGATCGACATCGTGGTCCTGACCCACCCCCACGAGGACCACGTCGCCGGGCTCGTGCGCGTGCTCGAGCGATATGCGGTGGGCCGGGTCTACGAACCGGGGATGCACGGCCCGGGCCTCGGTTGGCACGCATGGGATGCGCTGCTCCAACGGGGGTCGCCGCCGCGAGGAACCCTGGCTACGGGCGAGCACATCGATCTTGGGGAGATCCACCTCGACGTGCTGTGGCCGGACCCCGGCACGGTCGCGATCGAGCCGGGCACAACCGGCCGGCAGATCAACGACACCTCGATCGTGCTCCTGGGCACAGCCAACGGCCGGCGCTTCCTGCTCAGCGGCGACGCCGAGGACGACGTCGATCCCCAGCTGATCGCCCGCGGGCTGCCTCACGTCGATGTCCTCAAGGTCGCCCACCACGGCAGCGCGACGGCAACCAGTCAGCCGCTGATCGATGCCTTGCGACCGACCATCGCCGTGGTCTCGGTCGGCGCCCACAACGATTACGGTCATCCCGCTCCGGCCACGCTGGGGCGGCTCCGGGCAAGCGGCGCGAGGGTGTTCCGAACCGACCACGATGGGACGGTCACCCTCGACCTGACCACCGGCGGTGTGGTCGTCCATACGAGCGGCGGCCGAACGGCCTCCCGAAACGGCGGCCGGTCGATCGACGAGACCGGGGTGCGGCCGGCGCAGCACCCGATCGCGGTCGCCGGCATCCCGGCAGCGGCCGGCGCTGCACCGGCGTCCGCAGCGGCCCGCACGGGCTACGATTCCAGCGATGACGATCCCCGACCGTCGCGAGGCCGCCCGCCTGCTGTGCTCCCTGGATCCGCCGGACTGGTTCGCTCGGCACGCGTGCGTGGTCGCCGACGTGGCCGCCTGGCTGGCCCGCCGCGCGTCGCGGGCAGGCGCCGACGTGGACCTGCGTCTGACCGAGGCCGCTGCCCTGCTCCACGACGTCGACAAGCTTCCAGCCGTGCAGCTGCCCGGCCACCACCGGCACGGCGAGGGATCAGCGGCCTATCTGGCGGCACAAGGCTGGAGCGAGCTGGGGCCCGTGGTCCGCGATCACCCGGTCACGTTCCTGGCCGGGCCTGACGGCGCCATGTGGCTCGAGTCAGCCGGGCTCGAGGCGCGGATCGTCGCCTACGCCGACAAGCGGGGCTCGCAGCGGCTCGAGCCGATGTCGACGCGCTTTGCCTCGTGGCGGCGGCGATACCCACCCGGGTCTGAAGCCCGCGTGCCACGGACCGGTGGCACGGCCTGGACCGATGCCACCATGGCCCTGGTGGAGGCCCGCGCGAGCGCCCTGGAGCGGGATGTATGCAAGGTCGCTCGCGTTCGACCCGATGAGGTGCGGCGGCTCCGATGGGCCAGGCGCACGCTGCGCGAGGTCGCGCGATGACCGCCGACGTCCCGATCATCGCCTACCTCCGGGGCGACGACGGCTACGAGATCGACCGAACGGTGGCCGGGATCGGGCGCCGCATGGAGCAGGCGTCGGGCGCCGCGCCCGAGCGATGGCGCGTCCAGGCTGCCGAGACGGACGCGACGGCGATCATCGAGCGAGTGGCGACCGCACCGATGTTCGGGGGTGGCACGCTCGCCGTGATCACCGATCCGGCACCGCTCCTGCGTTCGAAGGTCGATCGTGAGGCGCTGGAGCGGGCGATCGGCACGGTGGCCCCGGGCAACGCGCTCGTGTTCGTGGAGATCGGCGAGCGCGGGAGTCGGCGGCCGGCCGCGCTGCAGGGCCTCGAGACGGCAGTCGCTCGCGGCGGCGGGGACGTCCGGACGTTCAAGGCCCCGCAGGCGCGTGAGCTGGCCGCCTGGATCGAGGGTCGGGCCAGGGAGCGCGGACTGCAGCTGGGACCGGGCGCCGCGAAGGAGCTGGCGCGCCGGGTCGGCGGATTTGTCCGCGAAGGCGACGTGGACCGCGCGCGCCAGGGCGCGCTGGCCGTCGGCGAGCTCGACAAGCTGGCCCTCTATCGACCCGGGGGTCCGATCGCCGAGGCCGACGTGGCCGCGCTGGTTGCCGAGGTCGTGCCGGACTCGACGTGGGCGCTGCTCGATGCGATCGCGGAACGTCGCGTCGCCACGGCGGGTCCTGCGCTCGACCGCCTGCTTGACACGACCCCCGAACCTGTCGTGCTCGTCCACCTCCATCGCCGACTTCGCGAGCTGACCGAGGTGGCCGACCACCTCGCGCACGGTGCGACACCCGGCAGCCTGGTGCGAGCCCTGGGCATGAAGCCGTTCAGAGTCGAGAAGCTCGTCGGGCAGGCGCGCCGATGGACGCCAGAGGAGCTCGAGGACGCGCTCGACGGGTTGCTGGGGCTCGATGCGATGGTCAAGGGCGCCCCCGGAGCCGGGGCCACCGACGGCCAGCGTCGGCTGGCCTTCGCTGTCTGGGTTCGGGACCGTGTGGGCGCGGGGAACCCGACGCCGGCCGTGAGCCGCTGACGGGCGGACGCTGGTTCGACCTATTCGGCCGAGGACCAGGCCTCCTCCTGGAGAACCACGTCGCTCTCGATCGCGAACACGCAGCGACTCTCGCCGAGGTCGAGCAGCTCGATCAGCTCGGGATCGATGTACAGCTGGTGGCAGTCCTCGCACAGGCCACCGGGAACGGCGAAGCACAGCCGCTCCGTCCGGTCGGGGAGCCGGAACGTGGTGTCGAATCGGGTGATGATGAGGTGGCGGCTGCAACCAGGGCAGCGATCTCGCAGGCCCGACATCGGGTCGTTCTCCGGTGGCGCCGCCCAGGTTGGCCGACGACTCGAGATCGATGCTAGGAACGGTGGTGCGCGCGGGACATGGCCCAGGGGTACCGCTCTCGCCGGTACTCCATCAGACCGCCGCCAGACGGACGCTCGCCCGCGTGGCTGCTACTGCACCCGAAGTACCGTCCTCGCCCCGGACCAGTGACGCTCGAGCTGGTAGTAGTCGCGCTCGGGCGGCGTGAACACGTGGACGATGACGGCGCCGAAGTCCAGCAGGACCCAATGCGACTCGGGGGTACCCTCACGCCCGATCGGCTTGACCGCCTCGTTCCGCAGCCCTTCGAGGATCCCGTCCGCGATCCCGTTGATCTGCCGCTCGGACCCGCCCGAGCAGATCACGAACGCATCGGCGACCGTGGTCAGCCCGGCCAGGTCGAGGAGCACGATGTCGACTGCCTTCTTGTCCTCCGCCAGCTCGACGATCCGCCGAGCGAGGTCGAGCGCCGCCCGGTCGGCGGCCGGCGCTGCCGTGTCGCGTGACGGGAGGCCATCCGGGCGGGGGGCTGTGGACGAGGCAGCGGACTTGGTCACGTGGTCAGGATCCTCCGGCGGGTTCCAGATACAGGCGATGGTCGGCGATGTAGCGCGCGACGGCGTCGGGCACGAGGTAGCGGATCGATCGCCCCGCCGCCACCCGGCGTCGCACCACGCTACCGGAGATAGGCAACAGGGGCCCCGACAGGAACACGAACCGATCCGCGCGGCCCGGGAAGCGATCCATCACCCCGGCCAGATCGGGTCGATCGTCCCCGCCGCGAGGAACGACCGCCAGCCGGCACAGCTCGAGGATCCGCTCGGGATGTCGCCATGCGGGAAACCCGGCGAGCGCCTCCGAGGACAGGATGAACCAGACGTCACGCGCGCCGGCCGCCTGCATCGCTTCGAGGGTGTCCACGGTGTACGAGACACCGCCGCGGTTCAGCTCGATCCTGCCCACGGCGAAGCTCGGGTTGCCGGCCGTGGCCAGCTCGAGCATGGCCAGCCGATGCCCGGCGGCCGTGATCGGTCGACCGGGCTTGTGGGGCGGCGAGGCCGCCGGGATGAACTGGACCTGCTCCAGACCCAGAGCCTCGCGCGCCTCTTCGGCGATCGCGAGGTGTCCGTGGTGGACGGGGTCGAACGTCCCACCCAGGACACCGACCGATCCAGGCACGATCGCGGCCGGCGACGAGACCGCGCCGACGGCCGGTCCCCCCTCGGCGATCCTGCTCGTGCCCCTGGCCGCCGCGCTCAATCGGATCCCTCGCGGGGCTCCCACTCCAGCTCCGAGCCACCGATCCGGACCAGGTCTCCCGACCGGACGCCGGCCCGCCGCAGCGCGTCGTCGATGCCCAGCCGCGCAAGCTCGCGCTGGAACCGTTCGGCCGACTCCTCGTTGTCGAAGTTCGTCTGCGCGACGAGGCGCTCGATTCGCTTTCCCCGAACGCGGAGGACGCCCTCCTCCCGGTTCAGTGCGAAGCCGTCCCCGGACGCCTCGATCCGGTGGACGACGACGCCAGCCGGCTCGGGTGGCTCGGCGAGCCCGGCCGCATCCGGCAGCAGGCCGGCGACGGCAGCACGCAGCTCCCCGAGGCCCATGCCCTGCTCGGCGGACACGGCCAGGGACGCGACCCCCTCCCCGTTCATCGCAGCGCGGAAGGCGGGCCAGGCGTCGCGCGCGGGCAACAGATCCAGCTTGTTGAACACCACCAGCATCGGCTTTGACAGCAGGCCCGGGTCGTGCGCCTGAAGCTCGTCTCGGATGACGTCGTGATCCCAGCGCGGGTCGCGAGCGGCACCGTCCACGACATGCAGCAGGACTCGTGTTCGCTCGACGTGACGCAGGAAGGCGTGGCCCAGCCCGGCCCCGGTCGACGCGCCCTCGATCAGGCCGGGGACGTCGGCGATCGTCGGCCGCCGTCCGTCCTCGATGCCCAGATCCATGACGCCGAGATTCGGCTCAAGCGTGGTGAACGGGTACGAGGCGATCTTCGGGCGCGCGGCGGTCAGCGCCGCGAGCAGGGTGGACTTGCCCGCGTTGGGGAGCCCCACGAGCCCGACGTCCGCGATGAGCCGGAGCTCGAGCCGGATCGTCCGTTCCTCGCCCGGCTCGCCTTTCTGCGCGTGCCTCGGCGCCTGATGGGTGGCCGTGGCGAAGTGTGTGTTCCCCAGCCCACCCCGACCGCCACGGGCGACCATCACCTCCTGGCCCAGCGCCACCAGGTCGGCGATCAACGCGCCGGACTCGACATCGAGCACGCCCGTGCCGGGGGGAACGGCCAGGTACAGGTCATCGCCGGCCCTGCCGTGACGGCGAGACCGCTCGCCCCGGCCACCCGCGGTCGCGCTGAACTGGTGGCGGTAGCGGAAGTCCAAGAGGGTCGTCTGGCCGACATCGACCCGCAGGTAGACGGAACCGCCGCGACCCCCGTCCCCGCCGTCGGGCCCGCCGCGCGGGACGTGCGCCTCGCGCCTGAAGGTCGCCGCCCCGTCACCGCCAGCTCCGGCGCGAACGACGATCCGGACATCATCGAGGAACATCGGCCGCATTGTCGCACGGGCGTTTCGACACGCCGGACCGGCGTCGCGGGATGTGAGGGGCGGGACGCGAGAGGTCAGCCGCGCGCGATCAGAAGTAGCGCAGGGGGTTGACGCGGGTGCCGCCGCTCCAGATCGGGCCGATCCAGACCTCGAAATGGAGATGCGGGCCGGTGGCATTGCCGCTCTGCCCGATCCGGCCAACCTGCTGGCCCCGGGACACGGTCTGCCCCGTACCCACGGTCAGGGCCGACATGTGGTTGTACGTCGTGTACAGGTTGCCGCCGTGGGAGATCCACACCTGCCACCCGCCGCCGTTCGACTTCCAGCCGGCGAAGGTGACCCTGCCACTCGCGGCGGCAACGACCTTTGATCCGTAGCTGGCAGCGATGTCGACCGCCTCATGACCGGAGTGGAAGTACTGGCTGATGTAGTTGCCACCCCCGACCACCGGCCATTGGAACCTGCCGCCCGAGTAGTGGGCCTGGGTGCTGCTGGTGCGGCTGGATACGTGGCTCGTTCGCGACGCGGATTGTGGCGCCGGCTTGGGGGTGGGCTTGGGGGTCGGGATCGGGGCTCCCTTGGCCCCCGGCAGGACGAGCACCTGGCCGACGACGAGCGTCGTGTCCTCGAGGCCGTTGAGCTTGACGATGTCGCTGGCATCGACCTTGTATCGGGCGGCCACCGCATCGAGCGTGTCGGTGGCCTTGACCGTGTACACGAGACCCGTCACCGGCGGGATCTTGAGCACCTGGCCGACGTGAAGAGCGTCCTTGGACTCGAGCTTGTTGGCCCACCACAGGGTCATCATCGACACGCCGAACTTGTGCGCGATCTCAACCAAGGTGTCGCCCGACTTGACCTTGTAGGTCTGGAGCAGATCGGCGCCGTCCTCGACGGTAGTGTCCGGGTAGTACCCGGAGAGCAACGTTCCGTCATCGAGCACGGGCCCGGGTTCCAGCGACGCCTGTTCGGTGCTCGCGCTGGTCGAGACGTCACCAGGGATGGTGAGCGGCTGGAACGTCAGCCCGGGGCCGGGTCCCTGGAAGGCGAGTGAGTCCAGCCCGACGCCCTGGTCGGTTCCCGAGGTCGTATCGCCCGTGGCGGCCTGATACGGGTCGACGCCGCTGTCCAGTCGGCCGCCGCCGCCGATGGCGATCCGGATATCGTTGCCTGCACCCTGGGTTCCACCGGTGGCCCCGGTGGGAGCGGCCGGCAGGACCGCCAGCATCGAGGCCACGGCCACGAGCGCAGCGACCGTGATCGGCAGCGCGCGCTCAGCGGTGGTCAGCGGGCGAACCGCGTTGACGAGGATGGCGACCAGCGCGCCGGGTGCCGGGTGCCGACCCCGCGTCCGGGCCAGGACCGCGCCGGCGAGGCGGAGGCTCAGGCGATTGATCCGAGTCACCGCGGTCGCACGCGCCTGTGTGGCGGCGGACACGCGGGCTCGACGGTGACGTGGATGGTCGCGGTGCGACTCGGCCGCGGACTTCTGCAATACCGTCTCCTGGCGCCAAGATCGAGCCGTGGGACGGTGTCAGCAAGACTTCGGCCGATCTTCCGGGGTCGCGAAGGGCTCCTTCTAGGTCATCCCCCGAGGGCCGATCCGGGACCCCGGGTCAACCAGCAACTCGCGGCCGAACCCTATCAGACTACGGACAGGCACTGCAAACGGGCCCCGGCCGCGGTCCGGGACCGCAGGTCGTTGCAGATCGAAGCGAGTGTTCTCGAACCCGTGCATGTCTGGGGTTCTCCGGCCCGATGGGCGGGACGGCGGGGCGTCTCTCCCGGCGTCAGTCCAGGCTCTTGGTCAGCGTGCCCAGGAACTGTGCGTTGGTCTCGGTCTTCGCGATCCGGTTGAGCAACAGCTCGATGCCCTCGTTGGTTCCGACGGCTGAAAGCATCCGGCGCATCGTCCAGACCATCTTGAGGGTGCCCTCCTCGAGCAGCAGCTCCTCGCGCCGAGTGCCGGATCGTTGGACGTCGATGGCCGGAAAGATCCGCTTCTCGGACAGCTTCCGGTCGAGGATGAGCTCGCTGTTGCCGGTGCCCTTGAACTCCTCGTAGATCACGTCATCCATCCGCGAGCCGGTGTCGACCAGACAGGTCCCGATGATCGTGAGGCTGCCGCCCTCCTCGATCTTTCGTGCCGCGCCGAAGAACCGCTTGGGCGGGTAGAGCGCGATAGGGTCGATGCCGCCCGACAGGGTCCGGCCGGACGGCGGGAGCGCGAGGTTGTACGCACGGGCGAGCCGGGTGATCGAGTCGAGCAGGATGACGACGTCCCGGCCCGTCTCGACCTGGCGCTTCGCGATCTCGAGGGCCATCTCGGCGACGTGAGTGTGGTTCTCGGTCGGCTCGTCGAATGTGGAGCTGATGACCTCTCCGTCGACCGACCGTCGCATGTCGGTCACCTCCTCCGGCCGCTCGCCGATGAGGGCGACCATGAGCAGGATGTCCGGGTAGTTGGCCGTGATCCCGTTGGCGATGCTCTTGAGCAACATCGTCTTGCCCGCCTTGGGCGGGCTCACGATGAGCGCTCGCTGGCCCTTGCCGAGCGGGTTGACAAGGTTGACCAGCCGCTGGCTCAGGTTCTTGGGATCTGACTCGAGGTTGATCAGCTCGATCGGGTGGATCGGCGTGAGGTCGGCGAAGTGTGCGCGGCGGCGCGCCGTCTCGGTGTCGACGCCATTGACGGTGTCGACGCGGATGAGCCCCCAGTACTTCTCCCCTTCCCGGGGCGCGCGAACCGCACCGGTAACCCGGTCGCCGACTCGGAGACCGAAGCGGCGCACCTGGCTGGACGACACGTACACGTCGTTCTGGCTGGGCAGCAGCCCGTGCCGGCGCATGAAGCCGTAGCCCTCATCCACGATGTCCAGGATGCCGAACGCGTAGTCGAGGCCGGCACGCTCCGTCTGTGCCTGGAGGATCTGGTCGACAAGGTCCTCGCGCCGTTCTGCGGGCACCCCGTCGATGTCGAGGCGAGCACCGACCTCGCGCAGCTCCTTGACCGACATCTCGCGCAGGTCGCGCACGTCGAGGTCGTTCCGCTCGCGGGCGGCCTCGAGCTCGGCGACCTCGTCCTGCTCGGTCACCGGCAGGCGGCTGGTCTGGGATCGACGGCGCGGCCGGCGGTTGCGGCTCGGCCGCTGGTCACCATTCGGCATGGGGGTGGGCAGACCTCGACGGGTTTGGGAAGCCGACGCGGGCGACATCCCGCTGGTCGGTGATGGGTCACGCCACGGCCATTCGCGCAGAATCGGTGGGCCGTCGCGCGCGACCGGTGGGGGTGCCGGGAGGATATCGCGTGGCGTGGCGTGGCGTCAACGATCTGCCGATCGAGCCTTGGTGGGCACCGGCTCGTGCCATCGCTCGATGTCCGGATACGCCAAGATCCGCCCATGGCGACCGAGATCCGTCCCTTCGCGGACACGTTCATCGGAGATTCTGCCCGCATGCTCGCGGATCGCCACCGTGCGCATCGTGTCGCGGCGCCGGGGCTCGACCCCGCATTCGAGGATCGGGCGACGGTTCGCGGCGAGATCGAGCGTCTGGCCTCGACGGAGGGGGCCTCCGGCGCGGTCGCGCTCAGGGATGGGGTGCTCGTCGGGTACCTGCTCGGCGTGCCGCGCGACGCCTCGACCTGGGGGCCCAACGTCTGGGTCGAGTCCGGCGGCCACGCCGCCACCGAGCCGGCGATCGCGCGCGACCTGTATCGGGTCGCGGCCGCCAGCTGGGTCGAGGAAGGCCGAACGCGTCACCACGTGCTCGTGCCTGCGAGCGACCAGGATCTCTTGGGCACCTGGTTCAGTCTCGGGTTCGGGCAGCAACAGGTGCACGCCCTCCGGGAGCCACCGCCGGCTTCGTTCCGGGCCGAACCACCGGCGGGACTGCAGGTGCGGCGCGCGACGCGAGCAGACCTCGAGGCGCTCGCCATCCTGGAACGGGTCCTTCCCCAGCACCACGCCCGATCGCCCGTGTTCTCGCAGCTGCGAGTCCCCGCCCTCGACGATATGCGCGCCGAGCTCGCGGACAACATCGACGATCCGCGCTTCGCAACCTTCGTCGCCGAGCGAGCGGGTCTCGTGGTGGCTTCGGCGACCGGCTGCTCGCTGGAGCTGTCATCGACGAACACCGGACTGATCCGGCCCGGAAAGGCCGGCTTTCTCGCCTTCGCCGCCGTGCTGCCCGAGGCCCGCGGTCTGGGTGCCGGCCGGGCGGTCGGCGAGGCCGTCCTCGCGTGGGCGCGCGACGCGGGTTATCCGTGGGTGGCCACCGACTGGCGGTCGACGAACCTCGAGGCCAGCCGGACATGGCCGCGGCTGGGCTTCCGGCCGACATTCCTGCGGCTGCACCGGGCGATCGCGTAGCCCTGATCGGTGCGGCGACACCGGAATGGTCATCGCGCACCCTTGGGCCGAGCGCGTCCGCAACGGTCGTCGGGCGCGTCGGGGTGGCCGGTCAGGAGGCGGGCGCGGCCTCCGTCGGCAGGTCGCCGACCAGGCGCATGTCCGCGACCAACTCGGCGCCCGGTCCAACCGCCGTCAGGCGGGGCTCGCGTCCCTCCTGCAGCGCGAGCGCCGTTGACACGAACCCGTGAAACAGCGGGTGCGGCCGCTCGGGCCGCGACTTGAACTCGGGGTGGAACTGGCTGGCCACGAACCACGGGTGATCGCGGAGCTCCACGATCTCGACCAGCCGGCTGTCGGGAGAGATCCCTGACAGAACCATCCCGGCGGCCTCCAGCGTCTGCCGGTAGCGGTTGTTCACCTCGAACCGATGGCGGTGGCGCTCGTAGACGACCTCCTCGCCGTAGACCGCGCGGGCCTTCGAGCCTGCCACCAGCTTCGCCGGATAGAGGCCCAGCCGCATCGTGCCGCCCTTGTCCTCCAGGTCCCGCTGGTCGGGCATGAAGTCGATCACGGGGTTGGCGGTGAACATGTCGAACTCGGTGGAGTTGACGTCCTGCGAGCCCAGAACCTCGCGCGCGAACTCGATCACCGCGCACTGGAGCCCCAGGCACAGGCCGAGGTACGGCATGCCGTGGGTGCGGGCCCAACGGGCGGCCAGGACCTTGCCCTCGATCCCGCGATGCCCGAATCCGCCGGGCACGAGCACGCCCGCGGCACCGGCCAGCCGATCGTCCACGTTGTCGCGCGTCAGCGTCTCGCTGTCCACCCAACGGACGTGGGCATCAACACCGCTGGCCCAGGCCGCGTGCTTGAGCGACTCGGTGACCGACAGGTATGCGTCCGGAAGCTCGATGTACTTGCCGACCAGGGCGATCTCGAGCAGCGGCTTGGGGGTCTTGATCCGCGCCACCAGCGCGTGCCAGCCAGCCAGATCGGGGACCATGTCGGGATCGCCCAGCCCGAGCTCACGGACGAGCAGCCGGCCGAAGCCGAACGCCTCGAACTGGAGCGGGACTTCATAGATCGTCTCGGCCGTGGGTGCCGGGATGACGGCATCGACGTCGACGTCGGTGAACAGCGCGATCTTCTCGCGGATCTCGTCCGGCACCTCGCTGTCCGAACGGAGCACGATCACGTCGGGCTGGATCCCGATCCCTCGTAGCTCCTTGACCGAGTGCTGGGTTGGCTTGGTCTTGAGCTCTCCCGTCGCGGCCAGCGCAGGCAGCAGGGTGACGTGGACGTACAGCACGTTCGCGCGGCCTTGGTCCTTGCGCATCTGGCGGATCGCTTCCAGGAACGGCAGGCTCTCGATGTCGCCGACCGTGCCGCCGACCTCGACGATCACGACGTCCGGGTCGCCCGAGCGTCCCACGCGGGTGATCCGCTCCTTGATCTCGTTGGTGATGTGCGGGATCACCTGGACGGTGCCGCCCAGGTAGTCGCCCCGGCGCTCCTTGGCGATCACGGCCTGGTAGATGCGCCCCGTGGTGACGTTGGAGGCCTGCGACAGGTTCTCGTCGATGAACCGCTCGTAATGGCCCAGGTCGAGATCCGTCTCGGCCCCGTCGTCGGTGACGAACACCTCGCCGTGCTGGTACGGGCTCATGGTGCCGGGATCGACGTTGATGTAGGGGTCGAGCTTGAGGACCGAGACCTTCAGGCCCCGCGCCTTGAGCAGCCGGCCGATGCTGGCGGCGGTGATGCCCTTGCCGAGTGAGGAGGTGACGCCTCCGGTCACAAAGACATACTTCGCCACAGGTTTCGTCCTCCGGGGGTTTTTCGAATGCTACCGATTCGGGGCGCCGGAGTCGAATCCCGGCGCCTACCCGGGCAGTCGGGCAACGGCCCCCGGTGGATCATCGCGCCCACCGCGAACGGCCCGACCTGTGCGGCCGCAGGCCCACGCTCCGAAACGGATCCACCGCCAGCTGGCGGGGTGCCTGCGCCTGGCGGGGTGCGCACCGCGGTCGGGCTGGGCGAGGCAGCGGGGGCGCCGCCCTCACCCTCGAGCGTTATCGCGTAGAAGGTTGCCATCATCAGCGCAGCGACGAGCAGGGCAACGACGACGGACACGAGATGATTCCGCTCGGCCGACAGGGCGGCTCGAGCCTCGCCCGTGGCCGCAACCGCGTCCACCGGCGGAACCGGGATCGTCGCGTAGGCCCGGAGACGGCGCTCGAAGTCGAGCGCGAAGCCGGGAGCACCAGGCTCGGCATCACCCAGCTCCCGTGCCATTCGGGGGAGCAGGAGGTCCAGCCGCGATTGGGCGCCCGATGACGACAGGCCCGCCGCTTGAGCAAGCTCGGGGATGTCGCCGCCGGCGAGGTAGCGCACGGCGAGCAGCGATCGGTCATCCGGCCCGAGACCGCTCATGGCCACGATCAAGGCCCGATCAGTGGCGGGCTCCTCGGTCAGGTCGGCGCTACGCTCATCGTGGGCGCTGGCCTTGGCCGAAGCGATCCTGCGCCGCTGCCGGCGTCGGATCAGCTCGCGCGCCTCGTCGGCGGCGATCGCGCACAGCCACGGTCTCAGCCGGTCCGGTGATCGGAACCTCCGGAGACGCCGCCATGCAACTGGCCAGGCGGCGGCCGTTGCCTCCTCGGCCAGCGCCCGGCTTCCGCCGACCACGAACGCGACCCTGAACATGTCGACGCGATGCAGGCGGACGATCCGGGAGAACGCTCCGTCATCGCCCTGCGCGGCGAGCCGAACCAGGGTTCCCGGAGCATCGGGAGTGTCGGCCGGGGGAGCGCTGTCCATGCCCCACAGATCGTCGTTGAGCAGTCAAGCGTCACCTGGAATCGTGTTGTTGTCCGGCTGGGACGTCGTTGCCCGGCCGGGAAGACGCCGGACCCCCGGAGGTCGCGCCGGTGCGACGTGCGACCATGCAGCCGGAGGTGACATGGAATTCATCGACGTCGTCATGAGACGCCGGGCCGTTCGACAATTCGAGGAAGGGGGCGTCGATCCCGCCGTCATCGAGCGGATCGCGCGGCTCGCGCAGCGAACGCCGTCGGCCGGCTTCTCCCAGGGGCAGCGGCTGGTGGTCGTCACGGAGCCGGAACGCCGGCTGGCGGTCGCCCACGCCTGCGGCGAGGACGAGGACGACCCGGACTCCGGCCCCTGGATCAGCCGCTGTGCGGCACAGTTCGTCCCGTGCGTCAGCGAGGCCATCTACCACCGCCGCTATCGGGAGCCGGACAAGCTTCAGGAGGGCGGCACGGAGATCGGATGGCCCGTGCCCTATTGGTGGGTTGACATCGGCGCCACGATGCAGACGGTCATGCTGGCCGCCGTGAACGAAGGCCTCGGGTCGGGTTTCGCCGGACCCGCCGAGGGAATCGCCGCGCTGCGATCGGTACTGGGCATCCCCGACGAGTTCGTGCCGATCGGCGTCATGCCGGTCGGCCGGCCATTGCCCGACGTCCGATCACCGTCGCTTCGGCGGGGCTGGGTGCGGTTCGAGGACTTCGCCCGCTGGGATCGCTGGTAGCCGCGCATTGCGTCCCCCCGGGTCAATCCCGGGGTGCCGGATCGAAGAGACCCGGGCCCCACACCTCGGACCCGCACAACAGCGGGTGATGCCGAGGGCCGGACAGGGACGCAGGGTCGGCTCGGAACGCCGCCAGCGTTCGCTCAAGCCAGGCGTCGATCTCCGTGAACTCCGACCACCGCTCGAACGGCAATCCCGCCTCCAGGCAGATTTGCTCCAGGGCGTGCTTCGCGAAGACCACGTCCGAGTAGCCCGCGGCGTACCGGTCCGAGGGTCCGTCGCCGATGAACACGACGGCACGACCGGCGGCCTGATGGGCCAGCACTCGATTGCGCTTGCAGGTGCCGCACACGAAGCAGTCCGGGTTGCCGTTGGGGAACTCGATCCGCGGTCCTCCGGGGCCGAACGTTGTCCGTGCCGTGACGACCTGCACTCGTGGCATGCCCAGCACCCGCATCGCCGACTCGATGAAGAACCCCCGTATCCATCCGAGACAACCTCCACGGGGATCCCGGCCGCGAGCGCTCGCTCCGCGAACGGGCGGAACGCCGGGTCATGGGGCTGACCGGCAGCGAACGCGAGGAGCGCCTCCGGATCGGCGTCCATGAGGCTGACCTCCCAGGTCATCAGCCGGCGTGATCCGACGAGCCCGGCGTCGTACGCCGCGGCCTGGGCCACCCAGTCGTCCGTCTTGAACCGGGAGAGGACGGCGTCCGAGACGTCCGATCGTGCGATCGTCCCGTCGTAGTCGGCCAGGATGGCCAGCGGCGGCTGGCCTGGCTGGGGGGGCGGGATGGGCGCGCTGCCGGCGACCGAAGAGCGTGGCGGCTCTGACAGCGGAGGGATCACGATCGGCCCGGGATGAGCCGACCGGCCATGCGCCCCGGCACGATCGATGCCCGTCGGGTGAGCCACACACCCGCCACGATCACAGAGCCGCCGGCGACCTGTCCGACGCCAACCGGCTCGCCGAGGAGCACCGCACCGAGGAGCACCGCACCGGCCGGCACCAGCAGCTGCATGGCCGTGGCCCGGGTCGGGCCGATAAAGCGGATGGCGTTGAACACGAACACGTTCGCGATTCCAGCGGCGAGGCTACCCGACGCGATGATCGCGAGCAGCACCTCGGGTCCGATGCCCGCCCAGTGGCGCTCGAGTCCGTCCACCAGCGCCAGGGGCGCCAGGACGAGCGAACCTCCGACCACCGTCCAGGTCGTCGCCTGGAGCGGGTCCACCCGGCGCAGCACCCGGGTTCCGCCGACCGTGTACAGCGCCCACAGCGACGCGGCCGCGAGCGTCAAGAGGTCACCGGGCAATGACGCCCCCAGCGACAGGTCGTGACCTGCGGCGATCACGATCGCGACCCCCGTGAACGCGATCAGGGCACCTGCCACCTTGGGCAGCGTCAGCCGGTCAATGCCCACGGCGCCGGCGAGGAGTGCCGTCAGGACCGGAGACGCGGCCACGATCAGGGCCGAGTCGCCGGCGCTGATGCTGGTCAGCCCGGTGGTCCACAGGATCTGGTAGGCACCGAACCCGAGCATGCCCAGCGCCAGCAGGATGTGCAGCTGACCGGCCGGTGGCCGAACTCGGCCGTGTCGCCACCACAAGATCGCGAGCAGCGTGAGCGAGGCCACCGCGAAGCGTGCCCCGGTGAAGGTCAGCGGTCCGACGACACCGATGGCCGCCTTCACCAGGACGAAGTTCGCGGACCAGATGAGCACCGTGGCCAGGATGCCCACCTCGGCCAGCCGCCGCGCCATCGCGAGCGCGGAAGGCCGGACCTGGGCCGGCGCCGCCGCCCCGTCGACCGGGTGGCCGACCGCCGACGAAGGAGACACGAGGACGCCCGCCTCGACGGCGGGCGTCTCACCTGTGTCATCGGACCCATCGGACGCACGGCCCGCTGGGTCCCTGGTTTCGATCAGCCGCCCTCCTGCTCCAGCTCGAGGGCTTCCTCGTCATCCTCCTCGGTCAGCTTGAGCCACACGAACAGCCCGGCCAGCACGACCAGGGGGATCACGATCAGCGCGCCCAGGGTGACCCCGAGCGCGACGGCCACCGTCCGCAGCGCTTTCATGGTTGCGCCTCCTTCCTCTATGACGTCAGACCGCGATTGTGCCCGTTGCGGCACCTCGTTGTCATCCGGAAGCCCTCGATCTCGGGAGGGCCGCCCGGTCTCCGACGGGCCCGGGGACGGCAGCTACGAAGTCGGGCTCGTGGGCCCGACTTCGGCTGAAGTCTCGGCCGGCGCCTCTTCGGGCCTGCGGAGCGCTGGGCCACGCTCGACCAGCCCGGCGATGTCTTCCTTGGTGAATTCGGCGAGCTCGTGATGCGGGCCCGCCTGGCCGCCGACGTCGAGCCGAACGACGTACGCGCCCTCCTGCTCGAACAGGAACACGTCCTTGGGCTTCTCCTCGTCCACCCAACGTCCGATCACGCGCAGCGCGGACTCGTACGGGCCCGCGTGGGTGCCCTCGGTCTCGGCCTGGCCGCGCCGCGTCGCGGCCTCCTCCATGAACCTCGCGACGTCATCGTCTAGGAAGCTCAGGGTCTCCTTGGCGATCGAGCCGATCGACTCGGACCAGCTGCCGCCGGCTTCACCTGTCACTGCGAGGCCCTGGACGATGAAGCCGTCCGGGACCTCGAGCAGGAGGATGTCGCGCACGCCGCGGCTGTCCAGAAATGCGCCGATGGACCGGAACACCTCTTCGAAGTCCTGGCGCGGGCTGCCCTCGTAGATCCGCATACGCTGCTCCCTCACCGAGGCGCTTGCCGCCCGGTCGGCGCCCGGCCGCTTCGAGCCCGGTCGTCCGGTCCAACGGGCCACGATCCCGGGGCGAGACGCTCGATGGATCGGAAGATTGGCGGTCGCCGCGAGTGTAGCCAGCGCCCGGGCCGGGCACAAGGCGAGGACAACGCTCCCGATCCGCGAGGCGCCGGTTCCGGTGCCAGCGGGCCACGGCCCCTTCGCGCCTGTCCGAGCCTGGATCGGCGCGCGATCAGCCTCCGAGCTCGACCGCCAGCTGACCCCCGACACGAGCGTTGTTGACGATCAGCGAAACGTTCGCCCGCACCGAGGCACCTTTGGTGATGGATGCCACCCGGGCAAGCAGCCACGGGGTGAGGGCGCCACCGATGACGCCCAGATGCTCCGCCTCGCGGACAGCACGATCCACCGCAATTCGCGTCGCATCATCGGGGAGCGCATCGGCCTCCGGAACCGGGTTGCAGATGACCAGGCCCGATCCCAGCCCGAGCTCCCCATGCGCCCGGATGACGTCGGCCGCGGCGCGCAGGTCGGGCACGCTGATGGGCGCCTGGATCCCGCTGCGCCGAGCGTAGAACCCCGGGACCTCATCGATGCCCACGGCCACGACGGGCACGCCCCGAGTCTCGAGGTACTCGAGCGTGAGAGGGACGTCCAGGATGGCTTTCGGTCCGGCGCAGACCACCGCGAGGGGCGTGTGCGCGAGCTCCTCGAGGTCGGCCGAGATGTCCAGGCTCGGCGGCGGGCCGCCGGGGATCGACGCCAGCGCCCCGCGATGAACGCCCCCGATCCCGCCCGTTGAGAACACCCGGATGCCGACCGCATGCGCCACGATCATCGTCGCAGCGACGGTGGTCGCGCCCCAGCCGCCGGCGGCGATGGCGGCGCCGAGGCTGCCGCGGGAGACCTTGCGCACAGCGCCCGATGGTGCTGTCGCAAGCGCCTCGAGCTCGTCCGCCGAAAGGCCGACCAGCAATCGGCCGTCACGCAGGGCGATGGTCGCAGGCTCTGCGCCCGCCTCACGGACGGCCGATTCCGAGGCCGTCGCCACCTCGACGTTCTGCGGGTAGGGAAGTCCATGGCTGATGAGCGTCGACTCCAGGGCGACCACCGGCCGCCCGCCGCGCAGGGCGTCGGCGATGGCCGGGGCCACGGCAAGGCGGTCGGGGTTCAGCATCCGCTGAGCGTAGCGCCGAACCGGTTGGCTGGTGCGGAGCGTCGAACCACTCCGCAGGCCCGCAGCGCGCACCGACGAAGACGGCGCGGCCAGCCGCCGATACGCTGGTGGCATGGCGGACGAGACGAGCCGATCGAGCGGGCTCCCGACTCCCGAGGTCCTGCGACGTCAGGTCGTGGTGGAGGAGCACTGCCTGGCCCCCGACGGCTCGTTCGCGATCATCTCGCGCCGGGTCGTTGAGGGCGAGCACTACGTCTCGAGCCTGTGGCGGGTCGCCATCGACGCGGGCGGCCGCGGCGGTGCGCCCCGGCGAATGACCCGCGGCCCGTTCCGGGACATGCGGCCCACGATCTCGCCCGACGGCCGGCGCGTCGCGTTCACCCGCCGCGACCCGGCCGCTGACGACAGGCCGGCCTCGATCCGCGTCCTCGATCTCGCGGGCGGCGAGCCGGTCGCCCTGGCGCTGGGGGATCTGTCTGCGGGCGAGATCGCATGGTCGCCCGATGGCCGCTCGATCGCGTTCACGGCCGAGGCGGGCCCGCAGCGGTTCATCGTCGGGGAGAGGCCGGAGCACGGCGAGCCGCGCGCGCGCCGGGTCACGCGACTCGACTACCGGTACGACGAGCAGGGCTACCTCGACCGTCGCAGCCAGCTCCACCTCGTCCCCGCCGACGGGGGCGGGCGAGCCCGCCAGGTGACCGAGGTGGAGGGCGGGGTGTCCGGGATTGCATGGCGACCGGACGGCGCGGCGATCGCCTTCGTCGCCGATCCACGCCCGGACGCCGACCGCAACCCCCGGACCTCGATCTGGTCGGTCGCCGTCCAGCGCACGAACGGGCGTGCTTCAGGGCGAGCTGAGCCGCACGAGATCCTGGCCCTCGGGGGGCCTGTGCGCGCTCCTGCGTGGTCGCCCGACGCGGCCTGGATCGCGGGTGTCGGGGTCGACGTCGAACGGCCGTTCGACGACCTGTCCCCCACCCTGTTCGTCGGTCCGTCGGACGGCTCGCGGCCAGCTGTCGCGCTGGCTCCCGACCTGGACCGGCCGATCGGCAATTGGGCGGATACGGACCTCACCGGCTGGATGGCCGAGGCTCGACCCGGCCCGCTGTGGTCAGGATCGATCGCCGTCGTCGCGCTCGTGTCCGACCGCGGGCGGACCCATCCGTGGCGGTTCTCGTTCGATCCGGCGACGGGTCGCGCAGCCGGCGAGCCGGAAAGGCTGGCCGCCGGCGACGTCATGTGTCAGACGCTCGCCCTGGGCGCCAGGCGGGTCACCGTCACGGCCACCGTCGGTGCGCGACCGCCCGAGCTGTGCCTGGTCGACCCGGGCGGGACCATCCGCCCCCTGACGTCCTTCGGCTCGTCATGGACCCGGCGTCTCGCCTGGCCGGAGATGCGGGTGGTCGAGGCCCCGGGCCCGGGCGGTCCGATCGAGACCTGGATCGCGTCCCCGGCGGGTTCGGGCGACGAACCGCTGCCCACGATCGTCGATGTCCACGGCGGGCCGCTGGGCGCCTGGTCGCCGGCGCCGTCGCTCGAGGTCTCACTGCTGTGCGCGCGCGGCTACCGGGTGGTGCTGCCCAACATCCGCGGCTCGGCGACGTATGGGGCCGAGTGGATCGCGCCCCAGCTGGGCGACTGGGGTGGCGTTGACGCGCAGGACGTCCACGCGGCGCTCGATCACGCGGTCGCGCTCGGGTTGGCCGATCCCGATCGGCTCGGCGCGCTCGGCCTGTCCTACGGCGGGTTCATGATCAACTGGCTAGTCGGCACGACGGATCGCTTCCGCGCGGCCGTGTCCGAGAATGGCGTCACCAACCAGGTCTCGGCCTGGGCCCACAGCGACGAGGGGCCGGAGTACTGCCGTGCGGCCCGGATGGGCGATCCCACCACGCCCGACGGCGTCGAGCGGCTGTGGCGCCAGTCGCCGCTGTGCAACGTGGCCAACGTCCGGACCCCGCTGCTGATGCTCCAGTCCGAGGCGGACCGGCGCTGCCCCACGTCGGACAACGAGCAGTTCTTCGTTGCGCTCCGATGGCTTGGCCGCGAGGTCGAGTACGTGCTCTACCCCGAGGAGTTCCACGTGATCCAGGCGACCGGCCGGATCGACCGCCGTATCGACCGGATGACGCGGGTCCTCGACTGGTTCGACCAACACCTGTAGCCGGCGAGCGTCGATGGCGGACCGTGACCGGCACCCGGCACCCGGCCGGGCGATCGAGCTCCCGGAGCTGACGCCCTTCGGCGGGACTGCGCTCGAGCCCCGGGGCGACTACGAGGCGATCGACTTCACCGGCCTCGACCTGTCGGGCCAGCGAGCCGACGCGGCCGGGTTCCTGCGCTGCCGGCTCGAGCGCTGCCGGCTCGACGGGCTGGCCATGCCGCGCGCGCGGATCAGCGAGTGCCTGCTGACCGAGTGCCAGGCCGCGAGCATCGACCTGGCCGCGTCCATCGTCCGCGACAGCCTGCTCGCCGATGCCCGCCTGGGTGTCCTCGCCGCGGCCGAGGCAGGCTGGAGCAGCGTCCGGGTGCGCGGCGGCAAGGTGGACCTGCTCGATCTCAGCCGGGGGCGACTCAACGATCTCGCCTTCGAGGGCTGCACGATCGGCGAGCTGGATCTCACCGGGTCGCGAGTGCGGACGATGCGCTTCGACGCGTGCGAGATCGACGAGCTGGTCGTCGACGACGCGAGGCTGGCCGATGTCGACCTGTCGGGCGCGGTCCTGCGGTTGGTGCGCGGGATCGGCAGCCTGCGCGGGGCAACGATCGTCCGCGACCAGCTGGTGGACTTCGCGCCGCTGCTCGCGGCCCATGTGGGGCTGAAGGTTCGCGACGACTGAGCCAGGGCGGCGCCGGCGGTGCGACCGCTCAGCCGAGCGCGAGCTCGCCGGGGGGGCTCGAGAGGTGTCGCAGGGCAGCCCGGTTGCCGGCGACCGCACCCCGCTGCAGCGCAGCGGTCAGGGCCAGCCCGCGCCGCCGGCCGTCGAGCCAGCCCGACAGGAAGCCGGCGTCGAAGGCGTCGCCGGCCCCGGTCGTGTCGGTTGCCCGGACGGCAGCGGTGGCCACCTCGAACCGGAGCTCCCCGCTAGCCTTCGGCTCCGGCTGGCGGGCAAGGATCGTGGCGCCCTTGCGGCCCCGTTTGACGACGGCAACCGGGGCGAGGTCCAGCAGGCGCTCGTCGTGCTTCGGACCCACCAGCGCTCTGGCTTCGTCGCGCGTCGCGAACAGAACGTCGGGGGCGGCCTCACGGATCAGCGCGACCGCGGCGCGCCGCCCCACCGCGTGCAGTGGGCCGCTCGACGCGAGATCCACGGTCACCAGGGCACGTGCCTCGCGGGCGGCGCGAATCGCCGCCATGCCCGCGCGACCCAGCGGCTCGTCGAGCAGCGAATACAGCGGCAGATGCACGGCGTCCGCCCCGGCGAACCACGCTGGCCGGAGGTCCTCCGGCCGGAGCCGCAGGGCCGCCGCCCGGTCCTGGACGAAGGATCGCTCGCCCTCGGGCTCCACGACGACGCCGATCCGCCCGGTGTGCGCACCGGTGACGCGGACCGCGTGCACGGTGACTCGATCCGCCGAGGCGGCGGCGATCAGGGCTCGCGCGGCCGCGTCCCGGCCGACGGCGCACACGAGCGTGGTGATGACGCCCAGCCGGCCGAGCCAGCGGGCGGTCGTGGTCGCCGAGCCCCCCTGGCGGACGAGCACCCGACCGGGGACGTCACTGCCGCGCACGAGCGCCCCGGCGGGCGCGAGCACCACGTCCAGCACGAGGTCGCCGACGACGACGACACGGGGTCGCTCTGCCGGCTGGCGAGGGGACCGGATGCGGCAGGACGCGGGCAGGACGGGCATCGGCTGAGGATAGACCTCGGCCCAGCGCCGCGATCGGGCGAGCCATCGACCTGAAGCCGTGCCGGTCAAGCCGACCAGGGCCCACGATCCTGCGGGAGCGGTACGATTGGGACCTCGCGGCACACTTGCCCGAGATGCCGTGATAGGGGCGCCGTGCCGGCGCCGCCGGCCGACCCGACCGGTCGCCCGCCGGGCCCGACCGATCAGCGTCTCGCACCGGAGACAGCGATGACCCTCGCCACGAACCGTCTCGACCAGCTGGCCATCGACACCGTCCGCACCCTCTCGATCGATGGGGTTCAGAAAGCCAACTCAGGACACCCTGGCGCCCCGATGGGCGCGGCGCCGATGGCCTATGCCCTGTGGACCCGTCACCTGCGCCACTCGCCGACCCAGCCCGACTGGCCCAACCGCGACCGATTCGTGCTGTCCGCCGGCCATGCGTCGATGCTGCTCTACTCCCTGCTCCACCTGACCGGGTACGACGTCTCGCTCGAGGACCTCGAGTCGTTCCGCCAGTGGGGGTCGGTCACCCCCGGCCACCCGGAGTACCGGCTGACGCCCGGGGTCGAGGCGACCACCGGGCCACTCGGCCAGGGGCTCACCAACGGGATCGGGATGGCGATCGCCGAGCGCCGGCTGGCGGCCGAGCTGAACCGCCCGGGCTACGACATCATCGATCACAGGACCTACGTCCTGTGCTCCGACGGCGACCTGCAGGAGGGCATCGCGTCCGAGGCCTGCTCGCTGGCCGGGCACCTGCGGCTGGGCAAGCTCATCGCCCTCTACGACGACAATCACGTCCAGCTCGATGGACCGACCGCCTGGGCGTTCAGCGAGGACGTCCTCGGCCGGTTCGAGGCATACGGCTGGCACACGCAGCGCGTCGAGGACGGCAACGACGTCGACGCGATCTCAGCCGCGATCGACGCGGCGAAGGCCGACGACCGACCGTCCATCATCGCGGTCCGGACCCACATCGGCTTCGGGAGCCCCAACAAGCACGACAGCCACACGGCCCATGGGGCCCCGCTCGGCCCCGACGAGGTCCGGCTGACCAAGGAAGCGTACGGCTGGGATCCTGATCGATCCTTCTACGTGCCCGACGAGGCGCGGGCGCTGTTCCGCCGGGCGGTGGATGCCGGGCGGGACCTGGTGGTCGCGTGGAACGCCCGCCTCGACGCCTACGCCGCAGCTTTTCCTGCCGAGGCCGGCGAGCTGCAGCGCCGGCTGTCAGGCGCGCTGCCGCCGGGCTGGGATGCCGCGCTCCCCACGTACGAGGTCGGGGCGCAGGCGGCGACGCGCAACGCCAGCCAGGACGCCATCCAGGCACTCGCCGCGGCGTTGCCGGAGCTGTTCGGGGGCTCGGCAGACCTGTCCGAATCCAACCTGACCGACGTGAAGGCCAACGGGCCGGACCATTTCGAGGCTGACCACGCCGGCCGCAACCTGCGGTTCGGCGTCCGCGAGCACGCGATGGGCGGGATCGTCAACGGGATCGCCTGCCACGGCGGGTTCCTCCCGTACGCGGCCACGTTCCTCACCTTCAGCGACTACATGCGTGGCGCGGTCCGGCTGGCGGCCCTGAGCGGGCTGCACGTGACGTACGTCTGGACCCACGACAGCGTCGGCCTGGGCGAGGACGGCCCGACCCATCAGCCGGTCGAGCACTACGCCGCCCTGCGCGCGATCCCCAACCTGTGGTTCGTCCGCCCCGGCGACGCGAACGAGGCGGTCGCCGCCTGGGCGATGGCGGTCGAGCGAACGTCGATCGCCGGCACCGAGCCCGGACCGGTGGGCATCGCGTTCACCCGCCAGAAGCTGCCTACCCTGCCAGGCACCGGGCAGCGAGCTCGCGACGGCGTCCGGCGCGGCGGCTACGTGCTCCGCGAGGCGTCGGGGGATGCGCCCGAGCTGATCCTGATCGGGACCGGATCGGAGCTTCAGCTCTGCGCGGCCGCGGCGGATGCCCTGGAGGCCGACGGGATCCGGACCCGCGTCGTGAGCCTTCCATGCTGGGAGCGCTTCGAGGCGCAGGATCCGGCCTACCGGGATTCGGTCCTGCCGCCGGACGTCCGCAAGCGGGTATCGGTCGAGGCCGGCGTCTCGTTTGGCTGGGAGCGCTGGGTCGGCGACGAGGGCGCGATCCTGGGGCTGGACCGGTTCGGCGCGAGCGCGCCGGCGGCCACGATCTTCGAGGCGTTCGGGTTCACCGCCGATCGTGTGGCGGACATCGGTCGCCGTGTCGTCCGCGACGGGCTCCGGGGTCGGGTGGGTGTGTCCGACCCGACTATCGGACATGGCCACCACGGCTGAGGGCCGATCGATGCGCGTCGTGCTGGCTGCGGATCATGCGGGTGCCACGTTCAAGCGTGACCTGATCGACAAGCTGGGGTCGGCCCTGGGTGATCGCCACGAGCTGATCGACCTCGGCGGCGATGGCTCCGACCCCGAGGATGACTACCCGGACTTCGCCCAGGCCATGGGTCTCGCGCTTCAGGACGGGCGGGCCGACCGGGGCATCCTCGTGTGCGGATCGGGCGTGGGGGCGTCGATCGCGATCAACAAGATGCGCGGGATCCGGGCCGCCATCTGCCACGACACGTACTCGGCACACCAGGGCGTGGAGCACGACAACATGAACGTGCTCACGATGGGGGCCCGCGTGATCGGGATCGAGCCGGCCGTGGAGTGCTCGCTCGCATTCCTGGCCGCGCAGTTCTCGGGCGCGCCCCGGCACCGCCGGCGGCTGGACAAGGTGCTGGCGATCGAGACGGCCTCGATGGGCGACGGTACCTGACGCGCCTGGCCGCACCGGCGAGCACCGGGGCCTATGCTCTGGCGGCCGGCGTCGCCAGGATGGGATCACCACCACCACATCCGCCCAACGGAGACCTGCCCAATGCGCATCGGCTTCATCGGACTCGGGAAGATGGGCGCGAACATGGTCCGCCGCCTGCTCGGCGGCGGCTACGAGATCGTCGCCTACAACCGCACCCCGGAGAAGACGAAGGAGATCGCGGCCGAGGGAGCCATCCCGGCGTTCTCGATCGCCGAGCTGGTGGCCAAGCTCGACAAGCCGCGCGCCGTGTGGGTGATGGTGCCCGCGGGTGACGCCACCGAGGCCCAGATCGAGGACCTGCTCGAGCACCTCGAGCCTGGCGACACCATCATCGACGGAGGCAACACCAACTTTCACGACGACCTGCGCCGCCATCCGAAGCTCAAGGCACGCGGCATCGGCTATGTCGACGCCGGCGTGTCGGGCGGTGTGTGGGGGCTGCAGGTTGGCTACTGCCTGATGGTCGGCGGCGATGACGCCGTGGTTGAGCCGCTCGTGCCCGTGTTCACCGCGCTCGCGCCGCCCAATGGCTACCGGCACGTCGGCGGAGCTGGCGCCGGCCACTATGTGAAGATGGTCCACAACGGCGTCGAGTACGGGATGATGCAGGCGTACGCAGAGGGATTCGAGATCCTGCACGCGTCGGACTACGAGCTCGACCTGCACGGGATCGCCGACCTGTGGGGCCACGGATCCGTCGTCCGGTCCTGGCTGCTGGAGCTGCTCGCCCTGGCGTTCGAGTCCCAGGGCCAGGACCTGAGTCACCTCAAGGACTGGGTCGAGGACTCCGGCGAGGGACGGTGGGCCGTCAAGGAGGCGATCGATCGCGACGTGCCGGCGCCGGTGATCACGCTCTCGCTCCAGGCGCGCTCCAGGTCGCGCCAGGACGAGTCCTACGGCGCCAAGGTGCTGGCTGCGTTGCGGAACGAGTTCGGGGGACATGCGGTGAGGACGGAGTGAACGGGCATCCTCAACAGCGCACCGGCACCCGCAGACCGAGGGCCGATGTGATGCTCCTGCGCGGCCCTCGGCCCGAGGCTCGTTCGGTGATGAGGGGGTAGGGCTGCCGTGGCACGCTCGGGAACGTCCACCCCGGCGTCCGACCCGGCCCCGGTGACGGCGTCCGCGGTCACGTCGCGCAAGGAGGTCCCGCGAACGATGCGCGAGCTGCGGCTCGCCGCCGAGTCGCGCCGTCGGTCGCCGTCGTCGCGGACGCTCGACAACCCGCTCCGCGAGGGACTCCGGCTGGAGCGTGTCCCGGACCCGGCGGTGTTCGTGCTGTTCGGTGCGACCGGCGACCTCGCGCACCGCAAGGTCGTGCCAGCCCTGTACCAGCTGTGGCGCACGCACCTCCTGCCCCATGAGTTCACGCTGGTCGCTGTCGGCCGCCGCCCATACACAGATGACGCGTTCCGGGAGGACCTGAGGGCGTCGCTCGATCGCTACTCGCGCGTGCTGCCCATCGACCGCGACACCTGGGACGACCTGGCTTCACGCGTCGTGTACCACCGTGGCGACTTCGCGGACGGCTCGTCGTTCGAGGCCCTCGCGGCGCGCCTCGACCAGCTCGATCGCGACCGCGGGACACGCGGCAACCGACTGTTCTACCTGGCCACCCAACCATCGGCCTTCCCGGAGGTCGTGGGCCAGCTGGGGCGCGTCGGCCTCGACCACGAGCGCCATGACGGCGGCTGGCGCCGGGTGGTGATCGAGAAGCCGTTCGGGCGCGATCTGGACTCGGCCGTCCGCCTGAACCGGGAGGTGGGCAAGGTCTTCCGGGAGCCGCAGGTCTACCGCATCGACCACTACCTGGGCAAGGAGACCGTCCGCAACCTGCTCGTGTTCCGGTTCGGTAACGGCATCTTCGAGCCGATCTGGAACCGCCGCCACATCGATCACATCCAGATCACCGTCGCCGAGTCGATCGGGATCGAGAGCCGGGGCGCGTTCTACGAGGAGACCGGCGCGTCGCGCGACTTCCTCCAGAACCACCTGCTCCAGCTCCTTTCCCTGGTGGCCATGGAGCCGCCGACCACGTTCGAGGCCGATGCGCTGCGCGACGAGAAGGTCAAGATCATCCGGGCGGTCAGCGCGCTGACGCCGGAGCAGATCCGGCAGGACGTCGTGCGCGGCCAGTACGGCCCCGGCTGGGCGGAGGCGCAGCCGGTCCGCGGGTACCGCGAGGAGCCCGAGGTCGATCCGGCTTCGGAGACGGAGACATTCATCGCGGCCCGGCTCACCATCGACGACTGGCGCTGGTCAGGCGTCCCCTTCTTCCTGCGCATGGGCAAGCGTCTGCCCAAGCGGGCGACGGAGATCGCGATCCAGTTCAAGGCCGTGCCCCACCAGCTGTTCCAGGAGAGCGCCACCGAGCCCGAGCCCAACCTGCTCGCGATGCGGATCCAGCCCGACGAGGGGATCATGCTCCGGTTCGGCGCCAAGGTCCCGGGTCTCGGGATCGACGTCCGCAACGTGACCATGGATTTCACCTACGGATCGGCGTTCCAGGTCGATAGCCCGGACGCCTACGAGACGCTGATCCTCGATGCGCTGCTCGGGGATGCGTCGCTGTTCACCCGCGCCGACGAGGTGGAGCAAGCGTGGTCGATCGTGGATCCGATCATCGATACCTGGGCGCAGATGCCGGCCCCCGATTTCCCGAACTACGAGGCAGGCGCCTGGGGCCCGGAGGTCGCTGAGGACCTCCTTGCCCGGGAGGGCCGGCGGTGGCGAAGGATCTGACGACGCCCGAGCCAGGCGGGGGCGTGGCCGTCGCGCCGTCGCGCCCGGGCGGGCCCACGCTGCGCTGGGCCGCGCACGTCCACTCGCTCGCCGACGTCGAGAATGAGCTCGCGCGGATCTGGGCCCAGCCCGATCTGACCGTGGCCGTGGACGGCAAGGCGGCCGGCCGACACATCGCGGCTCGCACGTCGGTGATGAATCTGGTCGTGGTTGCTCGCCAGCCGGAGGTCGGCGAGCACGCCGCCGGGATGATCAGCCTGCTCACCGGCCGTCATCCCTCCCGGACGCTGATCGTCCAGTCGGCCGATCCCGACGGCCCCACCTGGCTCGATGCGCGCGTCCAGGCGCACTGCGTCCTCCCCAGGCCCGACGCTCCCGAGACGTGCAGCGAGCTCATCTTCCTGACGGCCGGTGGCGAGGCCGGCCGCCATCTGTCGGCGCTGGTCGCCCCGTTGCTCATCCACGATCTGCCGGTGACGGTTTGGTGGCCGGGCGAGCCGCCGCTCCACGCCACGCTGGCGCTGGAGCTGCTCGAAGGCACCGATCGGCTGATCGTGGACGGCTCGAGCTGGTCCGGTGACGGCCTCGACCGGCTGCGGCAGCTGGCCGGGCTGTACCGGCGCTTCCCCCGACTCTCCGTCCGCGACTTCGCGCTCGTCCGTCAGAGCCGCTGGCGCGAGGCGATCGCCACCGTGTTCGATCTGCCCGACTTTCTGCCGTTCCTGACCCACATTCGCCGGATCTCGGTCACCTACGGCACGCGCGACGAGACCGGAGCGCAGGGCACGACCAACGTGGTGAAGCCGCTGTACCACGTGGCCTGGATCGCGTCGAGACTCGGCATGAGCGTGTCCGCGCCGCTGCACCCGGTCGAGCCCGGCGTGCGGGGTGCCGTCCCGGCGCCCCGACGGCCGCGGCCCGGCGAGCGGCCACCGCTCCATCGCGGCCTGCATGGACGCCTCCGCAACCACACCTCCGACATCGGGGTGTTCGTCCGGCCCGTGGGGTCGAGGATGCCTGCCGGGACGACGCTTCGGGTGGAGATCCTGGCCTCACGTCGAGGCTCGGAGCTGCGCGCGGACGTCACGGCGGAGGCCGAGAATGTCCATGTGCACACCTGGCTGGACGGGGTCCAGGCGATGGACCGGACGTTCAAGGCACCACGGCGCAACGACATTGACCTGCTTGGCGAGACGCTCGAGGTGGGCGGCCGGGACCCATTGGCGGTGGAGACCATCGAGATGGCCGCCAGGATGGTGGAGGTGCGATGACGACCGGGACCGGACAGGTGCTGCCGCAGGTCCGCGTCTTCCCGACGACGGACGAGCTGTGGAAGGCGACGGCGACGGAGATCGCGGAATCGCTGGCGGCCGCAGTCGCCGAGCGTGGGGTCGCTCACTGGTCGACGACCGGGGGCAGCGCCGCGCCGGGGATCTACCGGCAACTTCGGGTCCCGCCGCTCCGAGACGTCTTGGACTGGGAGCGGGTCCACGTGTGGTGGGGTGACGACCGGTTCGTGCCGCCTGATCACCCGCTCTCCAACGTGCTGCCGCTGGAGCAGATCCTGCTGGCCACCGGCGCGGACGAGACCCTCTCGGCGCCACGTATGGCAACCGCGGGCGGCCCCGGCGGCGTGGTCCTGATCCCGGCCGGCAACCTCCATCCGATCCCGATGGCGGAAGCGATCGCGCATGGCGGCGCGGCCTGGGCCGCCGCCCGGTATGCGGGCGAGCTGCAGACGCGCGGGCCGGGTGGCGATCCAGAAGGCACGCCGGCGTTCGACCTGCTGCTCCTCGGCGTGGGGCCGGACGGGCACATCCTGTCGGTGTTTCCGGGTTCGGCGGCCTGGGACGACCCGGCGACGTGTCTGGCAATTCCGGCGCCCGCCCACGTGGAGCCACACGTCGAGCGAGTGACGCTGACGCCACGCGTGGTGTCGGCGGCCCGGCGCGTGGTCGTGGTCACCGCCGGCGCGTCCAAGGCGGATGTCCTCGCCAGGGCATGGTCCGGGAGCGACATCCGCGAGCTTCCGCTTCGGGCGACTCGCGTGGCGAGCGCGGTCTGGATGCTCGACGAAGCGGCGGCTGCCTCGCTGCCTCGCCGGTAGCACGGGGTGGTCGCCCCGTTCCCGGACGAGCCCACTGCGATCGTCGCGTCCCGTGACGGCACGCCGATCGCAGTGTTCTCGGCCGGATCCGGGCCGCCGTTGCTGCTGATCCACGGCACCACCTCGGACCACCGGACGTGGCGAGTGATCGCCCCGATGCTCGTTCCGCGCCGGCGGCTCCACGCGATGGACCGGCGCGGCCGGGGCTGCTCCGGCGATGCACCCGCCTACACGATCGAGCGAGAGCTCGACGATGTCGCGGTCGTCGCCGAGACCATCGCCGCAGCGTCCGGCGACTCGATCGACGTCGTGGGGCACTCGCTGGGCGGCCGCGTGGCCCTCGCCGCCAGCCTGCGCACGAGCGCGCTCAGGCGAATCGTCGCGTACGAGAGCGCGCCGGACGACGGGATCGACGCGACCGAGGCGGATGCCCGGCTCCTGTCGGCGCTGCGCGAGGACCTCGCCTCGGGCGATCTCGACGGAATGCTCGCGCGGTTCATGACCGAGGGCGTCGGGATGCCGGAGACCGATCTCGAGGCGTTTCGCGCCAATCCGATCTGGCCGCGCCGAGCGGCTGCCGCTCCAACGATCCTCCGCGAGCTCGCCGCGGCCCGGCACGCGCCCGAGATGTCGCGCACAGCGCTCGCGGGCGTTACCGTGCCGGTCCTGCAGCTGGTGGGCTCCGAGTCGGTGCCGACCTTTCGCCACGGAGCCGAGGCGCTTGACCGGCTCCTCGCGAACGGCCGCCTCGAGGTGATCGTCGGAGCCCGCCACGCTGCCCACCACAGCCATCCGGACGCGTTCGTCGCGACCGCCGAGGCGTTCCTCGACCGCTGATCGCAGGGCTGTCCCGCGCCAGTACCAGGCGCGATGGATGCGGTTACGTGGCGGCAGCCCGTGCGACACTCGAGCCATGGATGTCATCTGGTGGCTGATCATCGGGTTGCTGGCCGGGTCGATCTCGGGATGGGTGGTCGGCGTGCGCAGCGTCCAGGGGTGTCTGCCCACGATCGTCGTGGGCATCCTCGGGGGCCTCGTCGGTGGCTGGCTGGTAGACCAGATGGCCCTGGGTCGGGCGCAGGGGTTCATCGGGGCGCTGGCCGTCGCGACGCTGGGGGCCATCGTCGTGCGCATCGTTCTTCGGGCGCTCGAGCAGCGCTGACCCCCGCCATCAGCATCGGGCCGCGCGGCGCCCGTGTCCTGCGCGCGAGGACTACCATCGTGCCCATGACCGACCCTGCCGCAGCGCCCCCTGACACCCGTCCCTACTCGCCCGGTCTCGAAGGCGTCGTCGCCGGCGAGTCCTCCCTGTCCTACATCGACGGTGCGGCGGGCCGCCTGCTCTACCGCGGCTACCCGATCGGCGAGCTGGTCCGTGACGGCTCGTACGCTGCGGTCGCCGAGCTGCTGTGGACGGGCGATTGGCAACCGGGGTCGCACCTGCCGTGCGCCCCCGTGCCCCCGGCGGTGATGGCGGCGCTGCGCGCGCTGCCGAGAGACGCCAAGCCGATGGATGCGCTTCGGACTGCGGTCTCCGTCTGGGGCACGACCCGCGACCTTGCCTGGCCGGCGACGGCCGAGCAGGCGCGCGCGCTGACCGCCTTCTCGCCGTCGGCGCTCGCGGCCTTCGCCCGGCTTCGGCGTGACCTCGAGCCCATCGATCCCGATCCCGAGCTCGATCTCGTGGCCGGCTACCTGTACCAGATCAACGGCGTGCGGCCGGACGACGCCACCGCCCGCGCGCTCGACGCGTATTTCATCTGCGGCGCCGAGCACGGCTTCAACGCCTCGACGTTCACCTGCCGGGTGATCAGCTCCACCCGCTCCGATCTCGCCTCGGCCGTGTGCGGCGCGATCGGCGCGATGAAGGGCCCGCTCCACGGCGGAGCGCCGTCCGAGGTCGTGGAGCAGATCCACGAGGTAGGCTCGCCCGACAAGGCCGAGGCCTGGGTCCGTGCCGCCATCGACCGCAAGGAGCGGCTGATGGGCTTCGGACACCGGGTGTATCGGGCATACGACCCGCGGGCAGCCGCTCTGCGCCAGGTCGCGGAATCGCTGGACAATCGCCCGGACTGGCTGGATCTCGCGATCGCGGTCGAGGATGTCGCCCTGCGCGTGCTCGCCGAGAAGTATCCGGACCGCCCGCTCAAGACGAACGTCGAGTACTACGCGGCGCCGGTGCTGATGGGCGTGGGACTGACGCCCGACCTGTTCCCGGCGACGTTCGCCCTGGCCCGTCACGCGGGCTGGACAGCCCACGCGATCGAGCAGGGTGCCGCGAACCGGCTGATCCGGCCCACCGTCCGCTACATCGGACCAGGGGAGCGTTCGCTGCCGGACGCGTAGGCCCTTAGGCCAGGTCCGCGCCGAGCCCCGCGCGCGGGCGCGGACACGCGTCCTACAGGTGGCCGCGTCCTACAGGTAGCCGCGACGGCGGAAGAACACCAGGACGCCGAGAAGGGTTGCGACCATGATCGCCGAGATCACGAGGAACACGTTGAGGCTGCCCGACTGCCCGGGCAGCGGAACGTTCATCCCGAAGATCGAGGCCAGCAGCGTCAGCGGCAGCATCGCGACGCTGAACGCAGTCAGCACGCGGATCGACTGGTTCAACCGGTGCGACAGCACCGATTCGTTCGAATCCTCGAGCGCCTCGGCGACCTCCTTGTAGTTCTCGAGCACGTCCCAGATCCGCTCGGCCGCGTCGGTGATGTCGTCGAAGTAGATGTCCAGGTCGTCGGCCAGGTAGCGCTGCTTGGTCCGCTCGAGGTCGCGGAGCACCGCGCGCATCGGCCGGACCACGCGGCGGAAGTTGATGATCTCCTGCTTGACGTTGGAGATGTCCCGCACGATCTGGGCGGACCGGCCCTCGAAGATGTCGTCCTCCAGCTGGTCGAGCTTGGCGCCCATCTTGCGCAGCATCGGGAACGAGGCGTCGACGCACGTGTCGACGATCTTGTACAGGAGATACCCGGTGCCCTTGGAGAAAACGCTCTCGCGTACCTCCTCACGCTCCCGATAGCGCTCGAACATGGCGCCCAGCGGCGGCAGGTTCTGATCGGGCAGCGTGATGAGGTAGTCGGGCCCGACGAACAGATCGAGCTCGGCGGTGAGCAGGCGCCCGCTGGGCTTGTCGAATACCGGGAAGTGGAGAACGATGAACAGGTAGTCGTCGTAGGCATCGAGCTTTGGTCGCTGGTTGCGGGAGGCAACGTCCTCGATTGCCAGCGGGTGGAACGCGAACTCGCGCTCGAGCCAGTCGCGATCCGCCTCGCGGGGGCGCTCGAGGTTCAGCCAGCGGACACCGGAGGCGGTGATGACCTCGGGTTCGACGGCCTCAGGTGTGACGCCCGGCGGGCCGCCGAGCGTGCCGGAAGGGACCCCGCGTCGTCGTGGCCGGAGCAGCAGGTTGGGCATCTGGAGGCATCCCGGTCCGCATGTGCCGATCGTAACGCAGGCGGTCTCGCCAGGGAACCACTCGGGGTGGGGACGAACGTTCGGCTATCGACCCGCCGTGCCGGGCGAGACGGGCTCGCGATCCGAGCCTCGCCGGCCGAGGAGCGCAATCGTCAGCCCGCCGGCGGCGAACACGACCGCTCCGAGGGCGAACGGGCTGCCCGCACCCGCCACCGCCGCGAGACCACCGCCGACGGCCGGTCCGACGATCCCGGCCACGTAAAGCGGCAGATAGACGAGATTGAGCGTCGCCGACCGGCGCTCGGACGGGACCTCGGTGGCCAGCAGCGAGAACACCATCGCGCCGGTGGTCGCGAAGGCTGCCCCAAGCAGGACAGCGGCGGTCGCCAGCAGGGCCAACGTGGGCATCGCCGGCATCAAGGCGCTCGAGACGCCACCCGCGAGCAGGGCCACGACCAGCACGCGTCGAAAGCCGATCCGGTCCCCAAGCCATCCGCCGACGGGAGAAGCCAGCGCCCCGACCAGCGCGGCCACGCCCATCACCAGACCGATCCCCGAGGCGAGCCCCTCGCCTGTTCCAACCAAGCCCTCGACCAACAGCGGCGTGTACGGGCGCGAGACCTGGTTGGCGAGGAACACGATGCCGTAGATCGCGAACAGCCGTCGCACGGCGGGGTCGCGCAGGACACCAACGACGGCACCGAACGCGAGCCTGACCACCGTTCCCTGGGGCACGACGTCCGGCCTGATCTCGCGGGTGCCCAGGCCGACCAGCAGCGCCGTCGCGGCCGACAGGGCGGAAGAGAGCACGAACACGTTCGACACTGACCATCCGAGCTGGTCGATGAGGACCCCGGCCAGCGCCGGTCCGACCGCGAGGCCGGCCGGTCCGGCTGCTCCGAACAGCGAGATCATCGTGCCCAGGCGCGCGCGAGGCACGACGTCGCGGATGGCTGCCAGCATCACGCCCGTGTTGCCGAGCTGCAGCCCGAACAGCATCACCGCCACGGCCAGCTGCCAGGGCTCGTGCGCCGTCGCGGCGAGGGCGAACACGACCGCCTCGACCAGGGCGCTCCGGATGATCACCGCCTTGCGACTGATCTTGTCGGCCCACACGCCCCATAGCGGGACCAGCGGCAGCCCCAGCACGAACAGCAAAGAGCTGTACAGGCCGACGAACGGGATCCGATCCGATTCCGGCACGCCCATCTCGCGAAGGGCCGTCGGCAGCAGCGCGAACACCTGGCTCACGCCGATGGTCTCGACCAGCTGCGTGATCCAGAACACGGTCATCGGGATCCGCCAGTCCTGGCCCGGTGGCGAACGGCGAATCGGCGGGTGCCCGATCTCAGTCACGAGGCGACGGTACCGGAACACAGCATCGGAGTTGCGGGCTTTCCTGATCGGCCGCATCCTTCGCTTCGATGTCCGAGCCCTCCCCCGAGACCGACCGGGCCACGGGGCCGTCGCGCCGACCGGATGCACCCCGGTTGCTGCTGCTCAACGCCCTCTTTCCTGGCCTCGGCCACCTGGTCGCCGGTCGGGTCCGCTGGGGCCTGATCCTGGCCGCTCCGATCGTGCTCGCTCTGGCGGCCGGGCTGTTCCTGGTCCTCGCCAGCAGCAGCGCGGTCGCGCTTGCGGCCCGGCTGGTCGATCCCGCGGTGCTCGGGGCGCTGGTCGTGCTCCAGATCGCCATCCTGATCTGGCGCCTGTTCGCGCTCGGTGCAACCCGGATGCTGGCGAGGTTCCGGCCAACCAGTGCCACCGTGGCGGCCATGGCCATCTCGATCACCTTCATCGTCGGCCCGCAGCTGTACCTGGCCGGCGTGACCATCGACGCTCAGAGCGCGGCTGCGGAGGTGTTCCAGCCGGTCGCCGAGGGCGGAGCGTGGGTGCCCGATCCGAGCGCCCCGCCCGTGGCCTCGAACGACCCTGATTTCGGCCTCGCCTCACCGTCACCCGAGGCTGATGCCAGCGAGCTGCCCTCCGCCTCGCCATCCGAATCGCCGTCGGCGACGCCCGGGGTTCCACGCGTCAACGTGCTGCTGATCGGCATCGACTCGGGTGTGGGTCGCAACACGGCGCTCACCGACACGATGATCGTGGCCTCGCTCGACCCGGTCGGCAAGACGATCTCGATGGCCTCGATTCCGCGCGACATGGTGGACGTCCCGCTCCCCGACGGACGCACGTTCAGCGCCAAGCTCAACAGCCTCGTCTCGTACGTCCGCTGGCATCCTGGCAAGTTCCCCGGTGCCAAGGACGGCCAGTCCGTGCTCGCGGCCGCGATCGGCACCCTCCTGGGCATCAGGATCGACTACTGGGCGCAGGTGAACCTGGGCGGGTTCGTGTACGTGGTCAATTCGGTGGGCGGCATCAAGATCAACGTCACCGATGGCTTCTGCGACCCGAACTACAAGGAGCCGGGGCACCCGGTCAGCGGGTTCGGGATCTCGCCCGGCTGGTACCACATGAACGGCTACCAGGCCCTCGCCTACGCGCGGGTGCGCAAGGCCGCCGGCGAGAGCGACTTCACGCGTGCCGCTCGCCAGCAGGAGGTCATCGCGGCGCTCCGCGACCGGCTCGTGCGCGGCGCCTTCCTTGAGAACCCGTCGAAGTTCCTCAGGTCGCTGGGGCAGACCATCAGCACCAACATCAGGCCCAGCCTGATCGCCGACTACATCGACGTGGCGGCAGGCATCGGGCGCAAGGACGTGTTCCGGACGGTGATCGAGCACCCGCTGGTCAAGGCGGGATATGACGCTCGTGGATCGATCCAGATTCCGAACGTCAAGGCCATCCGCGGGATGGCGACCAGACTGTTCACCCCTGCCGGCGTGCGGCCCGATGGCTTTCCCACGATGCCGTCCAACGGCAGTGGCGCGACTCGCAGTGCGTCCTCCTCGTCGACGTGTGGGATCGCGCCCAAGCCGAAGCCAACGCCGAAGCCGACGGAGACACCCACGACCCCGGCCAGCTCGTCACCGACCGCTACGCCCGCGGCCCCTGCCAGCGCGACGCCGGAGCCCACACCCACGGTCACGCCATCGCCCACCGCGACCCCGACGCCCACAGCCACTACCGCGTCGACCTCGAGCCCGCTGCCGGCGCCCGCAGCGTCATCGGGTGCTGGCAGCGCCTCACCCGCCGCCGGCGCCACCCAGCGCTAGGCCACGGGCGGATGGCCCTTCCTGATGTGCTCGACGCCCACCGTCCTGATCCCGGACCCCTCGCTGGTGCTGCTGGTCGGTGCAGCCGGGGCCGGCAAGTCCACGTTCGCGATCCGGCGGTTCGCGCCCGAGGAGATCCTGTCCTCGGACACGCTGCGAGCCCGCCTGGGCGGGGACCCGGCCAACCAGTCGGTATCCGGGCCGGTGTTCGCAGTCCTCCACAGGGAGGCGGCCGATCGGCTCCGGGCAGCGAGGCTCACGGTGATCGACGCGACCAACGTCGACCGGCGCGCGCGATCCCCGCTCCTCGCACTGGCCAGGTCCGCGGGGGTACCGGCCGTGGCGATCGTGCTCGACCTGCCCACGTCGCTGGTGCTGGCCAGAAACGGCGCCCGGGCCGGTCGCAGCGTCCCCGACACGATCGTCCATCGCCAGCTTGCCAGCCTCCGTGCGTCGGTCGAGGGTCGGCGCCTGGACAGCGAGGGCTTCGCGACGGTCGTCAGGCTCACCGCGCCTGACGAGGTGGATGCCCTCGTCGTCGTGCGAGCGCCGGCGAGCAGCTGATCTCGGTCCACTCCCGGCCACGTGCTTCGTGTGGTATTATCTTTACTACTTCGATTGACATAGGCGACAAAGGTATCTTGAGGTGCGAGCCGGTCATGGGTACGAGGGGATCGCTATACCGGGTGGGCATGTTGATCGTCGCGATGGTCATCGTTGCCGCCTGCGCCGGACAGGGCTCTGGAGACGCGGGTCGAGGGGATTCCAACCAGGCCCCGGAGGCACGGGAGGCCGTTGATGCGACCCCTGGCCCGCTCGCCGATGAGGTCGTGGTCCGCTTCGGGGTCTTCGCCAACATTACCCACGCGCCGGGCCTGGTCGCGCTGGCCGACGGCGGTCTTCTCGGCCGGCTGCTCCCCAACGCCGACATCGAGGTCCGCCCGTTCAACTCGGGCACGACCGCGGTGGAGGCCATGTTCGGCGACGCCATCGACATCACGTATGTGGGGCCCAATCCCGCCATCAACGCGTACGCCAAGTCGGACGGCAAGGCCGTGCGGGTGATCTCGGGTTCCACGTCCGGCGGGGCATTCCTCGTCGTCCGGCCCGGCATCAAGAGCGGGGCTGACCTGCGGGGAACGAAGATCGCCACCCCGTCGCTGGGCAACACGCAGGACGTGGCGCTCCGCGCCTGGCTTTCGTCCCAGGGCCTGGCGACGGACACCGCAGGCGGCGGTGACGTCTCGGTCGTGCCCCAGGAGAACGCGCAGACCCTCGAGACGTTCGTGGCCGGGACGATCGACGGGGCCTGGGTGCCGGAGCCGTGGGCGACCCGGCTCATCCAGGAGGGCGGCGCGCACGTCCTGGTCGACGAGCGCGACCTGTGGCCCGGCGGCCGGTACGTGACCACCCAGCTGATGGTCGGCACGGGGTTCATGGACGCCCACCCGGACGTCGTTCGCCGGATCCTGCTCGCCAACCTCGAGGCCGTCGACTTCGTCAACGCGCAGCCGGCCGAGGCGCAGACGATCGTCAACGCCGAGATCGAGAAGTACACGACCAAGCGGCTGAGCCCGGAGCTGATGTCGGCGGCCTGGGCGAACCTGGAGTTCACGGTCGATCCGGTCGCCTCGTCACTGCAGGCGTCGGCCCAGGCTGCCCAGGCCCTCGGCCTGCTCGGTGATCCCGGCGACCTCGCCGGGCTCTACGATCTCGGGCCGCTCAACCAGCTGCTCGCGGCGCTGGGCAGGCCCGAGGTCGAGGGGCTGCAGCGATGACGTCCGCGGCGCTGGCTGTGCTTCCGGCCTCGCCCGGCGTCGAGGCCACCCAGCGCGTGACCGCCGTCCGCGTCTCGAGCCTGATCAAGGTGTTCGGGACCGGCCGCAACGCGGTGACGGCGCTCGACGACGTCTCGCTGAACGTTGGCCGCGGCGAGCTTGTGTGCATCCTCGGCGCATCGGGCTGTGGCAAGTCCACGCTGCTCAACGTGATCGCCGGGCTGGACCAGCCGACCCGCGGCACCGTCGAGTGCACGGGCGACCCGTCATTCATGTTCCAGGAGGCGGCCCTGTTCCCGTGGCTGAGCGTCGAGCGCAACGTGGAGCTGCCGCTCCGGTTGCGCCACGTCCCGGTCACGGTCCGACGGGCGCGGGTAGCCGAGCTGCTGGATCTCGTCCAGCTGACCATGTTCGCCCGCCGCCAGCCGCACGAGCTGTCCGGTGGCATGCGCCAGCGGGTCGCCCTCGCGCGCGCGCTCGCCCATGACGCCGAGGTGCTGCTCATGGACGAGCCGTTCGGGGCACTCGACGCGATGACCCGCGACATCCTCCACGATGAGCTCGAGCGGATCTGGCTTGCGACCGGACGCACGATCCTGTTCGTGACCCACAACGTGCGTGAGGCGGCGCGCCTGGGCGATCGCATCGTGCTCCTGACCAGCCGCCCCGGCCGGGTTGCCGAGGAGTTCCCGGTGTCGATCCCGCGACCGCGCCGGATCGAGGACCCGGACGTGACCGCGCTGGCCAGGCGGGTCACCGCCCGGCTGCGCGAGGAGGTCGCCCGTCATGGCGATTGAGCGACCGCAGCTGCCCGGGCTGGCGCCGCGACTGGTGCCCGCGGGTCCGGGACCATCGCGTGGCCGCCGCGAGGTGGCGGGGCTCGACGCCCTCGAGACGCCGCTGATCCCCACGACCTCCCTCGGGCGCGGCGCCTGGGCGGCCCTGTGGCCGAAGTGCCTCGCCCTGGCCATCGTGCTTGGCGCGTGGGAGGCAGTGGTCTGGACGGGCTGGCGCCCCGCGTACGTGCTGCCACCCCCGTCGGCCGTGATCGGGCGCCTGTGGCAGGAGCTCGGGACGGCCGGGCTGTGGCTGGCCGTATGGACGACGCTTCGCCGGGCGGTGTGGGGGTTCGGGCTCGCGATGACGATCGGGATCAGCATCGGGGTGCTGGTGTCCCGGTTCCGCGTCCTGCGATCGGCGATCGGCTCGCTGATCATGGGGCTCCAGACCATGCCCTCGATCGCGTGGTTCCCGCTTGCGATCCTGCTGTTCAAGCTGAGCGAGGAGGCAATCACGTTCGTGGTGATCCTCGGCGCCGCGCCTTCGATCGCGAACGGCCTGATCCACGGGGTCGACCACATCCCACCGGTCCTCACGCGGGCCGGCCGGGTGCTCGGGGCGCGTGGGTTCGACGCTTACCGGTACGTCATCCTGCCTGCCGCGATGCCGAGCTTCGTCGGCGGCCTCAAGCAGGGCTGGGCGTTCGCGTGGCGAAGCCTGATGGCCGGCGAGCTGATCGTGGTCATCGCCAACAAGGCATCGCTCGGCCAGCTGCTCCAGGTGAACCGCGAGCTCGCCGACAGCGAGGGCATGCTGGCGATCATGATGGTGATCCTGATCATCGGTATCGTGCTCGATTCGGTCGTGTTCGGGACGCTCGAGCACCGGATCCGTCGCAGGCGAGGTCTGCTCGGCGCCTGACCGGGCGCCCGTCGGGCGTCAGTGCGCGATCAGCGTGTCCGGATCCCGAAGCAGCTCTCGCACGTGCCGCGGCAGCTTGCCCGAGACCACGTTGGCGATCGTGACCCCTTCGAGGACGCGTCGGACACCAACGCGGTTTGCGAGCCACACGTCACGCAGGGCGGACGCGGGACCGACGAAGGAGAGCGATTCCGGCCGGACGCCGCGCACATCGGCGAGCGGACCCTCCACCGCACGGATGATGTCTGCAATGGTCACCTCGGAGGCGGTGCGCGCGAGGCGATGTCCACCCACCTGTCCGCGGAGCGATCGGACGATCCCGGCCCGACGGAGGTCGACCAGGATGTTGTTGAGGAACGACACCGGGATGTCCTGGGCGCTCGCAAGCTGCTCGGCCTTGAGGGGTGCGTCCGCATCGTGGGCCGCCAGCTCGCACACCGCGCGCACCGCGTAGTCAACCTTGGCCGAGATCCGCATGTCCCGATCGTACGACGCCGAGCGGCCCGCGATCGGAGATCGGCGACGGGGAGGGGCGCCGACCAGTGCTCCGCGTATCATCGCGGCAGGTGTCCGCGGCAGGGACACGCGCAGCGCCAGGGGAGGATCACATGCCGTCGGACGCCTCATCGGTCCAGTTCATCAACCCCGACACGCTGCCGCGTGCGAACGGCTACTCGCACGTCGCTGTGGTAACCGGCGGGCGAACGATCCACATCGCGGGCCAGATCGCGCTCGATGGGGCGGGCACGCTCGTCGGAGAGGGCGACATGCATGCCCAGGCGAGGCAGGTGTTCGAGAACCTCAAGGCGGCCCTCGAGGCCGCCGGGGCGGACTTCCGGCACGTGGTCCGGCTGAACTTCTACCTGCTCGACGCGTCGCGGATCGGCGAGGTGCGCGAGGTGCGGGACCGGTACGTCAACCTGGCGGCACCACCGGTGAGCACGGCCATCGAGATCCGCCGGTTCGTCCGCGACGGGCTCCTGATCGAGATCGACGCGGTTGCCGTCGTGGATGGCTGAGCTGCCGGCGGTGAGGTCGTGGCCGCTGCGAATCGAGCCTGAGGCTATGGCCCCGCCGTCCCCACGCTGATCAGCGCGATTGCGACGGCGGTGAGCAGGATGCCCGCGACGTGTCGGCGGGTCATCCGCTCATGGAGCAGGGCCACGGCCAGCACCACCGTGACCACGGGGTACAGCGAGCTCAGGACGGCCGCGATCGCCAGTGCCCCCGTCTGCGCGGCCACGATGAACGATGCGTTGCCTGCCATGTCCAGCAGGCCGACCATCAGCACTCGCCGCAGGGTCCAGGCGTCGAGACGCCAGGGTTGACGCCAGGCCACCACGACCAGCGCGACCAGCACCGCCTGGACGAGCCGGATCAGGACCAGCGGAGCGAACGCACCCGCGCTCGAGAGCTCGCCGATCGAGATGTTGAACAACCCGATGGACGATCCCGCGAGCAAGGCCCAGACGAAACCCGACGGCCGGTCCCCGGCGTGGCTCGGCGACCGTGTCACGAGGACGACGGCCAGCAATGCGGTGACGATCCCCGCCACCGCGGCCGGCCGGGGTACGCCCTCGAGCGCGAACCCGACCACCACCGGCACCGAGGCGCCGATCACGCCGGTCGTCGGGGCGACGACACCCATCCGGCCCACGGCGAGCCCCCGGTACAGGGCCGACATACCGATCACTCCGGACACCCCGGCGACCAGCGACCAGCCGACGTCGGCGCCTTCCGGAATCCGCTCGCCGCGGGCGAGGGCGATCGCCAGGGCCGCCACCAGGCCCGTCACCTGGGTGACGGCGATCACGCCGAACAGCGGGCCGCGGCGGCTCAACAACCCCCCGCCGAAGTCCCCGGCGCCCCAGGTGACAGCCGACAGGAGGCCGAGCACGACGATCGCCGTGCCCGGGGCGAGGGCGTCAGGCAGGCGCCACCTCGCCGTGATCGTGATCGTCGACCCCCACGGGGCCGGCCAGCTGCACCACCTGGTCGGCCAGCGCGTCATAGCGGTCGGAGGTGGTGAGGTAGATGATCTGGAAGTCCGAGGCCAGCTCGCGCAGCAGCTCGAGCGCGCGGGACGCTCGGTCATCGTCGAGGGTCACGAACGGGTCGTCGAGGATCAGCGGCGGCCGGCGATCCCCCGTCACCAGCCGCACGAGCCCCAGGCGCGCAGCGAGGTAGACCACGTCGAGCGTGCCCTGGGACAGCTCGGTCACCGGGACCCAGCCGGCCCGTTCGGGCGAGTAGACGTCGATCCCGAGGTTGGCGTCGTCAACCCGGACATGGCGGTAGCGTCCCTCGGTGATACGTGCGATGTCCACCACCATGCGACGCTCCAGATAGCGCGTCGCTCGCTGCATCGTGGCCTGCTCCGCCTCGCCGATCTCGGACAGGGTCCGGGCGTAGATTCGCTCGCGGCGGCGAAGGGCAGCGAGCTCGTCCTTCCAGCTGGCGAGCCGTTCCGCGAGACCCGCGACCTCCTCCGCGTCGACCGGGCTCTGCTCGACCAGGGCACGGGCGTTGGCCTCGTCGTCGCGTGCCCGCTCCAGGGTGCCCTCGGCGTCGGTGACCTCCACCTCCAGGCGTTCGCGGGCGCGTGGCTCCTTGGCGATCGGGCCCAACGCCTCGAGCGCGGCCGTCTTCTGCTCGATCTCGAGGGCCGCCCCGTCCCGGCGCATCGACAATGAATCGAGCGCCTCGTTCGCGATCAGGCCGGACAGCCTGGCGCGACGCTGCTCGATGGCGGTGACGTGCTTGTCCTCGGCCTCGAGCATGGCCTCCGCCTGCGCCGGATCGGCCAGCCCGATCCGCCCGAGGAGATCCTCGCGCTCGGCCTCCGACTCGCGCAGCTCCATCTCGATGTCGGAGCGCCCGCGCAGCCGGCGATCGACCTCGACATCGCGCAGCTGCTTCTCGATCTGGTCGCTGCGGCGCCGCCAGAACCCGACGAACGCGAGCACCAGGCCGGCCGCGGCGACGATCCCGCCGGCCAGGATCGGCAGCGTTCCCAGCTCGACGATCGCGGCCTGATCAAGGCCAAAGGCAACGGCTGCGATGACGATGCCGATGACGACCAGCACCAGGGACCAACGCGAGAGATGGCGCCAGCGGACCTCGGGTGGCACGTCGAAGCTGACATGCACCTCGCCCTCGAGCATCTGCTCCAGGGTGCTGATCCGAGTGATCACCGTCCGCAGTCGCTCCACCGTCGTGCGGAGGACGGGCAGCGGCGTCGAGGAAGGGTGGGTGCGCTCGAGCTCGGCGATCTCATCACGAACGACGACCGCCTCCCGGTAGCGTTCATAGCGCTCGTTCGCCGCGGATCGCTCAGAGGCCAGGCGCTCTGCCTGGCGTGCCTTCTCGAGCATCGAGCGTCGCTCCGCGAGCGCCGTCTCGGACTCCGAGCGGCGGCCCCGGGCCACGACCAGGGCGTCTCGGTCGTGCTCCAGGCGGGCCAACAGATCCTCGCCCGCCCGGAGGCGCGACTCCGCGTCCGTCACGGCGTCCTCGGCAACCTTCAACCTGCCGGGGTTCTTCGGGCCGCGCATCTGGAGCTCGTGGAGCGCCCGGTCGAGCTTCTTCTTGGCGCGGCTGGTGCCACGGTCGGCACCGCTGATCGACGCCTGCAACCGGTCCCGGAGGGCACCCTCATCACGCTGAAGCCCGGCCAGCTCGTGGTGGCGGATCGAGGCCGTGGAGCGGAAGAAGCCCTCGGTCGGGACGCCCGAGAGCGCCGCGAGCTCCTCCTCGGCCTTCGCCGGATCGGTGATCGTGGTTCCATCGAGCTCCAGGCGCACCTGTCCCTTCGCGCCTCGGAACGACTTGGCCAAGCGACCCGCGTGGGTGCCGCCTTCGTCGTCCTCGTAGGTGAACGCCAGCCCGATCGCGGGCCGCGCCTCCGCGTCGCCGTCCCAGGGGACCAGCGCATCGAGATCGGCAGCGGAGCTCGTCGCCCGGCGGGTGAGGGCGAGCTCGATCGCGCGCTGCAGGGTGGACTTGCCGGATTCGTTCGGGCCACGAACGATCGTGAGGCCCGGCGCGAGCTCGATCTCCTGATCCCGGTACCGCCGGACGTCGGTGAGCGCCAGGCTCGAGATCCTCACAGCGTCACCTCCCGACCCGCCAGCAGGAGCCGCCCGAGCCGGAGAACATCGCGCAGCTCCTCGCCCTCGAGCGCAGCAACCTCGTCGCCGGAGGCCTCGAGGTCCGCGATCCGGCCCTCGACATTGCGGATGAACGCTCCCGTGATCGTCTCAGCCGGAGGCAGCGCACCGCCGGTGAGCGCCGGATGGCTCTGGTCCCGGACGCGGACGCGGAGGAACGAGTCCTTCAGGGCGGCCTCGACCTCGGCGGGCTCGAGGTCAAGCTCGTCGGGTCGGACACCGATCAGGCGCACGTCGAGCACGAGATCGGGGTTGGCGGCCGACTGGAGCTGGGCGATGAGGGCCGGCTGCGATTCGAGCGTTGCCGCGTCGACGTCCAGGTGATTGAAGACGGTCCGGCCGACGACGCGCTCCTCGACCTTGACCTGCCGCTTGCCTTCGTGCTCGTCGAGCGTCACCAGCAGCACCTTGCCGGCCCGGTCCTGGTCCACCGCGACCGGCTCCGGGGCGCCGCTGTACGCGTAGGTCACGCCCTTGCTGGTCGCCACCTGCGCCGAGTGCCAGTGACCGAGCGCGAGGTAGTCGAGGCCCGAGACACCGATCTCCTCGACCGTGATCACGACCTCGTCATTGTCGGTCCGGCCCGGGATGGCGATCGCCGCGTGGAGCAGGCCGATCTTCCAAGTCGCGGCGGGTGTCTGGACCGCCGCCAGGTCCCGGAGCGGGCTGTAGGGGGCGCGCTTGGTCGGAAACACCGGCCCGTGGACCACGGCATCCAGTGAGGCCAGGTGGACCCACGGATGCTCCGGGGTCAGGACGGTGACCATGTCGTCTGTGGGCTGGGTGCCCGCCATGGCGAACAGGCTGTATGCGCGGTAGACCGACGACCGGTCGTACACGTCGTGGGTGCCCGGCACGAGCACGCTCCGGATCTTCGACTGCGCGAGCCTGGCGAGCTCCGCTGCGACGCGCTCGACCGACCGGCGCGGCTGCACGTTGGAATCGAACAGGTCCCCGGCGACCAGGAACAGATCGACCTTCTCGGCGATCGCCAGGTCCACGCTTGCGCGAAAAGCGGCGAACTGGCGCTCGCGTTGGGCTGCGGCGGCATCACCCAGATCGGCGTGCCGGGCGCCGAGGTGGACGTCCGCCGTATGGAGCAGTCGGAGCATGCGGTGGGCCTGCCTCTCCTAGATGCAGCACGGCGCGGGACCGGCGTGCCCACCGGGTCCCGCGAGCCGCCGCTCCGCCCGGACCGCGGGGCCTGGGGCCCCCGGCCGTCTCGGGCTCGTCGGTCGCTCCCGAGACCCGGCTGTGATCCGGGCGCCCCCAATCGCTCCCTTCTCGACACGCCGAGTCTGCCCATCATTGTGACAGGTCACCTGTCACCGCTGAGCCGGAATCGGCGGCTTTGGCGGGCAGCTCGGCGACGCCTCGGGAGTGAGCCCGGCGGCGCCGGGGCCGCTGTCAGCAGGGATCGCCCACCCGGTGTAGGCTGGCGCCGCATTCACCGGTGCGCCCCGAGCTAGGGACTCCGAGAACGGCACCTGGGTCGCGCGGCCCCGGCTGACTCCCCGCCGCCACCGCCGCCCAGGGGAGGGTCCCGTTTCGGTCGCGCATCAGCATCGTCCGAGCGCGCGCCCGGGAGGAACATCGTGACCTATACGGATCGAACCATGACCTGTGTCGACTGTGGCGTGGAGTTCATCCACTCGGCTGCCGATCAGGAGTACTACGCCCAGAAAGGGTTCACCTCCGACCCCAAGCGATGCACCTCCTGCCGCGCCTATCGCCGGGCCACCCGGGACGGCGGCGGCGATCTGCGGTCGATCGGCGGGCCGCGCGGGTATGAGCGCACGGACGATCGTGCCCCCCGCGAGTACTTCGTGGCCGTCTGCTCGTCGTGCGGCAACCAGGCGCAGGTGCCGTTCAAGCCGCGCATGGACAAGCCGGTCTACTGCTCCGACTGCTTCCGCCAGGTCCGCCCGGACTGATCGCCGCGGACGCTGGACTGGCCTCGGCCGAGCGACGCGCCGCGGGTGGACCGGGGCGTCAGAGCCGGAACGCCTCGCCCCGGCGAAAGCGCTCGCGATGGCGGCCGCGCCAGACGGTGACTCGACCACGCCCGTGGACCTGCCAGGCACCGTCCCGACCGACTGCCGCTGTGTCCTCATCGATCCCCATCACCAGGGCGCCCCGCGGTGCCTGGAGGGCGACGGACGCGGCGAGCGCCTCGGGCCACGCATCGTAGTGCGGCAGCACCGCGACCCCTTCAACCAGTGACAGCCCGGCCGGCCACCTGATGAAGAATGGCAGCGGGATCCGAAGCCTCGGGACGACGAGGAGGTGGACCGACCTGCCGGCGATCGACATGGCACCGGCCGAGCAGCCGACGATGGTGGCGCCACGAGCATGGGCGACGACGAGAGCCTGCCCCAGCGGCGACTCGCGGAGCACCCTGTCGAGGTGCCGCGGGTGTCCGCCCGACAGGTAGACGAGGTCCGCCTCGCCGATCGCCTGGAGCACCGCGGCGTCGTACCCCTCGGCGACCGTGCGCACGAGGACGGGCTCCACCTCGGCGCCCAGCGCGCTGAAGTGCTCCACACCCATCTCGGCCCAGGTCCGGAACCTGTGCTCGCCATCCGGGGCGGACGCGGTGGGCAGGATCACGACCCGCGGACGCGGCCGACCGATCGACTGAAGCAGGCTTCGGTCGAGCTCGACCATCGGAGCGAGGAACTCACCGGCGCCGACGAGCGCCACGGGTCCGGGCACTCGCGCAGTCTAGAGCAGCCGTACGCCGGGCGAGTTCGTGGGCGTCGCTCCAGCGCGGTGATCCAGTTGATCCGGTGCCCATGCCGCCGGTGCTGGACGCGTGTCGCGGCGTCCTGCGACACTCGGCGCATGTCGCGTCCCCTGATCCGGTGACCTCGTCCCAGCGCTGGACCATGCTCGCGGCGATCCTCGGATCGTCGATGGTCTTCCTCGACGGCACGGTCGTGAACCTCGCCCTCAAACGCATCGGCGAGGAGCTGCCGGGGACCCTGGTGTCGACACTCGAGGGCCAGGCATACGCCGTGAGCGGCTACCTCGCTGTCCTTGCGGCACTGCTGGTGCTGGCCGGTGCGCTCGCCGACTACCACGGGCGCCGGCGCGTGTTCCTGATCGGGCTCACCGGCTTCGGGACGATGTCCGTGCTGTGCGGCCTCGCCCCCACGCTGGAGCTGCTGGTGCTGTTCCGGATCCTCCAGGGAGCGGCGGGGGCCCTGCTGGTGCCTGGCTCGCTCGCGATCCTGACCGCCATCTTCGACGGTCCGGCGCGGGCTCGCGCGTTCGGCATATGGGCGTCGGCCACGTCGGCAACGACGCTGATCGGCCCGATCGCCGGAGGTTTCCTGGTCGACACCGTCAGCTGGCGGGCCGCGTTCCTGCTCAACATCCCGCTGGTCGTCGTCGCGCTGTACGCGACGATCCGATACATGCCGGAGACCCGCGACGAGAACGCGAGCGGTCGGTTCGACTGGCTGGGGGCGGTCGTCGCCGTGCTGGCGATCGGCGGTCTCGCGTTTGGCGCGATCCGCGGCCAGGACCGGCAGTGGCAGGATCCGGTCGCATGGGGAGCGCTGGCGGTGGGGGTCGTGGCGCTGGTCGCGTTCCCGATCCTGATGACCCGACGGCCGAACCCCCTGGTTCCCCTCGAGCTGTTCCGACGCCGCGCATTCGCGACGATCAACCTCTCGACGCTCCTGATCTACGGTGCGCTGTACTGCACCTTCACGTTCGAGTACCTGTTCCTCCAGGGCGTGCTGGGCTACACCGCGACCGCAGCCGGGCTGGTGACGCTGCCGAGCAGCATCCTGCTCACGGTCCTGTCGACGCGTGTCGGCGTGCTGGCAGGCCGACACGGGGCCCGCGTGTTCCTGTGGGTTGGCCCGCTGCTGATGGCCGCCGGACTGGCGTGGTTCTCGCGGGTCCCCGCCAATTCGCAGCCCTGGACCTTCTCGCCCTCCGAACCCTCGACATTCCTGCCTCCGACATCGTCGCTGGTCGACGTCCTCCCGTTCGTGCTCCTGTTCGGCGTCGGGATCTCGCTGGTGGTGGCACCGCTGACGTCGACCCTGATGTCCTCTGTCCCGGTACGCAACGCGGGCGTCGCGTCGGCGATCAACAATGCGGTCAGCCGGATCGGGCAGCCCATCCTGCTGGCGGTGATCTTCATCGTGGTCACGGGATCGTTCTACACGTCGCTGGCGACCGCCGTCCCGGGTCTCGATCCCGACAGCACCGATCTCCGCGCGCAGGTCCAGCCGCTCAATCCGCCCAGAAAGGGCTCATCGCAGGACGTCATCGACGCGGCGCGCGAAGCCTCGACCGAGGCCTTTCACCTGGCCTCGCTCGTGTGTGCCGGACTGCTGGTCGCAGGCGCAGCGGCGAACTGGTACGGCCTCCGCGAGCGGGACGGAGAGGACGGCGGCGCGGAGGTACGCGCGGGAACGCCAGCCTCGTCGTGACGCCGCAGGGCGACGGCACTCGCATGGATGCCGTCGCACGACACCCGGCGGCAGGGCGTGATCGTCCAGCTGCGGCTCACCTGCAGCTCGATGTCGAGGTCGCGATGTGGGCAACGGGAAGGTGCATCGCGAGCTGAGGGCGAGCTCCATCAGGCAGCGTGGTGTCGACCGCCGGGGCGCGGCCGGCCCTCAGGTCCCGGTTTGAGTATGGCTCCGGGTCTGTGCCTGGGCCTGGGTCCGAACCTGCTCCCTCAGCGGGTGACGGGAAACGGCCCACCGTGACCCGGGATCACGATCTCGGCCACGGCCAGCACCCGGGCGCGATGGTGCTCGATCGCCGCCTGATCCCAGCCGAGCGGATCCACCTCGGGGGTCCGGTCCTCGCGCCACCACAGGTGGGTCATGGCGTACACGGCGTCATCGGCCTCGACCATGAGCGAGGCGTCCTCCTCCGTGTGGCCGGGCGTCAGCCACAGCTGCGCATGGGGCGACAACCGATAGCCGTCACCGTCGTGGTCGAGCCACTGGTCATCCCTGTATCGAGCCCAGAAGTCCACCACCTCGGCGTTCGGGAACAGGGCGATGTTCATCGTGTGATCGGGGTGATGGTGGCTCAGGAACACGTGGGTCACGGCCTCGGGCGCGATCCCGAGCTCGGTGAGCGGCTCGAGGATGAGCGACCGCCGAGCGACCATCCCCGGATCGACGACGATCAGCGCATCGGCATCGCGGACGAGGACGATGGACGAGCCGACGCGGTCACCCGCGTAGCCGGCGTGGAGCAGATGGACGCTGGTCATGCGCGGAGCGTACCCGGCCCAGGGGAACATGCGCGGGACGGAACCGTCGGCAGTGCGCGGCGCCCGCCTGCCATGCTGCGACCATGAACGACCACGACGCCGACCTTGTGCTGGCCGGGGGGCGGATCTTCACGGCGGATCCGGCGCGATCGTGGGCCGAGGCAGTCGCCGTGCGGGACGGCAGGATCGTCGCCATCGGCGGCGACCCGGCGATCATGCGCCTGGCCGGCTCCCGAACACGGGTGATCGACCTCCGGGGGCGCACGGTGACGCCCGGGTTCCAGGACGCGCATGTGCACCCCACCCACGGCGGTCTCGCCCGGATCCGATGCGAGCTCCACGATGAACGCGGCCTCGAGCGCTACCTCGAGATCGTGGCAAGGTACGGGGCCACACATCCCGATGCCGAATGGATCCTGGGCGGCGGCTGGTCGCTCGCAGACTTCCCGGGCGGCCTGCCGCGCCGCGAGGACCTCGATCTCGTCGTCCCCGATCGCCCGGTGTTCCTGCCCAACCGCGACGTCCACGACGCCTGGGTCAACAGCCGGGCACTGGAGCTGGCCGGCATCACCGCCGACACCCCCGACCCGGCCGACGGCCGCATCGCGCGCGACGCCGACGGCTCCCCGCTGGGCACGCTCCACGAGGGGGCCATGGATCTCGTGGGCCGGCTCGTCCCATCGACGAGCCCCGACGAGCTGCGAGGCGCCCTGCGAGAAAGCCAGCGATACCTGCATTCCCTTGGCATCACCGCCTGGCAGGACGCCTGGGTGACCCCGGAGGATCAGGACGCCTACCTTGCGCTTGCCGGCTCGGGTGAGCTCACGGCCCGCGCGGTCGGCGCGCTGTGGTGGGATCGGTCCCGTGGCTTGGAGCAGATCGACGAGCTCGTCGAGCGCCGGGAGGCCGGGCGCCTCGGCCGCTACGCCGCCACCAGCGTCAAGCTCATGGTCGACGGGATCGTCGAGAACGGATCCGCCGCGATGCTCCAGCCGTACCTCGACCTCGAGGGGCAGCCGGCCGGCAACGAGGGCAAGGTGTTCATCCCACCCGAGATCCTCGGGCCTGCCGTCGTCCGGCTCGACGCCCTGGGGTTCCAGCCGCACTTCCATGCGCTCGGCGATCGGGCCGTCCGGCTCGCGCTCGACGCCGTCGAGGCGGCGCGACGCGCGAACGGCCGGTCCGACACCCGGCCGCAGCTCGCCCACCTCCAGATCGTCCATCCCGATGATCTGCCCCGGTTCCGCCGGCTGGGGGCGTTGGCCAACAACCAGACCTTCTGGGCCACCCACGAGGAGCAGATGGACGAGCTGACGCTGCCGATCCTCGGCCCGGAGATCAGCGCCCGGCAGTACCCGCTGCGATCGCTCCGGCGCTACGGGGCCACGCTGGCGATGGGTTCCGACTGGGGCGTGTCGACGCCCGACCCCTTCCTCCAGATGGAGGTCGCCGTGACTCGCGTCAGCCACGAGGATCGCTCCCGCGAGCCGTTCATGCCCGAGGAGGCGATCGAGCTCACCGACGCGCTCGCGGCGTTCACCGCCGGCTCCGCGTACGCCAACCACCTCGACGAGACGGGCTCGCTCATGCCCGGCAAGCTGGCGGACCTGGCGATCCTGGATCGGGATCTGTTCGATCCGGGTGCCGGACCGATCGGTGATGCCCGCGCGGTTGCCACGTTCGTCGAGGGCGTGGCAGTCCACGAAACCCCCGACCTGGAGGGGTAGCGCCGCAAGACGTCCGTGCCTGTCATTCGGGAGGGCCAGCGAGACGCCCTCAAGCTCGGCAGCGGCCGCCAGGGCCCGATCACTCGTTGCGAGGCCGCCATCGACATGGATCGCGAACCTGCGGCACGCGTCGTCGTGGGCGGACAGAACGCGTGGTCGTCAACCGTGCCGCCTGGAACCTCGAAGGTCGCGGCGCGTGTCGACGTCCGCGAGGGTCAGCCGGGCCGGGTCGAGCGCCTGCCAGGCATCGGCGGTGACGGCGATCGAGGCCACGCGATCGAGCAGGCTCCGGAGGGACCGACGGTCCTCGCCCAGGAGGTCTCGCGCAGCCGCGAGGGCGAGGACGGGCCTGACGGCCATCGGCAGCGGCGAGGGAGGATCGGTCTCGAGCGTCGCGGCAGCGTTGGCCGCGTCGGCGAGCAGGCGATCGGCCATGAGCCGGAGCACGGCGGGGACGAGCGAGGGCATGTCGCCGCCGGCGACAAGCGCAACCTCGGCCTCGGGGACTGCCTCCAGGCCCGCGGCCAGGCCGGCCAGCGGGCCGCGATGGGCGATCGGATCCCGGACCAGCAGGATCCGATCGGCGAGGGCCGGCGGCACGACGAGCGCAGGCGGATCGGGTGCCACCACGAGGACCACGCGATCCGCCACGAGACCGCAGGCATCGAGCGCGTGATGGAGCAGCGGCCGGCCATCCAGGTCCACGGCCAGCTTGTCGGTCCCGAAGCGGGTGCTCGCACCCCCGGCGAGCACGATCGCCGCGACCGTCATCCCGGGTCGCCGTCCGGCGCCGGCATGGAAGCCGCGGCCCGGGCCCGCAGCCGCGCCAGCGTCTTCGGCCCCAGGACATGCCCGGCGTCGGTGCGCCGAAGCAGCGCTCGCCGGTCCAGGTCGCCGAGGATGGCGAGCACGTACCGGCGGCTGCTGCCGGTCGCGTCGCGGAAGGCGGCGGGAGACAGCGGTCCGGTGGCGGCCATCGACATCGCCCGCCTTGCCAGGTCGCGATAGGTAGCCGCCGACCAGGCGAGATCGTCCTCGAGCCTGACGATCCGGCCTGCTGACTCGAGCGCGCGCAGGCCCGCGGGCGGGCAGCCGGCAGCACGCGCGGCGTCGGCCAGCGGCGGCGGCGCGGCAACCGAGAGCGCGGCCTCGAGCCGGTCCATCGCCGCGAGCGTCGCGGCCGGCAGCCCGGCGGCGCGACCGGCGTCACGCACCCTGTCACCGTCCCGTGCCAGGACACCGGATCCGATGAGCCCGTCCACGACGCCCTTCGCCACCTCTTCCGCCGCGGACCGGGCGAGCGTGACGCGGCGGCGGGCAGCAAGCGCCACCTCCGTTCGCAGGCCAGCCACGGTGAGGCCCGTCGAATCCGGAGCGTCCGCGTGGTGGGCGTCGATCAGCCCACGGGCGTGCGCCACCAGCGCCGCATCGACGTCCGGGGCCAGCCGCCAGCCGGTCGTGTCGCGCAGCGCGCCATGGAGGTCCAGCCTCGCGCTCGCCGAGCCGACCGGCCCCGTGGCGAGGGCGGTCGCTCGCTCGGCCGTGAGGCGCCGCCGCGAGATCCCGCGGGGCGGCCCCGCATCGAGGACCACCCCGCCTCCGGCGGTCGCCCCCGGTGATGGCCGGCGGAGCGCGAACCGGTCGCCGGGCGCTGCCGCGATCGCGTTGTCCAGCCGGAGGATCACCACCGACGACCCGTCGGGCAGGTCGATAGCCTCGCGCGGCCCCCTGACGACGAGCGCGCCTGCCTGCTCCGTGCCGAGGTGGAGTCGCAGCCGATCGCGATCTCCCGGTGGCATGGCGGGCGTCCGGGCGCCCCGTGGCCCGCGGAGCTGTGCCGGGCGCCGCACCACAGCGAGCACACGCGACGTCGACACGATCCTGCGGTCCAGGGTCAGCACCTGGCCACGGCGGAGCCGGCTCGCCTCGATCCCGCCCAGCAGCAGCGCCGTTCGTCCTGCATCGCCCGCAGCGACCGTCCGCCCGCGAGCCTGGACCTCGCGGACCCTCACCTCCACCCCATCCGGCATGAGCCGCAGCGACATCCCCGCCGTCACCCGCCCACCACGGAGGCTGCCGGTGACCACCGTGCCCCGTCCGCGGATCGCGAACACCCGGTCGATCGCCAGGCGCGGGCCGTCTTCGGCGGCCAGGCGCGGTGCGATCAGCCCCGCGAGCTGGACGATCGCGGCGCGAACCGCATCGACGCCCTCGCCGGTCGTCGCCGAGGCCACCAGCACCGGAGCTCCGGCGAGCGTCGTCTCTGCCAGCAGCGCTGCAACCTCCGCCGCCACCGTCTCGAGCCGCGATCCGTCGGGCACGAGGTCCGCTTTGGTGATGACCGCGATCCCGTCCCGGATGCCCAGCGCATCCAGCAGCTCCAGGTGCTCGATCGTCTGCGCGTTCGGTCCGTCGTCAGCCGCCACCACCAGCAGCGCAGCGTCGATCTCTCCCGCGCCCACCAGCATGTTGCCCACCAGCCGGTCGTGGCCGGGCACGTCGACGAAGTCCACCACCGACCCGTCCGGCAGCACGAGATGCGCGTACCCGACGTCGATCGTCATCCCGCGCCGGCGCTCCTCGGGCAGCCGGTCGGCGTCGATCCCGGTCAGCGCCCGCAGGAGCGTCGTCTTGCCGTGATCGATGTGGCCGGCCGAGCCGACGACGACGCTCATCCTCGCGGTGGCGGCACGTCCGCAACGAGGCGGCGGGCAATCGCGGCGTCGTCGCTGGGCTGGACCGTGCGCAGGTCAAGCACGACCGCGCCGTCGGCGATCCGGGCGAGGATTCGATCCGGCCCGGTCCGAAGGGCGCGTGCGGCGCGATCGGGCGACGGGACACGCAGCACGACACCCCACGAGGGCAGCGTCTGACCAGGCAGCGAGCCACCCCCGACCGCGGACGCGACCTCGACGACCGCGACGTCGATGCCGGTGGTCGGTGGCACACCCGCGACGAGCCGCTCGGCGCGCGCCCGGAGGTCGTCTGGTGCACAGGCGATCTGCCGCCAGACAGGGATCTCCGCGACGGCCCGTCCCGCCCGGTAGAGCGCCAGGGTCGCTGCGACCCCGGCCAGGATCGTCTTGTCGGGCCGCACCGCGCGGGCCAGGGGGTCGCGGCGCAGCCTCGCGACGAGGTCCCGGCGCCCGACGATGAGGCCCGACTGGGGACCGCCGACCAGCTTGTCCCCGCTGAACACGACGACGTCGGCCCCGGCCGTCAGCCGCTCGGCCGGCGTCGGCTCGTGAGCCAACCCGAAGGCGGCCGTGTCGAGCAGCGCCCCCGAGCCGAGGTCGTCGATCACGACGGCGCCGTGCCGGTGGGCGAGCGCGGCGACGGCCTCGAGGTCCGCCGATTGCGTGAACCCGGCCATCGCGAAGTTGGAGGGATGGACGCGGAGCACGGCGCGAGCGCGACCGTCGGCGAGGGGCGGCTCGAAGTCCGCGGCGCGGGTGCGGTTGGTGGTCCCCACCTCGATCAACCGGGCACCGGCGCGCGCGACCACCTCGGGGATCCGCACCCCGCCGCCGATCTCAACGAGCTCGCCCCGGGACACGACGATCGCACCGCGCCGCCCCGCGAGGCCGACCGCCAGCAGCAACGCGGCCGCGTTGTTGGTGACCACGAGCGCGTCCTCGGCTCCCGTAAGCGCGATCAGGTGTTCCTCCACCGCGCGGAACCTCCGGCCGCGCCGCCCGGTCGCCGGGTCCAGCTCGAGGAACCCGTAGCCACTCGAGGCGGCGGTGGCGGCGGCGCGTGCCGCCCGGGGCCAGGGCGCGCGCCCCAGGTTGGTGTGGAGGATGACGCCGGTCGCGTTGATCACTGGAGGCGGGATCGTGAGCGTGGGATCACCCAGCGCCTCGAGGCGGACGAGGACCGCGTCGACCAGGTCGGCGTCGGCCGCGGGCTTCGCGCCGGCCGCGAGCCGATGTCGCTCGTCTGCGACGACCGAGCGGACGATCGGCACCAGCGCGCCTACCTCGGACACCTCGACACTGTCTCGAACCTGGGCGAGGAGGTGCTCCACGCTGGGCGGGCGCGCCCGCGACGATGTGGCAGCGCGGGACGATGCGGCGTTCACGCTGCGATGATGTCACCGACGATGCCACGCCGACAGGCGGCGAGTCCCGCGCAACGGAGGTCGATGGATGGCGAGCGGGTCGGCTCCGGACGTCATCGTGGTCGGCGGCGGCATCGTCGGCGCGTCGGCGGCAGCGTTCCTTGCAGGTGCCGGCGCGTCGGTGACGCTCATCGAGCGCGAGGGCCTGGCGTCGGGAGCCTCGGGCGCCAACTCGGGCGTCGTGCAGCATCCGTTCGATCCCGTGCTGGCCGGGCTGTATCGCGAGACGGTCGACCTGTACCGAGACCTGACAGCGCGCTCGAACGCGTTTCCCTTCCCCGACTCACCCGTTGGGTTGCTGTACGTCTCGGCCGACGAGACGGCCGTGCGCCACCAGGCGCGTCTGATCGGTGAAGCGTTCCCGGGTCTCGCCCTCGAGGTGCTGGGCGGTGAGCCGCTGCGCACGTTGGACCCGGCCCTTGACCACGGCCTGTGGGCATGCCACGTCGACATCGGGTACCCCGTCGCGCCAGGCGCCTCGACATATGCCTACGCGACGCTGGCCGAGTCGCGCGGAGCGGCCATTCGCCTCGGTCGATCAGCGTCCCTCGCGGTCGAAGGGGATGCCGTGACGGGCGTCCTGGTCGACGGTCGGCTGCTGCCGGCGGGAGCCGTGCTGGCGGCAGCCGGGCCGTGGACACCGGTGCTCCTCGATCCGACCGGGCGATGGACCCCGATCCGCCCGCGCTGGGGCGTCGTGGTCGAAGCGGAGCTGGACCACCCACCGGCGCACGTGATGGAGGAGGCCGGCATCGAGGCGGTGCTGGACACGATGCCCGCGGGCGTCGCCGAGATGTCGGACTCTGTGGAGTTCAGCCTCGTGCCGCTGCCCGGCGCAAGCGCCGTCGGTTCGACGTTCCTGCCCGCCGAGCCAGACCCGGCTACATGGATGGAGTCGATCCTGGTGCGCGCCAGCTCGTTCGTGCCGGGCGTCGCGGACGCCCCGATTCGGGGCGTCCGCGCCTGTGCCCGGCCCCAGAGCACGGACGGACGGCCGCTGGTCGGCGCCGTTCCTGGCCGCCGCAACCTGTTCGTGTGCGCGGGGCACGGGCCGTGGGGGATCTCCACCGGGCCTGCGTCCGCGAGAATGGTCGCGGACCTGATCCTCGGCGGCGCGCCGGCCATCCCGGCCGTGCTCGATCCCGAACGGTTCGGCACGCCGGCCGGGTGAGGCCTTGCCGCGAGGTGGCGGCCGGGCTCCGCATCGGAGCGTCGCTACACTCGAACCAATGGCCCCTCGATCGACCCGCTACGTGATCTTCGACATGGACGGGGTGCTGTGCGACTCGGAGCCGTTCATCAGCGAGGCTGCGATCGCGTTGCTGCACGATCGCCACGGCGTTACGACGACGCCGGACGAGTACCGCCCGTTCGTGGGAACGGGCGAGGCGCGATTCGTGACCGGGGTGGCCGAGCAGCACGGCCTGCGCCTCGATCCCGATCGGGCCAAGGCCGACCTCTACGATCGCTACGTGGCGATCATCCGCGGACGACTGCACCCGCTGCCGGGGCTGCACGGCTTCCTCGGCGCGTGCCGTGACGCCGGCCTCCGGCTCGCCCTGGCGTCGAGCGCCGATCCAGTGAAGATCGATGCGAATCTTGCCGAGATCGGCGTCGAAAGGAGCATCTTCTATGCCGTCGTGTCCGGGATCGACGTGAATCGGCGCAAGCCGGCGCCCGACATCTTCCTGCTCGCCGCCGAGCGGCTGGACGCATCGCCGGACCGATGCCTGGTCGTCGAGGATGCACCCAACGGGGTGCTGGCGGCGAAACAGGCCCGGATGCGCTGCCTCGGCCTGGCCACCAGCTTCACGCCGGAGCAGCTCGAAGCCGCAGGAGCCGACTTCGTTGCCAGGAACTTCACCGACATCCCGTCCCCGGTGTACCGCGAGCTCGGGGCCAGGCCGGCGTAGCAGGTCTGTTGCGTACCATCGCGTCGCGTGAGGTGACGCGTGATCCGAAACCTGATCTGGGATGTCGATGGGACGCTCTTCGACACCTACCCCTCGATCGTCCGATCGTTCCTGACGGCGCTCGGGCCTCTTGGTGGCTCGGAGGCCTCCGGTGAGGTGCTCTCGCTGGCCAGGATCGGTCTCACGCACTGCGCACACGCGCTGGCGACCCGGCACAACCTGGACGAGGACGAGCTGGCAGAGCGCTTCAGCGAGGCCTATCGAGCCGTCCCCATGACGGATCAGCACCCGTTTTCCGGGGTCGCCCGCGTCTGCGAGGCGATCGTGGCCGGCGGCGGCGTCAATGCCATCGTGACCCATCGGGCGCGCGCATCGACGGAGGCGCTGCTCGTCGTGCATGGCATCCGGGACCTGTTCGGTGAGATCGTCGCCGGAGACGAGGGCTTTCCCAGGAAGCCGGATGCGGCCGCGTTCCTGTCGATCATCGGCAGGACCGGCATCGACGCTCGGGAGACGGCGGCGGTCGGCGATCGCGGTGTCGATGTCGTCGCCGGCAAGGCGGCCGGGCTGCGGACATGTCTGTTCCTGCCGGAAGGCAGGGGCGCCGCCGAGGGCGGTCCCGATCTCGTCTTCTCGGACTACACGCAACTGCTCGAGCATCTGCAAGGGCGCCGGACCATCCCCGCAGCTCGCTGACGCACCGTCCTCGATCCGACGTGTACGGGTCGCCCGGGGATGTGGCGGGAGCGCATGGGAGTCGAACCCACCGCGCGACGCCGGGCGCCGCGCCACCGGTGTTGAAGACCGGGGAGCCCACCGGGACCCCTCCGCTCCCGCCACGATGGTACGCGGGGGAGTCGACCCGCACGCCTTCGAGCGTAGCCTGCCGGATGCGGGCCGCGCTGGCGGGCTACCTGCTCGATGGGCTGTGCTCGCGCGATGCGTCGATCGTGACCGCCTCCCGGGCAGACGTCGGCTCCCAGCTCTGGTGCCCGCCGCGCAGAAGCGACGCGACGGCGCCGATCGCGCTGGCGACGACCCCCGCCGCGAACGCCACGTGGAGCGCCGACATGAACGGGCCCAGATCGATCCCCTGGGCGCCCACCTGCGTGCCGGAGAACACTGCGAGCAGGACCTTGGGGTCCATCGCCGTGGTGACGAGGCCAATGGCAAGCGCGATGCTGATCACGAACCCGCTCTGGGTGAGCATCATCCTGGCGCCCGCGCCAACGCCGCGCTGGGACGGAGGCACGACGCCCATCACGGCGCTCGTGTTGGGGCTGTTGAACAGGCCGGATCCGGCCCCGATGATCAGCTGCCACACGGCGAGCTGCCAGTAGGGCGTGTCGACCTGGAGGGTCATCAGGCCCGCCAGCCCGATCCCGGTCACGGCCATTCCCAGCGTCGCCAGCTCGCGCGACCCGAAGCGGTCGGCGAGCGCGCCGCTGATGGGCGACAGGACCAGCAGCCCGGCCGCAAGCGGGGCCAGCAGGATGCCTGCGGTCACCGGATCGTCGCCCTTGGCGCCCTGCAGGTAGAACACCAGCAGGAACAGCACGCTGTTGCGTGCGATGCCGTTGAGCAGCCCGGTCACGTTGCCCATCGCGAACAGGCGGTTGCGGAACAGGTCGAGGTCGAGCAGCGGCTCGGTCGTGCGCAGCTCGACCCACACGAACACGGGCGCGGCGACGACGAAGGTGGCGAACCCGCCGAGGACCCAGGGCGTGGTCCACCCGTACAGGCCACCGAACGCCAGCGCGATCATCAGGGCCAGGAGCCCGACGAGGTACAGTGCCGAGCCGGCCAGGTCGAACGAATGGCGACCGGTCGGGCGATGCGGGTCGGCCAGCACCATCGCCGCCAGCAGCGTCCCGAGGATCCCCAGCGGGACGTTGAACCAGAACACGGTCCGCCAGCCGAACGCGGTCAGGAACCCGCCCAGGATCGGGCCGAGCATGAGACCGGCACCGATGACCATGGCATTGATCCCGAGGGCACGGCCCAGCTCGCGTCTCGGGAACACGTCGGTCACGATCGCGGTCGAGGTCGCCATGAGGAGCGCCCCGCCGATCCCCTGCACGATCCGTGCCGCGATCAGCAGCAGGGCGTCGGGAGCCAGACCGCACAGGACGGAGGCGCCCGTGAACACCGCCAGGCCAACGACATACGTCCGGGACCGGCCGGCCATGTCGGCGAGGCGCCCGGCGTTGAGCACGAGGACCGTGGCCACGAGCGTGTAGCCAACAACGATCCAGAGCAGGGCGAACAGGTCTGTGTGCAGGTCCCTGAGGATGTCCGGCAACGCGATCACCAGGGTGCCGGAGGTGAGTGCGGACAGCAGCGCACCGAGGCTGGTCACGGCGAGCACGGACCAGCGGAACCGCTCGCTTGAGGGTCGGACAGCGAATGGGCCCGACAGCAGGGGCTGGGTGGAGGGGCGCATCGCGGGCCAGTCTAGTGCAACCTTGACGTTCGCGTGAATGTAGACCCCCTCAGACCACGTATGATCGCGCCATGCCGTCCTCGTCGATCCGCGGCTCAGCGGTCCCGCCCGTCCGGCTGACCGAGCTCACCGACTGCGGCGGGTGCGCCGCCAAGCTCGGGGCAGATCTTCTGGCGGAGGCGCTGGCGGGTCTGGGTGCCACGGACGGCATGGGGACCGGACCTGACGCCATGGCCAACGCCGGCGGCGGAGCACTGATTGCCGGCCTGGATCCCCCCGACGACGCCGCCGCGTGGCGCATCTCGGACGATCTGGCCATCCTCGGCACGCTCGACTTCTTCCCGCCGCTCGTCGACGACCCGTTCGAGTACGGTGAGATTGCCGCCGCGAACGCCGCCTCGGACGTGTTCGCCATGGGCGGACGTGTGCTGTTCGCGCTGTCGATAGCGGCCTTCCCCGAACGCTTCCCGCCGGCGGCGCTGGCAGCGGTGCTCGAGGGTGCCGTGTCCAAGGTCCGCGAGGCCGGAGGCATCCTGGCCGGCGGCCACACGATCCGCGACCCGGAGCCCAAGTACGGGCTGGCGGTGATCGGCGCCGCGCACCCCGACCGGCTGCTCCGCAAGAGCGGCGTGCAACCGGGCGACGTCCTGGTGCTGACCAAGCGGCTCGGCACGGGCCTGCTGGTGAGCGGACGGCGCGCCGGCCGCGCCAGCGATGCGGATCTGGTCGCCGCCACAGACCAGATGCGAACGTTGAACCGGGCCGCGTCCGAGGTTCTCGTCGCACACGGGGTCCGGGGCGCGACCGATGTGACCGGGTTCGGGCTGCTGGGCCACGGGCTCGAGATGGCACGCTCGTCGGGAACCCGGCTGGTGTTCGATGCCGATGCGCTGCCGGCGCTCGACGGTGCGCTCGATGCGGCACGTGCCGGGGTCGAGACCGGCGGGGCGGGGCACAACCGGCGGTTCACGGCAGTCGCCCTCGAAGTCGCCCCAAACGTCGCTCCCGAGCTCGTCGCCCTGGCCCACGACCCCCAGACGTCGGGCGGCCTGCTGGCCGCGATCCCGCCGGGCGACGTGGCGACGGTCATCGCCGACCTCGCGACTGCCGGCGTGACGGGCTGGCCGGTCGGTCGCGTTGACGAGATCGGCGCCGTCGGGGCTGAACGAGCGGTCCGGCTCGTTCTGCGCTGACCGACCCGCCTGGCGCCGACCATCTACACTCGGCGGATCGGACCAACCACCCGAGGTATGCGAGTGCCGAAGGAGTACGTCCGCCTGACCACGCCGCTCGTGCGCGACGGCGACCGCCTGACCGGCACCCTTCGTCCCGCAGCCTGGGACGAGGCGCTGGATCGGGTGGTCTCCGGGCTCCGGGCGGCGGGCGCGGCGCACGGCCCCCGGACGTACGGGATCTTCAGCTGCAGCAAGTCGACCAACGAGGTCAACTTCGCCGCCCAGAAGCTCTCCCGTGTCGTCCTGGGCAGCAACAACATCGACAGCTGCAACCGCACCTGACACGCGCCCTCTGTCGCCGGTCTGGCGACCGTGTTCGGCGCTGGTGGCGGAACCAGCTCATATCGTGAAGCCGAGGAGACGGATCTCGTCCTCCTGTGGGGCAGCAACGCCCGGGAGACGCATCCGATCTTCTTCCACCACCTCCTCAAGGGGGTACATCGCGGCGCGCGCCTGATCGCGATCGATCCTCGACGGAGCAGCAGCGCGCAGTGGGCCGACCTGTGGCTCGGCCTTGACGTGGGCTCGGACATCGCGCTGGCCAACGCGATGGGGCGCGAGATCATTCACGCGGGGCTCGCCAACGACGAGTTCATCGGGCGCGCGACCGCCAACTTCGACGCCTACCGCGACGCGGTCGAGCCGTACACGCTCGAGCGCGCGGAGCGGGAGACCGGCGTGCCCGCCGAGGCGATCCGCGAGGCCGCCCACGCGTATGCCACGGTCGACCGGGCGCTGCTGTGCTGGACGCTGGGCATCACCGAGCACCACAACGCGACCGACAACGTCCTGGCCCTGATCGACCTGGCCCTGCTGACCGGGCACATCGGCAAGTACGGGAGCGGCCTCAACCCGCTCCGGGGCCAGAACAACGTCCAGGGCGGTGGCGACATGGGCGCCCTGCCCGACCGGCTGCCCGGTTTTCAGCACGTGGAGAACGACGCCCTCCGCGTGAAGTTCGACGAGGCCTGGGGCGCGGCCGTGCCACCCAGGCGCGGCTGGCACCTGTCGGGCATGTTCGACGCGATGGAGCGCGGCGACCTGACGGCGCTGTATGTGATCGGCGAGAACCCGATGCAGTCCGAGGCCGACCGGCGCCGGACCGAGCGGCTGCTCCGAGGGCTCGACTTCCTCGTCGTCCAGGACATCTTCATGAGCGCGACCGCGGAGATCGCGGACGTCGTGTTGCCGGCGGCCGCGGCGTGGGCCGAGAGCGAGGGCACGGTCACCAACTCGGAGCGCCGCGTGCAGCGGGTCCACCGCGCGCTCGAGGCACCGGGCGATGCCCGAGACGACCTGTGGATCGTGTTCGAGATCGCCCGGCGACTCGGCCACGACTGGGGCACACCGGACGCCGAGACCGTGTGGGACGAGGTCCGCCGGCTGGCCCCGGCGTTCGCCGGCATGAGCTACGCGCGGCTCGAGGCCGAGGGCGGGCTCCAATGGCCCTGTTACGACGAGTCGCACCCGGGTGAGCTGTTCCTGCACTCCCGGTTGTGGGAGAACCCCGTGCCCGGCAACCGGGCGCCGTTCATGCCGGTCGAGCACGATCCGCCAGTGGACCAGCTCACCGACGAGTTCCCCATCCGGCTCACGACCGGCCGCCGGCTGGATTCGTACAACACGGGCGTCCAGTCGAACCGATACGCTTACCCGCGCCGGACCGGCGAGACGATCGACCTGTCTCCCGAGGACATCGGCCGGCTCGGTCTGGAAGAGGGTGAGCGCGTGCGGGTGGTGTCGCGACGGGGTGCGGTCGAGGCGCCTGTCCGCGTCGAGGAGGGCCTCCGGCCGGGTCTCGCGTTCATGACGTTCCACTTCCAGGACGAGGTCGCGGTCAACACCCTGACCATTGACGCCACGGACCCAAGGGCGGGCACGGCCGAGTTCAAGGCCACCGCCATCCGGGTCGAGAAGCTGCCCGTTGACCTCGGGGCGGCCGTCTCGACGAGTGCTGTCCCCGGCGGCGGGGCGACCGGGCGAGGGTCGTGAGCCTCATCCGGCGGTTGTTCGGGACACCCGACGACGCGACCGACGACGACGCTCGGCTCATCGCGCGGCTGGTGAGCGCGGGGGTGGATCTGTCCCGACCGATCAGCGTCGAGCACCAGCTGGCGCTGCCCGACGAACGGGCCGCGCGACGGATCGTTGCCCAGCTGGCGAACAGCGGCGGAACGGTGGCCATGACGGCACCTTTGGTGGGTCGGCGCTGGACGGTCCGCGTGACCTTCCCGATGGTCGTGACACAGGAACGCATGACGGCCATCCGGGACCAGCTGGGTGCGTTCGCCGCCGAGCAGGGCGGCGAGTACATGGGCTGGGGAACCTCCGGCGAGCCAGGCTGATCCCGGGCGATCCTGCACCACTGGCTGACCTGGCGCGTCGCGCCTCGTCCGTGTTCGAACGGCTCGACATCGCGTCGCGGACGGGAGCTCGCAGCTCGGGCGCTGCGCGAGGCCCGGCTCGCGCGGCCACCGGGCTGACCCCACCGCCGTGGGCCCGAGACGCCCTTCCCCGATGGTCCGTCCACCGTAGAGTCTGGTGAGTGATGACCTCCTCCAAGCAGGTCTGCATCGGGCATTCGCGCCACGCTGGGACGCAAGGCCCTGGTGCTCGAAGGCCTTCGTGGGCCTGGTCGTGGTCGCCATCGCCGGCAACGCGGTCGAGCACGTGGTCGGCATCCAGCAGGCGGTCCGTAACCGGACGGACCTGGCGATCAGCCTGATCCAGAACTCCAGCCTGCAGGTCGCGATCGCCCTGACCCCGGTGCTGATGCTCGCGAGCCTGGTCCTGTCGCCCACACCGATGACCCTGGTCCTGGCCCCGACCCTGCTTGTCGGGCTGTCGCTGACGGCGGTGCTGGGTGCCCTGGTCGTGTTCGACGGCGAGTCGACGTGGCTCGAGGGGCTGATGCTGCTCGGCCTGTACGCGATCATCGCCGCCTCCGTCTGGTACGGACCGCCACTGTCCCTCTGAGCGGCACGCCGCGAGCCATCGTTGTCCACGAGCGCCTACACTCGGGCGATGGATCTCCACGTCGTGGGGCCCGCTGCGACACCCGCGGAGCGCGCGGCGATCGATGCCCTCCTGGATCCGTTGATCGGCCCGGCGAGAGCGGGCTGGGACGGCGGCGACCGCGACCCCGGGCTGGGTGGACGCGTGGCGCACGGCGGCCGGGAGGCGCGAGCCAGGCGGGACCTGCTGCTGCCGGCGCTTGAGGCGGCCGTGGCACGATCCGGCTGGCTCAGCCGGGGCGCGCTCAACCACATCTGCCGGCGGCTCTCGGTCCCGCCCGCCGATGCGTACGGCGTGACCTCGTTCTATGCCCTGCTGCCGACGAGCGAACGGCCACCCGTGGTCGCTCATGTGTGCGACGACCTGGCCTGCCGGCTTGCCGGGGCCGAGACCGTGTGCGCCGATCTCGAACGGCTGGCCGGGCCTGCCGGAACGCCGATCCGTGGCGGCTCGGTTGGCGCGACGGCCGCGACCTGGCTGCGCAGCCCGTGTCTCGGGCAGTGCGAGCGACCCACGGCAGCGCTGGTGACGGTTGCGGGCCTGGCCCCGGGCGGCCTGGTCGTGGGCGAGATCACCGATGGCGCCGGTTTGCTGGAGACGCTCGACTGGGCGACCGAGCTCGCGAGCTCCGAACCTGACACGGTGCGAGCGGAGCTCTCCTCGGACGAGCGCGACCCGATCGAGTGGGTCCGCGGGCTGGCGCCGCAGGCGGGCACGGACGGGCTGCTCCTGCTCGAGCGCGTGGGCCGAGTGGATCCGACCTCGCTCGAAGCCCATCTCGCGGCGGGCGGCTACCAAAGCCTGCGGCGGGCGATGGCGCTCGGCGCCGGCGGTGTCATTGGCGAGGTCACGGCGTCGGGGCTGGTGGGGCGCGGCGGGGCGGCGTTTCCGACCGGCCGCAAGTGGGCGGCGGTTGCGGCCCAGCCCGCGACGCCACGCTACGTCGTATGCAACGCGGACGAATCCGAGCCCGGGACGTTCAAGGACCGGGTGATCCTCGAGGAGGATCCATACACCCTCGTCGAGGCGATCACGATCGCCGGGTACGCGGTCGGTGCCTCGCAGGGCTACCTGTATCTACGCGGCGAGTACCCGGTCGCCCGCGACCGCCTGGCGGGCGCCGTCACGCAGGCTCGCGCCGCCGGGTGGCTGGGCGCCGACGTGGACGGGAGCGGCTGGACGTTCGACATCGAGCTCCGGATCGGTGCCGGTGCTTACATCGCGGGCGAGGAGACCGCCCTGTTCGAGTCGATCGAGGGCGGGCGGCCGGAGCCGCGCAACAAGCCGCCGTTCCCGGTGGACGCCGGGCTGTTCGGTCAGCCGACCCTGATCAACAACGTCGAGACGCTGGTCAATGTGCCGGCGATCCTGCGCCTCGGTGCCGCCGCGTACGCTGCCATCGGCACCGAGGGCTCGACGGGACCCAAGCTGTTCTGCGTCTCTGGGCACGTGGCCTGGCCCGGCGTCTACGAGGTGCCGTTCGGCGCGACGCTCCGGGAGCTGATCGAGCTCGCGGGCGGCGTTCCCGGCGAGCGGGCGATCCAGGCCGTGCTGCTGGGCGGGGCGGCGGGCACATTCGTGGGCCCCGGCCAGCTGGACGTGCCGCTGACGTTCGAGGGGACGCGGGCCGCCGGGGCGAGCCTGGGATCGGGGGTGGTCATGGTGTTCGACGGAACCGCCGACCTGGCCGGCGCGCTCCGCAGGATCGCCTCCTTCTTCCGCGACGAGTCGTGCGGCCAGTGCGTCCCGTGCCGGGTGGGTACGGTCCGCCAGGAGGAGCTGCTGGCTCGGCTGGCGGCTGGCCGGCCGCTGGGCTCCGTCGACGCGGAGCTGGCCCTGCTGGATGACCTCGCCCGGGCGATGCGCGACGCGTCGATCTGCGGCCTGGGGCAGACGGCGTCATCGGCGATCGAGAGCGCGATCCGGGCCGGGCTGGTCCGGTTCGGGGAGTCGGACGGGCCGGCGAGCCCGGCCGTCGCGGGGACCGGCGCATGACCGCCCCTGACGTCGAGCGCATTCTCCGGGAGCCACCCGCGCGGCCGTCGCGCGCGCCGACGCCACCGCTGGTGCCGGCAGTGGCGTCGATCGAGCTCAAGATCGACGGCGCGGCCGTCGTGGTCCCGGCCGGATCCACGATCCTCGAGGCCGCGCGATCGGTCGGGATCGACACCCCCACGCTGTGCTACCTCGAGAACCTGACGCCGGTCAACGTGTGCCGGGTATGCGTGGTCGAGGTCGCCGGCTCGCGGGCGCTGGTGCCGGCGTGCTCGCGCAAGATCGAGGCGGGGATGGAGGTCCAGACCGATAGCGAGCGCGTTCGGCATTCACGGCGGCTGGTGCTGGAGCTGCTGGGCTCGTCGGTCGATCTGTCCCTGGCAGGACCCGTCGAGCCGGACGGCGACCTCGAGCGCCACAGCCGGCGGTACGGCGCGGACCCGGCGAGGTTCGGGCCTGCAGCGAGCGGCCCTGCGGTCGAGCCGAGGGACGAGCGGCGGCCCGGTCACCACGAGCCGCTCCTCGCTGACACGGCCTCGGCGGCGGAGACCGTCGCCCAGCCGGTCAAGATCGACAACGGCCTCTACGTGCGGGACTTCGCTCGCTGCATCCTGTGCTACAAGTGCGTCGAGGCGTGCGGCGAGGACGCTCAGAACACGTTCGCAATCTCGGTCGCCGGCCGCGGCTTCGACGCCCGGATCTCGACCGAGTTCGACACCCCGCTGCCCGAGTCGGCGTGCGTGTTCTGCGGCAACTGCATCGGCGTCTGTCCCACCGGAGCCCTCATGTTCCGCTCCGAGCACGAGATGCGCGCCGCGGGCACGTGGCGGCCCGGGGAGCAGCAGACCACGGACACGATCTGTCCCTACTGCGGTGTCGGATGCACGCTGACCCTGCACACCCAGGACGACGAGATCGTCAAGGTGACCTCTCCGATCGAAGCGCCCATCACGCACGGCCATCTGTGCGTCAAGGGCAGGTTCGGGTTCGAGTTCGTCCAGCTGCGGCCGAAGGGCGAGCGCGAAACCGGTCGCTGAGGCCCGCGGCACCGCTAACGATCCGCGCCGGACCCCCAGGTCAGTGGGTCGGCCGGGCCGCGGGTCAGGCTGATACTCACAACCGTGGTCGGTCCCGCCCGCGGCCCTGGCCCAAATGGCCTGCGGACGTTCCCGACAGCATGGCTCCCCGTAGCAGGGCGGGAGGGCCCCCGTCGCAGGGCCGGTCGGCCCTTCGCCGCCGACTGTATCGAACGGCACAGTCGCAGGTATGAGCGACCCCTGTCCGTGCGCGTCGGCGACCCTCGGCGCGGAGCCCCCACGGACAACCCAATGAGCCAACGACCGCCGGCGCGGACCGGCGACCCCCAGGGCGCCCGAGACCTCAGCCGCCTCAAGTGGGCGACGATGGTCCTGCCCGTCGTCTTCGTGTGGGTGTTCGAGCTCGTCCGGTTCCTTGTCCTCGACCCCCACATGACCGGTGACGAGGGCCACGTGGCTTCCGCGATGATCATGGGTGCGGCGATCGTGGCGTTCGCGACGGTCGTCTCGCTGTATCTGGACCGGACGCAGAAGCAGCTCGTGGCGCAGAACAAGGACCTGACCGTCACCCACGAGGTGAGCTCGGCCGTCCGTGGCGGTCTGTCCCTGCAGGATCTTCTCGATCAGGCGCTCGACCGCCTGATCACCCAGACGGGCGCGCTGGCCGGGATCGTCTCGATCGAGACATCCGACGACAACCGCCTCACCATTCAGCGTCCGGCGACCCTGGCGCCCGGGCTCAGCTGGCTGGGACCGATCCTCGCCGAGGCCCCCGATGCCGCGCTCGACGCACCGCGCTACACGCGGCGCGACGGCGTGGACACCGGCATCCTCGAGCTCGCCCTCATCCGTGGCACCAACCGCCTGGGCCACATCCGGCTCGCCTTCCATCCACCGGTCGAGCCGGACATCTCGGACGCCGCCTTCGTCGATATCGCCGGGGAGATCGCGGGCGCGGCCCAGCTCGGTCTCACGGTGGCGGACCTCCACCGTCGCGAACGCGAGCGGGAGGCGCTGTATGAGGTGGCCCTCCAGCTGACCGGGCAGGCCGATCTGCGTGACGTGCTCGACACCATCACCGGTCACGCGCGCGAGCTGCTCGGCGCGGAGCGGGCGGTTGCCTGCCTGTCGGACACGCGTGACCACGATGCTCGATCGGCGGCCGTCCGCGATCGCCTCGCGATGGCCGACGATGGCAGCGTGTGCCATGTCGCCCACTCCGCCACCAGCGCCCACCACACGCAGAATCCGTCGTGCCCCCTGGTCGCCGGCCACGAGACCGCCACCTGGGCCACTCGCCCGCTCCGCGGCCCGGACGGAATCCTCGGCGAGCTGTGCGTCGTACGAACCGGCCGGCCGTTCAGCGCCACCGAGCGCCACCTGCTCGGCGGTCTCGCCGACATGGCCGCGATCGCCGTCCGGACGGCGCGCCTCCACGAGGCCGAGGAGCAGTGGACGATCCACGCCGAGCGGGACCGGATCGCGCGCGAGCTCCACGACAGCCTGGCCCAGGTCCTGGGCGTGATCCACCTCCAGCTGCGCGCGCTCGAGACGAGGGCCAAGGACGAGGCCAGCCACACGATGGCGGGCGAGCTGTCGCAGCTCGCCGACACGGCCGACGAGGCCTACCAGGACGTCCGCGAGGCGATCCTGGGCCTGCGCGAGACCATCCGCGAGGACGGCGGGCTCGAGGGCTCGCTGCGCGAGTACCTCCGCAAGTACAGCCGCCAGACGGGGATCGCCGCCGCCCTGACCTGCGAAGGGGACACCCGCCACGCGCTCAGCCCGCGGGCGGAGGTCCAGCTGCTGCGAGTCGTCCAGGAAGCGCTGACCAACACGCGCAAGCACTCGCACGCGAGTCGCGCGCTGGTCGCGATCGAGTGCGACGGCCCGTCGACCACGCTCAGGATCGAGGATGACGGGGTCGGCTTCGACCCGGCCTTGGTGGAGAGCTCGATGGACGGCGGCTTCGGGCTCGCCTCAATGCGGGAACGCGTGGAGCAGGTCGGCGGCACGATCACCGTGCATACTGCGCCGAACGAGGGGACCCGGATCGTCGTCCACCTCGAGGCAGAGGACACGCGTGGCACACCTTCCGCCCAAGCTCCGAGTGCTGCTCGTCGATGATCAGCCGCTATTCCGGCGGGCGCTCGCGACGCTGATCAGCAACCAGCACGACATGACGGTCGTGGGCGAGGGCGAGAACGGCCGAGATGCCCTGGACAAGGTCCGCGTGATCCAGCCCGACCTGGTGGTGATGGACGTCAACATGCCCGGCGCGTCGGGAGTGGACGGGGTGGCCGCGATCCGGACCGCCGGGTTCGCGATGCCGATCGTGATGCTCACGGTGTCCGAGGACGATGATGACCTGTTCGAGTCGATCAAGGCGGGTGCCAACGGCTACCTGCTCAAGAACGTCCGCCCGGAGCAGCTGTTCGAAGACCTGCGCGGCGTCATGCGCGGCGAGGCCCCGATCGCACCCGCCGTCGCGAGCAAGCTGCTCGACGCCCTGCGCACCGGCGGTCTCCCGTCACACGGCCATGCGGCGATGCCGGCCGAGGACAGCGTGCTCACCCGCCGCGAGTCGGAGATCCTGGAGCTGGTGGCGAGAGGATTGTCCAACAAGGAGATCGCCAACGAGCTCTCGATCACCGAGGGGACGGTCAAGAACCACGTCCACAACGCGCTCGAGAAGCTACACCTGACGAACCGCGTGCAGGCGGCCGCCTATGCCGTGCGCAAGGGCCTGACCGCACCGGAGGCGGCGCCCGACTGAGCGAACCCTTGGCTATCCCGTCGGATACAGCGGATCCGGTGTCGAGTGTGCCGGGCGACGGATTGGACGCTGGCTGCCCGGGGCCTAGGATCGCGGCCACGGACCCGAGCCTGCGGTCCGTATGTGTCCGTCGTGGGGAGCCATCCTCGTGTCACCTGAGCCGGTGAGCGTCCTCGTCCTGTACAGCCATGCCCTGATGGGCGAGGGCCTGGTGCGGATGCTGCTCGACGAGCCCGGGGTCACCGTCGACGCCGTGGACGTCGGTCTGGCCGATGCGGTCGAGTCCGCCCTCGCCCGGGAGCCCGGCGTGATCGTTGTCGAGGAGGGTGGCGAGATCGATGCCGTCGATGTCGCCCGCCGCTCCCAGTGCAGCCTCGTGCTGGACGTCGACATCAACACGACCCACGCCTGGACGCTCCGGCGTGAGTCGCTCTCGTCGCGTCCCGACGAGTTCCTGGCCGCCATTCGCGGGGCGGTGGCGACGCGGAGCGCCGGCGACGAGCCGGGCGAGGGAGAGACTCGCCTGCAGCCGGCCGTCGTTCCGGGCTAGGCTTCGCCCGACATGGGCAACGCACCTGACCGGTCTCCTTCCGGCGGGCCGGCCTTCGACCCGCGAACCACCACCGTCCCACGGCGACGCGTCCTGATCCTGATGGGCGCCGGTGCCCTCGCCGCCGGCGGCGGGCTCGGTGTGCTGCTCGAGGCGTGCGCCGGACCGCCCATTCCGGTAGACCTCGATTTCGATCCCGCCACCCTGGCTCCCGACACGCCGACCGAGGTGCCGTTCACGCTCAAGACTGGGGGTGGCACCGTCGAGGGCTCGACCTGGCTGGTCAGGCAGTCGGGTGGCGACATCGTGGCGTTCGATCCCCGCTGCACGCACGCGCTGTGCGCGTACAGCTGGTCGGCGGCGGACGGACAGTTCAAGTGCCATTGCCACGACGGCGCTTTCGCCATCGATGGGTCCGTCCTCCACGGGCCACCGCCGCGGCCGCTGGACCGCTTCCCGCTCAAGCTGGTGGGCGACGTGATCGAGGTGGACGTCCCGTCGGGCTTCGCCACGCCGCGGGAGTCGCTCTCCTAGCGCTCCGGCCCAGACCAGGCCGGGGTGCGCTCAACCGCCTGCGTCGGATGCGGTGGGCCAGTCGATACAGGTTCAGCGGCGCGCGAGCGCACCACGTCCTGTATCGCATCTCTATCCCCCGACGGATGGGAACAAACCCACGCGCGCGTGAGCATTGGGCATGGAGCCCGAGCTCAGGTCCGATGACGTCCATCACGCGGACGTGACTCGAGCAAGGAGCGCCCACCGCAAGGAAGCTACTGAATGATGAGAGTCGCCCGTCCCACGACCATCTCCAACAAGACCCTCAACCGGTTGATCCTCGTCTGCGGGCTGGCCCTGCTGATCGGGATCCCGGCGATGCTGTTCATCTACTGGAACGACCGCCACGTCGACCCGGGCGCGTCCCTGGCGGACCGGACGGTCGCGGCGGCCGAGGCGGCCGTGCAGACTGCCCCCAACGACATCCAGGCGCGCGACCACCTCGCTGCCGCCTACGTCACCGCGAAGCGCTATCAGGACGGCATCACGCAGTTCACCGAGGCCCTCAAGATCGACGCCACCGACCGGGCCGCGCTGCTCGGTCGCGGGATCGCCTACGTCAACATCGAGAACCTCGAGGCGGCCCGCGCCGACCTCCAGGCGTTCGTCGACGGCAACGGGACCGGCGAGTTCGCCAAGTCCGACCCGCAGCTCGAGCAGGCCTACTACTGGCTGGGCTACGTCCAGCTGCATCAAGGCCAGGCGGGCAACGCGGCGGATACCTTGCAGAAGGCGCTGGCGATCAACGCCGCCGACGCCGATGCTCTCTACTCGCTGGGAGTAGCGCTCGACAAGACCGGCAAGTCCGACCTGGCCGTCTCCGCCCTCAAGCTCGCCGTGTCGTACGTGCCGAGCGGTTGGCGCGACCCGTACCAGGAGATGGCCACGGCCTACACGGCCCTTGGCCAGACCGATGGCGTGACCTGGGCCAACGCCATGGTCGCGTTGTGTGACGGCAACCTGGATCAGGCTGAGGCGGCGCTCATCCCGCTGACCGCCGGCCCGATGAAGACAGACGCCCTGCTGGGTCTGGCGCAGGTCGCCGCCCAGCGAGGGGACAATGCCTCAGCCACCGGCTACTACCAGCAGGTGCTGACGATCGACCCGTCCAACACCTCGGCTTCGATCGGCCTGAGCATGCTCGGAGCCGGCGCCTCGGCAGCCCCCTCTTCGGTCGCGTCCCCGAATACCGGAGGGTCCAACTAGCGATGAGCGCATCCGACATCACGCTGGGCTCAGTCCCGAGCGATCCAGCGGCCCTCCCCGCCGAGCAGGGCTCGCCCGAGCCGCCCGCGCCGGAGGTGCCGGCCGAGGAGGAGAAGGAGAACACCCGTCGCCGGAAGCTGGTCCTCCTGATCCTGTTCCTGCTGTTGCTGGCCACGCTGATCCTATCGATCTGGTACCTGCTGTTCCGCAAGCCGATCACCGAGATCCCGCTGCCCATCGTCCCCGAGGCGATGCCCAGCTACCAGTACGCGTTCTACGACTTCACCAAGCCGCAGGACGTCGCGGTGAGCGCCGACGGGTCCCGTATCTACATCACCCAGACCGGCGCCTCGCAGGACACGCTGCTGATCGACGGCAAGGGCAACACCCTGGGCGTCCTCCAGCCGCCCGCTGCGACGACCGCCCAGGCCCACCAGCTGTTCCTGGCGCTTGACCCGCTCACCGGCGAGATCTGGGCGACCGACCGCTACAACGGGCGCGTCTTCATCTACAACGCCGATGGGACCTACGACCGGGCATTCGATCCGGGAGCGGCCCAGGGCGGCTGGCAGCCGCTCGGGATCGGGTTCGATCAGCAGGGCAACGTGTACGTGGCCGACGTCTCGCGCGAGCCGCAGGTGGTCCACGAGTTCTCGCCCGATGGCACGCTCGTCCGCGACCTCGGAAGCTCGGCGGGCCTCAACCACCCCAACGGGATCGCCGTCGACAGCACCGGCAACGTGTACGTGACCGACACGGGCAACGGCCGGCTGCTCGTCTTTGACACGGCCGGGAACCTGGCCGGCACCGTAGGCCGCGGGAATGCCGTGGGAGACCTCGGCCTGCCCGTCGGCGTGGCTATTGACGACCACGGCCACGTCCTGGTCGCCGACTCGAGCGCCTCGACGATCCAGGCCTACGCGCCCTACAAGGCCGGGGATCGAGGGCCTGCCTACATCAACGCCTTTGGCGAGAAGGGGGCCGCGGACGGGAACCTGTCGTTCCCCAACGGGCTCACCGTGGACGCGCGGGGGCGCGTCTACGTCGCCGATTGGGGCAACGACCGGCTCCAGGTCTGGAGCTACTGAGCATGGACAGGGTGAGGGAGGTGAAACCGAGGACGATGAGCACGCCTGCAGCGCAGGCGCCCCACATCCATCTAAACCACGAGGTAATGACAGTGAGGAAACTCCTACTCCTCCTTGGAGTCGGCGCCCTCTGGCTGTTCGTTGCCGCTCTGCCAGCCTTTGCCGACGGTGGTCCGCACATCATGACCACCAACAACGGGACCACGGGACTGACCGCGGATACATGCGCGGGCTGCCACCGGGCCCACACGGCAACGGCTGCTGGCCTGTTGAACAACGAACAACCAGACCTGTGCCTCGACTGCCATAACGGCACCAAGGCCACGACTGACGTCGTCGACGGGGTGCAGTACGAAAACCAGGGCGGCGGCGCGGTCGCGGGAGCCCTCCGTGGCGGCGGCTTCACCTACGCTTTGATCGACTCGGCCCATCCGGCCCGCCTCTCGTATGACAGCAGCGGCAACGTCCGGAACATCGGGCATGTCCAGCCGCTGGACGTGACGTCCACCGGCCAGGCTGTGACCTCGACCCACGAAGGGTCGGGCACCGTCTGGGGCAACGGCGCCACGGGCGTCGGCGCGACGGTCGATCTCGAGTGTGCGTCGTGCCACAACCCGCACGGCAACGGCCAGTACCGCATCCTGCAGACCTCGCCCAGCCTGACGGCCACGGCGGGGGCGTTCACCGTCACCAACAGTGGTGGCGTTCAGGTGCAGGACACGGCGCTCGCAGTCGGCTCCACCCGCAACTACACCATCCGGCCCAGCACGAACGGCTACCTCAGCGGCCTGGTCGACGGCACGTCCGGCGACTACTGGCGCTACCACTGGGATCCGACCGGTGCGCTGGCCTGGACCCTGACGTCGGGCGGACCTTCGGCCGACCCGATGAACACCGGCTGGACGAGCGCGACGCAGCCGTACGAGAACGCGACTGGCGTCCACTACTCGTTCCGGTACCCGGTGAACACCGGCGAGATCGCGCAGTATCAGACTGATCTGACAGCTGCCGGCCTGACGACGGACCCGATCTCGGGTGCGGCGATCGCCGACATCGCCCTCAACAACAAGGGCGGCCTGATGACCGCGTGGTGCGTCCAGTGCCATACGCGGTACGACGGCGTCAGCACGGTCACCGGCACTGCCCCAACGCAGAGCCTGTCGGCCTCCTCGCTGGTGGCGAACTCCGATGACGCCACGTTCCACTTCAAGCACGGGACCACCCGGGTTGGCTGCGAGCAGTGCCATGTCTCCCATGGTTCGAACGCGGCCATGACGGGCGGCTACTCGAGCACGTACGCCGACCCCAGCGAGGCGACGTCCAACGACAGCCGTCTGTTGAAGGTCAACAACCGCGGAACCTGCCAGCTGTGTCACGACCCGACGGGTACCCTCCCGGCCGGTTGGTACATCGGCCCAAGCAGTGCCAGCGGCGGCCTCTTCAGCGGGCTGTTCACCGGCGCACCCTACGTCCCGGGCAACTAGCCCTCGCCCACTGACCATCGCTCCCGGCGGCCACGGTTCACCCGGGCCGCCGGGGCTCCCAACCACCCAGGCAGGACCCCTTGCTCATGCGCCGTTCTCGTCCCCTCCGACGGTCGCTGCCTGCACCGGAGCCCACCACCCCGGTGCGGCACGCTGCCGCGTGGCGCGCGAACTCGCTCGCTGGAGCACGCTCGTGACGTCCCATCGCCGCTTCACCCTTCGCCTCAGCACGGCCCTGGCCGCCGGCCTGCTGGTCGTCAGCGCGATGACGACCACCACACCGATGGTCGCGTCCGTTCGTGCCAGTGATTCGACACCGGATCCATCGGCATCGGCGGCCCCGACGTCGAGTCCCACACCCACCGTAGCGCCCACCTCGACGCCTTCGCCGGACCCGGCGCCGACCCCGTCACCAGATCCGGCACCCTCGGCCTCGCCCACGGCCACCGCGTCACCCGCGGGGTCCCCGACAGCCACGCCGGCGCCGTCCGCAACCGCATCGCCCGCACCAGCCCCGAGCGGGACGCCGTCGCCGAGCGCGTCGCTCGGACCATCGCCCGAGCCATCGCCGTCGAGCGAACCGTCGGCGTCGCCGTCGAGCGAGCCCTCCCCCTCCGCGTCATCTTCGGCGAACCCGTCGATCGAGCCCTCCCCCTCGATCACACCGGAGCCGACGCCCTCAACCGGGATCGAGGTCGTCCATACGTGGGTCGACACCACGGACGCGACGGGCACGGTGGTGCAGAGCGGCGCGACCGACGCCTCGCTGAGCGCGATGGAGCAATTCGTCGTGTACGAGCTGCGCTTCGAGGTCCTCAACTCCGGGGGCACGGAGGTCCAGTTGGGCACGACCCTCGAAGCCGGAACCGGCTCCAGCCCCGACGCGTGGGCCGTGGTCCCGGCCGTGGATCCGGTACCGGGCCAGCCGTTCTACGCCGCGTCCGATGACGGCCGGACGTTCAGGGTCCGAACCGAACCGATCGATCCCTCCTCCTTCCGGTCATCCGAGCCGCCGTTGCCCGACGCCCAGCCGGTGGCGGGCGTCGCGAGCGCGGGCGTGAACCCGGTCCCGGCGATCACCCTGCCACCCAACTCCTACACCGAGATCGAGTTCGCCGTCCGGGCCACGATCGGTGCCGCCTGGGAGCAGACGTACCAGCTCCGGCTGCAGCCGACCGACGACACCGTTGCCGCGGGAATGCCGCTGACCATGACGATGCGCGCCCGCCCGGCGATCAGGCTGACGCTCCCCGCATCGACGACGCGCGACGACCCGACCGGGCTCGCCACCGGGTTCCAGCTGGCGGCCGTCACGGCACCCTCGGGTGGGACGCTGTACCCATTGTCGGCCACCGTCGACCCGGACTCGCCGCATATCGTCGCCTCGCTCACCTCGGATGGGTGCGCCGCCTGCCACGCCGCGCATACGGGCATCCAGCAGAACCTGCTCTCGGGTGTCTACCGGCTCGATCCGCTCAAGAGCTGGACGGAGGCGTACGACGGCGCGGACTTCGCGCTGTGCATCTCGTGCCACGCTGAAGGGCCATTTGCCGACCTCAGCGGCAGCCCGAATGCCGGCACGAGCTTCGCGGGCCACGGATACCACATGGGCAACATCGAGAACACGGGCACGGGCGGCCTGGACATCACGAATGCCGGCGACGGAGAGGGCAACGCGCTGTGCGGCGAGTGCCATTACAACCTCCATGGCGTCCCGACCTCGGACCGGGGCCTGGTGGTCTTCGCCCCCGATGTGCAGCCGTACGACGGCCAGATCACGTTCGACCCCACGACGCAGTCGTGCACGCTGACCTGCCACGACAAGCCGCACGATGGGCTGAGCTTCGCGATCCCGACCCCGACGCCGACGCCCGGGATCTGACGCCGGCGGCTGTATCGCCCGATACAGCCGGCCGCCGGCGTATCCACCCAACAGCCCTGTCGGGTCCCGGCCGAAATGTGCGGCCTGACAGATGGGCTCGAGGCTCGCCGCTCCGGACAATGCCCTCAGGTGTCAAGCCGCGGCGTTCCGCGGCATCAGATGAGGGATCCACGATGAACCGGCTGCCACGGCGCAACTCCCGTTGCGCGCGTCCCGGGGGAGGCCGCGAATGAATGCGCGCGTGCTCCCCGCCACGCGACACGCCGCTCTGGAGAACGAGCTGCTGTCGCAGCTCGGGCTGCCACCGAGCGCGTCGCCCGAAGACGTCGATGCACTCCACGAAGCCGCGAGCGAGTACCTCGCGGCTGCGCCCTCGAGCCTCCGCGGATGGGCCAACGCCCAGGCTTCGGCGCTCGATGCGGCGTACCTCAAGCTGACCGACCCGGTCGGTCTCGAGGGCTCGGCCCTCAGGAGCCCGACGAGGCCGCCGACGGTCGTACCCGGCGGGCCGGCGACACCTCCGGCCCGCCGGGATTCCGTCCCGGCCACCACGACCCCCGCCGTCGCCGACGGGCTCGACGACGATGTGGTCGAGGACGAAGCGTTCGACGACGATGAGCCGGGCACCGACTACGACGCGCTGTACGCCGCGGTCACGCCCAGCGCGCACGCGGACATGGCCCCCGACACGCGGCCCCGGCGCCGCGTTCGCGCGGCAACGGCGGCTCCCTCGAAGGCTCGGCGGTCCAGCCGGCGGACGGAGCTGCCGGTCGAGGCACCGGCATCCGGAGGCTTCTGGAAGAAGGTCGCACTGGGCGGCGCGGCGATCGTCGCCGTGTTCGCCATCGTCTTCGGGGCCAACGCGATCGTCAACAGCAACACCGCCGAGCCGACCGCAACCCCCGATACGGCACAGGCCAGCGCGAGCGCACCCGCGGTCGACCAGGCCCAGGTCGCCCAGCTCATGACCAAGTACGCTGCCGATCCCAACGACACCACCACGTTGCTCGGCCTCGCCGATGCGTTCTACGCCGGCCAGGACTACTCGAGCGCGGGCGAGTGGCTGGACAAGCTGCTCGCGATCGACCCCAAGAACGTCCAGGCGCTGCTGGCGAAGGGTGCGGTCAGCTTCAACCTCGGCGACCTACCCACCGCCGAGTCCACCTGGAAGCAGGTCGTGGACATCTCGCCCGACAACGTCGAGGTCCACTACGACCTGGGCTTCCTGTACCTCAACCAGACGACGCCCGATTGGGCGGGTGTCCAGAGCGAATGGACGAAGGTCATCCAGCTCGATCCAGGATCGGATCTGGCGCAGACGGTCCAGTCGCATCTCGATGCCCTGGTCGCCGCCTCGATGATCCCGGCCTCACCCGGCGCCCCGGGCTCACCCGCGGCCAATGGCTCCCCCGCTGCATCCCCGGCCGCCCCTGAGACCCCGGCCTCCCCAGCCGCATCCCCAGCCGCGTCCCAGCCGGCCGCGTCTCCGGCGCCGACCGGGAGCGCCACACCATGAGCGACCTGGGCAGCGCGCTCGGCCTCGGCATCGCCTTCACCGGTGGCGTCGTATCCTTCGCGTCCCCGTGCTGCCTGCCGCTGGTGCCGGCCTACCTCAGCTACATGGTCGGTGCGACTGGCGATGGAACGTCGGGCCGCCGCACCGCGTTCATGCACGGGCTGGCGTTCACGATCGGGTTCTCACTCGTGTTCGTGGCCTTCTGGGCCTCGATTGGCGCCATCGGCTACGTGCTGGCTGACAACAAGCGCCTGCTGACGATGGCCGGAGGCGCCCTGCTCGTGTTCCTCGGACTCCAGGTCGCGGGCGTGATCAACGTCCGGGCCCTGTGGCGCGACACCCGGGCCATGCCCGCCATGGGCGGAACCCTCGTGGCGGCAGGAGGACCGAGCACGGGTCTCCGGGGCGTGGGCGGCGTGATCGGCACCGGCGGCTCGCCGTCCTACAACCGATCATTCGTGTTCGGCCTCCTGTTCGCGGCCGGGTGGAGCCCGTGCATCGGGCCCATCCTGGGCGGGATCCTGGGGCTCGCGACGGCTACCTCGAGCGTGCTCCAGGGAACGATGCTGCTGATCGCGTACGCCGCCGGGCTGGCTGTCCCGTTCCTGGCCGTCGCGCTCGGAGCGTCCTGGGTCTCGCGCCGCATGACCTGGATCGGCCGCCACCACCACGTCGTCTCACTCGCCACCGGCGCGCTGCTCGCGACGGTCGGGGTGCTGATGCTCACCAACACGCTCAGCCGGCTGGCGACCATCGCGTCGCCGTTCGGCCTGTAGGAGGTCGTTCGGATGACCCACGAAGGCTCCCGGCCGCTGCCCCCGGCGGCGGTCCCCGCCGTGCGGGATGCCGCGAGGCCCGGCTTGGTCGATCGCATCGACCGCGTGCTCGAAGGCCTCTGGCACCTCCTGTCGTCGATGCGCGTGGCGGTGGTGCTGATGCTCGCCCTGGCCGTCCTCGGTCTGCTGGGCTCGCTCATCATCCAGGCCCCGCCCGGCGTCCTCGGTGACGCCCAGGCGAAGGCCGACTGGCTGGCCGAGGTCCGCCCCAAGTACGGCGGCTGGACCGGGATCATGGACTCGCTCCAGCTGTTCCAGATCTTCAACTCGGTCCTGTTCCGGGTCGTCGTCGCAGGGCTGACGATCAGCCTCATCGCATGCTCGATCCATCGCACGCCGGGCGTCTGGCAGACGATCACCAGGCCCCGCCTGGACGTTGGGCCCGCGTTCTTCGAGCACGCGCCCCAGCACGAGGCCGTGGTCGTTCGACACACGCCCGCCGAGACGGTGGCCCTCGTGTCCGGTGTCCTGCGCGGCCGGCACTACCGCACGCTGACCCAGGACGACGGCGTGATCCACGTCTACGGAGACCGGTTCCGATGGGTCCTGTTCTCCGGGCTGATCGGCCACCTTGCGCTGGTCGTCATCCTGGCCGGCGCGATCATCGGCGCAACCCTCGGCTACCGTGACTCCGGCTTCACCATCGCCGAAGGCAGCACGCTGCCCGTGGCGGCGGAGGCGGGGCTGTCGCTCCAGCTGATCGACTTCACCGACACGTACTACCCGACCACCGGTGCTCCCGAGGACTACGCGAGCCAGGTGGTGCTGTACAAGGACGGCCAGGAAGTCGCGCGCCACACGATCCGGGTCAACGACCCGCTGCACTACGGCGACACCACCTTCTACCAGGCGTTCTTCGGCTCCGCGGCCGTGATGACCGTGAAGGATGCCGGCGGCAACACCCTTGTCTCGCAGGGGGTGCCACTGGAGTGGCGGACGACGGCCGACAACCGGCCCATCGGCTCGTTCAACATCCCGGGCACGAACTACGTCGGCTGGGTGGTGGGCACGCTGGGCAACGGCGACACCCAGATCCAGCCCGGCCAGATGAAGATTGAGCTGTACACCGCTGACAGCGGCCAGCAGGTCGCACAGCAAGTGCTCGACCAGGGCACGCCGGCCGCCGTCGGCGATCTCACGGTCACCTTCGATCGCGAGAGCCAGTTCACGGGGTTGAGCATCTCTCGCGACCCAGGCGTGATGGTGGTCTGGCTGGGTGCCGCGCTGTTGTTCATCGGGTTCGCGCTTCGCTTCCTGCTTCCGCACAAGCGGGTGTGGGCCCGGATCGCCCCACGGGCGAATGGTGGATCCGTGCTCGCGATGGCCAGCCTGGGCAGCCGGGATGCGGCGCTCGGGACCGATTTCGAAAGCCTTGTGAGCGACATCCGCACGGCGCTGCAGGCGCCGGCGCGGTCCTGAGGGAGTAAACGTCATGGCCAAGATGTCCGAATACGCGTTCGTGGCGGCGATGCTGAGCACCGGCCTGGCCACGCTGCTCTATCTCCTGTACGCGGTCTCCGGCCTGCGGGCGGCGCGGATGCAGACGGCAGGCGGCCCCGGCAACACCGGTGTGCTGGGCTTCGTGTCCGGACCGCGCACCGCCGCGATCGGACGCTACGCGACGCTGCTCGGCTGGCTCGCTACCTTGGCGATGCTGGCGAGCCTGATGTTCCGCGCCGTAGCGACCGGCCACGGCCCGTTCGCCAACATGTACGAGTTCTCGATGGCGTTCGCGTTCGGGATCCTGGCCGCCTACATGTGGTTCGAGCGCCGCTATCACCAGCGAATCCTGGCCCTCATGGCGCTTCCGGTGGCGCTGGCCATGATGGTCTACGCGACGACGATCCCGGCCGAGATCGAGCCCCTGGTACCCGCGCTCCAGAACAACCTGCTGCTCACCGTCCATGTCGCCGTCGCGATCGTGGCCTACGGAAGCTTCGCGATCGCCTTCGCCGCCTCGGTCCTGTACCTGTTCCAGGTGGTGGTCGCCGGTGCCACGAACCGGTCGGAGCCCGGCGTGTGGGGCCTGCCCAAGCCGCAGATCCTGGACGAGATCGGCTACCGCGCCGTGGTCATCGGGTTCCCGTTCCTCACCCTCACGATCATCCTCGGGGCCGTCTGGGCGAACGTCGCCTGGGGCAGCTACTGGAGCTGGGACCCCAAGGAGACCGCGTCCCTGGTCACCTGGCTGATCTACGGCACCTACCTCCATGCCCGCGTCATGCGCGGCTGGCGCGGCACGCCCGCGGCCCTGCTGCTGGTGGTCGGCTTCGCCGCAACCCTGTTCACCTACTTCGGCAATCTGTTCTTCGGCGGGCTCCATAGCTACTCCGGGCTCAACTGAGCGACCGGGACGATGGGAGCGATCGAGATGAGCGCTGCCGGCGTGGCCGCGAGGCCGTCCCGCCGTGGGGCCGGCCGCCTCCAGACGATCCTCGTGATCACCGTGACGGCGGTCCTCATCGGGGCGGTGGCCTTGCTGGTGGCGGGTCCGGGCAGTGACGACGGGGTGACGTCGGTCGACCTCGGCGCGAACGCCGCCGGCGCAGCGCCGATCGTGGGGGGGATCCCGCCGGACTTCACGGCCACGACGTGGGATGGGCAGACCGTCTCACTCTCCGACTACGCCGGCAAGCCGATCTGGCTGACGTTCGGCGCCTCGTGGTGCCCTGATTGCCGGACGGAAGCTCCGGACGTCGAGGCCACCTACCAGGCATACAGGGATCAGGGGCTGGTGATCCTCGCCGTGTTCATCGACGAGAGCGGCGCGGACATCGGCACCTACGCAAAGCGTGCGGGTCTCACCTTCCCGATCGCGGTCGACCAGAACGAGACGATCGCCGGGAGCTATCGCACGCTCGGCATCCCGACTCACTTCTTCATCGGCACCGACGGACGCATCAAGGACGTGCGCATCGGTGCCCTGCCCAAGACCGAGATGGATCGCGCCGTCTCGGAGATCGTCAACTAGGCGCGCACGAGTGACCGACCCCACCGTGCCCGGCGATTCGGCCCCCGCGGTGGCGGGGCCCGATTCCGGAGGGGCAGCCGACGACGCACCCGGAGCGGCGGCCAGCACGGATTCCGGGCTCCCAGCCGACACCCCGCCCGTGATGGACGCGCCCGCGGCGGAGGCCGACGGCCCCCTGCCTGCCGAGCCCGCGCGACCCCGCCACCCTTTCTACCTGCGCGGTCGCCGGCCACGGCTCCCCTCCTCGCGGAGCGGCCTGTTCGCGCTGCTCCTCGTGCTGGGCGGTCTCGGGGCCGTCGCGACCTTCTCGGCCGTGTCGCTCCTCAACTGGACCGAGACGGCGGACTTCTGTGGTCGCTGCCACACCATGGCCCCCGAGCTCGCGGCCTACGAGGCCGGTCCGCACCGCGACGTCGCCTGCGCCGAGTGCCACGTGGAGCCCGGCATCGCGGGCTGGATCAAGGCCAAGCTCAACGGCACCCGACAGCTGATCGAGGTGGTTCTGGGCACCTTCCCGGAGCCGATCCCACCGCCCGACCACTCCCAGCTTCCGGGTGCGGCGGTCACGTGTCAGAAGTGTCACGCGGTCGAGTCTCATCCGGTCAACACGGTCAAGGAGGAGACCGTGTTCGCCGAGGACGAGGCGAACACCCGGCAGTTCGTCGGGCTGATGGTCCGGCCCGGCGGCGGTGATCCGTTCGACGTCAACCAGAGCGTCCACTGGCACGTGCTGCGCACCGTCAACTACTGGTCGCCGGATATCAACGGCGCGCGGATCGATCTGGTCGAGGAGACGGAGCCGGACGGCACGATCGAGCAGTTCGTCAGCCAGGCCCAGATCACCGACACGGGCAACGTCGGCCCGGACGTGGCCGCCGTCAAGGCATCGGAGCGATCGACCACGATGTCCTGCTACGACTGCCACAATCGCGTTGGCCACCCGATCCCGAACCCGCGCACCGGCCTCGATTACGACCTTTCGATCGACGCCATCGACTCCAGCCTCCCGTACATCAAGCGCGAGGGGATGCGGATCCTGTGGGCCTCGTACCCGGACGAGGCCGCCGCCGACGCCGCGGCCGACGCACTGGCCTCTTTCTACGCCATGAACTACCCCGACGTCGCGAAGACCAAGGCCAACCAGATCGACCAGGCGATCGGCCAAATCAAGGACCTGTACCGGCTGACAGCCACGCCCGAGATGAAGGTCACGGCAAAGACCTACCCGGACAATCTCGGTCACCTCGACTTCCCCGGCTGCTTCCGGTGCCACGACGGCGGCCACTTCCTGGTCGTCAATGGCGTGGCCACGAACAAGACGATCCCGTCCACCTGCGACACCTGCCACACGTTCCCGCAAATCGGGCCGGCGGTCGCGAGCCTCCCGCTGGGCCAGCCGCCGTCGACGCACAGCGACTCGCTGTGGGTGTTCGACCACAAGAACGTCGCCGAGAGCGTCGATCCGGGCGGCATCTCGTGCGGCGAGTGCCACGCTCGCGACTACTGCGTCAACTGCCACTCCACCGGTGCCGTGACCGTCGACCACGACGAGATGGCCACCAACCACGCCAAGGTCATCCGCGACCAGGGAAACACCGCCTGCGCCTATTGCCACCAGCCGGTGTTCTGCGCCCGCTGCCACAACGAGCCGGTGCTGCCGGTGACGACGCCCTTCTCGGAGGGGCCAACCAGCCAGAGCCTGCCTGACCAGCCGTCGGGCGTCAGCTGGCCGCTGACGCCAAGAGGCTGAGCCCGGCGCCGGGCACCGGCACAGGGCGGGCGGCACGCCCGACCACCACGGGACGCACGGCTCGCGACCGGAGGCCGTCAGCCCGGGAGGAGACCTACGCCCGCCCGACCGTAACCCGGTCCGGGCGGGCGTAGACGTTGAACCCCTCGCCTCGCAGGAACCCGATCAGGGTGACGCCGAGTCGTGTGGCGGCATCGACCGCGAGATCGCTGGGTGCGGAGACAGCGGCCAGGATCGGGACGCCGGCGACGGCAGCCTTCTGGACCAGCTCGAAGCTCGCCCGACCCGACACGAGCACGATCCGCTCGTGAAGCGGCAGCGCGGCGGCCAGCACCTGGCTCCCGATCAGCTTGTCCAGGGCGTTGTGACGGCCAACATCCTCGCGCAGCGCCAGCAGCGTGCCGCGCGGGTCGAACAGCCCGGCCGCATGGAGCCCCCCGGTGGCCGCAAACACCGCCTGGGCATCGCGCAGTGAGCCGGGCAGGCCGAGCAGGACGTCCGGCGCGACGAAGGGTCCGTCCGGGATCGGGTCGCAGCGCACCTCGACCTCGTCGATCGACGCCTTGCCGCAGATCCCGCACGAGGCCGTCGCCACGAAGTGGCGCTCCGCGACGCGGGTTGCGTCGAACGGGCGGTCGAGGTGGACCGTCACCTCGTCGTCAGGCTGTGCCGCGCTGCCGGGCTGGCTGAACGTGATGTCCGAGATCCCCGTGGCGTCGTCGAGCAGACCCTCGGTGCGCAGGAAGCCCACCGCGAGCTCCGCCTCGTGGCCCGGCGTGCGCATCGTGACGGCGACGTCCACCGGCGCCTGGCCGGGGCCATGGGCGCGGATGGCCATCGGCTCCTCGCCCGCCAGCCGATCGTCGCGCTCCTCCACGACGCCCGCGCGATACGCCGTCACCCGGGTGAGAGCGGCCTGGCGGGGCGTCGGGTCGGGCGGGGCCGTCATGGTGGGATCGTACCCGGCTCACGCCGCGGACCATACTCAGGCCATGACCCGCGATCCTCGACCACCGACGGCCGCCGAACGTGCATTCGTGGCCCGGGCGCGACGGGCGACGCTGGCCACCAGCGGCCCGACCGGCCGGCCCCGGCCGGTCTCGGTGTGCTTCGTCCTGCTCGACGACGTCCGCCGGCCCGGATGGCCGATCGCCTATTCCCCGATCGACGAGAAGCCCAAGCGGGCGACCGACCCGCTGCAGCTGGCGAGGGTCCGGGACCTGCTCGCGCGACCGGCCGTCGCCCTCCTGGCGGACCACTGGGACGAGGACTGGGGACAGCTCGGCTGGGTTCGACTCGACGGCCGGGCCGGCATCCTGGCCGCCGACGCGGGCGAGGAGCACACGCGTGCCGTGACCGCCCTGCGCGCCAAGTATCCGCAGTACCGCCAGCACGCTCTTGGCGTCCGGCCGATCATCACGATCGAGGTCGAGGGGTCGGCGTCGTGGGGCCGTGTCGAACCCCGGGCGGTCAGTGAACCTCGCTGAGAAACTCCAGCAGGCTCCGGTTGAACCAGTCGGGGCGCTCGAGGCTCGGCAGGTGGGCCACGTCGGGCACGTGGATCCGATAGGCATCAGCCACGCCGACCATGAGCGCGTCGGCCATCGCGCCCACCGCCCGGGTATCGAGCCCGCCGGTGATCGCCAGCGTGGGGGCATGGACCTCGTCCAGCCGCGCTGCGGCGGGCGGCTCGAGCGCGATCGGCCGACCGGATCCCTTCGCTCGATCATGGGTCTCGAAGCACATCCGCCAAACCAGCTCGCGCGCGGCCTCGGGCGCGCGCCCGGCCGGCTGCCCGATGCCGTCGACCCAGATCGTGACCGCGAGGTCTGCCTGTGCCGCCCAGTCCTCCGCCTCCGCCAGCGCCTCCCACCGCTCGCCCAACGCCCGCTCCTCAACCGACTCGAGCACTTCGAGGCCACCGAGGCCGCCGCACACCCACACCAGGCCGGCGACCCGGTCCGGGTGCTCGACCGCGGTGTCCAGGGCAATGGAACCGCCAAGCGAGGCGCCGACCAGCGTTCCGCGGTCCATTCCGGCGGCATCCATCACCGCAAGCAGATCCACGCGGTCCGAGTAATCGACGTCGTCGCTCTCGGAACGGCCGTACCGGCGCACGTCGTAACGGGCAACCCGGTGGGCGGCGGTCAGCGCGGGCCACTGCGGGTCCCACATCCGGTTGTCGGCGATCCCGGCGTGCACGAGGACGACGCCCGTCCCGGCACCCGCGGCCTGTGCCCACAACCGTCCACCGGGTACCTCGACCCAGCCCTCGAAGTCGGCCCCCGACGGGTTGCTCACGTGGCCCCGCGCTCCAGGTACGCGGCGGACCCGGTCGGCCGCAGGCAGTGCGTCATCGACATCGCCTGGAGATAGCCGCCCGCGTTGAGGATGGCCACCAGCTCTCCCTCGGCCGCGTCCGGGAACGGGTAGTCCTCGGCAAACACATCGCCCGCCTCGTTGATGTGTCCGGCCACCGTCACCAGCCGCGTCCGGTCGCGAAGGGGATCTCGCACAGGCACGACCTCCTGCGCGTAGCGATAGATGAAGTGCGCGCAGTTGACGTTCCAGCCGATGTCAAGCCCGACGAACGTCGTGTCACCTCGACGCTCGATGCTGACGATCTCGCCCAGCAGCAACCCCGCATCCTTCATCACGAAGTCCCCCGGCTCGAACGCCGCCGTGACGCCGTACGGCCCGAGATGCCGGGCGACGACCGCCGCGTACGCGTGGAGGTCAATCGGGGTCTCACCCTGGCGCGCGACCTTGCCCAGACCGCCGCCCACGTTGACCTCGCGGATCGGACAACCGGCCTCCAGCAGTCGATCCAGGAAGCCGGTGACCCGCTCGAGCGCCGTCCCGAACGCAACGAGTTGATCGCCGAGCCACCCCGAACCGGCGTGGAAATGCAGGGTGTCCACGATCAGGCCGTGCCGGCGGACCGCCACGATCGCGTCCTCCAGGCGATCCTCGGTCACGCCGAACTTGGTCGGCCGCCTGCCCGCATATGCGAGGTCCTCGGTGTAGCCTGCCCCGACGCCCGGATTGACCCGGATGCCGACCGTCCGGCCCGGGGCGCGCCGGCCGACGCGCTCGAGCTGGCTCACCCCGTCGAGATTGATCTGGATGGGGTGCGCGAGGAGCACGTCGAGGTCGCGCTCGGAGACGTTCGTGCCGGTGTGGCTGATCTCGTCCGGCCGCCAGCCGTTTGCGAGCGCGTGGAGGACCTCGCCGGGTGAGCAGGCGTCGATGCCGATGCTGCCTGGCTCGCCGGGAGCCCCCAACCCCCGGAGCACGGCAAGGATGCGCGGGTCGGGGCAGGCCTTGAGGGCCAGCCGGACGATGTGCCGCACGCCGGCGCGCTCGAGCGCGCCCTGGAGCGCGCGGACGTTCTCGACCGGTCGGGCGAGGTCGTACACGAACAGCGGGGTGCCGTGCTCGCGGGCCAGCGCCTCGAGGTCTGCGCCGTTCATCGACAACCGACCGTCCACGACGTTCAGGCCGGGCCGGCGCCACCAGGTGGGGGCGGCCTGGGCCTCGGGCTCGAGGCCCAGCGTCATGGGCGGGCCCCGCGCACGCGGGGCCCGCGCGGCCGGCCCGGCGTGCCGGCCGCCAGGATCGCCCTCCGGGTGACAGGGTCGGCGAACGGGTCCGGACCTTCGGCGACCGGCGTCCCGATCGCCTGCAGGAGCCGCTCGGTCACGGCGGCAATCCCATCGACCGCGGCCCGGAACGCCTCCTCGTTCCGTGCCGATGGCGCGCGATACCCACTGATCTTGCGTACGTACTGGAGAGCGGCGGCCTGCGCTTCGCCCGTGGTGGCGACGCCAGCGTCCTCGCCGCGCCGGAGCTGGCGGATGCTGCGACACATGCGTTGCAGCGTAGCGCGCAACGTGCGGCTGATGCGAGCGGGCCCCGTGCGACCAGATGGGTGGTCCAGGTCCACAATGTGGTGCGGCGGCGCGCTCGTGCGTCTGGACCCAACCGGGGCCGCGGGTGCACCATCGGGAGCGGCCACAATCGGCCGGGGGAATCATCGAGGTCGGGGGCGGACGCCGGATCCGGCCTCTTCTCTTGCCGCGCCGTCTCTTCTCATGTCTTTCCGACCGCGGCTCTTGCTCGCGTCGAGACCAGGCTCACGTCCCAGGGTACCGACGGCGGGTATCCTCGGTTGCGATGGACCGCTGGCAGACCATCATCGAGCCGTTCCGGATCCACGCGGTCGAGCCCATCAGGCTGACCACCGTGGCGGAGCGCGAGCGGGCGCTCGGCATCGCCGGCTGGAACCTGTTCAACCTCCACGCGGACGACGTCCTGGTCGACCTGCTCACCAATTCAGGGACCGGCGCGATGAGTCGGGACCAGTGGGCGGCGATCCAGCATGGCGACGAGAGCTACGCCGGAAGCCCTTCCTGGTACACGTTCCTCGACGCCGTCCGGGAGCTGTTCCCATTCCGGCACGTCATCCCCACCCATCAGGGTCGGGCGGCCGAGAAGATCCTGTTCAGCGTGATCGGCGGGCCGGGCAAGGTCGTGCCCAACAACACCCACTTCGACACGACCCGGGCCAACGTCGAGTGGACAGGCGCCGACGCCGTCGATCTGGTGATCCCGGAGGGTCACGAGCCGGCGACGCTCCACCCGTTCAAGGGCAATATGGACGTCGCAGCGCTGGAGGCGCTGCTGACCTCGCGGGCCGCGGACGTCCCGATCGTGTTCCTGACCATCACCAACAACTCGGGCGGCGGCCAGCCTGTTTCGCTCGAGAACCTGCGCGAGGTCAGGGCCGTCTGCGACTGGTTCCACAAGCCACTGTTCCTCGATGGCTGCCGGTTCGCCGAGAACGCCTGGTTCATCAAGACCCGCGAGCCCGGCCAGGAGAAGCGGCCAGTCGTGGACATCGTCCGGGAGATCGGGGCGCTGGCCGACGGCATGACGATGTCCGCCAAGAAGGACGGCCTGGCCAACATCGGTGGCTGGCTGGCGATGAACGACGGCGAGCTCGCCGACCAGTGCCGCAACGTGCTGATCCTTACCGAGGGGTTCGTCACCTACGGAGGGCTCGCCGGCCGCGATCTCGAGGCCATCGCCCAGGGCCTGCGCGAGGTCGTGGACGAGGACTACCTGCGCTACCGCATCCAATCCACCGCCTACCTGGGCGACGCGCTCGACGCGGCCGGGATCCCGCTGGTCAAGCCCAGCGGCGGGCATGCCGTGTACGTCGACGCGCGGGCCCTGCTACCGCACATCCCGCCGCTCCAGTATCCGGGCCAGGCTCTCGCGGTGGAGCTCTACCGGGCCGGCGGCATTCGGGGCTGCGAGATCGGGACGGTGATGTTCGGCCGCCACCCGGACGGCACCGAGGCGCCGGCCCCGATGGATCTGGTGCGCCTCGCCATCCCGCGCCGCACGTACACCCAGAGCCACATCGACTACGTGATCGAGGTCGCCACCGACGTCGCGTCGCGGGCCGCGTCGCTGCGGGGCTACCGGATCGTGCGGGAGCCGGACGCCCTGCGTCACTTCACCGCTTCGTTCGCGCCGTTGGAGGACGCACCGCCAGCGCCGAGCGCGCCGCTCGCCGGGCCCGAGGCGTCGCGGACGCCGGTCGCCGGTCGCGGCTGAACACCAACCGGAGATGCGTGTGCTTGATCTCCCGGATCGGGCCGAGCCGACCAGGAGGGTCAGGCGCGGAGGCTGATCGTTCCAGCCTGCTTGTCGACCACGATCGGCAGCTCGAGCAACGGGCGCCGGGTGGGCCCGCCGAGCACTGCGCCGTGGTTCGCCGGATCGAACGCCGCGCCATGGCAGGGACACAGGAGCACGCCGTCCCGCGCGTCCCAGCCAACCGGGCAGCCCTGGTGCGTGCACGTGGCGTCATACGCGACGTAGCTGCCGTTGGACAACCGCACGATGATGGCGGGGTCGCCTGCGGGATACGGTGCGGGGGCATCGAGCGGGATCTGGATGCCGGCGGCGCCGCGCTGGTTGACCGCCTTGATCGTGGCCAGGGTCAGGGTGGGACCCGGGTTCGAGGTGGCCACCGAGTTCGGCGAGGGGCTCGCTCCGGCACCGCTCGTGGTCCCACCCAGCTGGCCGTCTCCGGTTCCCGCTCCGCTGCCGGACCCCTGGCCGCCGTCGCCCGTCCCGAGGCCCGTCCCCGAGCCGTCGCTGGATCCGCCGCCGAACCCGCCGGTGCCGGCGCCCAGCGCCGTGCTGTCACTCGATCCCGGCAGGATGAATCGCAGCGGGACCGCCAGGGATGCGATCGCCACTGCGAACGCACCCAGCGCACCGGCCTGGAGGACCTGGCGCCGGAGCGGCGACGCGTCGACCACGGGGGTCGGGCGGCCACGCACGCGATAGCCGGCACCCGACCGGAGGGATCCCGGCCAATCGTCGGTCACGTAGGCGCCGAGCTCGCGCACCGACCGGTGCACCAGCAGCCCGCCGTCACCCGCGAGAGCGAGCGCGATCCAGCCAAAGGCGTACGGCAGATCCGGTCCGTAGTAGTAGGGCGTCGTGGTCCATGAAGCCGTGAGCCAGAACAGAAGCGACAGCCCGGCACCGGCAGCCGCCGACGCCCGAAACGCCAGCCCCGTCAGCGCTCCCAACCCGATGGCGATCTCACCCAGTGCGATCAGCAGCCCGATCGGGAGCGCGAACGGCTCCGCGATCTGGACGAGCGGTGCCACCGGCGAGACGTGGACGAACGCGGCCAGCTGACCGTAGATGGAGGCCGGGCTCGAGGCGTCGAAGAAGGTCGGGGACAGCAGCTTGTCGAGCCCGGCATAGATGAACGTCAGCCCGAAGAAGAAGCGGATGGGAAGGAGCGCGCGAGCAGGTACGCTCGCGCGCTCCAACTGCTCCCGGAGCGAGGGGCCGGGAGCTTCCTCGGACGGACGGACCCCGGTCCACGGCGCCGATTCCGCGTTGCCGATGGGCCGGTATTGCGCGCGACGGGAGCCCCGCTGTCGACGGCTCACAGCTGTCTCATCCAGGGTCTCGTCACGCGGCACGGTCCTCCGTCCAGGGGGCGCCTACCGGACTGGGCACACCCAACTCGGACATTAGGCAAGTCGTCCCGCAGGGATCTGTGTCGATCATGTGGATTCCCACATGAATGGGACCCGGGCGTGCGCACGCTGCACTCACGAGGCCTGCTCGCTCGGGAGCAACGGCCTGACCCATAGCTGCCACAACCGCCCGGCGGACGTGACCTCGGTGTCCGCCGCCACCGGACCCAGCGCGGCGTCGAGGGCGGCGGCATCCGACCCCTGGACGATCCCGGATCGGAGTCCTTCGAGCCCGACGTCGGACACGGCTGGAACGCCGAACGCGTCCAGGGTCGTGGCCAGCGGCCAGCCCGGTGCCGGCACCACCGACCCGGCCCCCGAGGGCGTGACCCCGGGGGCGGTATAGACGCGATAGGCCGAGGGCCGGTAGGGCGATGGCGCTGACGCTGCGGCGCCCCACGTCTCCGACGGGTCGGTCAGCCTCGCCAGCAGCGCGAAGGCGGCCTCGGCGGCCGCATCCGGCGCGCCCGAGCCACGAACACCCGGCAGCCCGGGCTGTCCCGGTCCGGCCGTGGGTGCAAACCGGTTCACGGTCGCGATGCCGTTGAACATGACCTTGAACACGGTGACTCCCGCGTCGGCCGCGACGCCCGTTGCGGGCTGCGCGTGGTCGAGACCGGCCGCGCGAATGGAATCGGCGATGGCGGCCGCGCCGGTCGGGCCGACGTCACGAACATCGATTGGCGGGATCAAGGGCTGATCACCGCCATCGGGCATGGCGCCAGGCGTGAACATCCGGCCGTCGTCGTCGACCACCACCTGCGGCACGGCGCTCAGCGTCACGACCGGATTGATGAACCCCCCTTCGCCGGTGACCTCGATCAGAAAGCCGGAGCCCGCGACGGGACTGGCGCCTGGCGTGGACGCCGGCGCCGTGGGCGACGGGGCCGCCGTGGAAGGAGGGGACGCCGACGGTGGGACGGCGGTCCGGCCTGGCGACGACGGAACTGGCGGTTGGGCCGCACAGGCGGCGACGAGCACCACGGTCGAGGCCACGAGCATGCGACGGCGAAGACGGTCGGGAACTGACATGGGACGCTCCAGCAAATGGCGGGCGACGCCGCGAACGCTCGCCAGACGCCGGCGGGTGGGTCCCGGTTCCAAGACGCCAACGTCAGGTCACGGTCCCGCCGAACATCGCCTGCACGCGGGCCCAGGCCTCGTCGATCCGCGTGACGTCGATCCGGCCCGACGCGACCGCAGCGGTGACGGCCTCGACCACCAGGTCGACGATCCCTTCGTCGTACGACTGCTGGTTCGCGAACAGCAGCAGATCGTTGCCGGCCTCGAGGGCCAGCACGGACGCCTCCGCAGCCCCGAAGGCGTCCGTGATCGCCTTGGCCTGGAGATCGTCCGTGATCACGACCCCATCCCAGCCAAGCTCGCGCCGCAGCAGGTCGGTGACAACGGCCGGGGACAGCGACGTCGGCCGATCCGGGTCGAGTTTCCGGTTGATCACGTGGGCCGCCATCACGACATCCGCAAGACCGGCCGCGATCAGCTGCCTGAACGGTGCAAGCTCGCGGCGCGTCCAGGTGTCGGTGACATCCACCACGCCATCGTCGGTGTTGCCCGTGGAGCTACCGATGCCCGGGAAGTGCTTGAGCGTCGTGCGGACGCCCGCGCCCCGGTGCGCCCGGATCTCGATGCCGGCCATCTTCACCACGACATCCGGATCGGCGGAGAACGACCGATCGAGGGCGCCGATGGCGGGGCTCGCGGGGTTCACGTCGAGATCGACGACGGGCGCCAGGTTGAGGCCGATCCCGGCATCCGCGAGCGTGCTCGCGATCGTCCGGCCCCAGCGGCGAGCCACCGACGCCGCGCCGCGCCCGATCTGGGCCTCGGACGCCAGGGCCGGGAACCCGTCCCCCTCGGACAGGCGCGTCACCAGCCCTCCCTCCTGATCGACGGCGATGATGAGCTCGCGGTCGCCGGCCGTCAGTCGCAGGTCCGCGGTCAGCCTGGCGACCTGGGCGGGCGAGGCGATGTTCCGGCGCCCGCCGGACTCCTGATCCCTGTTGAACAGGATGACCCCGCCGATCCCGGGGTCGGCCAGGGCTGTCGCGATCCATGGCGCGTCCCCGAGCCGGATCCCGCGAAAGCCCACTACGATCAGACCCGCGATCTTTGTCGCCAGCCCTGGGCCCGACGATGGCGACGGCTCGATGGGGGGTCCGGCTGTGGGCTCGACTGTCGGCGACGGCGCCGCGGGTGGTGCGGACTTCGGCGATCCGCTGGGCGCCGATGACCGACTGGCGGCCGGCCGGGACGTTGGCTTCGATGGGGCACAGGCCGCCACCAGCGAGGCGACCGCGGCGGCCAGCACGCCACGAAGCATCTGACGACGGGTGAGGCGCGACGATCGGGACACGGGCGATTGTCGCCTATCCGCCGGCGTGGCTCCCCCAGCGCCATTCGATCGAGCCCGTGTAGCAATGCCCCAGGTACTCGCACAGGCCCTTGGACATGTCCCAGGTCCGGCCGGACACGTACGGTCCCCGGTCGATCACGGGAACGGTGATCTGGCGACCGTTCGCCGGGTTGCGGAACGTCACCAACGTCCCGCACGGCAGGGTTCGATGGGCCACGCCCAGGATGGTCTTGGTGTACTTCTGGCCGCATGCCGTGCCACTGCCGTAGAAGCCGGGGCCGTACCAGCTGATGTTGGGGTCGAACCGCCAGTAGTTCTTGAGGACCGTGCCCGCCTTGGGCGACGGCTGGCGCACGGTCGGCCGGCCTGACACGGTCGCGGCCCGTCCGGGCTGCGCCAATGAAGCATCGGGCCCGAGCCAGCCGGCCGAGCGGGTCGCCGTGTCAAGTGGAGGAATCGTCGTCGCCGGCGAACCGGCGGGCAGTGCGATCAGCACGGCATGCAGCGACGCCGCGTCGATCGACCGGGCGGAGCTCGGGGCACGCGAGCCCGCGGGTTCTGGTAGGGCGACCAGGGCGCTCGCGGCCATGAGTGCCGCGATCGCGACGATAAACCTGGTTCGCACGATGCCCGGACAGGCTACCGGAGGTTGTCAAGACGCGGGTCGCGGCGTTCCGGATTCACCGTTGCGATGGTGCTGCACGACGGAGCCCTGACGGTCGGGATCCAACGTGGCAGGCCACGTCCCACGGCGCAGGGAACGTCGCGCGGCGCAGGCCACCTACCCTGTGGCAATGACCAACGGCTCGGAGACCCGGCGACCCGACGCCGACGTGACGCTCCCGCTCGAGGTACCGCTGGACCTGCGTCGGACGCTCGGGATCCACCGCCGGGGGCGGGGCGATCCGGCGCTCCGGTTCGAGGTCTCGGGGTCGGCCTGGCGGGCGACCCGGTCGCCGGCTGGTCCGGTCACGTTGTTCATCGAGACGGGCGCCGGGACCGTTCGCGCCCGGGCGTGGGGTCCGGGGAGCGATTGGGCCGTCGACCACCTGGGCGCGCTGCTGGGACTCGACGACGCACCAGAGGCGCTGAAGCCGCGGCACCCCGCGGTGGCGGACGCCGTTCGCCGCCTGCGCGGCCTGCGGCTTGGCCGCACGGAGGTCGTCCTCGAGGCGCTCGTCCCCGCGATCCTCGAGCAGAAGGTGACCGGCGACGAGGCTCGGCGCGCGTACCGGGGGCTCACGTGGACCCACGGCGAGCCCGCGCCCGGACCCCCCGGGCTGCGGCTCCCGCCCACGCCCGAGGTTCTCGCGTCGCTCCCGTACCACGCCTATCACCCGCTGGGCCTCGAGCGCCGGCGGGCCGACCTCGTCCGTGCCGTCGCGCACGAGGCCAACCGGCTGGAACGCCTCGCTGCGGCGGCCGGCGGCCCGGGCGGGGACCCGTCAGGAGCGTACGCCGCACTTCGCGCCTTCCCCGGCATCGGCGCGTGGACGGCTGCCGAGGTCGGCATCCGAGCGTTCGGTGACCCCGATGCGGTCAGCGTCGGCGACTACCACCTGCCCGGCATGGTCACCTGGGCGCTCGCCCGCGAGCCGCGCGGCAACGACGAACGCATGCTCGAGCTGCTCGAGCCGTACCGGGGTCAGCGCGGACGCGTGCTACGGCTCCTCGAGCTTGCCGGCATGGGCCCGCCACGCCGCGGCCCACGGATGAGCGCGAGACGGATCGAACGGATCTGATCGAGGTCACCCTGCGAGCGCGCGGGCGGGTTCTTCGCGCATCCCCCACGGCATCCCGTACTCGTTGAGGAGATCGAGGAACGGCACGGCATCGAATGCCTCGGGGCCCTTGACTCCCGTTCCCGACCAGGTACCGCGAGCGAGCAGCTCGAAGGCGACCATCGGGTTGACGGCCGTCTGAAGGACCACCGCCTGCGCGCCGTACTCGCGCATGCACCAGGCGTTGTCGACGACGTGGTACAGGTAGACGGCGCGAGGAGACCCGTCCTGGCCGCGGCCCGTGATCCAGGTTCCGGCGCACGTCTTGCCGTGCATCCGATCGCCCAGACCGGCCGGGTCGGGCAGGCAGGCAGCGACCACGTCGCGTGGCGAGACCTCGGCCCCTCCCACCTTGACCTTCTGGGTTCGGTCGAGCCCGAGCAGGTGCAGCGTCTTGAGCACCCCGATGAACTCGTCGCCGAGGCCGTATTTGAAGGTTACCCGCTTCGCCTTGACCCAGCGTGGGACGAGCAGCACCTCCTCGTGCTCCACGTTGACGCACTCGACAGGCCCGATCCCCTCGGGAAACTCGAACGTCTCGGGCTCGCTGAACGGGGGCGTCGTGTACCAGCCGCGACCGGCCTCCCAGATCACGGGCGGGTTGAGGCATTCCTCGATCGTGGTCCAGATCGAGAACGACGGCGCGAACTCGTAGCCGTCGACCGTGAGGTTGGCACCGTCCCGGACCCCCACCTCATCGATCTCGGCGAACAGGTGATCCTGCGCATAGCGGGCGAACACGTCGGACAGGCCCGGCTCCACGCCCATGCCGACAAACGCGAGGCGGCCGGCGGCCTCCCAGTCGGGCGCCTTGGCGAACTGCGCATCGCCCAGCTTCTCGCCGCTCTCCTGGTACGGCCGGTCAGGGTGCGGCCGCGACAGCGACATCGCCATGTCCATGTAGTCAACGCCGGCCGCCAGGCAGGCATCGAAGATCGGCATGACGAACCGCGGATCGACCGCGTTGAGGACGTGGGTGATCCGATGCTTGCCCATCAGGGCGACCATCCCGTCCACGTCGGAGGCATCGATCCGGGCACCTGAGAAGCGATCGTCGCCGGCCACCTGGCCGAGTGCGTGCTCGACACGCTCCGGGTCGTAGTCCGCGACCACGACATGCTCGAAGAAGCCACGCCGCGCGGCAATGCCGACGGCGGCGCTGCCCACCCCACCGGCGCCGATCACCAGGATTCGCATCTCTTCACCTCAGCGGGGCAACGGGCCAGCAGCGGTCGGCCCCTGACAGGAAGCCGAGACCTTGCCCCGATACGCACCATGATGACAGTCAGCGTGCCCGGTCAGCGGGGCGCCCGAAGGGGCGTCGCGGAGGGTGACACGTGGACGACCACGACCCGTGCAGCATGGGACGCCCTCCGGTCATCAGCGGCAAGGGCCGTCCTCCTGCGCGCATCTCCCGGAACCGCCCGCACGGCGCGCGGCGATCCGGGCCGCTCCCCGGCTCTTGGGCCGCACCGTCCGGGGAGCGGCTGTTGACCGGTCAACGTAGTCTGGAATCGGCCGATGCATATTCGTTCCCGCCTCCGCCTCGTCGTTCCCCTCGTGCTTGCCGCGCTGCTCGCGATCGGCGCCGCGCCTGCGGCCTCGGCCCGGCCGGTCGCGGTCGGGGCCGTCATCGCCGAAGCGCCGGCGCGCGTATCGGACCCTGCGGGGCCGTTTCGGCTGAACCTCGCCCAGCCAAACGACTTCGTGGCCCAGGCCAACTTCGTGCAGTGCGTTGGCGCGAGCGTCCAGATGATGCTCAACATCGAGCGTCCCGGCGCGGACCGAACCTCCCGTACCCAGCGCCGGTTGCAGACCCTGGCCCGCGCGCGGAGCGGACCAGCTCCCGACGGGTTCGCTCGCCAGGGCGCAGGCATCCGTGGCTGGGCTGCAGCCCTCAGCATCGAGGGCGGGGGACCGTACCGAATCGTGGGCGCCGACAGCCTGGCCGAGGCGATGCGGATCGCGGCCACGGCGATCCGCACCTGGAACCGCCCGGTCGGCCTGCTCGTGTGGCGCGGCCGGCATGCATGGGTGATGAGCGGGTTCGTGGCCACCGCGGATCCGTTGGCGACCGCCGACTTTCGCGTGACCCGTGCCTACATCCTGGACCCGCTGTACCCCACCGGCTCGAGCATCTGGGGTCCGAGCCCACGGCCAGGGGCGGCGATCCCGGTGGCGACCGTGGGCCGGCAGTTCGTGCGGCGACGAACGGGCGGCCCGTGGAGCTCGCTGCCCGGGATGGCGCAGCTGGCCGGGAAGTACGCCCTCGTGGTGCCCTCGGGACCCGAGCTGCCGCCAACGCAGCCGGGCAACGCGGCCCTGCCCGCGTTCGAGTCTCCGGCAGCCGGGTAGACCGTCCGGATCGACAGGCCGCAAGGCCCGCTGTCGGTCCCGGCCAGGGTGACCGAAGCGCGAGCGGGCGGTACGATCGATCGCACGATGGCCGCATCCAGTCGCTCCACCTTCACCCGCACGGCACGTCTGGCAAGGCTGCCGGGGCTCCTTCGGCAGCGGGTCCTGGTGCTCGACGGGGCGATGGGCACGATGCTCCAGCAGCACCGGTTCGGCGAGTCCGACTTCCGGGGCGCGCGGTTCGCCGACCATCCCCGGGACGTGCGCGGTGACAACGACCTGCTGAGCGTGACCCAGCCGGACGCGGTGCGCGAGGTGCACGCAGGCTACCTCGCAGCCGGCGCGGACATCATCAGCACCAACACGTTCACCGCCACCCGGGTCGCGCAGGCCGACTACGGCCTGGGCGATATCGCACACGAGCTCAACGAGGCCGCGGCCCGGCTCGCCCGGGCCGCCGCGAACGACGCCGAGGCACTTGACGGGCGGCCACGCTACGTGGCGGGCTCACTCGGCCCCACCAACCGAACCGCATCCATCTCGCCGGACGTGAACGACCCCGCGGCCCGCAACGTCGACTTCGGGGAGCTGGCCGCCGCCTACCGCGAGTCCGCCGAGGGCCTGATCACCGGCGGCGCCGACCTGCTGCTGATCGAGACGATCTTCGATACCCTCAATGCCAAGGCCGCGATCGTCGCGGTCGAGGAGACCTTCGACGCGCTCGGGATCCGCCTGCCGGTCGTGATCAGCGGCACCATCGTCGACGCGTCCGGCCGCACGCTGTCGGGGCAGACGCTGGAGGCGTTCTGGACCAGCATCCGGCACGCCAACCCGATGCTCGTCGGGCTCAACTGCGCGCTCGGCGCGAAGCAGCTCCGCGAGCACGTGGAGGAGCTGAGCCGCATCGCCGACGTGCCGCTGGCCGCGTACCCGAACGCGGGCCTGCCCAACGAGCTCGGCGGCTACGACGAGACGCCCGACCAGACGGCGGCGGCGCTCGGCGAATGGGCGCGGGCGGGGCTGGTGAACGTGGCCGGATCGTGCTGCGGCAGCACGCCCGAGCACACCGCGGCCATCGCTGCGGCGGTCGCCGGCGTCGCGCCACGCATCGTGCCGGCCGTCGCCCCGGTCACCCGCCTGGCCGGCCTGCAGCCGCTCACGATCCCGATGCCGGGTGGCGCCTTCGTCAACGTCGGCGAGCGAACCAATGTCACCGGCTCGCGCAAGTTCGCCCGGCTGATGGCGGCGGCGACCGGTGGCGGACCCGAGGCGGGGGAGGCCGAGGACGAGGCCGTGGCCATCGCACGGGATCAGGTCGCCAACGGGGCGGTGATCCTGGACGTGAACATGGACGAGGCGATGCTCGACGGCGTCGCCGCGATGACCCGGTTCATGCGCCGGCTGGGCACCGAGCCCGACGTGGCGGCCGTCCCGATGATGGTCGACAGCTCCCGCTGGCCGGTCATCGAGGCCGGGCTCCAGCAGCTCCAGGGCCGGGGCGTGGTCAACTCGATCTCGCTCAAGGAGGGCGAGGCTGAGTTCCTCCGCCAGGCGCGGCTGTGCCGGCGCTACGGGGCGGCGGCGGTGGTGATGGCGTTCGACGAGCAGGGGCAGGCGGACTCGATCGAGCGACGAGTGGCTGTCCTCTCCCGCGCCTACCGGCTGCTCACCGAGGAGGCGGGCTTCGGTCCGCAGGACATCATCCTTGACCCCAACATCTTCGCCATCGCGACCGGGATCGAGGAGCACGCGCAGTACGCCGTGGCATTCTTCGAGGCGACGCGCCGGCTCAAGGCGGCGCTGCCGCACGCGCGGATCAGCGGCGGCGTGTCCAACGTGTCATTCGCGTTCCGCGGTAACGACCGCGTGCGCGAGGCGATCCACGCCGTGTTCCTGTATCACGCGATCCGGGCGGGGCTGGACATGGCGATCGTCAACGCGGGCGTCATCCCCCAGTACGACGACATCGACCCCGAGCTTCTGGAACGCGTCGAGGACGTGGTCCTCGACCGCCGCCCGGACGCAACCGACCGCCTGCTGGAGATCGCCCCGCGCTTTGCGGGCGGGGCGGCCGTCGCGCGCGCGACCGACGATCTTGCCTGGCGCGAACTGCCTGTGAACGAGCGCCTGACGCACGCCCTGATCGAGGGCATCGACGCCTTCATCGTCGGGGACACGGAGGAGGCGCGGCTGGCCACGGCGCGGCCGCTGGACGTGATCGAAGGACCGCTGATGGCGGGCATGAACGTGGTCGGCGACCGGTTCGGGGCGGGGAAGATGTTTCTCCCCCAGGTGGTCAAGTCGGCGCGGGTCATGAAGAAGGCGGTTGCGGTCCTCATCCCGTATCTCGAGGCGGAGCGCGAGGGTACGGGACGGCGAGCCGGCACGATCGTCATGGCAACGGTCAAGGGCGACGTCCACGACATCGGCAAGAACATCGTGGGTGTCGTCCTGGGCTGCAACGACTACGAGGTGATCGACCTCGGGGTCATGGTTCCGGCGGCACGCATCCTCGAGAAGGCCCGCGAGGTGAACGCAAACCTGATCGGGCTGTCCGGCCTCATCACGCCCTCGCTCGACGAGATGGTCCACATCGCGGCCCTGATGGAGCGCGAGGGCATGACGACGCCACTCCTGGTCGGCGGGGCGACGACCTCACGGGTGCACACCGCGGTCAAGATCGAGCCGGCGTACTCGTCACCGGTGGTGCATGTGACCGACGCGTCGCGCGCGGTTGGTGTGGCCGGGTCGCTGGTCGACGCCGGGTCGCGCGACGCGTTCGCCGCCCGCATCCGTGAGGAGTACGAGAGCGTCCGGCGGGAGCGGGATGGCCGTCGGCGTCGCGAGTCCCGGCTCTCGATCGCCGATGCCCGTGCGAACCGGCTGCGCGTGACGTGGCCGGCGGATCCTCCCCGACCCACCTTCACGGGTGTTCGGACGTTCGACCGCTACCCGCTCGCGGAGCTCGTCGAGCGGATCGACTGGACGCCGTTCTTCGCCACCTGGGAGCTACGCGGCGCCTGGCCCGTGATCCTCGACGACCCTCGGGTGGGCGCGGCGGCCCGCGACCTCCATGCCGACGCCGTCAGGCTGCTCTCGCGCGTCGTGGACGAGGGCCTGCTGGCCGCGTCGGCTGCGGTCGGCTTCTGGCCGGCCAACGCGACCCCGGAGGACGACATCGTGCTGTGGGCGGACGAGGCGCGAACGACCGAGCTCGCCCGCATCCCGGCGCTGCGCCAGCAGATGGCCAAGCCCGATGACCGCCCCAACCTCGCGATCTCGGACTTCGTCGGGCCCGGCGGCGTCGCCGACCACATCGGCGCCTTCGCGGTGACGGCCGGGCACGGCGTCGATGACCTCGTCCGCGCGTTCGAGGCCGCTCACGACGACTACTCCGCGATCCTCGTCAAGGCGCTTGCCGACCGCCTGGCAGAGGCGCTTGCGGAGCGGCTGCACGAGCGTGTCCGGCGCGAGCTCTGGGGGTACGCCCCGGCTGAGTCGCTGGCCAACGACGAGCTCATCGCCGAGCGCTACCAGGGCATCCGGCCCGCGCCGGGCTATCCGGCCACGCCCGACCACACGGTCAAGCGAACCCTGTTCAATCTGCTGGACGCGGAGCGAGGAGCCGGGATCTGCCTGACCGAGACGTTCGCCATGCTCCCCGCCGCCTCGGTCTCGGGGCTCTACCTGTGGCACCCTGACAGCCGCTACTTCGGGATCGGGAGGATCGGACGCGACCAGCTCGAGGACTACGCGCGCCGGGCCCGGATGCCGATCGATGAAGCGGAACGCTGGCTGGCTCCCAACCTCGCTGACGGCGCAGGGTCCTGAGCGGGGGACGCCCATGCCAAGGATGCCGTCGTTCGAGAAGTCGCCGCCGCAGCTCGTGGCGCGGTTCGAGGCGGCCGCCGCCCGTCACCCCCAGGCGCAGCGCCGGAAGATGTTCGGCTACCCGGCGCTGTTCGTCGGTGGCAATCTGGCGACCAACCTGTTCGCGGACAGCTGGACCGTGCGCCTGTCGGCCGATGATCTCGAGGCGTTGCTGGCGCTCCCGGGTGCCCGCCCGTTCTCGCCCATGCCCGGGCGATCCATGAAGGGCTACGGCACGCTGCCGCCGGACGTGATCGTCGACGAAACCGCGCTCGATCACTGGCTGGAGCAGGCCCTCGCGTTCGCCTCGTCGCTGCCCGCCAAGGCCTGACGCACGCTCCGCGACCGGTTCGACCCCATCCCGAAGGGCCTTCGTGCAACGCCTCCGCGCTTCGCTTGCCCTATGCCCTATGCTTGTTCGACGCCCCATCGTCGGGCGAGACCCGTTACGGCAGACTCGATCCACCCCCTCCCGGACTCCGCCGAGGCCGATCGCGGACACCGTCGCAACCACAGGAGTGGATCGATCCATGAACGTCGACAAGACGCTCACGTGCGCCGACTGCGGCCAGACATTCACGTTCACTGCCAGCGAGCAGGATTTCTACGCCGAGCGCGGCTTCACCGAGCCTCGTCGTTGCCCGTCCTGCCGGGCTGCCCGCAAAGCGGCGCGCAACAGCGACAGCGGCGGGTATGGCGCCGGTGGCGGCTACAGCTCGGGTGGCGGCTACAGCTCGGGTGGCGGCTACGGCTCCCGTGGTCCGCGCGAGATGTTCCCGGCCACCTGCTCGTCCTGCGGGCAGGAGACCGAGGTGCCGTTCCGGCCGACGTCCGGCAAGCCGGTGTACTGCAGCACGTGCTTCGCCCAGCGTCGGGCCTGAGCGCGTGACCCAGGACCGACGTTCCGGGCTGCCGCCCCGCCGTCCAGCTCCTGAGCCTGACCGGCGCAAGCACGTGATCGCGGAGTACCGCCATCGCGCGCAGCGGGTGACGTGCGTCTGCGGCTGGACCGGCAGCTCCGAGATGCTGGACGGCCGCACCTCGGAGTGGAGCCGCCATGTGGCGGCTTCACGCGGGACGCCCGCCTGAGTCTCGATCCCGACCTCGCGTCACACAACGCCGGCTGCCGTCAGGTGGCCGGCGTCATGCATGGGACTCTGGGCTGATCAGCCGTCAGCCTTGAGAACGTCGAGCGCCTTCAGCAGCTGGCTGTCCGTCGAGGACGCGAGCTGCGAGGCGGTCATCGAGCGGACGTCGTCCGGGAACAGCGGGGTGGCATTGGCGGCGAGCGCGACCTTGACGTCGGGCTCCAGGCCCTCGTGCCAGATCGGGCGGCCTGCACGCGTGAGCCATCGCTCGACGCCGATCCGGAGCGATGACCCGTCGGCCAGGTCGAACCGGCCCAGCACGGTCCCCGTCCCGAACGTCTTCTCGCCGACCACCGTGCCGCGCCCGGCGTCCTGGATCGCCCCGGCGACGATCTCGGCCGAGCTCGCGGTATTGCCGTCGGTCAGAACGACCAATGGCCCCTGGGTCCACAGCCCACCCGGTTCGACCGGGACGTCCTTCTCGGTCCCGCTGGCATCGATGCTGCGGTACACGATCCCGTCGCCGACGAACTGGCTCGCGACGCCCACCGCCTCGTTCACGTAGCCGCCCGGGTTTCCTCGAAGGTCGAGGATCAAGGCGGTGGCACCCGCGGACTTCGCCCCGTTGATCGCGTCCTCGATGGCCTTGGTGGCCCCGGTCGCGAACTGGTCGAGCCGGATCAAGGCGATCGTCCGGCCCGGAATCATGGTCCAGCTCACCAGCGGCAGGTCGAACTTGCGCCGGACGATCGTGACGTCGAACGGCTTGCCACCCGATCGCTCGATGGTCAACGTCACCGACTGACCCTCCGGGCCGCGGATTCGGGTGACCACCTGGTCGATCGTCTCGCCGCTGGTGCTGGTGCCGTCAACGGCGACGATCTTGTCGCCGCGCTTCAGGCCTGCCTCCTGGGCGGGGGTGTTCGGGATCACCGAGTTGATCACCGGGCCGTTGGTGATATCGCTGTCGACCTGGACACCGATGCCGACGAACGTCCCTGACAGGGATTCGTCAACGGCCTTGGCCTCGGCCGCGGTGAGGAACGAGGTGTGTCCCACGTCGCCCACCGCCTGGGTCATGCCCTGGATCGCGGCGTAGGCCATCGCCTGGTCGTCGAGGTGCGCTGCATCGACGTAGTGGTCCTGGATCGTATGCCAGGCCTCGTCGATCAGGGCGAGCTCGGTGCTGGCCGAGGGGGACGAGGTGGACGGGGAGGCGGATGGCTCGCCGGTCGACGGGAGGGTGGACCGTCCGATCACGAGGCCGCCAGTGAACAGGAGCAGCCCCAGGACGGGCACCATCACGGCAGTCGTCAGCCGCCACAGCCCGGAGCGCGGGCGCGCCACGGAGGGAGGCGGGGGCGGCAGCGGCGCCGGAGCCATCGGTGGGAGAGGAATTGAGGGGGGCTGGGCGGTCGGGCTGGCGCTCCGCCCGGGGGTCGCGATGCCGTCGGGGCTGTTCGGATCGATCATTGGCCTCAGGAATGCGGGCGCGCCGACACGGCGGGCGCTTTCCAGCATGACGCGTTCGCCTTCAAAGCGGGTGGCGGAGCGGTGAAGTTGCCTTACCCGGGCCTCAGCGCCGCTCGCGCATCATCCGCCTCGCCGCCCGCGTCGCGCGAACGAAATGGCGCAGGTGGGTGATCGGCTCCACATGGCTGGGTTGGCCGGCGTAGATCGTCGCGATGGGCACCCAGGCGAGGGTCCAGCGCCGAACCAGGCAGACGGCGATCATCTCAACCTCGAGCTCGAACCCGGTCTCCCGGCTGTCCACCATCGCGGCCATCAGGCGGCGGCCCAGCAGACGGTACCCGGACTGGTTGTCGGCGATCGGCTCCCCAACGGCCCACGAGAAGACCGCGGTGCCGAGCGCGTTCGAGATCCTCCGCACCGGTGGCATGCGCCGGAAGTCGCGACGGCCGATGACCAGCTCCGGCCGCGAGCCGGAGGGATCGGGAGCGGCGAACGCGGTGACGAAGCGCGGGATCTCGTCCGGATCGTGTTGGCCGTCCGCATCGAGCGTGACCACGGCATCCCAACCCTCGTCGAGCGCGCGCCGGAAGCCCTCGCGCAGGGCCGACCCCTTGCCCTGGTTCCGCTGCTGGCGGATCACCCGAGCACCGGCGGCCTCGGCGTTCACGGACGTGTCATCGCTGGAGCCGTCATCGACGACCAGCACCGGGAGATGTCGTGCGGCGAGCTCGACCACCCGGCCGATTCGCGGGCCCTCCTGGTAGCCGGGGATCAGCGCGAGGACGCGCGGTGGGCGACGCCCAGCTTCGTCCACGACCGAGCGTCAGGATCCGAACTTGAGCGACGTCACGATCGGCAGCGCCACGCCCATGAACGCGGTCAGCCGGCTGCCGTCGAAGTCGTCGATGTCCACGATCAGGGTCCCACCGTCGGGAAGGTCCAGCACGTACAGCCGCAGCCGCTCGCCGCCCGCGATCACCCACCGCAGCCCGGTTCCCTGGTCCACCAGCAGCGGCACCGTGGGCACGCCGTTGGCAAACGGGCAGGAGTGGGTCCAGCCACTGACGATCCCGATGTCGATCGAGCTTCCGCGAAGGCCGCCCACCGTCACCATGGCGGGGCTGCTCACGGTCAGCCCGTCCAAGCTACGGATCCAGGCGACGAGCTCGATCGACGACGCCCCGATGCCCGGCTGCGGATCGGTGGGACAGGACGCGTCCTGGGAGGCAGCGCTCACGCCCCGGAACAGGTAGATCCCCAGCAGGTCCTGGCCGGCCGGCCGAAGCTGGAGGTAGCCAGCCAAGTCGGTGGCCAGGACCCAGCCGCCGGGGACGGTGAAGGTCACGGCCGGCTGGAACACGGTGGAGGTGTACGAGCCGGCAGGCAGCGGCGATTCCGACGGGGCGCCGGGCGACTCGCTCGCCGCCGGGCCACAGGCCGCGACGATCAAGGTCAGCGCGAGGGTGAGGACTCCACGTCGCAAGCTTGTGCTCCTCGGCACCGGGGGTGGACGCGCGAGCCATTGTGCCCAAGCGGACGCGATCACGCGACCGGGAGTCACGGGTGCGCCGCACGCGCGTCCTCGTGCCGGTGCACACTCAGGGTGCTGCCAGCGGAGGAGGAGGTCGCCGTGTTCATCCCGATGTCGGTGCTGGAGTTCCGCGATCGCGCCGCCGCGTTCTTCGGCGACAAGGTGGGGGTCGTCGACGGCGACGCGGCGTTCACCTACCGCGCCTGGGCCGAGCGCACGCACCGGCTGGCCAACGCGCTCGTGGGCCTCGGGGTCGCGCCCGGCGAGCGGGTGTCCTTCCTCACCTACAACACGCACCAGCTGCTCGAGGGCTACTACGGGGTCCTCGAGGCGGGTGCCGTTCTCAATCCCATCAACATCCGCCTCGCGCCGCACGAGATCGCGTACATCCTCGACCACGCCGGTTCGCGCATCGTCGCGTTCCATCGCGACTTCCTGCCACTCGTCGAGTCCATCGCGCCGCAGCTCTCGTCGCGCCCTCGGTTCGTCGTGATCGAAGGCGAGGCCGGCGGCGTCGCCAGCGACGAGTACGAGTCACTGATCGCCGGCGGGTCGTCCGAGCCCCGGCACCCGCAGATCGACGAGACCGCCGTGGCCGAGCTGTTCTACACGAGCGGTACCACGGGCCTGCCCAAGGGCGTCGCGCTGACCCAGCGCCAGCTCTACCTCCACGCGCTCAACGCCGAGATCGCGCTGGGGTTTCGTGAGGACGACGTCGTGCTCCACGTCGTGCCGATGTTCCACGTCAACGGCTGGGGCGTCCCCCACTTCCTGACCATGGTCGGCGGGCAGCACGTGATGCTTCGCCGGTTCGATCCGGTCGCGCTGATCGAGCACGTCGAGCGCTACCGGGTGACCCGCCTGCTGGGGGTCCCCGCGATCTTCAACGCCGTGCTCCACAGCAGCGAGCGCGCGAAGCACGACCTGTCCAGCCTGCGACAGCTGATCATCGGCGGTTCACCGGCTTCGCCATCGCTGGTGCGCGGCCTGGAGGAGGCGTTCGGCGTCCAGGCGATCGTCGGATACGGGCTGTCCGAGACCTCCCCGATCATCACCCTGGCCTCGCCGCGGGATGTCATCACCGCGGCCGAGCCGCCCGAACGACGGTACGATCGCCAGGCGATGACCGGCTGGCCGCTGCCCGGCACGACGATCCGGGTGGTGACCGGCGACGGCGCCGAGGTCCGTCAGGACGGCGAGCAGATCGGCGAGATCGTTGTTCGCGGCCACAGCGTGATGGAAGGCTACTACCGCGATCCGGATGCGACCGCCGTGGCGATGCGTGACGGCTGGCTCCACACGGGTGACATGGCGACGGTCGACGAGGCCGGCTACGTGCTGATCAAGGACCGCTCCAAGGACGTGATCATCCGCGGCGGCGAGAACCTGTCGTCGGTCGAGGTTGAGAACGCGATCGCCGGCCATCCGGCCGTGCTCGAGGTGGCCGTGGTCGCGGCGCCTGACAAGCGCTTCGGCGAGGCGCCCGTGGCGCTGGTGGTGCTCAAGCCGGGCGCCGCCGCGACCACCAGCGAGCTGCGGGCGCACTGCCGGACCAATCTGGCGCGGTTCAAGGTTCCGCGCGAGTTCCACTTCCGCGAGTCCCTGCCCAAGGGTGGCACGGGCAAGATCCTGAAGGCGGAGCTGCGCGAGCCGTTCTGGAAGGGCTACGAATCGCGCGTCCACTGAGCGGGCAGGCCCGCGCTGATGGGTCGAGACGGGCATGCGCCGGGGATCGCGGCCACGGCTGACGCCCAACCCGGCCCGGGCCACCGGGGCCGCTCAGTCCGGGTGCGTGAACGCCGCCGCGATGTCCGCGATCTGGTCCGGGGTCACGCGGCAGCAGCCGCCAATCAATGCGGCCCCGTCCGCCTGCCAGCGCAGGGCCGCCGTGGCGTCCACCCGCCCGCCTTCGGTCCCGGTCCATCGGCGCGTCGATGCGTCCCAGCCCTCGCCGCTGTTCGGATAGACCACCACCGGCAGCGGCGTGACGGCGCGGATCCGCCCGACCAGCTCCTCGACGTGCTCGGGTGCCGTGCAGTTGATGCCCACGGCCACCACCGCGGACGACGAGGCGGCGGCCGCGGCGGCCTCCTCGATCGTCGCCCCGCTCCGGAGGTGCCCGCCATCCGCGCACGAGACGCTGATCCATGCTCCGGCTCGCGGCACCTCGTCCAGCAGGCCGGCGATCGCCACGACCTCGTCCAGCTCCGGGATCGTCTCGGCCGCCAGCACGTCGGCCTCCGTCCCTGCGAGCACCTCCAACCGCTCACGATGGAAGTTCGCGAGCCGCGCCACGCTCAGGCCGTACCGGCCGTGAAACTCGGAGCCGTCGGCGAGCATGGCACCGTATGGCCCGATCGATGCTGCCACGAACAGCGGGCCGCGGATCCTGGCGCCGGCCGCCGCGACCTCCGCCCGATGCCGCTCCCGGGCCGTCACCGCCAGCTGCACGCTTCGGCGCAACAGCTCGACCGCCTCGTCGTGCGCGATCCCGCGCGCGGCCAGCCCCTCGAATGTGGCCTGGTAGCTGGCCGTGGTGGCAACCTGGGATCCGGCGCGGTAGTAGGCGAGATGCGCGTCGACGATCGCATCCGGGTCCCCGACCAGCAGCCGTGCTGACCACAGCCGATCGGACAGATCTGCGCCCTGTGCCTCCAGCTGGGTGGCCAGGCCGCCGTCGAGGATGATGGTGGAACCCGACGCGAGTGCGGAGCGAAACGGTCGCGCATCCATGACGTCGATCCTGCCACGTCCGCCGATCGCGTGGTGTCTGGTGGCCCGGGTGGCCGGCGGTCGTCGCAGCCGGTCGGCCCTCGAGCGGCCGCCCAGCCCGGTCCGCACAGCGGTCCGCGTTGACCGGGCAGGTGTCATAGCCTATTCTCGATAATCGATGATCAACGGAGGAACAACGGTGCCCCTACTCGACAGGTTCAAGCTCGACGATCGGGTCGCCCTCGTGTCCGGCGGTGGCGGCGCGATCGGCTCGGCCATCGGTGCGACGCTGGCCGGCGCAGGTGCCCGGGTCGTGGTGGTGGACCGGTCGGAGGAGCGAGCTCAGGCTTCAGCCGACCGCGTGTGTGAGGCGGGCGGCACCTGCATGGGCGTGTCCGCGGACGTCACCGACGAGGCCGACGCCGAACGGATCGTCAAGCAGGCGGTCGACAGCTACGGGCGCCTGGACATCATCGTCAACGCGGTCGGCGGCGGGGCCGGCAAGGTGCTGTTCGACGCCGAGAAGTACCCGCGCGACGCCTGGGACTGGATCTACGAGCTCAACGTCCGCAGCACGCTCGTCGCCACCCAGTTCGCGGTACGCGCGATGATCGAGGGTGGCAACGGCGGACGGGTGCTCAACATCTCCTCGGTCCGGGCTGCACTCGGGATCAACGCTGGGTACTCTGCGTACGTGGCGGCCAAAGGGGCGATCAGCTCGCTCACCCGGCAGTGGGCGACCGAGTGGGCCAAGCACGCCATCACCGTCAATGCGATCTCGCCCACCTTCGTCGACACCCCGCAGGTCGCGATGCTGCTGGACGACCCGAAGTTCAGGGCGGGCATCATCAGCCGGATCCCGATCGGACGCGTCGGGACCACTGATGACCTCGTCGGGGCAGCGCTGTTCCTGTGCTCGGACGCCTCGTCGTTCATCACCGGTCAGATCCTGGGGATCGACGGCGGGCTCACCGCAACCCAGTAGCCCTCGTGCCGCCAGGCTCGCTGGAGCGTCGCCTGGGTGCCGGGAAGAAGAGGAAGCAGATGCAAATGGCCGCGGCGCTCGATCTGGAGCGGGTCACCGGCAATGTGTTCACGACCACGAAGCTCCGGGGCTGCAACCCGAGCTTCGTGACGACTTCCGACGGCGTGGTGGTCGTCGACACCCCGCAGCTGCCCACCAAGGCGGTCGCGATGCGCGAGCTGGCCGAGTCTCACGGCCCGGTCCGCTACGTCGTCAACACCGAGCATCATGTCGACCACATCTTCGGCAACTACTGGTTCAAGGGCGCGGGCACCGTCGTCAACCACCGGGCGCTCTACGAGCGGTTCATGGTCGTGTTCCCCGACCTCGACCCATTCGCCTACGCCTACGAGTCGATCCCGGGCGACAACCCCAGGGGGACCGACCTCGACGATGCCGGTGCGGTCGAGCTGTGGCCGGATCGGGACGAGTACTACCGCGACCCCAACAAGGGCAAGATCGTGTTCACCGGCGACCTCACGCTCCACGTCGGGGACCACACGTTCAACCTGCTGCACACGCCCGGCCATACCCCGGGCCAGCTCGCGGTGCACGTCCCCGAGGAGGGCGTCGTGTTCACCGGCGACACCATCTTCTCCGGCTGCCAGACGTGGCTGATGACATCCGACGTCGCCAAGTGGCTGGATGCCCTGGAGCGGATCCGGACGCTCGACGTGGAGACGATCGTGCCGGGCCACGGCCCGGTGGTGAAGAAGTCCTACCTCGACGTCCAGCGCTCGGTGCTGATGGAGTGGAAGACAGCCGTCGCAACGGCGATCGCCAAGGGCTGGACCCGCGAGGAGACGATGGAGCGCGTCCATTTCCGCGATCGCTTCGGACCGGTGGACGTCGGCCAGGGCTACATGATGGATCACATCCAGACCCTGAACGCCGCATCGCTGTACGACAAGCTGACGGGCGCCATCCCGGGAGCCTGACACCTCGGGGACACGACCTTGGCGTTGATGCGTGATCCCGGCGAGCGCGACGCACAGACCACGCTTCGTCACTCGCGCCCGGTAGCAGGAGCGGAGCCCATGCCCCAGACGATGCAGGCGCTCGTCGTCGTCGAGCCCAGCAAGCTCGAGATCCGGGAGGTGCCGGTGCCGGTGCCCGGTCCCAACGAGGTGCTGGCACGCGTCCGCGCGGTGTCGATCTGCGGCACCGACGCCCACCTCATCCGGGGCGACTACCCGGGCTTCTGGCCGCCGTCGTTCCCGTTCATCCCGGGCCACGAGTGGGCGGGCGAGCTGGTCGCCCTGGGCCCCGGCGCCGAGCGCTTCGGGTTTGCGCTGGGCGATCGGGTGGCGGGCACCAGCCACGACGCGTGCGGCGTGTGCCAGAAGTGCGTGGAAGGCCGCTACAACCTGTGCGAGAACTACGGCAAGCCGGGGCTCCACCGCCAGTACGGCCACAACGTCCAGGGTGCCGACGCGACCTACGTCGTCCACGGTGTCAAGTGCGTGTTCCCGCTGCCCGACGGCCTGTCCTTCGACGAGGGCGCCGTGATCGACCCGGCCTCGATCGCGCTCCACGTCGCCAACCGGGGCCAGATTGCCCCCGGCGACACGGTGGCCATCACCGGTGCCGGTGCCATCGGCCTGCTCGCGGGTGACGCCGCCCGCATCCGGGGAGCGGCCCGGGTGATCGTGGTGGGCCGCGGGTCACGGCTTGCGAGGGCCGCCGCCCTCGGGTTCGAGGTGGTGGACACGGCGGCGGGCGATCCGGTAGGGGCCGTCCGGCGTCTCACCGGCGGTTTCGGCGCCGACGTCGTGCTCGAGTGCGCCGGGGTGCCGGCGACCGTCGAGTGGTCGCTCGAGATGCTCCGCCGGGGTGGTCGCTGCGCCGCGGTGGGCATCCCCACGTCGGGGGTCGAGATCGCGATGCAGCGCCTGGTGCTCGACGAGCTCGAGCTGGTGGGCTCCCGTGCCTCGGCGGGCGAGATGCGCCGCGTCATGCCCCTCGTCGAGCAGGGGCGGATGCGGGTGCGGGAGCTGATCACGCACCACTTCCCGCTCGCCGACTACGAGCAGGCCCTGGCCACGTTCAACGACCGCACCAGCGGCGCGATCAAGATCGTCGTCCAGCCCTGACGGCTCAGTCGATGAGATCCGCCACCCCGAGCCGGTAGCCACCGTCCACGTCGATCACGGCGCCAGTCACGAACCGGACGCCCGGGCCGCAGCCAAGCGATCGCCTCGGCGACATCACGTCCCTCCCCGTCGGTGATGTCCGCGGTCCACGGCAGCATCCGCCCCGGGGACCCCTCGAGCTCGAGCCCGGCAAGGCGATCGGTCCGTCGGGCAACGGCCAGGACGCATCCCCCGCTTCGAGCCAGGCGCCGAACCGCATGCCCCCCGAGACCGCTTGACGCCCCGGTGACGGCGGCCCGGATGCCATCGAGCGGCTCCGGACCAAGAACCTCAGCTCATGCTCGGCCTGCCGCCACCTCGTCGGCGCGGCTCCGTCCGGCCAGCCGGATCAGGTCTTCGTGGAGCTCGAACCAGGCCCCGTGGTAGCTGTCCACGCGAGGCGACGCGACGAACCGGCCGTCGCCGTCCTGTGCCGCAGCGTTTGCCCGGTCGAGACGCGCACGATAGCGGGCGAGGCGCGGCAGCCCGTCGACCAGCCCACCGAGCCAGCTGTCGGCATCGGCATGCAGCGCGGCGAGGTTCGCCAGGACACCCGCGTCGTAGGCCGGGTCCGAATGGTCGTTGAACGTCTGCTCGCCATCGGCGTCCCGCATCTGCCACGCGGTGACCACGGACTTCATCCGCTGGTCCAGGGCGACGAATTGGTCGAGCGCCTCCGCGGCGCGATCGGGTCCCCAGGACGCGGCATCCGCAGCGATCAGCCCGGCTGCCGCGATCTTGCCGTCCTCGGTCAGGCGATGGGATCCCGCGGCGAGCTCGGCAGCGCCGTCCGCCACCAGCCCCTCGAGGACGGCGCCGGCGTCATCGAGCGACAGCCCGGTGGCCTGCGCCAGGGTGTCGGCCGTCGCGTAGCCCTTGATCGCGAGCGCGCGGACGGCAGCCTCGACCGGCGATCCCGTCGGCTCGACCGCCGCACCCGAGCCAGCCTGGGTCCTGGTATCGCCGGCCGCAACCCGTCTCTCGGGACTGGTGCCGCTCGGCCCGGCAGGACCGCCCGCCGCGATCTCGATGCCCGCCTCGCGAGCCCAGCCAAGCAGGACCGCGACCTCGGGCGCAACCGCTGCATGGCCAACGACCGAGCCCGCGAACACGTCGCCCGTCGCCCCGTCCACCGTGATCCAGTCACCCACCGCGAGCCTGGTGCCCGCGACGTCCACCGCGCCGTCGCTCACGACCACGTCCGCGGCACCCACCACCGCGGGGATCCCCCACCCTCGGGCAACGACCGCGGCATGGCTGGCGAGTCCGCCGCTCGAAGTCAGGATCCCGGCGGCCCGGGCCATGCCGTGGACGTCGTCGGGTGACGTCTCCGCGCGCACGAGGATTACCTCTTGCCCGGCATCCGCCGCCTCGATGGCGGCCTCGGGCGAGGTGGCGATCCGGCCCGCCGCCACGCCCGGTGACGCGGGCAGGCCGGTCGTGAGCGGCGTGACGCCGGGGTCTCGCCCGGTGGCCTGCATCGGCGGATCAGCCAGGATCGCCGCCACCCGGCGGACGGCCTGCTCCCTGGAGAGCGGGAACGCCGGGTCCTCGGCCATATCGAGGGCGATCCGCAGCGCCGCCTGCGGGCTTCGCTTGCCGACCCGGCACTGGAGCATCCACAGGCGCCCGTGCTCGATCGTGAACTCGATGTCGCACAGGTCCGCGTGGTGATGCTCAAGGGTCGCGGCGTGTGATCGCAGCTCGGCCGTGACGTCGGGCATTCGCTCGGCGAGCACGGACAGCGGCTCAGTGTGGTGGGTGCCGGCCACGACGTCCTCGCCCTGCGCGTTGAACATCACGTCACCGTAGGGCTCGGCCGCACCGGTCGCCGGGTTGCGCGTGAACAGCACGCCGGTGCCCGAGTCGATGCTGCGGTTGCCGAACACCATCGCCTGCACCGTGACGGCCGTGCCCAGGTCGTCCGGGATCCCCTCGCGCTGCCGGTAGGTCCGGGCGCGGCTGCTGTTCCAGGAGCGGAACACGGCCTCCACCGCCGCCCGGAGCTGGAGCCACGGATCGGAAGGCACCTCGGTCACGCCCACGATGTCGCGGTACATGGCCTCGAACCGCTTGCGGCAGTTGGCGGCGAACTTGGGGCTGGCGGCGCGGTCGCCGAGCCCGGCCGTCGTCGCGTCGTTGAGGCCGAGGTTCAGGATCGTGTCCATCATCCCGGGCATCGAGACGGGCGCGCCCGAACGGACGCTGACCAGCAACGGGTCGGACGGACCTCCGAACCGATGGCCCACCAGGTGCTCCATGCGCCGCATGTGCACCACGATCTCCTCGTCCAGCCCGGCGGGCCACCCATCGGCGAGGTACTCGTTGCAGGCCTCGGTCGAGATGGTGAACGCGGGCGGGACCGGCAAGCCTAGCTCGGCGGCCATGACCGACAGGTTCGCTGCCTTGCCGCCCAGGCGACGCTTGACCTCGGCGAAGGTCAGGCCGTCGAGGCGGTCGTCGCAGTCGAAGACGTAGGACACGGCAGATGCTCCTCGGTGAATGGCCCCGGGGTGGGCGTGCGGCTCCGGGGACGGCGGCCACAGCGCCCGACGCTCACGGGCGGACGATGATCTTGATCGCGCCGCTCGTCGGGTCGTTGAGCGCCTCGATCGCGCGCGGGTAGTCGGCGAGATCGAACGTGTGGGTCATGATGTCCCGCACCCGCATCCGCCCCTGCTCGACGAGGGGCATGACGCGGCGCATCTCGCCCGCCGAGGCACGGGAGCCCACCAGCTCGAGCTCGTCGAGCACCAGGCGCTGCATCGCGATCTCGACCCCCGACGTGGGGATGCCCACCGCGGCGCAGCGACCACCCCGGCGGAGCATCTCGAGCGACCACTCGACGGTCGCCGGCACCCCGGCGCACTCGAGCACGACGTCGGCGCCGAAACCGCCGGTCATCTCGCGAACCGTGGCGGCAGGATCGCCATCGCCGGAGTCCACGGTCTCGAAGCCCATCTCCCCCGCCTTCGCCAGGCGCAGGCGGTTGCGCTCGATCACGATCACCCGGGCCGCTCCCCGGATGCGGGCGGCGTCACCCGCGAGCAGGCCGATGGCACCGGCACCGGTGATGGCCACCGTGTCGCCGGGGGCAATCTGGCCCCGGTTGGCGACGTGGAGCGCGATCGAGGCCGGGTCGATCACGGCGCCCTCGTCGAAGGACAGGCCGTCGGGCAGCGGGAACACGCACTTGACACCGTGGACGACGTAGGTCGCGTCGGCACCCTGGACGTTGTGGCCGTACTGGCGGTGGAGCCCCGGCTTGCCGTAGTTCTCGCACAGGTTGTAGCGGCCTTCCACGCACTTCTGGCACACGCCGCACGCGTCGTGGCTGGTGCCCGCCACCCGATCGCCCAGCGCAAACCCGAAGCGCTCGGCGCCGGGGCCCAGGGCGACCAGCTCGCCCGCCCACTCGTGGCCCGGGATGAACGGGAACGACGGCGGCCAGAAGCCCGGGTAGTCGCCCCGGATGAGGTGGGCGTCGGTGCCGCAGATCGACACCGCGCGGACGCGTGCCAGCACCTCGTTGGGACCGGGCACCGGCACCGGCACCTCCCGGATCTCGAGCTTGCTGGGCTCGACGACGACGAGCGCCTGCATCGTCTGGGGCATGGGCTCCAGGGCGCGATCTGACGCGCTCGGCACGGCGAACGGGGTGGTCATGATCTCAGGCACGACGGGTGTCCTTCCCGGGACGGCGGCTGCACGGCTAGACAATCGCCACTGGGTCGACCATCGACGCGGTGGCGCCGCAAATCTTGATCGGAAGCGCGACGAACAGGAACTCATACACACGCTGGCGGGCGAGCTCCTCGAGATCGAGGCTCTCCATCAGGTAGATGCCGTTCTCGATCAGGAGCAGCGTGTGGACCGGCTGCGGGTTGCCGGTCGGGCCGGGATCGGGTGCCGGCTGGACCTCGTAGGTCTCGGTGTCAGTCCCGGTCGCGACGACGCCCCGGTCGAGCAGCCAGCGGGCGGCCGAGATGTCCGGGCCGGCGGTCTTGCTCGCAGCCATCCGCTCGGCGTCCGGCCACAGGCTCATGTACCCCGTCCGGATTACGACCACGTCCCAGGGCCAGACCTGGACGCCCTCGGCGGCGCACATCGCCTCCATCTCCGCGGCGTCGATCGGCGACCCCTTGGGCAGATGCTCGATGCCGCGGAAACGGGGCGCGTCGAGCAGAACGCCGCGGGTGAAGAACGGCGGCATCGTCGACGCGTCGAGGCGGGTCGGCCCGAAGTCGGTGAGGTGGTCATCGGCGCGCGAGTCGCCATACCAGTGCATGTCGTCGCCCACCGTCATGTGGGCCAGCGCATCGATGTGGGCGCCCGAGTGTGAGGTCGCCATCAGGTACTCGGCCATGTACCCGAGACCCGCGTCGTTGACCGGGCCCCAGGGCTGGGCGCCGGTGACCCGGATGCCCCGCGGCGTCCGGTAGTTGAGCACCTGAAACGGGGGATGACCCGGGAACAGCGGCATGCCGGGAAAACGCGCCGCTGCCAGCGAGATCATGCGACCCTCGCGCACCAGGCCGGCGGCACGGACGACCTGCTCCGGCGGCAGCTTCCCGATGGGTCCGATGTCGGTCGGAGCCGTCATCTCTCAGCCTCCCGGCCACCGTTCGTGGCCCGTTCCTGGATCGCACGCCACACCCGCTCGGGGCTCAGCGGCAGATCGCGGATGACCGCCCCGCACGCGTCGCGGACTGCGGCCGCGACGGCGGGCGCGGTGCAAAGCAATGCCCCCTCGCTCATCCCTTTGGCCCCGTACGGGCCAGGGCCGTCCGCATTCTCGATCGTCTCGCTGACGATCTGGAGGGGCATGTCCATGCTGGTCGGGATCCGGTAGTCGATGGCGCCCAGGTTCCGGATCCGGCCGGCCTCGTCGTAGATGTAGTGCTCCATCAGGGTGTGGCCGAGACCCATGATCGCCGCCCCCTCGTCCTGCATCCGGACCTGGAGCGGGTTGATCGACGTGCCCACGTCGGACACCGTCACGTGCCGCACGATGGTCACGTCGCCGGTCTCCTCGTCCACCGCGGCCTCGATGGCCGTGCAGTTGAACTCGAAGAACGCGGGAGCGCCGCCCAGGGGATGGCCGGGCTCGGCCTCCTTGCGCGCCTCGCCGTTGCCGACCAGCTCGCCGCCGAGCCGGCCCAGGCCGGGCTTGAGCACCTCGATCACCGAGAGCTCGCGATCCGGAAGCCGGACGGTACCCCGGTCAACCGTGACCTCCGACTCGTCCAGCCCGTGAAGCCGCGCCGCCATCGCGCGCAGCTGGCCCTGGATCGAGCGGCAGGCGAACAGCACCGAGTTCCCCATCAGCACCGTCGAGCGGCTGGCGGACGTCTGCTGGTCGTAGGGCACGACGGCCGTGTCCCCCATCACGACGGTCACCCAGTCGAGCGGGGCGCCGAGCTCCTGCGCGGCGATCTGTGCGAACACGGTTCGCGCGCCCTGGCCCATGTCCGACGTCCCGGCGAACACGACCACGCTGCCGTCGGCCAGCAGCCGGACGGTCGAGTGCGACAGGCCAGTGGTGGGGCCGGACTTGATGCCCACGGCGATGCCGCGGCCGTGGCCGGCCGGAGCCGGCGTGTCCCAGCCGATCAGCTCGGCGGCCTTGCGGACGCTCTGGTCCCATTCGCCGTCGGCGGGCGTGTCGAACGGGATGAACGCGTCGCCCTTGTGGGCGAGGTTGCGCAGCCGGATCTCGAGCCGGTCGATACCCAGCGCTCGGGCGCCCTCGTCGAGGTTGGACTCGACCGCCCAGTTGACCTGCGGGTAGCCGAACCCCCTGAATGCCGTCGACGGGGTGGTGTGCGACAGGATGCTGCGGGCGACGATCCGCGCCGCGGGCACGTTGTACGGCCCGCAGGCCGGGTAGCTGCCCTTGCCCACGACACGGTCCGCGATGTCCGCGTAGGCGCCGATGAGATAGTCCGCTGCCACATCCTGAAACTCGATCGTTCCGTCGCTGCGGAAGCCGGTCCGGACCCGGACCTCGGCGGCAGCCCGCCGGACCGCCTGGAACGTCTGCTCGAGGCTGAGCACCAGGCGCACAGGACGACCCAGCCGCAGCGCGGCGAAGGCGACCAGCGGCTCGAGCTTGGTGTGCTGCTTGCCGCCGAACCCGCCGCCCGGGTCGGGCGCGATCACCCGGACCTTCGACAGCGGCAGGCGCAGGACCTCGGCCAGGATCCGCTGCAGCCAGTTGGGATGCTGGATGGAGCTCCAGACGCGGATCCCGTCGCCATCGGGCGCCGCCATGAACGCGTGCGGCTCGATCGCGAACTGCGTCACCATCGGGAAGGTGTACGTGTGCTCGACCACCAGGTCGGCGGTCGAGGCATCGACGTCGCCCCAGCCCACGCGATGCTCGCGCAGCACGTTGCTCGACGAACGCGGATCGTCCGGCCGAATGGCCGGGTCCTGGACCAGCGTTGCCTCCGCGTCGAGCGCGGCGGCAACGGTCACGACCGCCGTCAGATCCTCGTGCTCGACGCGGACGAGCGACGCCGCCTCCTCCGCCGCATCCTTCGTATCGGCGACGACGATCGCGACGGGCTCCCCGTGGTACTTGACCTCATCAACGGCGATGACCGGGCGGTCCCGGAACTGGGGGCCGAAGCGCGGCACCGGCTGGGGCAGGTCGGCAGCCGTCATGACCAGCCGGCAACCGGGCACCCGGCGGGCAGCGTCCGCGTCGATCGAGATGATCCGGGCGTGAGCGGAGTCGAGGGTGACGAGCTTTGCCTCGAGGACGTCCACCGGGCGGATGTCAGCCACGTAGGCCTGGCTGCCGGTCACCCGGCCGATGCCGCCGACGCGATTGGGCGAGCTGCCAACGAGCGCGCTCATCGGTTCCGCCCCTCGGCGACGGCCTGGACCGCTTCGGTGATCTGCTCGTACCCGGCGCACCGGCACAGGTTGCCGGCGAGGCCCTCCTGGATCTCAGCGACGGTGGGGTTCGGAGTGCGCCGCAGCAGGTCGTCGGCGGCCATCAGCTGGCCGGGGATGCAGAAGCCGCACTGCGCGGCCCCGTAGTCGAGGAACGCCTGCTGGAGCGGGCTCAGTGCGCCGCTTTCGTCGGTCAGCCCCTCGACCGTCGTCACCTCGCGGCCGTCGGCTTCGACCGCGAGGACCAGGCACGAGTCCACGATCTGTCCGTCGAGGCGTACGGTGCACGCACCGCACTCACCGACCAGGCAGCACTCCTTGGTGCCGGTGAGCTCGAGGTCGTCGCGCAGGACGTCGAGCAGCGTGTGGTGAGCGGCAACCTCGATCGTCCGCGCTCGCCCGTTGACGGACACCTCGATGGGGACCAGCTGGATCATCGAACTCACTCCCCGGCCCCCAGTCGGCCGTCCCGCAGACGCGCGATCGCCGTTGCCAGCGCCCGCCAGCCGAGCACCCGCAGCATCGCGAGCCGGTAGTCGGGGCTGGCGCGCATCGAGCGCGGCGAGGGGCTGGCCTCGGCGAACATGTGCTCCAGGATGGCGGCCCGCTCCAATTCGGCTGCCGCCGGGTTGGCGAGCACCCCCGTGTCGTCCACCACGAGCACCGGCCGCGGGCCGACGCTGCCGTACGCCAGGCGCGTCACACCCGAGGCGTCGACGGCGCAGGCGAGCGTCACCGACGCGAGGTCATGGCCTCGCCGTCGCGTCCGCCGGACATGCGCAGAGCCCACCGGCGGCGACGTCAGCGGCAGCTCGATCGAGGTCACGAGCTCGCCGCGGCGGAGCGTCGTCACGCCGGACCGGACGAACAGCTCGTCGATCGGGATGCGGCGCGCGCCGCCAGGGCCCGCTGCCACGACCTCCGCGCCGTACGTCAGCAGCGAAGGCGCCGTGTCGGCCGCGGGCGACGCATTGCACAGGTTTCCCGCGAGCGTCGCACGGTTGCGGATCTGGACGGAGCCGACCACGGCCGCCGCCTCGGCCAGCGCGGTGAACCGGCGCCGGATCCGCGCGTCGGCCGCGATCTCGGTCATGACGGTGGTTGCGCCGATCACGAGCCGCCCGTCGACCTCGCGGATCTCCGGATCGAGCTCCGGGATCCGCTTGACGTCGACGACCATGGTCGGGCTCGCGGACCCGTCGCGCAGCCGGATCACGAGGTCCGTGCCGCCCGCCAGCACCCTGGCCTCGGGTCCGTGCTCCGCGAGCAGCGCGACCGCGTCGGCAACCGATGTCGGCCGCACGTAGCTGAACGCACGCATCGTCGAATCCCTACAGCACCCGGTCGACCTCGTCCATCAGCACCTGGGGGGTGGCTGCACGGACGAAGTAGAACGGCCGCTCGCAGAAGCTGGCCACGAAGGCGGCCCGCATCCGGCGCAGTGCATCGTTGTCGAGCATCGGCATGACGTGTCCAGGGGCGAGCAGCTCGTTGGTCAGGAAGTAGTTCTGAAGCGAGTGCAGGAACTGGAACTGGCGCTCGAACGGGATGAGCTCGTTGGTCGCGGGGTCGAAGTTGCCGTCGATCGCGGGCACGACGACGAGGTCGATGTTGGGCGTGCCCTCATACGTGCCCCACGTGGGCATCTCGCCCCAGAACTTCTCGACGCCCTTGTTGGGGGCCGCCTTGTCCGATCGCTCGGTACCTTCAGTCCGCCTGCGGAGGAACGTGTCGACGGATCCCATGACGGCCCGCCCGGCCTCATCGATGACGGTCGTCTCGGACGCCACCTGGAGAGCGCCGCGGACACCGGCCTCGATCAGGCCCATGCTCTTGCCGTGGTTCGACTCGCCACCCAGGAACATCAGGGTGCGACCCCGGTAGTTGACGGCCGCGCTGTGCGACGGATGGAGCCCGACCGCCTCCATGCGCAGGGCGAGGACCGCCACGATCACCTTCTGGATCGGCCCGGCGGGCCAGTCCCCGGTGAACGTCACGACCCGCCCGTCGTAGCTGACCTCCTTGTCGCCCTCCTGGTTCCAGACGATGTCGGGCTCGACCAGCGTGATCTGCGGGGAGATGCTCACCTCGGCGAGGCGATAGTTGAGGAACGTGAGGTCGTCGAGCACGTGTGCTCGGGGAGCACCCCCGTAGACGTCAACGCGCAGGCGGGCGGCGCCCGCCGAGAACTCCTCCGTGAGTTGAAGCTGGTCGTTCATGAGGTCCTTTCGCGAGGTCGGGATCGGTGTCGGGGCCGGCGGCTCAGCGGGGACTCTCGACGAGCGCGTTCGCGGGCCGGGATTGGCGTCCAGGGCGGGCGGTCCGGCCATCCTCGGTCGGGACCGCGTTGTCCGGATCGACCGGCGGAGGGGTCGCATCCCAGGCTGAGCCCAGGCGGGCGGCCGTGGTGCTGAAGTGCTGGCGATAGGTGAGGCCGGCCAGGATCGGGTCGCGGTGCCGAAGTGCGTCGAGAATCGGCTGGTGCTCCTCGGCCACCTTCTGCCGGTCAACACCGGGCACGGCGAGCGTGATGAATGTACGCGAGTACGGCTCGAGGGTCCGCCACACGCGCTGGAGCGTCTGATTGCCGGACAGGTCGACGACCCGCCCGTGGAAGGCAGCGTCCGCGGCGGCTTCGGCATGCGAGTCGCCGGCGTCGGCTGCGGTTCGCATCGCGACAAGGAGGGCTTCGAGCTCGTCGAGATCACGGTCGGTGAGACGCGGGATCGCGAGACGAGCACCGAGCGACTCGAGCTCGGCGCGAATGGCGAACGCCTCGAGGAGCTCGCCCGCCGACGGGCGGCGGACGCGAGCTCCCCGGAATGCGGCGGTCTCCACGACCCCCAGCGCCTCGAGATCGCGCAATGCCTCGCGGACGGGGGCCTGGCTGGTGCCGAGCTCCCGGGCGACGCGCGTCTCGACGATCCGCGAACCCGGCGGGTAGCGGCCGTCGACGATCGCCTGCAGCAGGTGATCCTTCACCTGGTCACTGAGGACGCTGCGCGAGATCGAGGTCTTGGGGGTCATGGCAGGTCCCTAGGAGCCGATGCCCACCAGCGGGCGCTTCGGCTCAGTGCTCAGGATCTCGACGACACCGCTCTTGCCGTCGATGCGGATGCGATCACCGTTCTTGATCTGCTCTGTGCCGACCGAGGTCCCGACGACCGCCGGGATACCGAACTCGCGCGACAGCACGGCCGGGTGGGACACGGTCCCGCCGGCATCGGTCACCAGGCCGACGATCTTGGTGAACAGGACGACCCAGGCCGGGTTGGTCATCTGGCACACGAGGATGTCGCCGGCGCGGACGTCGTCGAACTGCTCCTCGCGAAGGACGACCCGGGCGATGCCCTCGACCACGCCCGGTGAGCCACCGATACCCGTGATCTGACCGGCAACCGTGGCGGCCTTGCGATAGAACTTGTCAGGGAACCCCCACAGGTTCAGGTACGGGAAATCGAGCTGGGTCTTGGTGACCGTGCCCACCCACTCCTTGGGCCGGAACTTGTAGGCCTTCTCACGTGCGGCCTTGGCCTTGGCCACGATCGCGCGGCCGTCCATCGCGGACGGGTCGCCCATGAACACGCGCAGCTCGTTGTACCGGAAGAACACCACGTCGTCGGGGGCGTCGAGCACACCCTGGGCGACGAGCTTGCGTCCAATCGCCACCAGGACCTGGCGCACGTGCGCGTTGGCACCCTGGTCGATGTAGAAGTGGTGGTCGGGCGTTAGCGGGGCCATCCGGAGGTTGATCTCGTTCGCTGCCCTCATCTCCTCGAGCGCCTCGCCCTCGAGTCCCGCGAGGATCTCCTTGGCCGCCGCATCGATGTCGGCGGCAAGCGCCGCGATGGTCTTGGGGTAGTCGTAGTTGGTCTCGATGTAACCGCGGATCAGCTCGATCACGGGCTCCATCTGCTCGACGACGTTGGGGAAGATGAACTCGTGGCTCCAGACCGCGTGCCAGCCGTACTCCTTCTGGTACGGCGTCACCCGCTCGTCGATGAAGCGCCTGCCGCGCTCGCTGGCCTTGAGTCCGACGATGATCTCGCCTGCCGTCTCGGCCTTGAAGATCGCGGCCAGCTCGGCATCGGCCTTGGCCTCCTCCTTCATCCGCCACAGGGCGTGGATCGAGTCCCAGTTGCGGTCCTTGGCCGAGTTCTGGAGCCGGCCGAGGAGGACCTCGTCGATCTTGCCGTGGGTCTTCTCCATGACCGCCCGCAGGTTGAGGGTCGCGGACAGCTGGGCGAAGTTGAGCATCCAGTGGATCTTCCAGTGGCGATCGTGGATGTCGATCGCGTCCTCGAACAGGCAGGCCAGCTCCATCAGATTGAGCTCATCCTGCTTGTCGAGCATGCTCTCGAGGTACTGGAAGTTGCGGTCCATCTCGGGGACCAAGCGGTCGCGCCACCAGTTGACGAACTGGAGCCCGTAGGTCGGCAGAACGGCGCCCAGGTAGGTGCCGATCTTCGCCGCGTAATCGGGATCCTCGGGCACGACCGGGTTGGTCCGGTAGTTGTACTCCTGAGTGTCGACCTCGAGCCCGGCCTCGGCCGGGATCGCTGCCGTGTACAGGTAGCCGTTGACGTTCTTGTAGATCCAGTCCGTCGCAAACGGCGTGCCGAACCGCCGGAACATATGGTCGCAGCTCAGCCACCAGCCGCCGATGTCCTCGTACATCGGGCTCAGCGGGTGCGGGCAATGCAGATCGTCGTAGACCCAGAACAGCAGCTTCTCGGTCTCCGACGTCCACTCGACGGGGAACTTCTCGTCCCCCAGGAACTGGCCGAGGACTTCTTCCTTCAAGGGCACCGGTGCTTCCTCCTGTGCGTGGCTCGTGTCGCTCCGCGGCGAGGTGATCCCAGCCATTGCTCAGTGCGCGGGGGTCGCTGCGCGCGTGATCCGCTTGAAGCGCTGCATGTTCTCTGTAATCGCCACCTCCGTTGGAAGCCGCTCCATGCTCGATGCTCCGAAGAAGCCGGCTACACCCGTCGTGTGGTCGAGGATGTACCGCGCGTCGTCAGGTTCGGCGATCGGGCCACCGTGGCACAGGGCGATGATCTCTGGCTTGACCGAGGCCGCGGCATCGCGGATCGCCTGGACGCGCTCCGCCGACGCCTCGAGCGTCAGGGCCGTCGTGGCACCGATGGCGCCCTTGGTGGTGAGGCCCATGTGGGCCACAACGACGTCCGCGCCGGCTTCGGCCATCGCCCGGGCCTGCTCCTCGTCGAACACGTACGGCGTCGTCAGCAGGCCCGCCTCGTGCGCGGCGCGGATCATGTCCACCTCAAGCCCGTAGCCCATGCCGGTCTCCTCGAGGTTCTGCCGGAACTTTCCGTCGCACAGCCCAACCGTCGGGAAGTTCTGGACGCCGGAGAAACCGACCCGCTTCACGTCGTCCAGGAATACCGGCATCAGCCGGAACGGATCGGTGCCGCAGACGCCGGCCAGCACCGGGGTCTCGCGTACGACCGGCAGCACCTCGCCGGCCATCTCCATCACGATCGCATTGGCGTCGCCGTAGGGCATCATCCCGGCCAGCGAGCCACGGCCGGCCATTCGGTACCGGCCGGAGTTGTAGATGATGATCAGGTCGGCACCACCGGCCTCAGCGCACTTGGCCGACAGGCCAGTCCCGGCGCCCGCCCCCATGATCACACCGCCGTCGGCGAGCGTCCTGCGCAGGCGCGCCAGCGCCTCCTGACCTGTCATGCGGATCCTCCTGCGGCGATCACCCCTCGGGACGTCGCCCACTCGCGGTACAGCTCGTCGAGACGGTCCGCCATCGCGCGCGCGAAGGCGGGATCGTTGATGTCGGTCGCCATCTCGACCACGTCGACGTCGGGGCGCAGCCCCGCCTTCAGCTCCCTGATCAGGGCCGCATCGGCGGCCGGATCGTGGAACGGCGCGCCAGGCACGTCGATCATCGAGACCCCGGCGGTCGGGACGAACACCGTCAACGGCCCGCTCGCCGCGTTGAGCTTGAGTGCGATGACCCGGCCCAGCTCGGCGCATTCGGCCTGGGTCGTCCGCATCAGGGTGACCGAGGCGTTGTGCTCGTAGAGGTTGCGGCCACGGAACCGGTCAGGCACGGTGTCGAGCGGCCCCCAGTTGACCATGTCGAGCGCGCCCAGAGAGACCACCTGGGGAAGACCCAGGCTCCCGGCCGCCTCCAGCCGCTCAGGTCCGGCCGAGAGGACACCCCCCACCAGCTCGTCGGCCAGCTCGGTGGTCGTGATGTCAAGGGCGCCCGTGATGAAGCCCGCCCGCATCAGGGCCTCCATCGCCTGCCCGCCGGAGCCCGTGGCGTGAAACACGAGGACCTCGTAGCCACGAGCTTCGAGCACCTCGCGCGCCATCGTCACGCACGGCGTGGTGACACCGAACATCGTCGCCCCGATCAGCGGCCTGGGCTCGATCCCGGACACGAACGACACGGACGCCCCGGCCATGCCAGCGATGCCCGCGGCCGCGTTTGCGAGGATCCGCTCCGAGATGCCGTTGATCCCGGCGATGTCGACGACCGAGTACATCATCGCGATATCGCTGGTGCCGACGTACGCGCGCGTGTCGCCCGAGGCCATCGTGGACACGAGCAGCTTGGGCACGCCGACCGGCAGCGCGCGCATCGCGGCCGAGATCAGAGACGAGCCGCCGGAGCCGCCAAGACCGACGATGCCGTCGAGGCGGCCCTCCTCATGGAGCCGGCGAACGACCGCGACAGCGCCGCGGGTCATGGCCGCGACGGCCGGCCCCCGATCGCCCGCGGCGACCAGGGCGGCGCGGTCCGCGCCGGCGGCCGCAGCCACCTCGTCGGCGGAGATGTCGGCGGCCGACGGCGAGCCCATGACGCCCGCGTCGACCAGCACGACATCGCAACCCAGGGCCCGAACGCGGTCGCGGAGGAATTCGTGCTCGGCACCCTTGGTGTCGAGCGTACCGAGGACCACGACGACCGCCATTCGTTACCTCTTCCTGCGCGAGCACCGATCGACCTCGAGGCCCTGGACGCGCCTTTCCGCCGTCCAGCCCCGCCGGGCTTCCCGGCCGGGCACGTGGTCCCCGGACCGGTTGCCGCAGCGTCACGACACGGTGGCGCATTTGGTGGCATCGATAATCGATTGTCGATAACAGTAGGCTCGCCCGACGGGGCAGTCAAGCGATAGACAGGCGTACAATCGATGATCGATGATACCGTAACTGCGCCATTCCGACGGCGGTGCGCATGCAGCACTGAGGTGCCAACCATGACCCTCGCCACCACGGCGACTGCCAGCCCGCTCCTGCGCATGACGCAGGAGACCCCGACCCAGTACTGGAACAATTCGTGCGCCGTCGAGGACCTCGCCTACGCGGTCGAGCGGGGCGCGACGGGCGCGACCTCGAACCCGAGCATCGTGCTTGAGGTGATGCGCAAGGAACGCACCCACTGGGAGCCACGCGTTCGCGACCTGGCGGCCGCGAACCCTGCCTGGTCGGAGGTCGAGCTGACCTGGGCGATCGCCGAGGAGATGGCCGCGCGTGGGGCGGCGATCCTCGAGCCCGTGTTCGAACGGATGCAGGGTCGGGCCGGCCGGCTGTCGCTGCAGACCAATCCGGCCAACCACCGCGATCCGGAGCGCATGGTCGAGCAGTCCGTCCGGTTCGCGGGCCTGGCCCCCAACATGCAGGTCAAGTTTCCCGCCACGGCCGCCGGTTTGATCGCGATCGAGGAGGCGACGGCGCGCGGCGTCAACATCAACGCCACCGTCAGCTTCACCGTGCCCCAGGCCGTCGCGGCGGCCGAGGCCGTGGAGCGTGGGCTCGATCGCCGGGCGGCGGCGGGCGGGGACGTGACATCGATGACCCCGATCGTGACGATCATGATCGGGAGGCTGGACGACTGGATGAAGGTCGTCGTCGAGCGCGACAACCTGGCCGTCCATCCGGACGCCCCCAACTGGGCCGGCATCGCGGCGTTCAAGCGCGCATACGCGATCTTCCGCGAGCGTGGCTACCGCTCCCGCCTGCTGTCCGCGGCATATCGCCACCGACTCCACTGGACCGAGCTCGTGGGTGGTGACGTGAGCATGACCCTTCCCCACGGCTGGCAGGTCCGGTTCAACGGGAGCGGGATCGATCCCGAGCCGCGGATCGACGTACCGGTGGACCCGTCGCTGATCGCCGATCTGTACGAGCGCATCCCGGATTTCCGCCGCGCCTACGACCCCGACGGCATGACCCCCGACGAGTTCGAGGGCTTCGGGGCGAGCGCGAGAACCTTGCGCACGTTCATCAAGTCCTACCACGACCTCCAGGCCGCGATCCGGGACCTCGTGCTCCCGGATCCCGACGTCCGGCGAGCCTGACCGACACAGGAGATGCCCCGATGATCAAGCGCGTGTCGCGTGCGGAGGCGGAGATCGTGCCCCTCCCGGGTCGCAACTGGCATTCGTACTTCGGGCCGCACAACAGCGCCGCCCGTCAGGTCTCGATGGGCGTCTCCGTGTATCCGCCGGGATCGAAGCCCGAGGGCCATGTCCATCCCGGGGAGGAGGAGACGATCTACTGCGCGGCCGGGCGCGGGCGAATCGTCACCCCCGACGGCGTGGCAGAGGTCGAGCCGGGCGTGGTGGTCCACGTCTCGCCTGGCACGTTCCACGCGACCGAGGCCGGCGGCCCCGACCCGCTCGAGCTGGTGTGCCTGTTCTCGCCGCCGGTCGTATCGGGCTCGTACGAGAAGGGTTCGCAACGATGAGCGCAGGGACGGTGACACCGGCGCCGGTCGATGCCGAGGAGCTCGACCGCCTCCGGGAGATGGCCCGCCGCATCCGGGTCGAGGTCGTGCGGTCCGTCTACCACGCGCAGGCGGGTCACCTCGGGGGACCGCTGTCCGCGGCGGATCTGCTGTCGGCGCTGTTCTTCCACGTTCTCCGGATCCGGCCCGCCGAACCGGCCTGGCCCGATCGCGACCGGTTCGTGCTCTCCAAGGGCCACGCGTCGATCGGCCTGTATGCGGTGATGGCGCTCCGTGGCTACTTCCCGGTCGAGGAGCTGCTGACGTTCGACGCTGCCCACTCGCGCCTCCAGGGCCATCCGGACATGACCCGGCTACCGGGTCTTGACATGTCGACGGGGTCGCTGGGCATGGGCATCTCGGCGGCCATGGGCATGGCGCTCGGCGCCCGCCTTACCGGCCACGACGTGCGTGCGTACGTGATGCTCGGCGACGGCGAGTGCCAGGAGGGTGAGGTCTGGGAGGCGGCGATGGCCGCCAGCCGGTACGGCCTCGACAACCTGATCGCGATCGTCGACCACAACAAGCTTCAGCAGTTCGGCTGGCACGGCGACGGACCCGACGGCCGGCTGCCACCCCAGGTGCCGGGCGAGCTGGCCGGCAAGTGGGCGGCGTTCGGCTGGCGCGTGCTCGAGGTGGACGGCCACGACATGGCCGCAATCATGGACGTGCTGGGCCGGGCCGCGCTGGGCGTCGGAAAGCCGACGGTCGTGATCGCCCACACGGTGAAGGGCAAGGGCGTCTCGTACATGGAGGGCCACTACTACTGGCACACGCGGGCCATCAAGCCCGACGAGTTCGCGATCGCGATGGCCGAGCTGGGTGAGCCGCTGCCCTCGGCCGAGGGAGGTGCGCGATGACGCTGCCCATGGGCCGGCCGATGCGCGAGATCTTTGGCGAGACCGTGGCCGCCCTGGCGGCCGAGGACCCGCGGATCGTGATGCTCGACGGCGACGTCGGCAGCTCGACCAGGGGCGACATCTTCGAGAAGGCCCACCCCGACCGCTACCTGCAGATGGGGATCGCCGAGCAGAACATGCTCGGGGTGGCTGCAGGCCTGGCCACGATGGGCCTCGTGCCGTACATCAGCACGTTCGTTTCGTTCGCGGTGGTTCGGCCGCTCGATCAGATCCGGGTGCTGATCGCCCAGACAGGGCTGAACGTCAAGATCACGCCGGGGTACGCGGGCCTGTTCACGGGGCGGACCGGCATGAGCCACATCATCGTCGACGACCTCGCGATCATGCGCGCGATGCCGAAGATGGTCAGCGTCGCGCCCGCGGACGACGTGGAGGCGGCGCAGGTGCTGCGCTGGGCGGCGGCGTACGACGGCCCGGTCTACGTGCGCCTGGTTCGCGACGCGACCCAGCGGCTGTTCGACGACGGATACCGGTTCGAGCTGGGACGCGCGGTCGTGGTCCGTGAGGGAACCGACGTGACCCTGATCAGCACCGGGACCCAGACACCACGGACGGTGGACGCGGCCGGGCTGCTCGCCGAGTCGGGCATCGACGCCCACGTCCTGCACGTGCCCACGATCAAGCCCGTCGACACCGCGGCGATCGTCGCGGCCGCAGAGCATACGGGGCGCGTGATCACGGTCGAGGAGCACACCGTCCTGGGTGGCCTCGGTGGACTGGTCTCGGAGACCCTTGGCGAGCACCGTCCGACGCCGGTACACCGGCTCGGGCTGCAGGACCTCTATCCCGAGTCCGGCCCGAACGACGAGCTGCTGGAGATCTACGGCCTGTCGGCGGCCCGAGTCGCGGAGCAGGTGCAGGCGATCCTCGGCGCCGGCTGACCACCGGCGGCGTCAGCGGCGCGATGCGTACCCGATCGGGCAGCCGCGCCCTAGCGCTGCTCGGCACCCTCCGCATGCGCACCCTGCCCGTCCCGCCAGCCCTCGAGGAGGCGCGCGCGCGCGGCCGCGAAGTGGTCCCGCAGGGCCTCGTCCACCGCGGCCGGGTCCCGCTGACGGAGCGCCACGAGGATCGGTGGGTGCAGGCCGGCCGTCCAGTGAGCATCGGCACCCGGCGCCACGAGCGTCAGGTACGTCCGCGAGAAGGGCTCGAGGCTGCCCCAAACACGCTCGAGCGTGGCGTTGCCCGAAAGATGCAGCAACGCGGCGTGGAAGGCGGCATCACGGAGGGCCACCTCGTGGCGGTCGTTGGCGTCGGCAGCCTCCTGCATCGACGCCATCAGCCGTTCGAGCTCGGCCAGGTCGCCATCCGTCATCGCGGGCACCCCCAGCCGGGCACCCAGCGCCTCCAGCTCCGCTCGGACCTCATAGGCGCCGATCAGCTCATCTGCGGTCGGCCGCCTGACCCGAGCCCCCTTGAACGGGAGGATCTCGACGACGCCCAGGGCCTCCAGCCCTCGAAGCGCCTCGCGGACAGGGGCCTGGCTCGTCCCGAGGTCACGCGCGATCCTGGTCTCGACGATCCGGGTATCCGGAGGGTAGCGCCCGGCGAGGATGTCCTCGAGGAGGTGGTCCCTCACCTGCTCGGCGAGGACGCTGCGCGAGATCGTGCTGTCCGCAGACATCAATGCTCCTGGCGTTGGGCTGAATCAGTCTAGCGCCCGGGGCGTGGGCCTCGTGCGGCGGTCGCCCGTGCGCGCGGGACCCGCCTCCTCAGTGGCCATCGCCGGACTCCTGCCCTGGCCGACGCTGCGGCCGTCGGCGACCTCAGCCCGCGTCTCGCCGCAGGGCGGCGTCCTCGGCGGCGGCCACAGCCTCAGCCCACGCGACGGGATCCGCCAACCGTGCCGTCGCGGCGACCGCGAACTCGATCTGGTCCATGCACGATCGACGCCACGCCCCGCTGGCGATGAACGCAACGTGGGCCCCGGGGGCGGCCAGGTCCACGCCGACCAGGTCCCGGCAGTCGAGCGACCCGTAGCGCTCTGTGAAGTCGTCCACCAGGCTTGCGACCAGCTCGCGCGAAACGAGCTTCGCCCGATGGTGATCAGAGATCCGCTGCCCGGCGAGGAGCCCGATCGCGAGTGCCGAACCGGTGACAGCTCCGCATGGACCCCCCGTCCAGGCAAGGCCGCCGTTGAATGGCATTGCCGCCGAAGTGTCGACCGGATGGGGCAGCCCGAGCACCGCCTTGAGCGCCACGAACGCCGCCTCGGCACATCCATACCGGTTCGCGTCGTCAAGGAACGCGCCGCGAGCGAGCGCGATGCCCTCGGCCGTGGCATCGCTCGGGAGCGGGTGGTCCGAATCGTCGTGCATCCCCCACCTCCTTTGCGCGAAAACGGCGTGCTGTCGGTTGAAACGATAATCTATAATCGATAATCAGCCGATCCGCTTCACGATTGGGCGCCACCCCGAGTCACGCGTCCTGGGCGGGCATGATCTGTCCGCAGCACCCCAGCCCCGGCGTCCGGACCCCGGTCGGCCAACGGAGGTACGCGGTGGAAGTCAAGAACACAATTCCGCTCTGGCTCGCGGTGGCGATCACCGTCGTCGTGAGCCTCCCCTTCGGGCTGTGGCTGGATGTCTGGAGCCTGCCCCTCTGGGCCGCGTTCGTCGTGTGGGCCGAGTACTTCGCGCTGGGCGCCAAGCCGTCCGCCCTCAAGATCATGGTCCCCGCCTACATTCTGGGTGTCGTCGGCGCCACCATCGTGCTCGTGTTCTCGATGCTGGTCGCGAAGGTGACTGATGCCAGCCTCGTCAGCACGGGCGACGTCGCGTGGTTCATCGGCCTGTTCCTCGCGTTCTGCCCCGTCATCTACGCCATGAAGTACCTGCCGGTGACCGATGGCCAGGGCGGGCTGCCGTTCTTCAACGGCATCTCCATGGGCCTCGCCACCTTCTTCACGGGCCTGTATGCGGCCTACGGTGGTTTCTCAATCTCCGCCGACGTGAACTATCTGATCCCGTTGCTGACCGCGGTCCCGGCCATCCTGGCCGGCCTGCTCGGGGCGTTCCTCGGCTGGTTCAACATCGTGATCATGTTCCCGCGGCCGGTGGCTACCGAGCAGCACCAGGGTGCTCACGCCTGACCCTCCCTCGAGACGAGATGTGACCATCCGTCCGTCTCGTCACCAGGTGCAGCGCGCCGGCGTCCGAACCGGACCCGGCGCGCTGCCATGTCCGTCGGCTCAACGGCCCGCGGACCTCATGCCGCTACGCGGCGCGGTTCGGACATGATGCCGCCGTCCGCGGCGACCGGGACTGGTCCCACCGCGTCGGGCATCACGAACCTCCGCGATCTCGGCGGTCACCCGGTTCCCGGTGGCGGCCGCGTCCGGCACGGCCTCGCGTTTCGGTCCGCCGACCTGAGCGATCCCGCCGCCACGATGTCCGCGATCGAGCAGCTGGGGATCCGGACCGTCTACGATCTCCGGACCCGTGATGAGCGCGAGTCGCGCCCGGACCGGTTGCCCGAGGGCGTGCGCTACATCGTGGCCGACGTGCTCGAGCACGCGACACGCGAGACGTCGCCGGCCGGGCTGATGACCCTGCTTCGAGATCCGGCCGTGGCCTCGAGGACCCTGGGCGACGGTCGGGCCGAGGCCCTGTTCACCGACAAGTACCGCGAGTTCGTCACCCTCGACAGCGCGCGGCACGCCTACCACGTGCTGTTCGCAGGGATCGCAGCCGATCCCACCGCCCCCGTCCTGTTCCACTGCACGACCGGCAAGGACCGAACCGGCTGGGCTGCGGCAGCCCTCCTCCTGCTGCTCGGCGTGTCCGAGACCGACGTGCTCGAGGACTACCTGTCGAGCAACGCCAGGTTGCTGGCGGCGATCGAGTCCATGCTCGGGGCATTCGCCGAGTCGGGTGGCGACCCGAGCCTGATCGAGCCGTTCGCCTTCGTCCGGGCCGGCTACCTGCGGGCCTCGTTGGATGAGGTTCGGGCGACGTTCGGATCGATCGAGACCTACTTCGCGGACGGGCTGGGTATCGGCGCCGGCGACCAGGCGGCGTTGCGCGCCGCGCTCGTCGTCCACCGCTGACAGAGCGCCCGCGATTCGGGCATCGGCCCGTCTTCTATTCGTGTACTTGCGCAAGTATGCAAGTCATTGTAGGCTCCGAGCGGACAGTCGGTGGCCCGCGTCGGCACATCGCCGCCGGGCACCGTCATCGTGCAGACACGGAGTTCTCCCACATGTCTCAGGGCAGTGCCGGCGCCGGATCGAGCTCCTCCCGCCATCGTGTCATCGTGTTTTCGACGCCCACCTGCCCGTGGTGCAATCGAGCCAAGACGTACCTGCGCGGGCGGGGCGTGACGTTCCGTGACGTGGACGTCAGCCGCGACGCCGTGGCGGCCCGCGACCTGGTCCGGCGAACCGGACAGATGGGCGTGCCCGTGATCGAGATCGACGGTCGCCCGATCGTGGGGTTCGATCAGGCACGGATCGACGCGGCGCTCGGCCTGCGCGTCCACTGACCGCACCCCTGCACCCACTCGTTCAGCTCGCGCTCGAGCACTTCGAGCGCCGTCCAGGAGGTTCCGATCCATGTTCGACCAGGTTCAGCCACTCGGGAGCCGCGTCCTCGTCCGGGTCACGCCGGAGGAGAGTGTGACGCCGTCCGGTCTCTACGTCCCCGACACCGCCAAGGAGAAGCCGCAGCGCGGCGAGATCGTGGCGATCGGCGACGACACCGACCAGATCAAGGTTGCGGTTGGCGACCGGGTCCTGTTCCCGAAGTACACGGGCACCGAGGTCAAGGTCGAAGACGAGGATCACCTCATCATCGATTCCGGCGACCTGCTCGCCGTGCTCCACGACCGGGCCGCCGCGGCGGCGGCGGCCTGACGCCGAACCGGCGCGAGCGCTGGCCGCAGATGACGAGGACTACCGCGACACGATCGTGACGTCGTCCGCGACGATCCCGGCATCGGCGGCGGTGCCTGCCTGCCCCGACGCATCCGGCGCGGCGCTCGAGCCTGGAGCGGACCCGGGCGTTCCACCGGCCACGGTAACCTCGATCGTGTCACCCACCGCCACGTCCGAGGCCGCAGCGGCTGCCTGCGAGTGGTACGCGGCACCCGGTGCCGAACGTTGCATCCGAGCCAGCCTCGACGTCCACCGCCTTGACCGTGCCGTCGATCGGGGTCATCAGCGTCGCGTCGGCGGCGTGTCGTTCGCTACCACAATGGCGGATCGGCCGTGGGACGCCCTCGGGCCGGCCTGATCGGCTTCATCGGCCCTTGGGTTGATCCTGGGCGCTTGGTCGTGACCGTCGCGAACGAGTCCGCCGCCCGCGGCATCAGGACCTGCACAAGCTACCTTGCGATCATTGGCCCATCCGGCTCCGGCAAGAGCACCCTGATGCACATCCTGGGCCTGCTCCACAGCCCCGATCGGGACCGCGACCGCGGCCTGTGCTCTCGTTCGAGGGACGGGACATGATCGCGCTGGGCGAGGGTGAGCGCACCCGGATCCGGGCTCGCGAGATGGGTTTCTGTTTCAGGACTTCCTGGTCCCTTACCCCCTCACCCCCCCCGCCCGCCACCGGCCTTCGGAGCTGTCGGGTGGCGAGCAGCAGCGGGTGGCCCTGGCCCGGGCGTTGGTCAACAAGCCCAGGCTGGTGCTTGCCGACGAGCCGACCGGCAACCTCGACTCCGAGCGGTCCACGGAGGTCCTCGAGACGCTCAACCGGTTCAACCGGAGCACGGCCAGACATTCGTGCTGGTGACCCACGACCCGGAGGTCGCCGAGGCCTGCCACCGGGTCATCCGGATGCGGGACGGTAAGGTCCGGGAACCGTCGGCGGCCACCGGCCCGGTTGCACCTGCGACCACGGTCAGGGCGCCGGAGCCCATGCTGGTGGGCGGGGCCTGAACGCCAATCGCAAGCGATCTCCCGCCGAGTCTGGGTCTGTCCTTGCACAGATGGTGACAACGAGGGGCAGCGAAGCCGACGTTGTCGCGATTGCGGCGGATCAGATCGAGGCGATCTCCGACCGAGCACCCGCTTCGCCACCTCCACCGCCGAGCCTGCATCAGGCGCATAGCCGTCGGCGCCGATCTGGTCGGCGAACTCCTGCGTAACGGGCGCGCCACCGATGATGATCTTGACATCACCCAGATCAGCTGCCCGGATGGCGACGACGACGTCGCGCATGTTGACCATCGTCGTGGTGAGGAGGGCGCTCACCCCGACGAGGCGGGCCTCGTGCTCGCGGACCGCCGTGACGAACTGCTCGGGGTTGACGTTCGTGCCGAGGTCGATGACATCGATGCTGGCGCCCTTCCACATCATCGCGACCAGGTTCTTGCCGATGTCGTGGAGGTCGCCCTGGATGGTGCCGACGACGGCGCGAGTCTCGGCCCGGATCCCGGCGCCGACGAGCACTGGCTCGAGGATCGCCATCGCCTCCTTCATCGCCCGGGCGCTGATCAGCATCTCGGGCACGTAGATCTCAGCGCGCTGGAACTTGCCGCCGATCACATCCATGGCGGTCGTCATCGAGTCCAGAATTGCTTGGGGGTCGAGCCCAGCCTCGATCGCCTCCTCGTAAGCTGCACCGCGCTCGCCCGGTCGCCGGCCTCGATCGCCGCCGTCAGCGCCGCAAGATCCGCCATCCCTGTTCGCTCCTGTTCATGCTCGTGCATGGCCCGCTCAGGCCGGTGTCGCGGCCGCCGTGATGCGTCGTTCGTCGGCTTCACGCTGGATGTGCGCCAGCTCGCGCAGGACGTCGTCAGGAAGCGGCGGCACCTCGTGCGACGCGAGGATCGCGAGCGCCCTGTCGCGCGCCCGCGACTCCAGCGTTCTGCGCCCGCCCGCCTCCGACACCGGACGGCGGCTCTCCCGCTCGGCGAGCTCGAGATCCAGGAAGGCCCCCGCGTGAAGGGCTTCGAGCGTGTGCTCGTCCGAGAGGTAGTCGCCGCGCGGAGCGACACGCTCGATGACGTCGACCGCCAGCGACGGCTCGTCGACCGTGATCCCCTGCTGGTATCGGCGCGCGATCTTGACCAGCTCGTCGTCGATCACAGCTGCGACGGGCTCAGGGTCATGATGCTCTCGATGCAGCCGGCGCCGACGATGAGCTTTCCTCGGCCATCACCTGGAAGATCATGTTCTGAGCCTTCTGGTACATCGTCTGGGCACTCGTGAAGCCGTCGGTGTCGAAGCCGATCGCCGATGTCGGCACGCCGAACAGCTCGGTCCCGAGCTGACAGATCGCGCCGATGACGAGCGCCGACTCCGGTGCCCCGCACATCGCCTCGGCGGTGCGCATGTTGCCGACCACGGATCGATGAAGAACGCGACCGGGTGCCTGGGTCGCGCGGACTCGATGAGCACGATCGTGCCCAGCTCCTCGGCCAGGTTCTGCACCAGCGAACCGGCCAGGGTGAGCGGGGAGGTCACCCGACGATCGACATGACCGCAATGTCGAGCGGGATGCCGTATTCGACGGCCAGCATGATCTGGGCGGCGTTATCGGCATCGTGGTACAGGGGGTTGATCGGGGCCACCATGTGATGGATCGGCGGGCGTGCCGCGAGCGCCTCCCGGCTGCCCGCAGCGCGAGCATCATCTCGATCTGCGCCTGGAAGTTGTCGGCGCTCGACGCCCGATGGACCGAGCATTTGCGCTGGCTCTCCAGCATGACCCGGAAGCTGTGCACGTCCCCCGTGTGCCCCGGCACGTCACGCGCCGCGTTCATGTTCGCGAGCATCATGGTGGGCAGCGCGTCGATCAGCGTGCACCACTGGCGCCAGTCGGCAATCAACGCCTCGCGGTAGGCACCGGTGTCGGCGTCGAGGTAGCCGGTGCAGCCACCCGCGGTGCGGGCATAGACGTCGCCCTCGAGCGAAAGCGTCACGTCGAACTCCGGGGTTCGCCCGTGGTAGGTCAGGACCCGAGGGATCTGCGCCACCGCACCCTCGACGAGCTCCCGCGGGTAGTACACCCGAGAGGTCTGGCGGTCGACCATCGCGGCCGACGGCCACGCGTGTCGAGGGCGGCTGGCAGCTCGACCAACAGGCCGACCTCGTCGAGCACCCGCACGGCCGCGTCATAGATCCGTTGCAGTTCGTCGTGTGACAGCAGTCTGAGCGCCGGAGTCTGCATCTCGGTTCTCTGTGATTGGTGTACGGGTCAACCAAAGCCTACCCTCCGATGGATCCTCAGTCAACGACCGCGTTGCCGACCGGGTGCGGTGCAGGCAGGGGCGAGGTGCACGGCTTCCTGGCGAAGTCCTCGGCGAAGCGTCGCCGACGCCCGGCGCGGTCTGTCCTCCGCGCGGCAGGAGGCCGGGCTAGGCGGGATCGTCGGGAGCGACGGCAACCGTCCCGTCCGGCGCCTCGGCCAGGAGGGGCTCGCCCCGTTCGGCCCGCAGCCGGTTGGCGTAGTCGAGGCTGCCCTTCGCCCCCGGCTCGACGTCGCCTCGCGCCGGCACGACGCGGCCGTTGTAGTCGCGATGGGCCACGGGGCCCAGCACGCAGGTCCCGTCCTCGAGCGCCTTCACGATGGCCTGGCTGAGCGCGCCCTCCGACTGCCAGCCCTCGCCGTTGTCGATCAGGTTCTGGAGGAACGCCACCGGGTAGAAGTTGAGGCCGTCCTGCTCGGCCTGGAGCTCGGGGTCGATCATGGCCGGTCCCTTTCATCGCAACATGACACGTCCGGCCGCGGGAAGACGGCCGGATCGAGCGTCCAGCGGAGACCGTCGATCGCCGGCGGTCGCAGTTTCGCCCAGTGGCCGGATTCTACGTGCCGCGGTGCGAGCTGGTCGGCTCGGCAGGGACCGGCCGATGTCGTGACGGCGGCACCACGTCCGAGCCGCCCGGCGCTGCCGTCGCCTGAGGCGATCGCAGTGCTACACTGACTGACCGTCAGTCATTTCAAGGGAGCCTTGCCTGCCGGATGGCCATCCGATCCGCCTCTCGCCGGCGGAGCTCGGTCCGCGGACCGCCGCGCCGACCTCGTCGAGGCGGCTTTGGCTTCGTTCATGGAGCACGGGGTCGCCGGCACATCGGTCGATGACATCGTGCGCGCAGCCTGGCGTGGCCAAGGGCACCTTCTACCTCTACTTCGACTCGAAGGACCAGATCGTGGACGCGGTCGCGGCACGGATGGTGGACCAGGTGGGCGACGCGGTGGAGGCGGCGGCCGTGGCGGCCGGGCTCGATGCCGTCGCCCGGGTGCTCAGCCTCGGCGCCGCCATGGCGGAGGTTGGCCGCTCACCGCACGAGCTGGACCTGATCGAGATCTTCCACCGCCCCGAGAATCGGGCCGTGCACGACCGGATGGCCGAGGCGATCATCGGACGCCTCGCCCCCGCCCTCGAGCGGATCGTGGCCGACGGGGTCGCGGACGGGTCGTTCAGGGCCCAGGACGCCGGCTGGGCGGCGGCCTTCGTCCTGGGCAGCTACTCGCGCCTCCACGACGTCGTGGCCGGCGCCGGAGGACGCGTCCCCGGCGCTGGCCGCGCTCGACGAGTTCGTCCTCCGGGGCCTGGGCTACACAGGGGAGATCGAGACGTGAGCGAGCTCGTCATCCGTACCACGGGGCTCTCCAAGCAGTACCGCGGCGGGGTCCTCGCGGTCGACCGCGTCGACCTCCGCGTGGCCGCCGGAGAGATCTACGCGTTCCTCGGGCTGAACGGCGCGGGCAAGTCGACCACCATCCGGATGCTGCTCGGCATGATCGCGCCGACGGCCGGGCGGGCGGAGGTGCTCGGCCAGCGGGTCCGGGCGGACGCCGCTGAGCTGTGGCGCCGGGTGGGCCACCTGGTCGAGACGGCGACGGCCTATCCGGAGCTCACCGTCCGCGAGGACCTGGACGTCTCGCGCAGGCTTCACGGCGTCCGCGACCGCGGTTACCGTCGAGCGCATGCTCGGCGAGCTCGGCCTCCTGGCATATGCAGATCGACGCACGCGAACCCTGTCCCTGGGTAACCTCCAGCGGCTCGCGATCGCGCGCGCCCTGCTCCACGAGCCCGACCTCCTGCTCCTCGACGAACCCGCCAACGGCCTCGATCCGGCGGGTGTCGTCGAGATCCGCGAGCTGCTGCGCGGGCTCGCGAGGGAGCGTGGTGTCACGGTGTTCATGTCGAGCCACATCCTGGCCGAGGTCGATCTGCTCGCGACGCGGATCGGCATCGTGCATCGCGGTCGCCTGATCGAGGAGCTGGACAGCGTCGCGCTCGAGCGCCATCGCGATCGGCGCCTGGAGGTCGGCGCCCGCGAGCTCGACCTGGCGGAGCGGACGCTGCGTGACGCCGGCTACCGGCCGCTTCGCCGGCAGGACGCCGCGGCGCCGCTGCTCGAGCTGCGGGAGCTCGGGGCGCTCGACGCCCCCGACGAGATCGCCCGGCTGCTCGTCGCGGCGGGGGCGGCACCCACGCACCTGGCCCTGGCCCGCGAGACCCTGGAGGACCATTTCATGCGCCTGACCGGCGTTGGCGAGGGCGCCGCGTGAACGGCCTCCGAGCGGCGATCGAGACCGAGCTCCTCAAGAGCCGGCGGTCGAGGGTGCCCTTGGCCGTCGCCATCGGGTTCACAATCGCCCCCCTTGTGAGCGGCCTGTTCATGATCATCCTCAAGGATCCGGATCGTGCCCGGCAGCTGGGGCTCCTGGGCCAGAAGGCGCAGCTCGCCGGCGGCACGGCCGACTGGCCGTCGTTCCTCGGCATGCTGTCGCAGGCGGTCGCGGTGGGCGGCGCCATCCTGTTCGCGTTCCTGACCGCGTGGGTGTTCGGCCGGGAGTTCGCCGACCGGACGATCCGGGGCCTGCTTGCCTCGCCGACGTCGCGGAGCGCGATCGTCACCGCCAAGCTGCTGGTGGTCGCCGGGTGGTGCGCGGTCATCTCCGCATGGGTCCTGATCCTGGGGCTGGCGGTGGGCGCGGCAGTCGATCTGCCCGCCTGGTCCGCCACCGAGGCGATGGGCACGCTGGCCGGGACCGCAGCCGCCGCCGTGCTGACGATCGGCCTCCAGACGGTGACCGCGCTGTTCGCGACCATCGGGCGCGGCTACATCCCGGCTCTCGGCTGGGCCGTGGCAACGATCGCCGCGGCGCAGATCCTTGCCGTGCTCGGCTGGGGAGCCTTGTTCCCGTGGTCTGTACCGGCGCTCGTGGCGGGCGCGGGTGGCGATCAGGCGGGCTCGGTGGGGCTGCCCGGACTGGTCGCGGTGGCGATCGTGGTCATCGGCGGCTTCGCCGCAACCGTCACCTGGTGGCGCCGGGCGGATCAGACAGGGTAGTTTCCGGCCAGGACGTCGCCGTCGCGTCCGGGGTAGGTGCGGCCGATGCTGGTTGCCCGGATCAGGTCGCCTTCAGCCCGATGATGGCACGCTGGACAGCGGCCGGGGCCGCCAGGAGCGCAGCCGTCGCGGCGCGTGGACCACGGCGTAATAGGCAACGTACGCGTAGGCGATGCCAGCGATGCAGTCGATCAGCCAGTGGTCACCGGTGTAGAGCACCGAGAAACCGACCAGCGCCGTGTAGCCGACCGCAAGCCAGCCGATGCGCCCGAAGGATCGCCGCAGCATCAGGAAGGTCAGGAACGGATAGGCCACGTGGAGCGACGGGAAGGCGGCGACCGCATTCGGATTGACGCTCCCGAATGCGATCGAATAGGCGTAGCGGCCGTCGAAGCCAAGTGCGGTCGCCAGCGTCTCGAAGGCTCCGGGCTTGAGATAGTAGATCGTGGGGTATCCGTCGGGACCGTTCAGCAACCCGTGCGACGCGACGTACCAGGGAGGCGCCGCAGGCATCAGGAGATACGTCGTGAACCCGGCGATGCTCAGCAGGATCAGGGCCGCGACGAAGTCGTAGTACTGGGCGCGCCGCCGCAGCCAGAGCGCGAATCCCGTGGCCAGCGGCAGCACGAAGTGGAGCATGTACACGATCGTCGCCAGGATCGCGATCCGATCCACCCCGGCCGACGGCCGCAGGGCGTCTTGGAGCAGCTGCGTCGGTAGCAGCCCGAACGCCAGCGTCCGGTCGGCGAGCGCGAGGTCCGACGCGTGGAGGGGGAGACCAGCGTCGTCCGCGATCCCGCGCATCAGCTCGTAGGCGAGCAGCAGCGCGATGAACGGCAGCCAGTCGCGGAGGAACAGGCGTCCGCGACCCAGGAGGACCGCCACGAGACCGAAGGCCACAGCCATGACATCGGGGGTGATCGCCACCCCGGCCACGATCATGAGCACGACGACGAGCACCCCGTAGCCGAGGATCCCGGCCACCAGCAGGCGATCGTTGCGTCGACGGAGAGCGCCCGTCACAAGGTCGGACGTGGACAGCGCGGCGTCCGGGGTAGCGTCCATGGCTTGGCGGAATCTACCGCAGCAGCCGGTGGCCGTCGCCTCATCGGGCGCGGCGGTCGGGCGGTGCAAGACACGAGGACGAACCGGAACCGGGGCAACCGGGGAGGCGCGGCGCGGCGAGCCGACGGGCGACTCGCGTGCGCCGAGATCGATCGCCGATCCGTACGGATCGAACGTAGGATGAGCATGGCACGCGCCCGGGCGCGACGCGTGCCTGCCGACCGAGCCTGGAGCGATCAGCATGTCGAGCAACGAGGGCCTACCGGACCGCATCGAGCACCGGTTCCGCGTGCCCGGGGACCGGATCCTCGCCGTAGCCGAGTGGGGAGACCCCGATGGCCTGCCATGGTTCGCGTTCCACGGCACACCCGGCGGCCGAATCAGCTTCTGGAAGGACCCGACCATCTACCGGCGCTATGGCCTCCGCCGGCTCACGCCCGACCGACCAGGGTACGGTGAGTCGACACGCCTGCCCGGCCGTCGGGTCGCCGACATCGTGCCCGACGTGCTCAGGATCGCCGATGAGCTGGGGATCGACCGCTTCGTCGTCAGTGGTGGGTCGGGCGGCGGGCCGCATACGCTCGCATGTGCCGCCCTCATCCCTGATCGCGTCATCCGATGCCACGCCGCGGTTTCGATCGCCCCATTCGGCGCGGACGGGCTCGACTGGCTCGCCGGGCAGACCGAGGGCAACGTGATCGAGTTCGAAGCCGCGCTACGGGGGGAAGACGCAGCCCGAACCATGTGCGACGGGCTGCGCAGGATCGCGCTGGAGCGGCTGACCGCCGGGCAACAGGATTGGATGGGCGACGACTACCACCTCTCCGAGGCGGATCTGGCGCAGCAGGCCAATCACTACGATCGGATCCGCGCCCAGCTCGTCAACGGTCTGGCGCCGGGGGCGGGCGGCTGGATCGACGACGATCTCGCGTTCACGAAGGCGTGGGGCTTCGAAGTGGAGGACATTCGGGTCCCGGTCCTGCTGACCTACGGCCGCACCGATGTGCTCGTCCCGGCGGCGCACGGCGACTGGCTGGCCGCCCACATCCCGGGAGCGATCTCCTGGGTCGAGGAGGGAGCCGGTCACCTCGGCGACGACTCGACGATCGACCGCGAGCTCGCCTGGCTGGCCGGCCACAAGCCGCTCGAGGCTGGGGTCCGCCCATCCTGACCTCCCCCACCTGAGCAGCGACTCAGCGGCGATGGGCGCGGCCGGCGTGAACCCCGCGGGCCCGCGGCCCACGCCCACGGCCCACGGCCCACGGCCCACGTGCCCACGGCACGACGCCTCACGGCCCACGGCGGCGAGCGACGACAGCCCGCGGTGGAGACCGTCAGCCAGCGTTCGTCACAGCGGCAAGGCCACCGCCGCGGCGCCTGCCGCGAGCCCGAGGAGCAGGCTTGCCAGCCCGATCTGCAGGGACCGGGTGCGGTCCCGCCGGCGGGCGTCGGGGTCGCCGACCGGCTGCACCTCGCCCAGCGGTCCGAAGTTGAACACGCCTCGGGACCCGAACCCGGCGCAGAACCGGAGCCGCGCTTGCAGGTACCCGGAGGCCGCGCCAGCCGCCGGGAGGGCGGCGGCGAACCGGACCCACGGCGGCGCACCGACGGCGACCGGGACGACCACCACGATGACCGTGGCGACGAGCCCGACGTGGCCAGCCCGCCGGCGGCGGGCGATCTCGGCTGGCCCGATGTTGCACTGTCCGGGCCGATATTCGGCGCCGAGCATCGGCTGCTCGGGCGCTCCGTTCACGGCGAATGACCTTGTCGACGATGTCATGGCGAGCTCCTGGTGGGACGACGTAGAGCAGACCCCGGTCCATCCAATGGGCGGACCGAGGTGCCCCTCTGTCGCATGAGCGTACTTCCTCGCCCCGTCGCCTGGAGTCAGGACGCGAGCGGGGCCGGCGCGCCAGATCTCCTTTCCGTCCCCTGCGTTCGCCGCTGAGCGTTGATCGGGATCCTGCGGCGCGACCGGTGATCGGAGCCATCAGCTGACATCAACCGGAGTGGGCGGATATGGCCCACGCGATGGCCGAGCAGGGCTCCGGCGAGATTGCCGAAGTCTGCGAGCGCGCCGAACTGCCCCGACAGCTGAGCAACGGCGTCCGTCGCGACGGAACCGATGGCGAGCACCCCGACCGTTGAACCGTCGGCACGCACGGGCGCGCAGGCCAACGCCCGGGCGCCTGCTCGGCGCATGCTCGCCGTGTAGGAGCAGACGAAGTGGGGGCTGTTCCTCTCAGCTGGCCCCCGGGATCGACCCTGGACCACCGGCCGACCAAGTTGCGGTACGCATGATGCAGAACGCCGAATAGGCGCCAGAGCAGCGCGCCTAGTGGCGGTCCACGCCCAGCGCCTGCCTCGCGACCTCCACCGCCGAGCCTGCATCAGGCGCATAGCCGTCGGCGCCGATCTGGTCGGCGAACTCCTGCGTAACGGGCGCGCCGCCAACGACAACCTTCACATCGCCCGCGCCGGCCGCCCGGACCGCGGTCACCACCTCGCGCATGTTGACCATCGTGGTCGTCAGCAGCGCACTCACGCCAACCAGCCGGGCATCGTGCTCGCGGACCGCCGCGACGAACTGCTCGGGGCTGACGTTCGTGCCGAGGTCGATGACCTCGATGCTGGCGCCCTTCCACATCATCGCCACCAGGTTCTTGCCGATGTCGTGGAGGTCGCCTTGGATGGTGCCGACCACGGCGCGAGTCTCGGCCCGTATCCCGGCGCCGACGAGCACTGGCTCGAGGATCGCCATCGCCTCCTTCATGGCCCGGGCGCTGATCAGCATCTCGGGCACGTAGATCTCAGCGCGCTGGAACTTACCGCCGATCACATCCATGGCGGTCGTCATCGAGTCCAGAATCGCCTGGGGGTCGAGCCCAGCCTCGATCGCCTCACCCGTAAGCTGCACCGCGCTCGCCCGGTCGCCGGCCTCGATCGCCGCCGTCAGCGCTGCAAGATCCGCCACCGTCGTTCGCTCCTGTTAATGCTCGTGCATGGTCGGCTCAGGCTGGTGTCGCGGCCGCCGTGATGCGTCGGTCATCTGCATCGCGCTGGATGTGCGCCAGCTCGCGCAGGACGTCGTCGGGAAGCGGCGGCACCTCGTGCGACGCGAGGATCGCGAGCGCCCTGTCGCGCGCCCGCGACTCCAGCGTCTTGCGCCCGCCCGCCTCCCACACCGGACGGCGGCTCTCCCGCTCGGCGAGCTCGAGATCGAGGAAGGCGCCCCCATGGAGGGCGTCGAGCGTGTGCTCGTCCGAGAGGTAGTCGCCGCGCGGACCGACACGCTTGATGACGTCGACCGCCAGCGACGGCTCATCGACCGTGATCCCCTGCTGGTATCGGCGCGCGATCTTGACCAGCTCGTCGTCGATCACCAGCTGCCACGGGCTCAGGGTCATGATGCTCTCGATGCAGCCAGCGCCGACGATGAGCTTTCCTCCGGCCATCACCTGGAAGATCATGTTCTGAGCCTTCTGGTACATCGTCTGGGCACTCGTGAAGCCGTCGGTGTCGAAGCCGATCGCCGATGTCGGCACGCTGAACAGCTCGGTCCCGAGCTGACAGATCGCGCCGATGACGAGCGCCGACTCCGGTGCCCCGCACATCGCCTCGGCGGTGCGCATGTTGCCGACCACCGGATCGATGAAGAACGCGACCGGGTGCCCGGGTCGCGCGGATTCGATCAGCGCAATGGTGCCTAGCTCCTCGGCCAGGTTCTGCACCAGCGAACCGGCCAGGGTGAGGGGGGACGTCACCCCAACGATCGACATGACCGCAATGTCGAGCGGGATGCCGTATTCGACGGCCAGCATGATCTGGGCGGCGTTGTCCGCATCGTGGTACAGCGGGTTGATCGGGGCCACCATGTGATGGATCGGCGGGCGTGCCGCGAGTGCCCCCCGGCTGCCCCGCAGCGCGAGCATCATCTCGATCTGCGCCTGGAAGTTGTCGGCGCTCGACGCCCCATGGACCGAGCACTTGCGCTGGCTCTCCAGCATGACCCGGAAGCTGTGCACGTCCCCCGTGTGCCCCGGCACGTCGCGGGCGGCGTTCATGTTCGCGAGCATCATGGTGGGCAGCGCGTCGATCAACGTGCACCACTGGCGCCAGTCGGCAATCAACGCCTCGCGGTAGGTACCGGTGTCGACATCGAGATACCCGGTGCAGCCGCCGGCCGTGCGCGCATAGACTTCCCCATCGAGCGACAGGGTCACGTCGTACTCGGGGGTGCGCCCGTGATAGGTCAGGACTCGTGGGATCTTCGCCACCGCACGCTCGACGAGCTCCCGTGGGTAGTACACGCGAGCAGTCTGGCGGTCGACCGTCGCGCCCGCGGCTTCGAGCGTGTCCAGGGCTGCCGGCAGCTCGATCAGCAGGCCAACCTCGCCGAGCACCCGGAGGGCCGCCTCGTAGATCCGCTCCAGGTCGTCATGCGACAGGATCCTCAGCGCCGGCATGTCCATGAGATTGCCTCCTCGCTGGCGTCCCGCTCGACCGCAGCCCACCAACCGAGCAGAGCCTGCGCCGGGACCGCACCTGACCTTTTCGAGTCAGGCCGATCAGGCCACCATCTGACCTCTGTTGACCCTGACGGTGTCTGCCCACGAATTGGGCAGCGTCTGCGGACGGCATCCGCCTGGGATCCCGACCAAGCGTGGCCCGTCGAGCATGATCACAGCGGCGGCAGCTCCTCGACCGTCTCGTCGGGCGAGTCGACGATGTAGGCGATCGTCTCACCGACCGGGATGGTCACGCCCGACGCAGCCCCCTGCCGGATGCCCTTGAGGTAGCCCGTCGCGGGTGAAGGAAGCTCGGCCAGCGCTTTGTCGGTCTCGAGCTCGAGCAGCGGTTGGCCCTCTTCCACGTGGTCACCCTCCTGGACGAGCCATGACTGGATGACCCCTTCCTCCATGAAGTCGGTCATCTTGGCCACGAAGACCTCGACTGCCATCTGCGCCTCCTGGATCGGGATGGCCGGACTAGCCGGCGACGACCTGGCGAATGGCGGCCACCACATCCTGGGTGTCCGGCCAGACGCCCTTCTCGAGACTATTGGCAAACGGGACGGGTGAGTTGCGTCCCGCCACGCGGACGACCGGGGCGCTGAGCGCCCCGGCCCGCTCGATCGCCACCATCGCCCATTCGTTGGCGGGGCCGTACTGGCGGACGGCTTCCGCGACGACCACGACCCGGCCCGTCTTGCGGGCGGATGCGCCGATAGTCTCCTCGTCCAGTGGGGAGATCGTCCGCACGTCGACGACCTCGACATCGATCCCTTCGGGCTCGAGCATCTGTGCCGCGAGCATCGCGTGCCAGACCATGTAGCCGGATGTGATGACGGTGACGTCCCGACCGACTCGCTTGACATCGCATTGGCTGAGGGGAACCACGTAGTCCTCCTGGGGCACCAGACCGCGGAACGAGTACAGCAGCTTGTGCTCGAGGAACACGACCGGGTTGTCATCCCGGATCGCCGCCTTCATCAGGCCCTTCGCGTCGTAGGGCGTGGACGGGAGCACGACCTTCAGGCCCGGGATGTGGGCGAACCAGACCTCCAGGCTCTGGGAGTGCTGCGCGGCGGTGCTTTTGCCGGCCCCGCCTCCCTGGGGCATCCGCAGCACCCACGGCACGGTGCACTGGCCGCCGGTCATGAACCGGAGCTTCGCGGCCTGGGTCGCGATCTGGTCCATCGCGAGGCCACTGAAGTCGACGAACATGATCTCGGCCACGGGGCGCATGCCGACCAGGGCCGCGCCGGTCGCCGTGCCGACGATCGTGTTCTCCGAGATCGGCGTGTTGCGGACCCGCTCCGGACCGAACTGGTCGAACAGGGTGCGGGTCACGCCGAACGCGCCGCCGTGCTTGCCGATGTCCTCGCCGAGCAGGAACACGCGCTCGTCGCGGACCATCTCCTCGCGCAGCGCCTCGCGGATGGCCTCCTGGTACGACATCTCGGTGGCCGGGATGCCGTCAGGGACCTGGCGGATCAGGGTGGGCGACATCCTGGGGGCGGCGGACCCAAGGGACACCGCGTCGCGGGCAGGCGCCGTCATCGATCGCTCCTCACGCTACGCGTAGATGTAGTCCATGGCGGTGGCCGGGTCGGGCTCCGGGCCCGACTTCGCGAAGGCGATCGCAGCCTCGATATCGCCATCGACCTCGGACACGATGCCATCGAGCTCGCCCGGTGCGACGCCGGCCTCCGACTCGAGGTAGTGGCGGAACCGTACGATCGGGTCGTTCGCCCTCCAGCGCTCGACCTCGGCCCGGTCGCGGTAGACCTCGGGCTCGCCGGCATAGTGACCGTCGAATCGGTAGCTCTCGGTGACCAGGAGCGTCGGGCCCTCACCGGATCTTGCGCGCGCGACCGCCGCCCGCGCTGCCTCGTAGACGGCGATGACATCGAAGCCGTCGACCCGGACGCCCGGCACCCCATAGCCAGCCGCGCGGACCGACAGGTCCGTCACGCCGGTGACGTCCTCGATGTTGGTGGACACGCCGTAGTGGTTGTTCTCGAGGACGAACACGACCGGCAGCCGCCAGACCGCCGCCAGGTTCATCCCCTCGTGCCAGTTGCCCGTGTTGGACCCGGCGTCGCCCGTGAACGGGACCGCCACCCGATCCTCGCCGCGCATCTGGAACGCGAGCCCGGCACCGACCGCGAGCGGGATCCCGGATGCGACCACGGCCAGGGCGCCGAGGCTGCCCGTCTCGAACGCCGCGATGTGCATCGACCCGCCTCGGCCCTTGCAGTAGCCGGTCTCCTTGCCCAGCAGCTCGGCCATCATGCGGGACACGTCCGCCCCTTTCGCGATGTTGTGGCCGTGGCTGCGGTGGGTCCCGGCGATCAGGTCATCGGGACCCAGCGCGAGGCACACCCCCACGCCCGAGGCCTCCATCCCGATGTACGTGTGAACCGTCCCCTTGAGCTGCCCCCGCTTGAACAGGTTCGTCGCCGCGAGCTCGAACTGACGGATCCTCGTCATGCGACGGAACATCTCGAGGAGGAGCGCCCGGTCTTCCATCACAGTCTCCCTGTCGCGCACAGTCTCCCTGTCCCGGCGCACCCGGCTACGCGAACGATGCTTCCACCTGCCCAAGCGCCCGGAAGGCGCCCACATAGGACGAGCCACGCTCGATGGGCAGGATCGGCGTCAGGGTCCCGGTCATGACCAGCATGCCGGGCTCGAGCGACCGGCCGCGGGCCGACAGCTTCTCGGCCAGCCACGCGACGGCCCGGGCAGGGTGGCCGAGGGCGTTCTCGCCGCGACCTTCGGCGATCTGCCTGCCGTCCTGGGAGAGCACGACGGGCTCGGCCAGCAGATCGACCTCGGCCAGCGGCCGCCAGGCGCCCGAGAGCACGATCCGGGCCGAGAACCCATTGTCGGCGAAGAAGTCCGGATAGGGGCACTTCCAGTCCCGGATCCGGGCGTCGCAGATCTCGAACGAGCTGCACACGGCGTCGGTGGCCGCGAGCACGTCATCAACGCTGAGGCCGGGACCTGACAGCCCATCCCGCAGCCGGAAGCAGATCTCGGTTTCGATCTTGGGGGCGACGAACTCGTCCATCGAGAACGCCGTGCCGCTGGGCTTGACCATCGAGTCGAGCAGGTAGCCGTAGGTGGAGTCAGGGAGACCCATCTTCTCCCGGACCGGGATGTTCGTGAACCCGACCTTGAAGCCCGCCATCCGCTCGCCCGCCGCGACCCGCTCGCCGATGGTCTTCTCGCACACGCCGTGGGCAAGGTCGAGGCTCAACCCACCGGCCACCAGGTCCGACACCGGCCCGACCGGGATCCGTGATCGCTCGGCCTCGATCAGCACGCTCCGGATGCGATCGACGTCATTCGTTCCAGCTGCCGAGCTCTGTGCGCTGCCAGTCACCGTGCGCTGCCTCCCACTGGTCCCGAGAACCCGGCGACCTTGCGTCTGTCTGATCGAACGGGCGACATCGGAAGGTCAAACCCTTCCGTTGCGGCGTATCATACCGCCTGGAGGACCGGTCAACCAGTGGCCGCCCAGGTACTTCGAGCCAGGGAGGACGCCAACGTCGTGGAACGCCCGGCGGGCAGCCCCGTGCTCGTGCTCGTACATACGGTACCGCCGCTCGTGGGGGAGTTTGCCCGACTGACGGCCGACCTGCTGCCGGGGGTACGTCCTCTCCACGTGCTGGACGAGCCCCTGCTGGACCACGTTCGAACCCACGGGTCCGGTCCAGGAGACGTCGATCGGCTGGCCGGCCATATCGCGGCGGCGGAAGCGGTCGACGCCGCCGTAGTGCTGGTCACGTGCTCGACCATCTCGCTTTCGGTCGACGACGTTCGACCGCGGTTTCGCGTTCCGATCGTCAAGATCGACGAGGCAATGGCCCACGAGGCGGTAACATCGGGCCATCGTATCGCGATCGTCGCCACTAATCCCACCACACTCGAGCCGTCACGGACCTGCTGGCCGCCGAAGCGGCGGCCGCTGGCCGTGACGTCGACCTGTCGGTGCTCCTGGTGGAGGGCGCCCTCGCGGCATTGCTGACGGGGGATGGCGAGGAACACGATCAGCTCGTCGCGCGGGGGATCCACCAGGCGGCCGTTGGCGCCGATGTCGTCGTGCTCGCCCAGGCTTCGACTGCTCGTGTTCTGCGGGACCTGGCCGATCCGCCAGCCATCCCGGTCCTCGCGAGCCCGTACCTGGCTCTCGAGCAGGTTCGCCGGATCCTGCAAGCCAACACCGACAGCCGTCCCGGCGCGGCGCAGCTAGAGGTGGGATCGTGAAGCTTGCGTTGGCGATCGCTCCGCTCGACGCTCAACCTTCCGCGTTCGTCGTCCTCCGCGATCGACTCGAGACGAGCATCGCCAAGGCAGCCCATGGGGTTATGACGGCGTCGAGCTGGCACTCGCCACGGCCACCGACATCGATGTGCCGCAGATCTGTTCACTGATGCAGCAGTACGGCCTCGCCATCCCGACGGTCTCCACGGGACGGGTGTTCGCCGAGGGCCGCGTCTGGCTGACAAACCCGGATCCGGCGATCCGCAGGCGTGCGATCGGGACGCTGAAAGGCCTGATCGACACGGCGGCTGCCCTCGGTGCGACACGCCTCAACGTCGGTCGTGTGCGCGGCTTCATCGCCGAAGGCGAGGAGCGCGACGTGGCGGAGGCGCGATTCTTCGAGGCAATCAGCGAGTGCGCCCGCCACGCCTCGGCGTCCGAGATCACGATCGTCCTCGAGCCGGTCAATCGCTACGAGATCAACTACATCAACAGTGTCTGGCCTGAGGGGGTCGACGTCGTATCGCGGCTGGGCATGGCCAACGTCAAGCTGATGCCCGACGTGTTCCACATGAACATCGAGGATGCCTCGATCGCCGGCAGTCTCAAGGCGGCCGGCTCACACGTCGGTTACGTCCACCTCGCCGACAGCAACCGCTGGGCCCCGGGTCAGGGCCATACCGACTTCCGCGCCATCCTTGAGGCGCTGGAGAGCATCGGCTACGACGACTGGGCGGCCGTCGAGATCCTGCCCTACCCGTCCGCCGACGAAGCGGCGCAGCAGGCAGTGGACTACCTCCGGCCCTTGATCGCCGGCAGAACCCCGACAGCGGCCTCCTGACAGGCCGTTGCATAACCTTGACCGCGAGGCCGCACGCGGTAAACTGGTGCACCGGTGGACCAACCGACGAACGACGGGGCTCTCGGAATGGGTGAGACGGTCATGCATCAGCACACGGACGAGCTGGCGGCCGAGATCGCCACCACCGCCCAGAAGCTGCGGATCGATGTGCTCGAGCTGGTGCATCAGGCGGGCACCGGTCATCTCGGCGGCAGCTTCTCGGCCGCCGAGATCGTCGCCTCGCTGTTCTTCCATCACCTGCGACTGGATCCCTCGCGCCCCTGGTGGCCGGATCGGGATCGCTTCTTGCTGTCCAAGGGCCACATCGCGCCGCTGCTCTACGCGACGCTCGCCCGCCGAGGGTTCATCGAGGCGCAGGAGCTAGCCACGTTCCGGCACTTCCCCACCCGGCTCGAAGGTCATCCCGATCGCAAGCTGCCTGGGGTGGAGATGGTCGCGGGCCCGCTCGGTCATGGGATCGCGGTCGGGACGGGCATCGCGTGGGCCCTGTCCCGCAACGACGACAAGCCGTCGGCAGCGACGGCGCCGTCAGCTCGATCGGCACGTGCTCGCGTGTACGTGCTGCTCGGCGACGGCGAGCTCGATGCGGGCATCGTGTGGGAGGGCTTGATGGCGGCGGCGAAGTACCGCCTCGGCAATCTGACGGCGATCGTCGACGCGAACGGGATCCAGCAGACCGGAGCGACGGCTGACGTCATGCCGACGGAGCCGCTGTGCGACAAGTGGCGGGCGTTCGGCTGGCACGTCCAGGAGGTCCACGGCCACAACGTGCGCGAGGTTCTCGACGCGCTCGACCGGTCCGACGAGATCCACGCCAGGCCGTCCGTGATCATCGCCCGCACGACGAAGGGCAAGGGCGTCAGCTTCATGGAGTACGACCATCGCTGGCACGGCGGCATCCCCGACCAGGTGCAGTACGAGCTGGCGCTCGCCGAGCTGCGCCGGGGGATCGCCGCATGACCACCCTCAGCCCGATGCGACAGGCATACGGAGCAGCCCTGGTCGAGCTCGGCGCCGCGCGGCGCGACATCGTGGTCCTGTCAGCCGATGTGTCGAACTCCGACTTCAGCTTCATGTTTGCGGACGCGTACCCGGACCGGTTCCTCAACGTCGGCATAGCCGAGCAGTCGCTGGTCGACGTGGCAGCAGGTGTCGCGTATGCGGGCATGGTCCCGTTCGCCAACACGTTTGCCTTCCTGTTCGCGACCCGAGCCCTCGAGGCCGTCCGGACCCACTGCTGCTATGGCGGTGCGAATGTCAAGCTCGTGGGCGCCTACGCCGGCGTCTCGGACTCGTTCGACGGCCCGACCCATCATGCGATCACGGACATCGCGATCCTGCGCGCCTTGCCGAACATGACGGTGGTCTCGCCCGCTGACCCGATCGCAGTCGCCAGGCTGCTGCCGCAGATCGCCGACTGGCCCGGGGCCGTGTACATGCGACTCAACCGGAACGAGGTCCCGGTGCTGTTCGATGAGCGGTACGCGCCGACAATCGGGAAGGCCATCGTGCACCGTCAGGGGGCGGACGTGACCCTGATCGGTACCGGCATCATGCTGAGCCGGACCCTCGACGCCGCGGATGTTCTGGCCGGCCGCGGGATCGACGCGAGGGTCATCGAGATCCACACGATCAAGCCGCTCGACGCGGCCGCGGTCGAGGCGGCGGCACGGGACACCGGGGCAATCGTGACGGCCGAGGAGCACAGCGTGGTCGGCGGGCTGGGCGGAGCCGTGCTCGAGGCCATCGCGACAACCTGCCCCGTGCCCGTGGAGCGCGTCGGGATCGCCGACACGTTCGCGACATCCGGACCGTACGCCGAGCTGCTCGAGCACATCGGGCTGACGCGCCACGCGATCGTGGAAGCTGCCGTCCGTGCGCTCGCCCTCAAGTCACGGCGAGCGACCCCGGCGACGAGACAGACGACCCGAGCGCAGGCGACATGACGCCGGCCCGGCGGATGTCGGAGACCGACCACGCGACAGCCGGAGTCCAGGCCCGCGGGTATCATGTGTACCGGTCGACCAATCATGCTGGACGGCCAGCTGGCCGCCCACCTCATGTGGAGGGAGAGGCGCGATGACAGTTGCGAGCCGTTCGATGTCCACCTCTGGGCGACTTGCCAGTCGCGCGCTCGAGGTCATGCCTGGGCCCCACAGCAACCTGCCCGGGTACGAGCTGTTCGGCCCGATCTGGATCGACCGCGGCGAGGGCGCACATCTGTGGGACGCCGACGGCAACGAATACCTCGACTACATGTGCGGCCTGGGTGCCGGCACCATGGGCTACGGCAACCGGGCCGTGCTCGACGCGGTCCACGCACAGCTTGACCGCCTGCCCTACCTGGACGCCGCGCGGCGGAATCCTGGCGAGATCGCGCTCGCCGAGAAGATCATCCAGCACATCCCCAGCGCGGAGAAGGTCCGCTATCTGCTATCGGGCACCGAGGCCGTCCAGCTCGTAATCCGGCTCTCGCGCGCATACACGAAGCGGAACCTCTTCATCCGCTTCGACGGTCACTACCACGGTTGGGTGGACAACGCCTACGGCGGCGGCGTCGACCCGCATCCCGATGGCCCCCCGTACGCGCTCTATCGCGAGGACGACCTGTTCACCTCGAAGGGGCTCGATCCCGAGTCGCGCAAGCAGTCACTCAAGATCCCCTGGAATGACATCGAGGTTCTCGAGCGGACGCTCGAGCAGTACGGAGATCAGGTCGCGCTGATCATCATGGAGGCGATCAACGCGAACGGTGGCTCCTGCTACCCGAAGCCGGGCTATCTCGAGCGAGTGCGCGAGCTGTGCGACCGGTACGGCATCGTGCTGTGCTTCGACGAGATCATCACCGGCTTCCGTGTGGGACTCAACGGCGCCCAGGGACTGCTGGGCGTGACGCCGGACCTCACCACGCTCGGCAAGGGCGTCGCCGGCGGGACGCCGATCTCGGTCGTGTGCGGCAAGGCCGAGATCATGGATCAGTGCTCGGACCGCAAGGTGGTCGGGGCGGGAACGTTCAACGGCTATCCGCTGGGCGTGGCGGCCGCGCTGGCCACCATCTCCTACGTCGAGCGGGACGATGGCGCGTTCTTCCGCAACATGGCGGCCGTCCAAGCCCGGCTCACGGCCGGCCAGCGTGAGATCGCCGCCCGGCACGGTCACCGGATGCTGATCCAGGACTGCCCCGGCGTGATGATGTTCTACCCGGCCGACCTCGATCGCGCCTGGACCATCGGCGACTGGTACGCGATTGCCGACCATGCCAAGGGCGAGCGTATCCGGTCGCTGCTGTTCGAGCGCGGCGTGCTGACCTTGTTCCGGGGTCGCTGGTTTTTCTCGGGTGCCCACACCAACGACGACGTCGATCGAACGCTGGAGATCCTCGACGGCGTGATGGCAGACCTCTAGGGACGGAAACCCACGCGAATCCACAACCCCGTCCGACGCGGGGCCAGGAGGTAACCGATATGGCCGACACCGTGACCGCGCAGCCGACGTTCCACCCCGAGCTCATGCCGCCGCCGCCGGACGAGCTCGTGATCTACGTCAACGGCGAGTTCCTGCCCGACAGCCAGGCCAAGATCTCGACCCTTGACCATGCGTTCATGTACGGAGATGGGTGCTTCGACGCATGGTGCGGCCGCAACGGCTTCATCTATGAGCTGGACGCGCATCTCGACCGCCTCTACCGGTCCGTCGAGGGTCTCAAGATCCGCACATTGCGCATGCCCAAGGAGCGGATGCGCGAGCTGATCATCGAGACGGTGCAAAGGAACAGCGTCTCGGACATGTACATCAAGGTGATGGTCACCCGCGGCATCAGTCCGCATCCTGTCATCGACCCCCGCAAGTGCGGTGACGCGACCGTCGTCATCTATGCGCGGCCGCAGCAGTACGAGGTCACTCCCGAGAAGCTTGCGGCCGGCATCAAGATCAAGGTCCTCGCGCTGCGCAAGCTCTCACACGAAGGCCTCGAGCCGCAGATCAAGAGCCTCAACTACCTCAACAACGTGCTGGGCAAGCTCGAGGCCTGGGATGCCGGCTACGACGAGGGCATGTTCCTCGACGACCGCGGCTACGCCTGTGAGTGCCCCGGCTTCAACATCTCCGCGATCAAGGGCAACACGCTGTTCACCCCGTCCCGCGGAATCCTCGTCGGCATCACCCGCAACACGGTCATGGAGATGGCCCGCGCCGACGGCATGAACGTCGAGACCGGCTTCTACACGGTGTTCGACTTCACCAGCGCCGACGAAGTGATGATGACCAACACGGTGGCCGGGATCTCACCGGTGACCAACATCGACGGCTGGAAGATCGGGGACGGCAAGCCAGGCCGCAAGACGATGGAATGGCAGGACCGGTACATGGGCTGGCTCGCGACCGGTCGCCACGGCACGCAGGTCTTCCCCGAAGCCTGGAAGTAGGGCGGCAAGCCCGGAAACGGAGAGCGGGGCGTCGTCGGCGCCCCGCTCTCGCATGGAGGAACCATGTCCGAGAACGCGGCACCCGCGGCGGAGCGTGGTCTGCCGGGTTCGGTTCACAGGACTCCCGCACCACAGCCGGCAGCGCTATGGCAGCCGCTCCGGACGAATCCGCGCACCCGTGTGGATCGCCTGCCGTTCCATGCCGACTACGCCGATCTGCAGAACAACACCGAGACGCTCTCGTACCTGCTGCGCAGCTACAGCGTCTGGGAGATGACGTGCGGCGCGCTGGGCCATCCGGGCGGGAGCTTCTCCGAGATCGAGCTGCTGTCTGTGCTCTACAGCTACGTCCTGCGCTTCGATCCCGCCGCGCCGACCTGGCCGATGCGCGACGTGTTCTACCTTTCGAAGGCCCATGCGTGTCCCGCGCTAGCCCCGGCCGCCTGATGTCACACGATCCGTCGTCCGACGCCGCTCGCGCGGCCGATCTCCGACCGCTCAGCCCGGTCCGGCGGGTCGTGGCCCGCCGGATGACGGAGGCGTGGCAGACGATCCCGGCCGTGACCCTACAGCGCTCGGTCGCCTTCGGCGCCCTGCTCGAGCTGCGCGGCCGGCTGGCGGACGGGGAGCGAAAGCCGGCGATCGACACCCTGCTGGCCAGGATCGTGGCCCTCGCGCTCGCGGAGCACGACCGGCTCAACGGCTCATGGCAGGAGGAGTCCCGCGCCGTGCTCGTGCATCCGGAGCGCAACGTGGCGATCGCCGTCGACACACCGCGCGGCATCACCATCGTGGTGCTCGGAGGGGCCGACGAGCGGACGATCCCAGATCTCGATACCGAACTTCGGGCCATGGTGCTTCGGACCCGTGACGGCCGCTCCCTCCCGGCCGACGTCGAGGGGGCGACGTTCACCATCACCAACCTCGGCGCGCTGGGTGTGGAGGCGTTCAACCCGATCATCACGCCGCCACAATGCGCCGTGCTGGGGGTCGGCGCGCTGCATGCCACCGCGGCCGGATCCGACCAGGTCACGTTGTCGCTGACATTCGACCATCGGGTGGTCGACGGTGCCGACGCGGCACGCTTCCTGGCACGGGTCGTCGAGCTCATCGAGACCCCCAACACCTGGTTCGACCGAGATGACGCACGATCAGCATAGGCGCCATCAGGCCGCGCCCGGGTTGGATGGGCTGACGCCTGCCACTTGATCGGGGGCAGAACGAGGTACACTGGTCCACTGGTCATTGGTCAACCTGTCGACCACTAGCCGTCAGGGCAATGGACGCGCTCGCAGAGGTCGGCAGCCATAATCGTTGGGCCCCTGCTTCAAGGCCCCAGCTCAGGGAGGACGCGCGGTGGACACACTGACCCGGCCCACAGCGACAGAGCTCTATGCCGCGGCAGCGCTGGACACCGCCAGGTACGAGACGCTCAAGGACATGGTCGACGAATGCATCGACCTGTCGCTGAACTACCGGGGATCGGGTCATCCGGGTGGCTCCCGCTCGAAGGTCCACTTGCTGCTGGCGACCCTGCTGTCAGGGGCGATGCGCTGGGACATCCAACGACCGTGGCGTCGGTTCGGAGACCGGTTTGTGCTCTCGGCGGGTCACACCGTGCCGCTGGTGTATGCGACGCTCGCGGTGCTCAATGAGGCCCTCCGCGCCCGGTACGAGCTTGACGGCGACGAGCGCTTCGCCTTCCCTGACGACGGCCGCTGGGCGCTCACCTGGGAGGACCTGCTCACGCTCCGCCGCCGGGGCGGCCTGCCGGGCCACGCGGAGATGGCCGGCAAGACGCTGTTCCTCAAGTCGAACACCGGCCCGTCTGGTCACGGCATGCCCCCGGCCGCCGGCGAGGCGCTGGCCCTCAAGCTCGCCGGATGCGAGGAGGTCAAGGTCTTCGCCGTCGAGGGCGAGGGCGGCCTGACGCCCGGGGCAACGCACGAGACGCTCAACTCGGCCTGGGGCCTCGGCCTCTCCAACCTGGTCTTCCTGGTCGACTGGAACGACTTCGGGATCGACGAGCGGACGGCGTCATCGGTCGTCTACGGGACGCCGGACGACTGGTTCCGGCCCCACGGCTGGCGGGTGGTCGGCACGGACGACGGCATGAGCTGGGAACCCGTCCTGCGGACCGTGCTCGAGGCCGCACGCGGCGGCAATCCCGATCGGACACCCACCGTCGCGTGGGTCAAGACGCGGAAGGGCCGCGGGTACGGCAAGGTCGATGCGAAGAGCCACGGCGCGCCGCACGCGGCCAACAGTCCCGAGTTCTGGGCGGTCCGAAAGGCATTCATGGAGCGGCACGGCGTGACCTACGAGGGCGTCGATGCGCCCGTGCCCGGCGAGCCCGGCGCCAGGGACGCCCAGGCGAGCGCCAATCTGCGGACAGCCATGGGCGTGCTCCGGCGCGACCCCGAGCTCGTACGTTGGCTGTCGGATCGCCTGGTGGACATCGCCGCCTCGGTGCCCGACGCGATCGAGGGCTTCAACCTCGGGCCGACGGCCGACGGCCGGCGGCGGGTGTTCGACGACCCGGCCATCTACGACTACCGCCGGTACCCGGCCGAGATGTACAGGTCGCCGGGCGAGAAGGCGCCCAACCGTGCGGCCCTGGGCGCCTGGGGATCGTGGGTCAATGCGTATGCCAGGAAGACCTACGGTCGGCCCCTATTCGTGGTCGCCTCGGCCGACCTCGCCGAGTCCACCAACATCGCCGGGTTCGGCAAGCCCTGGGGCGATCTGCCCGGATGGGGCTGGTACGAACGCGACACCAACCCGCGGGGTGCCGTCCTGCCGCAGGAGATCACGGAGTTCGCGAACGCCGGAATCCTGGCCGGCATGGCGAGTGTGAACATGGCCGACGACCCGTTCAACGAGTTCGACGGCTTCTGGGGCGCCTGCTCGACCTACGGCTCGTTCTCCTACCTCAAGTACGGCCCGTTGCGCCTGTTCAGCCAGATGGCCCAGGATGCCGACCTCAAGCTCGGCAAGCTCGTCTACGTCGCGGGCCACTCGGGACCCGAGACCGCGGAGGACTCGCGGACACACTTCGGCGTGTTCAGCCCTGGCGTCACCCAGCTGTTCCCCGACGGCCTCGTCATCGACCTCCACCCCTGGGAGTACAACGAGGTCCCGGTGGTGCTGGGCGCCGCGCTCGCCGCGTCCGCACCGATCATCGCCCTCCACCTGACGCGACCGCCGATCGAGATCCCGGATCGCGCCGCCCTGGGCATGCCGTCGCACTTCGAGGCCGCCAAGGGTGCCTACGTCCTGCGTGACTTCCGGCCCGGCCAGCCGAGGCAGGGCACCGTGTTCGTTCGAGGCACCGCCCCGACCGCGAACCTGGTCAGCATCCTCCCCGCGCTCGACGAGGCGGGTATCAACGTCAAGATCGTCGCCGCGATCAGCCCGCAGCTGTTCCAACTCCAACCCGCCGACTACCAGGCGTCGACGGTCTCGGATGCCGACCGCTCGGACGCGATGGTGATCACGAATGGCGCATTCAAGTTGATGCGTGACTGGGCGGACGGTTTGCTCGTTCAGGAGTACTCGTTGTCCGCCGACTGGGACGATCGATGGCGGACCGGCGGCTCGCTCGACGAGGTGATCGAGGAGGCCCATCTCGACCCGGGGCACATCCTGGCCGCGCTGGAGCGCTTCGCCCGGATCGAGACCAGCGGCTCCGCCGGCTCCAGGCGACCGTCGACGCGGTTCGCGCCCGCTGACGTGCCGGCGGGTTGGGTGATGCGCTTCGACGCGAACCTCTCGATCCTGTTCCCGGACCTGCCGCTGCTCGCCCGTCCGGCCGCGGCCGCCAGGCTGGGCTTCAATGCCGTGGAGCTGTGGTGGCCGTTCGAGGACGACGTGCCTGCCGCGGCGGAGCTGGATCGCCTGGCCGAGGCCATCGGGGCGGCGGATGTGACGTTGGTCGCCCTGAACCTGTCCTCCGGGGACCCTAGCGCGGGTGAGCACGGCCTGCTGGCCCTGCCGGATCACCGAACCCGGTTCCGGGACAACCTCGATGTCGCGATCGAGCTGGGGCGCCGGACCGGACGCCCGACGCTCAACGCCCTCTACGGAAACGTACCCGGCGACGTCCCCGCCCAGCGGCTCGAGGAGACGGCGATCGAGAACCTCGCTCACGCCGCGCGAGTCGCGGCCGAGCAGGGCATGGCGATCGTCGTCGAAGCCCTCAACCCGGTGGACTTCCCGCGCTATGGGCTCCACCGGATCGAGGAGGCCGCGGAGCTCACGGATCGGGTACAGGAGACGGCCCACCAACATGCCGGGCTGCTGTTCGACATCTATCACGTCCAGCGCGCGGAGGGAGACCTGACCAGACGGATGGAGGCCTACTGGAACCGGTTCGGGCATGTGCAGATCGCCGACGTCCCGGATCGTCTGCACCCGGGGACCGGTGAGATCGCATGGGATCGCATCCTGCCGGCGCTCGAGAGGTTCGGTTACGATGGATTCGTCGGGCTTGAGTACCGCCCATCGGCGAAGATCGACGAAACCTTCGGCTGGCTGACGCCAGACCGTCGCCGCTGCCGGGATGTCGGCCCACGCCACGGCGCGCTAGCGGCGCATCAGGTGGCCTCTCATGCGCCATGCTGAGTTGAACGCTGACGAGGATTGACGCGATGTCCGCGAACTTGCCCGAACTCGAACGTATCGATCTCCGCTCCCGGGAGCCACTGACGTCCGAGATCACGCGTCGACTGCTCGACTACCTGCTCTCGGGCACGATCCAGCCGGGCGAACGAATGCCATCCGAACGGAAGCTCGCCGAGGCGCTCGGGGTTGGCCGGTCGATCGTCCGACAGGCGCTGAAGTCGCTGACCGTTCTCGGGCTGCTCGAGGTCCGCCAGGGCGACGGGACCTACCTGCGACGGATGGACTCGCCGTTCCTGCCGGTCGCGATCGAGTGGGGCCTGCTGCTGGGCGCCAAGCACGCCAGCGACCTGGTCGAGACTCGTCACTACCTCGAGGTCGTCGTGGCGGGGCTGGCCGCCGAGCGGCGCGACGAGGCCACCCTGGCGGAGATGCAGCGCACGGCGGCGGTGATGTCCTCGACCACCGATCCCGACGAGTTCATCGCGGCGGACCTCGCCTTCCACACCGCGATGGCCGAGGCAGCCGGCAACAAGACGCTGCTCCAGATCATGTCCAGCATCCGGACGCTGCTCCAGGTGTGGATCAGCCGGGTCGTCCACAACTATCCGGAGCCCGTGGAGACCACGTCGGAGCACCAGGCCGTCCTCAAGGCGATCGAGAGCCGCGACCCTGCGGGAGCGCGCGAGGCCATGGAGGGCCACATGGCGCATGCGACCCAGCGGTTGCAGCGGACGCTCGACGAGCACCACAAGCCCGCCGAGCAGACCGACTGACGGCGCGTCCTCGCGCCTGTCCGCGAGACGATCCACGGGAGTTTGACAGCTGGTTGCCCGAGCAGTACGGTGGTTGACCGGTAGGCCAGTCGTCCCGGCCGGAACGCTGGGCGGGGCAGCTGACCACCGACGGTCGCCCAACAACGACAGATGGGAAGGGGATGAGCCGATGGGCGATGGGCTGGGACGCCTGACCGGGAAACGGGCGATGGTCACGGGTGCAGGCACTGGGATCGGTCGCGCTACCGCCGTCCTCTACGCGCGGGAAGGTGCTCGGGTCGGACTGATCGGGAGGCGCGAGGCAGTACTGCGCGAGACCGAGGAGGCCATCCGCGCCGATGGTGGTGAGTGCCTCGTGCTGCCGTGCGACGTGTCGAAGGAAGAGCTTGTCGAGCGCGCCTACGCGGAGCTCGTGGGTCGGTGGGGCGGCCTGGACGTGCTGTGCGCGGTTGCGGGCATCGAGCCGTACGGCGGACCGCCGGGAACCGGCGACGACCGCATCGATCGCCTTGACCTCGAGATCTGGCAGCGGGTCATCGACATCAACCTGACCGGGATGTTCCTGTCCTGCAAGCACGCCATCCGGGCGATGCTCGCCGTGGGCGGCGGTGCCATCGTGGTGACCGGATCCCCGACCGGCCTGTATGGGTTTGCACTCGGTGAGGACGCCTATAGCGCAAGCAAGGCCGGTTGCCATGGCCTGGCCCGCGTGATTGCCAACGAGTACGCACGCGACAACATCCGGATCAATGTCTGCGTGCCAGGCTTCATCGACACGCCGATCAACGCTCCGCTGTTCGGGGATCCGAACCTCGTCGAACAGTTCTGTCAGGGCATCCCCATGCGGCGTCCGGGTCAACCGGAGGAAGTGGCGACGATGAACCTGTGGCTGGTCTCGTCAGAAGCCTCCTACGCGTCGGGCGGGATGTTCATCATCGACGGTGGGCAGACGTCCGTCTGACGGAGTCGGTTCTGCTTGGCGTCGGCTTGCCGGTGCGGTTGGTGTGCGTTGCCGCCCGGGCGGGGAGGTACGCGGGATGCTCCAGCGATTGACCTACTCCAGGTTCGCCATTGCGAACGCCGAGCTGGACAAGCTCGACGAGACCGAGCTCGAGCCATATCCGGCGCGTCCAGAATCGAAGTTCCGATGGCGGATCCTGTTCGGCGAGGAAGCCTGTCAGGCGGCGGTTGAGGACTGGTTCAAGGGCAATGACATCGAGTGGACATACTGGGTCGACGCCCTGTTCTACGTCTTCTCAGGCGAGGCCGAGATCACGCTGTGGCAGCCCCCGGACTGGACCCAGAGGACGGTCGTGGTCGCCAGGGCGGGGGACGTGTTCATCTGTCCCCGCGGGGCACGTGCGTGGTTCCGAACCCTGTCCGATGAGCCGTTCCGCCACCTCGTGTTCGACATTCCGAACCCCGGGTTCGGCGCCGACGAGGGTGCGGGCGTGGGTGCCAGTACGAACGCATTGGATGGCGCGCCAGCGTAGGATCGGGTCCCCATCTCAGGCCGCCGGCGCGTGTCGCTGGATCATCCCCGGGTAAGGACAGGCCGGGTCGATCAACGCTCAGCAAGCGTCCGATCAGCGGACGCCGGATGTGCACGAGCTCCCGCACACTGGATCCGGTAGTGGATCCGCCTGGTGCTCGGCCAATAACCGCGTGCCTTCCCGCAGGCCGCCGACTCGAGCGTGCGGGACCCGGCCGCTTCCCACGTCTGCCGGCCCCCACGTTCGGCGAGCTCGAGCGAGATCAGCTCGCCCGAATGGAGACGGTCGACGGTGTGATCCTCCGACAGAAACTGCCCCCTCGGTCCGACCAGCACGATTCATCCAAGCCAACGCGTCGTCGACCTCGAAGCCACGTGCCCAGCGCTTTGCGATCGCCATGATCTCGTCATCGATGACGAGCATCGTCGGGCTCCATGGCATCGCCGACTTGCCGCTGTTCCTGAACGGGGACGACACGGCCCAGATCTTGCTGGCCATCGAGTACGGGCTGCCGCTCGATCTTCCGATCAGCCGGTCGCGGGCGTGACCGGTCCGATCACCCCTGCCTGTACGCTCGTTCTCGCGAACGCGGAGTACCTGGGCACGATGACCCCCGTTCACGCGGCCAGACCCGCCAATCCGATGGGCGACTTCATGCCTGGGGAACGCGCACGCAGGCCGCGCCGAGGCCGCCGCGGCCGTTGACCGGGACCGAACCGTGATGGTACCTGTGGCTGACCGGTCGACCGGTCGACACCCCTCATCGTGACCTGGCGGAGCTTCCCGAACGGCGGGCACCAGATCGACCATGGCGGGCGACCCAGACCTCCTCCGGGCCGTCCCCGCCGTGGTCGATCGCTCATTGACAGGCTCCCTCACGATCGTGGGGTCCTGCTGCATCCGCGTTCCCGACGGGCAGGCGTCGGCCGACGCCGGTTGCCGGGCGCCTGCCCGGTTATGGCGATGGGCGCGACCATCTGGCACCGGTTGTGCCCGCTACTTCAGCGCGCCGGCCGCGATCGCCCGAACCAGGTAGCGCTGGAAGATCAGGTACACGCCGACCATCGGCAGCGAGGCGAGCAGCAGGCCGGCGACCAGCGCGGGGTAGTTGAAGAAGAAGCGGCCCTGCAGCTGCAGGAGCCCGGGCGTCAGCGTCTTCACCTTGTCGGGCTGGAGAAGCAGCAGCGCGAACACGAACTCGTTCCACACGTACAGGACGTTGAAGATGATGATCGTGACGATGGCCGGGATCGAGAGCGGCGCCATGATCTTGATGAAGATCGAGTGGACGCTCGCCCCGTCGACGCGGGCGGCCTCGAGCAGCTCGTCCGGTACGGCGCGGAAGAAGGCGGTCATGAGGTACGCGTTGAACGGCAGGTTCAGCGCCGAATACAGGAGCACAACCGACCAGTACGTGTTGATCAGATGCAGATCGACCATCTCGACGTAGATCGGCACCATCAGGAGCAGGGGTGGGATAGCCATCCAGGCCAGCACGAAGAAGAAGACCGGCGTGCTCCCTCGCCAGCGGAGCTTGGAGAACGAGTAGCCGGCCGTGGCCGCCAGCGCAACCGACAGCACGATCGTGGCCGTGGTCACGATGAGCGAGTTGAGCACATACCCGCCGTTGTTTGTCGCGCCCCATGCGGTCGCGAACGGATCGAGACTCAGCGCCGACGGCAGCGCGAGCTTGCTGGCCGCCCACTCCTCGGGCGTCTTGAACGCATTGACGGCCATGAAGTAGATGGGGAAGACCGATGACAGGCCGAGCAGCACCATGCCGAAGATGAGGGCGCCATTGCCTGGGACGGAGAGGAAGCGACGGGCACGGGCTCCCAATCCCGCATATGGCGGCCGAGCCTGCGGCGCCGAGGGCGTGCTCGGTCGGCCGTCGGGAGCGGCCATCGCCCCGGGCACCGGATCGGAACGACTCATTCCTTACCGCCAGTCAGCGCCCGGATGTAGAAGTAGCCGAGGCCCGAGATGATGAGCGTGAGCCCGAAGCCCATGGCGCTCGCGTACCCCATCCTCTGGAACGTGAACGCATTGTTGTAGATGAGGAACTCCGTCACGTAGGTATCGAACCCAGGTCCGCCGTTCGTGATCGTGTAGATGTAGGTGAACATGTAGGCGAAGGCGGTGATGGTATTGGTGATGAGAACGATCTCCATGACCCGCCGGAGCCCGGGCACGTAGACGTACCGGAGGACCTGCCAGCGTCCCGCGCCGTCGATCTTCGCAGCGTCAGGCAGGTCGGGTTCGATGCCGCTCATTCCCGCCAGATACATGACGACGTTGTAGCCGAAGTTCGCCCACACGACGATCAGGAGGATGGCCGGGATCGACGTCTGGGGTCTTAGCAGCCAATCCTGGGCGAAGCCCTGGAGCCCGATCGAGTTGAGCCCCTCGTTCAACGGTCCATTGACGTTGAGGATGATCTTCGCAAGCAGGCCGACGACGACCGTCGAATAGACCGCCGGAATGAAGTACGTCCATCGGTAGAACCGCCAGCCCGCGATCCGCTCGTTGATGAGGAACGCGAGGACCAGCGGCACCGTCAGCTGGATCGGGACGGAGACCGCGAACAGGAAGTTGTTCCGCAGCGCGGTGAAGAACTGGGGGTCCTGGAGCAGGTACTGGAAGTTGGTGAGCCCAATCCAGGTCGGCTCCGAGTAGCCGTTCCATCGCGTGAACGCGTGGTAGGCGATGCTGACGGCCGGATAGCCGATGAACACGACCACCGTGAGGACGGCCGGCAACGCATAGAGCGGCCCCCACCACGCCTCGGCGCGGCGGGGGCTGCTGCGAGCGATGGAAAGCGACGGGCGGGTCACGTAGCTACGGTTTGCCGCCCTGCTGATCGACGTACTGCTGGACTGCCGCCATCGCCTGCTCGGCCGTCTCTTGACCCGCGAATGCGAGCTGGAGGTGCTTGTACAGGAACAGCGCCGTCGACTGCGACATGACGATGTCCATCTCGGGCAGCGTTGCGTTCTGGATCAGCTGAAACGCTTCCTTGACGTGAACGTCGTCGATGTTGCCCTGGGCAGCGATGTTGCACGGCGGCGAGCCCAGGAGGCTGATCATCGAGTTGCCGGCGGTCTCGTCCGAGAACATCTTGATCAGCTCCCACGCCAGATCGGGGTTCTTGGCCCCAGCGGGGATCATCCAGTCGTCACCCGACGAACCGATGACGCCACTCGAGAGAGGACCGTTCCCGGAGCGTGGCAACTTTGTCACGCCGATCTTGTCGTAGATCGACTTGAAGTACGGCAGGAACTGCGGCTGACCCTCGAACATCGAGCCCTTTTCGCTCGTGAACAGGTCGGCCGAGTGGAGCTGCTCAAGCGTAGATGCGTCGTTATTCACGCAATTGTGGGTCCGCATCTCGAGGATCGGCTTCAGTGCGTCGACCCACTTTGGGTCGGTGAACTTGAGGTCGCCTCGCTCGAACTTCTGGACGTCACCAGGTTCCCAGTAGGAGATGATGTTGTCGACGAGGAGGTTGACGGTCGTGTAGCCATCCTGATCCCCGTAGACGAAGGGCACGATGCCCTGGGCATCGAGCTTGGTGCAGTCAGCGTACAGCTCATCATAAGTGGTGGGAGGTGCTGCGATCCCGGCCTTTGCCAGCAGATCCTTGTTGTAGTACATGAGGAACGAGTACGCGTCGCTCGGGACAGCGTAGATCGTCCCTTGACCGCCCTGGCAGTCGTAGTCCTGGCAGGACAGGTCCCACAGCGACATCGAGTCGTAGAAGCCGGGGGTGGCGTCGACGTACGAGTTGAGAGGCATCAAGCCCGACTGGTACGCCAGCGTGTACGAGCCCGAATACAGCATCATGACATCGGGCACGTTGTGCGCAGCGAGGGCTGCCTGGACCTGTGCCGCCAGCTGGTCGTTGTTGGAGGGCAGCAGGCTGATGTTGACGTCTGACCCCGGGAAGGCTGCCTTGAAGCGCGCGATCTGCTGATCCACCCAATTGCGCGCGTCCGAGCCAGGCGTGGCCGTGGTCAGGATCCCGCCAAGCCACAGCTCGAGCGTTGCCGGCTCGATTGTCGCCGACGGCTCGGGAGTGGCGGCTTCGCTCCCGGACGGCGTGGCCGCTGCCGGAGTGGCGGTGGGGGCGGGCGAGGGCGTGGCCGACGCCGAGCATGCTCCAGCCACGATCACGGTGGCGATCAGTAAGGCACCGAGCCGACCGCTTGATCCGGCACGGTGAGTCTGGAGTCCAAGCATTCAGCTCCTCCTGCGTCCCGTGACCGAGAGTCCACGCGCTGAGACGCAGGACGCGCCCCTAAGGAGGGAAGGTGGACCGGTCAACCAGTCGAACCATAGCCACCGGGTTGGCCGTTGTCAATCCGCGTGCCTGACACCCCGCAGGCGTGCTGTCACCCGGCTTCTAAGCGCGTCGATCTCCGCGCCCTGCAGCGCCTGCATCTCCAGGTCGTAGGTGCGGGTCTCGCCGGGGTCCAGCTCGATCAGCTCCCCGCGGTCCCGCGCGTCCCATCGCCCGGCGTCGCGGTTGGTCGACGGCTCCAGCGCAACCGCATAGGTGTCCTCGCCGAGCATCCGCCAGACCTGGTGTCTCGGGAGCTGATCCACACGGTACCGCTGCGCCACGCCCACGGCCCGAGCCTCGTTGATCACGCCGCATTCCACCCAGCCGGCGTCGTCTGGGATCATCTCGTGCTCGTAGCAGGCCTCGGTAAAGCCAGCGGTCGGGCCGGTCAGGCGACGGTAACCATCGGTGGCGGCCGCGTAGCTCGATGAGTAGCCGACGGAAGGGACGACGATCTCGGCTCCCGCGTCCACGATCGGCCAACCGATGTTGCAGTGATAAAGGTACATGTGCGGCGTCCGCGCATGCCCCACGTTCTCGACCGTGTCGTGGATTCGCAGTGAGCCGCCGCCGAGATCCGCCTCGATCCGTCGACGAAGGAGAAGGTGCTCCTGGAACACCGCGGCCTGCAGCACCTCTCCCTCAGCCCACAGGACACACTGGTCTCCGTCCCATCGCTCTCCGTAGCCGACGAGGCGAGCCGGCAGGCCGCCGACGCGACCGTGCAGACCGAACGACTGGCGCTCCAGGAAGTGCGGCTGGTTGAACTGGGCGGCGGTGTCCTCGCCCGGCCCCTGGACGTGGTCGAGGCCCGCGGTCACGACCAGCCCGCCGGTGAACGTGCGCATCCAGCCGAAGCCGTCAGGCTCGTAGTACCAGGGGCCACGCACGCCGACGGGCGACGTCCAGGCGAGCGGCATCCCTGCCAGCGACGTACGCCAGATGTCGAAGGTTCGATCCACGAGGACGTCGAACTCCAGTCCCCCGCCCGTCCGGAACTCCAGGACCCGGACGCCACGGCCGTCGCCATCAGCCAGCTCGACGAACCGCACACCGCCGAGTTGCTCGAGTCGACCCAGGCGCCGCTGGAGGTCAACACGCGCGATCGACTCGTTCCACAGGTGAGGCATGTTCGGGACTCCTTGTGCTCTGCCAACGACGCGGGAACATCATCCCGGGCCCCCTTTTCCTGCCATTGACAGTCCGCCCTAAGATGGCATCCTAGCAAGTGGTCGACCGGTTGGCCACACACCGGTGCGCCATACGGAGGAGGCGTCGATGTCTGAGCTCAAGCAAGAGCTGCCGGAGGGCCTTGTCTCCCGACGGCACTTCCTCTATCTGACAGGGACGACGGTGCTTGTGGGTGGTGCAGGGGCCATCCTCAGCGCGTGCTCGTCCGGAGCGTCGCCCACGCCAGCTGCATCATCCGCGGCGTGCCCGTCTGTGGTGCCGTCGAGCGCCGCCGTGGGTGGTGCGTTCAACCTGTTCACGTGGGCCGGCTACGACGGCAAGGGTGTTGCCGCGATGGATGCCTGGTATGCGGACCAGGGCATCGACCTGAATGTCAAGTACATCTCGAACGAGAACCTGGAGAACTACCTCAAGTCGTCCGCCGGTCAGGTGTGGGACGCGTCATCGAACAACCAGGGCGATTGCGAGCACGGCTACGCCTCGGGCATCCAGGCGCCGATCTCCGTCGAGGAGGTGCCGGCGCTGGGCAAGATGTACGACACGTTCAAGAACGGGTCGTTCTGGCAGGTCTGCGAAGGCGTCTACAACTCGGTGCCCTGGACCTGGAGCCCGCTGGGGATCAACACCCGGACCGACCGCGTCGACGCGGGTGCCCTGAAGCACTGGGACGAGCTCCTCGACGCGAAGTACCAGGGGCGCATCGGCACCTACGACGATGCGCTCAACATGATCTCGGTCGGCGCCGTCGCCACCTCAAACGACCCGGGTGCACTCACACGGGATCAGTTGAACGGACCGGTCAAGGATTGGCTGGCCAAGCTCAAGCCCCAGCTGAAGGTTCTCTCGACGTCGATCGGCGACCAGCTGAACCTGCTCGCGAGCGGTGACGTCGACATCGAGCTGGTGGGCCTGCTCTGGTTCGTCTCGCAGGCGCAGGAACAGAACCTGCCGATCGACTTCCGGGTGCCGGACGAGGGCACCTACGGGTTCGTCGACGCCGTCATCATCACGCCATGGGCGAAGAACCGGCAGAACGCGATCGCCTACGCCAATGCCCTGGTAGAGGGCGATACGGCGGTCGAGATGCAGAATTCGACGTTCCAGATGTCGACCAACCCCGACGTCAACGACATGGTCGACCCGTCGGTTCGCTCGCTCTATCCGGACGATCTCGCGTCCTACCTGACCGACACGCTGAAGTGGAACAAGAGCTGGTTCGACGCCAACGGCGACTACGCCACGATCGACGAGTGGCGCAAGGTCTGGGACGACGTCAAGGCGGGCGTCTGAGACTGACGCTCCAGGCGTCTAGCAAGTCATGAGGATCGGTCAGCGCATCGAGCGAGTGCTCCTGTCCCCGCTCGCGGTCCTGCTCATCACCGGCGTCGTGATCCCGGCGCTCATCCTTCTCTCGTACTCGCTGTACGTGTGGTTCAACCTCGAACCCACCGGCAGCCTCACGGGCGCCAACTACGTCTCGGCGTTGACCGATCCGCTCTACCGGCAGCTGCTGATCAACACGGTGCTGATCGCGGCACCCACCACCATCATCTCCGTCACCGGCGGGTATCTGCTCGCCTACTACATGAACTTCGTCCAGCACCGGGGACGGAGCGTGCTGTTCGCGCTCGTGGTCAGCGCGCTGATGGCGAGCTACCTGGTCCGGATCTTCGCCTGGCGGACGCTGCTCGGCTCGAGCGGCGTCGTGAACAGCCTGCTCGAGGGGCTCGGCCTGATTGGCGAGCCCGTCGGCTTCCTCCTCTACTCGAAGACCTCGGCCGTGCTCGCGGAGATCGCCCTGTTCATGCCATTGACCGGGCTGACGTTCTACGCGGCGCTATCCGGGATCTCGGGTGACTACCGCGAGGCCAGCTGGGACCTTGGCGCCGGCAGCTGGCAGACCGTTTGGAGGGTCGTGCTGCCGTTGTCTGGCGCGGCGATCCTCGCCACCACGACCCTCATCTTCTTCCTCTCGGCGGGGGACTACGTCACGCCGGTGCTGGTGGGCGGGATCGACTCGTCCACGATCGGGACGGCGATCGCGACGGACATGGGTCCAGCCGGCAACTACGGCATGGGCTCCGCCCTCTCGGTCCTGCTCGCGGCCGGCTTTGCCGCTCTCTATTTCGGCGCACGGACGGCGATGCATCGAGCCGGACTGCTCCCGGGTCGAGAGGAGTAGCCGATGCGTCGCGGTATTCAGGTCCCGGGGCTCGCGATCACGAGCTCGGTGCTCATGGTCTTCCTGTATGCGCCGCTCGCGATTGCGGTCCTGTATGCCTTCAATGGCCAGGCGAGCTTCACCTGGCCCCCGCATGGGTTCTCCCTCCAGTGGTTCGAGCAGATCTTCGCCGACGATCTGTTCCGGGCCGCCTTCTGGGTGAGCATCCAGGCGGCCGTTGCGTCGTCGGTGCTCAGCACGAGCCTGGGGACCGCCGCCTCGTTCGTCTTCGTCCGTCGCCACTCACGGACGGCGCGGATCGCCGAGGGACTGGGGCGGCTGCCGATCATGCTGCCACCCCTGTTCATCGGGGTTGGGATCATCGCCCTGATGACCGTGCTCGACCTCATCCCGGGTCTGACGACCATCATCCTGGGCCACACCATCGTGACGGTCCCGTTCGTGATCATCGTCGTGACCGCGAGGCTGCGGACGTTCGACGTCGTGCTCGAGCAGGCCGCGCGCGACCTGGGTGCAGGCCCAGGGCAGGTCCTTCGCCGTGTCACGCTCCCCATCCTCGCTCCGGCGATCATCGGCGCCTTCCTGCTCGCCTTCGCGTTCTCCTTCGACGAGATCCTGGTGACCAACTTCACGTCCGGCGACCTGTCCACCGTGCCCATCTATGTGCTCGGTCGGCTTCGTCGGTTCTCGGATCCGACCGCCAACGCCGTCGCGACCATCCTGCTGCTCATCCCATGGCTGTCGTTCGGGCTGGGAGCCATGTTCATGCGCCGAACTGGCGGCGGCATCGGTGAGCTGCTCGGGCAGCGGACCGGGTGAGTTGGGACAACGTTCGATGGGTGAGTTAGGGAGCATTCGAAGGGACCCGATGACGAACGAATTGAGCACCTCGCCGACGACCGACCAGGACGGCAACGCGCCCGGGCATCTCGCGCTGCGCTCGGTGACCAAGCGGTTCGGGTCGGTCGTCGCGGTCGACGACGTGTCGCTCGAGCTGCCGGCAGGATCGTTCTTCAGCCTGCTGGGGCCGTCGGGCTGTGGCAAGACGACGCTCCTGCGGATCATCGCCGGGCTCGAGCGGCTGGACACGGGCGCGGTGCTCATCGACGGCCAGGACATCACGTCGCTGCCGCCTGAACGACGCCCGTTCAACCTCGTGTTCCAGCGTTATGCGCTGTTCCCGCATCTGACGGTCGCCGAGAACGTGGCCTTCGGCCTGACGACCGATCGCCGGTCTCGGCCGCCTGCGGCAGAGATCAAGCAACGGGTCGGCGACATGCTCTCGCTCGTCGGTCTCGCGGAGTTCGAGCACCGGCGACCCCACCAGCTGTCGGGCGGCCAGGCCCAGCGCGTCGCGGTGGCGCGGGCCCTCATGCGCCGTCCACGAGTTCTGCTGCTCGACGAACCAATGTCGGCGCTCGATCGGAACGTCCGTCACCAGGTCCGCGAGGAGCTGCTCCGGATCCACAACGAGCTGGGAACGACGTTCCTGCTCGTGACCCACGATCAGGACGAGGCGCTCAGCATCTCGGGCCTGGTCGGCCTGATGAACGAGGGCCGCCTCGAGCAGATCGCGGATCCGCAGAGCATCTACCGTCGGCCGGCGACGCTGTTCGCGGCTCGTTTCGTTGGTGCCGGCTCGTTCCTGGACGCCCGGGTCGAGCGCACGGCGGCCGGCAGCGCCGACGTCGAGGTCGCCGGCATCCGGTTCGCTGCTCGCGACGCCGGGGTCCTTGGGGCCGGGGCCGCAGTGGTCCTGCTGCGACCTGAGGACCTGACCCTAACCGAGGCCGGCCAGGGGCGCATCAACGGTCGGGTGGAGACCTGTGCGTTCTTCGGCTCGTACTTCGAGTTGGTAATCGCGACCGGGATCGGGCGTCTCCGCATCCGGGACCCCTCCGCACGAGGACCCGGCGCGCTGGTCGGTGTCGCCTGGCCCGATCGGGCCGGTGCCGCCTACCCACCCTAGCCGACAGCCACTCGCCGCGAGGGCCAGCGCGATGTCGTCGCGCCAGGGCCCGGCGACGAGCTGGACGCCGACCGGGAGCCCCTCGGCAGAAGTCCCGCACCGGACGATCGCGCATGGCCAGCCGGTCAGGCTGACGGGCGTCGTGTAGCTCAACCCGTCCTCGACGGGCTGCCCGTGAAGGTGGGCCGCCGTCGGGTAGACCGGGCACTGGATCGCGTCCCGTCCACCCAGCCAGCGCAGCATCTCCGACCGGTACCCGTCCCAGCGCCGGAGCAGCGGTACAGATCCAGACTGGACACCGATCCGCCATACGAGTACAGACGTCTCGGGTGAGCGGATGGCCACCGGCCGGAACGGTTGCGTCCTCGACGATCGCCCCGCTGGCCATAAGGACATCGGCGGCGGCGGCGACCGTGGCGATGGTGTCGGGATCCAGGGTCAAGATGCCGTGTCGATCTCGACCGCGATTCGGAGCCCCGCGATCGAGTCCGCCGACGGGTCGCCGAGGGGCACCGGCACACATCCGGCATCGACCCCGTCCGGACCGGCCAGGACCCTGGCGGCCATCGCCATATCGGCAACCGATCGGGCAATCGGTCCCACCTGGGTCCGCGGGTCGCCCAGCATTCCGAGCGACCACTCATCGTCGATCACACCCGTGACGGGGATCAGCCCACTGATCGGCTTGAGGGCCGCGAGGCCGCAGAAGTGCGCCGGGTCGCGGACGCTCCCGCCGGAGTCGGTCCCGATCCCGAGCGCCGAGCCGCCGGCGGCGATGATCGCCGCCTCGCCGCCGCTGCTTCTGGACGGGGTGCGCGCGAGGTCGTGGGGGTTCGTCCGCCCGTAGAGCTCGTTGTCCGTCTCCGAGCCGCCTCCCCATGGCGGGCAGTTGGTCTTGCCCAGCAGGATCGCCCCGGCTCGCTTGAGTCGGACACCGAGGTCGCATTCCTCGACGGCACCACGGATGCCCGCGCGACGACGCCGATCGCGGTGATGATCCCGGCGGTCTCGAAGTTGTCCTTGGCAGTGAACGGGACTCCGTGCAAGGGGCCGATCGATACACCACGGGCGAGGTCCCGGTCGGCGCTCCTGGCGGCCTCGAGGGCACGGTGGGCGTCGAGCTGGACGAGGGCGTTGATCAGCGGATGGACGCGCTCGATCCGACGGAGGTGGGCATCGACGAGCTCCGACGAGGAAACCTCGCGGTTGCTCACGAGGCGGGCGAGCTCGACCGCCGGCTGCAAGCAGAGCTCGTCCCGATCCATGCCGCTCATGACGTGCGATTGTGCGTCGCGCCCACGGCCAGATGTCGGCCCGTTCCGATCGGGAACCTCCTGCGTCACTCGTGGCGAACGAGCAACAGGAACTCCGCCGCTCCATGGTCGGCGACCGAGGCGAGCGGACCGCATCCCTTCGGCCCCTCGATACCCCACTCGGAGAGGTCGATCGGCGTCGAACCGACCACCTGGATCACCGACCCGTTCGCGGCGATCCGACAGGCTGACGCCCACCTCGCGGGTCACCCCGTGCATCGTGAGCTGTCCGTTCGCGGTGGCGTCGATGATGATGCCGTTCGCAAAGACCGCCGGCAGCGTGATCGGTTCGGTGAGCATGAACGTGGCTGTCGGGTGCCGCTTTGTGTCGAGACTCGGCGCGAACTGCGGCTGGGCCTTGCCGCCGGACGTGACCCTCGCGAGATCGATCTGCAGCGAGGCGCCCGTGACCTGATCGTCGGCGGCCACGAGCGTGCCGGTGACATCGCTCGTCCGGCCCACCACGTCGCTCATGAACATGACGGTCTGGTCAACTCGGAAGCCAGCCTCCGAGCCTCTCGCCACGGCCCACGTCCCGTCGAGCGAGCCCGTGGGTGTGCTCGCCGCGGTGGCCGGCAACACCAGCGGCGGCTCGGCGAGCGTCCCGATGTAGGCGCTGGCTGCGACGACGGCGGTGAAGACGACCAGCGCCCCGAGCGTCACCAGGATCCCGACGACCCGTCGTCGCCGGCCGCGCCCACTGGGTCGAGCAGGAGGGAGCGCGCCGACTGGGCGGGCCTCGACGAGATTGGATGGAGCAGGCATGGCTGTCGCCTTGGTGCTGTTGCTGGATCGTAGGTGGCCCGCGGACGGATGGGTCAGGCCGCCGCGGGAAGGATCCGGAACACGGGGAACTGCGAGGCGATCCGCTCGAACTCGGCGAGCGGCGCGCGACGATCGATCGGGACGAACGAACGGGCCGCCGGGGCGAGCGCCAGATGCCGGCGCAGGATCGGCGCACGAAGCCGCGGATCGACCTCCTCAAGGAACACGGGCTCCCGCCGGCCGTGGCACAGGACCGCCTGTCCGCCAGCTGCTCGCACGTTCCATACCCACTGGGCCCGCTCTCCGAGCATTGCAACGAGGTACCGCTCGTGCGCATGGTCGGCGACGATCAGCGGGAACGAGATCATTCGGCCGCTGATCCGGCCGCGGACCTCAAGGGTCACCAGCCGGCTCCGACCAAGCCCGGCAGCTCCGACGATCGCCCACAGGCGATTGAGCGACGACGCCACCCGGTTCGGGTGGCCGCCCCGATACATCCAGCGCTCGTTCCGGTACATGAGTCGCTCAAGCCATTCCACGTCTTGTTCTCCGGCTGGCATCACCAAGACACGAGCTCCGGGCTCCGATGTGACAACGTCGGGTGCCGGACCGCGCGGTGGCTGTGGTACCATCCAAGTCGGGTCTTGAGATACCAGACTTGGGATACTGTGTCTATACAAAACGATAGCAGTGCTACTCCGCAGGCGCAAGGACCGACGGGTCTCGCCCGCCGCCGTCCGCGCCTCTCGGACGATGAGACCGAGCGACGCATGCTCGACGCGGCAATCGCGATGGTCAACCGAGCCGGTCTTACGGTCAGCCTCGACCACCTCAGCTTCGAGGACATCATTCGCGATGCCCGGGTCTCGCGCAGCACTGTCTACCGGCGCTGGCCCTACAAGGACCTGTTCTTCGGCGATCTGCTCAGGGAGCTGGCCAAGGCGGCGACCCCGGCCTCGGTGAGCGGCGAGGAAGCGACGATCCCCGAGATCCGGCGGGTGGTCGAGGCGCATTCCGGCTGGCTGGCCACGCCCGAGCTCCGCCGGGACCTGCTCCTCGAGCTCATCCGCCAAGGCGGCCTGCACGACTTCGAAACGATGCGCATGTCGACCGAGTGGCGGACCTACCTCGCCCTGCACGCAACGTTCCTCAGCGTCGCCGATGACACCTTCCGAGGCGAGCTGCAGGCCATCCTCGCCGAGTCCGACCGGGACTTCGTCCGGAGGATCGCGGACGCGTGGGAGCGCCTCAGCAGGCTGTTCGGCTATCGCCTGCGTCCAGAGCTCAACGCTTCGTTCGACCTCGTGGCCGGCGTCGCCAGCGCCGACGTGCGCGGCCAGGTCATCATGGCCCTGGCGAGCCCTGATGCCGCGACCCGGAGGATCCACGGTCGGCCGGCGGGGGCGACCCAGGATGCCGAATGGTCGGCACCGGCACTCGCGCTCGCGGGCATCGCGACGCTGTTCCTGGAGCCCGACCCGACGGTCGTCTGGGATAGCGATCGTCTCGCCGCCGTACGGCACGAGCTCAAGTTCGCCCGGCGTCCCGGGCGACCGCGTCCGAGCTTGACCGAGACCGGCTGATCACCCGCGGAGGCACCCGCCGGCGATTGGCCGTTGGCCGCGGCGGCCGCTCGTTTCCGATAGGATGCCCGGTGCCATGAGCCAGACCCTCGCCGGGCGCGCATTGATCGCCTGGCTCGCCTCCATCTCGAACAAGAACGGCTGATCGGCCCCTTCCCTCACCGGCGTCGTTGGGAAGGGGCGAGCGCAGACGCGGACCGCGCCGCCGTCGCACTGGCGGTCGTTCGTCCTTGTCGCCTCGCCGGCAGCTACGAGAGAGGAGGGTGCGGCCATGCCGATGCCGCATCGGACATTCGCACAGGTCGCGAAGCGGCGACTGGTCGGCAAGGAAGGACGCGAACGGATCCGTGAGGTTCGCGCCCTGCTGGCGGAGCTTCCGAACTATCGGAACGGTCCGTACGCGGACCTGCGCAAGGCGCTGCTGGCCGAGATCGAGGACACTCGCGTTCGCGGCCGCGCGGTCCAGCGTGATTCGATCGCCGTCAAGCGCGAGGGCGTCGCGCAGATCGCGCTGGTGGGGCCGCCCAACGTCGGCAAGTCATCCGTGCTCCAGGCCCTCTCGGACATCCAGATCAGAACCGGTGACTTCGCGTTCACGACGCTCCGCCCCGTGTCGGCGATCACGCGCATCGGCGGCGTGCTCGTCCAGCTGGTCGAGATCCCCGGGTTGATCGGCGGCGCCTCCGAGGATCGGGGCGGCGGGCGGGCCCTGATGGGCGTCCTCCGGTCCGCAGACGCCATCGTGTACTGCGGCCGTGCCGGTGCCGATCCGGGTTCACTCGGTGAGGTCATGGGCGAGGTCGCTCTGGTCGGGATCGAGAAGCCGGCGATCATCGGGGTCACGCGGGCCGACGAGGTCGAAGGCGATCCGGAGCTGCCATATCGATCGGCGTTTCCAGGCCTGTCGGTGATCGCGGTCAGCGTCCTCGACGAGAACGCGCTGGATGCCCTGCGCTCGGCCATCTGGCGCATGACCGGCCTGATCCGCGTGCGGCTCCGGCATCAGGGAGCGGTCGACGAGGAGCCGCGGGCGGTCGCACCCGGGTCGACCGTCGCCGAGGTGGCCGATCTCGTCCACCACGACCTTGCCGCGGCGGCAATTGGTGCCCGAATTTGGGGTCCATCGGCCCGCTTCGATGGTCAGAGGGTGGGCCGGGAGCACGCCGTCGCCGACGGCGACGTGATCGAGATCCTGCAGTGAGCCCGTGGCCCCCGCCAGGGTGCGGCCGTCGCATGGTATAGGCCTGCGTGGGACGATCGGAGGGTTGCCCTGACGCACCGACTGGGCCCGGGGTCCGGATACCGCACCAACGAGGAGACAATGCCTCCGGTCATCTCCGCGGTCGGCGGGACGTCCACGTCCTGAGTATCCACGATGGATCCGGGCAGCCGCCGGCCGCCGCTCAGGCTCCGGGGAGTCGCACGATGAACATGGCGCCCCGCCCGGGACCTTCGCTCGTGACGGCGATCGTCCCGTCCATCGCCTCGACGAGCGACTTCGTGATCGTGAGACCCAGGCCGCTGCCGCCGGCCTCACGCGAGCGTGACGGGTCGGCGCGGTAGAAGCGCTCGAACACATGAGCGGCCTGCTCGGGTGTGAGCCCCGGGCCGTCGTCCCGGATGGAGATGGCGACCGACGGCCTTGCGGCAGCCAGGCCCAGCTCGATGTGGCCGCCGGCCGGCGCGTAGCGGATCGCGTTGCCGATCAGGTTGTCGAGGACCTGCCCGATCCTCGTCCGGTCGGCGCGGACCGCTGCCGGCACGACGGTCCCGAGATCGAGGTTGACCGAGCGCTCGGTCGCGAGCGGACGGTGGCGCTCCACCGCGTCGGCGAGCAGCGTCGGGCCATCGATCGTCTCCGGCTCGAGGCGCAGATCGCGCGACTCGGCCCGCCACAGCACCGCGAGATCATCGACCAGGTGCGCCAGCCTCGCCGTCTGCTCGTCGAGGATCCGCCAGGCCTCCGGGCCCGGCTCGAACACCCCCGCCTCGAGACCCTCGACGTAGCCGCGGACCGATGCGATTGGCGTGCGCAGCTCGTGCGCCACGTCGCCCATGAGGTCGAGCCTGCGCTGCTCGGTGGCCCCCAGCGTGGCCGCCATCTCGTTGAACGACGCCGCCAGCTCGCCGAACTCGCCCGGCGCCGGCGGCACCCGCTCCGCGTAGTGGCCGTCCGCGACGCGCCGGCTGGCCGAGGCAAGCTGGCTGAGCGGCCGGGAGATATGGGCCGCCAGGAGCACGGCGACGACCACCGCGACGACGACAGCCGCGCCAAGGCCCAGCAGGAGGGCCGTCCCGATCGCATCTCCGAAGGCCGTCCGGAGCAGCGGATCCATGATCCCGCCGCCCATTCCGCCACCCATGCCATCGCCCATGCGCATCGCGTTCTCGAACGCGGCCGGCGCCGCGAGCCAGACGCCCGCAGCGACGGCGACGACACCTGCCCCCGCGACCGCAAGATTGGCAGCGAGCAGACGCCATCGGATGCGGCCGAGGTCGGGGCGCATCATCGATCCGAGGCCCGGAGGCGGTACCCGACACCACGTACCGTCTCGACGTAACGAGGGCTCGCGGGCTCGTCTCCCAGCTTGCGCCGCAGGTTGCCGACATGGACCTCGAGGACGTGGTCGTCGCCGACGAAGTCGGGGCCCCACGCCGCGTCCAGCAGCTGCTGGCGCGTCAGCACGACGCCAGGGTCGCGCGCGAGCGCCTCCAGGATCGCGAACTCGAGGGTGGTGAGCTCGACCCGCCTGCCGTCTGCCGTGACCTCCCGCCGCGCCCGATCGACGACGAGATCGGCGGCTCGCAGGATGGTCTCGCCCCGGGCTGGGGGCGCCGCGCGCCGGCGGCGGAGCAGCGCCTGGACACGGGCGACGAGCTCGCGCGGGGAGAAGGGCTTGGTCAGGTAGTCGTCCGCCCCCACGGTCAGCCCGACGATCCGATCCACCTCCTCGGTGCGTGCCGTGAGCAGGAGCACGTACGGGTCGGCGAACATCCGGATCCGGCGAAGGACCTCGAGCCCGTCGAAGCCCGGCAGCATGATGTCGAGGACGACGACGTCCGGAGCGAATCCTCGTGCCTGCTCGACCGCGCTCGGTCCGTCAAGCGCCTCGGCCACCTGCATGTCCGCGCGTTCCAGGAACCCCCGCACCACGTTGCGGATCGGTGGCTCGTCGTCGACGACGAGGACGCGGATGCGGCTCGACGGGATGGTCATGCGCTCCTCGTGCCCACCGGCGCCGCGGGATCCGTGCCGCGGCGCACATCGGGCTCCTGCCCAATCGTAGCGGCGGGGGCGCCGTCGCCTGTTCGATCCGGTCAGCCGACCAGGGTGATCGTGCCGTTCATGCCGTTCTGGTAGTGGTCGTCGGCGTGGCAGGCGAATGCGTACGGTCCGCTGCCGTCGAAGGTGTATGTCAGCGACCGCGTCTCCATCATCCCGATGTCGGCGACCTCGGGGGTGCCATCGGCGTCGGCAGCGACTGCATCGGCGGGCCCAACCATAAACTCGTGGACCAGCGGGCCCATGGCGGTGACCTGGAAGGTCACGGTCTCGCCGCGCTCAACCTTGATCTCCGAGGGCGCGAAGGTGTAGCCGGGACCTGCGATGACCCGGATCATGCGCGGGACGTCCGGCGTACCGGATACGAAGCCCGGATCGCCGGGCTGGGGTGCCGTCTGACCGTAGCCCGGGCCGTAGCCGCCCATTCGGCCGCCGCCCATCATGCCCGGGCCGTATCCGCCGGAGTAGCCGCCCATCATGACGGGGCCGTGGCCGGTGCCTGGCCCCTGCGGATCGCCGCTCGACACGTCACCAAACCAGCCCGAGCCCAGGCCGCCGTGACCGGATGCGAGCACGATGCCGGCCGCGACCAGGACGACCCCGACGATCACCAGCCCCGCGCCCGCCAGGCCGATTCGTCGGCCCCTCAACGCTCCGACTCCAGGACCTGCCTCGCCGCGAGGTACTCGTCCTTCGTGATCTCGCCACGGGCGAACCGCATCCGCAGCAGCTCGAGCGCGTCCTGCCCGGCGGGCCGGGCCGTCGGGGTCTGTGCGTGGCCGGTGCCGGCTCGACCGACGAGCCAGACGATCAGGACGATGACCCCGACCACGATTGCGATCATCCCGAGGATCCCCAGCCAGCCACCGAGGCCGAACCCGGCTCCGTATCCGTACATCATCTCGACAACTCCATCGACTGCACCCCGGTCACCGGGGTCAGTGACCACGATCGAGGAGCCGTGTCTGGCTGGCCGCTTGACTGGCTCAAGAACGCCTCAAGATTCCGTGGCGAGGCCGGCGCGCCGGCACGATGCGCCGGCGTCACCGCACGGCGTGCCCACCGCCCGCGAGCTCGACACGCGTCAGCTGAGCGAGCCAGGCGTGTGCGCCCCCACCCGGGAGACGAGCCACGAACCACTCGGCCACGATCGAGTCGCCCGTCCAGCCCTCGCCGAAGGTGGCCCGAATCGCTGCCTGGGTGACCCCTGCTCGGCCAGCCGCACGATGGCGGGCTGCGGTCCGCGGATGTCCCAGGGGGCTTCACCGTTCCGATACGCCCATTCGAAACCCATGACGTGAACGATAGACCAGCGCGCGCGGCGTCAGCCGCTGCGGGCCACTCCGCGTCGAGCTCGGTCGTCGCGGGCGCCGGGCTCAGCGCCAGTCGAGGTTCACGACCTCGATCGGTTCGGACAGGCCCTTGAGCGTCGCGCTCCGGGGGTCCGAGGTCCGGTGCGTCGCTCCGACCGTCGCGACGCTCGCGACGATCTCACCGGCGCCGCCGAGCGCAGCGATCCGGGCCGCCTCATGGACGCCCTTGCCGTGGAAATCACCGGCGACCTGTGTCGCATCGGAAGCATGGAGGCCGATCCGGACGCCGGGCGCGAAGCCCTGCGTGGAGCGATGCTCGGCGAGCCGTCGCTGGATCGCGATCGCGGCGGCCACCGCAAGGTCCGGCGAGTCGAAGCTGACGAAGAACCCGTCACCCGTCGTCGAGATCTCCTCGCCACTGTGGGCCGTGAACACCTCGCGAAGGGCGGTGTTGTGCCAGCGAAGCATCGTCTCCCAGGCCTCGTCGCCGAGCACCTCGACGAGGTTCGTCGAACCGACGATGTCGGTGAACATGAAGGTCTTCAGCACGCGCCGGGCAGGGCCGGCCTTGCCGCGCAGCTGCCACGGCAGCAGCTCCGCGACGTCCTCGAGGATCACCGCGGCGGTGGGGCACGAGAATGCCGCCGCGCGGAGGACCTCCTCGTCGACGCTGTCGGCGCCGACGACATCGCTCTTGCCGTAGTCTCCGGCCAGCCAGTCAAAGGCGGTCGGGGCGAGGGTGATGCAGTTGCCGGCCCCGATGCACTTGTGGCGGTCGACTCGCGCCCTGATCGCCATCAGTGGGAGCCAACCGACGCAAGGCCGCGGAACGCCAGTGACGTGGCTTCGGCACGACTCGTGGTCCCGAGCCGGGCCTGGACTCTCAGCAGGCGCTCGGCGACATCTTCCTGGGTCACCTCGAGCTCGGCGGCGATCTCCGCGTTGGTATGCCCCTCGGTCAGCAGCTGCAGCAGGAGACGCTCGGCACGATCGAGGCTCGGTCCGACCGGTTGCGTCTTGCCTTCGGCCGCGGCTGCCGGAACGGCCATCGGACCCGCAAGCTCGACCAGCTCGCGTCCGACGGGGCCGGTGAGCCAGCGGACGCGGATCTCCTCATCAGCCGTGCCTTGCGCGATCTTGGAAAGCGTCGACTGGAGATGCGCGCGGACAAACCCCTGCACCTCGGGCGGTCCGCCGGCGAACAGCGCCCGCGCCGCCGGGACCATGATCTCCAGGCTGACGTCCTCGTGGAGCGCTGCCTGGAGTGCCTGGAGCGCCAACCCGCCGGCCATGACGGCAGCCGGGATGTCGCCGCGAGCGAGGGCGATCGTGGCCAGCGCGGCGTCGGCCTGCGCTCCCCATGGGGCGTGCCCGGGCAGGAGGGGCAGCAGCTCCTTGACCTGGGCAGCCGACCGTTCCACGAGGTCGACGAGCGCCGGATCCGGCTCGACGGAGCTGTCACCCACCTCGGCATCGGGCCCGCGCGCGGGACGGCCGGCGGCGAGCCTTGACGCCTCGACCGCGACGCGGGCAAGCGCCTCGCACCGAGCAGATGCGCGCCCGCCCTCGGTTGCCATCACCACCGCCCGCTCGAGGTGGCGGCGCATGCCTTCGGCGTCGCCCGCCCGCGCGCGCGCGATCCCGCGCCACGTTTCGAGCTGTTGGGCACGAGCCCGGGACGGGGCCACCGAGGCGGCAGCAGCAGCGAGGCCGAGCCACCGCTCGGCATCCTCGATGTCACCCAGGTCGACCAGGCTGAGCGCAACACCGCCGGCGGCAAGGAACTCGATCGCCCGGTCGCCCTGGAGCTTGGCCTCGCGATGGGCCTCCTCGCCACGGGACAGCGCCAGGTCCGGGACGACCTTGGCCCGGGAGAACACGTGAACCCCGTACAGCATCTGGAGGTCGAGGCGGGCGCGCTCACTCTCGGTGACGAGCTCGGACAGGCGGCTCGTCACGCGCCGGATCTCCTCGAGGTGCCGCGCGGAGGACGAGAAGTGGACCACCAACCCGTACCTTGCGTAGGCCATCGCGATCACGGTGGACATGACGCCGGTGCGGTCGCCGATCCGCTCGAAGATGCCCAGCGCCCGCTCCAGGACCTCGCCCGTCTCCTTGAACAGCGGGCCGGCGGGCGACGCCATGATGAGCGCCTCGGGATCGGCGCCCGCAGCGACCTCAGCGAGCAGCTCGTTGGCGCGCCCGGCCACCACCTCAGCCGAGAACCAGCCCCGTCCCTTGGCGAAGTCGACCGTCCCAATCTCGCGCAGAGCGGCGGCCAGGCTGCGGTCGTCGTGGAGCTGCTCGGCCAGCTCGATGGCCCGGCGGTATGCCTCGTCGGCGGCATCGAGGTCGACCTCGATCGCCGCGCCCCCAAACGACTCGCCGAGCGGGCTGCGCAGGATCGCCTGGCCGAGCTCGAGGGTCGCGCGGAGCTCCATGGCTGCGTCGCCCCGCTCTGCGGCACGTGCGCGGACGCGTCGCGCCAGCTCCGCCGCGGCATCCTCGTCGTGGCTCATCCGCAGCGCCGACGCGCGCCGGAGCTGCACGTCGAGCTCGATCGCCGGGTCGTGCATCGCCTCGGCCAGCGCAGCGAGCTCCGTCAGGCCGTCGAGCCGCTCCCCGGTCCGGCGGAGGACGGCGTAGGCGTCGTCGCGAGTCGCGAGGAGAACCCGCCGGTCGCCCGGCGTGGAGACGACGAGCAGTGCCTGCTCGACAAGCCGCAGCGCCTCTTCGGGAGCATTGGAGACAAGGGCGGCAGCCGCCGCATCGATCGAGAAGCGCGCGGCCCGCGCGGTGTCACCGGCTGCGAGGGCATGCTGCGCCAGCATCGGCAGACCCGCGGGTGCCGGATCGCCGCCTTCGAGCAGGAGGTCGACGATCGCAGCGTGAACCTGCCGGCGACGAGCTGCCGAGAGCTGGTTCGCGGCGAATTGGCGGACCTGCTCGTGGGTGAACGTGTAGTCCGCCGGCTGGCTCTGGGCCTGCGGAAGCAGCAGGCCTGCCCTGACCGCGGGAAGGAGATCATCGGCCAGGGGGTCCGCGCCGTCGCCGGGATCGTGGCCCTCGCCCGCGACGGTCTCGCCTGGCCCAACCTCCCCCTCGCCTACCCTGGCGCGGATCGCCCGGAGATCGCGCAGGCTGAAGCTGCGGCCCAGGATCGCGGCGTCGCCGAGCGCCGCCCGGGTTCCGGCCGGGAGGCGCGCGGCGCGGCGGTCGATGAGCGTTCTCACCGCCGACGGCACGAGCCGGGCCGCGTTGCGACCCAGCCTCCACTCCCCATCGATCTGCTGGAGCGTGCCCGACTCGCGGTGGGCCCGGGCCAGCTCCTCGATGATGAACGGAACACCCTCGGACTGGACATGCATCGCGCCCGCCGATCCCGCCTCGACCGGACCACCGAGGACCCGCTTCAGGAGCTCCGCGGATTCGACCGAGCTGAACCGTCCCGGCCGCAACCGACGGACGAGGCCCATCCGCTCCATGTCAGCGACGAAGTTCACCGCCTCGGGCACCGATGCGAACTCGTCGGGCCGGATCGTCAGGAACAGGAAGATCGGCCGATCGGCGTCGCTCCTGACCACGTATCGGAGGAGCCGGAGGGTGTCGTCGTCGGCCCACTGGACGTCGTCGATGAGCAGCGCGATCGGGCGGATCCCGGCAAGCGTCGAGATCGCCACGCCGGCGAGGTCGAAGGCGCGGAGGAGCTTCGCGTCAGGTGACAGCGCCTCGAACCCGGGCTCGTCGCGCCCGGAGATCGCCTCGATCACCCGATTCAGCGCTGCCTCCGCCGGCGTCCCTGCGGCCGAGTCGCGGATCCCACTCGACGCGAACAGGCTCCGGGCGACGAGGAACGGCCCGCGGATCTCCTCGTCGGCCGTGATCGCGACGCACGCGAATCCGCTTGCCGATGCGAGCTCGGCGGCAGCAAGCAGCAGCCGCGTCTTGCCGATGCCCGGCTCGCCCTCGAGGGTCACCGCGGCGAGACGGCCGGTGGCCTCGCGAAGCTCCTGAGCGATGGCGTCGAGCTCCGCGCTGCGCCCGATGACCGCGCCGCTCGCCCGGCGCAGCTGGACCGCAAGCGAGCACTGGGGCCCAACGAGCGGATCGAGCGCACCACCAGCGGCCGCCCGAGCGAGCGTGTCATGCGCGACCGACGTTCCCTCGCCCTGCATGCGCTGGATTATGACGCCGCGGCGCGCAAACGAATCTCAACGGCCCGGATCAACACCGGTCGCGGCGAACGCTGGATCCTGGTGCAGCCTCCGCCGGCCCGTCGCTCAATCGACGGCGGGCACGTCCGAGGGCCGCCGGACGCGCGGCAGCGGCGAGAGGACGAGCAGCAGGATCGAGAGGGCCATGCCGGCCCAGCCGATGGCGATCCCGCCGCGGACGCCGATCCAGCCGGCGACCACCGCAGCGGTGAGGGCGCCGATCGGATAGGCGATGCCGTGGGAGAACACCTCGAGGGTCGCGTTGACCCGGCCCAGGATCCGGTCCGGGATGACGCCCTGGATGAGCGACAGCTCGGCCACGCCTTCGATCGTCTGGAGACCGTCGCCGATCAGCTGCGGCAGGAACACCATCAGCGTCGCCAGCAGCAATGGCCCGCCCGCCAGCGGTGTCAGCACGCCGATGATCGAGGCGCCCGTCGCCGTCCAGATGAGGGCTGGGCCGAAGCCGAGCCGGGTGATGACCCTCGAGGCGAAGAACGAGCCGATGAGAGAGCCGACGCCGCCGGCAGAGACGACCACGCCGAGCAGGAACGGGCTGAGGTGCAGGTCGTCGATGAGATAGATCGTGTAGAGAACGCCGTAGAACGAGCCGGCAACGTGGGCGATGACCGACCGGAGAGTCAGCGGGACGAGGATGGGGTGCCGGCGCACGAGCTGCAGGCCCTCCAGGATCTCGTGTCGCATGGGCGTGGGCGAGGTCCTTGTCGGGCGTGGCGGCTCGGGGCTGCGGATCAGGACCAGGGAGATCGCCGAGAACACGAAGGAGATGGCATCGACCAGGATCGCGAACGGCGCGCCGATCAGTTGAACGAGGCCGCCCCCCAGGCCCGGACCGCCGATCTCGGCCAGCGACGAGCTCGTGGCCAGCTTGCTGTTGCCCTCGACGACGCGATCGACGCCGATCAGGGATGGCACGTAGGCCGGATAGGCGGCATCGAACAGCGCTCCGAGGCAGCCCTCGAGGAACACGACGACGTATAGCTGCTCGAGCCGGAGCACATCCGCCAGGTAGGCCACCGGGATCGAGAACAGCAGGACAGCCCGGATCGCGTCGGCCCAGATCAGCAACGGCCGTCGCCGCAGCCGGTCGACCCAGGCGCCGGCGAGGAAGCCGACGAGGAGCACCGCGAGGCTGGCTGAGACGACAAGCCATGCCATCTCCGTCGGTCCCGCTCCCAGCACGAGCAGGGCGACCAGCGGGACGGCCGTCCGGGTCACCACGGAACCGAGCTCGGACACCGTCTGGCCGGCCCAGAGCTTCATGAAGTCGGCGTGTCGCCACAGCGACGGAGTCATCACACCGTCCTCATGCGGCACTTCGTGGGTCATGCCCGCCCCCCACGGGATCGACCGTCTCCAGCCGCAGCATGCGATCGACGGCGAACAGCCACACGCCGAGCAGGATCGCGACCAGAGCGAGCGCCAGCAGCCACGGCGGCGGCTGCCAGCCGCCCACCGCCAGGGCGAGGATCGACGCCCCCGCCATGACCCGTGTGAGCGGCCGGTAGACGAGGGTCAACCGCTCATCATCGGCCAGGGTGCGTGCCGTCACGATGAGCGCCAGGAGGCCGAGCGCGACCGAGCCGGCCAGGAGCCAGGCGAGATCGGGCGGAGTGCGGAGGTCGTTCGCGTGCTCGATCAGGCCCACCATCGAGGCACCGGCGGCCGCGATGGCGAGCGTCACCGGCAGGTGGCTCACCATCCAGATGTTCAGCACGAGGCCGTCGTCGAGCGGAAGGCGTCGTCCCACGAGGTCGAAGAAGATCCACCACAGACCGAAGCCAACCAGCAGCGCGCAGAGGCCGGTCGCCATCGCAATGGGATCTTTCGGCACCGCCGACAGGCCGCCGACAACGCCGCTGACGACCTCGCCCAGGACGATGATCGTGAGCAGATCGAAGCGCTCGACCATGGACTCGGTGGGGCGCATCCCCACCACCGTGCGCCGCCTCGACTGCCAGCCGAGAACCGCGGAGAAGATGATCCAGGCGGCGACCAGCCCGGCCCAGGCCACCAGGCGCGGCTCGATTGGCAGAAACGCGCTGCCGGCGATGACCGCGAACGAGACGATCATCGCGGACAGGTAGCGGGCGGTCACCTCCATGAACTCGGGGCGGTCGCGGCGGCGGACCGAGTACCAGAGCCAGGTGAGGACGACGAGGAACGCGGCGTACACCGCCGCGAACGCCGCCCCACCGTGGCCGGCGGCCTCCGGGGTGAACACCGCGAGCAGGGCCAGGATCGCCATCTGGAGGAAGACGAACGTCCGTGTGCGGCCGTCCTCCCGGCCGTGGAGCTCGTAGTAGAGCGTGCCGTTGAGCCATGCCAGCCAGATGAGCCCGAACACGACCGCGAACTCCGCCGCTCCACGGGCGGAGATGTCGCCGGCGAGCCGGCGAGCGGCCTGGGCGATCACGACGACGTAGACGAGGTCGTAGAACAGCTCCAGGAAGCTGACGGATCGCTCGGGGTCGATCTCGCCGTGGGCGCGTGGCGGCCGCCAGAACCAGCTCCGGAACCGGGCGAGGGCGAGACGCATCGCCCCATGATGCGTCACCCATTTGCCGGCAGGTCGGAGGGTTGCGCGCGTGGTGATGGAAGGGCGGAGTGGAGGGAGATCGGCGACAAGGGGTTCGGCCGAACGTGCCGGACCGCGTCATCATCCGCGCAGGAGCCGGGCTCGCCACCGGCCTGAGCAACGGCGGAAGCGACGGGTAACCTCGTCTTCGCGTCGCCACGACCCGGACGCCGGGGTTCTCCGAGCCGCTGCTAGCGGGTGACGAGGCGTCCGATCAGAACACCGGCGAGGGCGGCGGCTCCTGCGACGCCCATGGTCTGGAGCGCCGTCCGCCATACCGGCTCGTGCCCAACCCAACCTCGGGCGATCCCGAGCGCGGCCATCAGGCCGCCGGTCACGATAAGCGAGACAAGGCGGGCCACCTCGATGTCGAACAGTACGAACGGCACGACGGGGATGCTCGCGGCGACCAGATCGGCGACGAACATCCAGGCGGCATGGCTCCATGGCGACGCGGCCGAGGTGCGCGGAACCCCGAGCTCGAATGCCGCGACGTAGTCGAGGAGGGCAGCGGGGTTCCGCTCCAGCGCGGCCGTCACGCCGTTCGCTTCGACATCGCTGAACCCGGCCGCGCGCAGCTGCCGGGCAATACGGTCGCGCGTGCCTGCCGGGTCGGCGGCGATCCCGCGGCGCGCCTGCTCGATCAGGGCAGCTGCGCGGCTGCGTTCCGAGTGCACGTCGAGATACGTGCCCGCCATCATCGACACCGCGCCGGCGATCGCGCCCGTGGCGCCGGCGAGCAGGACGATCTGGCTGTCGTTGGTGCTCGCCGCCACCCCGAACACGAGGCCGGCAACCGAGACGGCGCCGTCCTCCATCCCGAATGCCACGTCCCCGATCGAGACGAGCAGCGAGGCCCGGACGCGGCGGACGAGATCGAGGATCGAGCGCACGGGTGAGCCGCCTCCCTGATGCCGGGTCGGCCCAGTCTACCGATGCCGGAGGCGAGTGGGCCGCCGGGCACCTCGATCGGCCGTGCCCTCAGCGGGTCAGCACCGGTCGGAATCCCGAACCCGGCCGCCTTGGCCGACGCCGGCTGGACGCCGCACTGCTGGCGCTCGTGTGCGAGCGCATGCTCGTCGTGCCTGAAGATCGCCTCCGTCAGGATCCGGGCCAGCCCCGGATCCGTGAGAAGCGCCTCGACCGGAGCGCAGCCAGGTCGGGGCGAGTCGTCGGCGAGATGGTCCGCTCAGGCGGGAGGGCCCGCCGGCACGGCGCCGAGCTGCTGCATCATCGCCAGCGCGTCCAAGACACCCCAGTGCTCGCGCACGAGCCCGTCGCCGCCGAAGCTGAACACATCGATGAGCGGAACATCGACGCTCTTGCCGGTCGCCGGCATGCCCATGAACTCGCCGCGATGAGTCCCGGTGCAACGGACGCGCGTGACGACCTTGTCACCGTCCGCGATGATGTCTTCCACCTGCATGTGCATGTCCGGGAATGCGGCCCGCTGCATCCGGAAGAAGGCCGTGACCCCCGCCTTGCCCGGCGCGAGCCCGGGGGTTTGCTCGTGCTCGATGAAATTGTCCGCCAGGTGTGTTGCGAACCCGTCGATATCGCCGGCGTTGATCGAGTCGTACAGGCGGCGCGCTGTTGCTGCGTGATCCATCGTCGACCTTTCTGGGCGCCTGCCGCGCCATTCCGGACGGCTCGGTCTCGCCACTGAGCCCTGCGCGACGGTCAAGGCGACCGTGTGGGGACGCCGCGCTGGTGGGGCCCTAACGCGCCCATGCCTACCTGCCGGTCAGCGAAGTATGCGTGCGATCGCCCTTGCTGTCTCGGGAGAGGCCAGCGGGACTCCATGGGCGGCACCCGAGCCAAGCCGGGAAGGCGGCCAGTCGTCGGGACCCTGTCCTCCGCCGACGCGAATCGGTTTCCCTCTGGCACCCACGAGGGGAACGGGCCGTCCGCGGTCGGTCTGCGGTGTCACGGGCCAGTGGGTGACTCCCGAAGAGGTCCGGCGTCGAACCGGAGCTCCGCTACCTCCACGGCGGCGGCTGGGTCATGGGTTCGCCACGGAGACGACCTGGATCTCCACGCCGAGCGCCTCGTACAGAGGCCGTGCCCGCGCATCGCCGGAGACCAGCCGCCGCTGGTGTTGCCGCGCGGCCACGCCGACGAGCGCGTCGTAGACGGCACCGCCCGAGACACGCAGCCGGGCGAGCTCGGAGCCGAGCTCGGCTGACTCCGCCTCGGCGAGAAACCCCGACGCGGGGAAGTTGTGGGCCAGCAGGCGGACGACATCGGCGGGCGAACGGCGAAGCCCGGCGGGCAGCCGCGTCAGGACCGAGTACGTCTCGAACCATGCGTGGCCTGCCAGACCCAGGCGTCGGCCATGGACCGCCTCGACGGTCGCGGAATGCGCCTCGTGGTCCTCGACGATGAGGGCGATCGCGGTGCTGGTGTCGAGCAGCACGACCTCGGGCCCCTCAGCGGCCGTGTCGATCGGCATCGATCAGCTCGCGCACTGCCGCGCTGGTGATTGGCGTCCCCGCTGCCGGGATGACCAGCAGGTCGCCGTCCTCTCTGAGATCGCTGCCGCCGACCGGCTCGATGCGGACCGCGGCGCCGTCAAGTGCGAGCTCCACCTCGCCGCCGCCAGCCAGCCCGATCCGATCTCGGAGTGAGCGGGGGATAACCAGCCGCCCTGCCTTGTCGATGGTAGTCCTCATGGCATCGATGCTACCACGGGAATGGCACGACCATTGGCGGGGCGACCCCGCGCGGTCGCCCGGGTTGCGGGGGCCTCACCTGAGCGCTGCATGCCGGGGCACCCCGCATGCGGTCGCCCGTGTGTGAACGCTTCGTCCGCGGGGCCGATGGCTTGTCGGCCAGTCCGCCAGCAAGCCCGCTTCCGGGTGGCGGGACACCCCTCCTACCGGTAGCCACCCTTCCCGTCTTTGCGTGCCAGCTCGACGCGGCGCAGGTCGTCGGGGTTGAGCGTCGCCTGTCGCTTCCCGTCGACGTCCGGCGGCGGCGCGTCACTCGACGGCGGCGCCGGCAGGAGGCTGCCAAGGAACGACGCCAGGCGCCGGACCCCGGCTCTCACCGGGCCTGTCAAGAATCGCAGCATTCCCATTGGGGAGTCCCCTCTCGAGCGCACGCTGGGCATGGTCGGCGTCGGTAATCGGCGAGCCAAGGACCGGCCGCTTCCTCCGGCAGGCGGGTATCCCGCGCGGAAAGGGTGGAGACCCTGAGCTGCCAGCCGATGTCAGTCTCCATCTCCTGCTGTCGTACGGAGGCGGAGCGACCGCAGGATACGTCGCACACGCCGCGTCACGAGGCGCTCCCATCAGGCTTCGGGCTCCCCGCCGGTGCGCTTGTCTCCGGCGGGACGAGCGGGCGCCTCGCCATGGCGGCACCGGCAAAGAATGCCGGTGCGATGCCGGCCACGACAGCGAGGCGTGGCGAGCCGGCAAGATAGAGCCCTGCGCCGAAACCCACGGACGACGCCATGAGCGATCGAAGTGCCGGGTCGGGCAGGCGTTGCAGGGCGCTCGTCGCCCGGTCCGCCCCGGTTCGGCTCGCGTGGATGGTCGTCTGCAGCGGCCCGATCAGCGTCGTGGCGCGTGCACGCACGGTGTCGGTGGCCGCGGACACTCGCTGGCGCGCACCTCCCGGGCGCGCCTCGCCGTCTCGGGCTGGCGCACCCGCCTTGGGCGGGCCACGCTTGATGGTCACGACGCTCATGTGCCACTCCAGTGCTGCGCTGAGGTGTTCCAGGCCCAGATCGAACCGGCATGGGGCCGATCCCGTCGAGACTACAGTGGGGGCGCCTCGCCCGCCGCGGCGACCCCGACGCGAAGGTCGCGGCCCTCCCAGCGGCCAGCCTCCGGCCACCAAAACGTGAAGTCCACCGCCTGCCCGGGAGCCAACCTGTCCGATCCAGGCACGTCGGCCACCCACACGCCGAGACCCGTGTCCCGGGCATCGAGATCGGCCCAGCTCTGGCGATCGTCCAGGGAGTAGCGGACGCGGGTGCGAGCCATCAGCTCCAGGCGCAGCGTGCGACCGACAGCCATCGAGGGCCGCGGCGCAGTGAACCGCCACGTCGCGCGCGTCGCCTTTGGGGCCCTGCCGCCATAGCGCCGCCAGGTGGCCCCGGGACGGTCGATGGCGTGACCCAGAGCGATCGAGCGGACCAGCTTCACGTACTCCGCGTGGGCCCACGCCAGTGGCATCGCCGAGCCGCTGGGCCGGCCGGGGAACAGGTGGCGATCCGGGATCGGCGCCGCGTCCCAGACCTGCTCGGGCAGCATCCCTCCCCCCGAGGCCATCCGCCGCATCGTCTCCAGGTACGGCCGCGCGTCGCGCCCGGCGTCGAGCTCGTAGTGGCCGCGCTCGCCGACCAGGATCGGCCACCCCCGACCGAGCCCCGTCCCGTCGTACGCGCTGCCGTCCTCGTGCTCCCCGTAGCCGTCGCCGCTGTAGCGGTGCCAGACGGGTCCGCTCGGTGTGTCCGTCCGCAGGATGGCGTCGGCGACCGCCAGGCTCGAGACGATCCGGGGATCGTCGGCCAGGCGGAGCCCGAAGCGCACCAGCGACAGGAAGTCCGTCCCGACCATCTCGTCGGCCGGTACCAGCGACGCCTCCGGTGGCCGGTTGCGCACGGGCACCGGCGTCGAGAGGGGCGCACCCGCGAGGACATCCGGCGAGGCGATCCGCACGTAGTAGCCGTCCACGCCGTGCGCGTCGGCAAGCCGGGTGCCGCGCGCGTATGTCCAGTCCTCGATCGAGGCGTTCCAGTCATCGGCGAGCTCGAGGCAGTAGGCGGCGGCGGGTTCCGGCAAGTGGCCCGCAGCGACCACCAGGGCGGCCACGACCGGCGCCAGCGTGGATGGGCAGAGCCCGGCGGTCTCCTCCCAGCGGTCCTGCCCTGTGACCGGGCCGGTGCGGGCGATGAAGCCGGCGGCCTGGACGATCATGCGGTCGAGCGCCGTCTTTGTGACCAGGCTCTCGAAGACTGCGGCGTGGGGGCCCGTCCGGCCGTGCATGTGGGAGGCGCCGGTGCGAAGTGCCCCCGCGAGGAGGAGCGGGTAGGCGGCCTCATCGAGCTGCATCCCGGTCCAGTAGGCGTCGCCGTCCACCCACTGGTTCTGGGGCCAGTGGCCGTCCGGCTCCTGGGATGCGATCAGGTAGGCGAGCGTGCGCCGGGCCGTAGCCTCGGCGCCCAGCGCGACGAACGCACCGGCCGACTCCACGAGGTCGCGCGACCAGACCAGATGGTAGCCGCCGATGTCGTTGCGGGTGTTGCCCCACGGGATCGACAGGCTGGCCACGGTCGCTCCCGGCAGGGTCCGGTCCTGGTGGGCGCGGAGCACCGCCGCGGACGTCATGTAGAGGTCCCGGTCCTCCATCGGCAGGTCGACGGGAGGATCCACCACCGTCCGGGCGAATCCGTGCCAGTTGCCGACGTACTCATCCCAGGCATCCTGGAAGGGACTGACCAGCGCGGCGCACGCCTCCAGCCCGGCCTCATCGGGCCTGGCACCGAACGCGAGGGCCAGCTGGCCCACGCCACCGTCGAGCGCCAGCTCGCTGATGCCTGCCACGTTGCCGGCGTCGGTGTGCGCATACGTCCAGGTCATCCGGCCGTTGGACGCGAAGTCCTGCCACCCGTCCGAGGTCCCGACGTAGCCCACGCTCTGGCGGACCGGGCCCGGGTCGGATGCCAGCGCCAGAGCCCACGGGCCGTGCTGGCCAAACAGCATCGCCCGCCCCTTGTACGTGCCAACCCAGGCACGGCCACGAAGGCCACCGAAACCCAGGTGAGGCGCGAGCAGCGGATAGAGCCGCAGAGGACCGGTGGCCCGGTCGGGGTCGGTCGGGTCGCGACGATCCTCGAGCCGCACCTCGATGCGGATGACGTCGGCATGGTCGTCGGCGCAGATCCGGAGGGTGAGCTCGTAGCGCGCGTGGCGGTGCACGACCGTGATCGCCGGCACGCCTGCGGCCTCGTGTCGGACCGTGTGCGCGGCGTCGCGCTTGACCTCGCTCCAGAACCCCGCATCGTCGGCCACGATGAAGCCCAGGTCACGGATCTGGGGCCGGTCCACGTGCGGCCAATAGACCTCGTTCAGGATCCCGTGCCCGATCGTGAACCACACCCGGCTCGAGTAGTGGGACGTCCCAATGGTGTCCTTGTCACTGCTCGACCAGGTCGGCGGGATGCCGGGCGCACCCGGGGCGGCCACGCCATCCGGATCGATCATCGGTGGCCCCCGGGCTTCACCACCCACCCATGCCAGCGACTGCCTGTCCGGGGCGCGGATCGCCCCGGCTCGTAGCTGCCATGGCCTAGGCTCCCCGTTCCTCATGGCCGCCGAACCCGAGCCGCATCGCCGAGAGCACCCGGTCGGCGAAATCCGCCTCGCCCCGCGACATGAAGCGCTCGTACAGCGCCGTGGTGAGGACGGGCGCCGGCGCGCCGACGTCGATGGCGGCGATGCTGGTCCAGCGTCCCTCGCCGGAGTCGGAGACGCGGCCCTCGAAGTCCGACAGATCGCCGTTGCGCTGGAACGCCTCCGCTGCCAGGTCCAGCAGCCAGGAGGCGACCACGCTGCCGCGCCGCCACACCTCGGTCACGGCCGGGATGTCGAGCTGGTACTCGTACAGCCCGGGATCGCGCAGGGGCGTGACCTCGGCGCTGACCTCACGCTGGTGCAGACCCGCGTCGGCGTGCCTGAGGATGTTGAGGCCTTCGGCATAGGCGGCCATCAGCCCGTATTCGATGCCGTTGTGAACCATCTTCACGAAATGCCCGGCACCGCTGGGGCCGCAATGCAGGTAACCATTCTCCGCCGCGCTGGGGTCGCCCGTGCGGCCTGGCGTCCGGGGCGCAGCATCCACGCCGGGTGCCAGGGCGCCGAAGACCGGATCGAGACGCTCCACCGCGTCGTCGGGGCCGCCGATCATCAGGCAGTAGCCCCGCTCAAGGCCCGCCACGCCGCCGCTGGTCCCGCAGTCGAGATAGTGCACGCCGGATTCGGCCAGCCTCTTCGAACGGCGGATGTCGTCGATGTAGTAGGAGTTGCCGCCGTCCACGATCACGTCGTCGGCTGCGAGCAACGGGGCGAGCTCGTCCAGCGTGCCATCGACGGAGGCGGCCGGCACCATCAGCCAGACGACCCTGGGCCTGGCGAGCTGGCTCACCAGGTCCTTGAGCGACGTGGCCCCGGCCGAGATCGCCTTGTCGGCGACGAGCCCATCAACCGTTTCGGCGTGGCGCGCATAGCCGACGACGGAGTGGCCCGCTCGCAGCCAGCGGCGCGACATGTTGGCGCCCATCCTGCCCAGGCCGACGAGTCCGATCTGCATGGTCTTCCCCTAGCGGTGGCGTAGCGGTCGATCGACCCCGCGCCGATCAGTGCTGCGACGGTAGCCGCCTGGCAGGGGATCAAATGACGAACCGTCATGGAGCGAGCAGCTCCGATGACACGCTGCCTCGGGATCGTCGCGAGACCAACCTCGATGATACGCGCGACTCGTCGACCTCGAGACAAAGGGGGCCAGATCCCGCCTCCCGGACAGAACGACCACCGCGTCGAGCGCACGGAGCTCCGGGTTCGCTGGCTCCTCCACGGGTCCGCCGGCCGGCCTGGCGGTTCGCCCTGACCGCGGCCTGGCTACTGCCGTTGGGGCATGACCGGCTGCCGGGGCGCACGGGCGTCGCCAAGGCCACCGAGCTCGGTGCGATCGTCGCGCTCGTCGGTGTCACGACGCGGAGACTGGGCCTGCGCTCGGGACACGACGGGACTTGACGACTGGTAGATCCAGCCGACCAGTGGGGCGGTCGCGACCGGCAGGGTGGTCGCGACCCTCGTCAGGTGACACGTACCGCATGCATCACCACCGAAAACCACGACCTCCATTCCGAGGGCGCGCCACCACCGACGGTGGACGAGCCGTCAGGCGGAGCGCCTGGCGCCGCGGCTCGATCGCCGCCGGGCGCGGTACCAGGCCAGGTACTCGAGCAGCTCGTCGCGCTCGTCGTCGGTGAGATCGGCGAACAGCGCCGCGCTGACCGTGTCGCTGGGCTTCAAGGTCGACTCGCCCGGCACCCGATAGCCCGACAGGCGCATGAGGTCCGCGTATGGCACCGCGAGAGCCTCGCTCAACTGGTGCAGAACGTGCGGCGAGGGGCGCTTGACAGCATCGTTCTCGAGCTTGCTCAGGTAGGCGGCGGATATCCCTGCGGCACGGGCCGCGTCGATGCCCGACAGCTCGCGGACTGCTCGCGCCTGCCTGAGCAGGGCTCCGAACGACGGTCCCATCGGCAACCTACTACAGTTGATGGTGAAAACTACAGTTGACAATAGCACTGGCGCGTGGTTCACTGCAACCACGCGAGGCAGGGCCGACACGTTTCCAAACCAGACCGGAACCGATCACCGGCGTCACACCCAAGCCCCGAGGTTGCTGCCTGGAATGGAGCGTTGTCGGAACGCACAAGACGGACCGTTGGCGCCGCCCAGTCCGCGTGGGGTCCGTCGCTTGCACGCTAATGACCTGCCCGACCGGAGCATCCCGTCGGAACCAGCGCGATGGCCCGCCAGTCGGCGATTCATCGATCGTTGGTGCGGCGTGACCAGCGGTTGCTGAAACCAGAAATCCCTGTTGGCGACGTCGAGATGCCCGGATGAGGCGGCCCCACCTTCGTCCAGTGAGCGCAGGGCATCTCATGTCGCTCAAGGGGACGCGCAGCAGGTGGACGGCCGCGCTGGATCCATCCAGCTCGCGGTCCACCCGCGTCTCGAGCAACGATCCCAGGAGGAGCACCAAGTTGGCAACGGCGACTACAAAGCGCGCGACGGCGAGGTCCAGGAATGACTCGCTCACCCAGAAGAAGCGTCTGGTCGCACCCAGCCAGCTCCGCCCGCTGGGCGACCGCGTCGTCATCAAGCCCACGCCCCGCGAGGAGATGACGAAGTCGGGCATCGTCCTGCCGGATACCGCGAAGGAGAAGCCCCAGGAGGGCGAGATCATCGCCGCCGGCCCCGGCAAGATCAACGACGACGGCAAGCGCGAACCGATGGACGTCTCGGTCGGCCAGAAGGTCCTGTACGCGAAGTACGCCGGGACCGAGTTCAAGGTCGAGGACGAGGAGCTGCTGATCGTCAGCCAGAAGGACATCCTCGCCATCGTCGAGGGCTGACGGGCCTCACCCGCAGGCCCGCACCTGCTTCCGGTCGCGATCAGCGTCCGGCGCACTCAGAAAGGGATACCGGACGCAATGGCCAAGCAACTTGTCTTTGATGACGTAGCTCGCCGGAACCTGAAGAAGGGGGTGGACCGCCTCGCCGACGCGGTTCGGGTGACGCTCGGCCCCAAGGGCCGCAACGTCGTGCTCGACAAGAAGTTCGGCTCCCCCACGATCACCAATGACGGCGTCACCATCGCTCGCGACATCGAGCTCGAGGACCCGTTCGAGAACATGGGCGCGCAGCTCCTCAAGGAGGTCGCGACCAAGACCGACGACGTCGCCGGCGACGGCACCACGACCGCGGTCGTGCTGGCACACGCGATGGTCAGCGACGGCTTGCGGGTCGTCTCGGCCGGCGCCAACCCGATGCAGATCAAGCGCGGCATCGAGAAGGCGGTCGAAGCCGTCGTGGAGGAGATCAAGAGGGTCGCCCGCCCGGTCGAGACCCGCGAGCAGATCGCCGCCGTGGCGGCCATCAGCGCTGCGGACGCCGAGGTCGGCGAGATCATCGCCGAGGTGATGGACAAGGTCGGCAAGGACGGCGTCATCACCGTCGAGGAAGGGCAGTCGCTCGGCCTCGAGAAGGAATACACCGAGGGCATGCAGTTCGACCGGGGCTATCTCTCGGCGTACTTCGTGACCAACCCCGACCGGATGGAGACCGTTCTCGAGAACGTCCTCATCCTGATCACCGACAAGAAGATCAGCGCGGTCCCGGACCTGCTGCCCGCCCTCGAGAAGGCCGTCCAGCAGGGTCGCCCGATGCTGATCATCGCCGAGGACGTCGACGGCGAGGCCCTGGCCACCCTGGTCGTCAACAAGCTCAAGGGCACCGTGTCGGTGCTCGCGGTCAAGGCCCCGGGCTTCGGTGACCGCCGCAAGGAGATGCTGCGCGACATCGCCACCCTGACCGGCGGCACCGTGATCTCCGAGGAGATCGGGCGCAAGCTCGACTCGGTCACGTTCGAGGACCTGGGCAAGGCCCGCCGCGTGGTCGCCACCAAGGACGACACCACGGTCGTCGACGGCGAGGGCTCCCCCGAGCAGATCAAGGCGCGCATGACGCAGATCAAGGCGCAGATCGAGGAGACCACCTCGGACTACGACCGCGAGAAGCTCCAGGAGCGCCTGGCCAAGCTCGCCGGCGGCGTCGCCGTGATCAAGGTCGGTGCGGCCACCGAGGTCGAGCTCAAGGAGAAGAAGCACCGCATCGAGGACGCGCTCTCGACGACCCGCGCGGCCGTCGAGGAGGGCCTCGTCGCCGGCGGCGGTACCACCCTGCTCCAGGCGATCCCGTCGCTCGACAAGCTCAAGCTCGAGGGTGACGATGCCGTCGGCATGAGCATCGTGCGCAAGGCGCTCGAGGCGCCGATCCAGCAGATCGCCGACAACGCCGGGGCGCACGGCGAGGTCGTCGTCGAGCGAGTCCGCAACGCGAAGCCTGGGCATGGCTACGATGCCCTCAAGGGCGAGTACGTCGACATGTTCAAGGCTGGCATCGTCGATGCCGCCAAGGTGACCCGCTCCGCCCTCCAGAACGCCGCCTCGATCGCCGCGATGGTGCTCACGACCGAGACGCTCATCACCGATCTCCCGGTCAAGGAGACCGCCGGCGCCGGCGGCGGCGGCGGCTATGGCGGAGGGATGGACTTCTAGTCCGGCTCAACGCAAGCACGCGGCGCCCGGTCGACAAGTCGCCGGGCGCCTCTTCATGCCGGCGGGGGCACGCCCGACGCTTTGCCGGCCCAAGGCCTGACGCCTGCTCGCTGGCGAGCCGGCCGGCGTCACGGTTCGTGGAGCTGGCGATCACCTCATGTTGCGCCGTGACGCAGGGCAGGAGGATGCTGGGGGCTCGGTCGTGCAACGCGCCGGGACTGGGACTGGAGCGACGAAGTGGCGACATGGGACGCGAGGGAATGGCTGGCCGGACTGGTCGGCTGCGAGCGAGACGAGCTCGCTGTCCGGAGCACCGATCGGTACGGTCCCGGGGAGACCCAGGTTCGGTACGAGCGCGGCGGAGAAGCCGTTGCCCGGTTGATCGTCGCGGGGCCGATCGTCCCGATGGGCGCTCGGGAGGGGCAGGGACACTGGCTCGTGTCGGTGCGGATCGGCTCCGGCTCGGATGACGTCCACAGCATCGATGTTGCGGAAGCAGACGAGATCCGCTACTAGGCACTCCGACGGAGTCAGAGGCGCGGATGCTCAGTGGAGCGCACGCTCGGTTTCGAGCGGGGGTCGTTTGCCAGCCCGGATAGGTCGGACCATCCTCGGGTGGCATGACCGGACCCAGGCGTTCGATACGCCGGAAGTCGCGCGTCATCGTCGTTCGCGCTGCTGTTGGAGGGCGGCTGCCTCGTTCCCGGGGACACGGCCGGGCGATCTGAACGGACGTCGCGGACGCCGGTTTCCGGGCGTTCCTCGCCGCACGGCACCGGCCACCTGAGCGCTCGTCGACGCTCGGCAGTTCCGCGGGTCAGGATCTGACCACGAATCCGTCGATGGCAACGTATGGGTGGCCCGGCATCGAGAGCGCCTTGATCGTCAGCGTGTGCCTGCCCGAGGTCGAGAAGGACCGCTTGACGAGCACCGCCCGCGCGACGAAGGACGAGCTCCACAGGTTGACGTGCGCGACCGCCCGGCCGTCGACCAGGACAAGCGCGAGGCCCCGGGTGGGGCCTTTCGGGCCGATCCAGGTCACCGAGGAGCCGGTGAAGGTGAACGTCGCGGTCGAGCCGGGAGTCGTCGACCAAGCGACGTGGCCGCCGATGTACCCGGCGCCTCGCGCATCACCCCAGTGACCGCGATAGGTGATCGAGCTGCTGTGCTCGGAGTACGTGTGCGTCACGTGCTTGGGAGCCGGCGTGGCTGGCTTGGGAGCAGGCGTGGCTGGCTTGGGAGCGGGCGTGGCTGGCTTGGGAGCGGGCGTGGCTGGCTTGGGAGCGGGCGTGGCTGGCTTGGTCGGCATCGCGGACGGCGCGGGCGTCGGCGATGCAGTCTGCGGCCTCTCGTACAGGATTGCCGTCGGCGGAGCGGCGGCGTCCGCAGGCATCGTCGTGCTGAGCCTCGCATCGGAGATCCAGGCACCGACCGGCGCGTACACCCCCAGAGCGTTCGGATTGCCGAGGACGCTCAGGCTGACCGATACCCAGCTCGCGGTGCGCGCGGTCGCGGCGGCGATCCCGGGCACATCGAACGTGACGGAGGCTCCCGGCCGCAGGTCGGCGGCGAGCCGCGAGGACAGCAGCAGCTCCGGGACCGCATCTGCAGCGCCACTTGAAGAGGCGGTCACGGTCACAACCGACGGGCTCGCCGCCGGCTCGGGGTTGCCCGCTGTCGCCGCGTCCTGGCCCGGCGCGGCCGGGATCGCGAAACGCCCCGTGTTCGTGATTCGGACGACCGCACCAGTGCCGTCGAGGCTCGGCCCGAGATCGACGCTGACTGCCCGGTCACCCCAGACCCGGACCGCGACGCTCGGGATGTCGACCCGCTCGGCAGCCGGGAGAGGCCCGCGACCGGTGTCGCGCATGTCGACCTCGAGCAGGTAGCGGCCAGGCTGGTGCGGTGCCCTGATGGTGAGCGTGACCGAGCGGGCCCGGGTGCGAGACCGGGGGGCGGGGGCGGTGATGGTCGGCCTGGCCGGCGACGCGTTCGCGACAGCGTCGACCACACCGGTGCCGGCAGCTCCGAGGCCCGACAGCACCGCCGCGACGGCGTCCGCGTCGAGTTCGACCGGGACCCAGTGCGCGACGAACTCGACGCCCACCGGAATGGCGCCGCCGGCCCACGTGATCTCAACCTGGGCCCGGTCGTCGCCGTGCAGCAGGCCCCGCACGGCCGGGGCGGAGAAGTCGATCGACCGGCCGGAGAAGGCGTCGAGGTGGATCGAGCTTGCGATCCGGCTCACGCCGACACCCCACTGCCCAGACGAGGACCAGAACTGCTGCATGCTCCGCAGCGTCGGCGCGCCGCCCCACCAGCGACCACCCGGCGTCAGGTAGAAGCCCTTGATGAACTTCGCCGTGGCGTCGATGTTCGCGGCGTACGTGGCGTAGGCGTTCGCGTAGTGGAACGGGTCGCGGTCGTAGGCGTTGTAGCCGAACAGGTTGTGCTTGACCCGCGCGATGTAGCTGGTCCCCCGGGCCGATTCGTGCATGGCGGCCGCCAGCAGGAAGCGGGCGTTGACCCCGTACTCCCGCTCGGCCGCGACGAAGGCTTTCCCGAGTGGCGGCAGCGACGTCGTCGACGCCAGGTACTCGTTGATCGCCCACGCCGAGGCCCCGCTCGTCGACAGCAGGTTCGTGTCGAGGGTGATCGCGCCGCCGACGCGATAGTGCGTCGCCCGCGACACCCGGGCATCGACGGTGGGGACGACGAGGCTCATCAGGACTCCGGCGACCAGCATCGCCAGCATGACGCGGGGGCGACGAAGCGATGTCATGAGTCACGACGTGCGGCTGAGGGCGGCGTGTAGCCACGTCGCGGGGTCAGCAATCGGGATGCACCCGACCACGTGAGGTGGCCGTGACGCGAGGTCCGGTTGGGCGAGATGAACGTGGGCCTTACAGCCCCGGCATTCAACCGTCCGATTGGCCCAGCACCTCGGCGGCGATCGGCCTATGCACAACGGCGACGTCTCCGCGGGCGGCTACACGGGGCAGTCGAGCCGGCGGATGCCCTCGTCGCCGCCCGATTGGCCCGCCTGGCGCCGGCATCGCGTGGGCTATGAGACCCGTTCCAACCCGACCACGGGGATGACGCGAGTCGTCCGCTCCTGGTACTCGGCGAACGCCGGGTGCTCGGCGGCATGGGCGGCGTAAAGCCGGTCCCGCTCCCCTCCCTCGACCACGGACGCACGGGCCTGGAACGTCTCATCGCCCAGCTCGACGGTGACGACGGGGTTGGCGAGGATGTTGTGGTACCACGCCGGGTTCGTGGGCGCGCCGCCCTTGGACGCCACGATCACGATGCGGTCACCATCGCGCGTGTAGACGAGCGGAGCGAGTCGGGGCCCACCGCTCAACGCACCGATCGTTCTGAGCAGAAGCAGGTTGCGCCCCAGGAACGGTCCCGACGTGACCTTGCCACCATTGGCTCGAAAGTCGGCGATGAGGGCGTTGGTGAAGTCGGCATAGTCGGAGCTTCGGTCGGTAGTTGTCATGGCAACTATCATACGCTCGCACGCAGGATGCCCTGCCTGCGGCGAACAGCGGACCGACGTCAATTCCGAACTGAGCCGCCGTTGCAGGATGTCGCTCATCCGCTGGCTTCGCCGATCCGCGACGGCCCGAGGATGCTCCATTCGCCGGGAGCCGATGGGACGGCGCGGCCGGCGGCATGGGTCGCCCTCGCGCGTTTCACAGCGTGCTTTCTTCCGGCTCCAGGGTCCCTGCCGGCGTCGTTGTATCCGGCTCCACGGCTGCGCTGAGCGGGCGGAGAACGATCGCCGCCCCCATGACGATCGCCGGCGCAACCCCGGCTGCCACGGCCAGCCGCGGCGCACCCGCGAGGTAGAACCCGGCGCCCAGGCCAACCGACGTGGCCGCAAGGGAGCGGAGCGTCGTGTCGGGCAGTGACTGCAGCGCGCTCGTTGTTCCGTGCGCACCGGCGCGGGTCGCATGCACCGTGCCAGGCAGATGGGCGATCAGCGTCGCAGCACCGGCGCGCGACAGGGTGACGGCCCCCGACACGCCACGAGCCAGGCCCGCCGCACGGGCGCGAAGCGCCTGGCCTGCCGACCGCGGCGCGACCGGTGGCTGTTCGGAGGCAACGTTCGTCATGGTTGGTTTCCTTCGGTGACTCCGCCGGTCCGGTCGAAAGACGATCGAGTCGGCACGGTGCCGGTGGGACCGCGGATCAGCTCAGCCCGTGGCGCAGGCCGCGCGACCCGGTCGCGAAGTGCACAAGGAGCAGGACGGCGATAGCGCCGACGGTGGCGATGACGATGCTCTCGACGTTGATCCCGTTGACGGTCCCCATGTTCAGGACGGTCGCCGCGACGAAGCCGCCGAGCAGAGCGCCGACGATGCCGAGGACGATCGTCCGCAGCAGGCCCTGACGAGAGCCCACGATCATGTTGGCGAGGAAGCCGGCGATGGCGCCGACGACGATCCAGCTGAAGAAACCCATGGAGTTCATTCCTTCCGAATGGCGCGGACCACTCCGGGCCGGCGCTCTGTTGCGGGCTTGACCCCGCCCGCCTGGAGGACCGCAAGCGCGCTCACGGGACGTGCCTGGTCAGGCGGGCTCGCGCTGGAAGATCCCGATGGCCCAGGTCACGATCAGCTCGAGGACCGTCCAGCCGACGAATGCCACGACCGCGGCGATGTCGAGCGTCGAGCCCGCGGAGTGGACGGCGTTCGTCCGCAGGACGCCCTCGAACGGGGCGACGAACAGCTGACTGAGGTTGAGGATGCCGGCCACGAGGCCGTTCCCCAATCGGGCGTCGAGGAGGAGCAGGATGATCCGCGCACCGATGACGAGCTGGATGAGCCCGAACACGAGAACGATGACCCGTCGGGTCAGCTCGGGGCCCGCCGGGCCTGTCCTGGTGACGGAGCGGCGGTTGGTTCGCGCCGTCTGCCCGTCAGTGCTCACTGCGGGCTCCGTTGTGACGACGGTCTGACCCGCCTGGTCGATGGCCATGGCGTTCTCCTTGTGCCTGGATGAGGCATCCGGGGGAGCGGGGCCCTTCGCGAAGACCACCGCCGGGAGAAGCTCCGGCCACTGCCACGCTCGGGTGGACCTAGGCAAATCCTCCTGCCTGCCGGCCTGCGCAGGCGTTCCGGAGGTATGGGTTGAGTGTGTGGCCGCGATCCCGCAGTGTCATGACGGTCCGTCATGAGGCGCCCCTTCGGAGACTGGCGGGCGGCCCGAGCCGATTCAGGCGCGCAGCTTGAGCGACGGGCCTTCTGGACGAGCGCGGAGGGACGGGCGGTCGTTGTTCCGGTCACGGTCCGATCGGCGAGGCCGATCCGATGGCCACCACGACCACGAGGAGGGCGCCGAACAGGCCGACCAGGAATGCCAGAGCCTCGAGGTCGCTGCGACGGCGTGCCTCGAGCCCGGCCGGGCGCCCTGCGCCGCCGGGCTGCTCTCCACGGCGTTCGGGGGGCGCTATGGCCGTCATCGGGATCTCCTCCGCACACGCCCGCTGTCTGTTCTCCCGCTGCTCGGGCCGTTCCCGATTGAGCGCAGATCGCCAGGCTGAAACGCGCGATCCGCACGCCAGTCTCCCGTCTCGACGAAACCGCGTCATGACGGCACGTCATCCCGCCGACCGCCACGACCAGCCACAGTCCAGGACTTGGCGCTCGGGACGCCATCACGAGATCCATGACGGGCCGTAATGACATCGGGGTGACCCGACGGGACACTGAACTCGTGCCCTCCGACGCGCCGCTGGCTGCGGTGCGAGAAGGGGTCGGGAGGTCCAGATCGGAGTCTCGCCGACGCACCGTCGTCACTTCCAATCCGGGGTTGGCCGCGCACCTCGCAGGGCACGACGCGGGTTCTCCGGGAAGCCGTCCAACGGACGAGAGGTATACCCATGGCTCGCACGTGGTTCCGAGTTGGCGGCGCGGCCACCGCTCTGGTTCTGCTCTTCGCCGGGTGCATCGGCGACAACGGCGGGGGCGGCGCACCCGCGAGCGGCGCGACCACCACCGGCCCGATCAAGATCTGGTACTCGAACAACGCCGAAGAGGTCGCCTGGGGCGAGGCGATGGTGACCGCCTGGAACAAGGACCACCCGGCCGAGCAGGTCACCGGCGAGGAGATCCCCGCGGGCAAGAGCTCCGAGGAGGTCATTGGTGCCTCGATCACAGCCGGCAACACGCCATGCCTGATCTTCAACACCTCGCCGGCAGCGGTGCCCCAGTTCGAGAAGCAGGGCGGCCTCGTGGCGCTCGACACCTTCCCCGACGGGGCCAGCTACATCCAGGCCCGCACCGGGGACCGGGCCGCCCAGTACCTGTCGCCCGACGGCAAGTTCTACCAGATGCCCTGGAAGACCAACCCGGTGATGATCTTCTACAACAAGACCGTCTTCGCCAAGGCCGGGCTTCCGACGGACAACCCGCCGCTGACGACCTACGCAGACTTCCTCGCGACCGCCAAGACGCTCGTCGCCAAGGGCGGCGTCCAGGCGGCGATCTGGCCCTCGCCGACCTCCGATTTCTACCAGCCGTGGTTCGACTTCTACCCGCTGTTCATCGCCCAGACTGGCGGCAAGCAGCTGGTCGAAGGGGGAACCCCACAATTCGACAGCCCCGATGGGCTCGCGGTCGCGAACTTCTGGAAGAGCCTTTACGACCAGAAGCTGGTCCCCAACGAGGCGTACCAGGGCGACTCCTTCGCTGACCAGAAGGCGGCCATGGCGATCGTCGGACCGTGGGCGATCGCCGTCTACGGCACCAAGATCGACTGGGGTGCCGTGCCCGTGCCGACCAAGGACGGCATGGCTCCGGGAGACATCCACACCTTCAGCGACGAGAAGTCGATCGGGATGTACTCCAGCTGCACCAATCTCGGCACCGCGTGGTCCTTCCTGAAGTTCACGACGAGCAAGGACAGCGACGGCCAGCTGCTCACCCTGACCGGCCAGATGCCGATGCGCACGGACGTGGCGGCAACGTATCCGGACTACTTCACGGCGCATCCCGAGTACGTGGCCTTCGCCGACCAGGCGAGTCGCACGGTCGACGTGCCGAACGTGCCCAACTCGGTCGAGATGTGGCAGACGTTCCGCGACGCCTACAGCACGTCGGTGATCTTCGGCAAGACACCCGTCGACGAGGCCTTCAAGACCGCAGCCGACAAGATCAAGACGCTGGTCAGCGGGAGCTAGGACGATGGCGATCGCGGCCGCCGGCCGCCCGAGCGGGCACCGGGATCGGATGCGTAGTCTGTTCGGGCGCGACCCCATCGGGTACGCGTTCATCGCGCCGTACGTACTGTTCCTCGGCGGCCTCTTCGCCTACCCGCTGCTCGTTGCCCTCTACATCTCGTTCTATGACTACTTCTTCGCCGCGCCCGGAGCCCAGGTCGACCGCCCGTTCGTCGGGCTGAGCAACTACACCGCGGTCCTGAGCGACCCGGTCTTCCAGCGCTCGATCATGAACGTGGCAGAGTTCATCGTCATCAACGTCCCCCTGACGGTGTTCCTGTCGCTGGTGCTCGCCGCGGCGCTCAATGCCAAGCTCCCGTTCCGGGCGTTCTTCCGCGTCGCCTACTACATCCCGTATGTGACCGCCAGCGTCGCCGTCATCGGCGTCTGGCTGTGGCTCTTCTCCGGCGGCGGGCTCATCAACGGCGTCCTCGGCCCGCTGGCACCCAGCCCGTCGTGGCTCGTAAACGACGCCCTGGCGATGCCGATCATCGCGCTCGTCGTGACCTGGAAACAGCTCGGCTTCTACGTGATCCTGTACCTGGCCGCGTTGCAGAACATCCCGCGCGAGCTGTACGAGGCGGCTGAAGTCGACGGCGCCGGCGTCGTCCGGAAGTTCACGGCCATCACGGTCCCGGGGGTGAGCTCGGTGACCACCCTCGTCGTCATTCTGGCGACCATCGTTGGGGCCAACCTGTTCACCGAGCCCTACCTGCTCACCGGGGGCGGCGGTCCGAACGGGGCTTCCATGTCCCCCGTGCTGCTCATGTACCAGGAGGGCATCGAACAGGGGCACGCGGGCTACGCAGCGGCGATCGGCGTCGTCCTCGCGATCATCGTGATGGCCATCTCCGCGATCAACCGATTCGTTCTCGAGAGGGACTGAGGCCATGGCCACATCTGCGGCGATCGGGCGCGCATCGCCACGGGTCGCTCCGAGCCAGAACGACGATCGCTTCTCGCTCCAACGGGTGGTCGGCGTGGCCGCCCTCGTGGCGGGCGCCGTGCTGTTCCTGTTCCCCTTCTACTACATGATCGTCGGGTCGCTGCAGCGCGCGCCGGATACGGGGATCTCCGGTGCCTTCCCGGACCCGGGCAACCTGACGCTCGCCAACTTCACCGACATCAACACCCAGGTCGACCTGGTCAGAACGCTGATGAACTCGGGCATCTTCACCGGCGGCGTCCTGCTGGCGACCTTCTTCATCGGCCTCCTGGCAGGCTATGCCCTGGCTCAGCTGGAGTTCCGTGGGCGCAGCGTGGTCTTCAACGCCATGATGCTGATCCTGGTGCTGCCGTTCCAGCTGTTCATGATCCCGCTGTACGTGCTGATCGTGCGCAGTTACGGCCTCGCGGACAGCTACCTTGGGATGATCCTCCCCTTCGCGGTGAACGCCACGGCGGTGTTCATCTTCCGCCAGTTCTTCCTGCAGCTGCCCCGGGACCTGTTCGATTCGGCTCGCATCGACGGTGCGTCCGAGATCGCGATCCTGCGCCGGATCGCGATCCCGCTGGCACGGCCGGCCATCGTCACGGCCATGATCGTTACCTTCATCGGGCCGTGGAACGAGTTCCTGTGGCCGTTCCTGATCACCAAGCAGCACGACCTGCAGCCGTTGGCCGTAGCCCTTGCAAACTACATCTCGACGGTCGCCGCGCGCGCGGCCAACCCGTTCGGGTCGATCCTGGCCGGCGCCGTCGTGCTGGTCATCCCGGCGGTCGTCGTCTTCGTCATCTTCCAGCGTGAGTTCATCGAATCGAACCTCGGCTCGGCGGTCAAGGGATGACGCCGCCGCAGGGGGTCGCCCAGGAGGCTGCCGCGGCTCGAGCCGTCGACACGTTCCCGTTCCGGATAGAGCGGCTTGGCGTCCTCATGTCGCCGGCCGCCGACGAGCCCGCGGAGGCCGGCGGCGTGCTCAACCCCGCAACGGCACGGAAGGGCCCTGATCTCCATCTCTTCCCCCGCCTGGTCGCCGCGGGCAACTACTCGCGGATCGGGCGTGCCAGGGTCATCTTCGATGCAGCGGGGACCCCGGTCGCTGTCGAGCGCCTCGGCGTGGTCCTTGAGCCGCGCGAGCCCTGGGAGCTGCACGCGGGCGGCGGAGGGGTTGAGGATCCGCGAATCACGCTCCTGCCGCGGCTCGGCCGCTGGCTCATGACCTACGCCGCCTATGGCCCGTTCGGCCCACGCATCGGCCTCGCGGCATCGACCGACCTCGAACACTGGGAGCGGCTCGGGCCGGCCTCCTTCGCCTACGATCCTGGGCTGGCGACCGACCTGAACCTGTACCCGAACAAGGACGCGCTGCTCTTCCCGGAGCCCGTCGTGGACCCGAGCGGAAACCGTGCCTATGCCATGCTCCACCGTCCGAGCTGGGATCTCTCCCTCGCCCGGCCCGGCGAGGGAGAGCCACTACCCGCGGGCCTGGCGGACCGACGTCCGGGGATCTGGGTGAGCTTCGTCGCCGCGGACGCGGTCGAGGCCGACCTGCGTGCCATGACCCGTTTCGAGGAGCACCGCCTGGTCGCACTTCCCGAGCGCACCTGGGAAGGCCTCAAGATCGGGGGCGGCACGCCGCCGATCCGCATCGCCGAGGGCTGGCTGGTCGTCTACCACGGGGCCTCCGGAACGCCCACCCGCGACCTGACGCCGCCGCCCGACCTGCGCTACTGCGCGGGGGCGCTCATTCTCGATGCCGCCGACGTGACGCGCGTGGTGGCCCGTTCGGTCAAGCCGCTCCTCGAGCCCGAGCTCCCGGACGAGCGGTCCGGAACCGTTCCGGAGGTCGTCTTTCCGACCGCCATCGAGCCGGTCCCCGGGAGCACGCCAGCGGCGTACGACATCTACTACGGCATGGCCAATTCGCGGATCGGGGTAGCCCGCCTGCTCCGGACCGACTCCCGCCCCTGAACCGGGGCTCTCTGACCACGGATCCGAGTCCCGAACCTCGACTGTCGGTGGCCGTCCTCGGCTCCCCTGCGGGAGGTCTGACGCAACCCGAGGTCTGTCGCGAACGGTCACGCCCCCTGATCGGGTTCCAGGCACGCGATGATCGCCTGGGTCACCAGCTTGGTCTGCTCCGGACCTGTGACCGGGATCGACACCACACCAGCCTCCTCCGCCGGGTAGTCGTTCCCTCCCGCGAACAGGGCATCCCCGATGAAGATCATGTCCTTCACTGAGATGCCGAACAGGTCCCGGAGCTTCCGGATCCCGTAGGCCTTGTCGATGCCGAGCCTTGTGACATCGATCGACGTCGTCCCGCCCATTCGGACGGAGAACTCGGGCATGAGCCTGTCGAGGATCGCCTTGATCTTCGTCCGCTTGGCGAAATCGGGATCCCATTCGTCCTTCTCTTCGAGGGGGGCCTGCTGCCCGAGGGCAGAGAAGGTGATCTGGCTCCCGCGGTCCTCGATCTGCTCGCCCCAGACCCTCTCGACCGTGAATCCCGCGGCGTCGAACGCCTTCTGCACGTTGCTGACGATCGTGTCCTTCTCAGCGGTCGTGAGGTCTTCCGAGTAGATCTCCTTCCAGTCTCCGCCGAACTGAAAGAACTTCGTCCCGCATGTCGGAAGCAGGGACAGGTTCGCCAACCGCCCGTCATGGGGCAAGCTGGAGAGAAGCTGCTCCTCGAACTGGGGCCAGTTGCCTCCGGAGATCACGGCCACCTTGACGACGCGGAGAAGGTCGTGGAGGAGGACGGACATCTCGGGGTCCAGCGACGACTTGCTGTCGGCGAGCGTGCCATCGAGATCAAAGACGATCAGCTTCTTCACGATCTCCTCCAGCCTTCCGAGATCATCCGACCCAGGACATGGGTCTCCGACCCGGCAACGGTCAGCCTGGCGCCCGGTCGCGGACTATTCGGGTAACGCGATCTCCAGTACGGTCGCCTCGCCGGCCGGCCGAAGCACACACGTGCCCACGATCGCCGGGAGGAGCACGACATCGCCGCCTCCGATGCGGTAGGCGGCGCCGGCGTACTCGACCTGACCGGCGCCTTCGAGGCAGATTGCAACTCGCGGCAGGCCCGGAGCGCCGATGTTGAACGGCGATTGTCCGCACAGGCGCCACACGCGGAACTGCTCGCAATCGAAGAGCCGCTCGCGCCGCACCGGCGTCGCGGCCTCCACGACGGGCACAACGAGACCTCCCTCACCCCCTGTGAAGTCGATGCAGGCGAGCGCCTGGTCGGCCTGGAGCGCCCGCGGTTCGCCTGTCTTCCCGTCCACGTGGTTCCAGTCGTACAGGCGAAACGTCGTGTCGCTGTTCTGCTGGACCTCGAACACCATGGCGTCGTCACCGAGCGAGTGGACGATCCCGGCCGGCAGGAAGACGGCGTCGCCGGGCCTGGGAGTGAACGACGCGAGATGATCGACAAGGGTGCCGTGCTCGAGCGCTTGCCGCAGATCGTCCGCCGTGGTCCCTGGCGTCAGGCCCGCGTAGATGCGGCTCTCGGTCCCCGCCTCGAGCACGACCCACGCCTCGGTCTTCCCAGTCTCGCCGGCCGGCAGCAGATCCACGTGGGCATCCGAAGGGTGCACCTGGACCGACAGCATTTCCCGTGCGTCGAGGAACTTCAGCAGGAGTGGGAAACGGCGGAAACGGCCGGCCAGTCTTCCCAGCAGCTGCTCCGGAGACTGCTCGATCAGCTGGGCGATGGTCCGCCCGCTGAGCGGTCCATCCGCGACCCGGCTTGGATGCTCATCGCGGTCGCTCAGGGCCCACGCCTCGCCGACCGGGCCGTCGTCCGGCAGTGGCGAAGTGAGCAGGTTGGCCAGACGCCGACCGCCCCAGAGACGTTCCTCGTAGATCGGGTCGAAGCGCAGGGGATACAGGGATGGTTGCTCCATTCCTAGGTGCTCCCCCCGGAACCGTCGCCCGATGGCCTTGTTCCGACCACCTGGTCGTTCCGAACCTCGCGCTCCGCGTCCTGCCAGTCTCGAGCTGCCTGGCCTTCGCCGCGGGCTCGCTGCTCGTAGAGCTCGTAGGCGCGGGCGGCGATCTGCGGTCTGAGATCGCGCGGCTTCTTGGCCAGTAACGGCTCTTTCGCGGGGTCGAAGATCCGGTAGGCAAGGAGCTTCACGCGGTCGTTCACGAGGAACCACGTCAGCGCGTAGCCCCACACGAACAGCGCCCAGTCCCAGCCGAGCGGCGTCATGAACAGCCCGAACACTGCGATCAGCGTCGCAACGGCTTGCGTGCCGAACACGGCCACCAGCAGGATCCGGGCGGGGCGGATCGACCAGAACGGGCCGCGCGTCCGGGTGAGGAAGATCGTCAGGTGGCCGGCCACCGACAGCTTCAGGTACATCAGGGTCTGAATGTGGTCACGGTCGAGATTGAAGACGCGTTCGCCGAGGTAGAACAGGCCGAACGCGGCGACGACCCCGATGATCCCCAGCACGGTGGAGATCCCGAGGACGAGGCGCATGTTCCACGCCTCGGGCCGGTCCTTGTAGTGGACGTTGTCATAGGCGATGGACAGGATCGCGCCGTCGTTGAGCAACGCCAGCATCACGATCATCACCGCGGTCACGGGATAGAAGTTGAACACCAGGATCGCGAGCGTCATGAACAGCAGCACGCGGATCGTCTCGGCGATCCGGTACATGGCGTAGCTGTTCATCCGCTGGAAGATGCGGCGGCTCTCCTTGATGGCGTCGATGATCACCGACAGGCCGGGCGTCAACAGCACGATCGACGCCGCCGCACGGGCCGCGTCCGTCGCGTCCGCCACGGCGACGCCGCAATCGGCCTTCTTGAGCGCCGGGGCGTCGTTCACCCCGTCCCCCGTCATGCCCACGATGTGGCCGCGCTGCTGGAGCACATCCACGATGTGGAACTTGTGCTCGGGGAAGACCTGGGCGAAGCCATCCGCGTGCTCGATGGATGCCGCGAGCTGCGCGGTCTCGTGATGCTTCGTGTCGCCGAAGCCGCTGGCATCGAGGATGTTCGTGCCCATGCCCAGCTTCTTCGCGGTTTCCTGGGCGATGGCCAGGGCATCGCCCGTCACCATCTTGACCGTCACGCCCATCTGACCCGCGGTCGCGATAGTCGCCCGGGCGTCGTCACGGGGCGGGTCGAACAAGGGCAGCACGCCCAGAAACTGCCACTTGCCCTTCCCGTCGGCCCGGGCCACGCCCAGCGAGCGAAAGCCGCGCGCCGCGAACTCGTTGACAGCCTTGTCGACGGCGGCCTTCACCTTCTCCGCATTCGCCGACATCTCCAGGATCACCTGCGGTGCGCCCTTGGCGACCTCGAACGTCTTGCCGTCGGAGCCCTTCACGGTGGCCTCGGTGCGCTTGTGAACCGGGTCGAACGGCTGGAAGTGGACGACCTCATAGCCCGCCAGGGCCTCATGGTCCTTCAGGCCCCCCAGCACGGCGAGGTCGATGGTGTCCTTGTTCTCCGCGCGCGACGCAAGGGCGGCAGACAGGATGACCTGGTCGGCAGGGATGCCGTCCACGTTGAACGGATCGCCCAGCGTCAGCTTGTTCTGGGTCAGCGTGCCGGTCTTGTCCGCACACAGCACGTCCACGCCTGCCAGCTCCTCGATCGCCGCCAGGCGGGTCACGATCGCCTCGCGCCTGGCCAGCAGGCGCGCTCCGACCGCCATGGTTACCGACAGCACCGTGGGCATCGCCACGGGGATCGCGGCCACGGTCAGCACCAGGGCGAACTGCAGCGTGGTGAGCATCGGGTCGCCGCGGAACAGCGCCACAACGATGATCAGGGCTACGAGCGCGACCGCGAGGACGATCAGGTAGTCGCCGATCTTGAGCACGGCCCGCTGGAAGTGGCTGGCGGTCTGCGCTTCCTGCACCAGCTGCGCCGTCTTGCCGAAGTACGTGTGCGCACCCGTCGCGTACACCATCGCATCCGTCTCACCCTGGCGGACGATCGACCCCGAGAACACCGCCTCGCCGGGCTTGCGTGTCGCCGGCAGCGATTCCCCGGTCAGGGCGGACTGATCTACCTCGATCGGGTCGCCCGCCAGCAGGCGGGCATCCGCCGGCACGACGCCGCCCAGGCGAATGCGGATGACGTCGCCCGGCACCAGATCACGAGCCTCCGCGGTGGTCCACGTCCCGTCCCGCTTCACCCGCGCCTCGATCGCGAGCTTGGCCTTGAGGGCAGCGATGGCACTGCCCGCCTGGTGCTCCTCCCAGAACCCGACGACGGCGTTGGCCAGGAGCAGGACGAGGATGATCGCGAAGTCCGGCCAGTGCTGGGCCAGCGCCGACAGGACGACGGCCGCTTCGATCATCCACGGGATCGGGCCCCAGAAGTAGGTGAGGAACCTCAGGAACGGGTTGTCCTTCTTCTCCTCGATCTCGTTGGGCCCGTACTCGGTCAGCCGCTTCTGTGCCTCGGCCTCCGTGAGACCGTCGGGCGACGACCCCAGCTTCGCCTGCAGGTCCGGCATCGGCAGCGACTTCAGGTCATCGTTCGACTGAGGCCCGGTCGCCCGCTTCGCCTCCGGTGCAACTGGCTGGTCCGCGTTCGGCGCCGCGATGGGTGTTCTCCTGCCTGTGCCCATGTCCTTCGATCCAGTGAGCTACGTGATGCCTGGTGTCATGGCCGGCCGTCCAGCGTGGCGGTGTGCTCCCGGGGCAGTTGCGACGCGCCGATCAGGTGCGTGGTCACGAGGGGTCGCGCCACATCCAGTTCCGGATCTCCGGCAGGTCCTCCCCGTGGCGGTCGATGTAGACCTTGTGCTCGATGAGCTTGTCCCGCATCAGCTGCCTGAGGTAGTCGCCCCGGGCGCCCAGATCGGGCAGCCGATCGATCACGTCCACGACGAGGTGGAACCGGTCGAGGTTGTTCTGCACGCGGACGTCAAAGGCCGTGGTGATCGTGCCTTCCTCGATATAGCCCCGGACATGCAGGTTGCGGTTCGCCCGGCGATAGGTGAGGCGGTGGATCAGCCACGGGTAGCCATGGAAGCCGAAGATGATGTGCCTGTCCCTGGTGAACAGGGCGTCGTAGTCCGCGTCACTCAACCCGTGCGGGTGTTCGGTGCTCGACTGAAGCTTCATCAGGTCGACGACATTGACGACGCGGACCTTCAGGTCAGGCAGGTGCTCGCGAAGGATGGAAACGGCGGCCAGGACCTCAAGGGTCGGCGTGTCGCCGCAGCAGGCCATGACCACGTCCGGCTCTGAGCCCTGGTCATTGCTGGCCCACTGCCAGATACCAATGCCCTCGGTGCAATGGATGACCGCCGCGTCCATCGGCAGCCACTGGGGCAGGGCGTGCTTGCCGGCGACGATGACGTTCACGTAGTTGCGGCTTCTCAGACAGTGGTCCATGACCGACAGCAGACAGTTCGCGTCCGGCGGCAGGTAGACGCGGACGATGCTCGCCTTCTTGTTCACGACGTGGTCGAGGAAGCCCGGATCCTGGTGCGTGAACCCGTTGTGGTCCTGCTGCCAGACATGAGATGCGAGGACGTAGTTCAACGACGAGATGTCTCGCCGCCAGGGCAGCTCCGCCGAGACCTTCAGCCACTTGGCGTGCTGGCTGAACATCGAGTCGACGATGCGAACGAACGCCTCGTAGCAGTTGAACAGGCCGTGCCGGCCGGTCAGCAGATAGCCTTCCAGCCAGCCTTCGCACTGGTGCTCGCTGAGCATGGAGTCGTGCACCTGTCCCTCGGCCGCGAGAAACTCGTCGTGCTCCAGCATCGGGAGGTCCCACTGGCGGTTGGTGACCTCGAAGACCGCGCCGAGGAGGTTCGACACCGTCTCGTCGGGACCGAAGACGCGGAAGTTGCGCTGAGCCTGGTTGAGCCTGGCCACGTCGCGCAGGAAGCCGCCGAGCACGTGCGTGTCCTGGGCCGCTACGGCACCCGGTGCGGGCACGTCCACGGCATGATCGTGGAAGTCCGGCATGCGCAGGTCGTGGAGCAGGCGACCGCCGTTGGCGTGGGGATTGGCGCCCATCCGGCGGTCTCCGACCGGCGCGAGCTCGGCAAGCTCGGACTTGAGCCCGCCATTGGCATCGAACAGCTCCTCGGGCCGGTAACTCTTCATCCAGCGTTCGAGCTCGCCGACATGGTGGGGATGCTCGGAGTCGACCAGAACCGGCACCTGGTGCGCCCGAAACGTGCCCTCGATTTGCAGACCATCGACCACCTTCGGGCCGGTCCAGCCCTTGGGCGACCGAAGCACGATCACCGGCCAGCGCGGCCGGGTCGTGTCGCGACTGGTCCGGGCATGGGCCTGGATCCGCTGGATCTCCTCGATGGCGAGATCGAGGGTGCTCGCCATCAACTCGTGCATCGCCTCGGGGTCATCGCCTTCGACGAAGCACGGCAGCCAGCCGCAGCCACGCAGGAACTGCTCGAGCTCCTCGTGCTCGATGCGAGCGAAGACCGTCGGGTTGCTGATCTTGTAGCCGTTGAGGTGCAGGATTGGCAGCACGGCGCCGTCGGTGATCGGGTTGAGGAACTTGCTGGACTGCCAGGCGGTCGCAAGAGGACCGGTCTCCGCTTCGCCGTCGCCTACGACACAGGCGACGATCAGGTCGGGATTGTCGAACGCGGCCCCAAAGGCGTGGCTGAGCGAGTACCCGAGCTCCCCACCTTCATGAATGGACCCGGGCGTGGTCGGCGCCACGTGACTGGAGATCCCGCCGGGAAATGAGAACTGCGTGAACAGCTTCTTCAGCCCAGCTTCGTCCTGGCTGACGTTGGGGTAGATCTCGCTCCACGTACCTTCGAGATAGACGTTACCCACGAGCGCCGGACCGCCGTGACCCGGGCCGGCGATATAGAACATGTCCAGGTCGTACTTCTTGATGATCCTGTTCAGGTGCACGTAGATGAAGTTCTGGCCCGGCGTCGTACCCCAGTGCCCGACCACCAGGGGCTTCACGTCCGAGAGCTTCAGCGGCTCCTTCAGGAGCGGATTGTCATAGAGATAGATCTGGCCGACCGAGAGGTAGTTGGCGGCGCGCCAGTACGCGTCCATCTTGTTGAGCAGGTCGGGTGAAAGCGTCGCTCTCTTCACGTTTCAATGCCCTTCTTCAGCCAAGGCCCGGAACGCCGCAGACCAACTTGGCGATCATGCGTTCCTCGTCCGCGCGCGACTGACACGCACCCCAGCCCGGCTGGCCGCCGTGGAGATCACGGCCTCATCAGCGGCCTTTCGCTCTTCCGCGAGTTCGACTCCAAGGGATCTCGGCCCATCGCAGATCCGGGCGCGGACCGCGGGCGCGTTCTCTCCGATGCCAGCGGCGAACACCAGCCTGTCCAGTCCGCCCAGCGCCGCCGCTTCAGCCGCCCGCACATCGTGCGTCTCACGGTCGAGCAGGTCACGCATGTCAGAACCGGTCTCCGACACGCCGGGCAGCCCGGACTGGAGATTGACCATGTCATCGAATTCGTGATCTCGCCGCGGCCCCAATGCGACGGAATCGCCGGTGACAACGCCCCCTCCGCGGGCGGGGCATCGTGGCGATCGAATCGGTGACGGACACGGGCCCATTCACCAGCCAGTCTGTCGTCCTCGCGGCTGCCCGTCATGACGGTCCGTCATGGTCCACGGAGCGACCCAAGGGCATCCTTGCACGGGAGCCGGGGGCGCTCGAGGGCGCGCCGAAGCCCGGCGACCGCCCTGGCAACGCTCAGTTGTGTGGTGGCTTGGGCTCGCTCTCCGCCATGTCCCAGCCCCGGTTCGAGAAGGTCGGGATGAACCGGTAGCCCTGACCTGGAACCGTCGCGATGAAGCGCGGATGCCGGTAATCGTTCTGGAGCTTGACACGCAGGCTGCGGATATGGCGATCCACGATGTTGCTCTCGGCCGCGAAGTCGGTACCCCAGACGGCGTCGAGGATCTCCTCACGCGTGACGACGCGTCCGCCCCGGCTGGCGAGCAGGTACAGCAGGCTCTGCTCGATGCCGGACAGGTGAACGACCGAGTCGCCGGCGCGAACCTGGCGGCTGACGATGTCGACCTCGATCTCGCCCAGCCTGATCGTGGGGATGACCGGGCGGTCGATCCCGGTCGCGCGACGGGTGATGACGATCGAGCGGGCGAGAAGCTCCTCGGGCGAGAACGGCAGCGCGAGGATGTCGTCGACACCCAGATCGAACGCCCGCAGCTTGGTCTTGAGGTCGCCGCGGCGCGTCAGACCCAGGACCGGCGTGACGCTGCGCGCGAGCGAGTTGGAGGCACCGAGGCGCACCAGCAGGGCCGTGCTGTCATCGTGGTCCATGTCGACCACGGCCATGTGCGGGTGCCACTCGGTGAGGATCGTCTCCGCCTCCGCGAGGTCGCGCGCCGCGCGGACGGCGAACACGCCGTGATTGAGCGTCAGGGTGATGAGGTCCACGACGAGGGGGCGGTCGTGGAGGACGAGGGCGCGACGTGCATCGACCTCAAGGGCGTTCGGAATGATGGCTGTCACGTTCGATCCTCGCCAAGCCTGTGCTGGCATCTATTTTACCTCGCCCATCCGTATGCCAATCGCACCCGCGAGGGGCCTCGGGCCCTTCGGACGCCCGTCGCGCTGCGAGCGGACACGCGTACCGTGAGACGTGGTCAGTCCTGGTGGCACAACCTTCGGCCCTATTGCCGCTGTGATGACGTCCCCGACGGACCGGGCTCAAGCGTTCGCCGGCATCGGCTTTCGGGTCGAGCCGCCTGTCAGCACGGCAGGTAGCGCCTGGCCGGGGATCCGGCGAAGCTGCGGATCCGGGCGAGCAGCTGGCGCTCGGTGAGCGGGCCGGCCTTCTCGACCTCGATCCGTCGCCTGCGGCCATGGCTGATGTCATCGCTGCGGACCTGCGCGGCGAAGTGCTCGACCACCTCGCCGTCACCGACCAGCAGAACATCGTCCTCGACCGGCAGCGCCTGCGCGACCTGCACGAAGAACGTCCGCATGTGCTCGTCGCGGTGCCCCTCGCCGGCCGGGTGCTTCTCCGTGGGCGGGGTTCCAGTTGAGCGGTGCCGGCCGGGGACCGTCGAGTCGATGCGGTGGCGCACGGTGAGCTCGGGGCTCCAGCGCAACACCATGGCCAATTCGGCGGAGATCCAGATCCCGGTGGTCTGGGGACCGGTCATCGCAGTCCCTCCTTTCGCATGCCGCGGAGTCCCGCCGACGACCGGTGGCGCCCGCGCGCTGCGCCATCGTCGAGACCAAGCCGCCGACCTGACCGGCCACCAGGGACAGCATATTCTGAGCGACCGGCAGAGGCCCCCGTCGGCGCGATCTGGCCAATCCCCAAGCGGGATCGCCGTCGGCGTGCGGAGCGGGGGCCGTCCATATCGTAGTCCTCGCGCCAAATCGCCTGTTCTGGGGAGCCTCCCTCGTCCGGTCAGGGGAACTGCGGCTCCTGAGCGATGCGCCAGACACGACGACGTCGACCGGGACAGGACAGCAAAGCGCCCGAAGGAACCAACTGTCCGCCGACTGACGCACCGGCCACCGCGATTGCTCGCGATCGTCGATCCGCCGCCGGGCCCGTGGCCAACGGCCTTGCGGTCGTCAACCCGGTCTCCCGGGACCGTCCCGGAGATTGCTCCCCAAGCCGGTTCGACAGTGAATGTCGGCCCCTTCAGGCAGGAATTAGAATGTACGTTCGAAGCCTCTCATACAAGGGACTTGTCCACCAACTGGCGGCAGGCCTTCCGGACTTGTCCACAAACAGCCGGCGGTGGCAAACGGAATGCGAATAAGCGCTGACGAGCGCCGCATCGCGTCGGGGCTCCCGCCTGCGCGGCGCCGGCCGGACGACACCTGGCTGCGAATTCTCGACCGGCCGGACTTCCGCGGCCAGGGCTGATCAACGACGGAATGGAGGCCACTGATGGATACCTGGGGTGAGTTCGCGACCGCAGCACCTGACATTGCCGCAAGTGGAAAGGGTCTCCTCTGCCGAACCGGTCACGGCGAAGCGCTCCTGGTAACCGTTTGGGGTGACGACCCTCCCCGGGCCCACCCGATCTCGGTGGGCGTCGTCAACGGCGGGCTCTACGCTTTCATCCTCCCGTCGCCGAAGCTGCACGACCTCGAGCGGGACGGCCGCTATGCCCTCCACGCCCTCTTCGACCCCACGGTTCCGCACGAGTTCCTCATCCGCGGCCGGGTGCGGCCCGTCGACGATCAAGTTACGCGGGCGTCCCTGGCGGCCGACTGGGACTGGAGTGTCGGCGACGCGCCGGCCTTCGAGTTCCTTGTCGAGGACGCGCTGTACGGTGCGCGGGCAAGCGCCGAGGACTGGCCGCCGAGGTACACCTCATGGACCGCTGCGACCAAGGGGATCGACTGAGTCGCAGATGCGGCGTCTTGCGCCGACACGATCACTAGAGACAGGGGCTGATCTGACGCCCAACCGCGAGGACGGCGCCGCCACGCGCCAACCTTCCGTCAACAGCGACGCGGTGATCCCCCCTTGTCCGATGTCGCGGAACAACCACATCGACCCGCCATCGGCCCGAACACCAATCCCTGTCGCAGGCTAAGGTAGGCGAGCGCTGCGCGAGGAGGTTCAAGGACCAAATGCGAATGGCAGACCTCAAGCCCGGCTGGATGGTGGTCGGGAACGACGGGCGCCGCGTGGGCACGGTTCGCGAAGTGGGCCAGAACTACCTCCTCACGTCGACCGGGTTCGCGAGGCACATCTACGTTCCGGCGTCGGTCATCGCCAACGTCGAGCATGAGGTCGTACATCTCTCCGTCGAGCAACGCGTGGTGGCCGAGATGGGATGGGAGCAGCCGCCGCGAGATGACGACCCCCTGGCGACCTCCCCTGAGACCGACCTGCATCGGCACGTCTGACCCAGGCATCGTCGGCGACTACGCGAGGGATCTCCGGGCATCGTGTTGCTTCTTGGTTGAAGATCGCGGTCTGGCCCGACCAGCCGGGCATCGGCCGGTAACCGAACATCTGGTCGGGACGCACGTCCACGTGCGCCCAGTTGTAGTTGCCGAAGACCCGCTCGAAGTCAAGCGGCGTGAACACGTATCGGTCGATGACCGCATCGCGGAAGTTGGGGGCGAATTCCGTGATCGTGTCGATGACGTTGGTGGCGAGCTCGTCCCTGACGACCGGGTCGTCCCAGCTGCCGTCCGCCAGGTGGTAGGGAACTGCCGTCACTAGGACCTTGGCCGTGAGCTTGCCGGCCGGCGCCATCCTCGGATCAAAGACTGACTCGTTGATCTGCACCAGGGACAGTCGCTTCGAGATCCGGCCGTGCTTCCAGTCGTCGAAGCAGTTCTCCGCGTACTCGAGGGACGGGCAGATGATCTGGGCGGCCCGGTGCGGGAACGCCATCGGATCCTTGCCGGCAGGCATGGTCCCAGGCGTGGCCGGGACGATCGGAGGGTTGCCTCGACGCACCGGTTTGAGAGAAGGTCGGGACGGCGCCGCAGCCCGGACGAGGAACAGATGCCGCAACACACGTCGTCGAGCAACGCGCGCTGCCACAACCGATCCGCCGCGGCGCGCCTGAGCCGGGCGTGGCCTTCGGGGGCAAGCAATCAGCCGCCAGGAGATCACGGGACGCCGCGGCAAGGCCGGTCTCGGGCGCATGGCAGATGCCCGATCGTGGCCTCCCACGGAAGACAGAGGACGGGCGATGAGTCCGGTGAGTAGGACGACGATCGGGGTTCTCGTGGACTGGCTCGCGGGCGAGTACCAGAGCGCCGTCGTCGACGGCATCGTCGGGGCCGCGCGGGATGCCGATGTCAATCTCATCGTCTTCACGGGTGGACCGTTGCGTACGTCGAAGCGATCCGCTGAGCGACGCGACATGGTCTACGACATCGCCCAATCCGGTGGCATCGACGGCCTCGTCGTCATGGTCGGGGACCTCGGCAACTACCTCGGCCTTGACGAGCTGGCGCACTACTGCGAGCGCTTCCGCCCCGTCCCGATGTGCAGCATCGCGGGCGAGCTGGAGGGCATGTCCGGCGTCCTGGTCGAAGGCGAGCAGGACCTGCGCCGCGGGATCCGGCACCTCATCGAGGATCACCACTATCGGCGAATCGGATTCGTCGGTGGGCCTGAACGGAACCCGGAGGCCCAGGCTCGACGACGCGTCTACAGCGATGCTCTTGCCGAGTACGGGTTGGAGTCGCCGGATTCGTATCTCGCAACCGGGGACTTCGTGTACGACGGCGGTGTCGACGCCGTCCGTCTGCTGTTCGACGAGCGAGCGTTGGCCCTCGATGCGATCGTGGCCGCCAACGACCTGATGGCCCTGGGCGTGATCGACGCGCTCCGCGCTCGAGGCAGGCACGTACCCAGAGACGTGGCGATCCTCGGGTTCGACGACATCCAGGAGGCCCGCTACTGTGCGCCGCCCTTGACCACGATCCGGCAGCCGCTCGCCCAGCAGGGGAGGCTTGCCGTCGAGGCGCTTCTTCGGCGTCTGCGGGGTGAGCCGGTCGACCGGCTCCAGGTGCTTCGAACCGAGCTCATCATCCGCCGCAGCTGCGGGTGTTCCGCGGAGGATCGTCAGGTCACCGTCACCGGCACCGCCGGGTCTCCGCCAGGGAGTGCTGAAGGCACGCTCGACGTTGCCGGTCTGCTGCAGGTCGGACGGTCGAGAATCCTCGAGGCCCTCCGTACGCCCGTGACCCAGCTGCTCGGAACCAGCTCCGAAGGCTGGGACGAAGAGCTTCTCGACCTGCTCATGGTCGAGCTGCGGGGCGGTGCCACCGGCGCGTTCCTCGAGCGAGTCGACGAGCTGATCGAGCAGTCGTTGGCCGCGGGCGGTACGCCGGGTGCTTGGGACCCGGCCCTGTCAGGGCTCCGCCGGGAGCTGATCCCGTGCATCGCCGCTGATCCGGCGATGCGGGAACGTGCCGAGGACCTGGTCCACGCAGCTCATGTCAACGTCCGGGAAGCGATGGAGCACGTCCAGGCTCAGCGTCGACTCGTCTCCGCGCGCCGGGCCGCAGTGTTGTCGGACGCTTCGCAGACGATCAGCGCGGCGCTCGATCTCCCGTTGCTCAGCGCCGCCCTGAGCGAGTACCTGCCCCGCCTCGACGTGGCGGGCTGCTACCTGGTGCTCTACGGGCCGGGGTCGAGCTCGGGGCCGGCCGCCGGATCGACGGCCAGTGGCGTCGGACCGTCCAGCGGCGCCCGGCGGCTCGTGTTTGCCCATGAAGCTGCCGGCGACTTGTCCATGATCCGAGGTGAGCAGGTGTTCGGCCCGCACACGCTCACGCCCGCCGGGCTGCTGCCTGAAGATCGACGATACGCCATGCTCGTCGAGCCGTTGTTCTTCAAGGACGATCCGCTCGGCTACGCGATCTTCGAGCTCGGACCGCTGGACGGCCTGGTCTACGAGACATTGCGGGAGCAGATCGGCGGCGTGCTCATGGTCGCCACGCTGATCTCGGAGCTGACGGCGACCGCTGCCGAGCGAGCCAGCCTGCTCGCCGACCTTCAGCTCAGAGCCGACGAGCTCGAGACGGCCTACGAGAGCCTGAAAGACCATCAGGCACGCCTGCTGAGCGCCGAGAAGATGGCCTCGCTCGGGCGGATCACGGCCAGCATCGCGCACGAGATGAACACGCCACTCGCGGCGGTCCGCACCGCGCTGATGGAGATCGACAAGCGCGCCGAGGAGTATGAGTCATCGATCGGCGACGACGAGGTGTCAGCGGCGGACCATTGCGAGATTGCGAGCGAGATGCGTGCCTCGGTGCTGCTCGCGACGAACGCCGCGACCCGAGCCGCCGCCTTCGTCCGGGGGATCAAGACCCAGACACGGGATCTGTCAACCGAGGAGAAGATCCGGTTCGACGCGCGGCAGGTCATCGAGGAGGCGCTCCTGCTCCTGAGCTATGACGTTCGGCGGGCTTCCTGCCAGCTCGAGTTCCAGGCGCCCGAGCAGCCGGTCGAGCTGTTGGGGTCACCCGGGTTCCTGGCGCAGATCACCGTCAACCTGGTCTCGAATGCCCTGGACTCGTTGCCCGAGGGTGGCGGCATGATCACGGTCACCCTGTCGGAGGAGCCAGGCGCGGCGCGGCTATTGGTGCAAGATACGGGCGGCGGGATTCCGATCGAGCTGCAGGACAGGATCTTCGAGCCCATGTTCACGACCAAGACGTTCGGCCACGGGACCGGCCTCGGTCTGTCCATCGTGCGTGACCTGGTGACGGGCAAGTTCGACGGCGGCATCGAGGTGAAGAGCCAGGTTGGGGTCGGCACGACGTTCACGTTGAAGCTGCCCCTGCCGGGGGCCTCCTGAGTCATGCCGCGCAAGCACCGACAGGCGAGCGACTCAGGTTGCGTCGTCGTCCTCGTCGACGACGACGACGACTACCTCTCGGCGACGCGGGTGCTGCTCGAATCTGAGGGTCACCAGGTCTTCTGCGCCAAGAACGGAACCGATGCCCTTGCGGTCCTCGCGAGCCATCCGGCAGACCTTCTCTTGCTCGACTACTTCATGCCCGGGCTCACCGGCGAGGATGTCGTCGCCGAGCTGCGCAAGACGAACCCGATCATCCAGGTCGTCCTGCAGACCGGCTACAGCAGCGAGCGCCCTCCGCGCGACATGCTCAAGCGCCTCGATATCCAGGGCTACCACGACAAGAGCGAGGGCCCGGAGAAGCTGCTGCTGTGGGCCGACGCGGCGCTGAAGCAGGCTGCCGCTCTCAAGGAGATCCGCAAGAGCCGGCAAGCCCTCGCCTACATCCTCGAAGCGACGCCCGAGCTGCACCGGATGCGACCGATCGCCGAGCTGCTGCCCCTGGTTCTGGACCATGTCATCGGTCTGATCGGGGCGACGGACGCGTTCCTGATGGTCCTCCCGGAAGGTGAGGGACAGCGAGCCGCTGAGCCGGAGGGCTTCCTCGCGATGCTGGCCGAGGACTCCGAGCTCGTCATCCGGACCGGTTGTGGACAATTCGCAGGCGGCGCTCGACCCGAGCAGGTCCTCGCCAACGGTGACCTGGCGGACTTCACCCGGGCGATCCGGTTCGGTGAGACGGTGGGCACCGAGACGTTCACGTTGGTGCCCCTGTGCGTCCGCGACACGACGATCGGGATCATCTACCTCGACCGTCCCACCCGATCGAGCCAGGATCTGGAGCACCTGCGGATCCTCGCCAATCAGGCGGCGGCGGCGGTTCACAACATCCAGCTCTGGGACATGGCGGCACTCGATCCGTTGACCGGCGTCCACGCGCGCCGGTTCTTCGACCGCTGGGTGCTCAAGGAGCTGCATACAGCGCTTCGCAACCCGGGACCTGTCGCGCTGATGATGATCGACGTCGATGGGATGAAACGAATCAATGACCGTGCGGGTCATCTCGGGGGCGATCAAGCGCTGCGCCGGATCGGCACGACGCTCCGAGTCGCAACCCGTGAGAGCGATGTCGTAGGTCGCTACGGAGGGGACGAGTTCGCCGTCCTGCTGCCATACACGGACATGGACGGCGCCGCCCGGGTTGGCCAGCGGATCGTCGAGGCGCTCCTGGGACAGCATGTCGATGGAGCAGCCGGCGACGTCCCGATCAGCTGCAGCATCGGCCTGAGCGAGTTGCCTGCGTTCCTGGGGGCGAGCTCGGAAGTGCCGTGGCTACCGACCGAGGCTGACCTCCGAGCCGTGTCGGATGCCCTCATCGGTGACGCTGATGCGGCGCTGTACCGGGCGAAGGCACTGGGTGGTGGACGACTCGACCGAGGATTGGCTGCCAGCTGGCCGGCGCCCACGCGCTGACGGACAGCGGGTCGGCTCCTCGACGTGGGAGCAGAAGGTCAGGCAACCCCCGGCGCGACCCGTCCGGCGACCACATGCCGCGGTTATCATCCCGCGGCCCACACTCGCCGAGGCGTAAGGAGCGGGTCATGTCCTATGTCGTCGACTTCACCAACGTCTCGACCACGGGTCTGGAGTCGTCACCCGTGGCGCCCGCGCTCGCCGGTCTGCGGGCGAACGAGGCTCGCTACTTCAAGAACAAGTACGACCACGACTTCACGGTGGAACCGGCGACCAGCGCCAAGGAGACCGTGGACTGGGTGCACGGCATCCTCAAGAAGGAGCGCGACCTCGTCATCGCGGCTCGGCCTCTCGAGGCGACGGCGTTCCAGGTCGAGAGCACCCGGTGGACGTACGTCTTCTACGAGAGCGGCCTGTCGGTCAACGTGCTGTACACCATTGACAACGCCAAGAAGCGAGCCGTCGGGTTCAAGCTCTCCGACGGGATGGAGGTCCCCGCCGAGCTCGCCTCGCGGTTCAAGTTCGCACGCCAGAAGTCGAAGCTGGCGGGAACCATCCGCGGTTCGTTCTTCGTGATCAAGGGCGAGTACTGATCGCGGCAGCGGCGCCCGCCGCTGGGCCGCGGCGTGGATCGCATCGACGTCGGACACCTGCCGAGTCCCGGTCAGAGGCAGCGATGCACTCACAATGCCCGTGGATGCCCTCCTGCTCGCCAGTGCGCCTCGATGTCTTCAAGGCTCCTCCCCTTCGTTTCCGGCACCAGGAAGAACGCAAAGACCCACGCCCCGACGCTGACGACGCCGTACAACCAGAACGTGGGCGCTCTGCCCAGGGCCCGTGTGAGCGTCAGGAACGACAACGCCACGATCAGATTGGCACTCCAATTGGCGACCGTCCCGACGCTCATGGCTCGACCTCGCATGCGCAACGGGTAGATCTCCGACAGCATCAGCCAGAACACCGGCCCGAGCCCCACGGCGAATGAACCGACGTAGGTCATGAGGCCGATCACCGCGATCCACCCAAGGCTGCCGGCCAGCTGCGGAAGGGCGAACGCCAACCCCAGCACGAACAGGCTAACCGCCATTCCCGCCAGGCTGACCAGCAGGAGCGGTCGCCGTCCAACCCGGTCGATCAGCTGCATGGCCACCAACGTCAGGAGGACGTTGACGATTCCAACGCCGACGCTTGCCAGGATCGCCACCGACGCTGAGGAGAATCCGGCGAAGGCCAGGATCGTCGGGGCGTAGTAGATGACCGTGTTGATGCCGGTGATCTGCTGCGCGATGGCCAGTCCGATGCCCACGATCATCGCCGGGCGCAAGAGCGGACCGAGCAGTTCGGACCAGTGTCCCTTTTGCTGCGCCAGGCTCTGCCGGATGTCAGTGAGCTCGCCGTCCACCTGTTCTCGGCTGCGAATCCTGTTCAGGACGGCCCGGGCCTGGTCGGCGTGTCCACGGCCGACCAGCCATCGCGGGCTGTCCGGGATGAACAGCAGCCCGGCTGCAAATGCGGCCGCCGGAATCACGGCCAGCGCAAACATCCATCGCCAGGCCTGGGACCCTGCGAAGGCGTAGTCGATGCCATAGGAGATCACGATGCCGCTGGTGAGGGCGACCTGATTGATCGACACGAGTTTGCCGCGGATGGCAACCGGGGCAATCTCGGAGATGTAGAGGGGCGCCACGAACGAGGCGGTGCCGATGGCGGCACCGGCGATGACTCGGGCGGTCACGAGCCACGGCGTGCTTGGTGCCAGCGCCGCGCCGATGGCACCCATGGCGAACACGACCGCCGTGATGATCAAGAGTCTGCGACGTCCGAGGCGGTCGGCCAGGAGGCCTCCGATGACCGCGCCAAGGAGCGATCCGAGCAGGACCGAGCTGACGACGATCTCTTCGAGACCTGGAGACAGGGAGAAGTCGGTCTTGATGAACAGGATGGCCCCGGAGATGACGCCGATGTCGTACCCGAACAGCATGCCGCCCAGCGCGGAGATGGCGGTGGCGAGATAGACGAGGCGTCTTCCGTCCGCCCCGGCCTCGCTCGTCATCAGCGCGACCCGGCTCGTGCGCCCCGAACCGCGCCCGGGGCGTCCGCATGGTCAGTCGCGGCGCTGACCCCGACGCTGAAGTCGCGGCCCTCCCAGCGGCCAGCCTCCGGCCACCAGAACGTGAAGTCCACTTCCTGCCCGGGAACCAACCTGTCCGAGCCGGGAACGTCGGCCACCCACACCCCGAAGCCCGTGTCGCGGGCATCGAGATGGCCCCAGCTCCGTCGGCCGTCCAGGGAGTAGCGGACGCGGGCGTGGGCCATCAAGCTCCAGGCGCAGGGTGCGACCGGTGAACACCGAGGGCCGGGGTCAGGCCCGACGAACGCTGGGTCGGCGTCTCTCCGGCGCGGGAGGGCCTCCTGACCACCCGGACGACGAGGATGATGTCCCCAATCACCGGCAGCAGGCCAGCCAGCATCCAGAGCCAGTTGGCCCCACCTGCCCAGACATGGCCCGTCATCGGTCGATCTCCTTGCCCGCGAGTCAAGCGGGACGCCCACGGACGCCGCCCAGGGTTGACCCCGGGCGAGTCGCCATGGCTCCGCCGGCGAAAAGCGCAGGCGCGCCGGCCGCGACGATCAGGAGGCGGGGAGCGCCTGCGAGGTAGAGCCCGGTCGCCAGGCCGAGCGAAGCGGCCGCAAGCAACCGCAACGTCGGGTCAGGCAACGCCTGCAGCGTGATCGTGGTCTCTTCGACGCCGAGCCGGGCGCGTGCGGCAGCGCCCGGCAGGCGCTCGGCGAGTCGCTCGGCGCCGCTCCGTGCGCTTTCGAGCACCGCCGGAACGTGGTCGACGGCATCCTCGACGGCATCCTCGACCGTGACCCGGATCCGGCCGACCCTCGAGCGCGCCTCGTCGACGATCTCATCACCGGCGTCGCGGACGGCGTCGGCGGTTTCGGTGACCCTGGTGGTGGCCTCGGTGGTGGTCATCTCGTCTCCTTCATGGCATCGAGTTGTGCGCGGACAGCCTGGTCGAGTCCGGGCCACGCCCAAGACCGCACGGCGAGGAATCCCATGAGCGAGTGACCCGGGTGACGCGCGAAAATGGCCGTGGCGATCTCCCGTGCCTCTGGCATCCGGGGAAGCGGGCCCTGGCGACTACCGCCGGGCTACCCTGCGGCCAATGCTGTGCCTGCAGTAAGCACCCCGGGCTGCGCGATGTCATGACGGTTCGTCATTCGATCAGCGCCTCAAGGGCCGAGCGTATCGCCATCGTCCCGCGCGACGAGGCGCGGCCCTGATCGACGCCCACGTCCTCGACGAAGACCGCGCGCCAATCGCGGCGTGTGCCGGTCTCATGACGGTCGGTCATGACGTGGCCGCTCCTCGTGCCTACATTGGCAACCCAGTCCGAACAGCTCGCCATTGAGAGGCACCGTGAGCGTGCGCACCATCCCCGCGCCCGAGGGATCCTCCCTCCACCGCGGAAGGATCGGGGTCTCGGCCGTCCTTCCGGATCACTCGGTCTCGAGGCATGATCCCGGCACTGGAATGAGTCCCAGAGCCTCTTGGTCGGGCTCCACGGTGATCACGGTGGCAGTACTGCGCAGCCTCGTTCTCATCGTGATCGCCGCGCTCCTGGTCCTCGTCGCCCTCCCGGCTGCTCTTGTCGCGGCAGGGACCTAGAGGCGCCGTCACGCCCTCTGTCGAACAAGACAGGTCGTGGTACATCGATCAGGG
>CAVQKK010000006.1:0-10598 GCA_963713095.1 uncultured Chloroflexia bacterium
AGGCCTGTGCGGCGCTCGAATCTCCTTCCTTGAGCCGCTCGAGCGGGTCGGTGCTTCGGATCTGCCGTCGCCTCGAACTCGATCCTGTACGTCGACGTGATGTGGTTGCGCTGCCTGGCGACTACTCTGTGACCACGCGCATCAGGAGCATCGGGACTGGCTTGTCGGGCACCCAGCCTCCCGTGACGCGCCGAAGGGGATTCATGGCGACGAGGCGCCAGCCGTCCTTGCCCAGCTCGTTGAGCCGGGCCAGGAATTGCGCGCTATGGGTGCCTTCATCCGCGTGGTAGGGCGCCGACTCGACCCTGTACTCGATCCGTGTCATGGTGCAGATCCTTTCTCCTGACGTGTCCCCAGCGATCGGACGCACACACGCTGGGTGCGCATCGACGATCCCGTATGGAGCATGCTCGCGCTGCACCGCCGCGTCATGACGGGTCGTCATGGGATCCCGGGGTTGATTGGCCGGTCCCACGCGTGCGCAGGGTCATCGCGGACCCCCACCCTTTTCGGCTCACGGGCACCTACGTTCGCGACGAAGGGCTGCCGGCCCGGGAGGTCACGCGTATGCCGACGGGTGCCATGGGACGACCGGCCCCGACATGCCGGCGCTGACGGATCCATGGGCGCCGAGGGAGGTATTCGGTCCGGTCGCGAGCTACTAGTGTCGCGCGTCTGAATCTCGTTTACGGATGTGGGGCAGGATCTCGTCGGCCGTCTTGGTCCAGACGAAGGGGCGGCAGCGCTCGTTCCAGCCGTCGATGAAGATCTCGATGGCGGCGACGAGCTCCGGGACGCTCGCGTAGGAGCCCCGCCGGATGGCCTGGCGGGTGATGATCCCGAAGAACACCTCGACGAGGTTGAGCCATGACCCCGAGGTCGGGGTGAAGTGCAGCGTCACTCGCCGGTTCTTCACCAGCCACGCCTCGATGTCGGCGTGCTTGTGGGTGTGATAGTTGTCGAGGACGACGCACAACCGGCGACGCGGGTAGGCATTCGCGACCTGCTTGAGGAACGCGAGGAAGTCGGCCACGCCGTGCCGCTCGGAGCACCGGTCAGTCACCTTGCCGGTCGCGATCTCGAGGGCCGCGAACAGTGTGGTCGTGCCGTTGCGCTTGTAGTCGTGGGTTGCGCGCTCCGGCAGCCCCGGCCGCAGGGGCAGCATCGGCGCGGTCCGGTCGAGCGCCTGGATCTGGCTCTTCTCGTCGATGCACAGCACGATGGCCTTCTCGGGTGGGTCGAGGTACAGCCCGACCACGTCGCGGACCTTGGCCTCAAGGGCCGGGTCGGTGCTGAACTCAGAACGTCTCCCGCCGCCACGGCTGCACGTGGTACCGGCGCCAGGCCCGGGCGACCGTGGCGTCCCCGACGCCGAGGTGCCGGGCCAGCAGCCGCGTCGACCAGTGGGTCACACCGAGGCGCTCGGGCGGCGGGTCCAGGGTCGCGGCGATGATCGCGGCGTCATCGACCGTCTTGGGTCGGCCGCTGCGCGGCTCGTCGTCGAGCCCGGCCATCCCGTGGCGGGCGAACCGGTCACGCCACTTGATGACGGTCGGCCGCGACACGCCGAGCCGCCGGGCAGCCTCCGACGTCCCCGATCCCCCGGCACAGGCGAGCACGATCGCCGCCCGTTCGGCGTGGCCGGCCTCGACGGTGCTCGACCGGATCCACGTGGTCAGGGTGGAGCGGTCCTCGTCGCTGAGGGTGAGCGCGACCGACGGCATGCGCCCATCATCGCACCAATGTCAACGCACTAATGACGCGCGACACTAGCTGATCGTTCGAAGGGCCGGCCACATCACGGACCAGGGCTCGCTCAGGCCCGCGCACACGGAGACGGCCGTGCCCTGCTCCCCGTTCTCGATTCCGAGCCCGTTGTCGATGGTCGCGACGTCGCGGCAGCCGGTGAAGTAGCTGCCATAGTCGGTTGGTCGCCAGTCGCCGACGTGGATGACGACGGTCCGATCGTCCGGCGGTGGCCCCCACGACCAGTAGCTGTTGTGGCCGGAGTAGACCGGGGGCAGCCCCGTGCCGAGCAGGATGAGCGGGCTCGCCTCGCTGTAGTCGTTGGTCAGGATCACCGCCCTGGCTCGCTCATCGGCGGGAAGCGAAGCGACGACACCCTCCACCGTCGCGACGAACTGCGGCCAGCCGACCTGGTTGGCCGTGTCCTGGACGGTTGCCGGGAGCGACGTGGTGGCGTAGGTGGCAACGGGCAGGATCGGCAGCGTGAGGAGCGCGATCAGCGAGCCCGAAAGCACGGCGGCCACGGTGAAGCCGGTGGCCTTCAGGCGGGGGTGGCCGCGGGCCAGCCAGCGGTCGAGCACGATCCCGCCGGCGGCCATGCACATGGACGCGGTGCCGATCGCGTAGTAGGCCTTGCCGCCGGTGACCACGACGAGGACGAGCGCGACCAGGGCGGCGATCCCGATCGCGCGCCACGGCGCGGCGTCTCTCGCGAACAGCATCCAGGCAAATCCGGCGGCGCTGACCGGGAACAGGAGCGGCCCGGTGAACAGCCACAGCAGGGGCACGACCTGGGCGCGGTTGTCAGCCGCGTAGCCGGAGATCCGCGAGGCCATGGTCAGCTGCGGCCAGCCGTTGGCCGCCTGCCAGAGGAGGTTGGGCGCCCACAGGAGGAGCGCGATCCCGATCGCTCCCCATGCCCACGGCGAGCGGACGATGTCCCAGCGGCGGGTGACGGCGATCCCCACCGCAAGGCCTGCGCCCAGGAACAGCAGCGTGTCCTTGTTCTCGAGGCCGATCCCGGTCGTCACGCCCAGGCCAAGCCACAGGCGCCGGTCGCCGCGCGCGAGGAGCTTCACCAGCAGCCACAGGACGATCGCCCAGGCGAGGAGGTCGGGGTCGGTGGTGGTGTCGAGGTGCCCTGCGCCGAGATAACCGGAGAGGGCGGCCGTGACCGCCGCCATGGCCTGCGCCCGTCGCGACCCGCCGAGGTCGCGCGCCATGAGCGCGACGAGGACGACGATCAGCGCCATCTCGAGGGCGGGCAGCACCCGGACGGCCGTGGGCGAGACGCCGAGCAGGGCCACCGATGCGGCGGACAGCAGCGGCGTCAGGGGCGGCTGATCGACATATCCGAACGCCGGGTGCTGGCCCGCGACGACGAAGTACATCTCGTCGCCATGGAAGCCGTACTCACCCGACACGCCAAGCAGCAGGGCGACCATGAGGCCGGCGACCACGAGCACGAGCCAGGGGACTGCGATTCGGATCCTGAGAGCGCCGCGCGCCGCGCCGTCCGGCCATCGCATCCGGTCGCTCACCTCGAGCCCGTGACGAGGCGCTCGCGGTCGAACAGGCGCGAGGTGATCCGCCAGCCGAGCCCGTCGAGGACGAGCAGGACGACCGCGAGGACGACGGCCAGGACGAGTGACGGCGTGATGACGTTGAGCGCGATGAGCACCACCACGAACACCGACGGCAGGCTTGCGAGGACGCTGAGCTGTTGGGCCACCCTGATGTCGCTCGACCGGGCGGAGATCGCGATCCCCACCCAGATCGACCACACCGCGAGGAGTGGCGTGAACAGCACCTGGGCGAGGAGATCGGGTACCTGGATCACGGCCGACGCGATGCCCGGTTGGGCGAGCACCTCGATACAGGCCAGGAACAGCGCGAAGACCGCGTAGGCGACGACGAGCGACGGCAGCAGGGCCGCCAGCGCCTTGCCCATCAGGAACTCCTCACGCGGGATCGGCGTCGTGAGGACCGGCTCGAGCGTGCCCTGCTGGCGCTCGCCGACGACCGCATAGGCGGCGAGGAAGACGGGGACGAGGGCCGGGATTCCGAGCAGGTAGAGCAGGACGTGCTCGTTGGTGAGCTCGCCCGCCGCAGATGCGGGCAGCCGGAACACGACGATCAGCGGCTGGATGCAGAAGATCAATGGGAAGATGGCCATCGACCAGATGAGGGACCGGTTGCGCCGGTACTCGCGCAGCTCCTTGCGGACGATGGCCCGGACCCGCCGCGCGCTGACGCTCACCGCGCGGCCTCCACGTCCTGGTCGATCAGCTCGAGGTAGACATCCTCGAGCGAATGGTGCGACTCCGCGATCGAGAGCACGTCTGCTCCCGCGGCCACGAGGGCACGCGTGGCGGCCGGCGCGGCGACCGCGGGGTCGGCTACCGCCAGGACGTAGCTGCCGCCGTCCAGGCGCCAGCCGTTCACGGCGGGCAGCCGATCGAAGACGTGACCCGGGTCAGGGATCGGGGCGAGGGTCGCGATCCTGAGCGTCCTGGCGAACAGCCGGTCGCGAAGCTCGCTGGGTCTGCCGATCGTCCGCAGGGTCGTATTGAGGATGGCGACACGGTCGCACAGGCGCTCCGCCTCGTCGAGCCGATGGGTGGTGAGGAAGATGGTGACGCCGCGCTCGCGGAGGCCACCGATGAGGTCGTGGACCTCCCGTGCGGCCACCGGGTCGAGACCGGCCGTCGGCTCGTCGAGGAACAGCACCTCCGGATCATTGAGCAACGCACGGGCCAGGGCCACCCGCTGGCGCAGGCCCTTCGACAGGGTGCCGCAGGGGTCCCCGGCGCGTCCAGCGAGGTTGACGGCTCCGAGAGCGCCCTCGATGCGATCGCGCGCGTCAGATGTCTGGTACAGCTCGGCGAAGCACTCGAGGTTCTCGATCACGCTGAGGTGCTGGTACAGGCCCGGCGCCTCGGGCATGATCGAGATCCTCCGGCGGATCTCAACGCCATTCTCCGGAGTCAGCGGGAAGCCGGCGACGACGGCCGTGCCGGCGGTCGGCGCGATGAGGCTGCCAAGCGTTCGCACCGTCGTGGTCTTGCCGGCGCCATTGGGGCCGAGGAAGCCGAACACCTCACCGCGTCCGACCTCGAACGAGACGTCGTCGAAGGCCAGGCGCTCGCCGAAGCGCTTGGACAGGTGCTCGACCGACAGCACGGGGTCGCGGCGCTCACCGCCTGGCGAAGGCAAGGTGTGCGCATCGCTCATGGGGAGGGTATTCCGGCCGAGGGGTCGCGGTTGGACGCGCGGCCGAGGCGCAGTCGTCCGAGCCTGCCGATCTCCTTCGGAAAGACGAGCACGACGGCCACGAGCTGAACGAGGCACAGGGCAGTCCCGATGACCAGGTCGGCGCGGGCGTCATTTGCCGAACCCTGGGCCAGGCCATTGACCAGGCTGCAGAGGTTCCCGACAAGGAAGATCACGCACGCCATCCTCGCCCAGCGATGCTCGCGGCCGATCCCCCAGGCGACCCCGAGCCAGATTGCCGCGGCCACGCATGCCGCCAGCGCCACTGGTTCGAGGTGGTCTGCGACAGCCGCACCCCATTGGGCGTCCGTGTAGCGAAGGTGCCGGCTGAGCAGGCTCGACCGGACGTCGCCCGCGGTCGCGAGGATCGTGATCGCGGCCACGACCTCCAGCACCGCGCCGAGATACAGCAGTGGGACTGCCTTCGATGAAGAGCGCTCCGACCGTGGCACCGTTGGCGCCAGACGCAGGCGCAACCCGTTGCTCATCAGGTCCAGGCAGTCCATGAGTCCCGGGTGGCGCTGGCCATCCCGGGCGACGGCCAGCAGCACCCCGAGGATCTCTTCCTCGTGCTCACGCCGGAACGCCGCCGGATACCACTGCAGCCACCGGCGGTAGCGTCGCTCCAGGTCATCGACTTCGATCACTCGGCGCCGGCCCCCGTCGCGTCGAGTCGCGCGAGCGCAGTCGCCGCGTTGGATTGGATCCGAGCCGCCTCGGTGGCCAGCCGGCTCGTGCCGTCCGGCGTGAGCCGGTAATACCGGCGCAGGCGGCTGTCCACGATCTCCTCCCGGTCGATCGCGATCCACCCGTCGAGGCGCAGGCGGTCCAGTGCGGCATACAGGGTCCCGGCGCGCAGCTGCACGCGTCCCTCCGAGATCCTGGCGACGTCCGAGATGATCCCGTAGCCGTGCTGGCTGCCCGCAGCCAGCGCCGTGAGGATCAGGAAGGTCGCCTCCTGCATCGAACGCCCTGGCATGTCGGCAGTATATATCGATGAACTGGCTACTCGATCTGAGGCCACCAGGGGAGCGCGATGGCAAGGTCAGGTCGGGACAGCAGGCACCACGGACCGGTCAGCGGGGGGCCAGATAGCGGTCGATGTACGTCCCGTAGTCGGGGACCCTCCGCTCGTACGCGCTCTCCATGAGCGGTGACGAGATCATGAAGTCGGCGGAGGCACGGTCACAGGCGATCGGGATGTTCCACACCACCGCGATCCGCAGGAGCGCCTTGACATCGGTGTCGTGCGGCTGGGGCTCAAGCGGATCCCAGAAGAAGACGAGGAAGTCGATCTCGCCGTCCGCGATCAGCGCTCCGAGCTGCTGGTCACCGCCCAGCGGCCCGCTCTGGAGCTTGCGGATCCCGACGCCGAGCTCCTCCTCGAGCAGTGTCCCGGTCGTCCCGGTCGCCACCAGGTCGTGCCGCATGAGGAGCCCGCGGTTGTACTTCACCCATTCGATCAGGTCAACCTTCTTGTTGTCATGCGCGACGAGTCCGATCCTCTTCCGCGGTCCGAGCGTCTGTTCCATCGTGTCCTCCGGCAACGGCATGCCCGGGTGCCGACGCACGGCCGGCCCTGCGCCGCCACTCGGGCGCAGACGCGAGCCCGGTTCGCTCGCGGCCCCTGCTCAAACGGCAGCGATCCGGTCATTGTCACCGAACCTGCCGGGTCGAACGTGACGCCGTCGCGGGCACGGCACGACCAGGAACGTGGTTCCCACGGACGCACGGCTCGAGTAGGACTCTCCTGATAACCCACCATGGCGGGTGCTCCCAGCCAGGGGTGCTGGCTCGACAAGCGCCTTGACAGCAGGCAGTCAACAGTACGTGGACATACGCTGTCCGCGGCGGCATGGTGAGATCCGGCGACACCGCCCATCGGTCCGAAGCTGACGGCTACGCTGTCCGCGAGAACAGCACTTCCGCAACCGTCAGCCACACGGCCAGCCTGGCAGGTCATCGGGTCACAGACTGACCCGCCCTCGGTCGTCGACAGGCAGGCAGCGAGAGGGATCGCGCGTTGGCAGCCACCGAGATCGATCACCTGCTCCTGGTCGCGAGGGACGTCGACCGCACGGCGCAATTCCTCCGTGACGTGCGCCGAGGTGCGGGACCTCGAAGCGTGGCACACCGGCGCGGCCGAATACCCGGTCCTCCAGTTCAACGGTTGGAAGATCAACCTCCACCCGATCGTCACCCCGGCAACCCCGCGCGCCGCCGCTTCCGTGCCCGGGAGTGTCGACCTGTGCCTCCGCTGGACTGGGCCGATCAGCGAGGTGGCGGCGCACCTGAGGTCGCGCGGTGTGGCCATCGAGCTCGGACCGGTGCCGCAAGAGGGAGCTCAAGGGGCCGCCAGCAGCGTGTACCTCCGAGACCCCGACGACAACCTGCTGGAGTTCATCAGCTACGAGCTCGAAGCACCGTCGCGGATGGTCAGCTTCCCCGACACGATGACCCGACCCTGACGATCGGCCCACGTTGGGCCACCCACCGCCCAGGAGAGCGTGTCGTCGGGGCGAGAGGGATAGCCCCGCCGCCAACGACCTTCCGATCACGATGCGGCTGGCGAGGCTCCAGAGCCGCGCGACCTGGTTTGCAGCGCACGACGCGACGACCGCCCCGTCCAGCCGAGCGCACTACCGAGCGTGAGGTCGGCGTATTCGCAGCCATCCTTGTGGCCGGATCGAAGAAGGAAGCGGCCCACCGCCTCGGACTGTCGCACTCGACCGTGAAGCACTATCTGACCGATGCCCGGTCCAAGGTCGGGGCCGCGACGACGGCGCAGCCCGTGTGTGCTGGCACCGCGGCTGTCGGAGCCCGACGGCATGGCCGAAACGGACGAATAGCGGTCTGCTCGGCGAAGCGGTGGGGCGACAGACGGGGGGCGCGCGGTAGAGTCCCGGCCTCGCTCGGACCACCCAAGGATCTAGGAGCTCACGACATGCGCGTCCTGTTGTCGACCTGGGGCTCCCGAGGGGACATCGAACCACTCGCGGCACTCGCGCTCCGGCTGCGCGGACTCGGTGCAGAGGTCCGGGTGTGCGCGCCGCCGGACAAGGAGTTCATGGCGCTCTTCGCGCGGGTGGGCGCGACCTTCATCCCGCTCGGCCCCTCGACGCGGTCGGTGGCGACCGGGCTGAAGGCGCCGTCCCCGGACGCCGCGTTCCGGCTCGCGGCAAAGCTCGTCGCCGCGCGGTTCGCGACGCTTCCCGCGGCGGCCGAGGGGTGTGACGCGATCGTCGCGACCGGCCTGATGCCGGCGGGAGCGCGGGAGGTCGCCGAGAAGCTCGGCGTCCGCTACGTACTCGCGACGTTCCACATCTTTGGGCTGCCATCGCGGCACTTCGCGCCGGCCGCGCGGCCCGGCAAGCAGTCGCCCGCGGGCGAGACCGACAACCGGGCTCTCTGGGCGCAGGACGCGGAGCGCGTCAACGCGCTCTACGCGGAGGCCCTCAACCGGGGCCGGGCGGCGATGGGCCTCCCCCCGGTCGACAACGTCCGCGACCACGTCCTCACGGACCAGGTCTGGCTGGCCGCCGATCCGGTCCTTGCCCCGTGGAAGGACCTGACCGATCTCGACATCGTCCAGGATGGGGCGTGGATCCTGCCAGACGAGCGCCCGCTCCCGGACGAGCTCGACGCGTTCCTCGACGCGGGCGAGCCGCCCGTGTACGTGGGATTCGGCAGCATGGCCATGCGCACCACGGAGGACCTTGGCCGGGTGGCGATCAAGGCGGCCCGCGCAAACGGGCGCCGCCTCATCCTCGGCCGAGGATGGGCCAACCTCGCGCTGACAGACCAGCGGGCCGACTGTCTCGTCGTCGGCGACGTTAACCACCAGGCGCTGTTCCCACGCGTCGCGGCCGTCGTCCACCACGGCGGCGCGGGCACGACGACGACCGCCGCCCTGGCGGGCGCCCCCCAGGTGGTGGTGCCCCAGATCGTCGATCAGCCGCACTGGGCGCGCCGCGTGGCTGAGCTCGGCATCGGCGCGGCACACGACGGTCCCCTTCCGACCTCGGAGTCCCTCGCGACCGCGCTCGGGACTGCCCTGGCCCCCGAGACCCGCGCCCGTGCGGCCGTGATGGCCGCCCGGGTCCGCACCGACGGAGCCGCAGTGGCCGCAAGGCGCCTGCTCGAACTGCAGCCGCCTGCAAGGGCATGGCCCAAACGGCCGAATAGAAACCGCGGCCCGCCGACCCCACGCCTGGAAGCATGGCGGCGCGCTGGTCCAATCCACACCGTCTTGGCCTGTCGCACTCGACCGTGAAGCACCACCTGGCGTAAGCGCGCTCCAAGGTCGGAGCGGCAACGACGGCGATGCTCGTGTGTGCGGCCCGTCTGCCTGAACCCGAGGGCATGGCCCAAGCGGACGAATAGCGCGGCGAAGTGCTCCCCAATTCGGGCTCATTTGTCACTTGGCGATCACCCGGGCGACGGGCAAGGTCTCGGCGACGGAGGTCAGGGGATTGGGCCAGGTGGCACGACCGGTGAGCGTTCGGGGAGCGGAGCCGCTCGTTCGCGACTTGAGGCTCGAGCGTCGAGCGCGCAACGAGCTCATCGGGCTGCTCGCACTCTTCCTGGTCACGCTCGCGGTTTCGCTCCTCAAGGGCCAGGACGTGTTCGTCTTCGCCTACATCATGACGGTCGTCGTGGTGGTCGGCGGGCCACGTCGGCACGGGCGAACGTGGGCCAGTATCGGGGTCAAGCCCGGCTTCTTCGAGGACCTCCGGCGGGTCTGGCCGCTCTCCGTGCTGGTCGCCGTCGTGTTCCAGGTCCTGCCGCCCATGTTCGGGATCGCGTTCGCAGCGGGTTACGGGCCGGACCTCCTCGCGCAGATCACGGGTCGCCTGCCGGTCGACGTGGGATCGGCCGCGGGCCTGGCGGCAATCGTCGCGCTGCTCGCGGTGGCGCTCGTGCTTACCCTGGTCGAGGAGGTCGTCTTCCGGGTCTTTCTCCAGGAGCGCATGAGCTGGTGCATCGGGACGCCCGCGGCCATCGGCGTAGCGGCGGTCCTGTTCGGCCTGGCCCATGCCGTCGGGGCGACCGGCAGCCCTCAGGTCGTCCTGTTTGACGTGGGCGGGGTGATGTTCGATGGCCTCTTCTTCGGGCTCATCTACGCGCGGACGCACAATCTCTGGGTGACGTGGGCAACGCACTACGCGGCAGATGTCGTCGGCGTCATCGCCTTGGCAACTGTGTTTCGCACCTTGTAGCCGAGCAGGCGATCCAACTGGCGGTCCTGATACTGGCGCGCCGAATCGCCTGGCCACTCGGGCGCGCCCTGCCTGCCATGCTACGACCGCAGGCAGCCGTCGCGGGGGGGCATCGTCGGCGGTCGTGCTCAAGGTCGGCTCTGCAGGTGTGGCACCGCAAGCGATTAGGCGCCGCGGCCCTTCTCGAACACGCTCACCGCGGTGCAGGTGGGGAGCGCTGAAGCTCCCTCACCCCAGCCAACGTGGTGCGGTGGGATCGATGTCCTGCACCGATCGGTACAGGTGGGTAGCCAGCAGCGGGACTGTCGGCCTTTGCCGCGGCCAGCGCTCGTGTCAATCCGGTCGACGCTGTGGGAAGAT
>CAVQKK010000007.1:0-21986 GCA_963713095.1 uncultured Chloroflexia bacterium
GCACGAATCTCTCCGCGGCGGGCCGGGCGCGAGGGAGGCGAGACGGGCGGATAGGGGACGACGGTGACCCGTCGATCGGCGTCGCGCGGTACGCTTGGCGAGCACCTTCCGGAGGAACGATGCCCGATACGTCCGCGACCGGTGACGTCCGGCCGGCCGAAACCCGCGAACAGCTCCTGGTCCAGCATGACGAGGCGCGGCAGCGGCGCAACGCTGCGGCCGTCGGCAGCCGCGAGTGGGAGCAGGCGTCCAGCGACGTCGGCCGGATCGAGGTCGAGATCGCCCGGATCGAGCGGGCGATGGACCCGCCGAGGGTCTGACAAGGAGCCAGCCGCCGAGACCCCGGTCGCCTTCCCAACCCTGCGGGCCGCCCCTGCCAGCGGTCCTGTTATCGTTCGGCCGATGGACGGCGTCGTGCTCGTGCTGAACCAGAACTACGAGCCGCTGAACGTGTGCAACATCCCGCGGGCGTTCCGGCTGGTGTTCGGCTCCAAGGCCGAGGTGATCGAGTACAACCACGCCGAGATCCGGACGGTCCGGACCGTGTACAAGGCGCCATCGGTCATCCGCCTCCAGCACCACATCAAGCGCCCGCGCCCTCGCGTGAAGCTGACCCGGCGCGAGATCTTCAGCCGGGACCGGAACACCTGCCAGTATTGCGGTCGCCAGTCAAACGACCTCACCCTGGATCACGTGCTGCCGCGCCATCGGGGTGGCGGTCACACCTGGGAGAACCTGGTCGCCGCGTGCAAGCCGTGCAACCACCGCAAGGGCGGGCACACCCCCGAGGAGGCGCGCCTGCGACTGGTGCGGGCGCCGTTCGAGCCGCGCAGCGACCTGTACTCGCTGTTTACGCCGTACCTCGCCGACACGCGCAACGAGGCCTGGAGGACGTACCTGTTCCTCGGGCGCAACTGAGCGGAGCCATGGCCAACCTGGCCGGAGCGGCGTCGCGCCGCGGCCCGGAACTGAGCGATCGGCTCGAGCGGGCCATTCCCGCGGGTGTGCGCTCGCTCCTCGAGGAGCTTCATCGCTCCGGGCACGCCGCGTACCTGGTCGGTGGCTCGCTCCGGGACGTGATGATGGACCGCCGGCCCGTCGACTGGGACCTGGCCACCGATGCTCGACCCGATCGGCTGGTCGCCTTGCTCCATGGTGCCGTGTACGAGAACCAATTCGGCACCGTCGCCGTTCGACGCGACGAGGGCATGTTCGAGATCACGACCTTCCGGATTGAGCACGAGTACGCGGACTTCCGTCGACCTCATCGGGTGCAGTTCGGCGACGATGTCGTCGCGGACCTCGCCCGGCGCGACTTCACCATCAACGCGATGGCCTGGGGCCGCGGAGCCAGCCCGAACGCCGACACGTACGAGCTGGTCGATCCGTTCGCGGGCCTCGACGATCTGGCGAGCCGGCGCCTGCGCGCCGTCGGCGATCCCGACGCACGGTTCCGCGAGGATGCCCTGCGCATGATCCGCGCCGTCCGACTTGCCGCCGTGCTCGAGGTCGAGATCGAGCCCGCCACGCTGGGCGCGATCTCGTCCAACGCGTCGCTCGTCGCCCACCTGTCCGGCGAGCGAATCGGTGGTGAGCTGGCCAAGCTGCTGGCCGCGCCACGACCGTCGATCGGGCTGCGGATCGCACAGGAGACCGGCGTGCTGGAGGTCCTCTCGCCCGAGCTCGCGGCGCAGCGCGGGATCGCGCAGAACAAGGTGCCCGGCGAGGATCTCTGGGACCACACCCTGGGTACGGTCGACGCGGCGCCCGCAGACCGGCCGGTCGTCCGGCTCGCGGCGCTCCTCCACGACATCGGCAAGCCGGCAACGCTCGACGATGGCCGGTTCCATCACCACGACGCGGTCGGGGCCCGTCAGGCCGACGCGCTCCTCCGACGCCTGCGCTACCCGCGGGCCGCAGCCGACGAGGTGACGAACCTCATCCGGCATCACATGTTCCCGATCGATCCAGACGCGACCGACGCCGCAGTCCGGCGGTTCATCAAGCGCGTCGGTCGGGAGCACGTCGACGCACTGTTCGAGCTCCGACGCGCCGATGACATCGGAAGCGGGATGCCACCTGACGACCCGGATGTGCGAGGCCTCCGGACCCGCGTGGATGCGGAGATCGAGGCTGAGGCCGCCCTCGACCGGTATGCCCTGCGCATCGATGGAAACGACCTGATCCGCGAGCTCGGGCTGGAGCCGGGACCTACGCTCGGGCGGATCCTCAACGCGCTGACGGACCAGGTCATCGCGGACCCGGCGCTCAACGATCGGGGGTCGCTGCTGCTGCTCGCCCAGGGCATGCTCGCGGACGCCGGGCCGGCGCCGTCATGATCGAGCTGCTGCTGCAGGCGGAGCGGGCGCTGTCCGTCGGACTTGTCCACCAGGCCGAGGGGCTGTATCGCCAGGTCTCTGACGCCGATCCCCGGAACGCGATCGCCGTGGTCGGTCTGGCGCGGGTAGCGCTCGAACGCGCCGACGACGCGGAGGCCTACCGGCAGGCGCGGCGCGCGCTGTCGATCGATCCGGAGAACGTGGCGGCAATTCGGCTCGTGGCCCGGCTGGACGAGGTGTTTGCGTATCGTGGCCAGCCCCTGCCGGGCCTCGAGCCACCGGCCGGCCAGGGCCCACCCGTCCCGCCGGACGCCGAACCCGCCACCCTGATCGGACCGCGTCCTTCCGGGACGCCGTCGGCCACAGCATCGGTGATGGCGGCGCCCGCGGGAGCAGCCCCGTTACCGGCGCGTTCGGGCCCGGACCTCGAACGTGGTTCGGAACCGCCGGCAGGCAAGGTGCAGGCAGGCGGCGAGGCACCATCCTTCGTCCCGCCGGCTCCCTCCGTGCCAGGCCGAGTGACGGAGCCCATGCCCCCCATCTCCACATCCGCTCCGCCGGCTCGGCCCGTCCCCCCACGCCGACGCAGCATCATCGATCGGCTGCTTGGGAGGAATCGCACATGAAGATCCTCGTCACCGGCGGCGCCGGCTATGTCGGCGGCGTGTCCGTCGAGGCGATCCTCGCGGCCGGCCACGAGGTTGTCGTCCTCGATGACCTGTCCACCGGTCATCGAGGGATCCCTCACGCGGACGCGTCGCTCGTGGTGGGCTCGTACGGTGACGAATCCGGCGTCCGTGACCTCCTCGAGCGGGCTGCCGTCGACGCGATCCTCCACTGCGGAGCGAGGTCGCTGGTCGGGGAGAGCATCCAGGAGCCGGCGAGGTACTACCGGGAGAACGTGGCCGGAGGCATCGCACTGCTCGAGGCTGCCCGGGCGGCCGGTGTCCGGCGCTTCGTGTTCTCGTCCACGGCCGCCGTGTACGGAACCCCCGACGCCACGCCCATTCGCGAGGACGCGCCGCTGCGTCCGATCAACCCGTACGGCGAGACGAAGCGTACCTTCGAGGGTGCCCTGCGCTGGTACGGGGAGGCCTACGGCTTCCGGAGCGTGATCCTCCGCTACTTCAACGTGGCCGGCGCGACGGAGCGGCTGGGCGAGGTCCACCGTCCCGAGACGCACCTGATCCCGAACATGCTGATCGCCTCCGAAGGGGGACCGCCCCTCACCCTGTTCGGGAGCGACTACCCGACACCGGATGGCACCCCGATCCGCGACTACATCCACGTCGCCGACCTGGCCGACGCGCACGTCGCCTCGCTGGAGGCAACCGCGTCAGGCGATCCTCGAACCGGACCCGTCGGCGGGGAGGCCGCGCTGCGGCCGCTCGTCTGCAACCTCGGCACGGCCTCCGGGTTCTCCGTCCGCGAGGTGCTCGCCGCCGGCGAACGGGTGGTCGGGCGGCCCATCCCGCATTCGGTCGGCCCGCGGCGAGCCGGTGACCCGCCGGTGCTGGTGGCGGCGAACGAGCGGGCCCGCGAGACCCTCGACTGGGCGCCTCGCCGGTCGACCCTCGACGAGATGATCGGGTCCGCCTGGACCTGGCGGCGCGCCCACCCCGGCGGCTACGCCGACTGAACCCTCCTGGCGTCACGCTGCCGGGAGCGGGCGGTCGGATCCGCCCATCCGGCGGTCAGGGCACCACCAGGTGAACCGGGTTGCCCTGGACGGAGACCTGCCACGTGGTCGTGTCGTTGCCGCCGCTGGTGACCGTGTACTGGATCTGCCACCAGCCACCCCTCCAAAGGCCGCTCGACCCGTAGGTCGAGGCGAGTGGGATGCTGATGCGGAGCCAGGTGTTGTTGGTGGCCTGGTTGCTGTTGTACGTGGTGACGAACTGGCTGACGCCGGTGTGCGGGCCGCACGGGCTGGTCCCGGTTTGGTTCACGCAGTTCGAATCCGTGGTGTAGTTGAAATTGACTGGGTGCGGCGTCCCGCCATCGGGGCTCAACACCTGGAGGGTGCCGTTGCCGCTGATGTCGCCTGCGTCGAACAGGTCAATCAGCGCCGTCTTCCCCGCCCCCGTCGCCTGGTCGATCTTGGCCAGGTAGAACTGCTGGATCCCGCCGTTGCTGGCGCTGTAGGCGAGGTTGTTGTAGACGGTCATCCGGCCGTTGCCGTAGATCTGCGGCGTGCCGCCGCCCACGGCCTCGATCGCCCACATGTTCTCGGCGTTCGTGTCGTTGTTGATCGACGAGTCCGCGCTGCTGTTGGGCGGGTGCGTCTTCGACGTCTGGATCTGAAGGACGTATGTGCCACCAGCCAGGCTGCCGGTCGGCAGCGTCCACCACGTGTTGTGTTTGGCGTCGCAGCTGTCGGTTGCGCCTGAGGGGCCCGACCCATTGGCGACGTTGGGCGCCGTGTTGGCAGGGTCGTAGCCTTTCTGGTTCTCGAACAATGCGCCGGACGTGTACGCCTGGGTCCATGTGGTGGGGAGCCCGAGCTTCCCGTTCGTGTTCCACAGGGTGTAGTAGGTGGAGACGGGCGTGCCGCTGCCACCGATCCAGTGGTCGCCGACGCCCAGGTAGCCAGCGCCATTTCTTCCCATCGCACAGAACCCAGGGTCGAACACCCTGACGGTCCCGCCGGACGGGAGTTGGACGGCGTAGCGGTAGCCCTGCGGGTCGTAGTTGACATTGTTGGCGCCCCCGTTGTTGGCGGGTGCGTAGGCGTCGCCGTTCCCCTGGTCACCGCCCTTGGTGATGATCGCGCCCCAGTCGCCCTGACTGTTCAGGAACGTGCCATCCGGGTCCGTCACGCCGGGCGTCGTCGTCATCGTGGTGGTCGTGGTGTCCGTGTGCGAGTAGACGGTCACGAGCAGCGTGTTCAGCGACAGGGTGCCGCACCCGGACCCCTTCAGGTAGGTCAGGCGCACCTGAAGCTTGTTGTTGGCGAAGTCCCCGGCCGCCCACGTGTGGTTGTTGCCCCAGGCAGCCAGATCGGACGCCGAGCCGAGTGTGTAGTTGACGTTGTTGTTCCTCGTCAGGTTGTTCGTCGCCAGCGGCGCATTGGCCCAGTTGCTGCCGTTCCACGACACCTCGGCCTGCACCTTGCATGCGGAAGACGTCGTGCTGACCTTCGCGTTGAACGAGACGACGAGGCCGTCCAGCGCGGAGCCGCTGATGCTCGGGATCCTGAGCTGGGACCACTGCTGCTGCTGCCCGTTGCTGGAGGACGTCGTGAAGCTGCTCGTGCCGGTCGCCCACCCGTTGTTGGGGTTCGACCACGCGCCAGTGCTCGATGTGTAGCCGGGTCGGGAGGCGTCCGTGTACGGCGTGGGCTCCGTCTTGACCGTGTTCACGCTGAAATCGCCAACGCCGTAGTAGGCGAGCGGGCTGCCCATCGGGACGGGCAGGACGTAGACCCCCTTGGACGACCGGGTCACCGGGAACGAGGTGATCCCGACGACGCGCGCGAAGAACGCGGGCACGTTGGCACTGATCGTCACGTCAAGCTGGCGCGGATCGCTTCCATCCTGGACCGGCGTAACAACCACGTCCCCACCATCCGGGTAGCCGTTCTCGGTTGCGGACGTCCTGGCCACCGAGTAGGCGGCCGACGTGTCGCCCGGAAGGTAGACAGCGCCGGCCAGGGCGGCCGCATCGGCGGCCCGTTGGACTTTGAGGGTGGCGACCCAGTAGAACGAGATGTCGACCACGATGGCGCACAGCGCCACGAACAGCACGATCGAGAGCGCGAATATGACGGCGACCTGGCCGCGGGACCGTAAGCGTGCGCGAGAATCCGAGTGGTGGGCGCGCCGCAGCTGTGTGATCGAGGGCATTTGTCGTCCCTACTGGTTGGTCGGGTTGAGGTTCATCACGGTCTTGTCCGACATGGTCAGCGACGACCAGCTGGACCCCCCAAAGAAGCCGATGATCCCGCCGAGCGACGTCTGGAATGGGTAGTGGTACGTGAGCGAGACGCCGAGCGCATCGGCGCCGACCCCGTTGTTCCGGGTGCAGGGGGCCCAACCGGTTGATGTCTGTCTGAAGTCAAGGGCTCGGCCGTCCACCGTGGGTCCGCCGCCCAGGTCCAGCGACCACACGTTGGCGTTGCCGGTCGGAGTTCCGTCGCTCTTGGCCCGGTACACCGTGATCGTGCTGATCCGCGTAACGTCGATGGGCGAACCCGGCGATTCGAGGACGCGCTCGACAGCGGCCACGATCGGTGCGTCGAAGTTCGGCGTGCTGCACGGGTAGTCGGCAGAGCCGTTGCCGAGGGAGGCACCCGTGCGGGCGCCCTCACGGGTGGCGTAGGTCAGGGTCTGGTCGTGGGTGAACGCGATCCCGAACTCGAGCATCCCGAGCAACAGGATCATGAACACCGGGACCAGCATCGCGAACTCGATGATGCTCTGGCCCCGCTGTTCACCCCACCGATGCCGCCCGAAACGCGAGCGGATCGAGAGCGGCCGCGCTGCCTGAGGCTCGCTCACAGCACGGGTTCCATCCGCATCGCGTTGGACTGGGTCAGCGTGGTGCCGGATCCGCCGAGGGAGACGAGGTTCGCGAGGGGCGTGATCCAGGTGTGCCGGTACTCGATCTTGACGCCGATCGTGTCCACCGTGGCATGGCCGGGCAGGCAGCCGCCGAGCACATCGCCGGCAAGGACGTTGCAGCGTGCGTCCGCCGGGTAGGTCAGGTCGCCTGGATCGGCGGAATACGGAACGGTCAGCGCGTCACCGTTGGGCAGGGTGCAGGTCGTGGAGCCGGTCCGCGTGTAGATGTTCTCCTGTCCGCCGTACACCGCCCCGTTCTGGTCCGACCGGTAGATGACGACCTCGACGATCCGCGACGGGTCAGCGGGTGCCGTGACGTCGCTCTCGATCTGCCGAAGGATCACGCAGTCGGCGGCCGAAGCGTTCCCGGCCTCGGCTGCAATGAGCGTGGCATCCCGCGTTGCATGCCCAATGGCCAGCAGCGCATTGAACATGAACGAGAACTCGAGCAAGCCCATGATCATCGTGATCAGGATCGGGAACACGAGGGCGAACTCGACCAGCGCCTGCCCACCCTGAGGATGCCCGAGGCGCCCTCTTCCCGTCCCGCGGGAACGATGCGTAAGGCGGTAGGAACGGCTCATCGCCGGCGCGCTACCTCTTGCACGACGGGTGCGCACGACTGAGGCAGCTGTGCACGGAATCGATGTGACCGACATGGAGCTTGGCTCATGCGCGACCGTCTGCCTCTCGATGACACGTCAATCTTCGGACGTGACCCGCAACATACGATTGCGTCCTTGAATGAGACCTTGCCGCGGTGCCGCCCGACACCGTACGTTCGTCACTGCGGGGTCATCCGAACGGCTCGAGAACGGCTTGGCTGGGAGCCTCGCCGGTCGAGCCTGTCCCACATCATCGGGTCGCCTGTGCCTGGCGCCAGGCACACCCGGGCGGCTACGGCGACTGAGCGGCAGCCGCGATCGACAGCGTCCGAGCAGCTCGACCGCCGCTGACCCCCGGTCTGGTCAGGAGTTCAGAGCCGGCACCAGCCAATACATGAGGATCGCGATCAGGGCGGCGAACCCGACGACCACCGCAGTCACGCCGATCAGGAACGCCTGGGCGGGCGCCATCTTCCGCCCCGCGCCCTCCTGCGACACCGGCTGCTCGTCGACGCTGGGGCTGCCGTGGTCGGACGACACCGACGGCGGCGGCTCGCCGGCGAGCGGCCGCCCCGGCGCGGGCTCGGTCACGGAAGGACCAGGTGAACAGGGTTGCCGCGGATGTCCACCTTCCACGTCGTCAGGTCCGTGCTGTAATCGCTGGTCGATCCACCCATGTTGTACCGGATCTTCCACCAGCCATCCTCGCCGGACACCGGGTCCTGCGGGGCGGAGTAGTCGTTCGGCAGCTGCACCTCGATGGTCAGCCAGCACCCGTTGTAGTAGCTGTTGCTGTAGCCGCCACCCGGATTGGTGGTGACCGCGGTCACATTGTGCCCGCTCCTCCCGTCGCAGTTCGACGCACCGCTGTCGGTGCTCACGCGTGACGCGCTGTAGTCGAAGTGCGCCGGCGTGTAGCCCGATCCGGTGGGCTCCAGGATCTGCAACGATGCCGAGAGGTTGCCCGTGTCCCCGGGGTCCCAGAGGTTGATCTCCATCGTCTTGCCGGCATGGACCTTGTCGATCTGCGCGAAGTAGAACTCGGTTGACTGGCCTCCCGGGAGCCGGACGTAAGCCTCCATGGCACCCACCCCGAAGATTCGTGGCGTGCCGCTGGCCGCGGAGGCATAGAAGGCGAAGGCGTTCAGGCCGGTCTGCTGGTTCTGGTTGTTGGGGTCGCCGGGATCGGTCGAGTACGTGTGGATCGCGTACGTGCCTTTGGGGAGGCCGCTGGCGAGCAGCCACCAACTGTTGTGCCAGGGGACGCTGCCGCAGTCGGCGATGCTGCCGTCGTTCGATTCGCCGGCGGCCGAGCGGGCGGCCTTGTCCTGGTAGTCCATGTCCTGGTAGGTCGTTCCCGTGTCCGCCACGGGCGTGTCGTCGCCGGGGTTCAGAAGGTCGGTGCCAAGGTTCGTCAGGGTGAAGTACGAGCTGACCGGGTTGACGCTGGTCGACCCTATTTGGTTGTATCGGTCCGTCGTGTAGTACTCGCCCGTGCCCGCCTGTGACGAGCTGTCGCAGAACCCGGGGTCGAACACCCACACGGAGCCACCGCCGCCCGCCGGGATCTCGACCTCGTACTTGTAGTAGTCGTTGGGATCGTAGTTGGGATTCGTGCTCGACGTCCGGACATCGTAGTGCGTCATGTAGATATCGCCCTGGATGTTCGGCGCACCCTTGCTCTGCATCGCGCCCCAGAAGTTCTGGGGGTGGGCGATGGCCGGCTGGCCGGCCGGCGCAGGCACGGGCGCCGGGTTCAGGACCGTTGACGTCGTCACATGATCGTAGTCGTAGTCGACCCGGACCCGGACCTGGTCCACGCGGATCTGGGTCGAGCCGTTGCCGCATCCCTTGGCGGCCGTCAGGCGAACCATGAACTTGTCGTCGGACAGCTTCGTATCGCTGTTGGTGTCCCAGTTGAGACCTGGTGCCGTCCAGGCCGAGGTGCTGTATGTCGAGCCCAGCGTGTAGGTGTTCGAGGTGGTCGAGTTGAACGAGGGCGTCTGGGTGTTGCTGGTCGCCGTCGTCCAGTTGACGCCGCCGTCCCAGGACAGCTGGACCACCACGCGGTTGGTCGACGAGAAGCAGTAGCTCGACAGGCGTACGTCAGTGAGGATGACCCGAATGCCGGTGACATTGATGACGGAGTCACCGCTGGCGAGGTTGTTGAGCAGGCCGAACTGGCCCCAGTCCTGCGCCGTCTTATCGCTTGTCGTGTACGCATACGCGTTGTCGTTGCTGCGAACGACGATGGCCAGCGGGTCGCCTCCGAAGTTGCTGCTCGGCGTCCAGTTTGCGGGCAGGACCGACCCGCCCGGGGACTGGTCGCCCGAGTCGCCGGAACGGGTCTGGTGGTTGGTCAGGGTCTGCGGCTCCACGAAGTAGCCGACGCCGTAGTAGTTGTTCGGGCTGCCCATCGGCACCGGGAGCACGTAGTCGGCCTTGGCCTCGCGCTGGGCGGGCCACGAGTTGATCCCCACCACGCGAGCGAAGAACGTGCCCACGGGACCGCTGATGGTGACCTTGAGCCGACGTGGGCTGGCCGGGTCCTGGAGCGGGGTGACGGCGATGCCGTCGACGCCGTCGGTGTACCCGTTCTTGGACGCCTCGGTTCGGGCGACCGAGTAGGCGTTGTTCACGTTGCCCGGCAGCCACACCACGCCAGCCAGAGCCGCGGCATCCGCGGCCCGCTGCATCTTGAGGTTGTTGGTCCAATACCAGGCGACATCGACCACAGTGGCGCACAGGGCGACCAGGGCGAACACGGCCCCCGCGAAGATGACCACGATCTGGCCGCGCTGACGGGCCCGGCGGCGCGCCAGGGATCCATGGGGCCGGGGCGCGCCGGCCGGGTCCGCGGTCCGGGGTTCAGGGCGTCGCAGTCGCATGGGAAGGGTCCTCAATCGGTCGGGTTGAGCGCCATGACCGTTCGATCGGTCATGGGCAACGTCGCCCAGCCCCGCCCGCCAATCAGCTGCAGCAGCGATGCGAGCGGGGTGACGGCGCGATAGGTATAGGCGATCGAGATGCCGATCGAGTCAGGGTTGGTCGTGAGATTGGAGCGAGTACAGGAGTTCCAATGGTGGCTGGTTTCGTGGAACGCGAGCTGCTTGCCGTCGACGGTCGGCCCCGCGCCCGGGGTCCACACGTTGGCCGAGCTCGTCTCGCCGCCGCTCGGGCTCGCCTTGTAGATCGTGATCTGGGTCACGTCGGTGATGTGGCCGGCGATCGGCGAGCCCGAGGACTCGAGCACACGTTCAACCGCGGACACGATGTAGTTGTCGACCGTGGTGCAGTCGGCGAGCTTGCTGCCGTTGGCCAGGGCGGCTCCGGCGCGCGCCCCTTCACGGGACGCGTAGTTGAGCGTCAGGTCGTGGTCGAAGGCGAAGCCCAGCTCGAGGAGCCCGAGCAGGAACAGCAGGAACACGGGAACGATGAGCGAGAGCTCAACAAGGCTCTGGCCGCGCTCGGCGTTCCGCTCGCGCCCCCTCACAGGATGGGCTCCATGCGCATCGAGTTGGAGCGGACGATTTCGAGGTGCTGCCCCATGCCAGCCCCGATGGGTGTCTTCCAGGTGTGCCAGTACGTGACACTCACACCGACGTGGTCGAGCGGGTGGCTGGCGGGGTTGGGTGAGCCACAGCCGGCCATGACGTTGCACCGGCTGGTCTCCGGGTAGCCGTTCTGCGTCCGCGTGTAGGGAATGGTCACGCTCGACCCGTCGGGGAGCACGCAGCTGAACGACCCCGTCCGCTGGTAAACGGTCGGGCTGCCCTGCTGGGCGCCTGCGGCGTTGGTCTCGTAGATCTCGACCGTCTGGATCTGCGTCCGATCGGCCGGCGCCGTCATGGCGGCGTCAACCGCCCCCAGGATGACGCAGTCGGCACCGACCTGGTCGCCCGCTTCGGCCGCCACCAGCGCGGCATCCCGGCTCACGTAGTCGGTCGCGAGCACCGCGTTGAACATCAGGGCGAACTCGACGATCGAGAGCAGAACCGTGACGAAGAGCGGGATCACCAGGGCGAACTCGACCAGCGTCTGGCCGCGCTGGGCGCGGCCGGATCGGACGCCTGAACTGAGGTGCCTGCCGCGATGTCGCCGCACGGCACCCGTATTGCGCAACGGTTTTGGCCTCTCGTTTGACACGTCAATGTGCAGACGCGACCCGCAACGTACGGCCGCTTCCTTGAATGTGACCTTGCCGCGGTGTCTCCTGACACCTTACCTTCGTCCTGTCGTGGTCATCCAAAATGGGGGCCCGGACCATGCAATCACCCCGCGCCGGCAGCTCGACAAGGGCGACCAGTCTGAAACGCCACGACGCAGGGCCCCATCGCGCTGGGCGGCCTTCGGGTCCATGTGCCTCCTGGAGGAGCGGTCCCGCCGGATCCATCGAACGGCCACTTCTGGGTGCGAGCACGCGCGATGTGGTCCGGCAAGCGCGGTCGCGACGATGATCCTGGCCACGCATCGAGACCCGCACGCGTCGAGACCCGATGGCCCTTGCCGGCGGGCGCGAGGATTAGCATTCGGTCGATGACGGCAGGAAGCACAGCGCGCGACGTCGCGGCAACCTGGCAGCCGCAACGGCCCGGCCGGCGGTTCGTTCACGACATTCCGAACGCTATCGTGGAGCCGGAATGGGGTGGTGCGCGGATCGTTGCGGCGCTGGCTCCGGACGAGGCCGCGCTGTTCCGCGACGGGACCGAGATGACCGTCGCCCGGGAGCTGGCGCAGGCGCTGGTGGCTGGCTTCACGGCCCTGGAGGCGGTCATCGAAGGCCACCTGACGACGGCGGCCCTCAGGAGCGACCACGGCGCGGCGCCGAGCCCGCCCGAGGTTGAGCGCCCGGCGCTGCTCGTGCCTCGGTGGATCCGCCGGCGATCGCCCGCCCACCGAGACGCCGCCGCCCGAGATCGGGAGATCCAGCGGGCGCGCCAGGAGCAGGCGACCCTGGATTCGCTGGCGGGCGGCGAGCGCCATGCCTTCGTGGCGACGGATCTGCTGCTGCTCGACGGCCAGCCGCTCGACGACGTGCCGTTGCTGGAACGGAAGCGGCTGCTCGAGGCCGTCCTGGTGGTGTCGGACCTGGTCCGCGTGTCGGCATTCGTGCGCCCCTCGTCGACCGATATCCTCGCGTCCTGGGGCGCGCTCGGATTCACGGAGCTCTCGTACCGCGGCAGCAACAGCCGCTACCTTGCCGGCCGCGAGAACCCGGATTGGGCGATCGGCGCGGCGCCGCGAAACGCACGCGAGCCGGCAGCGACGACCAGGCGCCAGCCGTAACCCGTTCCTCGGCCGGGCCACGCCGGTGGTAGGGTGGATGCGTGCCCGCGACGACGCTGACGCCCGCCATCCGGGAGGAGATCGCCCGCCTGGGACGAGCCGACATCATGGTCGGCATCCCCAGCTTCAAGAACGCGGCCACGATCGGCTACGTGGTACGCGCGGCGCACGCGGGTCTGGTCCAGTACTTCCCGGACCTCAAGCCCGTGCTCGTCAACTCGGACGCGGGCAGCCCCGACGGGACCCAGCGCGTGGTGGTCGACACCGAGCCCCCGGACTACGTCGAATCGATCCTGCTCGTCCGCCCCACCAACCGCCTGGTCCGGGTGACGCTCACCTATCCTGAGATCGACGGTATCGGTGGCAAGGGCGCGGCGCTGCGCACGATCTTCGAGATCGCGGCGGCGCTCGAGGTCCAGGCCCTGGTCGTCGTCGACAGCGACCTGCGGAGCATCCTCCCCGAGTGGATCGAGCTGCTGGCGGGGCCGATCCTCAAGGGCGGCTACGACTTCGTCGCCCCGCTGTATGCCCGCTACAAGTACGACGGCACGATCACGAACACGGTCACCTACCCGCTCACGCGGGCGCTCTATGGTCACCGGATCCGGCAGCCGATCGGCGGCGACTTCGGCGTCAGCGGCGACCTGGTGCGTCACTACCTCGAGCTCGACGACTGGACCCAGGAGATCAGCAAGTTCGGGATCGACATCTGGATGACGACCTCGGCCCTGACCGGCGGGTACGCCGTGTGCCAGACACGACTGGGTGCCAAGGTCCACGACCCCAAGGATCCCGGCGCCGACCTCGGCCCGATGTTCCGCCAGGTGGTGAGCACGATCCTGCGCATGGCCGCCAGCCATCCCGAGGCGTGGCTGGAGATCCGCGGCAGCCACGACATCCCGGCCTACGGGTTCGAGCGCCTCATCGACCCACCGCCGCTGGAGGTGAACGCGCTTCGGCTGCTGTCCGAGTTCCATGCCGGCTCGCTGACGGTCGCCGACACGTGGCGCCGGATGCTCGACCCGGTCAACGCGGACGCGGTGCTGGTCCTGGCCGCCGAGGCGGGCCAGCTGGTGGATGCAGCTTCGCGGCGATTCGGGCTGGGCGCGGAGACCTCAGCGCCCGTATCCACGCTCGACATGGCGGAAGCGCTGTCCGCGTTCCACTTCCCCGACGACCTCTGGGCGCGCGTGATCTACGACCTGGTCGTCGCGACCCGGAAGGGCAGCGTTGACGACGCGCAGCTCGTGGCCGCGCTGGTCCCGATCTACTTCGGCCGGGTCGGCAGCTTCGTGATCGAGAACCGCCACCTGACCACCGCTGACGCCGAGGACCGGGTGGAACGTCAGGCCCGGCAGTTCGAGCTCCTCAAGCCCTACCTCGTCGAACGCTGGCGGGCCCTGGACGAGCCGTCGGCGGGCGAGGACGGAGCGGCGAGCACGTGAGCGCTGAGCCCCTCCCCGCGCGCATCCTGATCCCGGTCGCCAACCCGCTCACGGCCGAGGAGCTGGTCCGGATCGGCGCGTCGCTGATGGATCCGCGGACCGGCGAGCTGACCGCGCTGGGAATCGTCGAGGTCCCGGAGGGCATGCCGCTGAGCGACGGCGCCACGCGGGCGCGCCAAGCCCGGCGGCTGCTGCAGAAGGTGCTCGATTACGTGCCCGAGGGCACCATCATCCATCCGCTGGTCCGGATCGGCCGCCACGCCGCCGCGGGCATCGTCGAGGCCGCCGCCGAGCAGGAGGCGGACCTGATGATCTTCGGCTGGGGCGGCAAGTCCACGCCCGGCAGGGACGCGCGAGGCCCGGTCATCTCACCCACGATCGACGAGGTCGTCCGCGAATCACCCTGCGACATCGCCGTCGTCAAGCAGCGCGGGGCCCACGAGGTCCGCCGGATCCTGGTCCCGGTCCGCGGCGGGCCGCACGCCGAGCTGGCCCTGCGGTTCGCCGATGCGCTGGCCCACCGCTACGGGGCCACGGTCGCCGTCATGCATCTCGTCCCCGCCGGCGTGACCGAGGCGGTCCGAGCGCAGGCCGAGCATGCGCTGGCCGCGTTCGTCCGCCAGCACGTGACCGCCCGATCAGAGCAGGTGCTGCGGGAGACGGCCAACGTGCGGACGGCCATCCTGCGCGAGGCCGAGCGTGCCGACCTCGTGGTGATGGGTGCCTCGGCGCCGCCCGGCGATCCGGGCAGCTCGCTGTTCGGGTCGCTGCCCGAGGCCATCGCCCAGCGCGCCCGGCCAACCGTCATCGTGGTCAAGACCCGCGAGCCGATCGGCCGCCAGACCTTCGAGCACCTGGCCGAGAAGGCGGAGTCGCTGGCCGCGGCCGATCGGGCTGCCGAGGAGGCCCGTGCGATCCCCGCCCGTGTCGAGCGCTGGTTCGCGGAGGCAAACTTCCACCACTCCGAGTTCGCGGACCTGGCCCGGCTCTCGGCGCTCAAGGAAAAGCAGGGCGTCACGGTCAGCCTGGTGCTGCCGACGCTCAACGAGGCCGAGACGATCGGGCCGATCGTGCGGCGCGCGATCCGGGAGATGCAGCAGCGGTACCCGCTGGTGGACGAGATCCTGGTCATCGACTCCGCCTCCACCGATGACACTCGCGGGATCGCGGTGCGCGAGGGTGCGCGAGTCGTCCGGCACCCGGACGTGCTGGCCAGGTACGGCTCGTTCCGGGGCAAGGGCGAGGCGCTCTGGAAGTCGCTCTACGAGACGTCGGGCGACATCGTCGTGTGGGCCGACACGGACGTCCGCAACTGGCACCACCGGATGGTCTACGGAACGCTGGGCCCGCTGCTCGTGGAACCCCGCCTCCAGTACGTCAAGGGCTACTACCAGCGTCCGATCGTCGAGGCCGGCGTGCTCAAGGAGGGCGGCGGCGGCCGGGTCACCGAGCTCGTGGCGCGTCCCCTGATCAACCTGTTCTTCCCCGAGCTGTCGGGGCTGATCCAGCCGCTGTCCGGCGAGTATGCCGGGCGGCGGTCGCTGCTCGAGCAGCTGCCGTTCTTCACCGGCTACGCCGTCGAGATCGGGCACCTCATCGACGCCGTGGAGCGGGCCGGGCTGGGCGGCCTGGGCCAGGTTGATCTCGAGCGCCGCGTCCACCGCAACCAGGAGCTCGAAGGGCTGTCCCGGATGTCGTTCGTGATCCTCCAGGCGGTCATGAAGCGCCTCGAGGAGCGACGGCGTGTCCGGCTGTTCGCGGAGCTCGGGTCCACGATGAAGCTGCCTCGGTCCGGGCGTGGACGGCTCTCGCTCGAGGTCCAGGAGCTTGCCGACCACGAGCGACCGCCGATGATCCGGATCCCGGAATACCTCGAGAAGCGTCGCGCCGAGACGGGCGCCGGCGACGATCACGCCGATTGACGATGGACCGCGCGTGACGATGGACCGCGCGCGGGCTGGTGCGGGGCATCGGTTGCACGTGCTCATCGCCCCCGACTCGTTCAAGGGCGCGCTCACCAGCGTCGAGGTCGCGCGCGCGCTCGAGGTGGGCTGGCTGCGAGCTCGACCCGCCGACGAGATCCGGTTGGCGCCGCTGGCAGACGGCGGCGAGGGGACGCTGGTCGCGATCGAGGCTGCCGGCCAGTGGCAGTGGCGAGAAGCGGATGCCCTCGACCCCCTGGGCCGCCCGATGCGCGCACGCTGGCTGGCGCGCGATGACGGCAGGGCCGCGATCGTCGAGATGGCCGCTGCATCGGGCCTGTCGCGGCTGGCTCCCAGGGAACGCGACGCCCGTGGGGCCACCAGCCACGGAGTGGGAGACCTGCTGCGCGCCGTGCTCGACGCCGGGATCCGCGACATCGCTCTTGGGATCGGGGGCAGCGCGACCACCGACGGAGCCGCGGGTCTGCTGCGTGCGCTCGGCGCAGACGTCGCCGACGACCTCGGCGCGGTTGACCTGTCCGGGCTTGATCCGCGACTCGCAGAGACGAGGCTACGGATCGCGTGTGACGTGACGAACCCGCTGCTCGGGCCGGCCGGTGCGGCCGCCACCTACGGTCCGCAGAAGGGCGCCGACGCGGAGGACGTCGCCCTGCTGGACGCCCGGCTGGCACGGTTCGCCGATGCGATGGAGACGGCAACCGGGCGGCGCGAGCGCGACACGCCGGGCGCCGGCGCGGCCGGTGGCGTCGGGTTCGGCCTGCTGTGCCTGACCGACCGGTTCGCGTCGCTCGAGCTGCGACCCGGGATCGACCTGGTGATGGAGGAGGCCGGCTTCGACCGGGCCCTGGCGAGCGCCGATCTCGTGCTCACCGGGGAGGGGCGGATCGACGTCCAGACCGCGTTCGGCAAGACGGCGCTCGGGGTCGCTCTTCGGGCGCAGGCCGCCGGCAAGCCGTGCATCGCGATCGGAGGCGGGGTGACAGCCGAGGGAGTCGAGGCCATGGCGACCGTCGACGCGGTGGCCGTGCCGGTCGTGGAGCATCCACAGACCGTCGAGGCGGCGATGGCCGCGGGGACCGCCCCGCTCGAGCGCTGTGGCGAGCGCGTGGCTCGCCTGGTCAGCCTGGGAGCCCAACGTGGCTAGGTCCACGGGTGGACGGGTGCCCTCGGAGACTGTGGCGACCACGAGCGCATCGAAGCCGGATGCGCGCAGGAGCGTGCCGTCGCGCAAGGCCCGCAAGACCGTCGACCCGACACGGAGGTGGGCGAGCTACCTGCGCCGGTACCGGCCCGGGCTCCAGCGATACGTGCTGGACGGTCTCGCCGGCGTCTACGGCGCGCAGCACTGGGAGCCTCGCCTCGACCCCACGAGCGAGCTCGTGCTCACGATCCTGACCCAGAACACCGCCGACGTGAACGCCGAGAAGGCGTACGAGGCTCTTCGGATCGCGTACCCGAGCGATCGAGCGCCCGAGATCCACCAGCCTGGCATCGGCTGGGGCGGGGAGGGACTGTCCACTGCGGCGCCGCCTGACTGGTCGATGGTCGAGAACGCTCCCCTGCCCGAGCTCATCGACGTGATCCGGCCCGGCGGCCTGGGGCCCCAGAAGGCACCCCGGATCCAGGCCATGCTGCGCCATATCCGGGAGCAGCGCGGTGACTACTCGCTCGGGTTCCTGGGCGAGCTGGCCCCGCTCGAGGCACGCGACTGGCTGACCGCGATCGACGGCATCGGCAGAAAGACCGCATCGATCGTGCTCCTGTTCTGCTTCGGGATGCCGCTGATGCCTGTCGACCGCCATGTGGAGCGGGTCAGCCAGCGGATCGGCCTCATCCCGCTCAAGGCGACGGCCGATCAGGCCCACGACCTGTTCCTCGGATTGCTCGAGCCTGACGAGATGTACGCCGCACACGTGCTGCTCATCCACCACGGACGAGCCATGTGCCACGCCCGGAACCCCAAGCACGAGCTGTGCCCCATCGCCGACCGGTGCCGGTTCGTGAGCTCGAAGGCGCCCTGATCGGCGCCCAGGAACGCCCAGCCCGGAGACCGATGATGCCCAATCCCGACGACGCGGCCGCCACCCTGGAAGGCGTCCTTCGCGATCTGCTCGCCGCCGACTTCGACGCGGCCCCGGTTGCCGCCAGCGCCCTCGGGCTGACCGACTTCGACGAGCGCCTCGACGATCTGTCGGCCGATGCGTTCCGGGCCCGCGACGCTGACGCCGCAACCTTCCTCGCGCGTCTCGACGCCATCGACGTCGCGTCGCTGACCGCCGAGGAGGCCATCGACCGCGACCTGGCCCGCTCGACGCTCGCGGGCCGGCTGATCATGGCGTCGTTCGAGCCCTGGAAGCGAGATCCCGTGGTGTACTCCGGGCCGATCACGGGTGGCCTGTTCACCCTGTTCCTCCAGCGTCTGCGTCCGGAGGCCGACCTCGTCGATGCCGCCATCGCGCGGCTGGAGCAGGCGGGAGCCGCCGTCGATTCGGGGATCGAGAACCTCGATGCCACGCTCGCCCATCCGCTGATCGTCGAGCGCGGCATGAGCGCCGCGAAGGGTGCTGTTCGTTACGTCCGGGACCTCGTCCGGCTCGAGGTCGAGGACGGCCGCGACCGGGATCGGCTGCAGACGGCCGGGGCGGCCGCCGCTGCGCACCTCGAGCGCTGGGTCGCCCACCTCGACGACCTGCGCAGCAGAGCCCGCGGCACCTGGCAGCTGGGTGAGGAGCGCTACACGCGAATCCTCCGCGAGCGCGAGGTCCTGAGCGACGACGCCCACTCGCTTCGTGATCGCGGCTGGCAGGAGCTCGAACGCCTCGACACCCAGATGACCGCGCTCGCCCGCGACGCGACCGGCAACCCGGACTACGTGGATGTCCTGCGCGACGACGACGAGCATCACCCGCCCACCGAGCAGGCGATGCTCGACAGCTATGCCGAGTGGACCACGCGGGCGCGGGCCTTCCTGGTCGAGACGGGGCTGGTCACGCTGCCGGCCGGCGAGACCTGCGCGGTCGTGCCCTCGCCCGTGTTCCAGCGACCCGTGGTGGGCGTGGCCTCGTACACGGCGCCGCCATCCTTCTCGGATCGCTGGAAGGGGCACTTCTTCGTCCCGTTCGCCCCGGACGGGGCGTCGGAGACCGAGGTCCAGTCACGGCTGGCGAGCAACTCATACGGATCGATCCCGTCCACGACGGTCCACGAGACCTATCCGGGTCACCACTGGCACCTCGTCATGCGCAAGGCCCATGCGTCCGAGGTCCGGCGCGTGTACTCGACGCCGTACTTCAACGAGGGCTGGGCGCTCTACGCGGAGCGCGTGATGCGCGAGCGCGGGTTCTTCGAGAACCCGGTCCACGAGCTCCACCATCTCAACGCGAGCCTGTTCCGGGCGGCCAGGATCATCGTCGACACCTCGCTCCACCTGGGCGAGATGTCGTTCGACGAGGCGGTCGACTTCATGCGCGACCGGACGGCGATGCCCGAGCCGGTGGCCAGGGTGGAGGTCGGCCGCTATTGCTGGTGGCCCACGCAGGCCTCCTCGTACCTGACCGGCTGCCTGGAGATCCTCGCGATCCGCGATCGGTATCTGGCAGCACGCGGGCTCGCCGATGTCCCCCCCGCGGATGTGCCGGTCGAGGTGCTGCGCGTGTTCCATGACACGATCACCTCCTCGGGAGCGCTGCCGCTGGGTCTCGCCGAGCGTGCGCTGATGGCCACGGTCGCCTGATCGCGAGGGCGAGCTCGAGGAGCAATGGGGCATGACCCTCGAGGTCCTGGTCATCGCGTTGGTCAGGATCGCCGGCTCGCTACCGGTGCTCCGCTGGCCGCTGGCAGGCGGGATCCTTGCGATCCTGATCGACCTGTCGGATCTGCTGCTGATGAACGTCCTCGACCTGGGCGGCGTGCCCGACTACCAGCGGCTGGACAAGGTCCTCGATCTCGCCTACATGGCCACGTTCCTGATCGTGGCGCTCCGCTGGACCGGGCCCGACCGGTGGGTGAGCGTGGCGCTGTTCACGTGGCGGATGGTGGGCTTCGTCGCGTTCGAGCTCAGCGGCGAGCGCGCCCTGTTGCCGCTGTTCCCCAACGTGTTCGAGCCGTGGTTCCTGCTGGTCGCGCTGCTCCACCACCGCTGGGTTCCGGTGCCCTGGACCAAGCCCTCGCTGGTCGTGGCGCTCGGCAGCCTGCTGGCCGTCAAGGAGATCCAGGAGTGGGCCCTCCACTATGCCCGGCTGTTCGACGACATCACCGCGCTCGAGGCGATCGACCGCGCCTGGCGCTGGCTCACCGGTTCGCCGTGACTCGCCGCTGGCTGACCAGCTCCGACCTCAAGGTTCGATCTGGAACACCGCCTTCGCGCTCGGACCGAGGTCGCCCAGCATCCACACGAGCGCTGCCCTGCCGGTCGGCGCATCCGGGGGGATCGGGAGACGCATGGCGAACGTGAGGCTGAGCTCGGCCTCGAGCACACCGGCCGGCCGGCAGTTCAGCACGTGACGGGTGATGGTCGCCGCCTTGGCCCCCGGCAGGAACAGGCGTTCCGAGTACCCGGGACACAGCGCGGCGAGATCGTAGGCGGTTCCGTCGGTCGACTGGTTGCTGATCGTCACGGTGTAGTCGAGCTCGCTGCCCGGCGCCGCCGTGGCGGGTGCCGAGATGGTCACCCGCAGCGGCAGGCTGTCGATGGGGTTGGGCGGCGGGGCGATGGCGTTGCCGGGAACGGTCAGTGGTTGGTCGAGGAACAGCGTCGGCGGCGGCGTCTGCGGGGCGCTCATGCACGCGGGCACCGGGACGCCCGACCTGGCTTCGACCTTGAGCGTCCCGCTGTTGAAACGCAGGGCGAGGTCGAGGGGCTTGGCCGGCGGTGCGACGCACCAGTCGGCGAAGCGGAGCATGCCGGTAGCGGCCCGGCCCGAGGGCAGCACGATCGGTGTCGACGCCGCTGGCGACGCGAATGGGGTCAGGTCGATCCGCTCTCCGGCTGCGTCCTGGAGCTCGAGCGCCGGGGACGGATCGAGCAGGCAGTCGAAGAGGCTAGCGTTGAGGACGATGATAGGAGCGTAGGACGTTCCGGCCGCGCCGCCCCAGCCGCCCAGGAAGGCCAGCAGCGCGTCCGGCGTGCAGATCGCCGGCTGATAGCCGCCGTCCGAGGGGTAGGGTGCTGAGAAGTCGAGCGGAACGCCGAAGCTGGAGCCGGCACCGGGTGCGTCGCAGCGCGGGAGGCTGTCGGGCCCCGCGCCCAGCCAGCCATGGACCGTGGCTTCGAGATCGCCCGCGTCGCCGGGCAGGGACATCCGGACGCTCAGCGGGCGTCGCGGCGGATCGCCGCACCAGTTCTGCCAGACGGTGATCACTCCGGCCACCCCGCCACGCTGGAGCACCACGAGGTCGGGGCCAGTGGTGGGCTTGTCCACGCCCTTCGCGATCACCCTGCCCCGGGCATCGAGCAGGTCGACCCCCGGTCGGCCGCTGACGGTGCACGGGGTGCCCGACAGATTGATGACGGTGGCGCCGCCTCCCTCCGATCCCGTGGCGCCGCTCCAGCCGCCGGCCACAAGCACGAGGTCGCGGGCAGTGCACGGCGGCAGCGAGCGCGGGTCGCTGGTGGGCGCCGGGGTCGGCGAGGGTTCGGACGTGGCGTCGAGCCACGGGATCGCGCCCAGGTTCGGCGCCTTCGCGGGGGACGGCTCCGGTGACAGCTGCGCGGTCGGGCTCGCCGAGGGTGCGGACGGTGACGGACCGACCGATGGGCCGGCGAGCGGCCCGAGCATCAACACCACCAGCATCAACCCGACCAGGG
>CAVQKK010000008.1:0-10400 GCA_963713095.1 uncultured Chloroflexia bacterium
TTCTCCATCGGTAGCTGGCCCGCCTCCGAGTGCTTGCGAGTATTTGCGATTGCTTCTGATACGCCATCGTACGCGACGCAAGTCGCCGACTCAAGCCCGGACGTCCGAATGCCGAGCGATCATGCTTGACATCGCCGTCTGCTGCCTGCAAAGTGCTCCTAATCGCAACCAACCGAAGTTTCGAACCGGAGCCTTCTACTTTCGATTGGAGTCGGACCAGGTGGTCGCGAAGCCAGCTGCAGCGCCTGACGCTGTGTTCGCCCCGGAACGCCAGGAGCAGATCGCGCAGATGGTCGTCGACGTTGGTCGCGTCCGGGTCTCGGACCTCGCCGTGCTGTTCGGTGTCTCGCCGGTCACGATCCGCAAGGACCTGTTCGTGCTCGAGGGCGAGGCGCGCCTGACCCGGACTCACGGCGGCGCCATCGCGCCGCGCGGCAGCAATCGTCCCGAGCCCGCCTTCGAGGTCCGCGAGCGCCTTCAGCGCGACGAGAAATCGAGCATCGGCGCCGCCGCCGCCCAGCTCGTCGTGGACGGCGACAGCATCGTGTTCGACGCCAGCACCACGGCCCTGTACGTCGCTCGCCACCTCAAGGAACGAACCTGGCACCAGCTGACGGTGGTGACCAACAGCATCCGGATCGCGCTGGAGCTGGCCGGGCACCCGGGGATCACGGTCCTGATGCTCGGCGGCCGCGTGCGCGCGGAGGCGCTGTCCGTGGTGGGCCCGCTGGGTGACGGCGTGTTCCGGCGGGTCAACGTCCAGAAGGCGTTCGTCGGTGCCGTCGGGCTGACCATGGACTCCGGCCTCAGCGACGCCATGGAGGAGGAGGCGCAGATCAAGCGGGCCATGGTGACCGCGGCCCGCGAGGTGTATGCGCTCGTCGACCACACCAAGTTCGGACGGACCGCGTCGGCGACGTTCTGCAAGACGGACCGGCTCGATTGGATCCTGACCGACGAGGCGGCACCCCCCGATCTGGTGGCCGCGCTCCGGGACCTCGGCGTGCGTGTCACGCTCGTTCCGCCCGGGACCGACGGATGACGCCGCGCGTCTCGCTGGCCGGGATCTCGAAGCGGTTCGGGGCCACGGCCGCCCTGACCGATGTCTCGCTCGACCTGCTTGCGGGTGAGATCCACGCGCTCGTCGGCGAGAACGGAGCCGGCAAGAGCACGCTGGTCAAGATCCTCGCAGGCGTTCACCAGCCCGACGCCGGCGAGATCCGGCTCGACGGTGAGCCGGTGACCATCCCGAACCCGCCAACCGCGCGGTCGATGGGTCTCGCCGTCGTGCACCAGGAGCCGAAGCTGTTCCCCGACCTGTCGGTTGCCGAGAACGTGTTCCTGGGCGAGCCGCCGAAGGGCCCGCTGGGCTCGATCGCCTGGGGCGAGATGCGTCGCCGCGCCGCCGGTCTGTTCGAGGACCTCGACGTCCACCTCGACGTCGGGGCACAGGTCCGCGGTCTGTCGATGGCGGACCAGCAGCTCGTGGAGATCGCGAAAGCCCTGTCGGTCGACGCGCGAGTGCTCATTCTCGACGAGCCGACAGCCTCGTTGTCCAGCCACGAGGTTGATCGGCTGTTCGCCATCGTGCGGCGCACCCGGGAGCGCGGCGTGGCGATCCTGTTCGTGAGCCACCGGCTCGAGGAGGTCTTCGCGCTGTGTGACCGGGCGACGGTGTTCCGCGACGGCCGGCATGTGGTGACGGCGGTCACGACCGAGCTCACGACGGACACGCTCGTCCGCCACATGGTCGGTCGCGAGGTGGTGCTGTTCCCCAAGGAGGCCGGCACGCCCGGTGATGAGGTGCTTGCCGTTCGCGACCTGTCGGACGCCAACGCGTTCAGGGAGGTCTCGTTCAGCGTGCGGGCGGGCGAGATCGTCGGCCTTGCCGGGCTGGTCGGCGCAGGCCGCACGGAGATCGCGCGGGTGCTGTTCGGGATCGAGCCCCGCGTCACGGGAGAGGTCCGGGTCGAAGGTCTGCCGGTGAACTTCAGGTCCCCGTCCGATGCGTTGGCGGCCGGAATCGCCTACGTGCCCGAGGACCGCCACCAGGATGGCCTGGTGCTCGACTTCTCGATCACGGACAACGTCACGCTTCCGATCCTCGCGCGCCTCTTCCCTCGCCTGTTCGTGCGGCATGCCGTCGAGGCGCACCTCGCGTCGGAGTACACGGAGCGGCTGCGGGTCCGGGCCACGGGCGTCGACCAGTTCGTCCAGGCTCTCTCCGGAGGCAACCAGCAGAAGGTCGTGATCGCCAAGTGGCTGGCTACCAGGCCGCGGATCCTGATCCTGGACGAGCCCACCCGGGGTGTGGACATCGGCTCCAAGGTCGAGGTCCACCGGATCATGAATGAGCTCGCGGCGTCCGGGCTCGGGATCCTGATGATCTCGTCCGACCTGCCCGAGGTGCTGGCGATGAGTGACCGGATCATCGTGCTGCACGAGGGCCGGATCGCGGGCGAGATCCCGCGCGCGGACGCGACCGAGGAGCGCGTCATGTTCGCGGCGACGGGCCAGCAGCACATCGCCCAGGCGGTCGCCCGCGAACCCACCGCCGCGGGCCTGGTGACCGGGGAGGCCAACGGTGGCCGTTGACACGCTGCGTCGGGCACAGCTTCCGGGTGTCGCCGGTCGCGCCCTGAACGCCATCGGACGGTCGCGAGAGCTGACGCTCGTGGCCGTGATGGTGGTGCTTGGCTTGTTGGTGACGCTCGGTGCGCCGCAGTTCCTGTCCCCGTCGAACCTTGGTCAGGTCACTGCCCTCGCGGCGGTCATCGCGATCGCTGCCGTCGGCGAGGCGATCGTCGTCATGACCAGGAACATCGACCTGTCGCTCGAATCGACGATGGGCCTCACCGCGTTCCTGGTGGGCGACATCCTCCAGCACGCCTACCTGCCGGTCCCCGCAGCCTGGCTCGTCGGGCTCGGGGCGGGCCTGGCGCTCGGGATGTTCAACGGCGCCATCACCACGCTGTTCCGGATTCCCTCGATCGTGGTGACGCTCGGCACGCTGAGCATCTATCGCGGGCTGGTGTTCATCATCGCGGGCGGCAAGCAGATCAACCTCGTTGACCTGCCATCGGGCTACTCGAACGCGGCCACGGACACGATTCTCGGCATCCCGATGTTCGTGCTCGTTGCGGTGGTGATCGTCGTGGTCGTGGCGCTGATGCTGCGCACGACGCGCTTCGGCAGACAGATCTACGCGGTGGGCAGCAACGCCGAGGCCGCATCCATCCTGGGCATCCGGTCGCGCTGGGTCGTGTTCTGGGTGTTCGCGCTGGCCGGGCTCCTGGCCGGGATCGCCGGTGTGATGTGGGGCATCTACTTCGGCACGATCTATGCCACCTCGGGGTCGGGCATCGTGCTCCAGATCGTGGCCGCGGTGGTCGTCGGCGGTGTCTCGATCTCGGGCGGGAGCGGGACGGTGGTCGGTGCCGCCCTTGGCGCGCTGTTCCTGGCGCTCATCAACAACGCCCTGCTGCTCCTGGTGCTCCCGCAGGAGGTTCTCCAGGCGATCTACGGTGCCGTGATCCTGGTCGCGGTCAGCGCCGACGCGCTGATCAGCCGGCGCCAGCGCCGGCTGGCCGCACAGGGTGCCCGGCAATGACCACCCCGGTGCCCGCCGCCGTGTCCTCGGGGCGCTTCCGGATGGCCGCGATCACCCGGTGGGAAACGCTCCTGGTCCTGCTCCTCGCTGGCCTCGTCGTCGAGGGAACGCGGGTCTCTCCGTACTTCCTGACCGGCCAGAACTTCGCGAATCTCGTGAGCGCTGTGATGGAGATCGCGATCATCGCGTTGCCGATGACGCTGATCGTCATCACCGCTGACATCGATCTCTCGGTCGAGTCGATGGTGGGCATGGCGGGCGCCATCCTCGGCTGGCTGATGGTCGCGGGCCTGCCGGTGCCAATCGGCATCCCGGTGGTGCTGCTGATCGGTGCGCTGGGCGGCCTGCTCAACGGCGTGCTCGTGACGCGGGCCGGCATCCCGGCCCTCGTCGTCACCCTCGGCACCCTGGCGCTGTTCCGGGGCGTCGCCAACATCGTGCTCGGACCCACGGTCATCAGCGTCTGGCCGGACTGGTTCACCGAGTTCGGGTTCGGGACCATCGCTGGCAGCCCGATCCCCTACACGCTCGTGGTGTTCGCCGTGCTCGGGGTCATCTTCTGGGCGGTTACGCACGCGACGTGGATCGGGCGCCAGGTCTTCGCCATCGGCAAGAACAAGGACGCCGCGCGCTATTCCGGCGTCCGGGTCCAGCGCATTCGGACGTGGCTGTTCGTGCTGTGCGGGCTGATCTCGGCGCTGGCCGGGATCCTGCTCGCGGCCCGCTTCTCGTCCGCCCGCAACGACAACGGCACCGGGATGACCCTGACCGTGGTGACGGTCGTGGTTCTCGGCGGCGTCGACATCAATGGCGGCAAGGGCACGATCCCCGGGGTCATCCTTGCCGCGTTCACGCTCGCAGTGCTCCAGAACGTGCTGCGGCTTGCCGGTGTCTCGGGCGAGTACCAGGGGATCGCCGTGGGCCTCCTCCTGATCGTCTCGGTCACCGTTCCCTACCTTGCTCGCCAGTCCAGGGTCCTTATCGACCGAGTGCGTGATGGCCGGCGCCCGCCGGCCGGCTCGGCGGCCCCTGGCGAGGTCGTGTCGTAAGAGCCTACGAGGAGGATCACATTCCATGATCAGCTCTACTCGACGATTGGTCGTCGGGATCGCTGCGGTCGCCATCGTGGTGGGAGCGTGCGGCTCGTCCGCGACGCCGTCACCCGCGCCGGCGACCCAGGCACCGACCACCGCGCCGCAGTCGACGGCACCCGAGTCGTCGTCCATGGCGCCCGAATCATCGGCGCCCGCCATGGTCAACATGACGGCCGTCGTCATCCCGAAGCAGATCAACAACCCCTACTTCGACGTCGCGTTCAAGGGCGTGCAGAAGGCCGCGACCGATATCGGCGGCACCGTGACCCAGGTTGGGCCGTCCGCTGCCGACGCGACCCAGCAGGTCCCGTTCATCCAGACGGCGGCCACCCAGGGCAATGACGCGATCATCATCTCCGCGGACGACGCCACGGCCGTGGCGCCGGCCCTCAAGGACGCGATGAGCTCGGGCGTCAAGGTCGTCGGCTACGACTCGAGCCCGGCCGTCGGTGCCTACAACGTGTTCGTCAACCAGGCTGACACCGCGGGCATCGGCAAGGGTCTCGCGGACATGGCGTGCGATGTCGCCCCGAGCTGCACCGGCGAGATCGCGGTCCTCTCCGCCGCCCAGTCCGCAACCAACCAGAACGCCTGGATCGCCGCGATGGAGACGACGCTCAAGGACGCCAAGTACAGCGGTCTCAAGTACGACGGCGTCGTCTACGGCAACGACGACCCGCAGGTCAGCACGCAGCAGGCCCAGGGCCTGTTGCAGGCACATCCGGACCTCAAGGTCATCATCGCCCCGACGACCGTCGGCATCGTGGCGGCCGCCCAGGTCGTCCGTGCGGCCGGCAAGACCGGGCAGGTCTTCGTGACCGGCCTCGGCACCCCGATGGGCATGGTCGACTACGTCAAGGGCGGTGAGTCGCCGGAGTTCGCGCTCTGGAACGTCACCGACCTCGGCTACCTTGCCTACGCCGTCGCCGCCAAGCTCGTCTCCGGCGACATCACCGGCGCCGAGGGTGAGACGTTCACGGTCCCGAGCCTCAACAACGGCCAGCCGTACACGATCGGGGCCGACAGCGTCGTCGTCCTCGGACCGCCATTCGTGTTCAACGCCGACAACATCGATCAGTACGTGACCGAGTTCGGCTTCTAGCTCAGTCCTCCTCCTTGGGCCCCGGCGGCCGCCGGCCGCCGGGGCCCACAACGCGGGAGTTCCCGAATGGAACGCGTCGCCTTCACCATGCGCCTGCTCCCGGGCGCGGAGGCCGAATATCGCCGTCGTCACGCCGAGGTCTGGCCCGAGATGCTCCAGGCGCTCAAGGACGGCGGCGTTCGCAACTACTCCATCTATCTGCTCGATGATCGGCTGATCGGCATCTTTGATGTCGAGGACTTCGATCGCTTCCGGGGTCACATGGCCGAGCAACCGGTCAACGACCGCTGGCAGGCGGACATGGCCTCGCTCATCGACCCGTGCACGGACCCCGCCACGGGCTTCCACCGCCGCCTGGAGGAGGTGTTCCGTCTTGACTGAGCGCGGCACCCTGCGGCTGGCGGCGGTCGACCTCGGGGCCGAGAGCGGCCGTGTCCTGGTCGGCACGTTCGACGGCGGGCGGCTCGAGCTCGAGGACGTCCACCGCTTCCCGAACGTGCCGGTGACCGTCGGCGGGACGCTCCACTGGGACGCCCTGCGGCTGCTGGGAGACATCACGGCCGGTCTGCGCAGGGCAGGCGCTGCGGGCGAGGTCGCCTCGGTCGCCGTCGACAGCTGGGGCGTGGATTTCGGGCTGCTCGATGAGCGCGGGCGGCTGCTCGCGAACCCGGTCCACTACCGGGACGCGCGCACGGACGGGATGATCGAGCGGGCCTGCTCGGTGGTGCCGAAGGATGAGATCTACCGCGTCACCGGCATCCAGTTCATGGCCATCAACACGCTCTACCAGCTGCTCTCGATGACCGTGGACGAGGATCCGCTGCTGCGGCATGCGGACCGGCTGCTGATGACGGCCGACCTGTTCGCCCACTTCCTGTCCGGCGCCAGCGTCTCCGAGTACACGCTCGCGTCCACCAGCCAGGCCCTCGACGCGCGCTCCCGGGACTGGGGGCGTCCCATGCTCGAACGGCTGGGCATCCCGACCCGGCTGCTGCCCGAGCTCGTCGCGCCCGGCACGGACGTGGGTCCGCTGGTGCGCGATCTCGCCTCGGCGCCCGGCCTCGCGCGCACGCGCGTGGTCCTTGCCGGTTCACACGACACCGCGTCCGCGGTCGTCGGCACGCCGCTCGCCGGCCCGTCCACCGCGTACCTTTCCTCGGGCACCTGGTCGCTGATCGGGCTCGAGGTGCCGGAGCCCGTGATCTCCGACGTCTCGCTGGCGGCCAACCTGACCAATGAGGGCGGCGTCGCCGGCACCATCCGGCTGCTGCGCAACGTGGTCGGCCTGTGGCTGGTGCAGGAGAGCCGGCGGGCGCTGTGGCCGAACGGCGACGGCCCGGGCTACGAGGAGCTCGCCGAGCTCGCCGAGACCGCCCCGGCGTTCACCGCGTTCATCGACCCCGACGATGACCGCTTCGGGCGACCCGGCGATCTGCCGGCGCGCGTTCGCGAGTTCTGCACCGAGACGGGCCAGCCCGTGCCGTCGGACACCGCGACCCTGATGCGCGTCCTGCTCGAAAGCCTCGCGCTGCGGTACGCCGCCGCGGTCGGCCAGCTGACAGCCGCTTCCGGCCAGCCCATCGAATCGCTGCACATTGTCGGCGGCGGATCCAACCATCGCCTCCTGTGCCGCCTGACCGCCGACGCCACCGGGCTGCCGGTTCGGGCCGGTCCCGTCGAGGCCACCGCGATCGGCAACCTCGCGATGCAGGCGATCGCCGCCGGTGAGCTCGCCTCGGTCGCCGAGGCGCGGGAGCTGGCAGCCCGCTCCTTCCCGATCACCACGTATGAACCTTCCGGCGACTGGTCCGAGGCCCGCGCGCGCTTCGCTGCGCTGACCGCCCGGGCCACCACCCCAGCCTGAGCACCAGGAGACACGACCATGGCCACCATCACCGCCGTCGCCAAGCCCGCGTCCGCCCCGGCCATCGAGCGTATCGACTGGGCCATGAACGGGGTCAACATCGAGATCCCGTCGTGGGGCTTCGTCAACACCGGTACGCGGTTCCGCGTGTTCCCCCAGCAGGGCGTGCCGCGTACCGTGTTCGAGAAGATCGACGATGCGGCGACCGTGAACCGGTATACGGGGATCGCCGGGTCGGTGTCCCTCCACATCCCGTGGGACAAGGTGGACGACTTCCGGGGCCTCGCGGCCTACGCGCGGGAGCGGGGTCTCGTCATCGGCGGCATCAACAGCAACACGTTCCAGGACGAGGACTACAAGCTGGGGTCGGTGTGTCACCCGGATCCGCGTGTGCGCGCCAGGGCCGTCGCCGCGATCGTCGAGTGCTGCGAGATCGCGGACGCGATGGACGCCCAGGCGGTCAAGGTCTGGCTGGGCGACGGCACCAACTACCCGGGCCAGGACGACCTGCGCGGCCGGCACCGGCGACTGGTCGCCGGGCTCCAGGAGGCCTACGCCCACCTGCCGGCGAAGGCCCGCATGTACCTCGAGTACAAGCTCTACGAGCCAGCCCTCTACTCGACCGACGTCCAGGACTGGGGCCAGAGCCTCAACGTCGTCCGGCAGCTGGGCGATCGGGCGGGGGTGTGCGTCGACACCGGCCACCACGCGATGGGCGTGAACATCGAGCAGATCGTCGCGCTGTTGCTCGCCGAGGGCCGCCTGGCCGCGTTCGATCTCAACGACAAGAAGTACGGCGACGACGACCTGATGGTCGGTTCGATCGATCCCTATCAGCTGTTCCGGATCGCGCACGAGCTGGTCAACGCCATGCGCGACGAGAGTGACCCGGTCGCCCAGGACTGCGCCAACCACACGACCTACATGCTCGACCAGTGCCACAACATCGAGCCCAAGGTCCCGGCCATGATCCGGAGCGTGATGAACCTCCAGGAGACGATCGCCAAGGCGCTGCTCGTCGACCGTGAGACCCTCCTCGCCGCCCAGGCCGCGGGCGACGTGCTCGAGGCGAACGGGGCGCTGTGGGCCGCGTTCAACACCGACGTGCGCCCGCTGCTCGCCGAGCTCCGGGTGGCACGCGGCCTGCCTGCCGACCCGTACCGCGCCTACCTCGAGTCGGGCGAGGAGGAGGCGAAGTACGCGGCGCGAGTCGGCGGCACCGCTGCGAGCTGGTGATCCGATGCCGCTGAGCCAGCCGTTCCCCGAGCTTGACGAGCTCCTCGCCTCGATGGGCGAGGGCGGTCGTCGTGTCGCCGCGATCGACGCCGGCGAGGATGCTGCCGGCAACATCTCGGTGTGCGTCGGCTGGCCGATCGAGGTCGCCGGCGATTCCCGATCGCCGAGCCCATCAACCTGCCGGTCCCCGCCGCGCACCTCGCCGGCCACAGCGTGATCGTGACCGGCTCCGGGCGCAGCCCGCGACCTCGCTACCAACCCGATCGCGAGCGTGGGCGCCGCGGCGATCGCGGCCGACAGGGTGACGGCAACGCTGTGGACGGCGCCGACGCGGCTGTTCGAGAAGCTGACGTCCGAGTGGAACTCGCACCTGGCCGTCCACCACGACGCCGTCGCCCGCACGGGGACGAACTTCCACGCCGTCGTCCATGCGCAGCCGCCGCACCTGACACTAGCTGTCGCACGTGCCCGCCTGCCAGGACGAGGTGCGGTTCCATGCCCAGGTCATGCGCTGGGAGCCGAGACCATCGTCCGGCTGCCGCAGGGCATCCCCGTACTCGATCCGGTCCACGGCTCCTGTGACGGACACGTCGCTGCGGGCAGGCTGGCTAACGTGTCGCTCATTTGAGCGCTTGACGCTCGAATGATCACACTCTAGGCTGTCGGCGTGGTCACCGAGCTCAGCGCCTTGCCGTCGCGGCTGCACCTGCTCAACGTCGTGCTCGCGTGCCGGCGCTACTACCTCGACGGGGCCAGCAAGAGCGAGATCGCGTCCGAGCTCGGCGTGTCCCGGTTCAAGGTCGCGCGGATGCTCGAGCGGGCGCGCCGCGACGGGATCGTCCGCATCGACATCGACCCGCTGCCGGACCTCGACCTCGATCTCGCCGACGAGCTTGCGCGCCACCACGGGATCCGGGGCGCGGTCGTGGTCCGCGCGGCCGGCTGGACCGGCGACCTGCAGCTTGCCCAGCTGGGCCGTGCGGCGGCCGCGGTGCTCGACGACGTCCTGGAGGCGCGCGACGTGCTGGGCATCTCCTGGGGTCGCACGCTCCATGCCCTCGTCGAGCAGCTCCCCCGCCTGCCCGCCTGCTCCGTCGTCCAGCTCGTGGGCAGCGTGCCCACGATCCAGCTGCAGGTAAACTCGCTCGAGCTCGTGCGCCGGCTGGCGGAGCGCGCGACCGGGCCCGTGTTCCCGCTCCATGTCCCGCTGCTCGTCGGCAGCGCCGAGATGGCCGAGGCCCTCGCGAGCGACTCGATGGCCTCCGCCACCCTGGGTAAGTTCGACTCGCTGACCCGGGCCGTGGTCGGCATCGGCGCCTGGGCTCCCGGCGCGTCCACGATCCGCGCCGCCCTCTCGGACGCCGACGCAAGTGCCGTCGACGCGGCCGGCGGCGTGGCCGACATCGCATCGATCGTGCTCGACGCGGAGGGCCGCCAGGTCCGGGTGGCCGGCCTGCCCGAGCGATGCATCGCCATCCGCGAGGACCAGCTCCG
>CAVQKK010000009.1:0-451624 GCA_963713095.1 uncultured Chloroflexia bacterium
CCGATGCTGCCGCCAGCATCTCGTGCGCCGTCGCGCGGAGCGGGGCCAGGTCCGCGGCACGGATCGCGCGCCGGACGGGTGCCAGGCTGGATGCAGCCATGCTGAGGACGCTGATCCCGAGACCGACCAGCGCCAGCGCGGCCACCGGATCACCGGCCATCTCGCCGCACACAGACAGCTCGGCCCCCGAGACGGCCGCGGCGTCGACCGCCTGGGCGATCAGGCGCAGCACGGCCGGGTGCAGCGGGTCGCGATAGCGCTCGAGCGCCGCGTTGCCGCGATCCGCGGCGAGCGTGTACTGGGTCAGATCGTTGGTGCCCAGGCTGGCAAATCGGAGGCGCCCGAGGTACGACCCCGCGACGAGCACCGCAGACGGGATCTCGAGCATGACGCCGAGCTCCACCTCCCCGAACGCGAGGCCATCGGCCACCAGCGAGCTGCGCGCTCGCTCGGCGAGATCGAGCAGCACGTCCACGTCAGTGACGTCCGCGACCATCGGCGCCATGACCTTGACCCGCCCGAGCGCGCGATCGCCCGACGGCGCGGCGGCCCGCATCGCCGCGCGCAGCTGCGTCACGAACAGGTCCGGCCGCTCCGGAGCGAGGCGCAGCGCCCGAACACCGAGGAACGGGTTCGCCTCGGGCGCGATGGGCAGGTACGGGATGGGCTTGTCTCCGCCCACGTCGAGCAGCCGGATGGTGACCGGACCGGGCGCGAAGGCCTCGACGACCGTGCGGTTCACGCGGGTCTGCTCGTCCTCGGACGGCGGTGCCTGCCGCTCGACGAACAGGAACTCGGTGCGGAACAGCCCGACGCCACGGGCACCGAGGGCGATCGCCCGGTCAGCCTCGGCCGGCGTGCCGATGTTCGCGAGCAGGCTGACGCCGACGCCGTCGCGGGTCTCACACGGCAGGCCGGCCTCGGCAAGGGCTGTTCGCACGGCCTCGGCGGCTTCCTCCTCGCGCGCCCCGAGGCGGGCGTTGGCGTCAGGATCGGGCTCGAACACGACCTCGCCAGTGTCGCCGTCGATGACCACCTCCGATGGCCCCTGGGCCGGGCTCGTCCGGGTGCGCGTCGCGCTCGACGCATGATCCTCGAGCTCGCGTGCCACCTGGATCAGGCCGCGGATCCCGACAACCGCCGGAATCCCGAACGCCCGAGCCAGGATCGCTGCGTGCGAGGTCGGCGAGCCAGCCTCGAGCGCCAGGCCCAGCAGGCGATCCCGGGGGAGGCTGGCGGCAAGCGACGGTGGGATGTCGTCGGCGATCGCGATCGCCGGCCGATCGAGGGTGACCGTCCGCTCGACCCCGGCCAGGCGCGCCGTGATCCGCTCGGCAACGTCGAGGACGTCCGTCGCCCGGGCCGAGAGCACCTCGTCGCCCAGCGCCACCAGCTGGTCCGCCACGCTTCGGGCTGCGATCCTGATCGCCCCGATCGCGTCGTGTCCGGCGCGTATCTCGGCCGAGGCAGCGTCGAGCAGGGTCGGGTCGACGGCCATCATCGCCTGGGCCGCGAAGATCTCGCCCTCGTCCTGACGACCCGCCGCCTCGAGTGACGCCCCCAGCGCCTCGAGCTCGGTCGCAGCGCCATCGCGAGCGGACACCAGGCGCTCCTGCTCACCTGCGGCATCGGACGGATCGATGGTGCCGCCGGGCGGCGCGCTGACCGCCGCGACCCGGACCCATGAACCACGGGCGACACCACTCGAGGCCGGTGCGCCATGCAGCGTTCGCATCAATGCAGCCTTCCCCGCTCCGGCGCCGCTAACGCGGGCCGATGCGGAACTCGATCCGGCGCTCCTGACCCGTCAGCAGCCGGCGAATGTTGTCCGCGTGGAACAGCCAGATGAGGGCGACGGCGACGATCGCGTAGCCGATGAAAGCCGGTGCCACGGCACCCAGGATCACGGCACCGATGAGCCCCAGCGCGGCCGCGGCGGAGGTCGACAGCGACGCTAGGGAGCTGATCCTGGTCACCAGCAGGACCCCCAGGAAGATCGGCAGCACCGCGAGCGCCACGACCGGCTGGATGACCAGCAGCCCACCCCAACCCGGGGCAACGCCGCGGCCGCCCTTGAACCCGATGTAGGGCGACCGGCTGTGACCCACGATCGCTGCCAGCGCGGCGAGGGCCTGGACGATCGGTGGGGCACCCAGCCCGATCGCGAGCAGGACGCTGACCGAGCCCTTTGCGGCGTCCAGCAAGCCGGCCACGAGCGCCGCCCGGGCGCCGATGGCGCGCATCGTGTTGGCACCGCCGGTGCGGCCGCTGCCCAGCGTTCTGGGGTCCGGACCGCCGGCGATGCGCGCGACGATGATCCCCCACGGGATGCCGCCGATGAGGTAGGCGGCGGCGACCGTCGCAACCGCCAGGACGACTGTGCCGGGATCCATTGCGGCCGAGTATAGCCAGCGGCGTCCGCTCGGCTCCCGCCGGTTGCCGGTTCTGCGGTTCGCGATCAGCGGCCGATCAACGCGAGCCGAGCGCCTCGAGCAGGCGATCTGGCCGGTGTCGGAACCACGCCCTGCGGGCCGGGTCCATGCCGGCTTCCGCGACCAGCCGGGACAGGGCGGCGTTGACCGGTGTGTCGATCCGGGCGGCGACGCCCGCGCGCGCGACCGCCCCGTTGAGCCACCCGATCTCGGTCTGCCCGCCGGCCGCCAACGCGATTCGCAGCGACGGGTCCTTGCCGCCACGCGCGCCACGAACCACGCGCTGCAGCGCCAGGCTGGACAATGGACCCGGCAGCCGCACACCCCGGACCAGCCAGGTCACGCGCGCCCCAGGCAGATCCACGACGTGGAGGCCGAGGCCATCCATCACGCGCAGCGCCTCGAGCAGCTGGTCGCGCTCGATCCCGAACAGGCGGCGGTCGCCATAGATGACCGGTGGGTCCAGGTCGAGCAGGGCGCTGGTGGCGTTGGCGACCAGGTTGGCCAGGAGCTTCGACCACTTCATCGACCGCGCGTCGCTGATCCAGCGCGCGGGAAGCCCCGACCGCTCGAACGCCGCCACCAGGTGACGGCCCGTCTCCTCCACGTCGCCACGAACGGGACCCACGGCGATCCCGCCCCGACGCAGCCAGACCGCAGTGCCATCGCCAGAGCGCTCTACGGCCGCCGTCGGTGACGCCGCCAGGAGCGGACGGCCCGGACGCGCCGCGGCCGCGGCATCTTCCGCGCCGATGCCATTCTCGGCGGTGAGCACGATCGCCTGGGGCACGGCTTCGAGGTCACGCAGCACGTCCGCCAGGTCGTGCTGGCGGACGGCCACCACGACAAGCTCCGGAGGATCGTCAGCAACCTGCCCGGTCGAGGCGACGACCCGCACGTCGGCGACTGCCTGCGAGCCGTCCGGCCGCCGCACGCCGATCACCGTGGATGGCGTCTCGGTCGCGCCGCGGCGCACGATGGTGACAGGATCGCCCGCCGCGGCCAGGGCCCAGCCCAGCAGCGAACCGACGGCGCCGGCGCCGACGACCAGGACGCGCACCGATCAGCGGTCTTGGCTGCCGATGGTCACGCCGAGCCCACGACGACGGCGGTGAGCCACAGGCCGTAGGCGACGGTGGCGATGCCGACCACGGTCAGCACCCGGGTGATGACCCGCTCGGTCCGGGAGCTGAGCCCGAAGTCGAACAGGACCGCCCGCAGCCCGAGCAGCCCGTGCCAGGTCACGACGATCAGGAAGGCAACCTCGAGCACCAGGATGATCGGAGTCCGCAGATACGCCACCACGTCGTGGAAGTCCCGCAGCCCGCCGGGCACGATGAAGTGGTTCGCGATCATGTGCAGGGTCACCAGGACCAGCACCGACGCCCCCGTGAGGACCTGGATCAGCCAGGCGATGGTGCCGACACCGCGGTCCTCGGGCTCGCGCTCGACCGACCCGCGCTCGATATCGCCTGCGGCCGGTTGCACGGGGACGTCGGAACGAGCCTGCACGGGATCGCTCATCGCCCTCCTCCCGTCTCACCGAAGATCCGCACGGCACCGATCAGGAACACGATGAGCCCCATGACGAAGAAGGCGACGAACAGGGCACGCTGACGATCGATGACGATCCCCAGGCCCACGAGGCTGACCCGGATCCCGTTGAGCCCGTGGGCCAGCAGCCCGAACAGCAGCACGACGTCGAGGAGCAGCAAGATCGGGCTGCCGGCGATGCTCACGAAGCCGTCCCAGGAGCCCGGCCCGCCGGCCAGCATCGACAGGATCACCAGGTGCAGGTAGAGGTAGAGCAGGACGCCAAGGCCGGTGGCGCGGTTGAGCGCGAAGGCCCAGCCACCCAGCCGCCGCCCCCGGACGTCCACCCAGCTCACCAGGCCCCGCCGCCGCACGGGCTGGTCCGGCCGCCGCGTGGCGGGCGTCCCGGACGTGGCACGCTCCTCGATCATCGATTGCTCCTCGTCCCGCTCAGCAGCCCACCCAGCCGCCGTCTCGCGGCGGTCCGGCGCAGGCGCATGATCGCACCCGCCGGATCCACACTGGACGGGCAGGCCTCGGTGCACTCGAACGCGGCGTGGCAGCGCCAGATGCCGTGGTCGACGTCCGCGAGCGCCATGGCCCGCTCGGGATCCGCCGTGCGCGGCTCGCTCATCACCCGCCACGCGGCCGCCAGGGCCGCCGGTCCGAGGTAACGCGAGTCGGTCGCGCTGATCGGGCAGGCCGACATACAGATCCCACACTCGATGCAGTCTTCGAAGCGTTCCAGCCGCTCCACGCCCTCGGCCGGGCGCGATCCGGGCCCCAGCTCGCTCTCCCGCACGAGCGGCTGACCCATCGGCGCGTAGCGCTCGAAGAACGCCACCATGTCCACGACCAGGTCGCTGATCAGGGCGCCGGCGTTGGCGATCGGCTCGACCGTGACCGTGCCACCGCCCAGCTCCTCCAACTTCGTCACGCAGGCGAGGCCCTCACGCCCATTGACGCGCATCGCGCACGTCCCGCACGACGCGTGGAAGCACGAGTGCCGGAGAGTGAGCGTCGGATCCTGATGGCGGCGGATCGAGATCAGGCCGTCGAGCACGGTCGTGCGTGGCTCGACCGGCACCTGGAACGTGTCGAAGTGCGGTCGCTCGCCGCGATTCGAACGAGCCACGCGGAAGGTGGCGGTGCGTCCCGGCGCGGTGCGGGGTGGCGCAGGGGTGTGCTCCGGGTCGCCGCCGGGCTGCTCCGCCGCCGGCGGTCGCGGATCGTTGGCTGCGTGCTCGGTCATCGTATGGCTCAGCTCAGGTAGTAGGCGGTGTGCGGCAGCAGCACGACATCGCGCGTCTGGCACGGCCGGTCGATGCCGAGCTTTGCGCACACCACGTCGGCGGTCTTCTCGGCCATCGCACGCGCGGTCGTCGCCTTGCCCCCCGAGATCGTCACGAAGCCCTCGACCCCGTCGCTACGGGCGTGGTCGAAGCACTCGAACGTTCGGCTCAGCTCGCGTCCCGTAGAGCCCCCACGGCCGCCGATCAGGGGTCGGGCGGCGGACCACGCGGCACGCTGCTCGGCCCCTCGCACGGCGGGTACCAGCTTGGAGCCCTCGTCGTACATGGCCCGGACGTGATCCTCGGGCACGCCCAGGTCGTCGGGGTGATCGACCAGCCAGGAGCTGGTGCCGACGATTGTGAGGCCCCGCTGCGGAACGAGGATGTCGCCGTCTGCGGCCGGGTGACAGCGGTTGATGACCATGTTGCACAGCCGCCCGCGGAGGGCGAGCAACACGCCGGGCGACGGCTGCACGGGCACGTCCACCCCGGCCATGGCCGCGATCGCCTCGCTCCACGGTCCGGTGGCGTTGACGACGATGTCCCCGGAGATTCTCAATTCGCGACCGTCCGTGTGATCGCGGACCACGACGCCGGTCACACAGTGGCTCGCACTCGTGACCTCGACGACCTCGGTGAACGGCCGGATGACGGCACCGTTGTGCTTCGCGGTCGCAAACCAGCGAAGGGGCAGCCGCATCGCATCGAAGGTACCGTCGGGGATCTGGAGCGCCCATAGCAGCTCGGGGTTGAGGCCGGGCTCCAGGCGCAGCGCCTCCTCGGCCGACAGCTCCCGGTTCGGGATGCCGGACTCCTCGCACGCCGCCACCAGGTGCCTGCCGTATTCACGGTCCTCGTCGGTGAGGGCCACGAACAGGCCGTCGTTCTCCTCGAACGTGCCAGGGGCCGTGCGCCGCAGGATCATGTTCTCCTGGATGCACTCGGCGCCGGCGGTCGCGTCGCTCACGGCGTAGCGGGCTCCGCTGTGAAGCAACCCGTGATGGCGGCCGGTCGTTCCCGACGTGACCTCGCCGCGCTCGACCAGCGTCACTCGGAGGCCGCGGAGCACGAGATCATGGGCAAGCGCCGCGCCCGTGCCGCCACCCCCGACGATGACGATGTGGGCGGGTGCCGCTGCGCCCGATGCCTGGTTCATGCGTCCGTCGTCCACGTGATCCGAAGCGGGCCTCCGTACCCGCGACACGTCGGCCGATACCGGGCGGCCGGCGGTGTAACCGCCGGCCGCCCGGTTGCCCGGCCTTCTAGTGCTCGACCCAGTCGAAGGTGCGGGTGACCGCCTTCTTCCAGAAGTGATACTCCTTCTCGGCCGTTGCCGAATCGAGCTTCGGAGTCCACTCCTTGTCCTTGGCCCAGTTGGCACGCAGATCCTCGACCGCGGCCCAGAACCCGACCGCGAGCCCGGCCGCGTAGGCCGCGCCCAGTGCCGTCGTCTCGGCGACCTTCGGCCGAATGACCGGCACGCCCAGGACGTCGGACTGGAACTGCATCAGAAGGTCGTTGTAGACCATGCCGCCGTCGACCTTGAGGGCCGTCAGCGTGACGCCGGAGTCGGCGTTCATCGCGTCGTAGACCTCGCGGGTCTGCCAGGCGGTCGCCTCGAGAACGGCCCGGGCGATGTGGCCCTTGTTCACGTAGCGGGTGAGGCCGGCGATGACACCCCGGGCCTCGCTCTTCCAGTACGGCGCGAACAGGCCCGAGAAGGCGGGCACGAAGTACACGCCGCCGTTGTCCTCGACCGTGGCCGCCAGGGCCTCGATGTCGGACGAGGCCGCGATCATGCCCAAGTTGTCGCGCAGCCACTGGACGAGCGCGCCCGTGATCGCGATCGAGCCCTCGAGCATGTAGCTGGCCGGCTGGCTGCCGATCTTGTAACCGACGCCGGTGATCAGGCCGCTCGTCGACGGCACCAGCTTGGTGCCGGTGTTGAGGAGCATGAAGCAACCGGTGCCGTAGGTGTTCTTCGCCTCGCCGGCGCTGAAGCAGGTCTGGCCGAACAGCGCCGCCTGTTGATCGCCGAGGTCGCCCGCGACCGGGACGCCAGCGAGGTCGCCGGTGGCCTTGCCGTACACCTCGGACGAGGCCTTGATCGTGGGCAGCATCGAGCGCGGCACGCCCATGATGCCCAGGATCTCGTCATCCCAGTCGAGGGTCTCCAGGTTCATCAGCATCGTGCGGCTGGCGTTGGTCACGTCAGTGACGTGGACGCCGCCGTTGACGCCGCCGGTGAGGTTCCAGATGCACCAGGTGTCGATGTTGCCGAACATCAGGTTCCCGGCCTCGGCGGCTGCCTTGGCCCCTGCGACGTTGTCCAGGATCCAGCGGATCTTGGGACCCGAGAAGTAGGTCGCCAACGGCAGGCCGACCTTCGCCCGGAAGCGGTCCTGCCCGCCGTCCTTGGCGAACTCGTTGATGACCGTGTCGGTCCGTGTGTCCTGCCACACGACGGCGTTGCATACGGCCTTGCCGGTGCGGCGATCCCAGACCACCGCGGTCTCGCGCTGGTTGGTGATGCCAACCGCGGCGAGGTCGGACGCCTTGATGCCTGCCTTGCCCAGCGCACCCCGGATGACCTCGACGCACCGGGTCCAGATCTCGGCCGGATCGTGCTCGACCCAGCCGGGCTTCGGGAAGATCTGCTCATGCTCCTTCTGGTCGATCGCGACGACCTGGCCCGAATGATCGAAGATCATGAACCGGGTGCTCGTCGTGCCCTGGTCGAGCGCGCCAACGTACTGCGCCATAGTCCTGCTCCTCTTGCTGCTCGTCGTCCAGCCGTCAGCCACTCGTCCCGATAGCGTCGCGCAGCGACTCAAACAGGATCGTGGTGCTCGTGGCACCGGGATCCTGGTGGTTCGCCGAGCGCTCGCCGAGATAGCTGGCACGGCCCTTGCGGGCGATCAATGGGGTGACGCGGTCGCGTCCCGCTGCGGCGGCGCTCGCCGCCGCCGTCAATGCCACATGGAGATCCGAGCCGACGGCGGCCTCGAACGCCTCGACGGCCGGTGTCATCGCGTCGACCATTGTCTTGTCGTCGAGGACGGCCTTGCCTCGCTGAACCACACCCTCGAGAGCGGCCCGCAGAGCGGCAGCCAGCTGCTCTACGGACACCTCATGGGCGTCGGCGAGCGCCGTCCCCATGCGCAGGAAGAGCGTCCCGTAGAGCGGGCCGCTCGCCCCTCCGACCGTCGAGATGAGCTTCATCCCGGCCTGCTTGAACAGCGTGCCGGCATCGCCGTCCCGGAGTCCCGGAAGGAGCTCCCGAACGGCGGTCATCCCGCGGTCCATGTTGATCCCGTGGTCGGCATCGCCGATCGCCGAGTCGAGCGCCGTCAGCTCGTCGCGGGCGGCGTGGATCCGATCCGCGAACACTTCGAGAACCGAGGCGAGATCGGCGGTCGTGATGCCCACGCTCAGACTCCCCAGCGCAGTGCGGGGGTGTGAACCGGTGCGTCCCAGTAGCGGACGAGCTCGTCGTCGAGCTTGAGCAGCGTGATCGAGCAGCCGGCCATCTCGAGCGAGGTGATGTAGTTGCCGATGAGGTTGCGCTCGATCGTGATGCCGCGCCCGGCCACGATCTGGGCCAGCTTGCGATAGACCACGTACAGCTCGATGAGCGGGGTTCCGCCCATGCCGTTGACGAACGCGAGCACGCGGTCGCCGCGCTGGAACGGCATGTCGTCCAGGATCGGCGTGGCAAGCGCCTCGGTGATCTCGTCGGCCGTGGCCAGCTTGCGCCGCTCACGCCCCGGCTCACCGTGGATGCCGATGCCGATCTCCATCTCGTCGTCGCCGATGTCGAACGTCGGCTTGCCGGCCGCGGGCACCGTGCACGAGGTCAGGGCCATGCCCATCGAGCGCACGTTGTCCTGCACCTTCTGGCACAGCGCCTTGACGGTGGCCAGGTCGGCACCCGCCTCGGCAGCGGCACCGACGATCTTCTCGGCCAGCACCGTGCCACCGACGCCGCGCCGGCCGGCCGTGTAGAGCGAGTCCTTGACGGCCACGTCATCGGCGAGGACGACGGCCTCGACATCGATCCCTTCGGCCTCGGCCAGCTCGGCTGCGATCTCGAAGTTCATGATGTCGCCGGTGTAGTTCTTGACGATGTGCAGGACGCCAACACCGCCGTTGACCGCCTTGGTGGCGGCCAGCATCTGGTCCGGCACGGGCGAGGTGAAGACCGCGCCCGGGCAGGCGGCGTCGAGCATGCCGAGACCCACGAACCCACCGTGCATCGGCTCGTGACCCGAGCCGCCGCCGGAGATCACGCCGACCTTGCCCTGGCGTGGGGCGTCCTTGCGCACGACGACGTTGGGCGCCTCGATCCGGATCAGGTCGGCGTGCGCCAACGCCATTCCGGCGAGCTCCTCGTCAACGAGAGTGTCGGGTGTATTGATGAGCTTCTTCATCGCTGCTCCCCTGACCGTAGGCGTGGATTGCCGAGGAATCCCGGCACGCTCCCGGGCGGTCGGCCGCCGTGACGAGGTCCGTCGCGCGGCGGCCAACCGCGGGTGAGCGACTTCGGTCGTGTGCGGTCTAGAGGCCCACGAGCATGAAATGCGTGCCCAGGTAGTTGAAGAGGGCCCAGCCGAGGGCGCCACCGATCAGGGGGCCGACCACCGGGATCCAGGAGTACTCCCAGTCACTGTCTCGCTTGCCCGGGATGGGCAGGATGGCGTGCATGATGCGCGGCCCGAGGTCGCGGGCCGGGTTGATCGCGTATCCGGTCGTGCCGCCGAGGCTGAGACCGATCACCAGCACCAGCAGGCCCCAGGAGAGCGCCCCACCGATCGCGGGCGTCGTGCCCTTGGCCAGGCTGAAACCGATGAACACCAGCGCGAAGGTGCCGACGATCTCGGACACCAGGTTCCACCAGGTGTTGCGGATGGCCGGCATGGTGGAGAACACGGACAGCTTGAGGTCCGGATTCTCCGTCTCCTGCCAGTGCGGGTAGTAGTGGTAGAAGACGATCGCGGCGCCGATCATCGCGCCGATCATCTGGGCGACCCAATAGCCGATGAGCTGGTCGACGCCAAACGAGCCGTTGTTGGCCAGGCTGTCGAGGAACACGGCCAGTGTCACTGCCGGGTTGATGTGCGCGCCGCTCGTGAGGCCCGCGACGGCGATGCCGGCGAACACCGCGAAGCCCCAACCCATGGTGATCACGATCCAGCCGTTCGAGCTGCCGACGCCGGTGAGCTGGTTCGTCTTCGACTTGGCCAGCAGGACGCCGGCCACGACACCGTCACCGAGGAGGATCAGCGTCCCGGTGCCGAGTAGCTCGGCGATGAACTTTTCTGCTGTCATGCTCCCTCTCCCTCGTTGCGAGGCTCGCTATCCGTAGCAACTGCCATGACACGGAGACACGAAGACTGTTGTCGGGAGTCTCGTTCGGGTCTCCGGCGGAACGCGGTGATCGGAGCCTATGCGCGTCCCCGGCGCGCGATCCAGGCGCGGCCAGCACCCTGACCACACCACCGGGTCACCGCGGATGAGGGTGGTCCCTCCCGAACACCCCGGACAGAAAGATCTCCCTCGCACGCTACATTCGTCCCTCCTCGCGGCAGAAGCTTTGACTGGCCGCGCTCGCGGACCTCCCACCGCGGGGAACAAAGAAAAAGTCCGCGCCTCGACATCTCTGCCGAGACGGGACTTGTCCATTCATCGTCCCGAGGTAGGGTGACTTGGGTTCTACTCCCTCGGTCTCACCGTTGTCAAGGGCTTGTCGGAAGGTTACGGGTCGGTGGCGACGCCGGCGAGCACGGGGGCAAGGGAGGCGGCGACGTCGAGCCCGACAACCAGCCCGTCGGCCAGCTCGAGACAGGCCAGCGCGTCGGATGGCTCCATGATCAGCCCGTAGGCGAGCAGTGGCCGCGGCAGCCGGCTCACCTCCGATGGGAGCATGTGTGGCAGCACCAGGCCGGGCGAGATGACGGCCCCGATCCCCGCGCTTCGTGGGTGACTCTCCAGCGTTCGGGCAACACCGGTGGAATCGAAGGCCAACGTGTGCAGCAGCGCGAGTCCGCCGACCGCGGCGACCCGCTCCGCTGTCTGGAGCCGCCGGGTCATCACGATCCGGATGCCCAGTCGCTCCATCGCGAACGCAACCGCGTCGTCATCGGTGCGCAGGCCCCGGACCGTGTCGAGATCGACGGCCTTGGGCGCGCTCGTCGTCATCGCCGCAGTCAGCAGCGCCGGCAGATCGATATCGCGAAAGAGGAACCCGGCATCGCGGATGCGCGGCAGCCGCGGCGGTTCACGGGCGCAGGTCGCCACCAGCACCCGTGGCAGGTGAATGTCGCCGGTGCTACTACCCATCGAACTCCCACAGCGCCTGCGAGCTCGTGGTCACACCTACAGCACCGGCGGCGAGGATCGCCCGGACGTCGGCCGGCGTGCGCACGAAGCCACCGGCGAGAACCGGCACCGCAAAGCGTGGGATCATGTGCGCGATCGATGGCAGGATGACGCCCGGCAGCACCTCCACGATGTCGGGGCTCGAGCGCGACAGGGCCGCCGACGCAGCCTCGAGATGGCTGCGCCGGGACAGGAGCAGGCGCTCGATGGCGACGACCCGCTCCTGGCGGATGAGCGGGATCAGTCGGCCGCGCGAGGTGATGATCGCATCGACCTCGGCCCGGGCCAGCCACGAGACGCCGACCGGATCGTCGCGTAGGCCGGCAACGAGGTCGAGGTGGACCGCGACCAGCTTGCCCGCGTCGTGGATCCGACGCACGACCGGCCCCAGCTCCAGGCCGTTGCCGCGCAGGATGAACAGGATCGGCGCCCGGCTCGCGATGGCGACATCGAGATGGCGGTCGGCCACGATCGCCGCGCAGCACGGCGTCCCGGCCAGGCGCGCGATGAACTCGGCCGGAGATGTCGCACGGTGCCGGCGCATCGGGCGGGGACGGGCTGCCGGTGCGTGCGTATCAGCCATCAAGGGCACCGCGCTGTCGGTCGCCGGGCACCGTCAGCCGGCGGGCGCAATCGTCTCGCCCAGGCCATCGGTCACCGCCTGGCTGATCGCGGCGATCGCCTCCACTGCGTCGTCGCCCTCGGCGATGACCTCGATCTCGTGACCCTGCGACACTCCGAGCGGGAGCACCGCCAGGATGCTCTTGGCGTCGGCCGGGCCTCGCCCGCGGGTGAGGTTCTCGACCGTGATCTTCGCCCGGAACCTGCCCGCCGCTTTCACGAACTGCGCGGCTGGGCGGGCATGGATACCAGACGGGTTGCGCACGGTCAGGCGCGCTGAGCTCATCGAACGACACCTTTGTCGAGGTCCTTCGCCGCATCGGCGGCGGTGACCACCTCCTCGAGGGACTGGCCGATGCTGGCCTGCACCGCCGCCACCACGGCTCCCTCCACCAGCGGGCCGGAGGAGATCATGACAGACGCGGCCTCGCCCGGTCCCAGCATCTCGACCGCACTCTCGGTCGCCAGGATCGCGCTGCCCAGGTCGCCGATGACCACCACCCCGGCCCCTGCCTGCGCGCGCCCGATGGCCGCCACGATACCGTCGGCATCGGTGCCGATCGAACCGTCGGGCTGGCCGCCAACCCCTTCCAGGCGCAGCTCATCACCGGCCATCTGACGGGCCAGCTCCACCACGCCCTCGGCGATCCGGCGCGAGTGGGACACGACGACGATCCCGACGAGCGGCTGCTGGGTCATCTGGTCGAATGGCTCCCTGGCATGGCTGCGCGTCAACTCGCCAGGCGGCGTCGATTCCGGCTCCGAACGCCGGGGCGACCGAGGCGAGAGATCCTGACGCGCCAAGGCTAGTCTGGGAGGAGCCTCCAGATCAACGATCGTTGGTCAGCAGACGGCGGGCGCGGCCGGGCCAGGGGAGACCGTGGCCCGGCGAGCGCCCGCTGCCAAACGCGACCGCGCAGGCAATGCCGGCAGGATGCTGAGCGAGCGGCGGGCCGGACAGGCGAAGGATCCCTACGCCGACGTGGTCCCGTCGGCGTCCTCGAGCCCGGCGCTGATCATCGAGAGCGACGGGTCGGGGCCCTTGAACCCGACCAGGTACTCGAGCCGGATCGGTGCGAAGCACTCGTAGAACACCACGTCCTCGTCACCCAGCTGGCGAAACGCGTGGACGATGTCGGACCCGATGACCAGCAGGGCGCCGGGGCCAACCTCGGCCTCCTCGGGCCCGACCTTGGCCCACAGCCGCCCGGACACGACGAGCATGATCTGCTCGGCCGCGTGGCTGTGCGCTGGGATGACGGCCCCACCCCGGTACACGATCCGGGTCATCATGACCTTCTCGCCCGACACCGCCTGGCGCAGGACGCCCGGCACGTACTCGACGGTCGGGAACTCGTCCCAGGTCGTGATCTGGCGCACGTCAGCCCTCCGGCAGCGGTGACGGGCCCGGGCTCGACGCGCCGGCTCCCGACTTCGAATCCAGCGCTCGAAGCACGGCCTCGGGCGTGATTGGCAGCTCGTCGATCCGGACGCCGATCGCGTCATGGACGGCGTTGGCGATCGCGGGGATCGGTGAGTTGGCGGTCATCTCGCCCACGCCCTTGACCCCGTAGGGCCCATTCGACGATGGCATCTCGAGCACCACGCTCTCGATCTCCGGCAGCTCGGCCGGACCGGGCATCAGGTAGGTGCTGAAGTCGCGCGCCGCGTGCTCGGGGCTCGGGTAGTACGGCTGGGTCGTCTCGTACAGCGCGTGCGACATGCCCATCAGGGCGCCACCGGTGATCTGGCCCTCGACGAGCGCGGGGTTGACCTGGCGGCCCACCTCGTACGCGCTCCGGATGGCGAGGACCTTGACCTGGCCCGTCTCAGTGTCGACCTCCACGTCGGCAACGGTGCAGGCATGGGCCTCGGTCGAGTCGGGGTCCATGGCGCCCGTGTCGGGATCGACCTCGCTCTTGGGCTTCATCCACATGCCGCGACCTGCGATCCCGCGCCCGTGCTTGAAGTGTGCAGCGAGAGCCAGGTCTGACACGCTGATCGAACGGTGCGGACTGCCCTTGACGCGGATGAAACCCTCGCCGTCGGTCTCCAGGTCCGCCATCGCCGCCTCCAGCTCGTCGGCGGCGATCGCCAGCATCGCGTCGCGGGCCTCGGTGGCCGCGGCGATCACCGCATTGCCCACCCGGTGAGTCGCCCGGCTCGCGAACGTGCCCATGTCATGGGGCCCCGTGTCGGTGTCCGCGGTGTCAACGATGATCGTCTCCACGGGCACGCCAAGGGCCTCGGCCGCGATCTGGCGGATCACGGTCTTGAGCCCCTGGCCCAGATCGACGGCCGACAGGGTCACCACGAACGAGCCCATGGTCGTCGCGTGGACCAGCGCCTGCGACGGATCACCCCCGAGGTTCATGCCGGTCGGGTAGTTCACCGCGGCGATGCCGCGGCCTCGAAGCTTCGCCATGGTCAGTCCCCACCCTCCGTTCGGGGCGCCGAGGTCATCGCGGCAAGCTCCTCGGGCAGCTCGTGGCCGACCAGCCTGGCCGCGGCCTGCATCGTCTCGATCAGCGTCGCGTCCTCGGCGTGCTTGCGGTGCGGCCGCAGGTCGCCGTTGTGGTAGGCGTTGCGGAACCGGACCGTCCAGGGGTCGAGGCCGGTTGCCTCGGCGATCCGGTCCATCTGCACCTCCACCGCATACGAGCCCATCGTCACGCCGAACCCGCGCATGGCGCTCGTCGGCTGGCGGTTGGTGAACACGCAATAGACGTCGATCGACACGTTCGGGATCAGGTACGGGCCGGCGACGTTGGCCGCGTGCTTGGTCATGGCGTACGGCGTCTGCCGGGCATAGGCGCCGGAGTCCGCGTAGCTGGTCACCTTGCGGGCGACGATGCGCCCATCCTTCATGACCCCGTCCTTGATGTAGATCCGCCACGCGCTGCGGGTGGACGAGACCCGCATCTCCTCCGTGCGGCTGTAGCGGTACCGGACAGGGCGGTTGGTGAGCTGGGCTGCCAGGGTGGCGAGGGGCTCCACGATGACGTCCACCTTGCCGCCGAACCCACCCCCGACGGTGCCGCCCACGAAGTGGAGCCGGTTGGCCGGGGTCTGGAGGATGATCGAGGTGTTGTCGAGGCTGAAGTACAGCGCCTGGGTGTTGGTGTAGACCGTGATCCTTCCGTCCGGCTCGGGCTTCGCGACGCAGGCCGTGGTCTCGGTGGCAGCGTGCTCGATGGGCCTCGAGTCGTAGCGAGCCTCGACGATGAGGTCGGCCCCGGCGAAGCCCTGCTCGACGTCGCCGAAGCGTACCCGCCGGCAGTCGTGGCCCTCGTACTTGAAGGTGTTGTCGCCCCAGTGGGTGACGACCGGGGCGTCGGGCTTGAGCGCCTCCTCGACATCGAACACCGCGGGCAGCTCCTCGAGGTCGAGGCGGACCCTGGAAGCCGCCTCGATCGCGGCGGACTCGGTCTCGGCCAGGATCGCGATGATCGGCTCGCCCAGGTAGCGGACGCGGTCGACGGCGAGCACGAACTCCTCCTCCGGCTCGACGCCGATGAGCGTGAGGATCGTGTACACGTTGTGTGGGACGTCCCGATGGGTCAACGCCCGGACGAAACCGGGCACCGCCGCGGCTTCAGTGAGGTCGACGCCGTTGATCCGCGCGTGATGGACGGGGCTCCGGACGAGTTTGAGGTGGAGCATGCCCGGGAACGTCAGGTCCGCTGCGTACTGCGTACGCCCGGTCACGTGGCCCACGCCGTCGCTGCGGGCGATCGACTGGCCGACGCTGCGCAGGGCGCTCATCGGGCAGCCTCCTCTCCAGCGGACTGGCCCGCTCCGACGGCGACGCTCCCGGCGTTGGCCCCGGCCGTGCGGCCGGCGGTCTCGACGGCGCGCAGGATCGGCTCGTAGCCCGTGCAGCGACAGATGTTGCCCCCGAGCGCCTCGACGACCTCATCGCGCGTCGGGTGCGGGTTGTGGGCCAGGAGCCCGACCCCGAGCATCACCATGCCCGGCGTGCAGTAGCCGCACTGGGTGGCGAACTGGTCGAGGAAGGCCTGCTGGAGCGGGTGGAGCCCCTGCGGCGGGGTGATGGTCTCGACCACGTCCACGTGCCGGCCCGCGACCTCCTCCATCGGCAGCAGGCACGACAGCACCGGCTCGCCGTCCAGCAGGACGGTGCAGCTGCCGCAGCCGCCCTGCCGGCAGCCGTCCTTGGTCGCGGTCTGTCCGAGGTGCTCGCGGAGCGCGATCTGCAGCGTGGTCATGGGTTGCACCATGACCTCGACCTGCCGGTCGCCCAGCGCGAAGCTCACGATGTTGGATGTCATGCCGCGCCTCCAGCCAGCTGATCGGCGATGTCGGTCAATGCTCGCTCCACGAGCAGCCGTGTCATCCGTCGCCGGTACCACTCGCTGGCGATGCCGTCCGTGTCCGGGTCCGAGGCGTCCACGGCCGCCGTTGCCGCGCGCGCGATCGATGCCGTGTCGAGACGGGAGCCCGTGAGCGCTGCCTCGGCCGCGTGGGCCCGGAACGCATGCGGTCCGACCGCACCGAGCGCGATCCGTGACTCGCTCACCCGCCCGCCATCGACGATGGCCCTGGCTGCGACGGTCACGACCGCGGGCGTGCTCGCGTGACGTCGACCGAGCTTGTGGAAGGTGGTCGCGCCCGAGGGCGGTGCGATCCGGATCTCGACCAGCAGCTCGTCCGGACCGAGCGCGGTGGTCATGAACCCGGTGTGGAAGTTGCCGAGGGGCAGCTCTCGCTGGCTGCCGGGACCGGCCACCACGAGCGTGGCATCCAGCGCGAGCAGCGCCACGGTGACATCGCCGGCCGGCGGCGGCGCGAACAGGTTGCCGCCAACGGTGCCCATGTTCCGGATCGCCCAGCTCCCCGTGTGCCGGGCCGCCTCCTTCAGCAAAGGCAGATCGTCGAGCTCCAGCATCCGCTGCAGCGGGCAGGTGGCGCCGATCCGGATCCCGGTGGGCTCGCGACGCAGCCCGGCGAGGCCGGCGGCGCGCAGGCTCATCACGCGCTCCGGCGCAGAGATCCCCTCGTTGACCAGCGGCATCGCGATGGTTCCGCCGGCCATCACGAGCAGGTCCGGTCCGTGCCGTGCCAGCAGCTCGATCGCCTCGTTCACGGACGCCGGTCGGAAGTACTCGGTTACGCTCACTCGGCCGCCTCCACGCTCGATTCATCCGTCGTTGGGATCACGTTCGCGCCTCGGCATCTCCGGCCATCGCGCGCCGCGCCAGGTCGTGGTCGAGCCGGGCGAGACCCTGCTCGAGAATGCCGTGTGCGAGACGCTCGACCAGGCTCGAGTCGATCCACGCGAGTGGTCCGTCGATCCGCGCGTCGACCGTGTAGCCGAGCTGCGACCCGCCTTCGACGTCGGTCAGCTCCAGCGTGGCCTGTCCGGTCACCGCTCCCGGCCGGCCCCCGACGCGTCCGTCCAGCCGGCACGACGCGGGACGGATCTCGTCGACGACCCGGACCGACAGCTCATACGACCCGGCGATCGAGGGCAGCCGGATCGCGAACTGGGCTCGATACTCGGCCGGGGACACCCGCTCGACCGACTCGCATCCGGGAATGCACGCGAGGAGCACCGTCGGGTCGTGGATCGCCTCGAACACGTCGTCGCGCGGCGCCGCGAGCGTCCGGTGACCGGTGACCCTCATCGGTCAACACCGCCGGTCAGGGAGGGCTCATCCGCGATCGGAGCATCGCCTGCTGCATGCAGCACGGCCTCGATGTGGTCGAGGTGCCCACGCATGGCCCGCTCGGCCGCGTCCGGGTCGCGGGCGCGCAGCGCATCCAGGATGCGGCGATGGTCGGCAATGGTGGCCTCGCGGACGGTTCGCCGGCCACCGGTCCGCTGGCGGCTGACTTTGCCCAGCGTGTCGATGATCGTCATGAACTGCGCCAGCATGAAGTTGTCGGCCGCCGCGCAGACGGCGTCATGGAACGCGATGTCCGCCTCGCTGAACCGGAGCGGGTCGTCCACGGCGGCCTGGAGCTGCTTGAGCAGCTCGCCCAGGTGCCCCAGGTCCGCGTCCGACAGCCGCTGGGCCGCGAACCGGACGTTCCCGGATTCAACGACGCGACGCGCCTCGAACACCTTGGCGAGTGCCGTCTCGTCGCTCGAGAACGCGAAGTCGAGATGCGAGATGAGCTGCCTGGGCTCGAGCGAGGTCACCCAGGTTCCGGTGCCCTGGCGGATGTCGACGACCTTCATCAACGACAGCGCTCGCAATGCCTCGCGGAGGACGGGCCGGCTCACGCCCAGCCGCCGTGCCAGCTCGCGCTCGGCGGGCAGCCGGTCGCCGGGCCGGAGCTCCTGAGCCCGGATCAGGGCCAGTACCCGCTCGGCGATCTCCTCGGGCAGCGTGCTGCGCGGCGGCAGCGCCCCGAACCCGACCATGGTCGCTGTGGTGGCCCTCAGGGACCCGTCATGGACCACGCCCGCTCCTGCGTCCGCAGCGCACCCCGTGGCCGGCGTTGGTCGCCGTCGGCTGTGGTACGCTGGTCAGACCACCTTACCACAGGTTTGGACACGACCTGGGTGAGCCCGAGACTGGAGATCCGCGATGATCGAGCGCCACATCACCTTCACCGTCCCGGTCGCCAACGCCGCCGCCTTCGAGCGGTTCTTCAGCGAGTCTTACGGGCCGGCGATGGCGAGAGCCGATGGGTACGTCAGGGTCGAGCTGCTGCGCGAGATCGACGATCCCACCCGGTATCAGATGGCGCTTCGTTTCGCCGACCCGGGGTCCGCGGCCGGATGGCGCACATCGGAGGTCCACACCGCGCTCCAGCCAGAGCTGAACGCGCTCCACGAGGGCACCGAGATCGTGGGCTACGACGTCGTCGCCTGATCCTCCCACGCGAATCGAGCCAGGGGAGAGATGTCGTGACCAGCACCCAGGTCGGCGACGGCGAGTCCTACCTTGTCACGGGTGGGACGGGTTGCATCGGAGCGTGGGTGGTCGGCAGCCTGGTGCGCGAGTCGATCCCGGTGACCGTGCTGACGGCCCACCGGCGCATCGACCGGCTCCGCCTGGTGCTGGCCGAGGACGAGCTGGCGCGGGTCACGCTGGTCGACGGCGATGTCGCCGATGTCGGCCGGCTGGAAGCCGCTGCCCGGCAGTCCGGTGCCAACCGCCTGATCCATCTGGCCGGGATGCAGCTGCCGCTGTGTGCTGCCGATCCCTTTGAAGGGTCCCGGGTGAACGTGTCCGGCACCGTGGCCGTGTTCGAGGTGGCCCGTCGGCTCGGAATCCGGACGGTGGTCTACGCCAGCAGCGCTGCCGTCTACGGTCCCGCCTCCCGGTATCCGCATGCGATCGTGGGTGATGACGATCCGCTGTTCCCGGCCTCGCACTATGGCGTGTACAAGGTCGCCAACGAGCAGGGTGCTCGGGCCTGGTGGGCCAACGAGGGCGTCGCGAGCGTCGGGCTCCGACCCCATTCGGCGTACGGCCCGGGACGTGACCAGGGTGTCACCTCGAAGCCGACCGTGGCCATGATCGCGGCCGCCGCCGGACGCCCGTATCGCATCGGCTTCAGCGGCCGCTACCAGTTCCAGTTCGCCGCCGACATCGCGGAGGCGTTCGTTCGCGCGTCGCGCCTGCCCGCTACGGGTGCTGCCGTGTACAACATCGGCGGCAGCCTGTTCGGCGTCGACCAGATCATCAGGGCGATCGAGGCGGTGGTGCCCGGGGCGTCCGGTCAGATCACCGCCGACGATGCGACGATGCCGTTCCCGGCGGGGTTTGACGGCGCAACCCTGCAGCAGGTCATCGGGTCGATCGCCGAGACCGACCTCCAGGAGGGCGTTCGCCGGACGATCGAGTGCTACCGCGCGGCGATCGAACGGGGTCTCCTCCGGCCAGCGGAGATCGACCGCATCCTCGGATAGAGGTCCCGTGCAGCACAGGGAGGCCCCGGACTCGATGGATCAGCTGTCGATCAGACCGGCGACGGACGTCAGATGGGATCTGGTCGCGCTGGGCGAGGTGATGCTGCGGCTCGATCCCGGCGAAGGTCGCATCGCCACCGCGCGCTCGTTCCGCGCCTGGGAAGGCGGTGGTGAGTACAACGTGGCCCGCGGCCTGGGACGCTGCTTCGGGCTCCGGACGAGCGTTGTCACCGCGCTCGCCGACAACGCCATCGGTCGCCTGATCGAGGACCTGATGCGCCAGGGCGGGGTCGACCTCTCCCACCTGCGGTGGGCCCCCTACGACGGTGTCGGACGAAGCGTCCGGAACGGGCTCAACTTCACCGAACGTGGGTTTGGCGTACGGGCGGCCGTCGGCGTGTCCGACCGGGGGCGCACGGCGGTCTCGCAGCTGCGGCCCGGTGACCTCGACTGGGACGCCATCTTCGGACGCGAGGGCTGCCGCTGGTTCCACACCGGCGGCATCTTCGCCGCGCTGTCCGAGACGACGGGTGAGGCTGCCGCCGAGGCCATGGCCGCCGCCAGGCGGTACGGCACCATCGTGAGCTACGACCTCAACTACCGCCCGTCGCTGTGGCAGGCGATCGGTGGCCGGGAGCGCGCCCGCGAGGTCAACGGGCGGCTGGTGCCGCTGGTGGACGTCCTGTTCGGCAATGAGGAGGACTTCACGGCGGCCCTCGGGTTCGCCGTGCACGGGTCGGATCGGGCGCTCGGTGCCCTCGATCCGACCGGGTACGGGCAGATGATGGCCGAGGTCGCGCGGACGTATCCGAACCTGGCCGTGGTTGCGACGACCCTCCGCCACGCGGTGACCGCCACCCGCAACGACTGGGGAGCCGCCTGCTACGCGGGCGATGCGCTGACCCAGGCGCAGCCAATGGAAGGGCTCGAGATCCTTGACCGGGTGGGCGGCGGCGACTCGTTCGCCTCGGGCTTCATCTTCGGGCTGCTGAGTGGGCAGTCGCTCGAGCGGGCGCTCGACCTCGGCATCGCGCACGGGGCGCTCGCGATGACCACCCCGGGCGACAGTTCGATGGCGACCCTGGCCGACGTCGAGGCGGTGATGCGCCGTTCGGGGGCGCGCGTCGAACGCTGACGGCCGACACGTCGCGGACGCGGGCCACGGTCATCGGCGGACCGCGCGATTCCGATCAGGACCCCGCGTCGCGGACAACCTGGGGCGCGGCGCGGCCCGATTCGGTCACCGCCCTCCGCAATGAACACGAGCCCAGCCATGAGAGGCCTGCGAGCGATCAGCCGACGGCGCGCCGGCGACGATCGTGGACGGCGTCGTGGATCTCGGCTGTCGACCGCGGACGACCGCGTGCGGCGCCGAGCCGGCCCCCGCCGTCCGCGACGCCGCCCGGGGCCGCGGCACGGGGGATCCCGTCGTCGGAGACCCGCCCGCCCGGCAGGACGGGAATCCCGGCCTCGTGCAGGTCGCCCATGGGATCGTAGGGCTCGAGCTCCCAGGGAAGGCCGTTGGCGAACAGCGAGGCGAAGACCTCGACCAGCTCCGGATCGAACTGCACGCCGCCCTGCCGCCGGAGCTCGACCAGCGCCTCCGCGTGGGTGATGGCCTCACGGTAGGGCCGGCCCGCCACCATTGCCTCGTAGGCGTCGACGATGGACACGATCCGTGCACCGATCGGGATCTCCGTGCCGGCCAGGCCGTGCGGATAACCACGGCCGTCGTACCACTCGTGATGGTGGAGGACGATGGTGGCGGCGTCCCGCATCGCGCCGGCCTGCTCGAGCACGACCTGGCCGATCTTGGGGTGCTCGGTGACCACCCGCCACTCAGACATCGCGAGCTCACCCCGCCGGTCCAGGATCTCGTCGGGGATGGCCAGCTTGCCCAGGTCGTGGAGCAGGCTCGCGGTGCGGATCCGGTCGAGCTCACCCTCCGGCAGGTCGATGGCCCGGGCCAGGGCAACCGACGCCCCGGCAATCAATGTTGATGGTTTGCCCGCCCATCCCGGGCGGCCGACCAGCGTGTTGATGAGCGCGTCCTGGGCGGCGGACATCGCCGCCCGCCCGACGTCCAGCGCCTTCGATCGCGCCTCGGAGCTGATCGGGGCGCGGCGAACCGTGCCGTCGTCGCCCGTCTCGCGAAACACGAAGATCTGGTCGCGGCCGAGGGCCTTGGCGGAGTAGAGGGCCGCGTCCGCGTCGCGCACCAGGTGATCGAGCAGGATGGTGTCGACCTGGCCGCCCGCGACACCCGCCGACAGGGTGACCGACGCCATCTCACCTTCAGGCAGCCGTACCGCGCTCCCGCTGATGGCGCGGCGAAGCTTCTCGGCCAGGGCTGCCGCGGCGTCGACATCCGTCTCGGGCAGGACGATCAGGAACTCCTCGCCACCGTAGCGGCCGGCAACGTCCACGCTCCGAACGCTCGATCCGAGCAGCTGGCCGACATGACGCAGGATCGCGTCTCCGGCCACGTGCCCGTGTGCGTCGTTCAGCCGCTTGAAGTGGTCGAGATCGACGATGATCACCGACAGCGGGTGGTGGTACCGGGCAGCGCGGGCGAGCTCACTGGAAAGGCGCGCCATGACGGCCTGGCGGTTCGCGATCCCGGTGAGCGGGTCGACCGTCGCCAGGCGCCACGTGTCGGCCACCCGATCGGCGAGCTCGCGGAATGAGGCGCGCAATCGCGGATCGGCGATTCGCTCCGCCTCGAGCGCGATCAGGGCGCCGTCATCGCCCGCACGAGCCAGACGCTCCGCCATCCCGGCGACGCGGTTGTTCTGCCGACGGACGACGAACAGGGCGAAGCCCGCCGTTCCGGCCAGGGCACCGATCAATGTGGCCACGAGCAGCATGGCTGCCGCAGCGGTCCTGATGTCCAAGGCACCTCACGCAGGCTATCGTGCGGTGCGCCCCCGAGGTGGTCGCACGTGTCCCCAGCCTATCGGCCGAAGGCGGTTGCGCCATGACGCGATGGTCCCGGGCGCTCCGCGATCGGTGTCGCCCGGGGCGCGGACGCGACACCGGGTCCGGGGCGCGATAACCCGAAAGTCCTGGTCAGGCGGCGGCAGGCGCACCGGTCGCGTCGCGGCGGCATGGGCGCGGGCGCGCCCGCGGCCGATCGCGATCAGGCGACGAGCCGTCCGGCGAGCCACACTCCCCGGATCCGGTCCCCCAGCGAGTCGAGCTGGTATGCATCGCCATCGACGGCGACGAGGTCAGCTACCTTGCCGGGCTCGATGGTTCCGAGGTCGCGGTCCACCCCGAGCAGCTGCGCCGCGCTGCGGGTGGTGGCCTCGAGCACGGCCGCTGGCGACATCCCGACGCCGGCCATGAGCGGTAGCTCGAGAAGGTTGCGACCGTGGGGCGTCACTCCCGAATCCGTGCCCATGGCGACCCTGACACCGGCCTCGACGGCATGTCTGACGGCCTCCCGGTGTGCCTCGATCACCGTCATCGCCTTATCCAGGACGCCCGGTGGAAACACCACCCCGGCCTCCGCCGCGTCGATCACCCCCTGGGGGGCGACCAGCGTCGGCACCAGCCAGGTACGGTTCGCGAGCATCAGCTCGATCCCCTCGTCGTCGAGGAAGATCCCGTGCTCGATCGACCGGATCCCGGCGCGGACCGCGTTCTTGATGCCGTCCGCCGCCTGGGCGTGGGCCATCACGAACATGCCGGCCGCGGTTGCCTCCTCGACCAGAACGTCGAGCTCCGCCGGCCGGAAGTGCGCGTGCGCCGGGTCGTCGCGCGCCGAGAGCACGCCACCCGAGGTCGCGACCTTGACCACGTTCGCCCCCATCCGGTGCAGCTCGCGGACCTTGCGGCGCATCGCGTCGGAACCGTCGACGACGCCCGACGGCACGCCCGGGTGGTCAACGAACAGCGGCATGCGCACGCCCGAGACCAGCCAGTCATCTCCGTGGCCGCCAGTCTGGCTGAGCATCGTGAGGCTGATCTGCATCCGCGGGCCGTCGATCAGCCCGTCGGCCAGCGCCTGCTGGACGCCGAGGTCCGCGCCGCCGGCGTCACGGATCGACGTAATCCCGATCCCGAGCGTGGTCCGCAGGTTCCGGGCCGCCTCGTAGAAAGGGTACGAGAACGGCGTGTTCGCGGACCGCCACACATCGACGTGGCTGAACATGACGTGGACATGGCAGTCGAACAGCCCGGGGAGCAGCGTCCGGTCCGTCATGTCGACCGCCTCGTCGCCATCCAGTCCGGGTCCGACGTCGACGATCCGAGCGTCATCCACGGTCACGTCGGCCAGCATCGGATCGGCACCCGTGCCATCGAACACGCGACCGCCGCGGAACACCGTTCGCGTCACCCGACCTCCTCGTGGTCCGGGATGAGCCGGCCTCGGGCCAGCTCCCGCGACGCGGCGTCGGTCAGTCGCCAGGCCCAGCCCCCGCCATCGCCGGCCGCCAGCGGCCAGGTCGCACCAGTCAAGGCCGTCCCTGGCGCGGCCGGTGCGACGTATTCGATCCGGATCCGGCGCGGGACGGCGCCGGTCAGCGCGGCACCGGCGGTGCCACCCTGGAGCAATGCCTCCTCGAGGTAGTCGAGGTAGACAGCGTTGTTGACGTGACCCATCGGGTCGAGGTCCTGGGGCCGCGCCACACCATGATGGGCCCGAGCGTCACCCGGCGCTGGTGGCAGCGGGACGCGGCCGGGCTCGAACGATTCGGGAGGGACTGCAAAGCGGCTGGGAAACTCCGCCGGCGCCCGCGTGGGCAGCCCACGCCCATCGGTCATCACCCAGTCCGTGTGACCCCACATCGCCAGAACGCCATCGGCCAACCTGGCCTCCGTCCGGCGCCGAGCCCAGACCCTCCGAAAGCCGATCACGCGCGTCTTCATGCCGAGCACCGTGCCCAGAGGGATCGGACGCAGCACGGCCAGCTCGGCGCAGCGCACCACCCAGGCGAGATCGTGGTCCCGGTACCAGGCACGATCGAACCCGAGCCGCTCGGAGTGGATCCAGGCGACGTCCTGTGCATAGCGCAGGAGGGCGGACGTCCGGACGGTCCCATCGGGACCGCACTCGTCGAACCGCACCCGATAGGGAACGGTGATCTCGGCGACGATCCCGGCACTCAAGCCATGCACCCTCGAGCCGTGCACCTCATGTGGCGCGCCGGCCCGCCAGCCGGTCGAGGCCCTCGAGCGCGATGAGGCGCAGGTTCTGCAGCGGCACCGAACCACGCTCTCGGACCAGACGTACCTCGCACGACCGCCGCGCGTCGAACACCACCAGGCCGACGAGCAGCTGCTCGCCCTCGTCGATGGCACCGCGCCGGGCGTCGTCCAGCTGATGGATCACGTCGGCCTTGATGCCTCGGGCCCCCCACTTGCAGTCCCATGCCTCGGCTCTCGCCTCGGCCTCTGCCGTGACGTCGTACGGGTGGATCTCGGCAGGGCGGCCGTCGAACAGGATCCTTCGCTCGCGCCTGACCGGCCCGGTGCGGGCGGAGACCAGCCGCTCGGTCAGCGCTTCCACGATCGCGCCTCGATACTGGCTCCTCGCCTGCTCGCCACGTCCGGCAACCTCCAGCGAGACCTCCAGCAGCGCCTCCGAACGGTCCCGTGCCGGGTCACCGGGGAGCGGCGATCGCGGCCCGAACAGCGTAGGGAACATCGTCCGCCAGACCCCAGGCTCCTCGGTCATGCCATTCATCACGGCGCGCGCCAGCAGCCGCTGCGTCGGGCTCGCATCCGCCAGCAACCCGGCAGCGCGAAGCACGAGCGGATCTGTCTGGATGTGCGCGTAGACGACGGATCGGCCGTCCGGGCGGGCATCGGCAAACCGCATCAGGTGCCCTCACCCAGCGCGACCAGGGCGACCTGGGGAAGCGTGGACAGCCAGTCGATGGCCCGGTGCGGATCCGTGACCAGTGCGGCCTCCGCCACCAGCGCCTCGATCGCGTCTCGGACCTCTGGGGCGGCATCGTCGGCGCCTCGCGCCTCCGCTACGGCGCGCAGGCGCGCCTCCCACACGATGGCGAGGTCGGCCACGTACTGGGTCTCGCCGTCCACGGGCTCCGCCGTGGCCGCGAGCGCCGCAAACCCCTCCTGGGCACGGTCGATCAGTGAGGCGATCGTGGGCACCTTGTCAGCCTACGTCCAACCGGCGACGGACGCCCGATGACGCCTGCAGCCGGAGGCGACACTGGAGATGGAAGGATCCCTGGCTTCCTGGGTGCCCGCTGACCGGGAGCGTGCCCGGAACGGAGACGGGGCGCCGCGGTCAGGCGGGCTCGGTGCTCCCGGCCAGGGCGGCGACCGCCGCGCGCGGGCTCCGCGCAAGCTGCACCCGGCCCTCGGCGGCCAGCCTTTCCAGGGAGCGGCGACCACGCTCGTCCCATCGCGTCGAGTAGACGCGCAGGGCCTTGCGCCGAATGTCCCACGCGACGACCCGCTCGCCGGCCCGCTCGAGGCGCGTGACGACGTCCAGCACCTCGCGATACTGGCTGGGGAGGAGCTCGGCCGGGCTCTGGTCATCCATTGAGACCACCCTGCCCCCGGGCAGCCCGGATGGGAATGGGCGAGATGTCCCGAGCGCCCCGGTCCAGGAGTCCGGGGGGCGTTGCAGCGAGGCACCGCTTCGGCTGGCCCGGATCGCTCCGGCCCGGCCGTGGACCACGGACCTGCCCACGTTCCGTGTCGCCCGATCGGCCCATCCGACCGGGTGCCAGCCGACGACGCGGATCAGTCGCCGCGATGCGCCCCGCTCTCGATGCGGAACCCGGTGCCCGGGTCGCGCGCCGGCTCCCACCGCTCCACCACACGATCGACGAGCGCCGCCGGAGGGCCTTCGGCGAGGCGCTCGAGCAGTGACTCGAGGTCGCGGCGCGTGCCTTCCGCGACGACGCGCACGGTCCCGTCGGGCTCGTTCGATACGAACCCGTCGAGCTCGAGCAGGCGTGCCTCCCGGAACGCGAACACGCGATAGCCGACACCCTGCACGCGGCCGCGAACCAAGGCCACCAGGCGTGTCCGCGCCATCGACTCGGGATCGCCTGGCATCAACGACCTGTCAGGCCGCCGGCCGCGCTCGCGGCCAGCGGAGCAGCGTGACATCCAGCAGGAGCTCGGGGCTCACATTGGCGTCGAGCAGCTCCCGGGCACGCTCAAGCCGCGCGAGCGCCGCCTGGATGTCACTCGATCCGGTCCGAGGCGCAATGGCGACCAGCTCGTCGAGGAGGGTCACGTCGCGGATGGATCCGACCACCCCGCGCATCGCGAGCGCGAGGTCCCTCGCCAGCTCCAGCCACGCGTCGAGCACGATCCCCACGGCCCGCCGGCGATCGGCGGCGGATGCCTTGCGCCCGACCCCCGGCCCGGCCTCGGTCGCGTCCGCCGGAGGTTGATCCTCCACGTTCGACGGTTTGGCGAGCGCAGGATCTCCGGGGCCACCGGCAACCGGGCGACCCTGTCGCCTTCTGGTCGTCTCCGCGACCTGGCTCGGCGCCGGCGCCAGCAACGTCATGAGCGCCGTCGCGCGAGCCATCAGATCCCGGGCGGCGACCAGTCGGGCGGCCGGACCCCGTTCCAGGAGATCGAGCAGGGTGCGTGCGATCTCGCCTCGGATCGCCGCCGCCTCGGGGGCACCGGCGTACGTCACCGCAAGGCCGGACCGGCCACCCGCCAGCCGGGCCAGCCGGGCCGCGGTCGGCGGGTCGGCGAGGCCGCGCGCCGCCAGCAGCTGCTCGATGTCCCGAGTGCTCACGGTCCCCAGACGGATTCTGGCGCAACGTGAGCGGACGGTCGGCAACAGCCGCTCCTCGTCGTCCGCGAGGAGGACGATCGTCGTGCCGGCCGGTGGCTCCTCGAGCGTCTTGAGGAGCGCCGATTGCGCATCCTCGTTCATGCGGTGGGCCTCGTGGATCACCGCCACCCGATGGCCACCCTCGATGGGCAGCAGCGCGAGCTCGGTGACCAGGTCACGAACGCCCCGCGCCCGACCGGGCCCGCCGATCCCCACTTGTCCACCTGCTCCCTCGGGATCGAGCCGGTGCAGATCCGGGTGGTTGCCGTGCTCCACCATCCTGCACGCGCGACACTCCCGGCACGGGCGATCGCCAGGGTCCGCGGCGGTGCACAGCAGACCCGTGGCGAGGTCCTCGGCAAGCGACTGCTTGCCCACTGACGGAGGCCCCACCAGGAGCACCGCGTGGGGCACCCGCGTGGCGAGCATCGCGCGGACAGCCGTGACGGCCCCCGGCTGACCGACCGTGAACAGAGCGTCCACGCGAACCACGCGGCGGCTCGGGTGTCAGCCCTCGGCGGGCTCGGTGGACGCCTTGGCCCGAGTCGTGGTCCGACGGGTCGGACGGCGCTTGGGAGCCTCCGGCTCGGCGGCATCTGCGACCGTCGGAGCCTCGGCGGGCTCGGTGGACGCCTTGGCCCGAGTCGTGGTCCGACGGGTCGGACGGCGCTTGGGAGCCTCCGGCTCGGCGGCATCTGCGACCGTCGGAGCCTCGGCGGGCTCGGTGGACGCCTTGGCCCGAGTCGTGGTCCGACGGGTCGGACGGCGCTTGGGAGCCTCCGGCTCGGCGGCATCTGCGACCGTCGGAGCCTCGGCGGGCTCGGTGGACGCCTTGGCCCGAGTCGTGGTCCGACGGGTCGGACGGCGCTTGGGAGCCTCCGGCTCGGCGGCATCTGCGACCGTCGGAGCCTCGGCGGCCACCGGTTCACCGATCGACGCGGGTGCGGAGGCCGGCTGGCCCTGCGCCAGCTGCGCACGCAGGAGCTGCTCCAGCTCCGGCGGTACCTCGCTCCATGGCTCGCCGCCGGAACCCGAGCGCGGCGCACGCTCCGGGCGTTCCGGCCGCTCCGGGCGCTGGCCTCGTGACCCTTGCCCGCCCCCCCGTGGCGAGCTGCCATGCCGGGTGGGCTCAGCGTAGCGGCTGACGCTGGCTCCACGACCACCCCCGTAGCGCTCGCGCTCGATTGCCGCGGCGTAAGCGCCTCGCGCCCCGCCGCCCCGGCCGCCGCGCTGCTGGCCCTGGCGCCGCTCGGCGATCAGGTACTCGGGGATCTCCGGTTCCTCGAGGTCCTCGTCGTCCTCGGGGGGCGGCGACAGCTCCGCTGCCGTCCGGCGGGCTGGCGGCGTGCCCAGCTGGCGGTCCCACACGGAGCCGAACGGGGTGGATCGGGGCGCTCGCGGCGCCTCGAAGGCTTCGAGATCGTCGAACGGCGTCGGCAGCTCACCTGAGCGGCTCCGGCCCGAGCGACCCGTCTCGGGAGCTGGCGCCGCCTCCGCAACCTCGCCTTCACCCGCCTCGACGTCTCCCGCCTCGACGTCTCCCGCATCCTGGGAGATCTCGTCGCGGTGCCCGCGGCCTCGACCACGACCTCCGCGGCGGCGCCGGCGGCGGCGCGCGTCACCGTCCGCGGTCTCACCGTCGTCGACAGCGACGGGCGCCGTCTCGCCAGTCGGGACAGGCTCGTCGCTCTCGGCGATCGCTTCGACTGCCTCCGGTTCGGTCTCTTCGGTCGGCCCGGCGGTCGCGGCAGCATGCGACAGCTTCTCGCCGGGCAGAGCGACCAGCCCCGCGGCAGCACCGCGTCGAGCAGCCGTACCGCGGCTCGCGACACCGCGGCCGGAGGTGGCGGCCGGCGTCTCCTCGCGGTCCGACCGGGCGCGGCCGCGACCGCGGCCACGGCCACGGCCGGTCCCTTCTGACTGCTTCTCGGGGACCTCGGTCATCGACAGGTCCTCCTCGTCGTCGGCGACCCGGCGCCCCGAACGTGTGGACCCCTTGTCGACCTTGGCGATCTGGGTGATGTCGGTGAACAGGTCTGCGACCTCGATCAGATCCGACGACGTGTTGCCGCGGAAGCTGATGACCTCGCAACGGACACCCATCTCCTGGACGGCCCGGATCGCCGAGGCGAAGTCGCCGTCACCCGACACGACCACCGCGATGTCAAGGTTGCGGGCAGTCTTCATCAGGTCCACCACGAGCTCGATGTCGAGGTTGGCCTTGACCTTACCGTCGCCGTACTTGCGGATGTCCTTGCTGACCACCTTGTAGCTGTGGCGAGCGAGGAACTGATGGAAGTTGCGCTGGTTCTCGTTCTCTGGGTCAAGCCCGGTGTAGGCGTACGCTCGGACGAAATCCCGTCCGGCAGTGGCCGACTTCAGCAGCGTGACGTAGTCGATGTCCACGCCGGCCGCCTTGGCCGCGTAGAAGATGTTCGCCACGTCCACGAAGACGGCGACGTTCTTGCCCACGTTGACTCCTATGCGTGATGTTGGGCAGTCCGGTCCCGCCGGCCGCCCGTGCTCTAGATGCGACGGGCGGCCGAGCCGGCCGCCGCGACCGGTCGCCGGAGCGTGGGTCCGGCAGGTGCGAACCCGGCCCGCTCGAGGCGGGAAAGGCCCTCTGGATCCGATGGCTCCGCCACCTCGACGACCGAGCAACCCTTGTTGCCCGCCGAGCGGAGCAGCTCCTCGAGCAGCGCGTCCGTGACGCGGTCGGCATCGTGATCCTTGGCAATGATGATCAGATCGATCGTGCCCACGTAGCCCCCGGCGACCACCGATGGACGGAGCACGAGCAGCGCCACGCCGGCCAGCTCCCGCCGAGCCTCGGCAAGCCGAGCCTCGGCAATGAGCACGCTGGCGTGTGGGAGGTCGACCAGCTGGCGCAGGAGATCCGCGGCACCGAGCGAGCCGGAGGTCGGATCGCCGATCGCCCCGCGGCCGAGCGAGGCCAGGCGGCCGATGTCCGTGATGCGGGCTGGTCTGACCAGATACTCCACGCCGAGCACGACCCCGTCGAGCGACCGTGCACCGGGGCCCGGTCCGATCAGCGATCGGCAGGGCGGTCCGCGCCTGGCCGCGGTTGAGGATGTCGGGAGGCGAGCGACTCGAGGCTCGAACAGCCGTCCCGACTCGAATGGCGGCTGGCACGGATGCACAACCTTGCATCCCAGTCGCCGGTGCCTATGATACGGCATCGCTCCGCGGCCCTCGCCGTGGAGCGACTGGGTCCCTCGCCCGCGCTCCCGTCACCGCCGCGCCGAGCCCCCTTCGGCCATTCAGGGACGCTTGCACGGTTGCGGAGCCATGGAGGCCCCGCGCATTCGCGAGGGGAAACGGAGGAGGCGTTCATGAAGCTTGCGCGTGGTACTGCGGCCCTTGCCGGGCTCGCGCTCATCGCGGCGGCATGTAGCAACTCGCCTGCCGCAACGAGCGGATCGGGCGGCGGTGGCGGCGGTGGCGGGCTGGCCGTCAAGGTCGGCATCGAGCTCCCGATGAGCGGTGGTGAGGCGCCCAACGGTGTCCCGACCGCGAACGGTGTTGCGCTGGCTCTCGAGCAGAACCAGGTACCCGGGTTCACGATCACGATCAACCAGCAGGACGATGCCCTCAACGGCAAGCACGACCCCAACCAGGGCGCCAAGAACATCGGCACGCTGGCCAGCGACCCGGCCGTGCTGTTCGTCGTCGGGCCCTACAACTCGAACGTTGCGCAGGCGGAGATCCCGGTGAGCAACGGCGCGGGCCTGATGCAGTGCAGCCCCGCGAACACGGCCGTCGGCCTGACCAAGGGCGACGCCGCCAAGGCGCTGCGCCAGACCAACCCTGACAAGATCGCCTACGTGCGAGTCGCGACGACCGACGACAACCAGGGCGCCGGCACCGCAGACATCGCTTACAACACGGTCGGCGCGAAGACGGCCTACGTCCTCGACGACACTCAGACCTACGGCGTCGGCCTCGACGACGGCTTCACGTCTGCCTACGAGACGTTCGGCGGCTCGGTCCTCAAGCGCGACGGCGTGCCGGACTCCACGACCGACTTCACGAGCTACGTCACGACCGCCAAGGGCCTCAACCCGGGCGTGATCATGTACGGCGGCGTCACGACGTCGGGCATCGGCCTGTTCCGCAAGCAGATGGCGTCGCAGGGCCAGTCGAGCATCCCGCTCGTCGGCGGCGACGGCATCGTCGACGGCTCGGCCGACACGGCCAGCTCGTTCCTCAACGTCGCCGGACCTGACGGCGACATGAACACCTACGGGACCGTCGCGGCGATCCACGACATCCCGAACCCGGACAAGTTCAAGTCCGACTACCAGGCCAAGTTCAACACCGATCCGGGCTCCTACAGCGCCCCGGGCTACGCGTGCACCCAGATCTTCCTGGAGGCGCTCAAGGCCGTCGGCACCGGTGTGACCGACATGGCCCAGCTGCGCGAGGCGGTCCGCGCGTACGTCGCTGACACGACCCACACCTACGACACGGTGCTCGGCACGGTCGGGTTCGACGCCAACGGCGACACCACGCAGCACACCATCTCGTACTACAAGTTCGATCCGACCACCAAGGATTGGGCGTTCTTCAAGCAGCGCGACTTCACGGCCGACCCGGTCAAGTAGCGCGGTCCACAGGGGGGCCGGGGCGCCGGCAGGCGCCCCGGCCTTTCCACACGACGGAGGCTCGAGCCACCCATGAGCAGGGACGGGTGATGCCCCGATGACGACTGCGACATCCGAGCCCGCCGGGACTCGCATCTCGATCGATCGCCGCTGGGCCACGCCGCTCGCGATCGCGGTCGCGCTCGTCGTCGCGTACCTGCTGATGGTCCTGGGCAGCTGCTCGACCCCTTCGGCGACCTGCGACAAGTGGTCGCAGGGCCAGGAGCAGTTCATCAACGCCCTGACGACCGGCGGCATGTACGCCCTGATCGCGTTGGGCTACACGATGGTCTACGGGATCATCGAGCTGATCAACTTCGCCCACGGTGACGTGTTCATGGTGGGCTCGTTCGTGTCGTGGTGGTTGCTCACCACCCTGGGCTTCAGCGGCGCAATCAGCGACCCGATCGTGCTGGCCGTGATCCTGGTCGTGGCGTTCCTGGTGTCGATGGTCGTCATGGGCACGGTCGGCGTCATCATCGAGCGACTGGCGTACCGGCCGCTGCGCAACGCGCCCCGGCTGGCGCCGCTCATCACCGCCATCGGCGTGAGCTTCATCCTTCAGAACATCATCTACGTGACGATCAGCAACTCGATCGTGACCATCCCCCAGATCATGCCCAACCCCCTGCTCACCATCGGGCCGGTCTCGATCCGCGAGGTCAACCTGTTCGTGATCGTGCTGTCGCTCGCGCTGATGGCGGCCCTCCAGCTGTTCATCAACCGGACCCGGCTGGGGCGGGCGATGCGCTCGACCGCCATGGACCGGGAGGCGGCGGAGCTGATGGGGGTGGACATCAACACGACGATCGCACTCACGTTCTTCATCGGCTCAGCCCTGGCCGGGGCGGCCGGCGTGGTCCAGGGGATGTACTTCGGGATCAGCAAGTTCGACCTCGGCTTCCAGGCCGGCCTCAAGGCGTTCACGGCGGCGGTCCTGGGCGGGATCGGCAACACGACCGGCGCGGCGATCGGTGGCTTCCTGATCGGCTTCATCGAGGTGCTGTCGTCGGTCTTCGGATACGGCCGCTGGAGCGAGGCAGCGGTGTTCGCCGCCCTGGTCCTGGTCCTCATCTTCCGGCCGACGGGCATCCTCGGACAGCAGGTGACGGATCGAGCATGAGCGGTTCGATGCATCGAGACGGATCTCCGGCCGCAGGCCGGAACGCGAATGACGTCCGCGAGCGAGCGCGCCGCTATCTCGGCGTGGCGCGCGCCAACCTTGGGCGCCACCAGTCGGTCACCATCACGCTGGCGATGGCCGTGGTCATGGTCGTCCTGCCGGTCGTGGCCCAGCTGCCGCCGTTCAACGGCTTCGGCCGGCTCAACGACTACGTGTTCGGCTTTGCCGACGCCGGTGTCTATGTGCTGCTCGCCCTGGGTCTGAACGTGGTGGTCGGCCTGGCCGGGCTGCTCGATCTGGGCTATGCCGCGTTCTTCGCCATCGGGGCCTACACCATGGCCTACGGAGCGTCGGGCTTCTCGGGCCTCGGCACACCGTTCTGGATCATGCTGCCGATCGGCGCGTTCAGCGCCGCGATCTTCGGGCTTCTGCTCGGCGCCCCCACCCTGCGCCTCCGCGGCGACTATCTGGCCATCGTCACGCTCGGCTTCGGCGAGATCGTGCCGGTCGTGTTCCGCAACGCCGACCCGTATACCAACGGCACCAACGGGATCACCAGCATCGCCCAGCCCAACCTCTACGGGCTGCTCGGCATCCATGGCTTCGGGTTCACGAACCCGTGGCCCTTCTACGTCACGATTCTGGTGATCATCACGATCGCGACCATGCTCCTGTACCGGCTCCAGGACTCCCGGCTCGGCCGGGCCTGGGTGGCGGTCCGCGAGGACGAGCTGGCCGCGGCCAGCATGGGCATCAACACCGTCAGCACCAAGCTGCTCGCATTCTCGATCGGTGCCTCGACGTCCGGGCTCGCCGGCGTCTTCTTCGCCGCCAAGCTGTCCTCGGTGTCACCGGAGCAGTTCGGGTTCACCGTGTCGTTCACGGCCCTTGCGATGGTCGTGCTCGGCGGCATGGGGAACATCTGGGGTGTGATGGCCGGCGCCTTCGTGATCTACGAGATCCAGAGCCAGGGCCTCAAGCAGCTCGGCAACTTCGTCCAGGGCCTTGGCATCCCGGCGTTCGGCATCGGTCCGATCAGCGTGGACCTCAGCTCGATCAACTTCCTCAACTACCAGTATCTGCTGTACGGCCTGGCCCTCGTGCTGATGATGCTGCTGAGACCCGAGGGGCTGTTCCCCAGCAGACGCAGACGCGAGGAGCTCCATGAGGCCGAGGAGGCCCCCACCACGGACGCGCTGTCCGGGGCGGCGGGCGAAGCATGACCACGGGCGTCACCCCGACCGCCGAAACCACCTCGCTGATCCTGCGCGCGCACCAGGTGACCAAGCGGTTCGGCGGGCTGATCGCGGTGCGCGAGGTCGACTTCGACATCCCGGCCGGGTCGATCGTGAGCCTCATCGGCCCCAACGGAGCCGGCAAGACGACGTTCTTCAACGTCGTCGCCGGGCTGTACGACCCGACGTCCGGCGGTGTCGACTTCATGGGCCAGCCGATGGTGGCCAAGCCGGTGCGCACATGGGCCGAGCCGCTGTTCTGGATCGCACTGCCGGTGCCGACGTTCATCGCGTCCGTGCTCGTGCTGGGGGCCGGCGCCAACCTGGCTGGCCAGATCCTGCTGTTGGCCGCGTTCGTGCTGATGGTCGCGTCGCTGCTCGTCGCCGTGGTCCGGCCACCGTGGTACCTCGCCCTGCTGGGCCGTGCCTCCATCTTCCGCAGCGCCCGACCCCATGAGATCGTGACCCTGGGCATCGGCCGAACGTTCCAGAACATCCGGCTGTTCCAGAACATGACCGCCCTGGAGAACGTGCTGGTGGGCATGCACGCGCGGCTGCATGCGTCGCCGCTCGATGCGGCGCTGCGCCTCGGTCGGCACAGCAAAGAGGAGCGGATGGGCCGCGATCAGGCGATCCACTGGCTGAGCTATGTGGGCCTCGACCAACGTGAGGACGACCTGGCCCGCAACCTGCCGTACGGTGACCAGCGCCGGCTTGAGATCGCGCGGGCGCTCGCCAGCCGGCCCAAGCTGCTGTTGCTCGACGAGCCCACGGCGGGTATGAACCCGGTGGAGACCGGCCAGATGACCGAGCTGTTCAGCCGCATCCGGGATGAGCTCGGCGTGACGATCCTGCTGATCGAGCACGACATGCGGGTGGTCATGGGCGTCAGCGATCGGGTCACGGTGCTCGACCATGGTGAGAAGATCGCGGAGGGCCCGCCCGATGTCGTGCGCAGCGACCCACGCGTGATCGAGGCCTACCTCGGCAAGGGAGCGACGGCGTGACGGGCGGAGGACAACCGGCAAGCACCGACATGACGCCGCGTGCCTCGTCGACCGGTACCTCCGGCTCGGACGGCGCCGACAATGGCGCGATCGTCCTGCGGCTGACGGACGTTCACACCTACTACGGTCACATCCACGCGCTCCAGGGGATCTCACTCGAGGTCCGGTCGGGCGAGATCGTGACCCTGCTCGGGTCCAACGGCGCCGGCAAGACCACCACGCTCAAGACGATCCACGGGCTGCTCCATCCTCGTAAGGGCCACGTCGAATTCAACGGCGCCGACATCTCCCACGTGCCAGCCCATGAGCTCGTCCGACACGGCATCGGCCAGGCGCCTGAGGGCCGCCGGATCTTCGGGCGTATGACCGTGCTCGAGAACCTGCAGATGGGTGCCTACAGCCGGGCCGACCGAAGTCACCTGCAGCCCGACTTCGATCGGGTGTTCGAACTGTTCCCGAGGTTGCATGAGCGGCGCACGCAACAGGCGGGCACGCTCTCGGGCGGCGAGCAGCAGATGCTGGCAATCGGTCGGGCGCTGATGACCAGGCCCACGTTGCTGCTGCTCGACGAGCCGTCGATGGGCCTCGCCCCAATCCTCGTCGAGCAGATCTTCGCCATCATCAAGGACATCAACCGACAGGGCACCACGATCCTGCTCGTCGAGCAGAACGCGCTGATGGCCCTGGGCGTGGCGAACCGCGGTTACGTTCTCCAGACCGGCAGGATCGTGCGCTCGGGCGAGGCCAAGATGCTGCTCGAGGACGAAGAGGTCCGCAAGGCCTATCTCGGCGGTTGAACGTTCGCGGTCGCGCGACCGGCGCGTCGCATCCGCCCGCCGCGGGCCTCGTCGCCCCGCTCTCCGTCACCCCGCTCCCCGTCGCCCACACCGCGAACGGCTGCGGCCGGACGGGCTCGTCCGATGAAGTCCGGCCGCTGGATCGTCGGCGTATGGTTCGAGCGAGAGGCCCGTGGACACGTCCCCCGCTCCGATCCGCACGATCCCGGTCGCTCGAGGGCGATCGTTGGACCGGCGCGCCGTCGTGGTGGTCGCCGTGCTCGTGGCCGTGAGCGTCCTGCGGCCATGGGGCGAGATCCAGACCCGCTCCGTTTCGTCGCCGGCGGCCACGTTCGATGCCGGCGTGCGGGCCGGCGCGTCGGCGGCTGCGGCGGTGACCGGCGCGTCGTCGCCCCGCCCGTCCGTTGGGCCCGACCAGATCCTGTGCTCCGCGGACGGCGCGCAGCTCGTCTCCCTCGACCGGCTGGGCGCCTGGACCGTACGTACCTGGATCGATGCCGTACCGGTCATCGCCGCCGGACCGACGGACCCGGCCATCAGCGTGGTCGCGCTGGAGAGTCCGGCGGTGCTCGGGATCGGAATGTGCCTGCCGGCCGTTGCCGGCGCCGGGTCACGGTTGCCGGGGTCAGGAGTCCCGCGGTCCGCCATGGCGGACCGCGGGACTCCTGTGGTCGGGGCGTGGACGGCGGTCGGCGGCCAGATGCGGTCCCTTCCCATCGAAGCCCTGCGTCCCGACGCCGGCGCGCCGGATCTGGCGATCCTGTACCGACCCTCCCGTCCAGGCATCGACCAGCTGGCGCTGCAGCGCGGGGCAGCGAGCCACGGCGATCGCATCACGCCCGCGCCCGAAACGCCCGGGGGAGGAGCCCTCGCTGTGGGTGACCAGTCCCCGCTGGCCTGGCCACCCGGCCGCTATGTGCTGCGCCTGGCGCCGGTGCGGAGCGGTGGGCAAGGCATTGGCGACTTGGGGCCGCTCGACGGCCCGGCCCTGTTCATCGCAATCGAGGTCCCCGGCCGGTCCTGAGGGCGATCCCGCCCATCGAGGTCGGCGCGTGCCGAATCGTCGGCGTCAACGCCTGGGCGGCTCGAGCGCGATGTCGTACGCGGCCCTGGCGAGCACGATCGCACCGACGACCGCGATCCAGTAGCCGTAGGCGCGGTCCGGGAGCAGGCCCTCGGGCGCATCGAGCGCGTGCACATTGGGGATCCACAGGGCCACGCCGATGAGACCGACCACGGCCAGCAATCCGAACGCCAGCGGATGGTCGATCGCGACTGGCCGCTCGCCTGCCGCGTACGGCAGGGTGACGAGCGCGAGCGTCGCGAGGCCGGTGAGGAACGTGAGGATCCCGGGGCCGTCGAATGCTCGATACGTCTGCTGTGGCAGCCCCCCATCACCCCCCAGCACGTACCACGGCAGGAGGCAGCCCACGATCACCACGATCGCACCGATGGCGGCCAGGCGCCGGCCGTTGCCCAGTGGTCGTCGATGCATCAGTCGGCCGCGCCGTAGACCTCGGGGCGCAGCACGCCCACGAAGCGCAGGTTGCGATACCGCTCGCCGTAGTCGAGCCCGTAGCCCACCACGAACTGGTCCGGGATCTCGAACCCGATGTAGTCAACCGGGATGTCCACCAGCCGGCGGGCGGGCTTGTCGAGGAGGGTGCAGATCCGGAGTGACGCCGGGTTCTTGCCGCGCAGGTAGCGGATCAGGTAGTTGAGCGTGAGCCCCGTGTCGATGATGTCCTCGACGAGCAGGACATCGTCGCCGGCGATGCTCGCGGACAGGTCCTTGATGATCCGCACCAGGCCCGACGACTCGGTCGTGGTGCCGCCGTACGAGCTGACCTCCATCAGGTCGATCCGGAGTGGAAGCGGGATCTCACGCATGAGGTCGGCCATGAACGGGAGCGATCCCTTGAGCACGCTCACCAGGGTGAGCTTGCGACCGGCATAGTCGGCGCCGATGCGACGCCCGAGCTCGGTCACCTTGGCGGCGATCTCGTCCTCCGTGAGCAGGATGTCGCCGATGTCAGCCTGGAGATCAGCGGTGCGGGTCATGGATCGGTCGGCGATGCCTCCGGGTCATGCGTTCGGGATCTGGTTCGGGCTTGGGTCGATCATCGCGCGTCGCACGCCTGCGCGCACGGCGCTCGCGTGGTCATCCCGTTCCGGTTTGCTCTGCCGGTGCCGGCTGGCCGCCAGGCGACGCGGCTGCGTGGCGCCGACGGCGACCCCGGCGGCGACCCCGGGTGTCGGATGCCGCGCGGACCGTCGGGCGCAGCCCGGAGCCGGCGGGCGCAGGCTCGAGCCGGGCGGCTTGCACGGCGTCGTCGGGTTCCGGCGTGCCACGCGCGGCGGCCTGGTCACGAGGCGTCAGCACCGCCTCGTCCGGATCGACCGGCGCCGAGGGTTCCGCAACGCGCGACCTCGCCGTGTCTGCGACCGCTTGCGGTCCCGCCTCGGCTATCCGCGGCGGCGTCGCCTGACCGGTGGTGCCGGTGAGCTCGTCGATCAACGCCATCCGGCCGAACTTGAGCATCAGCATCCGGAAGTCGCGCGCGTAGAACAGCTTGATCCGCACGTCGGGGTAGAGCTCGCGAAGCCGGCGCAGTTTCCGGTTCTTCTTGCGAACGAGCTTCTGCCTGAGCGTGGTCAGCTCGATGTAGAGGTCGAGGTCCGGCAGGTAGAAGTCTGGGGAGAAGCTCTCGACCACGTCGCCGTCGAGGCTCCAGCCGATCGGGAACGTGTCCGGCTCATAGGCCCAGCGGACGTCGTAGAAGTCGAGAATCCGGGCGAGCTCGGCCTCGCTCGCGTGCGCGAATGAGGGCCGACCAGCCGGCTCACCCATCCATTGGCCCCCCTCCCGGGCCGTGCGTGCCGCTCAGCATCGAGCGCAGGTCGCCGCTCCAGCGCGCCAGGAAGCCGTGCATGTCCTCCACGTCGTTCCAGGTCATGGCCGGATGGCCGGCCAGGCGAGCAGCTGTGAGAGGATCCATCTCGGGGTGGACCGCCGTGTCCAGGATCGCGTGTCGGGAGCCCGGCTCCGGCCCCACCACCAGGCCCATGGCCCTGCTTCCACACACCGGACAGCTGAGCTCGACGAAGGCCACGTCGCCGCGGTCCGCCAGGACGTCGATCTGGTCGCCGGGGATGGCCGCTCCGCACGAGGTGCAGCCGGCCCCGGCGAGACGCGCCCGGAGTCCGCGATGGTCCATCAGCCGTCAGTCTAGCGAAGGTCGCCCGTCCCGGCTGGCGCCGGGGCGTGCATTGGGAGTCGATACTCCCATGGGGTATCATTCCAGCATGGCCGAGACCACCACTCGCCGGCAGATGCCGCGCGGCGCCGCGCCCTCGAGCTTCCGTCACAGCTACAGCAAGGACAAGGCCCAGCTCGTCCGCAGGCTCAGCAGGATCGAGGGCCAGGTCCGGGGCATCGCGCGCATGATCGAGCGCGAGGAATACTGCATCGACATCCTCCAGCAGACCGCTGCGCTCCGAGCCGCGGTCGACGCCGTCTCGATCCTTGTCCTCGAGGACCACGTGCAGGGGTGCGTCCGCACCGCCGCCGAGCGAGGCGAAGCCGACAAATATGTCGAAGAGGTGATCGATGTCGTCCGCCGGACGCTGGGGCGTCCCGTGCGAGGCGCCACGCGAGCGACGGACGGCCGCAACGGCTGATCCATTCGGCTCATCGCCCCACGACGGGACGTGGATCTGCGCTCAGGTTATCCACATCTCATGCGCGATCCCCACGTTTCGTGGATAAGGGCCTTGACCCCGGCGCCGGCGGCGCCTAACGTCCGCACTCCGCACGCGGCTCGTGCGCAACGGGGAACGCCGCCCGGATGGGGCCCGAGGAAACCCGGACCGGAACCGGTCGGGCGGCGCAAGACCGGAGGGACGCCGGCCGCAGCGAGCGATCACGTCGGGAGCGGCTCCCGGACGGTCCGGTGCACGATCAGACAGGAGGGTGCCCTGGACCGGCCGAGAGGTCCGCTCCCGACGCGCGTTCAGGACCTTCAGCCTCTCCCCGCCGGGTACCACGACACGATCGATGCCGGTCTCCGCGCCCTTGACCTCGATCTGGATCCGGTGACCCGGGGCACGATCGACGGGCACGCCCGGCTGCTGCTCGCCTGGACGGCGGCGATCAACCTGACCGCGATCCGCGAGCCGGCCATGATCGCCACCCTCCACGTGCTCGACAGCCTGACGGCCGTGCCGCTGCTCCGCGGCCGAGGGCTGGTCCGCCTGCTCGACCTCGGATCGGGTGGGGGATACCCGGGCCTGCCGCTGGCTGCCGCGCTGCAGACCGATCGGTCCCTGCTCGTCGACTCGGTGGGCAAGAAGGTGGCGTTCCTGCGCGCCGCCATCGAGGCGACCGGGCTCACCCGGCGGGTGGAGGCGGTTGCGAGCCGCGCCGAGGCGGTCGCCCGAGACCCACGACACCGCGAGATGTGGCCGGTGGTGACCGCCCGCGCAGTTGCTCCGCTGTCCGAGCTCGTCGAGCTTGCCCTGCCGCTTGTCTCGCCGGACGGCATCCTCGTGGCTTGGAAGCGCGAGCCATTCGGTCCCGAGCTCGAGGCCGCCGGCGGGGCGCTGGCAGCGCTCCGAGCGGACCCGGTCCAGGTCGTGCCGAACCAGGTCCCGGGGCTCGAGTCTCATCGCCTGGTGGTCGTGCCCAGGGGGGGTCAGGTCGACGACCGCTTTCCACGCGACCCGGCGGAGCGGCGGCGCCGGCAGCTGTAGCCGCGCTCGGCGCGGGTTGTCGGCCATCGGGCGACCGGGAGCATGGTCCTCCCCAAGCGCATCCCGCCCGGCGATTGATGGAACGCGAAATGCGCCCCGAAGGTGCCTCGGCGCCCGTCGGCTGCGCTACCCTCGCAGCGTGCGGATCGGCGTCCTCTCGGACATCCACGCCAACCTCGCGGCGCTCGATGCCGTGCTGGCGACCATGCCATCGGTGGACGCCATCTGGCAGCTGGGCGACGTCGTCGGCTACGGGCCCGACCCCGACGGGGTCGTGACCAGGCTGCGGGGGATCGGCGCGATGGGCGTGCGTGGCAATCACGACGCCGCGGCGCTCGGCGAGCTGGACGTCGATGCCTTCAACGTCGACGCACGACGTGCCATCGAGTGGACGAGGTCGGTGATCAGCGACGCCACGCTGGAATGGCTGGACAGCCTGCCCGAGCGAAGCGAGCTCGAGGGCTTCACGCTCGTGCACGGCAGCCCCAGGGACCCGATCTGGGAATACGTGACCTCGACGCCGGTCGCAAGGGCCGGCATCGCCGCAATGGCGACACGCAGCGGACTCCATGGCCACACGCATGTGCCGATCGCGTTCCTGGATGAGGATGGGCGGCTGGATGCGATGAGCCCCGGAGCCGGGTCGCGGATGGCGATCGCGGGCCGCCGGGTACTGGCCAATCCGGGCAGCGTCGGGCAGCCGCGGGACGGGATCCCGACCGCGTCGTGGCTCCTGGTGGACATCGATGACGACTCGATCACATGGCACCGGACCGCGTACGAGGTGAGACAGGTCCAGGCGGCCATGGTCGACGTCGGTCTGCCCGAGCGCCTGGTGGCGCGGCTGTCCTATGGCCTCTAGCGGGAGCCCGCGGTGATCGGAGGTCGCCGCCCGATCTCCGGACGCAAACCCGGAGATCGACGGGTCCGGGTCGAGCGGCATCACACGCCCTACTTCCGCTACACAGGCCCGGGGCAGCTCACCGCCAAGGCCGCTGCAAGCGCCCCGACCACCCCCATGGGCCACCTGGTGGCCCGGATCAAGCAGATCCTCATCGGCCGTCCGCTGGCCAACGAGGAGGAGATCGGCGAACGGCTGTCCAAGAAGAAAGCGCTCGCGATCTTCAGCTCGGACGCGATCTCGTCCTCCGCCTACGCGACCGAAGAGATCATCCTCGCGTTCATCCTGGCTGGCGCCGGCGGCGCCGCGTTCGGCTTCTCGATCGAGGTCAGCATCGCGATCGCCGCCCTGCTCGGGGTCGTCGCCTTCAGCTACCGCCAGGTGTGCATCGCGTACCCCAACGGCGGCGGCTCGTACTCGGTCTCCAAGGCGAACTTCGGGCGCCACGCATCGCTGATCGCGGCCTCTGCGCTGCTGATCGACTACACGCTCACGGTCGCGGTCTCGACGTCGTCGGCCGTCGAGCAGATCGCGTCGGCGATCCCCTCGCTCGATCCGGTGAGGGTCGAGATCGGCATCGTGGCGATCGGGCTCATCACCCTCGGCAACCTGCGCGGGATCCGCGAGGCGGGCAACATCTTCGCGATCCCGACCTACCTGTTCCTCGGCAGCGCGTTCCTGATGATCGCGATCGGCGTGTTCCGGATCCTGGTCCAGGGGGATACGGGGCCGGCACCGACAGCCCAGGTCACCGAGGCCCTGCAGCACACGACGGAGTCGGTGGGGATCCTCATCCTCCTGCGGGCGTTCGCAGCCGGTGCGGTGGCCCTCACCGGGACCGAGGCGATCGCGACCGGGGTACCGGCGTTCAAGCCGCCCGAGCCGCGCAATGCGGCCGCGACGCTGATGGCGATGGCGATCATTCTCGCCACGCTGTTCATCGGCATCACGTTCATGGCGACCAACTTCCACATCCTGCCGATCGAGGAGCCTCGCCAGACGGTCATCGCCCAGATCGCGAAGCACGTCTACGGGGACAACCTCGCGTTCTACCTGTTCCAGGCGTTCACCGCGCTCCTCCTGTTCCTGGCGGCCAACACCTCGTTCGCGGCGTTCCCGCGCCTGGCCGCCGTGCTCGCCGAGGACGGGTTCGTGCCACGCCAGTTCGCATTCCGGGGCGACCGCCTGGCGTTCTCAACCGGGATCCTGCTGCTGGGGATCGTGGCCGCGCTGGTGGTGACTGCGGGCGGCGGCTCCACTCACGCCCTCATCCCCCTGTACGCGATCGGCGTGTTCATCGACTTCACGATCTCCCAGAGCGGCATGGTCCGCCACTGGCTCGCGACCCGTCCGCAGGGCTGGCGCTATCGGCTGGTGATCAACCTGTTTGGCGGTGTGCTGACGTTCGTGATCCTGTGCGTGGTCGTGTACATCAAGTTCTCGGCCGGGGCCTGGTTCGTGATCATCCTGATCCCCATCCTGGTCAGCACGATGCTGTTCATCCGGCGTCAGTACGACGGGCAGGCGAGGGAGCTCGCGGTGCGTGAGGACTTGGTGTTCGACAAGGTCCACCGTGCGCAGAGGGTCGTGATCCCGGTCAACGGTCTGAACCGATCGGTGATCCAGGCCGTGATGTTCGGGCGCCCCCTGGCCAGCGACCCGTCCCTGCTTCAGGCGGTCTACGTGACCACCGACGCGGAGGAGGCAGATGCCCTGCGCGATCGATGGGAGCGCCAGCTGCCGGGGGTCCCGCTGGTCATCGTGGAGTCGCCCTACCGGGCGCTCGTGGGGCCGCTGGTGACGTACCTGGACGTGCTCGATCGCGCCTGGCCGCCTGATCGAGACGCCCCGATCACGATCGTGGTGCTGCCCGAGTACATCGCCAAGCATTGGTGGGACCGCCTGCTCTACAACCAGGCGTCGAAGCGTCTGAAAGCCGCCCTCGTCGGCCGGGAGCACACGGTGATCGCCGATGTCCCATACCGGCGCACGGAGCAGGCCCGCGCATAGGCCAACCGGGCACACGCCGATTTCTGCAGGGGTGGCGCGCCGCCGCACCAGCGCTCCATGTCGAGCGCGGGCCGGCGCTGGGACGAGCCCGATCCGGTGGTATCGTGGCCCGGCGTGACGTCCGATGTGGTGGGGCCCAAACTTGGCCCACGGCCGTCAATCAGGCGGGAGGCTCCTGGCACCTTGGCCGACAGCACGGCTCCACAGTTCCGGCGCGCGGTCGTCGCGCTGTCCGGGGTCCGTACCGACCGGCCGATCGTCGCTCTCGCCGCCGATATCGCGCGTGCATCCCGGGCCGAGCTGGTGGGTGTACACGTGGTTGAGATCGACTGGACGCTGCCGCTCGATGCCGATGTGGCTGGGCAGTCCGAAGATGCCCAGCGGGTCCTGGACATCGCCGAGGCGACGGCGGAGGCGTCGGGCCATGGGCTCGAGACCGTGCTCCTCCAGGCGAGGGACGTGGGTGCGGCAATCGTCGACGAGGCATCCGAGCGCGATGCCGACCTGATCATCGCCGGGCTCCCGTTTCGGCGCCGGTTTGGTGGCGATTTCGCGATCGGGCGGACCATCCCGTACATCCTGAAGAACGCCCCGTGCGCCGTGTGGATCATCCGCGAGGCGATGCCCGAGGAGCAAGCATGAAAGCCGTGATCGTTGGCTGCGGTCGCGTCGGCGCCGGAATCGCCGACGAGCTGGACCGGGCCGGCTGGCAGGTCCTGATCATCGACCTGACATCGTCCGCGTTCGATCGGTTGCCGGTGACATTCGGCGGCCTCGCCCGGCGCGGCGACGGCACCGACGAGGACACGCTGCGCCAGTCAGGTGCGGAGGATGCCGACCTGTTCCTCGCGATGACCGAGGGCGACAACCGGAACGTGATGGCGGCCCAGCTCAGCATCGAGTCACTCGGGGCCCGGCGCTGCGTGGCCAAGATCAACGATCCGGTCCGGGCCGCGGCGTACGCGCACCTCGGCATCGCAGCGCTGTGTCGCACCAATCTGATGATGACGTCGGTGCTCGAGTACGTCGGTCAGACGGCGCCGGAGCGTCCCGGCATCTACACCCCGACCCAGCACCATCCACACGCAGGGAACGGCAACGGCGCGGGCGCAGCCTCCGACGGGGCGACCGTGGCCGCGTCCGAGGACGGCTCGTCAACCGGTGGCGATGCGGCCGAGCCCGTCGGGGGGGCGTCGCACGACGCTGACTCGTCGGGTGCCCCATCAGCGTCCGGGGGAACGGCGGGGCCCGAAACGGGGCCGGCCGCCGGCGCCACATCTCCGGAGGCCTGATCGATGTTCGTCATGGTGGTCGGTGGGGGCAAGGTCGGCTACTACCTCGCCAAGGAGCTGATCGAGTCCGGGCATGAGGTCGCACTGATGGAGAAGGACCGTGGCCGGGCGGAGCAGATCGCCGATGAGATCGGCTCGGTCGTCATCCCGCACGATGGCTGCGAGGGCAAGTACCTCCGGGAGGCAGGCGCGAACCGCGCCGACATCGTGGCCGCGGTCACCGGCGACGACGAGGACAACCTCGTCATCTGCCAGATGGCGAAGCACCACTTCGACGTACCGCGGACGATCGCGCGCGTCAACAACCCGAAGAACGAGGCGTTGTTTCGCCACCTCGGCGTGGACGAGATCATCAGCCCGACGCGGATGATCCTGGGCTCGATCGAGCAGGACATTCCCGTCCACGAGCTGCTCCACCTGGCCGCGCTGGGCATCGGCGAGCTCGAGATCATCGAGGCTCACCTCCAGGAGGGCTCGCCCGCGATCGGCAAGATCGCCCTCGACCTCGAGGTCCCGAATGGCTGCTCGCTGTTCGGCCTGATCCGCGATGGGGCACCCAGACCGCTGGCCACCGACACGGTCCTGGCCGAGGGCGACAAGGTCATCGCCATCGGCCGCCCCGACTGTGAGGTGGAGCTGCGCCAACAGCTCATCGGGGAGCCGATCGAGGCCTGATCCGGAGCCCGGGGGCGGGGTTGGCTCCGTCCACGTGGTTGACGAACGGCGCTGGATTGACGGACGGCGCCTGATCCCGGTGCTGCGTCGACGGCTGCGGCGGATGAGCGCAGACGGCCCGGTGCGCTTGCGCGACCATCTGCCAGCCGGGTTTGTTAGCACCGGCTGGGGACCTATCTTGACAACGCCATTGTCAAGGTTCTAGCATGCGCCATGCCCCGGTCGAGAGCGACCGCGGGAACCCATACCGCGTCGCCGGCGTAGAGCCGGCGGCGATCAGGCAGGAGGCTCGACAGATGACGCTGGTGCGCCGCCCGTCGCCCTTCAGCGAGCTCATGACGCTTCGCCAGGCGATGGACCGTCTCTTTGATGACACCGTGTTCCGGCCGTTCAACGGCTACTCCGGCGGGGACGTCTCCCGCCTGCCTCTCGACGTCCGGTCGACGCCCGACGCCCTGCTTGTCGAGGCCGAGCTCCCGGGTGTCAAGCCCGAGGATGTCGAGATCACCGTCGAGAACGGCACCCTGACGATCCGTGCCGAGGATCGGACCGAGCGGACGGATGGGCAGGGCGACTGGCTCGTCCGGGAGATCTCACGCGGGACCCTGATGCGCACGGTCACGCTGCCCACCGGCCTCGAGGCCGACAAGGCGGAAGCGACCTTCGAGCACGGCGTGCTGAGCATGCGGATCCCGAAGGCCGAGCAGGTGAAGCCGCGTCAGATCCAGATCCGGCCGGTGACGGCCGGCCAGGCGAAGGCCGTCGAAACAAAGACCGGAGCCTGACCACCATGGCGGCTGCGCGCCGGCCCGACCGCGATCCCACCCGGCCCGTCTATGTCATCAGCGTTGCGGCAACGCTCGTCTCGGCCCATCCGAGGACGCTGCGCATCTATGAGGACGAGGGGCTCGTCTGCCCGGCGCGCACGCCCACCAACATCCGCCTGTACTCCGAAGAGGACATCCGTCGGATCCTGTGGATCCGGCATCTGACCCGCGACCGCGGCGTGAACCTTGCCGGGGTGCGGACACTGTTCGAGCTCGAGGAACGGCTCCGCATGCGGATCCTCGAGGCGCTATATGACGAAGGGACCCGTGACCAGGACGGCACGGGCAAACGCCAGTCCGGCCGGACCGGTCGCGCCGACCCTGGCCAAGATGGCTGATCGAGCCGAGCGGCGGCCTGTCAGGCCCCCATCGGCGTCCCAGCAAGCAGACCCACAACCCACGATCCAGTCGACGAGCATCCAACCAGAATCCCGAATCTGAACCGCCGGCCGGACCACCGGCTGGCACCCAAGGAGACCCTGATGGCCAAGCGACCGTCGAACCCGGAGGAGCCGCAGAAGCGCATGCCCGCCGCGAGCGAGGCGCGCGAGCTGCCGCTCGTCGCGCTCCGGGAGACGGTCATCTTCCCGGAGATGATCGTCCCCCTCCAGGTCGGACGCGAGAAGAGCGTCGCTGCGCTCAATGCCGCCGTCGACAGCGGCGGACCCATCGCGCTCGTGACGCAGCGCCAGCCCGAGCAGGAGGAGATCGGCGATCCATCCGAGCTGTACTCGGTTGGCACGATGGCGAAGATCGCCCAGGTCGTGCAGCTCCAGGACGGGACGGTCCGCGCGATCGTCCAGGGCCAGCGCCGGATCCGAGTCGTCGACTTCGTCCAGACCTCGCCGCATCTCGCGATCCGTGTCGAGGAGCTCGAGGATGCGGCCCCCACCGGCGTCGAGGCCCAGGCCCTCGTGCGCAGCGTCCAGGCACAGATCGAGCAGTACGTCGCGAACGGCGCTCCTGTCCCGCCCGAGGCGGCGGTCGCTGCCCGCAACATCACCGAGCCCGGGCTGCTGGCGGATATGGTGGCGTACAGCCCGGACATGTCGACCGAGCAGCGCCAGGAGCTGCTCGAGACGATCGACGTCGAGCAGCGGCTCAAGCTCGTGTCCGCGTTCCTCGCCCGCCAGATCGAGATCCTCGAGCTCAAGGGCAAGATCCAGAACGAGGTCAAGTCCGAGATGGACAAGACCCAGCGGGAGTACATCCTCCGCGAGCAGCTCAAGGCGATCCAGCGCGAGCTGGGCGAGGACGACCCGCAGCAGGCCGAGATCAACGAGCTGCGCGAGAAGGTCGAGCAGTCCGGCATGCCGGAGGAGGTCCGCACCCGGGCGATCAAGGAGATCGACCGGATGAGCCGGATCCCGTCCGCCTCGCCCGAGGTCGGCGTGATCCGGACCTACGTGGACTGGCTCGTGTCGCTGCCGTGGAACGAGTCCACCGACGATCGGCTCGACATCAAGGAGGCCGCTCAGATCCTGGACGAGGATCACTACGGTCTCGAGAAGGTCAAGGAGCGGATCCTCGAGTACCTCGCGGTGCGCAGCCTGGCCGACACCATCCGCAGCCCCATCCTGCTGTTCGTTGGACCACCCGGCGTGGGCAAGACCAGCCTGGGCAAGAGCATCGCCAAGGCGATGGGCCGCAAGTTCACCCGGATGAGCCTGGGCGGCATCCACGACGAGGCCGAGATCCGGGGCCATCGGCGCACCTACATCGGCGCCCTGCCGGGTCGGATCATCCAGAGCATCAAGACCGCCGGCACGAACAACCCGGTGTTCATGCTCGACGAGGTCGACAAGATCGGCATGGACTTCCGGGGTGACCCGAGCTCTGCGCTGCTCGAGGTGCTCGACCCGGAGCAGAACTTCAGCTTCCAGGACAACTACCTCGAGGTCCCGTTCGACCTGCGTAAGGTGCTGTTCATCGCCACGGCCAACCTGCTCGACCCGATCCCGGCCGCCCTGCGCGACCGGATGGAGATGATCCAGCTGCCGGGCTACACGCAGCGCGAGAAGGTCGAGATCGCCAAGCGCTTCCTGGTTCCCAAGCAGATGGACAACCACGGTCTCACCGCAAAGCACATCGAGATCACGGACGAGGCGCTTGTCGAGCTGGTACAGGCCTTCACCAAGGAGGCCGGGGTCCGGAACCTCGAGCGGGAGATCGCCAACATCATGCGCAAGGTCGCTCGGCGGGTCGCCGAGGGCCGCAAGCGCAAGATGGTGGTCGACATCCGGAAGGTGGAGGAGTACCTCGGCCCGCCGCGCTTCGAGTACGGAGAGCTCGAGGCGGAGGACCAGACCGGCAGTGCGACCGGGCTCGTGGTGACCGAGGTCGGCGGCGACGTGGTCGCTGTCGAGGTCACCAAGATGGAGGGCAAGGAGGACTTCATCCTCACCGGCCAGCTGGGCGACGTCATGCGCGAGTCCGCCCGAGCAGCCCTGTCATGGATCCGGACCCACGCCCGGGAGCTCGGCATCGAGCGCGAGGTGTTCGAGAAGAACACCCTGCACATCCACGTGCCGGCCGGCGCCATCCCCAAGGACGGGCCGTCGGCAGGCGTCACGCTCGCCACCGCGATCGTGTCCGCGCTGACCGGCATCCCCGTCCGCAAGGACGTCGCGATGACGGGTGAGATCACGCTCCGCGGTCGGGTGCTGCCGATCGGTGGCCTCAAGAGCAAGATCCTCGCCGCGCACCTCGCGGGCGCCGGCATGGTGATCCTTCCGCGCAAGAACGAGAAGGACCTGCGGGACATCCCGGACGATGTCCGCAAGCAGCTCAAGCTCGTTCCGGTGGACACGATGGACCAGGTCCTGGAGGCGGCGCTTCGGCGCCGGCCACGGCCCCTGAGCTCGGAGCCACCAAAGGTGACCGAGCGCGGCGGCGAGGGGTCCCGGCCCGAGCCGGCGTCGCGCGTCGGCCGCTCGTCGTTCCCCCCGTCCGATCAGCCGCCGGTCGTCGTCCAGGGGATGGAGATCCCCGGGGGCGGCACGGCGATCCCGCTCGGCCGTCGGGAGCGCGGGAAGGGCTGAACGTGCGCCAGGCTCGGCTGGAACGCAGCCCGGCAGGGCGATCGGTGACGGTCGCCCCGTCTGCGGCTGCCCACCGGGGGGCCTGAGCCGTGGAGTACCGCGACTACTACCGGATCCTGGGCGTGCCCAGAACCGCCTCTCAGGCCGAGATCAAGAAGGCCTTCCGCAAGCTGGCTCGCCAGCACCATCCGGACCGCAATCCCGACGACAAGGGCGCCGAGAAGCGGTTCAAGGACGTGAACGAGGCGCATGCGGTGCTGTCCGATCCCGAGAAGCGCAAGCAGTACGACGTGCTGGGCGCGAACTGGGACCAGTTCCAGCGGACCGGGGGCGGTCGCAGCGCCGGCGATCCGTTTGGCTCAGGGGGCCCGTACGCCGGGTTCAACTTCGGCGGCCCGGGCCCTGGACCTGGACAGGCTGGCAACATCCGTTACGAGTTCCGGACGTCCGGAGGGGGCGACGGCGGCTTCTCCGACTTCTTCCGGACGTTCTTCGCGGGCGCGACTGCGGGAGCCTCGTCGGGTCGGGCGTCCGCGAGTGCCGCCGGAACGAGCGGCGCCGGCGCGGGCGCGAGAAGTGGACGGGGCCGCGGTGCAACGGGAGCCGGGCCGACCTTCGAGGAGATCCTGGCCGGGATGGGCCTCGAGACCGACGGCTCCACGCACCAGCCAGCCGGAACGCGCGGAGCCACGTCGGAGGGCCGGGCGCGCCCGTCATCGCGGGCGCGGAGCGAGCTCGAGGCACCAACCGAGCTGACCCTCGAGGAGGCGTTCCACGGTACGACGCGCGTGGTCGAGGTCGAGGGCAAGCGCTACGAGGTCACGATCCCGCGCGGCGTCGATGCGGGCAGCCGCGTCCGCCTGAGCGGCAAGGGCCCAGGCGGCCGGGACGTCGTGGTCTCGGTCCGGGTCCGGCCCCACCCCGTCTACACACGCCGCGGCGCTGACCTCGAGCGGGAGCTTCCCATCACGTTGCGCGAGGCGATGCTGGGCGGCGAGGTGCGGGTCGCGACCCTCAAGGGCCGGATCGCGCTCACCGTTCCGCCCGGGACCCAGAATGGCAGGACGTTCCGCCTGACCGGCCAGGGCATGCCCCGGATGAAGGGTGGCGACGCGGGCGACCTGTACGTCAGGATCCGCGTCGTCCTGCCGACCTCCGTCGACGACGACGCGAGGGAGGCCGCTCGCCGCTTCCTCGACCTCATCGACCAGCCCGATCCCCGGGCCACCACCTGATCCATCGACCAGCCGTCCCACCGCCACACGAGAACACGAACCATGCAGCTCGATCGCTTCACCGAAAAGGCCCAGGAGGCCATCGTCGCCGCCCAGCAGCTCGCCCAGCGGCTGCACAGCCCCGTGCTCGATGCGGAGCACCTGCTGTCCGCCCTCGTCGAGCCCGACGACGGCATCCCCGCCGAGACGCTTCGGCGACTGGGCGTCGACCTTGCCGCCTTCCGTGGCGAGATCGCTGCCGGGCTGGCCCGACGCGCCAGCATCGAGGGCGGCCAGCTGACGCTCGACGCCCGGGCCAAGAAGATCATCGAGCGAGCACAGGACGAGGCGCGCCGCCTGGGCGACGAGTACACCTCGACCGAGCACCTGCTGCTTGCGGTGGCCGAGGCGGGCGGCGAGGGCCAGCAGCTGCTGGAGCGCCACGGCGCCGGTCGCGAGGCGATCCTGGGCGCGCTCCAGACCGTGCGCGGCGGGCAGCGGGTCACCAACCCCAACCCGGAGGGCACCTACCAGGCGCTCGAGAAGTACGGGCGTGATCTGACTGCGGAGGCACGGGCCGGCAAGCTCGACCCGGTCATCGGCCGCGACGAGGAGATCAGGCGGGTCATCCAGGTGCTCAGCCGGCGGACCAAGAACAACCCGGTGCTGATCGGCGAGCCGGGAGTGGGCAAGACGGCGATCGTCGAGGGCCTGGCCCAGCGCATCGTCCGGGGCGATGTCCCGGAGACCCTCAAGGACAAGCGCGTGATCGCGCTCGATCTGGGCGCGATCATCGCCGGCTCCAAGTTCCGCGGCGAGTTCGAGGAGCGCCTCAAGGCCGTGCTCAAGGAGATCAAGGACTCCGAAGGCCGCGTGGTGCTGTTCATCGACGAGCTGCACACGGTCGTCGGCGCGGGAGCTGCCGAAGGCGCGATGGACGCCTCCAACCTGCTCAAGCCGATGCTGGCCCGTGGCGAGCTCCACACCATCGGGGCGACCACCCTCGACGAGTACCGCAAGCACATCGAGAAGGATGCCGCCCTCGAGCGGCGCTTCCAGCCGGTCGTGGTCGATCAGCCGACGGTCGAGGAGACGATCTCGATCCTGCGCGGCCTGCGCGATCGGTACGAGGTCCACCACGGGGTTCGGATAACGGACTCCGCGCTGGTCGCCGCCGCCACGCTGTCCAACCGCTACATCACCGAGCGCTTCCTGCCCGACAAGGCGATCGACCTCGTCGACGAGGCCGCGTCCCGGCTGCGGATGGAGATCGACTCGATGCCGATCGAGCTGGATGAACTCGAGCGGCGCCGGATCCAGCTCGAGATCGAGCGCGAGGCGCTGCGCAAGGAGACCGACGACGCGTCGAAGGCGCGCCTCGAGGCCCTCGAGAAGGAGCTGGCCGAGATCGCCGAGGAGGGCGGCGCGATGAAGCAGCGCTGGGAGGCCGAGAAGTCGGCGATCGCCGCGTTGCGCGCCACCAAGTCCGAGCAGGAGCAGCTGCAGGTCAGGATCGACCAGGCGGAGCGTGAGGCTGACTACGGCCGTGCAGCGGAGCTGAAGTACGGCAAGGCCCGCGAGCTCGCCGACCGGATGGCCGAGCAGGAGGCGGCGATCGCCGCGCTCCAGGGGCCCGGTGCGTTGCTCAAGGAGGAGGTCACCGCCGACGACGTCGCCGGGATCGTCGCTTCCTGGACCGGGATCCCGGTCACCCGCCTGATGGAGGGCGAGCTGGAGAAGCTGGTCCACATGGAGGAACGGCTGCACCAGCGGGTGGTCGGCCAGGACGAAGCGATCGCCGCCGTCTCGGACGCCGTGCGCCGCGCCCGGGCCGGGCTCAAGGACCCGCGCCGCCCGATCGGCTCGTTCCTGTTCCTCGGGCCTACCGGGGTCGGCAAGACGGAGCTCGCCCGCGCCCTGGCCCAGTTCCTGTTCGACGACGAGCAGGCGATGGTCCGCATCGACATGAGCGAGTACATGGAGAAGTTCGCGGTCTCGCGCCTGGTCGGCGCCCCGCCCGGCTACGTGGGCTACGAAGAGGGCGGCCAGCTGACCGAGGCCGTCCGGCGGCGGCCGTACCAGGTGATCCTGCTCGACGAGATCGAGAAGGCACACCCGGACGTGTTCAACGTCCTCCTGCAGGTGCTCGACGACGGCCGGCTGACCAATTCACAGGGACGCACGGTCGACTTCAAGAACACCGTCGTGATCATGACCAGCAACGTCGGCAGCCAGCAGATCCAGGGCTTCGCCGGCCAGCCCGGCGGCGACGGTTACGAGGCGATGAAGCGCCAGGTCACCGGCCAGCTGCGAGACACGTTCCGGCCCGAGTTCCTCAACCGGATCGACGAGGTCATCGTGTTCCACGCCCTGACCGATGCCGAGCTGGTGGCGATCGCGGACCTCCAGGTCGCGGACCTCCAGGGGCGGATCGCGGGCACCGACCTCGAGCTCGAGCTGACGCCGGCGGCGCGGCAGCTGATCGTGCGCGAGGGCACGGATCCGGCGTTCGGGGCACGCCCGCTCAAGCGGACGATCCAGCGCCTGGTCGAGAACCCGTTCGCGCGGGCGCTGCTGTCGGGCAAGTTCAAGCCGGGCGACCAGGTCACCGCGGATGCCGACCCGGTTTCGGGCACGCTGGTGTTCTCGACCGAGACCTCGACCGTGGTCACCGATGCCGCGGACCGCCGCGATGCGCGCTCGGCGCCCGAGCCCGAGGAGGTCACGGCCGGTGCGGGCGGGCGCAAGCGCCGGTCCGCGTTCGAGCTGCCGCCGCTCGACGAGCCGAAGCGGCCGGACGACGGCGGCGAGCTGGTCAACTAGCCTCGGCCCGGGCCGGCCGCGACCGATGGAGTTCGATGCGGCTGTCCGCCGGCTCGAGATCCTGCCGGACGTGCTGCCCGACGGCCCGCCCGAGATGATGCCGGTCCTGGTCGAGACGGGTGAGCCACGCGTGCGGCCGCCGTGGGACGAGGCGGCTTCGACGTCTTCGCAGCCGGCTGCGGTGCTCGTCCTGCTCTACCCGGACGGGGACGGCGTCGCCCGCATCGTGCTAATGGAGCGTGCCGACCGGGGTGGGCATCACTCGGGCGAGGTCTCATTCCCGGGTGGCCGGGCCGAGCCGGGCGATGCCGGTGCCGCCGCGACCGCGCTGCGCGAGGCTGCCGAGGAGGTCGGTCTCGATCCGGTGTCCGCCGGCGTCCGCGTGCTCGGCAGTCTCCCGATCCACTGGATCCCGGTAAGCAACTACGCGGTGACCCCGGTGATCGCGATCGCCGAGCGGCGCCCGCTGCTGGCGCCCCAGCCCACCGAGGTGGCCGCGATCCTCGAGCCGCCCGTGTCCTCGTTCCTGCCCGGCGCCCCGGTGCAGCTTGTGGAGCGCGATATCCGCGGCCTGCGGGTCCGCTACGCCGCCTACCCGATCGAGGGTCTCGCGGTGTGGGGGATGACCGCGCGCGTGCTCGGCGGCCTGGGCGCCTGGCTCGCGCGGCGGTGATCAAGCTACGACCACTCGACCGAACCTAACGGCCGCCATGGACCGCCCCGTCCACGTAGTCGAGGTATTCGGTCCAGGTCTCAAGGCCGTCCGCGGTGGCGAAGCGCACGGCCCGTTCCCAGGTCATGTCGGTCTCGTGCGGCTGACCGTCGATCAGCGCGCGCGGCCCAGCCTGTGCCGGGAGCAGCATAGGCGCCGCGAGGAAGGGTGGCGCGATCCTGGACGCCCCGTATTGCATCGCCCGGTCGACGACGACCTTGAGCTGGCGGTCAGCGGCGGTGCAGTCGGCATCGTGGACGTGGAACTGGACCAGCACGGGCATCTCATGGGTGAATCCGGGCAGCACCAATCGATCCGAGCCCAACCAGCTGACGTGGAGGAGTGAACGCGGCGCGTTCCATCGCGGTCGGCCGCGTGCTCGTGTTGCGGGTCAGCCCAGCTCGGCGTCCTTCTCCAGGAAGCGGCGCGTCTCCAGGTCGTACAGATAGCCAGGCCTGGCGTCCCGCGCGCGGGTCCTGCGCGTGGAGCACGTGGCTCATCGGTGTGCCCGGCCCGCCGAGGTCGACGACCGTCGCGCCCGCCCCGAGCACGCCTCGCACCAGGTGGTTGGGCACCGTCCCATCCACCCAATTGAGGACGCCGGGCGTGGCGATGACGGGGATGCCCGCCAGCATGCCGGTGACCTGCGTGTGCAGGTGACCGCACAGGATGGCGACGACGTCCGTTCCCGCCAGCGCATCGCCGAGCGCCTCGGGGTCTCGGAGCGCGTGGTCCCGGAACGGGTGGCTCGACAGATAGAGCGGCGGATGATGGAAGACGAGGATCGTGCCGTCGGGCGCGGGCGCGTCGAGGACCGAGCGCAGCCAGGCCAGCTGGGCGGCGCTGAACTGCCCGTGGATCGCGCCCGGGACCAGGCTATCGAGGGTGATGATCCGGAGTCCGTCGACGAAGCTGACGGCCGCCCGCTCCCCGGATCCGTCCATGACCGTGCCGATGTCGTCGCCATCGGCAGAGCGGTGACCCGAGCCGAGCACCGCGGCGAAGCTGCCACGGTCGTCGTGGTTGCCGGTCGAGTAGATGTGCGGAACCTCGCGCACCCGGGCGAGGGCGCCGACCTGGGCGAGCACCGCCGAGCATCCGGCCTGCGAGCCGTCGTCGGCGACGTCCCCGCTCACGACGATGGCGTCCAGCAATTCGACCCACTGGACGTCCCTGAGCATTCGCCGCAGCGAGCCCGCGGCGTCGACACCATCCTCGTCGAACCCGGTGGCGGTCATGTGCGTGTCCGACAGGTGCAGGATCCGGTACCTGCGACGCGCTGTCGTCGACCCGATCACCGGGGTTCGCCCTCGACTGCAGCCGGCCCCGGATCCCCGCCGGCCGAGCGCACCGGACGCGGGGCGAGCCGTCCCTCGCCACGGGGTGCCCGGCGTGTGTCGGCATCGCCAGGTCCGATCTCGACGGCGCCTCCGTCCACCGCCGGCAGCGCGACCACCGGTCGCGCGAACTCGACCACGATCGCCCGCATCGGCGAGCCGTCGGTCCATGCGGCGTGCAGGACGTCCGGGGGCCACACGGCGGCCTCGCCCGCCTGGACGCGGCTGCGCTCGTCACCCACCCCCACCCAGCCGCCGCCCTCGATGACCAGGAAGTAGGTCCAGTTTGGGTTGCTGTGGGGCGTGATCCGCGCCCGCCGCCCGAATGCGAGCTCCGCGACGACCCCGGACGGACCGCCCTCGATGACCTGGGCCTCGATCCCCGTCGTGCCCGGTGGCCCGTCGGGGCGCCGATGCCCAACCCCGAACCGCCGGAGGTCGATCGGCACCCGGGGCCGCCCCTCAGCGCCGCCGGCGGCGCCGCGACGTTCGAGACCGGATGGTCGACTCCGGTCGCGAGTAGCGCTCGCGCGAGAAGTAGCGCTGCTTGGCCAGCTGCCGCTCGTACGACCGGAAGAAGGGCGGGAACCGGATGAACCGGGTCCAGATCATCATCCCCAGCCCGATCACGATCGTCGATAGCACGATGATCCAGTCGAACGAGAACACCACGTAGACCATCATCAGCCCGAAGGTGACGACACCGGTCCAAAGCAGCCACTCGTACATCTGGAGGTAGATGCTGTGCCGGTGGAGCTGGCGCGTGCGGACGTTGTACACGACGACCGTCACGATGAGACCCAGCAGCGAGGCCACCCACAGCGGCATCCAGAGGTCCGGGAAGTTGGCTTGGTTGTATGGCTTGAAGAGGTACTCCCAGGGCCACAGGCTCACGCGTGTCATCTCCGAGTCGGCGGATGGGTGCGACGACGATGGATCGAGTCCGTTGCCGCAGCCGATGAGCCGTCCGAGTATGCCACGGCCCCACGCTATACTCGGCGCCTGAACGTGCCCGCCCGGGAGCCGCCGGAGTCACCTGGTCCAAGACCTCAGCCCGAACGGTGCGCCGGGACCGAACGCCGGAGGAGGAACCGCGCAGGTGCGTGCGCTGCTCTCGGTCGCCAATCGCGACGGGATCTCGAGCTTCGCCCGCGAGCTTCAGGGCCTGGGCGTCGAGCTGTATGCGACCGACGGAACGCGCGATCACCTCGCCTCCGATGGAATCGCGGTGGCGTCCGTGTCCGACCTCACGTCGGTACCGCCGCTGGTCGGCGGCCAGGTGCGGACGTTCCACCCCGCGATCTACGCCGGCATCCTCGCCCGCCGCGATCGCGCGGAGCAGCTGGAGCAGCTCGCCGAGCACGGGCTCGATCTGATCGACCTGGTCGTCGTCAACGTCAAGCCGTTCGCACCCGAGGTCGGTCGCGGCCACATCGGCATCGACCAGGCGATCGAGATGATCGACATCGCCGGCGCCGCCCTGCTCAGCGCGGCGGCCCGGAATGCAGCCGGCGTGTCCGCCGTCTGCGACCCGTCGCACTACCCGGCGGTGCTCGCCGAGATGCGGTCGCTGGGCCAGGTGTCGGCCGAGACCCGCTATCACCTCGCTGCCGACGCGTTCGGTGCCGTGGCGGCCTATTACGCGGAGATCGCCGCATATCTAAACCAGATCTCGGGCAACGCTTATCCCCAGCGGCTGGCCATGGTCCTCGAGAAGGTCGCGGACCTGCCGTACGGCGAGAACCCGCATCAGCGCGCGGCGTTCTATCGCGAGACCACCCACCGATCCGGCTCGCTCGCCGACGCGTCGCAGCTCCACGGCGAGCCGCCCACCTTCAACAACCTGCTCGACCTCGACGCCGCTTATCGGATCGCCGCCGACTACACGGCGCCGACCGTGGTCATCACCAAGCACACCGATCCGGTCGGCATCGCCTCGAGCGAAGAGCTGGTCGAGGCATACCGACGGGCGCTCGAGACCGACCCCGTCGCCTCGTTCGGCGGCATCGTGGGCGTCAACCGCGAGCTCGACGGTGCGACCGCCCGCGAGATCGCCGCGAACTCATACGAGGCCGTCATCGCCCCCGGCTTCTCCGAGGCCGCGCTGGGCCTGCTGCGCGCCAGGCCCGGGCTGGAGCTGCTCGACGTGCCCGCATCGCCCACCGACGGCATGCGCGACTACGGCATCGCGAACCTCGACTTCAAACGGGTCGGGGGCGGGCTGCTAGTCGAGGCGCTCGACGTCGTCGATCTCGATCGCGGACAGCTGCAGGTCGTCACCCGCCGCCATCCGACGCTGGGCGAGCTCACCGACCTGCTGTTTGCCTGGCGCGCGGTCAGCCACGTCCGGTCCAACGCCATCGTGCTCGCCCGGAACGGCGCGACCGTTGGTATCGGGGCGGCCCAGGGCAGCCGCAACGTGTCGGTGGACATCGCGCTCCGGCGGGCCGGCGGTCGCGCGAAGCTCGCGGTGATGGCGTCGGACGCCTACTTCCCGTTCCCGGACGGCATTCAGATCGCGGCCAACGCGGGGGTGACGGCGGTCATCCAGCCCGGGGGCTCGATCCGTGATGAGATGGCGATCGAGGTCGCGGATCGGCATCACCTCGCGATGGTGTTCACAGGCCGGCGCCACTTCCGCCACTGAGGCGGTGCGCCCTCCAGCGCTCCCCGGGAGGACTCGATGGAACAGCTCCTGGCGCTCGAGATGGTCCGGGTCACCGAGGCGGCCGCGATCGCGTCCGCCCGGTTCATGGGCAGGGGCGCCCGGGACGAGGCGGACCACGCCGCCACCGAGGCCATGCGTCGGACGATGGACGAGACCGACCTGGCGGGCACCATCGTCATCGGCGAGGGCGAGCGCGACGACGCTCCGATGCTGTACATCGGCGAGCAGGTCGGTCGCCACGGAGACGGGGCCGTAGCTGCCGTGGACATCGCCGTGGACCCGCTCGAGGGAACGAACCTGGTGGCCACCGGCCAGGCCGGGGCGCTCACCGTCCTGGCCGCGTCGGAGACCGGTGGCCTCACCCATGCGCCTGACACCTACCTCGAGAAGCTGGCCGTGGGCCCGGTCGCCGCCGGCTGCGTCGACATCCGCCGGCCGGCCGCCGAGAACGCGCATCGGATCGCCGAGGCCCTCCGCCGGAAGGTGTCCGACATCACCGTGATCATCCTCGATCGGCCTCGCCACGAGGACCTGATCGCCGAGGTCCGCACGACCGGAGCCCGGATCAAGCTCATCTCCGACGGCGACGTCTCGGCCGCAATCTCGTGCGCGGTCCAGGGCACCGGCGTGCATGCGGTGATGGGCATCGGAGGCGCCCCCGAGGGCGTGATCACGGCGGCGGCGCTGCGCTGCCTGGGCGGTGAGATCCAGGCGCGGTTCCGGTTCCGCAGCGACGAGGACCGGGAGCGGGCAAGGTCGATGCTCGGTCACGCGGACGAGGACCGGGTGTATCGGACCGAGGACCTCGCGGGCGGCGAGCAGCTCGTGTTCGCGGCCACGGGTGTCACCGGTGGCGAGCTGCTGCAGGGGGTCAGGTTCTTCGGTGGCGGCGCACGGACGCATTCCCTCGTGATGGCCTACCAGACCAAGCAGGTCCGGTTCGTGGACACCGTCCACATGTTCGATCGCGAGCGCCCGCCGGCCGTCCGCCTGTAGGAGAGAGGTCGTCGCGTCGCGTATGGCGCTGCCGCCTGCCGGCTGGGCCGGACCGACGGTTGGTCCGTGAGGTCACCCCGGCGGCGCGGTGCCTCGGGTCCCGCTGACGGGTTCGATGCGTGGTCGCCATCGGCGGCCGTCCCAGGTCGCGACCGCACGGGCCGAGTCCGCGCCTTCCACGGCGCGCCGCCTGGCTGCCGCCGTGGCTACCGTCTCGTTCCAGCCCGGAGGCACGAGGCCGGGCGCCAGGTCCGACAGCGGCGCCAGCACGAACAGCCTGTTGGGTGCCTCCACATGGGGAACGACCAGCGGCATTGCCGCCTTCGCCGGATCGGCGCTGCGACCGTCCGGCGGACGGAGCACCCGGACGGGATGGCGCCCGAAGACCAGCAGGTCGAGGTCGACCTCGCGCGGTCCCCAGCGTTCGCGCGTCCGACGGCCGAACGCCCGCTCGATCTCCTTGAGCGCGACGAGGAGCGCGACGGCGCCTGTCTCCGGGTCGGGTCCGGCCGGCACGTCCAGCGCGACGACCGCGTTTCGGAACTCCGGCTGGTCGAGGACCCCGACCGGGGCCGTGGCGTACAGGCGCGATACCCGGCGCAGCCGGACGCCGGGCAGGGCAGCAAGCGCACCGATCGCCGCGGCCAGGGTCGAGGCGGCTTCGCCCAGGTTCGCACCGAGCCCCACGTAGGCCCGCACCCGTCCCATCGACCAGGTCCCTCCACCCCTCTAGACTCGGGCTCGATGCCCACCGTGACCGTGCTCGTGCTCGCCCCGTCGGTCACCCCCGACGCCGGTCCGCTGGAGCGTGTCCTCGACGTCGCCCGCACGGCGCTCGCCGAACGGCACCGGGAGGCGTTTCTGGCCGCCGGCGCGGACCGTGTCGTCGTTCGCCGCGAGCCGCCCGACGATACTCCCCTCGGCGCCCGCCTCCGGCGTCTGCTCGCCGAGCTCGCGCCCGATGGCCTCGTGGTGCTTGGTTCAGGCTCCGTGCCGCTGGCGACGGCGGCGGACCGGCGTGACCTCGTCGAGACCGCCGGCGCCAGTGTCCCCCAGGCGTTGGCGAACCAGCGCTACTCGGCCGACGCGATCGCGATCGCGTGCGCGCGCGAGACGCTCCGGGACCTGCCCGACCTCACTTCCGACAACGCGCTGCCGCGATGGCTGGCCGAGGTGGCCGGCGTCCCGGTGCGGGATCTGGCGGCACGGCGCAGGCTGGCCGTCGACGTCGACACGCCGCTCGACCTGCTGCTGCTCGAAGGCGCGTTGGGGCGGTACCCGCGTCCAGGCCAGCCACCCATGATCCCGGGGCCGTCGGATACCGATACCGCAGCGGTGCGAACCCGCCTGGCCGCGCTGCGCGAGCTGGCGGCCGACCCCGCCGCCGAGTTGCTCGTCGCCGGGCGCACATCGGCGACGGACCTGCGCTGGCTCGAGCGACGGACACGATCCCGGACCCGTGCCCTGGTGGAGGAGCGTGGCCTCCGAACGGCGGCGGCCGCGTCGCTGTTCGGCAGACCGAACCGGCGGCCGCCGCGGAGCGTCCTCGGCGAGCTGCTGGACCGCGATGGGCCGGCAAGCCTCGGGCGGCACGTGGCCGCCCTCGCCGATGGCGCGCTCATCGACTCGCGCGTGCTGCTCGCCCACCGGCTCGGCGACGTCGAGCGGCGGTGGCCGCCCCCAGAGGACCGCTTCGCGAGCGACCTGCTCCTGCCGGATCGCGTCCGGGACTCCTGGCTCCGGACGCTGGCGGCGGCGGCGGCAGAGGCTTCGATCCCGATCGTGCTCGGCGGGCACAGCCTCGTCGGGCCGGGGGTCCGGCTGGCGCTTCGATCCCGGTAGCGTCCCGTAGGATCAAGGGATGGACGAGCCCCGGGGAGCGCGCGGTGCTGAAGACGTGCCCGGAAGCCTCGAGTCCATCGAGGTGGGCGTGCGCCGCGAGATCCTCCCGGATCCCGCGGAGGTGGGCGAGGATGCCGAGCTTGCCGCGGCGATCCGCACCGAGATCGCGACCGACGGCCCGATCACGTTCGCGCGGTTCATGGAGCGCGCGCTGTACGAGCCCGGACACGGCTACTACCGGCGCGACAGGCCGGGTCCGGGTATGGCCGGCGACTTCCTGACCGCCCCTGAAGCCCACCCGATCTTCGGGGCCGCGATCGGGCAGCTGCTCGAGCAGGCCTGGACCGCGATGGGTCTCCCGGGCGCATTCGTCGTCTCGGAGCCGGGGGCCGGGACCGGCGCGCTCGCCGAGGGTCTGTTGGCCGGCCTCCGCGACCTGCGCTCGCCGCTGGCCGAGGTCATTCGCTACCGCCCGGTCGAGATCGAGCCCCGCCGGCTCGACGCCCTCACCGCTCGCCTCGAAGCAGCCGACCTGGGGCGGTATCTCGTCGCGGAGGGTCCTGGACCCGATGCCGCGGAGACGGGAGCCGTCGTCGCCAACGAGGTCCTCGACGCGCTCCCGGTCCATCGGGTGATCGGCCGCGCGGCCGGTGTCCACGAGCTGCTCGTTGGCGTCGATCGGGACGGGGAGTTCGTCCAGGTCGAGGCCGAGCCCACGACCGCGGCGCTGGCGGGTCGGCTGGCCGCGGAGGGGATCACCCTGGAGGACGGGCAGACGAGCGAGGTCTGCCTGGCCCTCGATGACTGGCTCATCGGGGCCACGCGTCACCTGGCGGCCGGGATCGTGGTCCTCGTCGACTACGCCATGGAGCCCGCGGTGCTCCATGCGCCGGAGCGCCGCGATGGGACGCTGCGCGCGTTCGCCGGACAGGCCGTGGGGGCGGATCCGTACCGCCATGTGGGTCGCCAGGACCTCACGGCCACCGTGGACCTCACGGCCGTGCGGTCCGCGGCGGCGAGCGCCGGCCTCGATCCGGTGGGCGAGACCACCCAGGCCGAGCTGCTCGCGTCGGTCGGCACGGGAGCGCTGGCGACGTCCTTCCTGCGCCGGCCCGGTGCCTCGCTCGAGGACGCGCTTCGGCTGCGATCGGCCCTGGCCCGTCTCCTCGACCCACGCGCCATGGGCGGCTTCCGCGTCCTCGCCTTCAGCCGCGGCCTGCCGACGGGGACGGAGCTGGCAGGCCTCCGGCGGCTCGCGCGGTCCGGCTGACGCACCTCGCTGACGCACCTCGCCGCCCCCCTCGCCGGCCTCTTTACGAGGCGCCGGGCACGGCCGTGCGACGGGCGCCGCTGCTAGAATGCGAGGACCCGGCCGGTGTGGCCCGGGTACCGAATTGCCATCCATCGCGAGCGATGCCGTCAACACTCCGGCGGCGCCGCCCGGCACCGAGGACTACGTGACCCAGATCTGGTACGTCGTCGGGTTCGCCTTCGCGGGCGTCTCGTTCGTGTTCCTGACGATCGGGCTCGCATGGCTGATCTCCCACCGCGTGCGCGGCGACCAGCACAAGGGCTATCCGTACGAGTCAGGCATCGACACCTACGGCGACACCCACGCACGGTTCGGCATCTCCTACTACATCTACGCGCTGATGTTCGTGGCCTTCGATATCGAGGTCGTGTTCATCTACCTGTGGGCCCTGGTGTTCCAGGATCTGTTGCTCGGTGGGCTCGTCAGCATGCTGATCTTCGTCGGCGTTCTGCTGTTCGGGCTCGCCTACGCCTGGCGCAAGGGCGTGCTCACGTGGCGATGACCTCCGACGGCCCGGACGACGTCCGGGGCCTGGGCGTCCAGCCGGACGACGATCCCCAGGCGGCGGCGAGATCCGGCGGGAGTGGCTCGTCGCTGGTGGCGTCGGCCGAGCGCGACGTCGCACAGCCGATCGTCGTGCCCAACACGCTGTGGACCTCGGTCCGACCCGACGCCTACGGGGGCGAGGACGCATCGCCGTACACCCATCTGCGCAACCTCGAGGGCTCCGATCTCGTGCTCAGCGACACGGCGCGCTGGGGCCAGCTCGAGGTCATCCCCACCAAGGCCGACCTGATCATCGACCTGATCCGGATGAACAGCCTGTGGCCGCTGCTGTCGGGTCTCGCCTGCTGCGCCATCGAGATGATGTCGGCCGCGACCTCGAAGAACGACATGGATCGCTGGGGGATGTTCCCGTTCCGCGCCTCGCCACGACAGGCGGACGTGCTCATCGTCGCGGGCACCCTGACGACCAAGATGGCCGGTCCGCTGGTTCGTCTGTGGGAACAGATGCCGGAGCCCAAGTGGTGCGTCGCGATGGGCGACTGCACGTGCTCGGGCGGCCGGTACAAGCGGAGCTACTCGACGATCGAGGGCATCGACCGGGTCATGCCCGTTGACGTCTACGTACCCGGCTGCCCGCCGCGGCCCGAGGGACTCATCTACGGGATGATGAAGCTCGGCCAGCTGGTCAAGGAGCGCCGGGGCCACTGGCCGGAGCGCCCGATCGGCCCGAGCGTCCCGGAGGACGTGTAGGTGGACCGCGCGCTTCGCAAGCGGCTCGAGGCCAGGTTCGCCGGGCAGCTGACCGGTCCGGTCCGCCAGCGGCACGACCAGACGGAGATCCGCATCCTGCCGGCCGACGTGCCCGAAGTGATGCGCACGTTGCACGACGATCCCGAGCTCGGATTCGAGATCCTCGTCGACCTCGCCGGCGTCGACACCGGCACGCAGATGCAGGTCGTCTACCACCTGTGGTCGGCAACGACCCCGGACTGGCTCCGGGTGATCGCGGACGGAATGCCGCGCGACGACCCGCGCGCACCCTCGCTCACCGGCCTGTGGCCCGGTGCCGAGTGGATGGAGCGCGAGACCTACGACATGTTCGGGATCATCTTCGAGGGCAACCGCGACCTGCGCCGCATCTACATGCCCCCCGACTACACGAGCTTCCCGCTGCGCAAGGACTTCTACCTGGCCGACAATTCCGCCCGCTCGCCGGGCGGTGGCGTTCGCCACATGGAGCAGACCCAGGCGCCGTCGCAGGCGACGCCGTCGGTGGTCCGCCGAACCGTGAAAGCCTGAGATGACCGCGTCCACCACCCCTCATCAGCATCCGTCCGCCGACGATCCCCGGATCCTGCTCGACGACCAGATCGGGCAGTTCGAGACGGTTCCGCCGTATCCGCCGCGCACCGAGCGGGAGGCCGAGTTCTACTCCCTTCGGGACGGCGAGATGTTCCTCAACATGGGCCCCCAGCACCCGTCCACGCACGGCGTGCTGCGCGTCGTGCTCAAGATCAACGGCGAGAGCGTCGTGGATCTCGACCCGGTGCTCGGATACCTGCACCGGGGCGTCGAGAAGCTGTGCGAGAACTCGGACTTCCACCACATCATCAGCCACGTCGATCCGCTCGAATACGTGAGCTCGCTGTTCTGCGAGTGGTCGCCGGTGATGGCGTTCGAGCAGTTGCTCGACGTCCAGGTCCCACGGCGCGCCGAGTACATCCGGGTGCTGACCGGCGAGCTCAACCGGATCGCCAGCCACGCGCTGTTCATGGGCTGGATGGCGCTCGACCTGGGCGGCCTGACGCCGATCCTGTACAGCTTCATCGAGCGCGACGAGATCGTCGACATGCTGGCCGCCGTCACGGGCCAGAAGCTGCTGTTCAACTACTTCCGGATCGGCGGCGTCAACGGCGACCTCAACCACGAGTTCATGTCCCGCCTGGGCGACTGGATGAGCCGGGCGACGGCCCAGCACGAGGCCAACACCCAGCTGCTCAACGAGAACGAGATCTTCGTCCGCCGGATGCGCGGGATCGGGGTGCTCGATCGCGACACCGCGTTCCGGATGGCGGTCACCGGGCCCAATCTGCGGGCGTCGGGCGTGCCGTACGACGTACGCCGAGCGCATCCGTACTCGGTCTATCCGGAGCTGGAGTTCGACATCCCGACGCGCGGCCACGGCCGCGGCGGCGACTCCCTCGATCGCTACCTGCTCCGCGTCGACGAGGTCAAGCAGAGCCTGCGGATCATCGACCAGTGCCTGCACAACATGCCCGACGGCCCGGTCATGGCCAAGCTGCCGCGCCTGCTCCGACCGCGGCCCGGTCGCGCCTGGGCGGCGATCGAGGGGCCGCGCGGCCTGTACGGCACCTATGCGATCTCCGATGGCACCGACCAGCCGTTCCGGATGAAGATCCACGATCCGTCGTTCGTCCACCTCCAGCTGGTGGGCCAGCTGATGAAGGGCAACCTGATCGCCGACACGATGGCCGTCATGGCGTCGCTGGACCCGGTGATGGGAGGCGTCGACAAGTGACGCTGCCGAAGCGGGCGATCCGGGCGTTGCCCTCCGCGCCTCCTCGCTCGCGCACGGTCGAGCGCGCCTGCTCGACGGCCTGCCGGCGCCTTCGGCTCGCCTCGCCCGGGGACCGTCACGGGATGGGGCGATGACCGCGATCAGCCGGGCCTGGGGCAACATGACGCTGCTGGGCCGGATCCTCGTGCCCCTGCTGTTCCTGGTGATCGTGGTCGGGCCGATCCTGACCGTGCTGATCGCCCTGTTCATCGGCCCCTGGCTGGTCGACCTCCTGGCCGCCAACATCGACATCGTTCGGTTCGTGGTCGCGGTGACGGGGGTCCTCCTGTTCAGCATCCCCGCCGCGTTCATCATCATCTACATGGAGCTCAAGGTCATCGCGTTCATGAACCTCCGGCGGGGACCCAACCGGATCCTGCCGGCGGGTGCTGCGATGTCCGTGGTCCACGGCCTCAAGGTCCTCACCAAGGAGGACTTCACGCCGACCGGCGCGGACCGGCTGGTGTTCACCTGGGCGCCCGTGGTCGTGTTCCTGACCGCGGTGATGACGTTCATGGTCATCCCGTTCGGCCCGGGTCTCGTCGGGCAGGACCTCAACGTGGGCCTGCTGTACCTGTTCGCGGTCGGCGGCATGACCGTGGTCGGGCTGCTGGCCGCAGGTTGGTCGAGCTTCAACAAGTACTCGTTGCTGGGCGGCCTGCGCTCCGCGGCCCAGGTGATCAGCTACGAGATCCCGCTGACGTTATCGGTGGTGGGCCTGATCCTCCTCGCCGGCACGATGAGCGTGTACCAGCTGGCCTTGCAGCAATCCGGCTGGTTGTGGGACTGGTACGTGTTCCGCCAGCCGATGGGCGCCCTGATCTTCTTCATCGCCGCGACCGCGGAGGCCAATCGGACGCCGTTCGACCTGACCGAGGCTGACTCCGAGATCGTGGCCGGCTTTGCGACCGAGTACTCGGGCATGCGGTTCGGCTTCCTGTTCTTCGCCGAGTACGTCAACGTGTTCATCGTCTCGGCACTGATCACGACCTTCTACTTCGGCGCCTGGAACGCCCCGGTCGACATCAACGGGCTGATGGCGTGGCTGAACGCCAACGTCGGGACCAGCCTCCAGCCGGTCACCGTCGCGCTGGATCCTGGCTCGCTCGGCATCGGCCTGCTGATCCTGCTGGTCGCGGTCCCGGTCGCGCTGACGCTGCTGTTCGCGGCGCCGTTCTACCTGCTCCGCACCTCGAAGCCCGCCTGGCAGGCGCTGCTGCTTGGCTTCATCGCGTTCAGCGTCGTCGCGGGCGGCGTGCTGTTCCTGATCGCGTACATCGGGCTCGACTGGGTCGCCGGCCTGCTGTGGTTCATGGCCAAGGCGTTCGCGTTCGTGTTCGTGTTCGTGTGGATGCGCGGCACCCTGCCGCGGGTCCGGATCGATCAACTGATGGGATTCGCCTGGAAGTGGCTGCTGCCGGCGTCGCTGCTGAACCTGTTCGCCACCGCCGCCGCCATCATCGTCGTGAAGTCGCTGTGAGCGCCCGATGAGCTTCATCCCCGGCATGGGCATCGTCCGCGGCATGGGCCTGACCCTGCGGCGATTCTTCGAGCCCAAGGCGACGATCATGTGGCCGGAGGCGCCGGCCGACATCGCGCCCAAGTACCGCGGCCGCCTCCAGCTGCTGTACGACGAGTACGGCACGCTCAAATGCGAGACCTGCTTCCAGTGCGCCCAGGCCTGCCCGATCGAGTGCATCGACATGGGCGGGATCGATACCAAGGGTCGGTTCCATGTCCACTGGGGTCCGCCCGAGACCTACGGCGAGCGGCGCGAGGAGTCGGCGACACGCCGCTCGGGACGACCCGTGGCGGACCCGGCGTTCACCCGCTTCGATGCGCTGGACACGGTTGCCCTCGACGCGATCCTCGAGCGCCACGACTACGACCCCAGGGCGATGCTCGCGATCCTCGAGGAGACGCAAGCCGAATACGGCTACCTGCCGGTCGGCGCGCTGAAGCACATCTCGCGGATCACGGGCGCCTGGTACGCGATGATCTACGGCACCGCGACCTACTACCGGCACCTGCGGTTCGAGCCGCCCAGCGTCACGACCGCCCCACCAGCGGGCGAGGCCCACCGCGCCGCCGAGGCGGCATTCCGCGACGCCCTCGGCGCCTCCCTCGGCTACGGCGCCTCGGACACCGGGCACGTCGGAGCGGCCAGCTGATGGCGGCCTTCCTCACGACGCCGCGCGGATGGCCGGCGGTCCTGACCGGTCGAGCCGACGCCCTCGCGAAGGACCCCTCAGACCTCGACGCCGCGGTCCACGCCGGGGCGTTCGAGGGCCTCCGGACGGCGGTCCGCGACCTGGGTGGCACGGGCACCATCGCCACCGTCGCCTCGTCGGGTCTGCGCGGGCGCGGCGGCGCCGGCTATCCCACCGGCGACAAGTGGCGAGCGGCGGCATCGCGGGCCACCGATCAGCGGTACGTGGTGGCCAACGGCTACGGCGCCGACCCGGCGGTCCGCACCGACGCGGCGCTCATGGCCGCCGACCCCTGGGCCGTGCTCGAGGGGATCGCGATCGCCGCGTTCGCCGTAGGCGCCACCGAGGCGATCCTCGCGGTCCGAGCCGACGACCCCGCGTTGATCATGCTGCTCGAGGGCGCCGTCGGTGCCGCACAGGAAGCCGGCTTTGTGGGCGACGATGTGCTCGGCTCCGGCCACCGGGTGACCGTCACCGTCCGGCCTGTCCAGGGCGCCTACATGCTGGGCGAGGAGACGGTGCTGCTCAAGGCGCTCGAGGGCAAGCGCGGCCAGCCCGAGCAGCGGCCGCCGTATCCTGCCGAGCGTGGCCTGTTCGGACAGCCCACCGTGGTCAACAACGTCCAGACCCTGGCCGCCGTCCCGTGGCTCCTGCGCGAGGGCGTCTCGTCGTTCACCGCGATCGGCGCGCCCGAGAGCCCGGGAACGGCCCTCGTGCAGCTGCGCGGCCCCGAGGGGGCAGGCATCGCCGAGGTCCCGTTGGGCACCCCGCTGCGCGAGCTGGTCGAGCTGGTTGGTGGCACCGGCAGCCGAAAGCTCAAGGCGATCCTCGTGGGAGGCCCCACCGGCGGGCTGCTGCCCCCGGATCTGCTCGATACGCCGTACGCGTTCGACGCCCTGCGCGCGGCCGGGGCGCACGTCGGCTCAGGCTCGATCGTGGTCGCGGACGACCGGGCGTGCGTGGTGGATCTCGCCCGGCTGCTCACCCGCTTCTCCGCCGATCAGGCCTGCGGCAAGTCGATCCCCTGCAGGATCGGTCTCCGGCGGCTGTATGAGATCGGAGAGCGGATGACCGGCGGGCGCCCCAATCCGACCGACCTGACCCTGCTCGAAGACCTGGCGCATGACGTCGCCGCCAGCGGCCTGTGCGACCACGAGCGCCTGGCGACCCTGCCGTTCACGAGCGCGATGCGATACTTCCGTGGCGAGCTCGACGAGCACATCCTCCGCAGCTCCTGCCCCGCCGGCGTCTGCCATCCCATCGCGGTGGCCGCGGGGCCGGTGGACCAGGGACCCGCCAATGGCTGATCTGATCACGCGCCCCGACATCCCCATCGAGCCCCGTCGCGAGTCGCGGCCTGACCTGCCCGCCCGCCTCGACACCGTCACACCTCGCGACGACACCCTGGCCGAGCGGCTGATCACCACCCAGTCCCCGCAGCGACCGCAGAGCACGCCCACGATCCGGATCGAGGTGGACGGGCGCGTGGTGGAGGGGTTCGAGGGTCAGACCATCCTCGAGGTCTGCCGCGACAACGGCATCGAGATCCCCACCCTGTGCTACGAGCCAAAGCTGCCGGGCTTCGGTGCCTGCCGGATGTGCGTGGTCGAGGTCGAGGGCGAGGAGACGCAGCCGATCTCGTGCTCGCGGCTGGCCCAGGCGGACATGAAGGTCCAGACCCAGACCGACGAGCTGCGGCGGCTGCGGCGGACCAACCTCGAGCTGATCTTCAGCGACCACAACGCCTACTGCCTGCCGCCGTGCCAGAACAAGTGCCCGAGCCACATCGACATCCCCGGCTTCCTCAAGGCCAACGCGGAGGCCGACTGGCGCGAGAGTGCACGCATCTTCAAGCGCACGATCCCGTTCCCCTCGGTCCTCGGACGCGTTTGCCCCGCGCCGTGCGAGGAGCACTGCCGGCGCGACGAGGTCGACGAGGCGATCGCGATCCGCGACAGTCACCGCTACGCCGGCGACCAGGTGCTCAAGGCGATGCTCGACGAGGGCGTCGATCCGCCGCTGCCGTTCGAGCGCCAGGCACCGTCGGGCCGGCGGGTCGCCGTCATCGGCTCGGGCCCGGCCGGGATGGCCGCCGCCTACTATCTGCTGCTCGCCGGCCACGAGGTCACGGTGTTCGAGCGCGACCCGGCCCCGGGCGGGATGCTGCGGTACGGGATCCCGCAGTACCGGCTGCCCAAGGTCGAGGTGCTGGAGGCCGAGTACGAGGCCGTGTGGCGCCTCGGCGCCAAGCTCGAGTGCAACAAGGAGCTGGGCAAGGACTTCTCGCTCGACGATCTCCTGAACCAGGGCTTCGACTCGACCGTGATCGCCATCGGCTGCTACGACACCAACAAGCTGGGGATCCCCAACGAGGATGCAGACGGCGTCATCGACGGCCTGGAATACCTGCGCACCGCGACGCTGGGCCTGCCGTATCCGGGTCACGCGGACAGCCGTGTGGTCGTGATCGGCGGCGGGTTCACGGCGATGGACTGCAGCCGGACCTCCGTCCGCCAGGGGGCCGGCGAGGTCACCCTCGTGTACCGCCGGGACATGAAGGACATGCCGGCGGCGAGCGAGGTCCACGAGGCAATGGAGGAGGGCGTCACGGCCATCTTCCAGGCCGGACCGACGCGCGTGATCACCCACGAGAAGACGGGCAAGGTCACCGGCGTCGAGTTCATCCGGATGAAGCTGGGCGAGCCTGACGCCTCGGGTCGCCGCCGGCCGGAGCCGGCCCCGGGGACCGAGTTCGCGATCGACTGCGATCGCGTGCTGCTCGCGATTGGCCAGGGCCCCGAGCTGGACTGGATCGGCCCCGGGTCGGAGGGCGTGACCAAGACCCGCAACCGACGGCTGACCGCGGATGCCGTCACGTTCGAGACGGGCCGACCAGGCGTGTTCGGCAGCGGCGACGTGCGGATCGGCGCGGCCACGGTGGTCCAGGCAATCGCCGAGGGGCGTCGGGCAGCCTACGCGGTGGACGCATACCTCAAGGGCAACGACCTGGCCGCGATCCGGACGCGCCAGACGCTGGCCGAGCCACAGCCCGAGTTCCTCTCGATCGTGCCGTTCACGGGCGAGGTCAAGGAGGCGCGGTACAGGCTCAAGGCGCTCGAGGCCGAGCAGCGCAACCACAACTACGTCGAGTACGAGATCCCGTACTCAACCGACGAGGCCGTGGCCGAGTCCACCCGTTGCCTGCAGTGCACGTGCGAGGCGATCGGGTTCTGCGACCTGCGCCGGCTGGGCATCGAATACGGGACGACCCTGAAGACGCTCGAGCCGCGCAACCACCAGGGGGCCGGCTACCGGTCGGTGACCGAGAACCGGTTCACGGGTATCAACCACGACTACATCCGCGACGACAGCCATGCGTTCATCCTGCGCGAGCCGTCCCGCTGCATCGACTGCGGCCGGTGCGCCAACGTGTGCGCCGAGGTCGTCGGCGCGGCCTGCTACGACTTCATGCGCATCGGCTTCGACACGCTGGTGACGACACCGCTCGACATGAGCCTCAATGACACCCCGTGCGTGTCCTGCGGCCGGTGTGCGGAGACGTGCCCGACAGGGGCCCTGATGCCCAAGCCGCGCATCCTCCAGAAGTACGACGTCGACGAGAGCCGGTGCATCCTGTGCGGGATCTGCGTCGATGCGTGCCCCTATGACGCCGTCCGCGACAGCGACCAGTTCGAGCTCAGCCACACGTCCCGCGAGGAGCCGATGATCGACCTTCTCGCGCTGGCTGCGGTCGAGCGCGAGACGGAGATGACCTACATCCGCAAGGAGCGCGACTGGGCGGAGCGGGCGCGAGCCGAGGGCAGACTCCTCGACCCGGCACGCCTGCTCCCCGTCCTGCCCGCCTCGCTCTCCGCGGGAGACGTCCACGGCAACGGGAACGGTCATGCGGTGGCTGCCGCGACCGGGAACGGGTCGGGCCACACCCAGGATCACTGACACGCCCAAGATCACTCGGATGCCCACGATCACGGAGAGGGACGCGTGACGCTACCGCAGACCATCCCGCTGCTTGGCCTCGGCTGGGACGATGCCCTGTTCCTGGGCCTCGCGGGCGCGATGCTGCTGTTTGCCCTGATGGTGGTGTCGATGCGCGACATCATCCGGTGCGGCGTCGCGATGATCGTGGCGTTCGGCGCCCTCGCGGGCCTGTACGTCCTGGCCAATGCACCGGTCGTCGCTGCGGCACAGGTCCTGATCTACATCGGCGCGATCAGCGTCCTCATCCTGTTCGCGATCATGCTCACCCAGTCCAAGATCGGCACGACGGCGCTGGTGTTCCAGACGCAGGCCCGCTGGGCCGCCCTGGCCGCGCTGATCCTGGCCATCCTGCTGGTGCTGGCGATGACGGCCACCAGCTGGCCAGCCGCCGCAGGACTCGACGAGGCACAGAAGGCGCACCTCGCCCATGACCTCGCGACGACGATGTTCAAGAGCTACGTGCTGCCGTTCGAGGTCGTCAGCGTGCTGCTGCTCGCGGCCGTGATCGGCGCCGTGTTCATCGCCAAGCGCGAGCACGGAGGCGAGGACTGATGCTGTCGTTCCTCGACGGGATCTCCCAGTCGCTCGATGCCTACCTCGTCCTGTCCGGGCTCCTGTTCGCGATCGGCACCTTCGGGTTCCTTGCCCGTCGCAATGCGATCAGCATGCTGATGTCGATCGAGCTGATGCTCAACGCGGTCAACCTGGCGATCATCGCGTTCGGGGCGTTCAACCAGGCGCTCAACGCCAACGCCTCGGCGATCGCGCTGATCGTGATCGCCGCCGCGGCCGCCGAGGCCACGGTCGGGCTGGCGATCGTGATCGCCATCTACCGCAACCGCAAGACGCCGCTCGTCGACGAGTATGACGCGATGCGGCGCTAGGGGCGGGCGATGTACGAGACGCTGATCCCGCTGATCCTGCTGATCCCGATCCTCGGCTTCGCGTTCACCTCGCTGTTCGGACGGCGGCTTCAGCTGACGTTCGGGCGCTGGGCGGCCGAGATCGTGCCGGTCGGCGGGGTGATCGTCGTGTGGCTGATCGCGCTCGCCGTGATCGCACCCGCGCTCCAGCACCAGGAGCCGTTCGGAGAGGCGGGCCTCGACATCAAGCTCTGGACCTGGATCCCGGCCGGCAGCCTCAACGTGGACATGGGGTTCCACGTCGACGCCCTGACCGCGGCGCTGCTGATCGTGGTCACCACCATCGGCATGCTCGTCCACGTGTACTCGATCGGCTACATGGCCCACGATGACGGCGCCTGGCGGTTCTTCGCCTACCTCAACCTGTTCATGCTCTCGATGCTGCTGCTGGTGCTCGCCAGCAGCTGGCTGCTGATGTTCGCGGGCTGGGAGCTGGTGGGCTTCTGCTCGTACGCGCTGATCGGCTTCTGGTACCACAAACGCTCGGCTGCCCTGGCCGCCAAGAAGGCGTTCATCGTCAACCGGGTGGGCGACGTCGGGTTCGCGCTCGGGATCATGGCGATCTTCCTCGACACCGGCACTCTCAACATCGCGGACTCGCTGGCGAAACTCACCGCGCCCGACGCCTCGCTCACGATCCCCATCGCGCTCGTGGCGCTGCTCCTGTTCGCGGGCGCCATGGGCAAGAGCGCCCAGTTCCCGCTCCACGTCTGGCTGCCGGACGCGATGGAGGGCCCCACCCCCGTGTCGGCCCTGATCCACGCCGCGACCATGGTCAACGCCGGCGTGTACATGGTGGCGCGGGCCAACCCGCTGTTCGCGCACGCGCAGGACGCGATGGTCGTGGTTGCCGCGATCGGCATCTTCACCGCGATCCTGGCGGCCTCGATCGCGTTCACCCAGACCGACATCAAGCGGGTCCTCGCCTACTCCACGCTGAGCCAGCTGGGCTACATGTTCGCAGCGCTGGGCGTCGGTGCGTACGGGGCCGCGATCTTCCACCTGATGACGCACGGCTTCTTCAAGGGCCTGCTGTTCCTGGACTCGGGCTCGGTGATCCATGCCGTCCACGAGGAGCAGGACATGAACCGCATGGGCGGCCTGTGGCGGAAGATCCCGATCACCCACTGGACGATGCTGGTGGCGTCGATCGCGATCGCCGGCATCCCGCCCCTGGCCGGCTTCTTCTCCAAGGACGAGCTCCTGGGCGACGCGTACAAGAACGGGTTCGCCTGGGTGTGGTTCATCGGCGTCGTGGTCGCCGTGATGACGGCGTTCTACATGTGGCGCCTGATGGGCAAGACCTTCTACGGCGAGAGCCGGGTCGATCCGCACGTCGAGCCCAGGATCCACGAGTCACCGTGGCAGATGACGCTGCCGCTCATCCTGCTCGCGATCCCCGCCGCGCTGCTCGGCATCGCGCTCTCATGGCCCGGCCCGCCACTCGGTCCGCTGTTCGGGATGGGTGACCAGCCCGGGCTGCTCGCGAGCTGGCTCGATCCGGTGTTCGCACCATCCGAGGAGTTCCTCCACGGCGCCCCCGCCGCATTCCAGCTGGGCGGCATCGATGGCGTCCTGATCTTGATCAGCGTCGCGGCGGCGGCCATCGGCCTGGTGGTGGGCATCTGGCTGTTCGGCTTGTTCGGTGCCCGTGGCCGCCACGCCCTGGTGGAGCGGCTCACGGCCGCCAATCGAGCCACCCGTTTCCTGTACCGGGCCACGCTCAACAAGTGGTGGTTCGACGACCTCAATGACCTGCTGTTCATCCGTATCGGGGGTCGCGTCGCCGCAGCGATGTGGTGGTTCGACCGGACGATCGTGGACGGTGCCGTCAACGGCGTCGGTACAATCACCCGCGATGCCGGCGGCGGGCTGCGGCGGATCCAGACCGGCCGCGTCCAGAACTACGCGCTGGGGATCGCGATCGGGCTGATCGTGATGGCCGGGTCGTTCCTGGTGATCGTGGGCCAGCCGCGATGACGGGCACGGGTCTTGTCTCGCTGGTCACGTTCCTGCCGCTGCTGGGCGCAGTCGTGGTCGCGTTCGTGCCCTCGGGCCGGCCGGACTGGGCACGCCGGCTGGCGCTGGCGTTCGCGCTGGCAGCCTGGGTCGCATCGCTGGCGATGCTGGCGGGTTTCAACATCCACGCCACGGGGTTCCAGTTCATCGACCAGGCCGACTGGATCCCGATGTTCGGCATTCAGTACAAGGTCGGCGTCGACGGGCTGTCGCTGGTGCTGGTCGTGCTGACCACGACGCTGACCTGGATCAGCATCCTTGCCTCCTTCCGGCCCATCCAGAACCGGGTCAAGGAGTACATGGTCAACTTCCTCGTCCTCGAGGTCGGCATGATCGGGGTGTTCGTGGCCCAGGACCTGTTCCTGTTCTACGTGTTCTGGGAGCTCGTTCTCGTACCGATGTACCTGATCATCGGGATCTGGGGCGGCGCGAACCGGATCTACGCCACGATCAAGTTCGTCCTGTACACGCTGGTCGGCTCGCTGCTGATGCTGGTCGCCATCCTGGCCACGGCCTACACGTACCAGGCGGCCAACGGCACCTGGACCGGCGCGTTCGACCTCGGCAACCTCACGACAGCGGCCGCGGGCGGCATGTTCAATGGCACGTTCGGGTTCCTCGCTTTCGGCGCCTTTTTCCTGGCGTTCGCGATCAAGGTGCCCATGTTCCCGTTCCACACCTGGCTCCCCGACGCGCACACCGAAGCGCCCACCGCGGGCTCGGTGATCCTGGCCGGCGTCCTGCTCAAACTTGGCGGCTACGGCCTGATCCGGTTCGCCGTCCCGCTGTTCCCCGAGGCCGCCCAGACGTGGGCGCCGGCGATCATCGTGCTCAGCCTGATCGCGATCATCTACGGCGCGATCGTGGCTCTCGTGCAGCCTGACCTGAAGAGGCTGGTTGCCTACTCCTCGGTGAGCCACATGGGGTTCGTGACCCTCGGCATCTTCGTGTTCCAGCAGCAGGCGCTCCAGGGCGCGATCCTGCAGATGGTGAACCACGGCCTGATCACCGGGGCCCTGTTCCTGCTCGTCGGCGTGATCTACGAGCGCACCCACGACCGAACGATCGCCAAGATGGGCGGCCTGGGATCGAAGACCCCGGTCTACGCCGCCGCGCTCGGGTTCTTCGTGTTTGCGTCGGCCGGGCTCCCCGGCCTGTCGGGATTCGTGGGTGAGTTCCTGACGCTGCTGGGTACGTTCCAGGTCAACCAGGGGGCCGCCGTGGTGGCCACGTTCGTGATGATCTTCGCCGCGGGCTACCTGCTGTGGATGCTCCAGCGGGTGGCGTTCGGCGAGTTGTCCGAGTTCCTCAAGAGCCTGGGCGACCACCTGACCGAGGTGACACCGGTCGAGGCGATGACCCTGGTGCCCCTGGGCGCCCTGGTCGTGGTCCTCGGCCTGTATCCGGGCCTGGTGCTCAACCTCGTGGGCGGATCGGTGGACCACGCCCTGGCCGCGGTCCAGCACGTCGCGCCGGTCGCGCTCGGGCTGGGGCAGTAGGAGGCCGCCGGTGAACGTCCCTGCGAGCGATCTCGCCGCTATCGCACCGTTCGCTGCCGCGATCCTCGTCGCTGCCACCGTCCTCGTGGTCGACTTCGCGTTCCCGGGCCGCAAGGGTCCGGCGCTGGCGGTCGCCTTCGCCGGGCTCGCGGTGACGGCCGCGCTGGTGGCGATCGTCGGCCAGACCAGGACGACGGCCTTCGAAGGCGCCTACCTCGTCGATCCGCTGACGACGTTCCTCGACCTGCTGTTCCTCTCGATCGTCGCGCTGACGATCGCGTTCGCGCCCGACTACCTCGACGAGCGAGACCTGCCGGTCGCGGAGTTCGCGGCCGTGCTGGTGTTCGCCATGTCCGGGGCGATGCTGATCTCCGGTTCCGGCGACCTGCTGGTGCTGTTCCTGGGCCTGGAGCTGATGGTGCTGCCGGGCTACGTTCTGGCGGGGTATCACAAGTCGGACGGGTACTCCACCGAGGGCGCGATCAAGTACTTCCTGCTGGGCTCGTTCTCCAGCGCGATCTTCCTGTTCGGCGTCGTGTTCGTCTGGGGCTCGACGGGCACCACCAACATCGCAGCGGTGGCCGGCGCCCTGACACAGACGCTCAACGCCGGTGCCCTCTCGCCCGGGCTCGGCATGGGCCTCGCGTTCATGACCACGGGGGTCGCCTTCAAGATCGCGGCGGTGCCGTTCCACTACTGGACACCTGACGCGTACCAGGGCTCGCCGACGCCGGTCACGGGCTATCTCTCGGTGGGCCCCAAGGTCGGAGCGTTCGCGCTGATCATCCGGTTGTTCGCGGGCGCGCTGATCCCGCTGGCCTCGGACTGGAACATCATGATCATGGTGCTCGCGGCGCTGACCATGACCCTGGGCAACCTGGTGGCCCTGACCCAGGACAACGTGAAGCGGATGCTCGCCTACTCGTCGATCGCGCACACCGGCTACATGCTGGTCGGGTTCGCCGCGTTCGGGGCTGGCCAGATCCGGGGCCTCGAAGGCGTGCTCTACTACGGCGCCGCATACTCGTTCATGAACCTGGGCGCGTTCGCGGTGGTCGCCGCGCTCCAGAAGCGGCTGGGCACGTCCAGCAACCTGTCCACGTTCGCGGGTCTCATCCGGCGTGAGCCAACCCTGGCTCTGCTCATGACGCTGTTCATGCTGTCGCTGACAGGCATTCCACCAACCGCCGGGTTCTTCGGCAAGTTCTACGTCATCCTCGCGGCCGTGCAGGCCGGCGGCTGGCTGTCGGCCCTGGCCGTTCTGGCCGTCATCAATGCCGCGGCGGCTGCGTTCTACTACCTCCGAGTGGTCGTCTACATGTGGATGCGCGATCCGGCCAGCGAGGCGCCGGTGCTCACGCACGGCCGGCTGGTGTGGGCAGGGCTGGCCGTCGCGACGGTGATGACGATCGCGCTCGGACTGCTGCCGGGCGTGATGCTCGACATCGTGGGCAAGGCGGCGGCGGCCGTCGGCTGACGCCGGGCGCCAGCTCGCTGATGCCACGGCCCGGGACCCGCTGACGCGGAGGCAGCGGCTGCCGGGGGTTTTGCGGGACCGGCTCGCGACAGCCCCCCGGTATCATGGGTGCGTGCCCAGCGATCGACCGCGGGTGCTGCAGGACCTGCTCGGGCCGTCCGGGCGGCTCTTCGTCGTCTCGAACCGCGGTCCCGTCAGTTTCGATCTGGACGCGTCAGCACCGGGGGGGCTCGTGGCCTCCCGCGGGGCCGGCGGTCTCGTCACCGCTCTCGGGGAGCTGGGCCGTCATGCCCCGGTGACCTGGATCGCGAGCGCGATCAGCGACGGCGACCGCGCGGCAGGCCGGGCCCTCCGGGCGATGGAGGGACGCGGCAGGCGATCCGGACTCGACCGTCCGGGCACCGACCCGACCGCCGCAATCGTGGGTCCCAAGACCGTGATGCGGCTGATCGAGGAGGTGCTGCCCGGTCAGGACCTGCGGATCCACCTGGTGACGCACGATCCGTCGGTGTTCGAGCCCTTCTACAACGTCGTGTCGAACCCGTTCCTGTGGTTCCTCCAGCACCGGATGTTCGCCCCGGCATACGGCCCGAACGTCAATTCGACCCTGATGGCGGCCTGGCGGGGTGGCTACGGGCCGGCGAACGAGGCGCTGGGGGCGGAGGTCGTCCGGACGGTAGGCAAGGAGCCGCGCCCGATCATCCTCCTGCAGGACTATCACCTGTACCTCGCGGCCGCGCCGATCCGGCGAGCCGTGCCCGGTGCCACGATCCTGCACTTCAACCACATCCCGTGGCCGGCGGCCGGCGAGTGGCAGATGCTGCCCTCGGGCATGCGCCGGGCGATATGCGAGGGCCTGCTCGAGTGCGACCTGATCGGGCTCCAGACGGATCGCTATGCCTCGAACTTCCTGGACACCGTCGCCGGCTCGGTGCGCGATGCGCGGGTCGACCCGGACAGCCGGACCGTCCGATGGCGCAACCGGCGCATCCCCGTCCGGACCTATCCCATCTCCGTGGACCCGGACGGCCTGGTGCGGTTCGCCCGCTCGATGCCCGTCGAGGAGCGTGTCGTCCGCCTGCGGGAGCGGCTGGAGCGTGCCGGCAATCCGCGGCTGATCGTGCGCGCCGACCGCATCGAGCCGTCGAAGAACGCCCTTCGCGGCTTCCTGGCGTACGAGGAGCTGCTCAACCGGCGACCGTCGCTCCGCGAGCGGGTGCGGTTCCTGGCCGTGATGGCGCCAACCCGGACGGAGGTCAGCGAGTACGCGGAGTACGCGGCCGCCGTTCGCGAGGTCGTCGCCCGGATCAACGGCCTCAGCGATCCCGACGATGCTCCGGTGTGGATCTCGGACGGATCCGACTACGCGATGGCGATCGCTGCCATGCGCATCGCGGACGTGGTGCTGGTCAATCCGCTGGTCGATGGCATGAACCTGGTTGCGAAGGAAGCCGTCCTGGTCGGCGAGCGGAACCCGGCCCTGATCCTGTCCGAGACCGCGGGCGCCGCCGAGCAGCTCGCAGCTGACGCTCTGGTGGTGGCCCCCGCGGACATCGCGGGCACCGCCAACCAGCTCGAGCGGGCGCTGGAGATGCCCGAGGACCAGCGGCGCTACCACCTGCGGCGGCTGCGATTGTCGGTGCGTCACGAGGATGTCCGATGGTGGCTTGACCGGCAGCTGCGCGACCTGGCCGCGATCCGCCGCGGGGAACAGCCGCCCTCCCGCCGCCTGCGCGACACGCTCCGGCGGGTGGAGGTCGAGACACTCGGCCCCGAATAGCGCGGGATACCTGGAGAGGCTCGAGCGCCGGGGTGGCTATGGACCCGTCGCTCCCGGTCCCTCGAGAAGGTCGGCCAGCCGGCCGAGGACCTCGGCTGCCGCCGCCGGATCGGCGACCAGGACGTCGGCCAGCTGCCGGACCTCGGCCGGCGTCTCCCCGGCGCCGCTGACCCCGACGACCATTGCCGGCCGGCCTGACGCCGATCGCCAGCGTCGGACGACGTCGAACGCCTCGGCGTCGGTGCGGTCGTCGCCCAGGATCAGTACCGAGCCCGGGCCCGTGGCGTCGATCAGCCGGCTGGTGGCCACGCCCTTGCCGTGCGCGTCGACCGGGCGGAGCTCGACCACCCGGCGGCTCTCCATCAGCAGGATGCCCGCTCCGCCCGGCTCGCGGTCCAGCTGGCCAAGCGCGGCCAGCAGCGCTGACCGCGCCCGCTCCGGATCCGATGCCCGGCGGTAGTGGAGGCCGACCGATGCGCCCTTGGGCTCGATCACCAGCCAGTCTGGGTGGCCGATCATCGCCGCGGCCTGCGCCGCCACCGCCTCCAGCTCCCGGCCGCGGGCGGCCAGCGCGGGGTCGATGCTAACTGAGGCCTCACCTGATCTCGTCGGATCCGGCAGACGCGCCTCCTCGATTCCGTGCTGGCCGAGATACCGGGGACCGGCCACGCCAACCCGGCGCGCGACATCGGCCGCGTCGCGGCCCGACAGCACCGCTACCATCACGCGCGCATTGGCGTGCGCGCCGAGCGCGGCCAGCCGGCGAAGAGCCCGCCGCGCCTCGGGCAGGATCTTCGCGGCCGGCGGCTCGGACACGATCGGCGCGAGGGTGCCGTCGAAGTCCGTCACGACGAGTATGGGCGGAGCCGCGGCCACGCGATCGATGGAGTTCACCACGCGGGGGTCCGGCGCGCCGGTGTCGGACGCGCGCGAAGGTGGATGGGTCACGGCGTGACGTCGACGCCGGGCAGGATCGAGCCCAGGCCGCGGGCCATGATGTCCGGTCCGATGCCGCCCAGCGCCCCGTCGCGAACGATCCCGTCCTTGTCCACCCAGAAGTGCACGGGGAGAGCCAGGGCGCCCCAGGCGGCCTGTGCTGCGCCATCGTGGTCGAGGCCCGTGGGCAGCGTGATGCCGAGGCCGCTCATGAACGCCTGGACCGCGGCGGTGTCCTCCCGAATGTCGATCGCCAGCACCACCAGGCCCTGATCCTGGTAGCGGACCGCGAAGCCGGCCATCAGCGGGAGCTCGTCGCGGCACGGCAGGCACCAGGTGGCCATGAAGTTGACCCACACCGGCTTGCCTCGAAGCGTCGCGAGGTCGATCGTCCCCCCGCCGAGCTGCGGCACGACCAACGCAGGAGCTGGCTCTCCGACCCCGAACAGCCCGGTGGTCGAGGTCCCCGATGCACCCGGGGAACCGGATGTGGCCGAGGAGCCCGTTGCACCTGGGGAGCCCGATGGGCTCACGCCCTGCGCGCTGGGCGCGGTGGTGGAGGGCGCGGTGGCCGATGCTTCGGCACTCGGTGGGGCCGAAGGCTGGGCCGCCTCCATGGAGGCCGGGGCCTGCGTTGGCGCCGGAGCCGTGACGTCGGGAGCGAGATACAGGACGCCAGCGAGCACGCCGGCGCCCGCCAGCGTGCCCAACACAAGACCAGCAGCGATCGCCGTCTTCCCACCCATTGGTGCGAGCGTACCAGTACCACTCGCCAGAGGGCGACTGCACCTGCCCTCGTCTACGATGGCCCAGCCATGACGGACCTGCTGTTCGGTCTCCGGATGCGCCTGCTGCCGGCCATCGTGACCGCGCTGGGCGTGGTCCTGGTCACGGCAGGGCTGATGTCGTATGGGAATCCGACGACCGCCGGAACGATCGTTGACGCGTCACCCACCTTCGAGACCCTGGCGCCCACGGACGAGCCTGCGTCCCCGCCGTCACCCTCGCTCCCGAGCCCCTCCATCGCCCCGTCGGCCGACGCGTCCACCGGTCCGGACGGCAGCGCATCGCCAAGTCCCACGTCGGCCACCGACCGCGCTGTTGCGACGCGCGTCGTCATCCCGGCGTTGAAGATCGACCTGGCGGTCGTCCCCGGCCCCAGCGGCTACCCGCTGTGCAACGTGGCGATGTACATCGCGGAGCTCGGCCAACCGGGCGAGGGCCGGGCGACGTACCTCTATGCGCACGCCCGCGACGGCATGTTCGGACCGATCTACGAGCTGGCAACCGTGCACCACAACGCGAAGAAGATGCTGGGAATGATCGTCCAGGTGTACACGAGCGACGACAAGCTCTACCTGTACGAGATCACCCAATACCGCCTCCACCAGCTCAACCTCGATGCCGCCCAGGCCGCGACCTCCGAGGAGCTCTGGCTCCAGACGTCCGAGGGGCCGAAGGGCACACCCGGCAAGACGCAGCTCATTGCGACGTTGCTGTCGGTCGGCGCCGCAGATCCTGCGGACGCGCACCCCAAGGCGAAGCCCGTCGTCTGCAGCTGAGCCGCGCCGGTCAGATCCAGTCCACGCGGCGGAGCACCAACGCCGTCAGCGCTGCGACCATGACGATCACGAGCGTGATGATCCAGAACCCGGTGCGCTCGCCGTTGGCCACCGCAATCCCCGCCTCGCTCATGCCGAACACCCCGGCCACCGCACCCACGCCGGCCAGGATCACCGTGACGCCGGTCAGCCGCTTCATGATCACCGACAGGTTGTTGTTGACTGTGGACAGGTAGACCTCGAGCGTCCCGGCCACGAGCTCGCGGTCGTTGTCGAGCTCGTCGGTCGCGCGGATCAGGTGGTCGTACACGTCGCGGAAGTACACCACGTGCTCGGACGCGACCAGAGCCAGGTCACGATTGGTCAGCTGGTTGAAGATCTCGCGCGCCGGCGACATCGCCCGCCGCAGACCGATCAGCTCCCGCTTGAGCGCGAACAGCCGTTCCAGCGTCTCCGCGGTCGGTCGCCGGATGACGTCGTCCTGGAGGTCGTCGATCTCGTCCTCGATCGCGTCGAGGACCGGGAAGTACGCGTCGACGATCCCGTCGGTGATCGCGTACAGCAGGAAGTCGACGCCTCGACGCAGGAAGGAGGCGGGCTCGCCGCGGAGCTGGGGCAGCCGGAATGGGTCCCAGGACGGGTCGTGGACCGTGAGCAGCGTGCGCCGTCCGAGCACGAGGTCGACCTCGGTCGCCGCGACCCGCTGATCCCAGGCCAGCGCGAACATGACCACGTGGATCGTGCCGTCGGTCTCCTCGAACTTCGCCCGCTGGTTGCGCTCGGCGATGTCCTCGGCGATCAGCGGGTGGAGGTCGAGCAGGTGCGCGAGATCGGCGATCTGATCGTGCGACGGCGCGGCCGCGGTCAGCCAGACTCGAGCGTCGGGGTCGGCGAGGACCTCCGCCAGCGCGGCCCGGCTCTCGCACGGGCGGGCCTCCCCGGCGACCCAGGCGACGCCGCGGATGACTGCTCCGATACGCGTCCCCCCGACGGCACCGTCAGCCAACGGGGTCGGACCCCCCTTCTGGTGCTCTGGTTGGGCCGCCAGGCCCGCTGGCTCCATCGGCGTCGAGTGCTCCCCTGGGGGACGGTTCCGGCCCCGCCGTCGCGAGCATACGCCGCCGATCGAGGAGCAGGGCCGGCGGGACCGCCAGCACGGTCGCCACCGCCGCCACCAGAAAGATCCCGACCATCACCTGGGCCGCCTTGCCCGCGGCCCAGGTCTCGAGCGCCTCGACCACGAGCGGGTCGTGGAGGGGGCGGTCCCGCAGGTCCGCCGGTACGTACGCCTGGTACGAATCGGGCGTCGCGTAGACCTGGTCGTACAGGTGGTCGATCGTCGTCGAGCCATACGCGGTCAGGATCGCGAGCCCCACGGCCATGCCGATCATCCGCGCGACGGTCACCGTCGACGAGGCGATCCCGTACGCCTCGCGCGCCACCGACTCGATGGCGGCCGTCGATCGCGGGGTGACGGTCAGCCCGAACCCGACGCCGAACACCGCCAGCGCGAGCGCGACGGCCTCGATCGGGGTGGCGGGGGTCCATCCCGACATCACCACGAGGGCCACGATCGACGCCCCGAGCCCCAGCACCGTCACGAGGCGGAGCGGCAGCAGCCGCGCAGCCAACCCGGAGGCCAGCGCACCTGCGGCGGTCGCCGCCGCCAGCGCCCCGAGCGCCAGTCGCTGGTCGTCCGGTCCTCCGTACAGGACCCGATCGACGAACACGGCGCCGCCCACGATCGCGGTCGCGAACCCATATCCGGTCAGCGCGGACACGAGCGAGGCCGACCGGAACGCAGGGTGGCGGAACAGGCGGGGATCGATGAACGGGTCGTCGACACGGAGGCTGCGGATCACGGCGACCGCCCCAGCCACCACCGCCGCCGCGATCAGGCCGATCGAGAGGAGGACCGGGTCGATCCCGCCATCGCTCGCTGTCGTCCGGCTGCCCAGCAGGGTGAGCGCACCGAGCACACCGACCAGGAACACCGAGAACAGCAGGGCTCCCGCGAGATCCACGCGGCCAGGTCGTCGCGGTGTATCCCAGCCGCTGCTGGCGGCCCATGCGATGACCAGGGCCACGATGCCGATCGGGACGTTCACGTAGAACACCCATCGCCAGGCCGGGGAGAGCATGCCGTAGAAGATCGACCCGGCCGGCACTCCCAGGCGGGACAGCGCCGCCTCCGGGTGCACCGCCCCGAGGATCGCGGCGCCCAGGAACGGTCCGGCGGCCATGCCCAGGAAGGTCAGCGCACCGATGACCCCCAGCGCTCGCGGCCGGGCGGGGCCGTCGAACAGGTGCGAAGCGGCCGAGGTGGCCAGCGGGATCAGCGCCCCGCCGCCGACTGCCTGGACCAGCCGTGCGGCGATCAGTGTCTCGAGCGACGGTGCGAGACCCGCCAGCAGGCTGCCCAGCACGAACACCCCCAGCGCGGCCAGGAACAGGCGCTGGGTTCCCCATAGATCGGCGAGCCGGCCCGCAACCGGCATCGCGACGACGTACACCAGCAGGTAGCCGTTGATGATCCAGGACGCCTCCCGCAGGTTCGTCCAGCCGGCCAGAGCGGCAACGATCGCCGGCAGCGCCACGGCCGTGACCATGAGCTCGAGCCCAGCGAGGAACACGCCGGTGCCGAGGACGACGAGCAGGGCGACCGAGTCGCGGCGCGGCAGGGCGTGCACGAAGCCGAGTGTAGGTGGTACGGGCTTGACAACGGTCCCGGTGTTTCGTAGCATCAACGGCCGTTGATATAAACCGCCGTTGATCCATCAGCGCGGCCTCATCTCCGGAAAGGACTCACCCGGCCCGTGTCTCCCTCCCCGGCCCGAATCCGCAGCACGATCGCCGCGGTCGTCGACCAGCCCGAGGACCTGCGCGAGCTGCGCCGGTTTCACAAGGTCCTCGCCGACGTCAACCGGCTGCGGATCGTGCGCCGCCTCGCCGTGGGTCCGGCCACCGTCACCGAGCTGATCGCGCACGTCGGCCTGTCGCAGCCGCTCGTCTCCTGGCACCTCGGCAAGCTGCGCGAGGTGGGTCTGGTGACGGCCCGCCGGCACGGCCGCGAGACCGTCCACACGATCGTCCCCGAGGCGTTTGCGGCGTTCGCGAACCGGCAGCAGCGAGCGCTGGGCCTTGACCAGGCGCCGCGTCCGGGGCACACCGCCTCGTGAGCGGCTCGCTGGTCTCGCCGGAGCTGCGGGCGCGGATCCGCGACCTGATGACGCCGATCGCGCTGGGCTTCGGCAGGCTGGGTCTCACGCCCAACGCCCTCACGATCATCGGCTTCCTCATCGCGGTCGTTGCCGGCGCGGCAGCGGCCCTCCAGGCATGGATCCCCGCAGGGGTCCTCGTTGTCATCGGCGGCGTGTTCGACCTGTTCGACGGCGCGCTCGCCCGGGCCACGGGCAGGACGTCGAGGGCCGGGGCTTTTCTCGACTCGACGCTGGACCGTGCCGGCGAAGCGGTCGTCTACCTTGGCATCGTCGCCGGGACGACGCACGCGTTCTGGTCCTTTGGGTCGGCTCGACTGGACGTGGGCACGGTATCCGTGCTCGCCGTCGCCGCAATGGCCGCGTCGTTCATGGTCAGCTACACCCGGGCGAAGGCCGAGAGCCTCGGCTTTTCGGGAGGCACCGGGATGGCCAGCGTCGGCGTTGCGCCCCGCGAGATCCGGATCGTGATCCTCACCATCGGACTGGTCCTCACCGGCGCTGGCGGCGGTGTCTGTACCACCGGGGATTGCCAGTTCTTCTCGGACCAGACGCTTCTGGGCGTGCGCCACGACGGGACCGACTTCCTCGTGCTCGCGCTCGCCCTGATCACGGTCCTCGCGACCGTCACTGCCATCCAGCGCATCGTCCACACCATCAATCAGGCAGCGAAGCAGGAACAGGAGTAAGCAGCGCAACCATGGAGCAGGAGCAGCAGATGACCACCAGCGGCGCCCCCAGGGCGCGTGGCAAGAAGATCCGCGTCGCCATCGTCGGCGTCGGCAACTGCGCGAGCAGCCTCGTCCAGGGCCGCTACTACTACGAGCACGCCAAGCCTGGTGATTTCGTCCCGGGGCTGATGCACGTCCAGCTGGGCGACTACCACATCAGCGACGTCGAGTTCGTGGCCGCCTTCGACATCGACAAGGAGAAGGTCGGCAAGGACCTGTCCGAGGCGATCTTCAGGGGGCAGAACAACACCTACAAGTTCATGGACGTGCCGCACATCGGCGTGACCGTCGATCGCGGCATGACTCACGACGGCCTGGGCAAGTACCTGTCGCAGGTCATCGAGAAGGCCCCGGGACCCACCGCCGACGTGGTCGGGATCCTCAAGGAGCGCGAGGTTGACGTGGTCGTGTCCTACCTGCCGGTCGGCAGCGAGGAGGCCACCAAGTGGTATGTCGAGCAGGCGCTGCGCGCCGGCGTTGGCTTCGTGAACGCGATCCCGGTGTTCATCGGCCGCGAGCCCTACTGGCAGCGGCGGTTCGCCGAGGAAGGTCTTCCGGTCATCGGCGACGACATCAAGAGCCAGGTCGGCGCGACGATCTCCCACCGGGTGCTGACCCGACTGTTCATGGACCGCGGCGTTCGGGTGGACCGTACCTACCAGCTCAACTTCGGCGGCAACACCGACTTCATGAACATGCTCGAACGCGAGCGCCTCGAGTCCAAGAAGATCTCCAAGACCAACGCGGTCACCTCGATGCTGGACTACGAGATCGCGCCCGACAACATCCACGTCGGACCCTCGGACTACGTGCCCTGGCTCAAGGACCGCAAGTACTGCTACATCGTCATGGAGGGCACGACGTTTGGCGACGTCCCGCTCAAGGCGGAGCTCAAGCTCGAGGTCTGGGACAGCCCCAACAGCGCGGGGGTGATCATCGACGCGGTCCGCTGCCTGCGGATCGGGCTCGATCGCGGCCTCAAGGGGACGCTGGTCGCTCCGTCCAGCTACTTCATGAAGAGCCCGCCGCTCCAGGTCCACGACGACATCGCGCGCGAGCGGGTCGAGGCGTTCATCCGGGGCGAGGACAACGAGACGCTGGTGGGCACCGAGGAGTCGAAGAAGCACTCCAAGGCCCTCGCGACCGAGGCCAGGGCGAAGACTGCCACGGCCAGGTGATCACCGGGCTCGGGCCCAGCGCGCCGTTTGAGGCCGGGCGGCCCGGATGACCAGGTCGGAACGCAAGCTCGAGGCGCCCCACCGGCGCCTCGAGACCTCCGCGCCGAGATTGGTCGAGCGATCGGCCATTCTCGGCTACCGCGCGACCGCGTCGCTCCTCGCGCACATTCCGCCACGCTTGTCGCGTGGCGTGATCGGGACCGCGGTCCAGGGAAGCTACCTTGCCTGGCCGTCCAGACGGCGGTTGTCCAACGCCAACTTCGGGCACGTGCTCGGTCTGCCGCCCGACGACCCTCGCGTCCGGCGGCTCGCCCTGCGCGCCTATCGCGAGTACGCTCGCTACATGGTCGAGCTGATGCGACTGCCGTCGCGGCGGCCGGAGGAGCTCGCCAACCAGGTCGAGGGCGACGACGTCGAGCACCTGGGGGATTCGTGGCGCGTATCCGGCCGGCCCATGATCGTGGTGGCCGGCCACGTCGGCAACAACGAGGCGGTCGCCGCCGCCATCGCCGGGCACGGCCTCCCGGTCAACGTGGTCGCCGACGACTCGTCGTTTCCCGAGCTGTTCGAGCTGCTGCGCCAGCAGCGGGAGTCGTGGGGCGTGCGGATCATCCCCTGGCGCAACCTGCGCGGGCTGTTCGGCGCGCTTCGCCGGAACGAGATCGTCGCGCTCCTGGTCGACTGGGGATACCGGTCCGACGGGATTCCGGTTCGCCTGTTCGGCGCCTGGACGACGCTGCCGGCGGGTCCGGCCGCCCTGGCCGCGAAGACCGGTGCCCTCATCGCCCCGCTCGCCATCCGGCGGACGCCGGAGAGCCGGTTCCGGATCGAGGCCCACGAGCCGTTCGACGTCCCGTCGTCGGCACCTGCGCACCTCCAGCGCGCCACGCAGCGGGTGGCCGATGCACTGGAAGCGACGATACGCGCCGCCCCGTATCAGTGGTACAGCTTCAAGCCGATGTGGCCAGCTGATCCGGACGAGATGCGAGCCCTCGAGAGCCGGGCGATGGCGATGCTCGGCGAGGACGAGGCGAGGTGACACCGGGGCCGCACGCTGCGCGCGCGGGCGGAGTGGGAGCTGACGCCGAGCTGGCTATCGATCCGAACACAACGGCCCTTGGCATCCGGGCACGCGTCCTCGTCGTCCTGCTTGGCCTGATCGGCCGTCTCCCGGAGGCCCCCCTCGTCGCGGCGGCGGATGCCATCGGCGAGCTGTGGTATCGGGTCGCGACCGAGCGCCGGGCGCAGGCACGCGCCAACCTGGGCCGGGTCTGCGAAGGGCTGGCCGCGACGGGGCGCGGCTCCGCCCTCGCGCGCCGCGCGGCGACGGACCCCGACGCGCTCGAGCGGATGGTCCGGGCGATGTTCCGCCATGCGGTCAGGTACTACCTCGAGGTAGCCCGAACCGGCACCTACGACGTTGACACGGCGCTCGATCGGATCGACGTCGAAACGCCTGCCGAGGTCCGGGAGGCCCTCAGCAGCGGGCGACCAATGGTGCTGCTCGGCATGCACTATGGCGCGATCGAGCTGCCGGCAGTGGAGGTTTCGCACCTGCTCGGCCACACCGTGACCGCACCCATGGAGCTCGTGGCCGACCCCGGGCTGCGACACTGGTTCGTGACCTCGCGCAGCCGGGTCGGCGTCAACATCATCCCCGTCGCCAACGCTCGCCGGACGCTGCTCCGTGAGCTCCGGGCCGGTCGCTCGGTGGGTCTCGTGGCGGATCGGGATCTGACGGGCCGCGGCGTGGTGGTTCCGTTCTTCGGCCATCCCGCGCCGCTCCCCGTCGGGCCGGCGCTGGTTGCGATCGAGACCGGCGTGCCCGTGTACGCAGGGGCCGCGCGCAGGATGGGTGGTGGCCGGTACCGCGCGAAGCTGGTCCGCGTCGATGCGCCCGAGGGCCGCACCCATCGCGAGCAGGTGACTTCGCTCACCGCGGCGATCGCCGCAGCGTTCGAATCCATCCTCGCGGATGGCCCGGACCAGTGGTGGGGCGCGTTCCACCCGATCTGGCCCGACCTTGCTCCGAAGCAGCCTGCGCCGTCCGGGGCTACCACGGTACCCGGGATCTCCGCGGCACCCGCGACCCCCTCGGCCCGGCCCACGTCCGACGGAGCGTCCGGTGGCGACTGACCCTCCCGGCCCGACCGACACGGCCGACCCCCTCGTCCGCCGTGGCCGGGCGGATCTGCACGTCCACACGCTTGCGTCCGATGGCACGTCGTCGGTGGCCGAGATCCTCGATCGCGTTCAGCGCGACGGCGTGCTCGACGTCCTCGGCATCGCGGATCACGAGCGGATCGACGCGGCCCTTGCGGCCCGGGCGATGGCCGCCGATCGCGGGTGGCACGTCCAGGTGGTCGTGGGCGAGGAGATCAGCACCCGGGGCGGCCATCTCCTCGGGCTCTTCCTGGAGCGCCCGGTGCCCCCACTTCGGAGCCTTCGCTGGTCGATCGAGGCCGTCCACGACCAGGGTGGCATCGCCATCCCGGCCCATCCACTGGTGCCGTACCCGCTGTGCGCCCAGGGGTTCGTCCTGCGCCGCCTGCTCGACGACGATGACCCGGATGCCCGACCGGACGCGATCGAGACCTTCAATCCCACGGCGCTTGGCCGCTACCGGCACGGCTCGGTGGTGCGCTTCGCCGCCGAGCGCGGGCTTCCCGAGTTCGGCAGCAGCGACGCGCACGTAGCCTGGGCCGTCGGCTCCGCCTGGACGTCGTTCCCGGGCCGCACGGCGGACGACGTTCGCGCCGCCCTCCTCGCGCGGACCACGCGCCATCATGGTGGCTTCCATGGCACGACCGGCCAACTGGGCGTGTTTGGTCGTCAGCTTCGCAAGTACGGACGTGACGCGCGGTCCGAGGTGATGGGCCGGATCCGACGGGACGGGACCGGCCGCGATCTGGGCTATCCCGGAGGCACCATCCGACCGCCTCGCTACGAGCCGGACGACCGGGGGTCCACCTCATGAAGATCGGGCTGGTCTCGCCCTACGTCTACCCCCTCCCTGGCGGGGTGACCCAGCACGTGAGGTACCTGTACGAGAACCTTCGCCAGGGCGGTCACGACGTCCGAATCCTGACCTCGTCGCACGGCCTCCAGCGGGCCTCGGAAGGCGATGTCATCCGGATCGGCAAGGGCTTCTCGGTGCCGGCCAACGGCTCGGTCGGGACGGTCACCCTGTCGCCGAGCTACAACCGCCAGGTGCGCGAGGTGCTGGAGCTCGAGCGGTTCGACATCCTGCACTTCCACGAGCCGTTCGTGCCGTTCCTGTCGCTCGTGCTGCTGCGCCAGTCGCGCAGCGTCAACGTGGCAACATTCCATGCCTACGGCGGCTGGTCGCCCGCCTACGAGTTCGGCAGCCGTGCGTTGGGGGGCTATGCCGATCGGCTCCATGGCCGGATTGCGGTGTCGGCAGCCGCCCGCCACTTCATCGACCGCTACTTCCCCGGCGACTACAAGGTCATCCCCAACGGCGTCGACGTCGATCGCTTCCAGCGCGCCGTGCCCGTCGCCCGCTGGCAGGATGGGACTCGCAACATCCTGTTCGTCGGCCGCTTCGAGCCCCGAAAGGGCGCCCTGGACATGCTCAAGGCGTATCGCCTGTTGCGGAAAACGGGCTGCGACTGCCGGCTGCTCCTCGTCGGCAGCGGTCCCCAGGAGCGGGAGGCCCGGCGCTACGTCGCCACCAGAAGGCTGCGCGGAGTCGAGTTCCTCGGCCGGGTCTCAGACGACGAGAAGGCGCAGCTGTTCCGGACGGCGGATGTGTTCGTGTCGCCGGCGACGGGCCGGGAGTCATTCGGGATCGTCCTGCTCGAGGCAATGTCGGCCGGGGCACCGATCGTCGCCTCGGACATCCATGGCTACAAGGGCGTCGTGCGCCGCGGCCGGGAGGCGCTGCTGGTGCCGCCCCGGGATCCCAAGGCAATCGGGACCTCAGTCGCGCGCCTGCTGAGCGATCGCGACCTGGCCGAGCGGATGTCGATCGCCGGGGTGGCCAGGGCTGAGGAGTTCAGCTGGCCCAGGGTCACGGCCAAGGTCGAGGAGTACTACCGCTTCGTCATCCGGCGGCTCGACGCGTCCGGGCAGCTGCCTCTGGACTTCCAGGCCGAGGTTCCGTCGTCGGTGCGGATCCCCCCGGACGAGTAGCCCGCCGCCACTCACCCGCACCCGGCGCCCGCACCACCCACCTGCTCGGCGCCAGACGGGCTCAGGGCATCCCCGTGGCGCCCGCCGGTCCGTCGGCGTCGCCTGATCGTCCGTCCGCGTCGCCTGATCGTCCGTCCGCGCCGGTTTCCGCGTCATCGGCGAGCGCCGTCCGCCACACCCAGGCGGAGTACGCCACCACGGCGCACGCGATCACCAGGAACCCGAGCAGGATGGCGAAACGCGGGTCGGCGAACGAGGTCGCCCCGTTTCGCGGGGTCGTGTTGACCGCAAACTGGAACGGGTACAGGTAGGTGGGCAGGATCCCCTGGTACGCGTTGACCAGCGTCGAGGGCAGTGGCAGCGCCGCGATGTTCGGGTACAGGACGACGAACCACGCGGCAGTGACCAGCACCGTCCCGATGACGAACCGGCGCGCGTCGCGCGCCAGGAGCAGCTGGAGAGCGATCAGGAGCAGCGGGACGGCGGCGATTATGGCCACGATCTCCGGCACGATTCCCGGCAGCGCGAACAACGGCGTATCGGATGGCAGGGCCCGGCTGAGCGCAAGGAGTGCTCCACCGGCGATCGCGGTGACGGCCACCGGGATGAGGTCCGAGAGACCGATCGGGCGCCCGTCGGCTCGCGGCCTGGACAGGGTGAGGAGCTGACTCCCGAGCAGGCCGAGCGTCACGAACGCCACCACGACCAGGGCCGCGGTCGACGGCGTGACCACCAGGTTGCCCGGGTTGCCGTTGCACGCCTGCGAACCGGGGTTGACCCCGTTCACGTTGGCCAGCGTGCACAGCGGCTGGCGGAGGACCCACAGGATCACCGGACCCATCACCGCCACCGCCGCGGACGCGCGCGCAAGCAGCCAGGTCCGTCGTGAGGCGCCGTGCCACAGCTCGCCGATGAAGTAGGCGAGCGCCATGACCACGAACGTCAGGCTCGTGTAGTAGTGGTACTGGAATGCCGCCCGGTCAATCCGGGCCCACGAGACCCATTGGGCGAGGAAGCCGATCAGGATGAGGCCCAGCCCGAGGCTCTGGCGCCGGAACGCCTGGTAGGCGACGAACACCATGGCCGGGACGCCGAGCCACCAGATCACCATGTTGCCGGCGTCGTAGATCGACGCAGCCGTGTTGTCGGCGAAACCGCCCTGGTAGAACCAGACCGGCTTGAGGTTGAGCGGCCAGGCCCACCACGGCGAGCTCGCCGCGTGCGCCGCCGTCAGGCTGTTGTGGTAGTTGTACATCTGCCCCGTCAGGTCGAGCAGCGTCTGACCGGTGTGACCTGGTGGCCATCCCGGCCACAGCTGATTGTTGTTGATGAACGCCCACGGCAGGTACGAGATGACGTACACGACCACCGGGATGACGAGGATCGAGCCGAGCATCCAGACGATCGGCAGCCCGAGCCCCGAGCCGAGACGGAGCCAGCCCTCGGCCGGGGGCGCGGGCGGCGGGACGCCGCGGCGCACGTCGTCGGGCACGAGGCTCCGGGCCATCGGCCCGAATCCCAGCCGGGCGCCGATGGCGAAGCCCGCGTAGACGAGCCCGCCCGCGACCACCAGCGCGAAGCCCGCCGTCAGCGGGTGGAGCGCGAGCGGCCCGAGAACGAGAGACCGGTCCGCCCAGCCGAGCGCGATCGCGCCCAACGCGATCAGCAGGCCCAGCACCGGCGGGGCTCCGATCGCGACCCACATCTCCTCGTCCGACCACGAGATGGGGTGGTAGACGCTGACCACCACGGTGGCCAGGGTCAGGGCAACCATGATCAGCGTGAAGGTCAAGTTGCCAGAGGCGTCGCTGCCCTCAGGCACGGACATGGCCATCCAGCCGAGGATCGCGGTGAGCCCCACCATGCCCGCGATCAGCAGCAGGCGGCCCAGCGCCGATCGGGCGAGGATCAGGATCCCGAGCGCACCGATTGCGTAGGCAGCCACCCACTTGGACGCGAGGCCCAGTCCGAGCAGCACGCCCACGACCGGCATCAGCGTCCAGAACGCCCAACGCGGGCGTCGTGGGTCGACCCACAGCCACGCGAACAGCGCGTATGCCGCCAGGATGAACACGCCCGTGTAGACGTCGTTCATGGCGATCCGGCTCTGCACGAAGAACATGCCACCCAGCAGGGCGAACAGGCCGGCCAGCACCGCGACGGCCCGCCGCCGGAACAGGATCCGGGTCAGCAGGAACAGGAGCCCGACCGTCAGCGCGCCGAGGATCACTCCCGGCAGGCGCCAGGCGAACGGATAGTGACCCACGTCGAGCGAGGCGGCCGCGCCGGCGCCGTCGAACACCAGCAGGGCGTCACGATTGGCGCTCGGATAGTCGGGGTTGTGATCGAGCGCCCATGCCGACGGCTGGAACGGGAGTCGGTGGTCGGCGAACACGGTCTTGCCGTGCGTCTCGATGACGTACACGGTGGTCCCGCTCCCGTCGGGTGCCTCGCCGATGACCTCGACCAGATCGGCCGCCGAATCGAACAGGACGCGCGTCCCAGCGCCCGGCAGCTGCATCGTGGTGCTGACGGTAGGTCCGCTCTCGGCAGCCGATCCTGTCATCGCGATCACGGCCAGGGAGGGGTCGCCCGTCGTCGGGTCGTGGGTGGTGGCGTAGACCTGCGTGCCGTCCTCGACACCGCTGACCAGGGCCAGACCCTGGGCGCCGCCGCTCAGGACGACGGTCGCGGCGAGCGTGCCGGAGCTGGTGACGAGGTCAACCCCTGCCGACCCGGCCACCGCCAGGACCGGGACCTGGCCGATGGTCACGCCCGGCAACCGGCCGGCGTCGATGTCTGTCTGGAGGGCGTCGCGGATATCCGGCGTGAGCTGGGCGTCGATGACCACCGTGGCGGTGTCGGTGCGCGACAGAGCGGCCTCGTATGAGGCGCTCTCGCCACCCAGGATGCTCGAGAGCTCCGTGGCCACCGAGGCCGGGTCGGTGACGTCCACGGGCGTCGCCACGATCGCGTCCCCGCTGCCCGCCGCAGCCAGGTCGGCGGCACCATCGACCGTGGGCATGCCGACCACCTGACCCGTTCCGGTGTCGACCACCGCCACCCGGCCGCCGGGCAGCAGCGCTCCCACGTGCTGGCCGTCATCGAACGGCACCAGTCGTGAGACCGGCCCGCCGACCGTCGCGAACTGGATCGGGGTGACGGGCGGGTCCTGGGGCGCGAACCCCCCTTCGCCATCGAGCCCGGTCACGTCGAGCGCCCACAGCCCACCCGACCCGGTCCCGATCAGGAGCTGCTGGGTGGGCGAGTCATAGGCAACGGCCTCGGCTCCGTCCAGCGGCAGCTCGATGACACGCTGGCGCGTGGCGAGGTCGAAGGCCACCAGCTCGGATCCCGTTGCCACCCACACGCGCTCGCCGTCACGAGCACCGGCCGAGGTCGGATCCGCGCGACGCGGCTCGGTGGCGGCGTCGACCACGGGCACCCCGAGGTCGCTGCTGGCCGCGACGTCGTGCCCGGCGAACAGCACGATCCCGGCGGCGATCCCGTACTTGGCCAGGTGCGGGTGGGTCCACTCGTAGATGTCATGCTGAATCCCGTACCGCCAGTCCTGGAGGAACTCGGCGGCGGTGCGCGCGTGGTAGACCTCGTCGAAGTGCATCCTGGCGGGCTCGGCGAGCCGGAACGTCCGCAGGCACAGCGCGGCCACCACGAGCACGATCAGCAGCCACAGGTCGAGGCGGTCGAGATGGCCCCGGCCCTCGGTGGCGAGGCTGCTCGAGCGGTCGGGTCGGATGGGGGTCGCGGAGATCCTCGCTCGGAGCCAGCCCACTGGCCCGAGCTCCGCCCACGACGGCCGGTCGAACCAGGCCGGCACCAGAGATCGCGGTCGAGCGGCTTCGGTGACCGCCCCGGCCGCGCGTGTCACCGGTGGGCCGATGCCGCCAGCTGCCCCGCCGCTGAACGAGCGCCCGCCCGCCGCTGCCGCCATATCGACGCCCGCAGCGGACCGTGGGGCCTCGCGGGCGCGCTCAGCGATCCGGGCTTCCTCGGCCTCAGCCTCGAGCACCCGCAGCGCCCCCGGACGGAGCTGCGCGACGAGCCAGACGAGCACGCCGGTGTGGAGGACGGCGACCAGCGCGACCCCCCAGAAGGAGCGGATCGCCTGCCCGATCCCCAGCCAGTCGGACACGCTCGGGTTGTCCGGGTAGATCGTGGTCAGGACGACGTACATGTTGAGGAACGTCGCGAACGCAGCCACGACGTAGGCGATGCGCCAGCGCCACGAGATGGCGATCAGGATCGCGGCAAGGGCGAACAGCGGGAACAGGTACCGCTCGTGGACGCGGGTCGGGACGGCGAAGAAGGCAATCGCGAGCGCGCACACGCCCACGAGGATCGTGAGCCGGTCCGGTCGTCGCGCGACCAGGAGCGAGATGACAGCGGCGAGGCCCAGCAGCAGCGCCGCGCCCACCAGACCCGCCGGCAGCGGTCCGATCGCCGCCCAGCTCGTCGCGTCGGGAACCGGCGCGTCGTAGCTCCACAGCCCGCTGGTGGCCATGCTCTGTCCGTTGACCGGGAGCAGCGCCCACAGATTGTAGGCATTGACCGTCACGTACGGGTAGGTGGCCGCCGTGCTGAGGACGTGGCGCAGCAGCGTCGAGTCGACGAACGGAGCCGTTGCGCTGGGCGCGATCACCGACAGGCCGAACGGCGCCGAGATCGCGACGGCCGTCAGGAAGCCCGCCAGGCCGGTGGTCAGGATCCGGATCGGTCCGGCCGTTCTGCGCTCCCAGCCGAATCCGGACGGGGGCGGCGGGTCATCGTTCCCATAGCTGCCCGATGGCCACAGGGCGCGCCGGATGGTGACCACCGCGATGATCGGAACCAGGATTGCGAGCTGGGGTTTGATCAGAGCGGCGACCACGGAGAGGATGGCAGCCCGCTCGGTCCGTGCCTTCCACAGCTCGCGCATCGCCAGCAGCAGGAACACCGTCCCGAAGCTGTCAACCTGACCCCAGATGACGGAGTCGAACCAGGTGATCGGGTTGACGATCACGACCAGCCCGGCGAGGGTCGCGCGTCGCTCGGACACGCCGAGGTCCAGGACCATCCGATAGACGAGCAGGGCAAGGACGGCGTCCGTGATGATCGCCGGGAGCTTGATCAGATCGCCGACACCGCCCAGCCACTGCCCGACGATGCCCACCGGCCACAACGCGTACAGGTAGCCCGGCGTGTAGTCGGCGTAGGACGCGTTCGCGTAGAAACCGGGCGGTCCGTACTGCGCGAGGATGTCGGCCCAGTACCGGAACAGGCCGAGGTCGGCACCGAACCCCGATCCGCGGAGTCCTTGGATGCCATATGCCATGATCAACCGGATCACGAGGCCGATCGCGACGACGGCCAGGATCTCGCGGCCGAAGCCACGCCGGGAGGCGTCGTCCGTCGTGACGTCCCGGCCGGGCGCGCCCGTACCGGAAGCGGTCACGGGGAGCCTCCTACGCAGCGGTGAAGGTGGACCGGAGTATAGCCGAGGGCCCCGTCCCGGCCCTGTCGCGGGCCCAGCCAGCCAGCCGCTCCGCTGCGATCGCGGTGGGGCTGCTGCTGGCCGTGGCTGCATTGGTCGTGTACGCGGTGTCGGATCCGGTCCACTACAACGTCTACAACCACTTCGTGTGGCAGGCTGACGCGTTCCTGCACGGCCGGGCATGGTTCCCATACCCGGTCCCAGCCACCGCAGATGGGCCGGCCAACTGGTACTTCCAGGACGTCTACCCGCTGCTCGATGCGGCGGGCCAGCCGACTGGCCACGTCCTCATCCCGTTCCCGCCACTGCCCGCAATCGTCCTGCTGCCGTTTGTGGCGATGTTCGGACTGTCCACCGACCAGGAGGCCGTCGCGATCGGCCTGGCGGCGACGGGCGTCGCGCTCACCTGGTGGATGCTCGGCGGCCTGCGGATCACCCTCGGTACCCGCGCCCTGGTGACGATCCTGTTCGCGACCGGCACGGTCTGGTGGTGGGCGGCAGCGGTCGGAAGCACCTGGTACCTCGCTCACCTGGTCGCCGTGCTGCCGGCGCTTCTGGCCGTCGGCATCGCGTTGCGGCGAGATCGTCGCGCCGAGCTGGCCGATGCTCGCGACGAAGGCCCCGAGGTTGATCGACCGCCCGCTGCGGATCCGGGGGACGCAACGCCGTTCGGGCCACGGCCCGAGCGACGGCGCTGGTGGGGCTCGCTCTGGCCCCTGGATGGCTCGCAGGTGCTGGCGGGACTGCTGCTCGGGGTTGCGGCGACGGCGCGCCTGCCGCTCGTGTTCGCGGCTCCGTTCTTCATGCTCGTGGGGGGTGGTGGCTCGATCGCCCGGCGGACCGTCTCGACGGCCGCCGGGGGGGTGCTGCCAGTGGCCGCGCTCGTGCTGTACACGTTCCTGACCACCGGGGCGCTCGTTCACCCCGGCTACCAGTACCAGTATCAACTCGAGGCGGTCGGCTACCCGACGCTCGGCTACCACACCGACTGGGCGGACGAGGATCTTCGCTACATCCCCCAGAACCTGGGCATCATGTTCGGCGCGCTGCCCGCGATCGCCCCTGCCATCATGCCCGACACGCTGGGTCTCGAGCCGCCCGTCAAGCTGTGCGCCGCACGGGGCTCGACCCGTGGCCTGTTCGACGTCGAGTGCCCGCTCGCCGTGCCGATCGACATCGGGACCAGCATCCTGCTCAGCGCACCCGGTCTGCTGCTGGCGCTGTTTGCGCTCCGTCAACGTCCGTGGGCCCGGCTCACCATCGGCGCTGGAGCTGCCGTGCTGGTCCTCGCGACCTTCAACCTCGCGCACTTCAGCCAGGGCTGGGTGCAGTGGGGCTATCGCTTCTCGCTCGATTTCATGCCGTTCCTGCTGCCCCTGGTTGCCGTTGGGGCGGGCCGGGCGGATGGGCGGCCGAGGACCATCGCAGTCGTCCTCGTCGTGGCCGGCACGATGATCAACCTGTGGGGGGTCGTCTGGGGTCAGCTGCTTGGCTGGTAGCGGCGGGTTCGCCCGGCCGGGTCGGGTCCTCCCCTGGCTCGTCGCCGCATCGCTCGTGGCCGTCGCGGCGATCGCCGTGTACCGGGCCACGCTGCTGCCGAGCCTCGGGGCCTGGGACACGGCGGAGGCCCAGACAGTCCTGCCGCTCATGGGCACCATGCATCCAACGGGCTTTCCCGCCTACGTGCTGCTCGGGTGGCTGGCATCGGTCGTCCTCGCACCGCTCGGGTCGCCAGCACTCCGCATCAATCTCCTGTCGGCGCTCCTGGTTGCGATCACCGTCGCCAGCCTGGTGTTCGTCGCGCGCCGTCTGGGAGCCAATCTCATCGTGGCGGTCGGGGTGGCCGTGGGCTTCGCCCTGACCCCGATCGTGTGGCAGATCGCCGTCGCCGCCGATGCGCACGCCCTGCAACTGGCCTTGCTCGGCGTGCTCGTGCTGTGCCTCCTGCGCTGGGAGACGCTGGTCGACGCCTCTCGCGCGGATCCGAGCCGCCAGCGCCTGGCGCGCGCGGACCGGGCCCTCCTCGCCGTCGCTGCCGTGTTCGGGGTCGCGCTCGCCAACCACGGGCTCACGCTCCTGCTCGTCCCCGCGGTGGGCGCCTACGTGGTGGTCGTCGACCGCGGGGGCCTGCACCGTCGCCGGCTCGCGACGACGGCCGCCCTGGTGTGCCTCGGGGTAGCGGCGGCGCTGTATCTCGAGCTGCCGATGCGGGCCGGCCCGTTCCGGGCACCCCTGGTCTACGGGCACCCAGAGACCTGGAGCGGCTTCCTGGATGTCGTCCTGGCGCGGCAGTTCCAGGGCGGAGTCTCGGGCCTGTTGACCGACCCCGTGGGTGCGCTCATGTCACCGTTCGGGGTTGCGGCCGCCCAGTACGGGCCGCTGGTGCTCCTGATCCCGCTGGGCCTGGCAGCGACGATCGCCCGCCACCCGCGCTACGCGCTCCTGTCAGGGCTGGCCACGGCGCTCATCTGCCTGTTCGCGGCCTCGTATGACAACGCCGACATCGGTCGGTACTACCTCGGTCCCGCGTTCTTCGCGTGGACCTGGATCGCGGTGCTGGCCTCGGTGGTGGTCGGTTGGGCGGCCGGTCCCGCCGGTCCCGACGAGAGCCACTCGACCTGGCACGGACAGCGATCGACGGTCGCGCTGGCCCTGGTCGTCGTCCTCCTGGTGCCGACCGCGACCCTCCTGCCGGCGCGCTGGCGCGCCATCGACAGCTCGGGGTCGACCTGGGCATCGGACTGGCTCGACGAGGCGTTCGGCGCGATGGAGCCGGACGCCGTGGTCCTCTCGTGGTGGTCGTATTCGACCCCCATGTGGTACGGACAGCTGATCGAGGGTCGGCGGCCGGACGTCGAGATCGTGGACGACCGCACTCGGCTCGACGAGCACCTGGGCAGCGTGGCCGACGTCATCGGGGCAAACCTCGGTACGCGACCGGTCTACGTCATCAGAGCGACAGGATCGGACCTGCAGGCTGTGGCTGACCGATTTGTGATCGAGCCGGTCGGTCTCCCGGCTAACCTGTACCGGGTGACCGGACGCCAGGAGACCAGCCCATGACTCAAGCGATCCCATGGCCCGAGGACGCGGCTCCGTCAGGCGATGCGCCGGCCGCCGGCCTGGAGGCGAGCGGGTCCCCGTCGATCCAGCCGGAACCCCGTCTCGCGCAGTCCGGGGACCGCGTCCCGCGCCTGTCCTACTTCTTCCCAGCGCACGACGAGGAGGCCAACCTCGAGGGCCTGGTCCAGGAGGCGCTCGACACCCTGCCGTCGATTGCCGACACGTTCGAGATCATCGCGGTCGACGACGGGTCCAGGGACCGGACACCCGGGATCGCCGACGACCTGGCGGCCGCCCACCCGGAGGTGGTGCGGGTGATCCATCACCCGGTCAACCACGGCTACGGGGGCGCCCTCCGCTCCGGGTTCGAGGCGGCACGCTATGAGCTTCTCGCGTTCACCGATGGCGACCGCCAGTTCCGGATCGAGGACCTCGCCCGGCTCACCGCGCGGCTCGCCGGGCCCGATCATCCGGACGCCGTGGTGGGGTACCGCATCCGACGCGCGGACCCACTGGTGCGGATCCTGTACGCCCGTTCGTACAAGCTGGCCAACCGGGTGTTCTTCGGTCTTCGGGTTAGGGACGTCGACTGCGCCTGCAAGCTGTTCCGGCGCGAGGCCCTCAACGGCATCCGGGTCGAGTCCGGCGGGGCGTTCTTCTCCGCGGAGCTCCTGATCAAGGTGCGTCAAGCCGGTCGTTCGGTGGTGGAGGTAGGTGTCCCCCACTACCCGAGAACGGCGGGCTCCCCCACGGGCGCCAAGCCCTCCGTCATCTGGCGGGCGATCAAGGACTTCTGGGGTCTGCGTCTGCGGTTGTGGGCGAGCCGCGGGCGCGCCCTGCGCCGCGGGCGGCCCATCCTGGGGCCGGCCGACCGGGTGTGACCGACAGACCCGGGCGCCTGGCCTAGCTCGAGGATCCGCCGCCCCGCTGGTCGCCTTCCACGTCGAGCGAGTTCACGAACTCCCGGAACATGTCCAGCCGCGTGGGATCGATGATCTCGTCGGTCGCCTCGATCGACGCGCCGAGCCCGCGTCGTCGTCGCGACGGGCCGCCCTCGGCGTCCTCGTCCGCATCGCTGTCCTCGCCCTCCTCGTCGGGCACCGTCGCCGCGCGGTCGAGCACGTCCTCGGTGGCATAGATCGGGGTGCCCAGCCTCACAGCGAGCGCGATCGCATCCGATGGCCGGGCGTCGATGTCCAGGGGACCCGTGGCACCGGTCAGCAGCAGCCGGGCGTGGAAGGTCTCGTCCGCGAGATCCGAGATCACGATCCGGCCGACCGCCACATCGAGCTCCTGCAGCACGGACACGAGCAGATCGTGGGTCAACGGGCGCTCGGGTGTCAGGCCCTGGAGCTTCATCGCGATCGCGCTAGCCTCCCAGGGCCCGACCCAGATCATCAACAGCCGGCCCTGTCCGGTCTCGCGCAGGACGAGCACGTGGCGGCCGGTCGGCATGTGAACCCGGACACTCTCAACGGTCATCTCGATCTCGTCCGCAGACCCTCGGTCCATGCCCGGATTATCCCACGGGGCCCCGGGAGGGGCTTCCCGATGCCCCGTTGCCCATCGTCCACGAGGGCCGCTTGCTCCAGACGAGCATCAGCCCTTGGGCTTCTTCGTTGCCTTGGGCGTTGCCTTGGGCTTCTTGGTGGCGTTGGGGGTGGGGGTCGGGCTGGGCGTGGGCGACGCGTTCGGTGTGTTCTCGTCGGGGACAGCCTGCAGGAGCGCGGTGTTGACCGAGGAGCCCGAGATCCACCACAGCGTGGCCGGCGCGTTGGCCCCCGAGGCGGGCAGCACCACCATCCCACGCAGGTCGCTCATCGCGTCGTCACCGCCGGCGAGCTGGTACTGCTCGATGTAGCTGCCATCGGACTTGCTGAACGCCACGATCCGGTGGTTGACGGCATCGAACGCATACAGCGCGCCGACGCCTCGGCTGGGGTTGCCGTTGGCGAGGGCCGGGGACGCCAGCAGCGTGTAGCGCGAGGTCGGTCGGAGGCTGGTGTCGGACGGCAGCTTCGGCTGCCAGCCGGAGGCCGGGATGACCCGCTCGACCTGGCCGTTCTCGGTGACGTAGATGTCGCCGTCGATCAGCAGGTCGGTGATTCCGTCGACCGGCCGGTCGGTGGGCAGGCGCCCGTTGGGCTTGCTCGGATAGCCGGACCCGTCGGCCGACGGGTCGAGGACCATGATGTTCTGCTCGGACGGGTCGACGATGTACAGCTTGTACAGCGCGGCGCCGTAGTTGGCGACAAAGGTGGCGATCGCGCGAATGTCGTTGCCCCAGGACGCGGAGCCCTTGACCGTGATCTTGACCAGGGTCCCCTTGCCGCTCGTGTTGCTGGGTCGCCAGCGCCAGAGGGCGTTCTTGCTGTCCAGGATGAGGACGTCCGGGCCCCCGGTCGTCAGGAGCTTGGGGTCGGCCACCTTGCCGCTGCTCGTCTTCTCGCCGGACTTGGCCACGGGCGTCGCCGTCTTCTTGCCGATGTCGATCCGCCACACCGTCTTGTTGGCCGTGTCGAGCACATACGGCGCGCCATCGGACCCGCGCACGAGGGCCGTGAGCTGAACAGACTGGTCGGCAGGGAACGTGAACAGCGGCGACGAGGCGATGTTGACCACGCCGTACAGGCGGTCGAGGCCCGCCAGTGCCGTCTTCCGCAAGGGCTCGATCTGCGCGATCGGGTAGCCGTCGTTCTGCGCCTCCTGCAGCTGCTGGTACGCCGCGTTGAGCAGGTCGAGCGCCTGGTGGGGGTCGTCCGCGATCAGGTCCACGCCAGGCCCCGACACCTTGGCCAGCGCATCCTGCGCGGCCTGGAACGCGCGTTCCGCCGCGGTGAACGACGGGATCTCCTGGGTCGGCGCCCGCTGTCCGCCGAACGCGTACACCCCGAGCGCCAGCGCGCCACCCACGACGATGAACGCGAGCAGGGCCACGGCTGCCCGCCGCTGCGTCTCGAGGCGAGACGACGTCGACGTCACGCGCCGCTGGCCCGGTGCTCGTCGGGGCAACATGTCCTGAAGGCGCCACACGGCCCGCTGGAGCCCATTGCCGGCAGCACTCCGGGCACGGGTTGCGCTCGCCCCGATCGCGGCGGCGCCTGCCGTGACCGAGTCGGCCAGAGGGATCGGCGATCGGTCCGGAGCCCCGGCAAGCGGCTCGTCGGGCCGGACCGGAACCAGCGTTCGCGGTCGGTGCGTCGCCGGGACCTCGGTGGCCTCGAACGCGATCGCACCGTCACTTCCGGACCCCTCCGCGGCCGCGAACTGTGCATGTAGATGCTCGATCGCCGACTGGGGGTGGAGGGTCACCAGGGCGTCCTTGAGCGAGTCGGTACCGACTCGCTCGACGACGTTCGCGGACACCAGACACAGGCAGTCACCGACCGCCAGCTCGCCACGCCACACCTCGGGCGCGGGCTCCCCCGTCGGCAGCCCACGGTCGCGGTTGGGGTCGGGCAGCGTCGAGAGCCGAGCCTGCCGGATCAGGTATGCCTCAGCCGGACCCAGTGTCGCCACATAGAGTTCCCGGCCCCGGACCACGGCGACCGCAACGCCCACCGGTCCCGTTCCGTCCGCCTGGTGGCCGAGCCCGTAGCGATCGCGCTGATGGCTCAGCCGCTTGTTGGCGACCTCGATCACCTTGACCAGGCACTGACGGATTCCGGCCAATTCGTCGTAGTAGTACTCGTTGCGGATGGTGTCGGCCACCATGCGCGTCGCCTCGCGTGCGCGGTGGCCCGCCTGGCGGCTCGTGACCAGCAGGTACAGGTTGCCCTTGCTGCGCCCGATCGAGCCGATTGACGGCTCGATCACGAGGCTCGTGTCAGGGGAATCGGGGACCTGGTCCTGCTCGGTGACAGCGCCGAGCTTCAGTTGGAGGCGGGCGGCCAAACGGCGATCCTCATGGAGATTCTGGAGGCTGGCGTCACGGGTGAGCGACGGGCCTCGGGACCATCAGGTGACGCAACGATCCCCGCTGCTGGCGGGAGACGCTACTGGCGGGAGACGGATTATACGCGCGGGCCCGGTCCGGACCCGGCAGCGGCGCCCGGTCCGGACACGACCCGGAGGAACCTGACCCGGGCGCCACCCGGGGCCGCCGCGAAGGCGTCGAGCAGCTCGATGGCCCGCATCCGCAGCTCGGTCGCGACGATCGGCTCGTCGGCGGCGACCACGATGGCGTCTCGCTCCAGGCGGATCAACCGGCAGCCACCCGCGGCCGGTGGCACCCGCTCCCCGACGAGAGCCTCCCAGGTCGCGATCGCCCGGGCCAGCCTGAGCTCGGCGTCGAGGCCCAGCCGCCGAGCCGCCTCCGGCAGCAGGTCCCCCACCCGGTCGGGCCGGCGGCGGCGATCCGGCCGTTCCGGGTCGGGTCGCGAGCGACCACGGCCGGTCATTCGGCTGCCGGCACGGGACCCGGCCGCCCGGCTGCGGCCAGCCGCGAGATGCCGTCCGGGGTCACGGACACGCCCCATGCCGTGCCCACCGACCGGAGCGCGGGGTCGAGGTCGTCCAGCGTGGTCGTGGTCACGAACGCCTGGGGCAGCCCGGCGATCCGGCGGACGAGATGGGCTCTCCGGTCAGGGTCAAGCTCCGAGAACACGTCGTCGAGCAGGAGCAGCGGCGGGCGGCCGTCGAGCTCCGCCAGCAGGTCGAGCTCGGCGAGCTTGAACGCAAGGATCGCTGTCCGTTGCTGGCCTCGCGATGCGAATGATGCGAGCGGGCGGCCGTCGAGCTCGAACACAAGATCGTCGCGATGCGGCCCGATCAGTGTGGTGCCGTTCCAGACCTCCTTGTCGGCCGTCTCGACCAGGCGCCGGGCCAGCGCGTCACGCGCCGACTCCCCGGGAAGCACCGGAGCGTTCGTCGCGTACCGGACGGCGAGCCTGCCCGCAGCAGCTTCATCTGGCGCGATCTCGGCGTGCGCCGACGCCAGTGGCCCGGAGAGCGCGTCGAGCAACCGGTCCCGTTCCTCCCGCACCGCGCCACCTGCGTCGAGCAGCGCGACGTCCCAGAACCGCAGCTCGGACCGCGTGGCCTGCTCGTCGCGGATCAAGCGCAGGAGGCCGTTGCGCTGCTGGAGCGCGCGCCCGTAGGTCGCGAGGTTTCGGGGGTAGCCTGGCGTCCGCTGCCCGGCGAGCCGGTCCATCGCCTCTCGCCTGAGCGAGGGGGAGCCGGCGACCAGCAGCATCTCCTCGGGCGCAAACACCACCGTCCGCAGCACGCCGACCAGCGAGCCTGCTCGACGCGCGACGCCATTGACTCGGATCCGCTTGCGTGCGCCGCCCGAGGCGGTCCGCGTCAGCCCGACCTCGACCGCGTCGCGACCACCTGCCGGGTCACTGCCGCGGCCGATCCGCACCTCGATCCGGGCGACCTCGGCTCCCCAGCGTACGAGCTCGCCGTCGGCGGACGTTCGGTGTGAGCGTCCCCAGGCCGCCAGGACGATCGCCTCGAGCAGGCTGGTCTTGCCCGATGCGTTGGGGCCCCACACGAGCTGGGGTCCGGCACCAAACACGGCGTCGAGTTCCGCATAGCCTCGAAGATCGCGGATGGAGAGCCCGCGGAGGATCGGTTGGCCGAGCGGCGCCGTCGCGGTGTCCGTCAGGAAGTGGTCCGGACGGGCATCACGACGTGGACATAGTCTTCGTCGCCCACCGGCCGGAACACGCCCGGAGAGAGCGGACCGTTGAGCTCGATCACGAACCGCTCCGCGTCGACGTTCGCCAGCACATCATTCAGATAGCGGGCGTTGAACGCGATCGTCGTTGGGTCGCCTTCGATCGTGGCCTCCACGTCGCCTGTGTAGTCGCCCACCTCGGCCGTCGCAGTCACCGTCACGCCGGTACCGTCGCCACCCACCTGCAGTTTGACGATGTTGGCGGACGAGCTCGCGATGAGCGCTGCAGGTCGGACGGCCCGCAGCAGCTCCTCACGATCGAGCTCCGCGCGCGTTGCGTGGGTGGCGGGGATCACGGTCTGATAGTTGGGAAACTGACCATCGATCAGCCGCGAGACCAGGTCGATGCCGTCGAGGTGAAACAGAACCTGGTTGCGCGTCTGTGCCAGCACGAGCTCGATTGGGTCGTCGGTGTCGGCGAGCACCCGGCCAAGCTCGGCCAGGGCGCGGGCCGGGATTACGACGGCCGCCGCCTCCACGGGGTCGAGCACCTCGATCGTACGCACGGCGATTCGGTAGTTGTCGGCCGCGGCGAGGGTCAGGCGGCCGCCCTCAAAGCGGGCCAGGACGCCGGTCAGGATCGGTCGCGCCTCATCGCTGGCGGCGGCGAACGTCGTCTCGTCCAGGGCACGCTTGAGCACCTTCTGGGCAACGCGGGTGGTCGGTCGCTCACCGGCGGTCTGGATCGCCGGGAACTCCTCGGCGTCGATGCCCTTAACGTGGGTGGCGAAGCGTCCGCAGCGAAGATGCAGGGTGTCCGCGCCTTGCATCTCGAGGTCGACCTTCTCGGCCGCCGGCAGCGACCCGACGAGATCGGTCAGGAGCCGGGCGGGGACGGTGATCGCCCCGTCGGTGTCGATCTTTCCGGGCACCCAGTAGGTGATCCCGATCTCGAGGTTGGTCGCGGTCAGCTTGAGGCCAGCGTCCTCCGTCCGCAGCAGGACGTTCGCGAGCACCGGCAGAGTGCTCCGGCTCGACACCGCGCGCGAGACGACGGACAGGCCGCGCGCGAGGTTCTCCTGCATCACCGAGAGTTTCACGTGGGTCGTTCTCCAGCAAGCTGTCGGGACCGTGGTCCCCGGGACCTCCCCATCCGGGCCGGGCGAGCGGACGGCGCCCCGCCGGACACGAGCAGTCGATTGAGTGGAATGATCGTCCTATCTTCTCATCCCGTCATCACCGTCATATGGCCGTGGAAACAGGGGATCGTGACGCTCGTCCGTGCGAGCTCGACCTGTCGAACATCGAGCACTGGGTGTCGGCAGGCGGGCTCGCCCTGGGGATCGGCGTGAGGATGGTTTGTGGACGGAATGGCCGGCGTCGGATCCGTCGTCGCCGACACCCCCGAGGGTGCCGGCTTCTCCCCGGGTCATGCCACACTGGGTCGGCGATTCGTCCACCGGATGGCCGGGTTGCCCACGGTTCTCCAGGGCCAGCCCACAGGCAGACGGGCTGGTTGTCGTCGTCCACGCCCCGGGGCGCCACGCGCCTGCCACGAGGGGGCTCGTGGCGGCGACCTTCGGGGGCTCGACCACGACGGACGCCAGGCATGTCGACATCCATCCCTCGGCACGCGGTACGAGCCTCACCCGTGGGACGGCGCGACCCGCCGTCACTCCGAGTAGATCAGCTCCCGGACGGCTGCCACCTCGCGCCGCATCTCGTCGTTGACCTGCATCTCGCGGGTGATCTTGCCGCACGCGTGCAGGACCGTCGAGTGATCGCGGCCGCCCAGCTCTGCGCCGATCCGGAGAAGCGAGACGTCGGTCTCCTCGCGCATCAGGAACATCGCGATCTGACGGGGCACGACGATGCTCTTCTCACGCTTCTGCCCGCGCAGCTGATCCATGGCGACGCCGTAGTAGTCGGAGACCGCCTGGGCGATCCGCTCCGGCGTCACCTGCCGCTTCTTCGGGTTGTACAGGACGTTGGACAGGACGGCCTGGGCCAGCTCGATCGAGATCGGCATCGCGCCCATCGAGGCGTAAGCCACAATCCGGTTGAGCGCCCCCTCGAGTTCGCGGATGTTGGATACGACCTTGCGGGCGATGAACTCGATCACGTCGGAGGTGATTGGCGTGCCCTGCTCCTCGGCCTTGGCCCGCAGGATCGCGATCCGGGTCTCGAGATCGGGCGCGGTGAGGTCGGCGATCAAGCCCCACTCGAACCTCGAACGGAGCCGCTCCTCGAGGGTCAGGATCGCCTTGGGCGGGCGGTCCGACGACAGGACGATCTGCTTGCCGTCCTCGTGGATCGCGTTGAACGTGTGGAAGAACTCTTCCTGGGTCCGTTCCTTGTCGGCGATGAACTGGATGTCATCGATCAGCAGCAGGTCGATCCGCCGGTAGCGGGCACGGAACTCGTCGATCTTGCCCTGCTGGATCGAGGTGATGAACTCGTTGGTGAACTTCTCGGACGTCGCGTAGACGACCCGCTTGCGCGGGAACTTGGTCACGACCGCGTTGCCGATCGCGTGCATCAGGTGGGTCTTGCCAAGGCCGACGCCGCCATACAGGAACAGCGGGTTGTATGCGTGCCCGGGCCGCTCCGCGACCGACAGTGAGGCGGCGTGGGCGAGGCGGTTCGCCGAGCCGACGATGAAGTTCGTGAACGTATACCGGGGATTGAGGTTGGTGACGCCACCGCCACCGCCTTCCGGCGCGCCGACACGGGTCGGTTCCACGTGGACCGCCTGCGCCTCGGTGCTGGCCGCCTGCGCCTCACCATTGGCCGTGACGACGAACTCCACCTGGACGCTATAGCCGACGACGCGCGCGAGTGTCTGCGAGATCAGCGACCGGTAGCGCGTCTCGAGCCAGTCCTTGGCGAACCCGTTGGGGACCGCGATCCGGAACCGCTGCTCGTCCACGTCGACGAGGTGGGTCTCCCGGAGCCAGGTCTCGTAGTTGGCGGGGGACAGCGACACCTGGAGCTCGCCGAGGGCCGCCCGCCAGACCTGCTTCGCGTCCATACGTGTGATGGTGTTCCCGGATGCATCAAGGCTGCGATGGGTAGCGCCGACCACGGAGCCTGATCGACGGAGAAGGCCGCGGCGACACCGTGACGGACGATCCCGGCCGGTCGAGAACGGGCCGACGGAGCTTCCTCTTCGAGGGCCTCCCGCGGCGTCCCGGCGCCTGAGGGCCCGTGAACGATACACCGGCCCTCGGTGGGGTCGCAAGGCGATTCCCGCATACCCCGTGGGGGTATCGTGCGGAGCCCGGTACGCCGGTGAGAGCATCCCGGAAGTGGTGGGCCGCGCCGGCCGTCATTCGTTTGACACTCCTTCCTGGCGGGCCCTATGATCCCCGCGACGAACACGCGCCGTCGCGCTTTTTCGGGCGCTCGGCGCGTTTGCGTGCCTCCAGGAGTCGGAGCTTCCGGGTCCAAGGCTGGATGGAGAGGATCACGGACAGTCCCGATGGGCAAACCGACGTTTCGGCCCAAGAAGCGGCATCGCGCCAAGGAACACGGGTTCCGCGCCCGCATGAAGACGGCGGGCGGGCGACGGGTGGTCGCGTCGCGGCGTGCGAAGGGCCGGAAGCAGCTCTCGGCCTGACCGGCGGGCGCAGTCACAACCCGCTGCGGCTCGTCATGCTTTCCCACCCGGGCGAGCTCGCCCGGCTGGCGGAAAGGGGCGTCTCTCGGACGCACCCCCTGCTGGTCGGACGGTTCATCCGGACCAACCTTGACCAGACCCGGTTCGGGCTTGCGACCGGCCGGCGGCTCGGTGGAGCCGTCGTCCGGAACCGCGCCCGACGCCGGATCCGCGAGGTGCTAAGGGTGATGGCGCCCTCGTTCCAGCCCGGCTGGGACGTCCTCATCATCGCCCGGCCGGCGATCGTCGAGGCCGACCATGACGCGCTGGTCGGCGCATTGCGCCGGGTCCTCCGTTCGGGAGGCGTACTCGGAGGTCAGTCGAAGCCGTGAAACGTCCCGGGGTCGCGATCGGGGTCGCGCTGATCCACCTCTATCGGCTCGTCTTCGCCTGGCTCCCGAACAGCTGCCGGTTCGAGCCCACCTGCTCTCGCTACACGGAGCAGGCCATCCAGAAGTACGGGCTGCTGCGCGGGGGCTGGATGGGCGCCCGAAGAATTGGCCGCTGCCATCCCTGGAACCCAGGCGGCTACGACCCCGTCCGCTGATCACATCGAGAGCGAGTACCACCGCGTGACCCGCACCAAGCCCCTGCTCGTCCGGCTGGCTCCGATCCTGCTGCTGGTCGCCGTCGCGATCCTGCTGGCCGCGTGCGTCCCGGCCGGATCGGCGCCGTCTGGTGGCTCAGGTGCGCCCGCACCGAGCCATAGCCAGGCGCCGCTGACGCCCGCCAGCCCCGGCGCCAATCCGGTCGACCTGCTGTCCTGGTTGTTCAACCCGATCTTCCAGCTGCTGTTCATCGGGCTTGTCTTCCTCGACCAGCTGTCGGGAAGCATCCTGATCGCGATCCTGCTGCTCACGGTCCTGCTGCGGCTGCTCGTCGTGCCGCTCTACCGCCGGCAGCTGACCTCGACCCGCCGGATGCAGCTGGTCCAGCCCGAGGTCAAGGAGCTGCAGCGCAAGTACAAGGGCGATCGGGTGAAGCAGCAGGCCGCGGTGTCCGAGTTCTACAAGCAGCGCGGCATCAGCCAGGCCGGCGGGTGTCTGCCCAGCCTGCTCACGATGGGCCTGCTGATCCCGATGTATTCCGTGTTCAGCCAGGGGTTGACGAACTTCGACCCCAGCGCGATGTGGAACGTGTTCGGGCTCAACCTGTTCCCCAATCTCGTGTGTCCCACGGCGCCGATGTTCGACCAGATCACCGGGCACGTCACCAACGCCTGCCTCCACCCGGTCGCGTTCAGCATCAACTGGGGCATCCCCGAGCCCGACACCACCGGGCTCAAGATCGCGGGCTTTGGGATCAGCATCCTGGCGTTGATGTCGTCGCTGGTCCAGCTGATCGCGTCGAGGATGACGCTGCCGCCTCACGACCCGCGCATGGCCGACGACCAGAACACCAAGGTCCAGCGGCAGATGGCGTACTTCCTGCCGCTGATCTCGATCCTGTACGGGGGCTTCCTGCCGGCCGGTCTGTTTCTCTACTGGATCGCGTCCACGATCATCCAGATCATCCAGCAGTATTTCGTGATCGGCTGGGGCGGGATGTTCCCACTGCTGGGCTGGTACCCGGAGTTTGCGCGCAACCACTCGCCGCGGTTCCCGGTCACCATCCCGACGCCGAAGCCACCGGCCCCAGGCCAGCCCCCGAGCGCGGCGTCGCGCTCCAAGACCGTCGACCGCGACCTCTCGGCGCGCTCGACCATCCGCCCCAACCGATCCCGAAGCGGCCGACGAGGGAGACGACGCTGAGATGAGCGAATATCAGGAATTCACCGGCAAGTCCGTCGAGGAGGCAATCAAGGCCGCTTGCGACGCATTCGGGGTCGGGTTGGCCGACCTCGACTTCGAGATCCTGACGCCGGGCAGCCGCGGGGTGCTGGGCATGGGTGCCGAGCCCGCCCGGATCGTCGCGGCGCCCAGGAGCGCGCTCGGAGGAGCCGCCCCCAAGCGCGAGGCGGCCGAGGCCGCCCCGCTGCCCCCACCGCGGCCCCGTGAGGACCGGGGCTTCGATCGAGATCGTGAGCCCCGCGGCGACCGCGATCGCGACGATCGCCAACCGGGAGCCGGCGGCGACCGCGAGCGGCGGCCGCGCCGCGAAGACCGAACGGATCGACCCGACCGCAGCCGAGGCCACGAACGCGACCGCGGGCCCCGTCACGACCGGCCGCGGCGCGACGAGCGACCCGAGCGCGGTGGTTCCGAGCTGTCGGCGACAGAGGTCGCCCAGGTCGCGACGGCCCGAGGCTCCCTCGCGATGGAGCGCGCCGAGCTCGAGGCTGCCGAAGCCACGCCCGAGGCACTGGCGTTGGGCAAGGAGATCCTCGAGACGCTCATGGGTCACCTCGGGTTCGAGGACGCGACCGTGGAGATCCGCGAGGGCGAGACCAGCCGCCTCAACGTGGTGGGTGAGGGAGGAGACCGGGAGGCGCTGGGCTCGTTGATCGGGCGCAAGGGCGAGCGGCTGTCGGCGCTCCAGCACCTTGTCAACCTGATGTTGTCCCGCCGGACCGGCCAGTGGACGCGCGTGCTGGTGGACGTCGAGGACTACCGCGGCCGGCGGGAGCGCCAGCTGGCGGACATCGCCGGCCGGGCCGCCGATCGCGTGCTCGAGACCGGCAAGATGCTGCAGTTGGAGCCGATGCCCGCGCTCGAGCGTCGCTGGGTGCACCTCGCCCTGCGCGACCGGACCGGCGTCGCGACCCAGTCGATCGGCGAGGAGCCGAACCGGCGGGTCGTCGTGCTGCCGAAGAGCCAGTAGCCTGCCCGAAGCCGTCAGTGGGGGGACCGTTGGGGGGTGGCCATTCTCCGGTCGGCGTGTTCGCTGACCACTGGGCTGGCGTCCGTCCGTGGCCGGCCTCGGGCGTGCCCTGTCACCATCCGCCGGATCCGAGATCCTCATGACGACTGCCCCTGATCCCACACCCGCTCCCGAGACCGCGACTCGCCGCGGCCCGTCGCTCCGCCTCCGGTTCGTGACCGCGTTCGTGCTCGGGATGGTCCTGGTGGTCGCGGCAGGTGGCGGGGCGCTCTACGCCTACGGGCAGCAGTACACGGGCAGGATCCTGCCCGGCGTCCATGTCGGGACGCTCGACGTCTCGGGTCTCGCGCCGGCCGCGGCGCGAGACGCGCTGGCTGCTGCCTACTCGACGCTGGGAGCAGGTCGGATCGTGCTCGCCGGGCCGACCGGCGAGTTCACGATCGGCTACGAGGAGATCCGGCGCGGCGCGGACCTCGACGGGATGCTGAGCAATGCGCTGGCCGCCGGCCGTCATGGCGAGACCGTCGCGGACCTGATCGGCGCCCCGCAGACCGCAATCCGCGGAGCCACCGTGGAGCCGGCGGTCACCTACGACGAGTCCAGGCTGAAGGCGGCCGTCCAGGCCGCGGCAAGCGCGATCGATCGAGAGCCGGTCGATGCGAGCTTGTCGACGGCGGCCGATGGGACCTTCGCGGTGACCCCGTCGGTCGAGGGCCGCGTCGTCGACCAGGCGGCGCTGCTTGCCGCGATCGAAGCGCAGATCGGCCAGGTCGACACGCCGGCCGAGGTCCGCGTCCACATCCCGGTGACCAGCAAGTCGCCGCACGCTGACACCGCCGCCGCCGAGGCGGCCAAGGCCGCCGCGGAGCGCATGGCGACCGACCTCGTGCTGACCCACGACAAGGACCGGTGGACGATCGCGGGCAACGATCTGCGCAAGCTGATCTCGTTCGTGACCGGCCCCGACGGGACCATCGTCCCCGTGGTCGACGAGGCCGGCATCGACCCGTTGCTCAAGCCGGTTGCCAAGGGTGTGGCACAGAAGGCGGCCAACGCCGGCTTCAAGCTCAGCGGGGGCAAGATCGTCGTGAGCTCGAAGAGCCAGGAAGGCCGCAAGCTCGATACGGCGGCCACGCACACCCTGGTCCTCGATGCGCTGCTGGCACGCCAGGCGGACGGGGCCGACCTGCCGATCGAGCCCGTGGTCGAGACCACCGAGCCCGCCCTGACCACCGCCATGGCCCAGGACTACGCGCCAAGGATGAAGCCGGTCGGCCCCGGCTGGACGACCTGGTTCCCGATCGACGCCCCCCATGGCTATGGCGCCAACATCTGGATCCCGGCCAAGCTGATCAACGGCTACGTCGTTGGCCCCGGCGAGAGGTTCGACTTCTGGAAGGCAGTCGGGCCGGTCACCACGGCCAAGGGCTTCAGGCGGGGTGGGGCGATCGTCAACGGCCACACCGAGCTCCAGGGCGCCCTCGGCGGCGGGATCTGCTCCTGCTCGACCACCCTGTTCAACGCGGCGCTGCGGGCGGGCATGCAGATGGACGCCCGGCGCAATCACTACTACTACATCAGCCGCTACCCGCTGGGTCTCGACGCCACCGTGTTCAAGTCGGACGGCGGCTCGACGCAGACGATGAGCTTCACCAACGACACGAAGTACCCGATCCTGATCCGGGGCATCAACACCCGCAGCGGCGGCACGGGCTACGTGACGTTCAAGATCTACAGCGTGCCCAACGGCCGGAAGGTGAGCATCTCGCCCGCAACGGTCAAGAACCGGCGCCACGCCAGCGACACGGTCCAGCACACCAGCAGCCTTCGCGCCGGCACCTCGAAGCGGGTCGAGTACCCGGTCGACGGCCTGGACGTCTGGCGGACGGTGACGGTCAAGGAGAAGGGCAAGGTCATCCGCAAGACCACGTACTACTCCCACTACTCCGTGGTCAATGGAGTCCTGCTCGTGGGTACCGGCGGGAGCAGCCCGAGCCCGTCACCGACGCCGGGGTCCTGACGGGCCAGTCCGGCCCGCTCCCGGGCCCGGCCGCAACCACCCGACGGCTTCCTCCGAGCCATCGATGATTCAGGACCTGTTCCCCCGTGGCTTCGCGATCGGGTTCGTGGTCGCGTTCGCGCTCGGCCCGATCGGATTGCTGGTCATCCGCCGAACGCTCGAGCGAGGCTGGACCTACGGTCTCGCGTGCGGTGCCGGGGTGGCAACGGCGGACGCGACCTACGGGGCGATCGCGGCGTTCGGGCTCACTGCGCTGACCGATGCCCTGGTCGGCATGGGCCGCCTCCTGGGGGTGGTCGGCGGCGCGGTGCTGGTCATGCTGGCCGCCCGGGCGGTGCGCCAATCACGGGTCGCCTCGGCCCTGCCGTCGTCGGAGGGGGCAGCGGTCGCAGCCGGGACGCTGGACAGCCGGGTCGCAGGATGGGCCACGATGGTGGGGCTGACGCTGACCAACCCGGCCACCATCCTGTCGTTCGCCGCGCTGTTCGCCAGCATCGGGGCGGGACGGGAGGGCATGCGAGGAGCCGTTGCCGTGGTCGCGGGCGTGTTCCTGGGATCGGTCGCCTGGTGGGTTGCCCTCACGGCCCTCGTGGCTGCGCTGCGGACCCACCTGACGGCTCGCGTCGTGCGCGGACTCAACGTCGCCTCGGCGGTCATCGTCGGTGCATTCGGCCTGGTCGCGATCGGGATCGGCATCGGCGGCTGACCGGGCAATCCCGCCCGTCGATCGGGGGCCGTTGGACACCGCATGCGGACGGACCCTGACCTACGATCAACTGCGTGACACATGCGTCCGCTCGCCCGCTTCCCGCCGCCGCCCTGTTCGACTGGGACGGCACGATCGTCGATTCGCTGCCGCAGATCTACCGCGCCAACGTCGCGGTTCTGGGTGAGCTGGGGATCCGTCTCGACCGGGCCTGGTTCCGGGAGCGACACACACCCGACTGGCGGGGCACCTACCGCGAGCTCGGGATCCCCGAGGCGCAGTGGGACCGGCTCGCGGCACGCTGGACCGAGGAGATGCAGCGCGGCCGCCCGCGGGCCATCCCCTGGGCTCGCGGCGCGCTTCGACGGTTGCGCCGGCACAGGATCCGCCTGGGTCTGGTCACCGCGTCAACGCGAGGCGTGGTCGAGCCCAACCTGCGGCGGCTGAACCTCGAAGGTGTGTTCGAGACCATGCTGTTCGCCGGCGACGTGCGCAACGGCAAGCCACATCCGGAGGCTCTGCTGCTCGGGCTGCGCGACCTCGGCGTGGCGGCTGCCGATGCCGTGTACGTGGGTGACACGGTGACGGACCTCGAGATGGCGCGAGCGGCGGGCTCACCCTTCGTGGCGGTCGGCGATACCACTGCGGCGGCGACCTTCCTGGAGGCGGGTGCGGATCGAGTGTGGCCGGGGGTGGGGCCCTGGGCCGACCATCTCCTCGCCACGAGCGGGAGCAGCCGTGGCGGCGGCGCGAGGACCCGCCGATGACGAGGCTGCTGGCGGTTGTCGACGGCGCTGTGCAGCGGTTGCTGCTGCCGCTGACCGCCGGCGGGCTGGTGCTTGGGCTGCTTGGCCTGGCCACCGGACAGGAGGAGCTCTCGTGGTGGGCCTGGACGGTGCCCGCCGCGCTGGTCGGCGTGTGGCTGGCGGCGTCGATCCTCCGGGACCTGCTCAGGAGGGAGGCGGGCGTCGATGTGATCGCCGTGCTGGCGATCGGGGGGGCGCTGGCGCTCGACGAGTCGCTCGCCGCGGCGGTGATCGGGGTGATGCTCGCAACCGGGGACTGGCTCGAGCGCTACGCGGACGGACGGGCGCACCGCGAGCTGTCGGCGCTCGTGTCGAGGGCGCCGCAGACGGTCCACCGCTACCTCGACGGGACCATCGTCGATCGGGCGGTCTCCGAGGTCGACGTGGGCGACCGGCTGCTGGTCAAGCCCGGCGAGGTGGTCCCGGTCGACGGCAGCGTCGTGGGCACCTCGGCCGTGCTCGATGAGTCGGCGCTCACGGGTGAATCGCGCCTCGCCACGCGCGAGGCGGGCGACCCGGTCAGCTCCGGGACGGTCAACGCGGGAATGCCGTTCGACCTGGTCGCGACGGCCACTGCCGAGCGCAGCACCTACGCGGGGATCGTCCGCCTGGTCGAGGAGGCGCAGTCGTCAAAGGCGCCGTTCGTTCGGATCGCGGACCGGTACGCGCTGCTGTTCGTGCCGCTCACGCTCGTCATCTCCGGCCTCGCGTGGCTCGTCTCGGGCGACCCGGTGCGCGCGCTGGCCGTGCTGGTCGTCGCGACGCCCTGTCCGCTGCTGCTGGCGGCCCCGATCGCGATCGTCGCTGGGATCAGCCGCTCCGCGAGGCGGGGGATCATCGTCAAGGGCGGCGGCGCGCTCGAGGCCATCGCCCGTGCCCGTGGAATCCTGTTCGACAAGACGGGCACGCTCACGGCCGGGCGCCCGCACCTCGCCGAGATCGTGGCGGCTCCCGACCACAACGCGGCCGAGGTGCTGCGGTGGGCCGCGTCACTCGAGCAGGTATCCCCACACGTGCTGGCAGCCTCGATCGTGGCCGGAGCCCGTGAGCGCGGCGTCTCCATATCCCTGCCCAGCGATGCGGCGGAGCTGCCGGGCGCGGGGATCGCCGGTCGGGTCGAGGACGCGGATGTGCGGGTCGGCACCATCGCGTTCACCTCCGATGGAGAGCAGCTGCCGGCTTGGGCGCGAGACGTCCGGCGCCGGGTGTCCCTGGAGGGGGCGACGGGGGTGTACGTCGCGGTGGGCGGTGTCCTGGTCGGCGCGCTGGTGCTCGACGATCCCATCCGGCCGGAGACGCCTCGGGTGATCCGGTCTCTCCGACGAGCCGGGGTCCGCCGGATCGTGATGGTCACGGGGGATCACTACGGCGTGGCCGACATGGTCGGCGCCGCAATCGGTGCCGATGCGGTCCTGGCCGAGCGCACGCCGGCCGACAAGGTGGATGCCGTGGCCGAGGAGCGGGGGAACGTCGACGGCATCCTGGTGATGGTCGGTGACGGCATCAATGACGCACCGGCGCTGGCGGCGGCCGATGTGGGGGTCGCGATGGGCGCCCGGGGAGCCACTGCCAGCTCCGAGGCTGCGGATGTCGTCATCACCGTCGACCGGCTCGACCGGCTCCCGGAGGCGATCCGCATCGCGGCACGGTCGCGGACCATCGCCTTGCAGAGCGTGATCGCGGGCATGGGACTGTCGCTGGCCGCCATGCTTGTTGCCACAACGGGGCTGCTGTCACCCGTGATCGGGGCGCTGCTCCAGGAGGCGATCGACGTGCTCGTGATCGTCAACGCCCTGCGCGCGCTCACCGGCGGGACCGAGCGTCCGATCCGGGTGCCCGGCTGGGTGGACCTCAGCACCAGGCTGCGCGCCGAGCACCGCGAGCTGGCGGCGCCGATCGGGCGGATCCGGGCGCTCGCCGACGGGCTGGGCGCCTTGCCGGGCCCCGAGGCCAGGCTCGAGCTCGACCAGGTGCGGGCGTTCCTGGTCGACACGCTGGTGCCGCATGAGGAGCTCGAGGATCGCGAGGTGTTCCCGATGCTCGCCAGCGCCTTTGGCAACGACGACGTGACCGCTGCCCTTCACCGAACGCATGCCGAGATCTTCCACCTGGTCCGGTTCGTGGGCCGCTTGGTCGACGAGGTGGGCCCGGATGGCCCCGCCGCCGAGGATCTCACGGACATGCGACGGGTGCTGTACGGGCTGGATGCGATCCTTCGCCTGCACATGGCGCAGGAGGAGGAGCTGTATGTGGGGCTGGGCGACGCAGGCCCGGCGCCGACGCAAGCGGTCGTCCAGCGCGCCTGACGCGGCCGCCCGCGACATGCCGCGCTCGCCAGGCGTCGGAAGGGCCATGAGGGTCGGCGGATGCGCGCGGGAGGATTGCCCATGACCACTCGGTCCCATTTCCTTCGAGCCGCAGCCGCGGTGCTGCCCGCCGCGATCGCGCTCAGCGCGACCTGCGGCCTCGCCTACGCGCTCGCTCAGCAGCTGTTGCGGACCGGGGCGAACGACCCGCAGGTGCAGCTCGCCGAGGACGCCGCACGCGCCCTCGACACGGGGGCGGATCCGATGGCGGTCGTCGGTCCGGGCAGCGCGGTGGCGGGGCTGGCGGGGGAAGGGACGGTCGACGTCGCGACCAGCCTCGCACCGTTCATGGTCGTCTACGATGCGTCGGGCAACGTGCTTGCGACCGACGCGCAGCTCGACGGCCGGGACCCGATGCCGCCCGCCGGCGTGCTGGCGACGGCCCGTGCAGCGGGGTCGGATCGGGTCACCTGGCAGCCTCGGCCGGGTGTCCGGATCGCCACCGTGACCATCGGCTGGTCGGGCGGCTCGGTTCTCGCAGGGCGGTCGCTTCGAGAGGTGGAGGCGCGCGAGGACCTCGCGCTTCAGCTCGCCGCGCTCGCCTGGCTCGCGGGGCTCGCCGTCATGGTCGTCGCAGCCGCGCCGGTGTGGCTGGTCGGGCGGCGCGATCAAGCCACGCACGCCTGACCAGGCACGGGACCACCGATCGGATCGCCGCCGTCTCGCCGCTCATCGGTGGGCGACGATCGGGCTCCCGGGAGATGACCCCCGGCACATGTCGTCGCCTATCCACGGTGCCGATGTGGGGCTGAGATCTGTCGCGCGTGGTGTAGGCCGGAGCGGATCCCGAGGAGCGCAGAACGATGACCGGCGAGACCGTCGTAGGTGACCCCGTGGCGACGACCGCGCCCTGGACCGCGGCCGTCCAGGCACGCGAGTCCAAACGCGACGACCCGTTGTTCGATGACCCGTGGGCGGTGGCGCTGGCCGGTGAGGCGGGGGCGGCCTGGATCGCCGAGCGGTCCGAAGACAACACCGCACCGATCGCGATCCGCACCCGGTACTTCGACGATTGGCTGCTGGACTGCACCTCCGACGCCCGGATTCGCCAGGTCGTCCTGCTTGCCGCGGGCCCGGCTTCGCGGTCGCCGCCGAGGCGCTGGTCGGCGGGGCGGTGGGCGCGCGCGACCGGCCGGCGTTCGTCGCTCTGACGCGGCGGTGGCGCAGTGGAGCGTCGGTCTTGCCGTGCTGGTCGCCGCGGCCTGCGGCGTCTTCGGCTCGGCGATCGTCGCCCTGTTCACGGACCTGCCGGCCGTCCGGGCGGCCGCGGCGCTGTACCTGCCCTGGATGATCGTCTCGGTATGGGGCCACGTCCTCGACGGCGGCGCAGCTGCTGCTGCCGGCATGGGGCAATCACGGCCTTTGGCTGGCGTTCCTGATCTCATGCTGATGCGTGCCGCGACGCTGGCGCCTGGCCCCCGCGCGTCGTGGACAGCGTGGGCTGAGCATCGTTCGCCGATCCGCCGGTCCCGTCACGAGGCGCGCTCGCGGACGATCCGCCCGAGCTCCAGGTGGCGCACGGCCCGCAGCGCCGGGATCTGCGAGAGCAGGCCCGTGACCACGATCGCCAGCGCTGTGAGCAACAGCGTGGTCGGCCGGACGTGGAGGTCGAACCGGAACATGTCCGACGAGAACGAGGCCATGAACACAGCGGAGACCACATAGCCGACCACGAGGCCCGGCACCAGGCCGATCGCGGTCAGCAGCAGGTTCTCGCCTGTGATCAGGCGCGAGATCGTACTGCTGGGCATGCCCAGGGTGCGCAGGACGGCGATCTCGGTGGACCGCTCGGAGATGCCGGCGACCAGCGTGTTGTAGATCAGCGCGAAGGCGAGGATCCCGCCCAGCACCACCATCACCCCGATGAACGCGTAGAACAGGCCCAGGAATTGGTTCATCAGGTCGAACAGGGCGTGGCTGTCGACGACCGCCGCGATGCCGTCGAGCGAGCGCAGCTGCGACGCAACGTCCGGGGCGTTGGCACCGGGTGTGTATCGGACGAGCGCGACGTTGTCGAGGGCGGCCGATCCTACGGGCCCGACGAGGCTTGCGAGGTAGGGCAACGATGCGTACACGGGGGTGCCGAGCGGCTCGCTCACGAACCCGGCCACCGTCGCGTTCACGGAGAGCGCGCCGGCACCTGACGATGAGGAGCCCCCCGTCTGGGTCGCCAGGCTGAGGCGCACCGTGTCGCCGACGGCGACGCGCAGGCGATCCCGCAGAGCGGCTCCCAGGAGCACGCCCTGTGCCGGCAGCGAGATCTCGGCGCCGCCTGGGTCGTAGAAGCCATGCATCGTGGTCCCGGTCTGGAGCCCGGTGAGCTGGGTGAGGTATGAGCCTGTGCTCGACGCAACTGCCACGCTCCATTCGGCGCCGGGCTCGACGGTCGCCACGCCGTCGACGGCGCCGATCACCGTCAGCTCCTGCTGGGTCACCGGGGAGATCGGGTAGACCGACGCATCCTGCCGGGTGATGTCGACGAACTGCCTGTGCATCAGAATGTCGATCGTGTCGATCATCCCCCACGACGCGAGGATGAGCGTCGACGCCATCACAACCCCACCGATGGTCGCGAGGCTCCGGCGGGGGTTCCGGCCGATGCCCCGGAGGGCGACCCGCCAGCGAACCGGCAGGTGGTGGACCGGCGGGACGAGACGTTCGACTAGGCTCTCCTGGCCCTGGCCCATGGGCGCGATCCCGCGCATCGCCTCGGCGGGTCCGAGGGAGGTCGCGCGACGCGCGGGGACGAACGCTGCGGCCACCGAGGCCAGAATGCCGATCGCCACCCCGGCGAGGACGGTCGTCGGGCGGACGTCCGTGACCCGGCTGGGGATGCCCAGCTCGCCCGTGTAGAGCGAGCTGATCACGCCGGCCAGGAGCGCTCCCAGGAGGGCGCCGATCACCGCTCCGACGACGCCGACAACGAGGCCGAAGCCCGTGTAGTGGACGATGATGGAGCGTCGGTCCATGCCGTTGGCTCGGAGCGTCCCGATGACCGCCCGCTGCGAGGCGATCATCCGACCGAGCATCACGAACGTCGCGAAAGCGGCCGCCCCCAGGAACATGATCGGGAACGCGAGCGACAGCTCACCGAAGCCGCTCACGTCCTCCTGGAGCGCAGCGTTGGACGGTTGCTCGGCCTTGGTCATGACGTCGAGCGCCCCGGCGTTGCGCATCGCCGCGGTGGCCGACTCGGTCGTGCTCGCCGGCTGGTCCGGCGGGATGTAGCCGAGCGCCTGGCCGTGGACCGTGTCGGGCGCCAGCCCCGCCACCAGCGGTTCGGGCGCGAAGATCACGCCGAAGTCGTCGGGCAGCACGAAAACCTCCTGGCGACTCTTGGCCGGCCAGATGTACTCGGGCGAGAACACGACGCCCAGGACCTTGAGCTGCTGCCAGCCCGAGCGGCCGAGGATCGCGATCGAATCACCCGGCTTGAGCCCGAAGTTGTCGGCCATGTGCTTCTCGACGAGGACGCCGTTGGGGACCGACGGGTCGAGCCGGCTCCCGTCGACCACGAGGACGTCGTCCACGGGAGCTCGACTGCCGTCTGCAGGCAGCCCGATCGCTCGGCCGAGCAGCTGGTGGTCACCGACCCGGATCGGAGTGTCGGACACGGACCTGGTTCCGGTCGCGGCCACGCCTGGGACCGCTGCAGCCGCTGCAGCGACGCTCGCCGGGTCCCCTCCGACCGCCATGACGGCCGCGAAGTGGGTCTCGGCATACAGCTTCTCGTACGAGGCGGTCAGGTTGAGGAAGGCGTCGTAGGAGGCGCCGAACAGGGCGACGCCCAGGATCACCGTCACGACGACGGCCAGGAACGGGCCCCGGCGGGCGCGGATCTCCCGGAGCATCGAGCGCCGGAGGAGCCTCACCAGGTCACCTCCTCGGGTCGCGTGGGGTTCGGCTGGAGCACGTCGCCCACGACCTCACCCGACCGGAGACGCAGCACCCGGTCGGCCATCGTTGCGATCACCGAGTTGTGGGTGGCCAGGAGCACGGTGCGGCCGCCGGTTCGGGCGAGGTCGTGGATGATCCCCAGGACGGACCGGCCGACATCGGCGTCGAGGGAGCCGGTGGGCTCGTCGCACAGCAGGATCTCCGGCGACTTCACGAGCGCCCGGGCGATCGCGACCCGCTGCTGCTCGCCGCCGGACAGCGCGCTCGCGAAGTGATCCACGCGATCACCGAGCCCGACGGCGTCGAGGGCGGCCCGGGCGTCGGCCTCACGCTTTCCCACCAGCTCGGCGACGAGCGCCACGTTCTCGACGGCGGTCAGGGTCGGCACCAGGTTGAAGAACTGGAACACGAAGCCCACGTCCTCGCGCCGGTAGGTGGTCAGCGCCTCATCGTCGAGACCAGCAAGATCGCGGTCGCCGACCAGGAGCCGGCCCTCCGTCGGCGACTCGATGCCGCCCACGATGTTCATCAGCGTTGTCTTGCCCGATCCGCTCGGGCCCAGGACCACGACGAACTGCCCGGCCTCGATCTGAAGGTTGAGTCCCCGCAGGGCGTGGACCGCAACCTCGCCGGTGCCAAAGGTCTTCGACACACCCTCGAACCGCACCCTGGCGCCGTCATGCCCGAGCTGTCCGGACGGCGAGACTGCACCTCCCCCACGCGGCTGGGTCCGGACGGCGCTGTGGGTCATGACGAGCCTCCTTGGGCGGGATCGTTGGGAGTGGCGGGATCGGATGGCGCTGCAGGATCGATGTGGGCAACAGGTGCCGGCGGATGGATGAGCAGACGGAGCAGAACGTCGCGAACGCCGTCGACATCGGTCGATGGATCGACGATCCGATGGAGCAGCAGGCCGTCGAGCGCGGCTGCGACGAGCACACCGGTCGCCTCTGGCGGCAGGTCCGGGGCCGACTCGCCGGTGGTCGATGCGAGTCGAACCCGGATGGCCACGAGGTCGCGGAATTCCTGGAGGCTGCCGACGATGACCTCGGCCAGCCCGGGGTCTCGCATCGCCCGGGCCATTGCCTCGACCAGGAGGCTTCCGGCCGGCGTGTCCGGGTCGAAGCGGCCGATTGCATCGACCGCGCCGGCGAGGCCCTCCGCAAGGGACGAGTCTCCTGTGAGCGGCCGCGCAGCCTGCCCGATCTCCTCCTCGAGGGCCGCGACCACGGCGCCCCGGAGCAGGGCGTCCATGGACCCGAAGTGATAGTGGACCAGGGCAGGGTTCACGCTGGCACGTGCCGCAACCGCGCGCGTCGTGACGGCGTCCCAACCCATCTCGGCGACGAGCTCCACGGCGGCGGCGGCGATCTTGCGGCGCGTTGCCTGGCCGCGCGCCGAGGGTGGTGTCGGCGGCGCCCCGACGGGCTCGATGTTGGTCATTTGCCCAAATCATAGCACGGCGTTCGGTCGGGCTGCTCGGCACCCCCCAATTCCGTCGTCCGGCTCTCGCCCGAACCCCGTCGGAGGAGCTAGTCATCGTTCGACGCCTTACGCACGGAGAGATGAGTTGCCACCGACGCTCAAGCAGATCGACGACTTCCTCGCCCTCAAGCGCATCGCGGTCGTCGGCGTATCCCGCAACCCCAAGGAGATCAGCTACACGCTGTGGCAGGAGCTCCGCCAGCGCCGGTACGACGCCGTGGCGGTCAACCCGGCGACCACGGAGATCGACGGCCGGCCATGCTATCCGAGCGTGCGCGACATCGACCCGCCTGTCGAGGGAGCGCTGATCATGACCACGGCCCCCGTCGCCGAGCAGGTTCTGGAAGAGTGCGCGGCCTTGGGCATCAACCACGTCTGGCTGTACAAGGGCCTGGGCGGAGGCGCCACGAGTGAGCGGACGGTCGCGGCCGCCGAGCGGCTCGGGCTCGACACGGTCGCGGGTCACTGCCCGTACATGTTCCTGCCCGGCACTCCCGTGTTCCACGGCATCCACGCCTTCGGTAAGAAGCTGACGGGCGGGTACCCGAAGGCGAGCTGAGCGGGTGTCCACCGCCACGGTCGTCTACCGGAGCGCCACGGGAACGACCCGCCACCTGGCCGAGGAGATCGGCGCCCATCTGACGTCGCGCGGCGTCGTGACCGTCGTGCAGTCGGTGGGCGACTGCGACCCACAGTCGCTCTCCGGCGTCGACTTCGTGCTGCTCGGCTGCTGGACGAGCGGGCTGTTCATCGTCGCTCAGCATCCCGACGAGCCGTGGCTGGCGTTCGTGCGCGACATGCCCGCGCTCGATCGAGCGAAGGTCGGGCTGTTCACCACCTACAAGCTCGCAACGGGATCGATGTTCGCGAGGATGCGGGCCGCCCTCGGCGGCAAGGTTGGCCGCACCGAGCTCGAGTTGAAGTCGCGCGACGGACGGCTGTCACAGGATGGCCGAACGCTGCTGGACCGGTTCATCGGGACCGTGTAGCGCCGGTCCGGCCGTGGTTGTCGAGAGCGACCTTCAACGAGCGTTGGTGGAGATGGGGGAGAGTCGAACTCCCCGTCCAGAACCCTTCGCCAGGACCCACTACGAGCGTGTCCGATGATTTTCGTCAGCCGGTCGGCCGCCCATCGGCAGGCTTCCGTCCGGCCCATTCACGTGTCCCTAGATCGGGCTTCGCTCCGGGGTACGCGACCTCTCCCGGGCTGCACCTCCGCTGAGTGACGCTTCCACGGCCCGCGGAGGGGAGGCCGCTTCCACGCTCACCTTACCGCCTAAGCGGCGAGGGCGAGAGCAGGCTGCTTGTTGGCAGTTACTTCGTTTTGCCGCCTGTTTTACGAGGCCTGACGGCACCTCGGCTCGCGTTCCCTGACAGCCAGACCCTGTCGAAACCACGCATCCCCACAGGACCGAACCGTCGTTCGGGCGGCGAATCCTAGCATCGGTGGCCGGTGGGGTCGAACGCTCAATTGACATCACGCCCACCCCGCGAGCACGCTCCGCTCATGACCACCAGACGCGTGTCCTGGCGTCGCGCCGACGATTCGCCGGCGGACGAGCATTGCACGATCACGGTCCGCGACGCGGGGCTGTCACTCGTCGGCACGGTGCTTGGTGCGGAGAACGGCGTTCCGGTTCGGACCGAGTACCGCATCCTCGCCGACGGTGCCGGCGCCACAACCGCCGTCCACGTACGCGACCTGCGCGGCTTCGTCCAACGGACGCTCGCGCTGGCCCGTGATGCCAAGGGCAACTGGACCGTCGATGGCGTTCCCGATCGGGCGCTCAAGGGTTGCACGGACGTCGATCTCGGCTGTAGCCCGTCCACCAACACGCTTCCGATCCGGCGACTGCATCTCGGCATCGGGCGCTCGCGCACGATCCATGCGGCCTGGGTTCGCTTTCCGGACCTGACGGTCGAGAAGAGCGACCAGACCTACGCTCGCATCGATGAGGTGACCTACCGCTACTCGAGCGGAACCTGCGAGGCGGAGCTGATCGTGGACGCCGACGGGATCGTCGCGAGGTACGCCGAATGGGAGCGAACCGGCACCGCCGACGGACCGGACGACACGGCCCCACTCGACGCCAGATAGGCGCGCCTCTGGCACGAGCGGTTCGGATCCGCCCTGCGGAAGTAGGATCAGGACGATGCCGCACTCGTGGATCATCACCGCCGCTGTGCTGCTCGGACGCGTCCTGCTCGCGGGCGCCATCCTGGTCGTGGGTGCCGCGATCGCCACCCGGCGCTGACGGCGCGCCCGACGCCGGAGACCTGATCGGGCACATCGCGGCCGACCCACCGCTGAGGCTTTGCCGGCGATCCCCGCTATCCTCGGACTGCCACGCCCGGGCCTGAGGAGTCGAAGGGAGGTGCCCGTGGGCAGTGACGCCGACGCTCACGGGAGCGCGACGGCCATGGGTTCGGACGCGATTGCGACGAGCCTCGCGATCGCCGCCGGTCACGGGTCGGAAGACGCGGCGACACCACCGGCACCCGTCGAGGCCGCTCCCTGGCCCGGCCGCCCGTATCCGCTCGGCGCCACGTTCGATGGCGCGGGCACCAACTTCGCGCTGTTCTCCGAGGTCGCCGAGCGGGTGGAGCTGTGCCTATTCGACGCGCAGGGACGCGAGACTCGCCACGCCCTGCCTGAGACGACCGGGCACGTGTGGCACGGGTACCTGGCGACCGTCACGCCCGGCCAGCGCTACGGCTACCGGGTCCACGGGCCGTGGTCACCGACCCACGGTCAGCGCTGCAATCCTGCGAAGCTGCTGCTCGACCCCTATGCCAAGGCGATCGAGGGGGCGGTGGCGTGGCATCCTGCCTGCTATCCGTACCGGCCGGGGCATCCGGATCGGCGGGACGACCGCGACAGCGCCCGCTACGTGCAGCGGTCGGTGGTGATCAACCCGTTCTTCGACTGGTCCGAGGACCATGCCCCGCGCCGCTCGCTGCACGAGAACGTGATCTACGAGGTGCACGTCAGGGGCTTCACGATGGCCCACCCCGGGATCCCGGATGGCCTGCGTGGCACCTACGCGGGTCTCGCCCATCCGGCGGCGATCCAGCACCTCACCGAGCTCGGGGTCACGGCGATCGAGCTGATGCCGGTCCACCAGTTCGTCCACGAGCAGACGCTCATCGACCGCGGGCTGCGCAACTACTGGGGCTACAGTTCGATTGGCTTCCTCGCGCCGCACAACGAGTACGCGAGCACCGGCCAGGCCGGCGACCAGGTCGGCGAGTTCAAGGCGATGGTCCGATCGCTCCACCAGGCTGGGATCGAGGTGATCCTGGACGTGGTCTACAACCACACGGCCGAGGGCAACCACCTGGGCCCGATGCTTGCCTTCAAGGGGATCGACAACGAGGCCTACTACCGGCTGACCGACGACCGCCGCTTCTACATGGACTACACGGGTACCGGCAACAGCCTCAACGTCCGTCACCCGCACGTGCTCCAGCTGATCATGGACAGCCTCCGGTACTGGGTGCTCGAGATGCACGTGGACGGTTTCCGGTTCGACCTCGCCTCGACCCTTGCCCGGGAGCTCCACGACGTCGACCGGCTGTCGGCGTTCTTCGATCTCATCCACCAGGACCCGGTCATCAGCCAGGTGAAGCTGATCGCGGAGCCGTGGGACGTGGGCGAAGGCGGCTACCAGGTGGGCAACTTCCCCGTGCTGTGGTCCGAGTGGAACGGACGCTACCGGGACACCGCGAGAGACTTCTGGCGCGGCGAGCCCGGTGCGATGGCCGATTTCGCCTATCGGCTGACCGGCAGCTCGGATCTCTATGAGGGCACCGGGCGCCGGCCGTACGCGAGCATCAACTTCATCACCGCCCATGATGGGTTCACCCTCGCCGACCTCGTTTCGTACAACGAGAAGCACAACGAGGCGAACGGCGAGGGCGACGGCGACGGCGAATCGCACAACCGGTCGTGGAACTGCGGCGCGGAGGGACCCACCGACGACCCGGGAGTCCTCGCGTTACGGCGTCGACAGCGCCGGAACCTGTTGGCCACGATGTTCCTGTCGCAGGGCGTGCCGATGCTGCTGGGTGGCGACGAGCTCGGCCGGAGCCAGGACGGCAACAACAACGCCTACTGCCAGGACGGCCCGATCTCCTGGTACGACTGGGCCCACGCCGACGGGTCGTTCCTCGAGTTCACGACCCGGCTCATCGCGTTCCGGCGCGAGCATCCCGTGTTCCTTCGGCGCCGCTTCTTCCAGGGCCAGCCGATCCACGGCTCGGACCTCGTCGACATCGAGTGGTTCACGACCGACGGGATCGAGATGGCCGAGGACGACTGGGGCGAGGGCCAGGTGCGCGACCTCGGGGTGCTGCTCTCGGGCGACGCGATCCCGTCGCGCGACGAGCGCGGCGAGCCCATCCGCGACGACACCTTCTATCTCGTGTTCAACGCCCGCGCCGAGGACATCGACGCGACCCTTCCGGCCGATCGCGGAGAGCGCTGGAAGATCGTGCTGGACACGGCGACCGACGATGCCTTCCCGGAGGACGGCGCCGAGTTGACGCCCGGGGACGCGGTCCCCGCCGTGGCGCGCTCGATCGTGGTCCTCCAGCAGGTGGCATAGCTGATGACGGAGCCCCGTCCAACGGCCGAGCCCCGTCCGACCGTCGGGCCGCAACACGTCCCGGCAACCGTCCCGGCCGCCGGCCCACGTCGTGTCGATCCGCGGGCCACATACCGGCTTCAGCTCACCCCCTCGTTCACCTTCGACCACGCCGCCGCGATGGCGCCCTATCTCCAGGCTTTGGGCATCAGCCACGTGTATGCCTCGCCCTACCTGCGGGCCATGCCCGGCAGCCAGCACGGTTACGACGTGGTGGATCCCCGCCAGGTCAACCCGGAGCTGGGCGGCGAGGAGGGCCACGCCCGGTTCTGCGCCGCGCTCGGCGGTCACGACCTGGGCCAGATCCTCGACGTGGTCCCGAACCACATGGCGATCGGGCCCCAGAACCCGTGGTGGTGGGATGTCCTTGAGAACGGACCGGCCAGCCGATGGGCGATGACGTTTGACGTCGACTGGGCGCATCCCGAGCCACACCTGCGGGAGCGAGTCCTGCTCCCGGTGCTGGAGGATCACTACGGCCGCGTGTTGGAGGCCGGCGACCTGCGGCTCGCCTGGGACGGGCAGCGGTTCACGATCCGCTACCACGACCAGCGATACCCGGTCGCGCCGCGCAGCCTCGACGAGCTCCTGTCGCTGGCGGCGGAACGGGCGGAATCCGCGGAGCTTGCCTTCCTCGCCGACGCGTTCGGAGCCCTTCCCCGGTCCACGGTGGTCGACCCGGCCATGCGGGAGCGACGCCACCGGGACAAGGAGGTCCTCGAGGAGCGGGTCGCCGTGCTCGCCGCCGATGAGCCCAGGGTGGCCGAGGCGATCGAGGCGGCCGTGGCCGCGACCAATGCCGACGTCGAGGTCCTGGACCCGATGCTGGAGCGCCAGAACTACCGGCTCGCCTGGTGGCGCTCGGCGCGCCGCGACCTCGGCTATCGGCGCTTCTTCGACGTCACCACGCTGGTAGGGCTGCGGATCGAGGACCCGAGGGTGTTCGCAGAGACCCAGGCGTTGATCCTCGAGTGGCTCGCGGCGGGCGTGCTCGACGGGCTCCGCGTGGATCACCCCGACGGTCTGCTCGATCCGGAGGGCTACCTTCGCCGCCTGCGGTGGGCGAGTCCCCGGGCGTGGATCGTGGTCGAGAAGATCCTGGAGCCGGGCGAGGACCTGCGCCGGAGCTGGCCGGTGGCCGGCACCAGCGGGTACGACTTCCTGAACCGGGTGAACGGGCTGTTCGTGGATCCGGCGGGCGAGGCGGCGATGACTGCCCTGCGCGCCGAGGTCACCGGTGAGACACGCTCATTCGCCGAGATCGCACGGGAGTCCAAGCAGGCGGTCCTCGACGAGGCGCTGGGCTCCGAGCTGGGGCGGCTCACCGCGCTGATGCTTGACGTGCTCGAGCGCCTTCGCCGGCACCGCGACCATACCCGCCATGATCTGCACGAGGCGCTCCGCGCCATGCTCGTTGCCTTCCCCGTCTACCGCACCTACGTTCGGGTGGAGGTCTCCGACGATGGCCGCCGTGTCGCCCAGGTCGCGCCTGAGGACGAGGCGGTCGTCATGGAGGCGGTCGGGACGGCGAAGGAGCTCCGGCCCGACCTGCCGGCCGACCTGTTCGACATCCTGGGCGACCTGTTGCTCCTGCGCCGGCCGGGCGACGAGCTCGAGGAGGAGCTCGCGCTCCGATTTCAGCAGCTGACCGGACCCGTGATGGCGAAGGGTCTCGAGGACACGGCCTTCTACCGCGACCTCCGGTTGATCGCGCTGAACGAGGTGGGCGGCGACCCCGGGACGTTCGGGATCGGCCCCGCCGAGTTCCACGAGGCCAGCCGGCTGGCCCAGGAGCGCTGGCCCCTGGGCATGCTCACGACATCAACCCATGACACGAAGCGGAGCGAGGACGTCCGGGCCCGCCTGGACGTGCTTTCGGAGATCCCCGGGGAGTGGGCGGGCGCGGTCGCCACCTGGCGCGGACTGGCCCGGCGGCGTCGCAAGGCTCCCGGGCCCGACGGTCATGCCGAGTACCTGCTGTACCAGACGCTGGTCGGAGCGTGGCCGATCGGGATGGACCGCATCGGACCGTATCTCACCAAGGCCCTGCGCGAGGCGAAGCTCCGGACCTCATGGGCGAGCCCCGACGAGGCGTACGAGCACGCGGTCATCGAGTTTTCCGACCGCCTGCTGGGCGATGAAGCGATTCGGGCCTCGATCGAGGCGTTCGTCGCCCGCATCCTGCGCCCCGGCCGGGTCAACGCCCTGGCCCAGATGCTGGTCAAGCTCACGGCCCCCGGTGTCCCCGACATCTACCAGGGCACGGACCTGTGGGACCTGAGCCTGGTCGATCCCGACAATCGGCGACCGGTCGACGTGGCGCTGCGGCGCCGCGTGCTCGCCGAGCTCATGGGAGCGAGTGCGCCCACTCCCGAGACGCTCGCCGCGCGGCTCGATGATCCCGGCGAGCCGGGATCGCCGAAGATGGCCGTTCTCCGCGCGGCGCTGGCCGTACGAGCACGTCGTCCGGAGGCATTTGGCGAGGGTGCCACGTACGACCCGATCGTGGTCTCGGGCTCGAAGGCCGACCACGTCGTCGCCTTCATGCGCTCGGCGCAGGTGGCGACGGTCGTGCCGCGGCTTACGGTGCGCCTGGCCGGTGATTGGAGCGACGCGAAGCTGGCGCTGCCACCCGGCCGCTGGCGCAACCAGCTGACCGGCGGGTCGTTCTCCGTTCGGGGTGGCGCGAAGGGCGGCGGCGTGGCCGTGGCCAGGCTGCTCGCCGAGTTCCCGGTCGCGTTGCTGGTCCGGGATCAGCGGGCGTGACCCGCTTCCGCGTGTGGGCCCCGCGGCCCGAGCGTGTGGAGCTCGCGATCGTGCGCACCGGGGTGACGGGCGACGCTCCGGGTCCGCCCTTTCCCCGGCTGCCGATGACCCGGAGCGACGGTGGCTGGTGGACCGTGGAGGTCGAGGATGCCGGAGCCGGCAACGGCTTCGACTACGGCTTCGTGCTCGACGGCCAGGGCCCGTTTCCGGATCCCCGCTCGCCGTGGCAGCCCGAGGGCGTCCACGGCCTGTCGCGGACGGTGGATCATGCTGCCTTCGCCTGGTCCGACGCCGGCTGGTCGCCGCCGCCGCTCGAGCGCTCCGTGATCTACGAGCTCCATGTGGGGACGTTCAGCGCGGCCGGCACGTTCGCCGCCGCGATCGACCACCTGGACCACCTGGTCGAGGTCGGCATCACCCACGTGGAGCTGATGCCCGTTGTCGAGTTCCCCGGCACGCGCGGCTGGGGCTACGACGGCGTCGATCTGTACGCGCCCCACCACGCGTACGGCGGGCCCGACGACCTGAAGTGGCTCGTCGATGCCTGCCATCGACGCGGCCTGGCGGTCCTGATCGACGTCGTGTGGAACCACCTCGGGCCGGACGGAAACTACCTCGACCGGTTCGGGCCGTACTTCAGCGACCGCTACAACACGCCGTGGGGCGCTGCCGTCAACTTCGATGCCGCCGGCTCGGACGAGGTCCGGGCGTTCGTCGTCGACAATGCCCGGCTGTGGCTCGAGGACTATCACGCTGACGGCCTCCGGATCGACGCGGTCCACGCGATCTTCGACCAGTCCGCAACGACGATCCTGGAGGCAGTCGCGGACTCGATCCACGCGCTCGGCGAGCGGTTGGGACGCCGGCTCGTCGCGATCGCCGAGAGCGACCTCAACGATCCGCGACTGGTGCGCGACGTGGCCCACGGCGGCTACGGGCTCGACGCGCAGTGGAACGACGACTTCCGGCACGCGCTCCACGTCGCGCTCACGGGCGAGGCCGACGGCTATCACGCGCAGTACGACGGCCTCGGCGACCTCGCAAAGGCGCTGCGCCGGGTGTTCGTGTTCGACGGTCGCCACTCCGCGTTTCGGGATCGATCGCACGGGCGACCGGTGGATGACCTGCCGACGACGCGGTTCGTCGGGTTCCTCCAGAATCACGACCAGGTCGGCAACCGCGCGCTGGGCGAGCGAATCGGCCACCTCGTCCCACCCGAGGCGCTCAGGGCTGCGGCGGCGATCGTGCTGACGGGGCCGTTCGTGCCGCTCCTGTTCGCCGGCGAGGAGTGGGCCGCCTCGAGCCCGTTCCTGTACTTCACCGATCACGAGGACGAGGCGCTCGCGGCCGCGGTTCGAGAGGGCCGCCGGCAGCAGTTCTCGGAGCTGCACCGCGACGGCATCGAGGTTCCCGACCCTCAGGCCCCGGCTACCTTCGATCGATCCCGCCTCGACTGGGCGGAGCGTGCCGACGAGCCGCACGCCTCGATGCTGGACTGGTATCGCGAGCTGATCGCCTTCCGGGCTGCTCACCCGGCGCTGTGCGACGGCACGCGCCCGTCGGTCGCCGTTGACGTCACCGCCGGCTGGATCGTCGTAGCCAAGGGCTCGCTGGCGACGGTCGCGAACCTGGGCCCAGGGACCCGGCGGGTGCCGCTCGATGGCTCCAATGGGTCATGGCGCGTGGCGCTCGCCTCGGCTCCTGGCGTCGTGGTCGCCGCTCATGGGATCAAGCTGCCCGGCTGGTCTGCCGCCGTGGTCGAGGCCAGCGGCTGAATCGTCGGCGGCGTGAGGTGGCTTCGACCCGTCAACGCGGGCCGCGGGTCAGGAACCGGATGCCGCTGAAGGATCCGCGATCCGTCCCAGGAACAGGATCGCGCCCGTCTCAACGTCGCGCAGCGCGAACAGGAACGGGCGATCGACCGTGAGCGAGACGGGCTCCGCGGCCATCCCCGCGGCCATGATCACCGCCGTCGCCGCAGCTGCCTCGGTGCCAGCCTCGTCGACGTCGATGTTCGCCTGGTGCACGACGGCCGAGATGTCGAGCGCCTCCTGCGTCGTGATGCCGCTGAAGTCGGCCGCAGCCGTGAACGCGGTCGGCATGCCGAGCGCCGCCAGGATCTCGCCCAGCCCGGCCTGCGTCTGGGCGCTGAACTTCGGCAGGCCGAGATTGACCTCGGCCGGTGCGAGGCCGTTCACGATGCCGGCCAGCCGCTGCGCGTCGAGGGTGCCGGAGAAGGCGGCGAGATCGTCGGGGACGATCACGAGCATGGCCAGCTTGCCGCCAACGTACGGGAGCTCGACGGCGTGCCAGCCATCCCCCGACGCGTACGGGTACTGGTCCGCGGTATGCATCATCGGGACGTCCACGCTCGACCCGTCGAGGCGGGTGAACGGCGCCGGTGCCGTTGCGTCCGTTGTGAACGGCAGCTGCCAGGCGGCCTTGAGGTAGATCGCGTTGACGAGGACGAGCCGGGTCTGCTCGTCGACGGCACCCCGCGCCAGCAGCTCCCGGATCCGCTGCTCGGTCTGGTCAGCGACCCAGCCGTTGATGAGGTTGCGCGCGCCCTCGGCCGCCCCCTGGTAGTCGACCAGGCGAAGGCCGGCATCGAACCGGGTCGCGAGCGCGTCGAGGTACGGTTGCTCGAGGGCGAGGCCACGCTGGGCGAAGGTCGCGTTGACGACCCTCAGCGTGACCTGCTGGGGGCTGCCCGTCCGATCGTTGAAGGTGCCGGTACGCGCATCGAGGGCGGCCCCTATGGACGCGACCCAGGCGGCGTGCTCATCGGACCCAAGGTCGTGCAACACGGAATCCATCTCGGCCGCCGTCCGGCCCCGGGCCCCAGGTCGTGCCATCGCGAGCGCGAGCGCAACGCTCGCGGGCGAGATCACGATGTTGGCGGCATGGTCGCTTCCGAGCAGTGCCCGATACAGATCGAGACCGAAGGCATTGACGGCCGTCCCTGCGCTGACCGCGTTCGCCGCGGTGCCCGGCAGCCGGGGCAGGTTTGCCGCGGCCAGCTCGATACTGCTCGGCGCGCCGGGCCCAGGGCTCCCGGTGCCGTCCGCAGGTGAACCGCCCGTCGCGACACAGCCGCCGACGAGCACGAGCGCAAGAATCGCTGCTAGGGGGCGTGTCATCGTTCGATCACCTGGTGTGGTCGGGACGGCGGTCTTCGCTCATCGGACGGAGCGGAGCCACCGCCGGTTCCCAGGATCGATACCATCGCCGCCATGCGCCTGATCCCCTGGGAGGAGGAGCGCCTCCAGATCTTCGCCGCGGCCGAGCTCGCCCGCCGTCGCCGCGCTGCCGGCATCCGCCTCAATCACCCGGAGGCCGTCGCCCTGATCTGCGACGCGATGCTCGAGGCGGCGCGGGCGGGGGGCGGCTATGCGGAGGTGGAGGCTGCGGGCCAGGCGGCCGTCGATCCGGGGGAGGTGCTCGACGGCGTCCGCGAGCTGCTCGATGAGGTGCGGCTCGAGGTGCTTCTCGGGGACGGCTCCCGGGTCATGGCGCTGGTCGACCCGCTGGGACGCGGCTCGCCTGCCGATCGGCTCGGCCCTGGCGCACTGGTCATCGGCGACGACCAGGACGTCGAGCTCAACGAGGAGCGCGATTCGGTCGAGCTGGCGGTGACCAGCAGCTCAAGGCGCCGGATCCGCGTCTCCTCGCACTTCCCGTTCCACCGTGTTAACCGGCGGCTGGCCTTCGATCGCTCGGCCGCGCGAGGCTTCCACCTGGACCTGCCGGCGGGCGGCTATGCGGGCTGGGAGCCGGGCGAGACGAAGGTCGTCCGGCTGGTTCGATACGCCGGAGAGCGGGGCGAGGGGACGGGACGGTGACCCGCATCTCGGCCCATGAGTACCGCGCGCGGTTCGGTGCAACCACGGGCGACCGGATCCGGCTCGGCGACACGAATCTGTGGATCCGCGTCGGCGAGGACCGGACGGCGAGGGGGGACGAGCCGGTCTGGGGCTATGCGAAGAACCTGCGCAGCGGGATCGCGCAGCTGGATCGGGCCGCAGGGCCGTCCGAGCTCGACATCCTGATCGCCGGCGCTCTCCTCGTCGATCCGGCCATCGGCGTGGTCAAGGCCGACATCGGGATCAAGGACGGCCGCATCGCCGGCATCGGCCGAGCCGGCAGCCCCGAGATCAGCGACGGCATCGACCTCGTCGTCGGGCCGCACACCAAGTCGTTCATGGCCTACGGCCTGATCGCGACCCCCGGGGCCGTCGACACGCACGTCCACACGATCGGCCCCCACCTGCTGCCGCCCGCGCTCGCGGCGGGCGTGACGACGCTGATCACCGCGGGGTTCGAAGAGCCGCCGTTCGCGATGGTGCGGACGTTGGCCGGGCTCGAGGGCTGGCCGGTCAACGTGGGCATGCAGGCCGGCGCGCGAGCCACGGAACCAACCCATCTGGACGCGCTGGTCGACGTCGGGGCCCTCGGGTTCAAGATCCACGAGGACAACGGCGCATACCCGGAGCTGATCGACTTCGTGCTCCGCTATGCGGACGAGCGCGACCTGACGGTCAGCCTGCACACCGACGGGCTCCACGAGTCGGCTGAGCTTGAGGACACGGTGGCTGCGATCGCGGGCCGGACCGTCCATGCGTATCACGTCGAGGGATCGGGCGGCGGCCACGTGCCGGACCTGATGGGCCTGGTCCGAGAGCCGTCCATCCTGTGCTCGTCGACCACGCCGACGATCCCGTTCGGTGCCCACACGGCCGTCGAGCACGTGCCGATGACAATCCTGAACCACGGCCTCTCGTGGTCGGTGCCGGGCGATCTGCAGCTGGTGCGTGAGCGGATCCTCGAGGCCCGCACCGCCGCGGAGGGACCGCTCCACGAGCTGGGTGCGATCTCGATCGTCAACTCCGACTCGCAGGGGATGGGCCGGATCGGCGAGACGGTGCGGCGGACGTTCCAGCTGGCCCACGTGATGAAGGCGTGGCGACGATCCGCGGCGGCCGAGGGCGTCCCGGACCTGCCCGACGATCCGGGACTGGCCGATCCCGACGATCGTGACGACTCCGCCCGGGTGCTGCGCTACCTGGCGAAGGTGACGATCGAGCCCGCGATCGCCCACGGGCTCGCCGCGCACGTGGGGACCCTGCGGCATGGCCGGCTGGCCGACCTCGTGCTGTGGAGGCCCGCGTTCTTCGGGGTCAAGCCCGAGTGGGTGTTCAAGGGTGGGTTCCCGGCCTGGGGCCCGCTGGGCGAGGGCAACGCCTCGCTGGAGCGGGCCGAGCCGACCCGCTATCGGGCAGACTGGGGCGGCAGCGCGTCGGTGGCGCCGCGGGTGGCGGTGACGTTCGTGTCGGGAGTCTCCGATGCGAAGGTGCTCGCGCGGCGGCTGGGCACATCTCGCACGCTCGTCGCGGCGGGCGGTGTGCGGGGCCTCACCCGCGCATCGCTCCATCTGAACCGGGCCGTCGCCGGCGTGGACATCGACGTCGCCACGGGCAGCGTCTCGCTGGAGGGCCGCCGACTGGCGGTCGATCCGGTTGACGAGGTGCCGCTGAGCCGCCGTTACCTGCTCCGCTAGCGAGCGTCGTTCGGTTGACGCACCACCGCCCGGCCGCGACTACCACAGGTCGCCGACCGTGAACCCGCCGGGGAATGGGTCCGACGGATCGACCACGTAGCTCGCGAACCCCGTGATCCAGGCGGTCCCGGTGATCGACGGCACGATCGCGGCGCGCTGCCCAATGCTCGTCTCCTCCTCGACGCGACCCGTGAACACCGTCCCCAGGATGCCCTCGTGCCGGAACTCCTCGCCTACCCGGAGCTCGCCGCGGGCGTGGAGCACGGCCATCATCGCGCTCGTGCCCGTCCCACACGGCGATCGGTCGATGACCCCGGTCCAGGTCGACGGCTTCGACCAGTCGAGCTCGCCGGTCGAGACGGTGACCACGTTCCGGCGCGAGTTGCGAGGATCGTGTGGCGGACCGGACAGCTGGCCGATCGTGATGCCGGAGAACCCCGGTTGCTCCGGATGGGCGACGGGCAGCTGCTCCCTCGCGGCGGCCTTGATCATCTCGGTCACGCGGGTGATGTCCCGACCCTCGTCAGGGGTCAGCCGGAACCCGAGGGTCTCCGCGTCGGCGATGGCGTAGAACATGCCGCCGTAGGCGACATCGACCGAGATCGTGCCCAGCTGCGGGACCTCGACCGGCGCGTCGAGGTGACTCGCGAAGGCGGGCACGTTGCGGAAGGTCACGCCGGTGACCTTGCCGTGGGCGCACGTCGCGCGGATCCGGATGAGCCCCGCCGGTGCCTCGAGGGTGATCTCGGTCACTGGCTCATGCATCGGCAGCATGCCGGTCTCGAGCAACGCGGTCGCCACGCAGATGGTGTTGGTGCCGGACATCCCCGGGTACTCGACCTGCTCCATGATCACGTACCCGGCGTCGGCGTCCGGTTGAGTCGGGGTCAGGATCACGTTCGCGCACAGGGCCGGGTAGCCTCGCGGCTCGCGGAGCATCAGCCGGCGCAGCTCGTCGCCATGCTCAGCAAGGTGGCGCATCTTGTCGAACATGGTCGCGCCCGGAACGTCGAGCACGCCGCCGACGATGACCCGGCCGGGCTCACCCGCTGCGTGGGCATCGACCGCCTGGATCATCCGCGCCAGCCGCATCGGACCGCCTCCCTCTCCAGCCCTCGGCGCGACGGCGCAATCGATCCGGTTGCGCGACCCGCCGGAGCGAACGTTCGCGCGATCGCCTCAGTGGCGGCGCGCCTCCGCCATCGCCCGCTCGGTCTCGCGTCGCGCGTCGCGCTCCGCGATCTCCCGCCGCCGATCCCAGGTCTGCTTGCCCCGGGCCAGCCCGAGCTCGAGCTTGGCCTTTCCCTGCTCGGTGATGTACAGCCGGAGTGGCACCAGCGTCAGCCCCTTGGCCTTGGTCTTTCCCAGCAGCTCGTCGATCTCGTCGCGATGGAGCAGCAGCTTGCGCTCGCGCTTCGGCTCGTGGTTGAAGCGCACGTCCGTCGATTCCCAGGGCGCGATGTGCAGGCCGACTATCCAGGCCTCACCGCGCTCGATTCGCGCGTAGGCGTCGGCAAGGCTCACCTTGCCGGCGCGGATGCTCTTGATCTCGGTCCCGCGGAGCACGATCCCGGCCTCGAACGTGTCCTCGACGTGGTACTCGTGCCGGGCTCTGCGGTTCTGGGCGATGGTGCCGCCCATCCCTTGGGCTCCTCTCTGAATGCTGCGGCGGCCAGTGTCGCACGCGCGTCCCGCGGGCGCGCCGGTGCCCCGGGTCCCGGACGCACGAACGCCGGCCCGCTGCCGGACCGGCGTTCGCATTGCTCCGACCACCCGGTCGGGATCGTCTCTAGGCGACGATCTCCGCCGAGGTGGTGCAGCAACTACCGCTGTCTGTCACTGCACATCACCTCCTTTCGTTCGGGGGGAACGTACCCGATGCACGCCGAAGGTGCAAGCGGCGGGTTCGGCCGCCCTCGTTGCCGCGTGAGCCCGGTCCGGGGTCCTTGCCAGCACGGGACGTCGGGTCGACCGGGTCCTCAGGCGGCCGGAACCAACCGGATCCCTGACGCCGGCGCGTCGCCCAGGACCTTGAGTGCGGCGTCGAGGACCGGGTCGTCTCCGGGCCGGGCCGGCGCCTCGGTCACCACGACATCCGGGGTGATCCCGACCCCGTTGACCCAGGTCCTGTCCGGCGTCAGCCACTTGGCGATGGTCAGCCGGAACCCGCCGTTGTTCCCCTCGAGCTGCGTCCACTGCTGGATCGTGCCCTTGCCGAAGGTCCTGGACCCGACCAGCGTCGCTCGTCCCCGGTCGTGGAGCGCCCCGGCGACGATCTCCGATGCCGATGCCGAGCCGCCGTCCACCAGGACGACCAGCCGGATCGACGGATCGGTCGCCGCGCCGCCCGAGATGGCCGTGGTCTCGGTCAGCGCACTGCTCGCGTCCTCCTGCCAGAAGATCGTGCCGGTGGCCAGGAACTGGCTGGCGATGTCGCGGGCCGCGGTGATGTAGCCACCCGGGTTCCCGCGCAGGTCGACGATGAGCTGGAGCTTGCCTGCGCCGACCGCCGTTGCGACGGCAGCGTCGAACTCCCGCGCCGCGCTATCCGAGAAGCCACCCAGTTTGATGTAGCCGACCGTGCCGTTGGCGAGGTCCCTGCTCGAGACCTCGGGCTGCACGATCACGGCGCGGACGATGTCGACCTCCAGCGGTGCCCCACCGCCCCGGAGGATCGTGAGCCGGATGGCGGTGTCGCGCGGCCCGCGGATCCTGTCGCGCGCCTGGTTGACGGTGAGCCCGTCGAGCGAGGCGCCGTCCACCTCGCTGATGACGTCGCCCGGCAACAGGCCCGCCTTCTCGGCCGGCGATCCGGTGATCGGTTGCACGATCACCAGGCGACAGTCGGTGCCGATCGTGCTGCACGCGGATGTCGCTCCCGTGGCATCAACCGTCCCGATGGTCGCCCCGATCCCCTCGAACTGGCCCGCGATCCCCTGCAGCGAGCTCTGGAAGTCCTGGGGGCTCAGGTACTGCGAGTACGGGTCCCCGAGGGCGCCGAACATCCCCTTGATCGCGCCCTGGATCAAGGCCTGGCGATCGACCGCACCGCCGGCGTAGCGGTTGGTGATCGCGTAGTACGTGTCCCAGAACGGCTGGAATGCCTCGGCGGCGTCGGGCGGAGTGCCGCTCGTCAGCAGGACCTGCTGGCCGAGCGTCCAGCCCGAGAAGAACAACGCGCCGCCGGCGAGGACGGCCACGATGGCGAGCGCGGCGATCAGAACAGACCGCGATCGGGCGGACGAGGCCGTCGCCGAGCGAGCGGGCTCAGCGGGCACGGGGGGCGGAAGCCCCCCCGCGGATGCCGCCGCTCCGGGTGACGGCGCGATCACGCCGTCGGCGGGTGGCACGGGAGGTTCGAAGGACATCGGCGGGTTCCGGGGCTGCGGTTGGGGTCGAGCGGCTCGGCTGCCAGCGTACCCTCAGCCCCGGATTCGGGCGTCAAGCGGACCCGGGGCGGCAGGTTCGATCAGCGCAGGCCGCACGCCGCCGACAGGCTCGCGGCCTTGGTCGGGCGACACATCTCCGGCGATCTCTCGAGCGGGTCAGCGGATCAGATAGGTCCGGACCGACAACCATGAGCCAAGCACACCCAGCCCGATCCCGGTCCCGAGCACGAGGATTGCCGTGTCCCGACCTACCGACCCGAGCTGAAGCGGGAGCACGTTGAAGAAGCCCACCATCGCCCGCGACAGCGGCTCGGCGCCGGCGGCCAGGAGCCCCAGCGTGATCAGCGCCCCCATCAGGCCCACGAACGCGCCCTCGAACACGAACGGCCAGCGGATGAAGGCGTCGGACGCACCGACCAGGCGCATGATCTCGATCTCCTCGGCCCGGGCCACCACGGCCAGCCGGATCGTGTTGACGACGATGAACAGCACGATCAGACCGACGATCACGACCAGGACGACGCCCGCGGTTCTGACGACCGTGGTCACGGTCAGCACCCGGTCGACCAGCGCCTCGATGTTGACGACGTTGCGCACGATCGGGTCGTCGCGGAGCGCGGCCGTCACCGCGTTGAGGTCCGACGGGTGACGCAGCTTGACGTTGACGCTGGCGTACAGGGGGTTCGAGTCGAGCGACCGGGTGAGGTCCGCGTGGCCCTGGGCCGCCTCCACCTCGCGGAAGTGCTGGAGCGCCTGGTCCCGGGACACGAACTCAACCGACCCGACCTCGGGCATCGCCCCCACCCTGGCGAGCAGCGCATCGACCTGGTCCTGCGTGGCGTTGTTCTCGATCCAGGCCTCCACCTGCACCTTCTGCTCCACGAACGACAGGCTCGCGAGCAGGACGTTCTGGAGGACGAAGAAGCCCGCCAGCAGCGACAGCATCAGCACCATCGTGAGCGTGGCCGCGAGGCTCATCAGCGCGTTGCGCCAGAACCCCTGCCAGGCCCTGCGAAGCGAAAACAGGACGAACGGGATCACGCCTCAGTCCTCGCGGTGATAGGTGGCGCCCGTCTCGTCCCTGATGACCCGTCCGTCCTCCAGCGCGACCACGCGCTTGCGCAGCGCGGTCACGACCTCGGCATCGTGGGTAGCCATCAGGATGGTGACACCCAGCTCGTTGATCCGGAGCAGGAGCTGGATGAGCTCCCAGCTGATGACCGGGTCCAGGTTTCCGGTCGGCTCGTCGGCGATGATGATCCGCGGATCGTGGACGAGCGCCCGGGCGATCGCGGTGCGCTGCAGCTCACCACCGGACAGCTGCGCAGGCAGCTGGGTCGACTGACCGGTCAGGCCGACCACCGCCAGCACGCGCTCGACCGCGGGCCGGATCTGGCGACCCGGCGTTCCGGTCACCTCGAGCGCGAACGCCACGTTCTCCCACACCGTCTTGCGGGGCAGCAGCTTGAAGTCCTGGAACACGATCCCGATCTTGCGCCGGACCCTGGGGACCTGGCGGCGCCGGATCCGGGCGAGATCGTAGCCGTCGACGATGACGTCGCCGTGCGTGGCCAGCTCGTCACGGATCAACAGCTTCATCAGCGTGGACTTGCCCGCTCCGGAGGGGCCAACCAGGAACACGAAGTCGCCTTCGGGCACCACCAGGTCGACGTGCTGCAGGGCTTCCTTGCCGTTGGGATAGCGCATCGTGACGTCGCGCAGCAGCACGATGGCCTGGTCCGTGCGCGTCGGGTGCACGCGGCGACCGGTCAGGCGCGTGATGAGGGACGGCGACGGGCTCTGCAACACGGTCATGAGTCTGCTCGCTGGCGAATGGACGAGGCGGAGGGTCGGAGCGCCGCTGAAGGCGTCGACTCCGGTCCGCGGGCACGTCGGGGGAGCCACGTCGTGGGCGAGGCTAGCACCCGGCGTGAGACCCGGCAAACGCTCCGCGGGTGGCCGTCGACCCGTTCCGCGCCACCGCTCGGCCCCCATAGCTGCGAGCCGCGGGCGTGTGTCCGATCCGCGACGATCGATCAGATGATGGCGAGCGAGATCGGCAGATAGCGGGCAAACGGGTGGTCCGCCCGAGACCAGCAGATGATCCCGGGGAACGTGTCCAGGCGGAGTCCGGCGGCCAATAGCGCCCGAAAGGCCCGGTCCGCCGTACCGGCGACCCAGATCGCCACGGGCCCGAACGCCTGGGCCTCGCGGATCGCCAGCCCGATCAGCGCAGGGTGCAGCGCAGGATCCACGGCGGCCACCGGTCCCAGCCGCCCCACGCTGGATCCGTACGCGTAGCCCAGCACCCGACCGTGTCGTTCACGCAGGAGGACACCCGACCGGCCCTCCCGGCGCACGTGCGCGTGGTCCACGGGGTGAGTTACGCCGATCAGCTCGCGGTCGAGCTCGTCGAGCTGTGCGGCCAGCCGGCGCGGGCCGTCGGCGACGCTCTCCTCGACCATCTCGAACGAGGCGGCCTCGATTCCTGCCGGCGGTCCCGCCAGCGCCGACCAGCGCCGGACCTCGCCCGACAGCCGCCAGATCGGGATGCGCGGGACCATGCCACGGCCTGCGTACAGGGCATTCGAGATCGGCTGGACCGCATCGGTGCACATGCCCCAGGTATGGATCCCGCTGTCCAGCGGATCGTCCGGGCCCGGCACCATCGGTCCTCCCGGGTCAACGTCCCGTGCCGCCTGCGCCCGATCCATCAATCCCTTTCCGACGCCGTCTGCCTGCGACGCGGGATCCACGAACAGCATGGCCAGGAACCACAGGCCCTCGCGGACTGACGCCGCCGCGAACCCCACCAGGTCGCTGCCCCTTGAGCTGCCGTTCGAGGCCGCCCGCCCGTTCCTCCCCGCGACGGCGTCTCTCCCCGCGCCGTTCGCGCCCGGATCACCGCCCCGGACAGCCACCCAGAATCGATCGGGGTCGGTCGTGAGCAGGTGAGAGAGCATGTTCCGCAGATGGGCCAGATCGTTCGGCAGCGGCGGCTGGTTCAGCCGTCCCTGGTAGTCGTCGATGCCGGCCTTCCAGACGCGGGTGCAGGCCTCGAGATCCGCCGTCCGGCCGGGACGGTAGACCACCGGGTCGCCTCCACCCCTGGGCGTCGGGAGCGGCACTCCTAATCGACCTGCACGTCGTCGGCGGACGGGGGCCGGCCGGTGGCGAGGCGCCCGAGCTCCGCCTGCATGAACGCGTCCAGATCGCCGTCGAGAACGGCCCCGGTGTTCGACGTCTCGTACCCCGACCGGAGGTCCTTCACCATCTGATAGGGGTGCAGCACGTACGAGCGGATCTGGTTGCCCCAGCCGGCTGTCACGTGCTCCCCGCGGATCCGGCGCAGCTCCTCCTCACGTTTCTCGAGCTCGAGCTCGAGGAGGCGGGACTTGAGCACCCGGATCGCGAGTTCGCGATTCTGCGTCGCGGACCGCTCGTTCTGGCAGGTGACGACGATGCCCGTTGGCAGATGGGTGAGGCGGATCGCTGACTCGGTCTTCTGAACGTGCTGCCCCCCGGCGCCCGACGAGCGGAAGGTGTCGACCCGGATCTCGTCCCAGTTGAGCTCGATCTCGATGTCCTCGTCGGCCTCGGGCATGACCTCGACCAGGGCGAACGTCGTCTGGCGCCGCTTCTGGGCGTCGTAGGGGCTGATCCGAACCAGGCGATGGACGCCTCGCTCCGCGCGCAGCCAGCCGAACGCGAACCGCCCGCTGACGGTCACGGTGGCGCTCTTGATCCCGGCCTGTTCGCCCTCGGTCGAATCGATGACCTCCGCCTTGAACCGGCGCCGCTCTGCCCATCGCAGGTACATCCGGAGCAGCATCTCGGCCCAGTCCGTCGCCTCGGTACCGCCAGCGCCGGCGCTGATCGTGAGGACCGCATCCTTCGCGTCGTAGTCGCCGGAGAAGAGGAGCAGCGTCCGCTCGCGCTCGAACTCGCGGCGCAGGGTCTCGGCCTCGCGCTCGACATCGGCCTCGGTCTCCGCATCCGGGGTCTCGGCCAGCAGCTCGGTCAGCTCGATCAGGTCGCCGGCCCGTTTGTCCAGCGACCGCCACAGCGTGATCTCCTCGCGCAGGCCCTCGGCTTCGCGCAGGACCTTCTGGGCCGCGCGCTGGTCATCCCAGAACCCTGCCTCGCTGGCGCGCGCGTCCAACTGAGCGAGACGAGTGCTCTTGGCGTCTAGGTCAAAGACGCCCCGAGGTCGACCGGATCCGCTCGGCCAGGTCGCGGATGGACGCAGTGTCCACTAGGTCCGTACCCGGAGGTCCTGGAGCAGGATCGGACGGAGCTCGATCAGCCGAAGGGCCGTCTTGCTCCGGGCGACGACGGGGTTCACGCAGGGGCAGTAGCCGTTGTGCGGGCAGACGCCGCAGTTGCCGTCACAGTCCAGGGCGCTGGCGTAGCTGCAGGTCCGGCAATCCCGTTCGCACGCGATCAGATCCACGAACTGGGCTTCCTCAGCCTGCTTCACGGCTCCCTCTCTCTCGTTCTTCGCTTGTCCATCGGGCGGACGGCTCGGGACGAGGGCGCTGGTTCTCGGAACGCGAGTCTCGGGGGCGCGAGTCTGGGGCGGGTGAACGCCGGGTCCCTGGTGACGAAGAACTGTCCGCGAGTATAGGCGCGCGATTCACGCACGCCAAGGGGTTGGCCGAGTTTCGGTGAATGTTTCCGCGATGGGCGTCGCGAAGCGACCTGCCCGAGGCGGCACGCTGCCGGCCGCCCTATCCGCCGGGCTGCTCGATCGCCGGTGCACCACCTGTGACGAAGTACACCGCGAGCGCGCCAAGCTCGTGCGCGGTGGCCGACAGCATCTGGCTCAGGTCGCCCCGGATGGGGGAGGTCAGCGTCGCCGACCCGTACGCTTCGATGCCCAGGTCCTTCGCGATCCGGAGCACGCGCAGCATGTGCGTGGGATCCGACACGAACACCGCGGATCGCTGACCGTGGGCCCGCATCATCGCAGCGACGGCCCGCAGTGAATCGAGCGTGTTGTGGGCTTCGTGCTCGCCGTAGATGGCCGAACCGGGCACGCCGTGGTCGACCGCGAACTGGCGAGCCACCGCAGATTCGGTCGTCCTGTCGCCGGGGAGCTTGCCGCCGGTGACGACGAACGAGGTGGCGATGCCGGAGCGCCACAGGTCCACGGCGTGGTCGAGGCGCGCCGCGAACACCGGGGACGGCCGCCCGTCGTACTGGGCGGCGCCCAGCACCACGATGGCATCGACGGGGCGGCGCTCGTCCTGCCCGCCCTGCTCCCAGACGCGAACCGCGGTCGCCCCCACCACGACCACGACGGCGACGCCGGAGACGATGAGGACACGCACCAGATCTTTGGTCCTGCGCGCCCTCAGACTCCGTGACACTTCTTGTACTTCTGACCCGAGCCGCACCAGCAGGGGTCGTTGCGCCCGATCCGGGCGCCCGATGGGGTGAACCCGGGGCGCAGGGACGCCGTTCCGTCAGCGCCCCCGGGCGCTTCCCGTGCCCCCTTCATCGGGTCCGCCGGCAGGCCCCTGACCGGCGGGCTCGCCGCGCCGCCCATCGCACCGCGCCGGGCGAGGGCACGGCGACGCGCGCGAGACGCAGGAGGTCCGGCGGACCCGTCGGTGCTCCCGGCGGCGCCGTCATCGCCGCCGGCGGTCGCGCTACCCTCAGGTACCCGGCCGTCCGGCCGTGCGGGCTGCCCGGGCCCGCCCAGCGGCACCGTGGCCGGCTCCTGCCGAACGGTGACCCGGAAGATGGTGGCGGCAACCTGGCGACGGATCAGGTCGCGCAGCTCCTGGTATAGACGGAACGCCTCGACGCGGAACTCGTTCAGCGGGTCCTGCTGCGCATAGCCGCGCAGGCCGATGCCCCGCCGCATGTCGTCGAGCTCGGTCAGGTGCTCGACCCACAGGCTGTCGATCGTTCGCAGCAGCACGAACCGCTCGACCTGCGACCAGACCTCCTCGCCGTGCTCCTCCTCGCGGGCGACCAGGCGGGCGTCTGCGAGATCGCGCAGGTGGGCCACCAGGTCGTCGTGCGTGGTGGCCGCCTCCTCCAGCTCTGCCTCCGAGGTTCCGATTCCGTCGAGACCCATGGCCCGGAGCGCCGCCGCCAGCCCCTCGAGGTTCCATTCGCTCGCGGAGAGATCGCCCGCGTACTGGTCACCGAGGGCCACCATCTCCTCGTCGAGGAACTCGCGTACGGTGTCGGTCAGGTCCTCGTTGCGCAGGACCTTGTCGCGCTCCGCATAGATCGTCTCGCGCTGCTTGTTGATGACGTCGTCGAACTCGACCACGCGCTTGCGGATATCGAAGTTGAAGCCCTCGACCCGGGACTGCGCGCTCTCGACGGTCTTGGACACCAGCCCCGACTCGATCGCGACGTCGTCCTCGAGGCCCATCCGCTCCATGAGCGACGCGACGCGATCCGAGGCGAACCGCCTCATCAGGTCGTCGTCGAGCGAGAGGTAGAAGCGGGACGAGCCCGGATCACCCTGACGGCCGGCCCGGCCACGCAGCTGGTTGTCGATCCGCCGGCTGTCATGCCGCTCCGTGCCGATGATGTGCAGGCCTCCGGCGGCGACCACCTTCTCGTAGCCCGCCTCGGTGATGGCCTTTGCCTCTGCAAGCGCCTCGTCGTACGTCGCCCGGTCGACCTCGGCCGGGTTGAGGTCCCGCTTGTGGAGCAGCTCCGAGGCGATGCCCGCCGGGTCACCGCCGAGCTTGATGTCCGTGCCGCGGCCGGCCATGTTGGTCGCGATCGTGACCGCGCCCGAGCGCCCGGCCTGCGCGACGACGCCCGCCTCTCGCTCGTGCTGCTTGGCGTTGAGCGTCTCGTGCGGGATCCCGCGCCGCTTGAGCATCGTGCTCAGGATCTCGGACTTCTCGACCGATACGGTGCCCACAAGCACCGGGCGTCCGGCGGTGGTCATCTCGTCGATCTCGTCGATGACGGCGTTGAACTTGGACGTCTCGTTCTTGAACACGAGGTCCGAGTAGTCCTCCCGGATCATGGGCCGGTGGGTCGGGATCGCCACGACCTCGAGCTCGTAGATCTTGTGGAACTCCTCGGCCTCGGTCAGGGCCGTGCCGGTCATTCCCGCCAGCTTGTCGTACAGGCGGAAGTAATTCTGGAACGTGATCGTTGCGAGGGTGCGGGACTCGCGCTGGACCCGCAGACCTTCCTTGGCCTCGATCGCCTGATGCAGGCCCTCGCTCCAGCGCCGGCCCGGCATCTTGCGCCCGGTGAACTCGTCGACGATCACGATCTCGCCGTCCTCGACGATGTAGTCGCGATCGCGCTTGTAGAGGGCGTGCGCCTTGAGCCCGGAATCGAAGTGTCGGGCGAGCCGCGGATCCGCGTCGTACAGGTTCTCGATCCCCAACAGCTGCTCGATCCGCTCGATCCCCTCCTCGGTCGGCGAGACGGCCTTGTCCTTGAGGTCGACGAAGTAGTCGCCCCCCTCCTCGGCGCCTTCAGGGCGCTCCTTGAGGCGGGGCACCAGGCGCGCGAAGGTGAAGTACAGGTCGGCCGACTCCTCCGCCTGGCCGGAGATGATGAGTGGCGTCCGTGCCTCGTCGATCAGGATGTTGTCCACCTCGTCGACGATCGCGAACGCACGGTCCCGCTGCACCCGACCCTCGAGCTGGTCGACCATGTTGTCGCGCAGGTAGTCGAACCCGAACTCGTTGTTGGTGCCGTAGGTGATATCGGCAGCGTAGGCCTCGCGCCGGCTGACCGGCCTGAGGTTGATCAGCCGCTCATCGGTTGTCGGGTAGCCGGGCTCGAACAGGTACGAGGTATCGTGCGTGATCACGCCGACCGACAGGCCCAGGAAGTGGTACACGGGCCCCATCCACTGGGCGTCGCGACGGGCGAGGTAGTCGTTGACGGTCACGAGGTGGGCGCCGTGCCCGGCCAGGCCGTTGAGCAGCAGGGCGAGCGTCGGCACCAGGGTCTTGCCCTCGCCGGTGCGCATCTCGGCGATCCTGCCCTGATGGAGAACGATGCCGCCCATCAGCTGGACGTCGAAATGGCGCATCCCGATCGTTCGCTGCATCGCCTCACGCGACGCGGCAAACACCTCGGGGAGCACACCGTCGAGCGTCGCCTGGAGGCGCTCGTTGTCCCGCTTCCGGCGCGCCGTGGCGAGGTCGCGACGATGCTCGAGATCATGGTGGTGGAGCTCGTCCTCCGAAGGCTCCTCCGGCGCGGCGTCCTCGATAACGTCGGCGCGGATGAGGTCGATCCGCTCGCGGATCTCGGCGTCGGTCAGGCCCTGGTATTCGGGCTCGAGCTCGTTGATCCGATCGATGAGAGGCTGGACCCGGGACAGCTCTCGATCGTTGCTGTCGAAGAATCGGGAAAGGAAGCGCATGGCCGGGTGAGTATAGGGTGAGCCGCCCGGAGACCCGGGCCCCGCCGGAGATGGTCGCGCCTTGGTCTTTCGGTGGCCGCCGGTATCAGGGCTGGTCGGAGGCGAGGGCTCCGACGTCGGGGACCGCCAGGCCGCTGTCGGGGCCGGTCGTCGGCAGGATCAGCGGCGCAGGCATGGGGGCCGGTGCCACCATCACGCCCTTGTCGACGAACATGCCGCCGTTCCAGCTGCCGGCCACCAGCGTACCGTTGGGAAACAGCGTCGCGGTGAGCGCGGCAAGGCCGAACACGATGGCGGTCCCAGCGCCGAGCACGCCGGTCACGATCAGCGCTCGCTGCATCACGATCCCCCGACGGTTCGTGCCGTCGTCAGGTTCCCGGCTTGGCCAGCTGCCACACGTTGAGGGCGTAGCCGGCGACGACAATGACAAAGGTGATGAGCCCCAGCACCGCCCAGAACGCAACCGACCGGGCGCCCGAGGTCGGGTTCATCTCCGGGTTTGACAGCTCGGGCAGCCGCCCGCCCCTCAGCGAGGCACCCCAGCGAGAGGAGCGAAGCTGGTTCCGCCAGTTGTCGTCGGTGACGGTCCGGGTCTCGAGGCCCCCCTTGCCGTCGGGGCGATGCAGCTGCAGGCTCATGGTTCTCCGGGGTTGTGAGCGCGAGTCACGCGCCGGTCGCTGCCGGCATGGTTGATGGTACGCCGTCCTCGTCCAAGGACGCGCCGCCGCCCTCCTCGCCATCGTGGTCGCCCGGCCGACGATCCGGCCCGCGATCTGCGAGACCGTCCTCCCATAGCAGCATCTCCTGGGTGAACGACACCTCGGAAGAGAACAGGGCACCCACGGACTCGCCCCGATGGATGCGCTTGATGGCCTCACCGATCAGCGGCGCGACGGACAGCACCCGGAGCCGTGGGATGTGCTTGGACGCCGGCAGCGGCACGGTGTCGGTGATCACGACCTCGCGGAGGTTCGAGGCCGCGATCCGCTCGACCGCAGGGTCGGACAGCACACCGTGCGTCGCGCAGGCATAGATCTCGGTGACGGACTCGCGTTCCAGCGCCCGGGTGATCTCAATCAGCGTCCCGGCCGTGTCGATCTCATCGTCCACGATGATCGCCTTGCGACCCCGAACCTCGCCGATCACGTTGATGACCTCGGCCCGGTCGAGGTTGCCCTGGCGCCGCTTCTCGACGATCGCCAGCGGCGCGTCCAGCAGCTCTGCGAACGCGCGCGCCCGCTTCGCGAACCCGAGATCGGTGACCACCACGCATTCGTCGAGCTTCTTGTCGATGAAGTACCGGCTGAGCATGTGGACTGCCGTCAGCTCGTCGACCGGGATGTTGAAGAACCCCTGGATCTGGCCCTGGTGGAGGTCCATCGTCAGCAGCCGATCCGCCCCTGCAACCGACATCATGTCGGCGATCAGGCGCGCCGTGATCGGCACCCGCGGCTGGTCCTTCTTGTCCGATCGGCCGTACGCGTAGTAGGGCACGACGGCGGTGATCCGGCCGGCCGAGGCTCGCTTGAACGCGTCGATCATGATCAGCAGCTCCATGATCGACTGGTTGACCGGGCGAGAGGTGGGCTGGACGAGGAACACGTCCTTCTCCCGGACGTTGTCCAGGATCCGCACGAAGATGTTCTCGTTGGCGAACTGGAACACCTCGGCGTTGCCGGGCTCCGTGTTGAGCCAGTGGGCGATCTTTCGCGCGAGCTCGCGGTTGGCGTTGCCGTGGTAGATCTCGAACTGGTCCGCGTACACGCCTGCCTCCCGAGCGCCGAAGGCGGTCACGACGAGCGACCGTTTCCCGCACCCTCCGGTCCTTCGTCGGGAGCGGGGTCGTCATTGTCTCCGATGACACCGCGGTCTGCCAGCCCAGCCTGGAACGCCGCGATGGCGACAACCCGGTCCTCCTCCGCGAGACGCATGACGATCACGCCGCGGGCAGCCGACGAGTAGCGATTGATGGTGTTGGTCTCGGTCCTGATCACCTGGCCATGGGCGGAGATGAGCAGCAGCTCCTCGTCCTCCGGTGTCACCTGCTGGACCGCGGCGACGAGGCCCGTCTTGCGACCCTCAAGCGCGATCAGCCGCACGCCCTGGCCGCCGCGATGCTTGCGGCGGAACTCGGTCAAGGCGACCCGCTTGCCATAGCCGGTCTCGGTCAGCACGAGCAGGTCTGCCTCCGGATCGACAATGCTCATCGCGATGACCGCGTCGCCCCGCCGGGCCAGCCGGATGCCGATGACACCGGCGGCATCGCGGCCCATCGCCCGGACCTCCCCCTCGGCGAACCGGGCCAGCATCCCCTGCGAGGTGGCGATGATCACGTCGTCCGCACCGCCCGACACGTCGACCCAGGCGAGCTCGTCGCCGTCGCTGATCGTGATCGCTCGGATGCCCGTTGAGCGGACGCGCTCGAAGTGCTCGAGCGGCGTCTTCTTGATGATCCCGTTGCGGGTGGCCATCACCAGGTAGTGCCCGGGCTCGAAGTTGGGCAGGCAGATGGTCGCCATCGGGTACTCGCCCGATTCCACCTGGACACCGGGGAGGTTGATGATTGCCATCCCCTTCGCCTGTCGCGATGCGTCCGGGATGGCGTGGACCTTGGCCGAGAACACGCGGCCGCGGTTGGTGAAGAACAGTGCCCAATCGTGCGTGTTGGCGGCGAGCAGGTGCTCGACGGCGTCCTCCTCGCGGGTGACGTGGCCGATGATCCCCTTGCCGCCGCGATGCTGGCGGCGGTAGGTCGCAACCGGTTGGCGCTTGATGTAGCCGCGCCGGCTGATCGTCACCACGACGTCCTCGTCCGCAATGAGGTCCTCGTCGGTCATCTCGCGGTTGGAGTCGTCGACCACCCGCGTCCGGCGCTCGCCCGCGTACTTACGCTTCAGCTCGGCCAGCTCGTCCTTGATGATCGCGAGCACCCGGGCCGGGTTGGCGAGGATGTCCTCGAGCTCGGCGATGAGCTGGATGACCGACAGGTACTCGTCCTCGATCTTCTTGCGCTCGAGGGCGGCGAGCCGGGCGAGGCGCATGTCGAGGATCGCCTGGGCCTGCGGCTCCGACAGGCCAAAGCCCGTCATCAGGTTGGTGCGGGCCGAGTCCACATCGGCCGACTCACGGATGGTCCGGATGACGGCGTCGAGGTTGTCGAGCGCGATCTTGAGGCCCTCGAGGATGTGGGCTCGTGCGCGGGCTTTCTCGAGGTCGTACTCGGTGCGGCGACGGACGATCTCCCGGCGATGGTCCGTGTAGTGGCGAAGGACGCTCTTGAGCGGCAGCGTCTGGGGCTGACCGTCGACGAGAGCCAGCATGTTGAGGTTGAAGGTCGTCTGGAGCGCCGTGTGCTTGAACAGGTTGTTGAGCACCTTGTGCGGGTTGGCGTCCCGCTTGATCTCGATGTAGATCCGCATCCCGTCGCGATCCGACTCGTCGCGCAGGTCGGCGATCCCCTCAAGCCGCTTGTCCTTGACCTGGTCGGCGATCTTCTCCAGCAGGGCCGCCTTGTTCACCTGGTAGGGGAGCTCGGTGACGATGATCGCCGTCCGGTCGTTGCGGGTCTCCTCGAACGCCACCTGGGCCCGCATGACCACCCGGCCGCGGCCATGGGCATACATCTCCCGGATGGCGTCGAACGTCTCCTGCTCACCGGAGATTGGGTTGCGGCGCGTCTCGAACCGGAAGATCGAGCCGCCGGTCGGGAAGTCCGGACCGCGGACGAGGGCGCACAGGTCGTCGTTGGTGATGTCCGGGTTGTCGATGAACGCGACCGCCGCGTCGGCCACCTCGCCCAGGTTGTGGGGCGGGATGTTGGTCGCCATGCCGACGGCGATCCCCGACGACCCGTTGATCAGCAGGTTGGGCAGCTTGGCCGGAAGGACCGACGGCTGCTTCTGGGTGCCGTCGTAGTTGTCGACATAGTCGACCGTGTTCCTGTCGATGTCGGCCAGCATCTCGGCGGAGATGGCCGTGAGGCGCGCCTCCGTGTAGCGCATGGCCGCCGCGGAGTCGCCGTCCACGGAGCCGAAGTTGCCCTGCCCGTCGACCAGCGGGTAGCGCATCGAGAAGTCCTGGGCGAGCCGGACCAGCGCGTCGTACAGGGCGACGTCGCCGTGCGGGTGGTACTTGCCCATGACCTCGCCGACGATCGCCGCGCACTTCCGGTAGGAGCTGGTGGCGGACAGCCCCATCTCGCCCATCGTGTACAGGATCCGGCGATGCACCGGCTTGAGTCCGTCTCGGACGTCCGGCAGGGCACGGGCGACGATGACGCTCATCGCGTAGTCGAGGTACGAGACGCGCATCTCGTCCTCGAGGCGGGTCGCGTGGACCTGGCCCAGGTCGTCGGTCACGTGGTGGCTCTCCTCCGGTCGGGTTGGTCAGCGGTGTCGGTCATGAGCGGTCGATGACGTGGCGTTCGGCGGGCGGCACCTGGAGCCCGACGCCCATGAATGCGGCCGCCGTCGCGGCGGCGCGGGACGAGGAGGGGGCGCCGGGCCGTCTTCGAACACCCGCCACCCTGGTTCGGAGCCGCTCGGCCACGTCGGGCGACAGCTTCTCGAGCGAGTCGCGGACCACCCAGGCCCGATGCCCGTCATCACGGGTCCGCGCCGCGTCGGCCTCGCGGCCGAGGAAAGCGCTCGTGGCCTCCCGGTCCACCAGCGTCAGCGACCGGAGCGCCCACGACAGCGCCTTCTGGACCTCGGGCTGCGCGTCACCGATCAGTTCGGCCACCAGGGTGAGGCCGCGAGCGGCGATCGCCGGTCGGCGCCCGGCGTCGCGATCGAGAGATGGGATGGTTGCGATGGTCGAGCCGACCAGTCGGCGCTCCCAGCGCGACGGGGAGTAGACGAGCTGCTCGAGCTCCGCCCACCGGTAGGGCTCCGCGAGGATACCCCGTCCGGCGACGCGCGCCAGCGAGTCGACGGTGATCCAATCGTGGGCGTTCCGAGCTTCGCTCCGGACGAGCTGCCAGGCACGCTCGGGGTCCGCCACGATGGCCCGCTCGAGGATGCCGAAGGCAAGCCAGTGCAGCTCGAGGGGTCCCTCGCGGAGCAAGCGCTCGGCAAGGTCCAGGCGGCCGACATTGGAGTCACGGCGAATTCCGCGGCGCAGGCTGCCGCCCACCGCCGTCAGCAGCGGCTGACGAACGCCCAGCGCGGGACCGATGCCAGGCGCGACTCGCTGCAGACCAGCGAGATACTCGGGGTCGGCCAACCCCTCGAGCCCATCCCGCAGGATCCCGACGGCAGCGGCTGGATCCGGCGCCTCCTCCGCCGCACGGGCGCCGAGCAATCGAGCCTCCCCTCTCCGATCCGCGACGAGGGCCCGCGCGCGAGCGGTCGCGGGGCTCGGCGGGTCGGCCACGAGAGGACCGCTCACGACTGGTCCACCTTTTCGGTCGATCCGGACGGTTCCTCGGGCTCGATCCGGAATGCGTATCGGGCCTTGAGCTCCTGCCTGCGATCCTCCGGGGCACCGACATACGTCGCCCTGGAGCGCGCCAGAACAGTCCCGTCGCTCGGATCGAGGATCACCCCTTCCGCGTCGACGAGCCGGCGCCGCACTCCCTCGACCCGGCCCTCGGCGAGGATCGGCCGGCCGATCTGCACGGGACGCTTGAAGTCGACCGCCATCCGCGCCGTGACGCCCCACAGATCGTGATCGACCAGGGCCCAGGCCATGACCTCGTCGAGGATCGTGCACAGGATCCCGCCGTGCGCGATGCCCTCCCAGCCCTCGAACCGGCGGTCGAGGCTGATCTCGGTCCAGCAGCGCTCGCCTCCCGCGTGGAGCACCAGCTGGAGACCATGCGCGTTGAGCGTTCCGCAGGCAAAGCAGTTGTGCGGCGCGAGCAGGACGCGCCGGCCACCGATCCGAACGTCGGGCGCGAGGAGCCGGGGCTCAGATGTCAAGGTTGCGCACCTTGCGGGCCTCGGTCTTGATGAAGTTCTTCCGCGGCTCCACGCGCTCGCCCATCAGCATGGTGAACACGCTGTCTGCGTCGCCGGCGTCCTCGACCTCGACCTTGAGGAGCGTCCTCGTCTCCGGGTTCATGGTTGTCTCCCAGAGCTGGTCGGCGTTCATCTCGCCCAGCCCCTTGAACCGTTGGACACTCACGTTCTTGGTCGTGAACTCCTTGACCACGCGGTCCCGCTCCTTCTCGCTCTGCGCATACCGCGTGACCTTGCCGGTTGAGACTCGGTAAAGCGGTGGCTGGGCGATGAACAGGAAGCCCGAGTCGATGACCTCCGGCATGTGCCGGTAGAAGAAGGTCAGCAGCAAGGTCCGGATGTGCGCTCCGTCGACGTCAGCGTCGGTCATGATGATGATCCGGTGGTAGCGGAGCCGGGTGATGTCGAAGGTGTCACCGATACCTCCGCCGAGGGCGATGATCAGCGGCTTGACGTTCTCAGAGCTCAGGATCTTGTCCAGGCGCGCCTTCTCGACGTTGAGCAGCTTGCCGCGCAGGGGCAGGATGGCCTGGAACCGCCGATCGCGACCCTGCTTCGCGGACCCGCCAGCGGAGTCGCCCTCCACGATGTAGAGCTCGCTCTTGGCCGGATCACGCTCCTGGCAGTCGGCGAGCTTGCCGGGGAGCGACAGTCCGTCGAGGGCGCCCTTGCGGATAACCAGATCGCGGGCCTTTCGGGCCGCCTCCCGGGCCCGGGCGGCCGTCAGGCACTTCTCGATGATCCGGCGCCCGTCGGCGGGGTTCTCCTCGAGATACTGCGAGATGGCATCGGCCACCGCGCCCTCGACCTGGCCGGCCACCTCCGCATTGCCGAGCTTGGCCTTCGTCTGGCCCTCGAACTGGGGCTCTGTGAGCTTGACGCTCACCACAGCCGTCAGGCCCTCACGGACGTCGTCGCCCGATAGGTTGCCGTCGGAGTCCTTGAGCACCCCGGCCCGCTTGGCCCAGTCATTCAGCGAGCGCGTGAGGGCGCGGCGAAAGCCAGTGATATGGGTCCCGCCATCGACCGTGTTGATGTTGTTCGCGAACGCGAGCACGTTCTCGGCGTACGAGTCGTTGTACTGGAGGGCGACCTCGATCGTGGTCGTCCCGTCCCGCCGCTCGGTGTAGATCGGGCGGCTGTGGAGCGTCTCCTTGGTGCGGTTAAGGTGGCGGACGAAGGAGACCAGCCCTCCCTCGAAGTAGAACGACCGCTCCCGATCCGTGCGCTCGTCTGTGAGCGTGATCCACACGCCCTTGGTCAGGTAGGCCGACTCCCGGAGGCGCTGCGAGATCGCGTCGAAAGAGTAGTCCACCGCATCGAACATCTCCGGGTCGGCTGCGAACTCCGTGCGGGTCCCGCGCCGGGAGCCCTGGGGGCCAATTCGCTGGACAGCCCCCGTCGGCTTGCCCCGCTGGTACTCCTGCATCCAGACGCCGCCGTCGCGGGCGCTCTCGACACGGAGCCACGCCGACAGCGCGTTGACGACCGATACGCCCACGCCATGAAGGCCGCCCGAGACCTTGTAGCCGCCGCCGCCGAACTTGCCGCCGGCGTGGAGCACGGTGTGGACCACCTCGAGGGCGTCCTTGCCGGTCCGGTGCTTGCCCACCGGCACGCCACGCCCGTCATCCTCCACGGTGACCCGACCGTCGGCATGGAGGATGACGGTGACCTTGGTCGCGAATCCCGCCATGGCCTCGTCGATCGAGTTATCGACGACCTCCCAGACGAGGTGATGGAGGCCGCGGCCGTCCGTCGAGCCGATGTACATGCCCGGGCGCCGGCGCACCGCCTCGAGGCCCTCGAGGACCTGGATGCTGGCGGCGGTGTACTCGCCCCCCGCGCTGGCCTTGCTCCGGCGGGTGCCGGAGCCGCGACCCTTGGCCGGGGCGGTGCTCTGCCGATGGCCGACGTCCGTCACTCGGTTCCTCCGATCAGGCGCTCGTAGAGCCGCCCGAGCTCTTCCTCGCTGTAGTACTCGATGACGATCCGTCCGCCTTTGCGCGTTCGACTGAGGCTCACCTTCGTCCCGAGCCGCAGGCGAAGCTCCTCCTCCAGCCGCTCGAGGTCAGGATCCGTGGGCCGCTCGGGTTCGGCGGCACGAGGGGTGCGCGGCTCTCTGAGTCGCCTGACGAGCTCCTCGGCCTGGCGTACGGAGAGACCCTGGCCGATAACGGTCGACATGACATGGGCCTGCGCATCGGATGACAGCCCTCCCAGCGCCCTGCCGTGCCCTTCGGTGAGGCGGCCGTCAGCGATCGCGGCCTGGACGGCAGGGTGAAGGTCGAGCAGGCGGAGGGTGTTGGCGATGGTGGCTCGGGCCTTGCCGACACGATCGGCCACGTTCTCCTGGGTAAGGCCAAACTCGTCGATCAGCTGTCGGTACGCGGTGGCCTCATCGATCGGGTCGAGGTCGGAGCGCTGGACGTTCTCGACCAGGGCAACCTCGAGCTGGTCGCGGTCGGCCAGCTGGCGAACGAGCGCCGGGATTCGGTCCATGCCGGCCAGACGAGCGGCGCGCACGCGGCGCTCGCCTGCGACAAGCTGATAGCCATCGAGTGTCTCCGTGACCAACACCGGCTGCAGGACGCCGTGCTCCCTGACACTCGCGGCGAGCTCCTCGATGCTCGCGTCGTCCATATGACGTCGCGGCTGGTGCGGGTTGGGTGCGAGGTGCGCGAGCGGGATCTCGACCACCGCCGACGATCCAGCCGCTCGCTGCGGGATCAGCGCTGACAGGCCGCGCCCCAGGGCCGAGCTGCTGCGATCCGAACGTTCAGTCATGCGCCCGCGCTCGCCAGCTCGGGATCGGGCGTCGGAAGCGGGTTGGCGGCCGCCGGAGCATTGGAGGCGGTGGGCGCGTTCCGCGTCCTTCCGTTCGTGCTCGGGGCGCGCCGATTGCGCAGCTCCAGGGCCAGCTGCCGGTACGCCTCGGCACCCTTCGAGTCGGGCCGATACAGCGCGATTGGCAACCCATGGCTGGGTGCCTCGGAGAGTCGGACGCTGCGCGGAATGACGGTCTCGAAGACCGCATCCCGGAGGTGTCGCCGCACCTCGGCGACCACCTCAGCCGACAGGTTGGTCCGCGCGTCGAACATGGTCAGCACCACGCCTGCGATCGCGAGATCGGGGTTGAGGTGATCTCGGATCAGGTTGATGGTTGCGATCAGCTGTGACAGGCCCTCGAGTGCGTAGTACTCGCACTGGATCGGGACGAGAACCTTGTCGGCAGCCGTCAGGGCGTTGACGGTCAGCAGACCCAGGGACGGCGGACAGTCGACGAATACCCAGTCCCAGCCACCCTGTTCCGCTCGGATCGCGTTGCGCAATCGCCGTTCGCGGCTGACTTCGGCGGCAAGCTCGAGCTCGGCGCCCACCAATGAGATGGAGGACGGGACGATCCTTACGCCGGCAACAGGTGTGGGAACGTGGAGCTCTGCCAGTGGACGGCCGTCGACGAGCGCGTCGTACGCGGATCCCGCGATCGCAGAACGGTCTACCCCGAACCCACTCGTTGCGTTGCCCTGGGGGTCGAGGTCGATGACCAGGACACGATCCCCGAGGAGAGCCAGACAGGATGCGAGATTGACCACCGTCGTGGTCTTCCCGACGCCGCCTTTCTGATTCGTGCAGGCGATCGCCTGACCCACTCAGCCTCCCGTCCCGATCATGCTCGTGCTCCCAAATTCTAGCATCGGTCGCCGCTCCAGCCGTTCGGCGACGGGGCCAGCGAGGCGTTCTCGACGGGCCCCGGGCAACCGTCGCCATGATGGGCCCGGCCTCTCATCGCAGACTCATCCTGATCAATCGCCGAGTTTCACGTGAAACAGGCGGGGAAGCCTCGACGGGCAGTGCCACCTCGCCCGCGATCAGCCACCTCGTCCTGGCCCCGAGCCTGATCTCACCGAGTGGGTGGCAAATTCCCGAAGCGCACCTCGGTGAGCGTCGCGCGAACCCTGGCGACCAACGCCGGCAAGGGCCCGCAACGATTGCCGGTTCGAGGGACCCATGGGATACTGCGCGCGACATCCGCTGTCACTTCGTCGCCGTCGCCAACGGTTTCAGGCCCGACCGTCGGCCCGCAAGCCGAAGGATCGAACGCCTCACATGCAGCTCACCATCGCCGCGGCGTTCGCCGTGGTGGCCGCGCTCGTCGAGTTCACCGTCGCTCCGTACATCAGGGTCGGCGATACCGTCCCGCATCCCGTCCTCGTCTTCGGTGTCATCTGGGCTATCGCCGGTGGTCTCGAGGCAGGCCTGACGTGGGCATTCGTGGGGGGTCTCGCACTGGATATGCTCTCGCAGCGACCCCTCGGCTCGTCGGCATTTGCGCTCCTCATCGCCATCGCAATCGCCTCGATTGTCGGTGGGTTCTTCAGCCGGGTGCGGATCGTTGCCCCGGTCCTCGCAACCGCCGTCGCCAGCGTGATCTTCTCGATGCTTCTTCTCGTCGCCGTCAGCGCGCTCAGCCCTGCGGATCTGTCAGGCCTCACCCCCGATGCCGTAGGGCGCTCAGCGGTCTACGACACGGTCCTCGCCGCGCTGTTCGGGCCCCTGGCCATGGCCATCGTGTTCCGGCGACGTGACGTGGAGTGGCTGGAGCGATGAACGACAGCTACCTGACGCCGAGGCCGGAGCGAGACCGGCGGCCCCTCCGCTTCCTGACGTTCGGTATCGTCACGATCCTGGTCTTCGGATTGCTGGCCTCGCGGCTGGCCTACCTCCAGATCAACAATGGTCCGGCGCTCGCCGCGAAGGCTGAAGCCAATCGAACGGCCGAGGAGGCGATCCCGGCGCCGCGCGGCCTGATCTACGATCGGCAGGGCCGGCCGCTGGTCACCAACGTTGCCTCGTTCACCGTCAAGATCACGCCGTCGGATCTGCCGTTCGACCAGCGCACGGACGTCGCAGATCGGCTCGGGTATCTGCTGGGCCTCGATCCCTCGACCATCCTCGAGACGCTGGACACCGCGCCCGGATCCCGGTTCGACCCGGTTCGGATCGCACAGGATGTGCCGGAGGACACTGCCCGCCTCGTATCCGAGTCGACCGACCAGCTGCCGGGCGTATCGGTCGTCGTCGAGACGCGACGCGACTATCCCGCCGGTCCCCTGATGGCGCAGATCCTGGGCTACACGGGTCCGGTCGATGCCGCGACCCTGGACAGGCTGAAGGGTGACGGCTACCTCCCCGATGACATGATCGGCAAGGCCGGGGTCGAGGCCACCTTCGAGTCCCAGCTCCGAGGCACCTACGGGAACGAGCTCGTGGAGCGGGATGCGACGGGGAGGGACGTCCAGGTTCTCCGGACCACCCAGCAGGCGGTCCCCGGGGCGTCGCTCACGCTGACCATCGACGAGACCATCCAGAAAGACGCGCAGGCGGCCCTGAAGTGGGGCATGCGCGTGGCGGGCCTCAAGCGCGGCGTGTTCATCGTGATGAATCCGCAGACGGGCGAGGTGCTGGCGATGGTCAGCCTACCGACCTACGACGACAACCTGTTCGCGAAGGGCATCTCCGTCAAGGACTTCCAGAAGCTGGCCACCGACAAGAACGAGCCACTCACCAACCAGGCCGTGCAGGCACATTTCCCGCCTGGATCAACGTTCAAGCTGGTAACCGGAACCGGTGGCCTCCAGGACAGGAAGATAACGCCCCAGACTAGGCTGCGGACGCGCGCGTACCTGACCCTTGGCAGTACGCGCTTCTACGACTGGAACCATGCCGGCTTCGGGCTGTGCAACATCTTCTGCGGGTTCGGACACTCCTCGGACACCTTCTTCTATCAGGTGGCCGGCATGCTGGGCGCCGATCGGCTTGCGTACTGGGCGCGCCAGTTCGGGTTCGGCGCGCCAACCGGGATCGATCTGCCTGGCGAGGTTTCCGGGATCATCCCGTCGAACGCCTGGAAGATGAACGCATTCGGCCAGCCGATGTTCCAGGGCGAGGTCTACCAGGCGGGCATCGGTCAGGGCTACGACGTCGTCACGCCGATCCAGCTGATCAACGCCTACGCGGCGCTGGCGAACGGCGGCAAGCTCTACCGCCCGCAGCTGGTGCGCGAGATCACCGGGCCCGACGGGGCGGTGATCCAGTCCTTCAAGCCGGACCTGATCCGGAAGCTGCCGGTGTCGCAGGCGACGCTGCGGACGATGCGCCTCGCGGCCAGGAAGGTGGTCACCCTTCGTCATACCTACAACCTCGTGGATATGCCCATCAAGGTGGCTGCCAAGTCCGGAACAGCCGAGTACGGCCTGCGCGACAGCAAGGGTCGCCTCCCGTTCCATTCCTGGTTCGTCGGATTCGTGCCCAAGGACCCCTATCACGGGAGCTTCGCAAACCCCGACTCGCAGCTGGTGTTCCTCGCGTTCGCCTACGATTCGAGGACGATCGGCAATGCCGCAACGGAGATCGCAAAGGACTTCCTCCAGCGATATTTCCACATCAAGAAGGACTACCGCCTGCCGGTGCTCCTGCGGCGTGGCAACTTCTACGGACACTAGGCGGATCGATGGGACTTAGCCTGACCGGGATGGGCGCCCCACTGTTCATAGGCTTTCGCCACGAGGTCACACCCCCGTGCGCGTGATGCGCGCGGAGCCCGGCCGCTTCGCCGACGTGAACGCGCGGTCCGTCGGCGCGATGTGGCGAGCGTACGACCTCCAGCTCACCACCTACGCGGCGCTGCTGGGCACCATCGGGCTGGTCATGGCCTACGTCAACAGCGTCGAGTCCGGCCAGCAGGCGCTGGCCAGCGGGACGGTGTTCTCGCGCGCGCTCATGTGGTCAGGCATCGCGATCGTCGCGTACGTCGCGGCGACCCTGTTCGACTACCACTGGCTCAAGACGCTCGCGTGGCCGATCTACCTCGTCAACATCGGCCTGCTGGTGTTGACCAAGGCCATCGGGGACGGTGTCGGGGGGTCGGCGCGCTGGATCGCGATCGGCCCGTTGACCTTCCAGTTCTCCGAGCTGGCGAAGATCCTCATGATCATCGTGCTTGCCGTCTACCTCGGGAACCGGGAAGGCAAGCTGGACTCGCTGTCGTCGATCCTCGGAGCCTGCCTCCTGATGCTTCCGCCGTGGGTGCTCGTCATGGTCCAGCCGGATCTCGGGACGTCGCTCGTGCTGGCGTCGATCCTGGCCGGGATGCTGTTCATGTCGGGAGCCAGCCTCCGCTGGCTGATCGCGATGGCTGCGGGGCTGGTGGCTGCCGTGCCGCTGGCATGGACCTATGTGCTGCGCGACTACCAGAAAGAGCGGATCACGGCCTTCGTCACCCCGTGCGTCGACACGCTTGGGTCTTGCTGGCAGGTGCTCCAATCGAAGATCGCCGTGGCGTCGGGAGGCCTGGTCGGCACCGGCTTGACCAACGGCACCCAGAGCCGCGGCGACTTCCTCCCCGTGCAGGAGAGCGACTTTGTGTTTGCCGTTCTCGCTCAGGAGCTTGGGTTCCTGGGCGCATTGGTCGTGTTCCTCCTGTTCACGGTGCTCCTGTGGCGGATCATCGCGTCGGCATGGCGGTCACGGGATCCGTTCGGCACGCTGTTCGGCGCAGGTCTCGCGACAGCGATCCTGTTCCAGGTGTTCGTCAATGTGGGCATGGTCATCGGGCTGCTTCCGGTAACAGGCATCCCGCTGCCGTTCATCGCGCATGGCGGCGCGTCGCTGGTGAGCATCGCGATCGGGTTGGGGGTGATCCAGAGCGTGAACATCCGGCAGCATCGCGCCGAGTGGTAGCGTCAAGGGGCGGGCCGGTGGCCGCCCAGCCCACCGGTACACTCTGCGCGTGATTCAGTCGCGCTTCCTGGCCGGCGGACGATGCCCGGCCCTCGAGTCGATGGGCGCCGACCGGTCCGGTCTCGCGTCGCAGGTGGTGGCGGCCCGTGGCGAGAAGGACGGGTGACCCACCGGCTTCGCCTGGCCCGGCGCACGACCGTTGCCGCGACCCAGGGCATGCTCGCGATCGAGCCGCTCCTGGTCATGCAGGACGTGGACCTGCTCGAAGCGATGCGGCGCTCGGCGCGCCAGCCGTCGACCCGGATCATCGGTGTCATCGACGGGGATGGCCGGATCGTCGGCGTGGCGCCCGTCGCGTTGATCGCCGAGGCCGTGGTCGCCCACGCCGTTCCGGAGGCGTTCTTCGCCGACCTCGTCGATGTCGCGGAGGTCGGGCGCTTCGGCGTCGAGGTCGAGGCGCACGCGATCGGCGAGATCATGCTCCCGCCCGCCACGATCGAGCCGCAGGCGACGCTCGACGACGCCTTCCGGACCATGCATCAGCGTGAGCTGTCGGGCCTGTATGTGGTCGACGAGTCGGGTGTCCCGACCGGCTACCTCGACGTCCAGGAGCTGGCCATGCGCTATGTGGAGGCGCTCGAGGACGCGAGCGGGACGACGGTCGCCGGCGTCGCGGATGTGAAGGACCCGCCGGACGCCATCGCGCCCTGATGGACGCCCCGATCGCGGCGATCCTGTTCCTGGTCACGTACGCGCTGATCGCCACGGATCGGGTGGACAAGACCGTCGCCGCCCTGCTGGGCGGCCTGCTGATGGTCGCCCTCGGGATCGTGCCCCAGGCGGAGGCGTTCGAGGCGATCGACCTCAACGTGATCTTCCTGCTGGCCGGGATGATGGCGCTCGCGTACGTACTCGGTCGAACCGGCTTCTTTGCCCTGGTGGGGATCCGGGCCGTGAAGCTCGCCGGTGGCCGGCCCTACGCGCTGATGGCCCTGCTTGCGCTGATCACAGCCGTGCTGTCCGCCTTCCTCGACAACGTGACCACGGTGGTCCTGCTCGCGCCCGTCACGCTGTACGTGGCGACGGCCCTCAACGTGTCGCCGATCCCGTTCCTCATCACGCTCATCTTCGCCTCGAACATCGGGGGCACCGCCACCCTGATCGGCGATCCGCCGAACATCCTCATCGGCTCTGCGTCCGGGCTGGACTTCGGGGCGTTCCTGGTCAACCTCGGGCCGATCGCCGCGATCCTGGTGGCCGTGCTCCTGGTGATGTTGCGCGTCCTGTTCCATGGGGACCTCGCGGTCAATGAGACGGTTCGCGAAGCGGTGCTCGAGCTCGATGAGCGGGCGGTGATCAACGACGCGAGGACGATGCGGATCGCGCTCCTCGTGATCGGGGCGACGATCGTCGGCTTCCTGTTCCACCGGCCACTTGGCCTGGAGCCGGCCACGATCGCCCTGCTGGGAGCCACGGTCCTGCTGCTGGTCGGCCGGATCGAGGTCGGCCCCGTTCTGCGCGAGGTCGAGTGGCCGACGCTGTTCTTCTTCATCGGCCTGTTCATCCTGGTCGAGGGCGTCGTCAGGGTGGGCATCATCGCGGGGGTTGCCGACGCGATGGTCGGGGTAACCGGCGGGGATCCGACGGTGACCATCATCAGCCTGCTGTGGTTGAGCGGGGTCGCGTCCGCCATCGTCGACAACATCCCCTACACGGCGACGATGATCCCTCTCGTCCACGATCTCGGCCAGCAGGGCGTGCCGCTGGGCTCCGCCTGGTGGGCGCTCGCGTTGGGTGCCGACCTCGGCGGAAACGCCACGATCGTGGGGGCGTCTGCGAACGTGATCGTCGTGAGCCTCGCCGCCCGGGCGGGCCACCCGATCTCCTTCGGCAGCTTTCTCCGCTACGGCGTCGTGGTCACGGCGGTCTCGATGGTGCTTGCCACCGGCTATCTGTGGCTGCGGTACCTGCAATGACGTTCCCGGCCATCGCGATCGATCAGGTGATCCGCACCACGGCCCCGCCCGCCGCGGGTGCCGAGGCCGTCACCCAGACGCTGGTCGGCCTGTTCATCCTGCTCCTGGGCGCCAAGCTGGGTGAGGAGGCGCTCCGCCGGCTGGGTCAGCCGGCGGTCGTGGGCGAGATCATCGGCGGATTCGTGGTCGGACCCCACGCCCTCGCGCTCGTCGCGCCCGGCGACGTCGCTGCCGTGTTCGCTGAGCTGGGCGTCGTCGTGCTGCTGTTCTCGGTGGGCCTCGAGGTGCGGACCGACGAGCTGTTCGCGGTCGGCCGGCCCGCCGTCCTCACGGCCATCATCGCCATGTTGCTGCCCATCGTGGCCGGCTTCGTGCTTGCGACGGCGATCGGTCAGCCAACCATCACGTCAGTGTTCGTGGGGCTGGCGCTGGCGGCTACCAGCATCGGGATCACCAGCCGTGTCCTGCGCGACATGGGCGTGCTGGACCGAGCGTTCGCAAGGGTGGTTATCGGCGCCGCGCTGGTCGACGACATCATCGCGCTCGTCCTGATCGGGCTCGCCAGCGGTGCCGCCGAGGGCGACGTGTCGGCAAGCACGCTGCTGGTCGGCGTCGCGGGCGTGGGCCTGGTGGTCCTCGGGTTTGCCGCCGCTCGGCGGGCCCGGGGTCTGCCCAGCCACGTGTTCACCTGGCCGCTGTTCGCCGACACGCCCCTGGTCCCTGCGTTCATGCTGATGCTTGCGACGGCCCTGCTCGCGGCCGCGATTGGCCTGGCCGCGATCATCGGCGCCTTCGTCGCCGGGCTCATCGTCGCGGAGACCGAGGCGGCCGAGGAGCTGGAGCGCGACTTCCGACCGCTGGCATCGGTGTTCACGCCGTTCTTCTTCGCGGCCACCGGCGCCGCGCTCGACCTGTCTGCGCTGCTCGATCCGACGATCGTGTTGCTGGTCCTCGCGCTTCTCGTCATCGGCGTGATCACCAAGGCCGCCGGTGGGTTGCTCGGCGCCTGGGAGATCGGTCGCTGGGGCGCCGCCACGGTGGGGTTCGGCATGGTGCCGCGCGGCGAGGTCGGGATCGTGGTGGCCAACCTCGCGCTGGCCGCCGGCGTCGTTGACGCGTCGCTGTTCGCGGCGCTCCTGGTGGCGGTCGTGCTCACGACGGTGATCGCGCCCTACCTGCTCGCGTACTCGATCCCGCGGGCGATCGCGGAGTCGACCTCGATATGACCACATCCGAGGCGTTCCGCGCCCGACGTCAGGGTCGGCGGAAGAATCCTCGCGGCTTGGCGTTTCGAGCCTCGTCCGTCTTCCGCCGGCCGCGGGCGCGGAGCAGGGTGTCGATCTCCGCCTGGTACGCCCGGCCGATCGGCATCCGGTCCAGCCACTCCAGATACTCGAGGTCCGTGCGCGCGATCTCGCCGAGAGACCATCCCGCGTAGCGACCGAAGGCCAGCACCGTCCCGGAGGGATTGCCCGGCGGCGGTCCTGCCGACTCGGACGGCCGCATCGAAGCATCGTAGACGCTGCCGGTGCTCGAGCGTCCCGGCGTCCAATCCGGCGACACGCGCTGCGTTCGCGCATCCGCGTCGCTCGCGGCGGGACCGTGCACACTCGGCGGCCAAGCAGGATCACCCGCTCGACCCGAACCCGCCGGGGACGCCGGCGGTGGTGAGCCCGGTGACTGGGCCCGGCGATACCCGGCTGCCGTTCGGCTCCTCGCCTCGGATGCCGCGACGGCGGCGGCCGACGCGGCCTGGCGAGCGCGAGCCCGGTCGACGCCCGCGCGGCGAGTCGGGTCCTTGAGCATCTCCCATGCCTGGTTGATGCGGACCATCCGTTCCTGCGATTCGGTCCCTGGGGCGACGTCGGGGTGGTATTTCCGAGCCAGCCTCCGGTACGCGGCCTCGATGACCTCGTGCTCTGCCTCGGGATCGACCTGGAGGATCTTGTATGGATCGGGGACGGTCATCGAGGGCTCATGGCTGTCTGGTGAAGCGGCAGGCCGCGGGACGGGTTCGTGCTGGCCCCTGCGACGGGATCCCGATCCCGTGCCTGTGAGCAAGGCGCGCGACGGCCGACTCCATTCCCGGCAGACTAACACCGTGCCGTACCAACCCGAATGGCGTGGGCCTGGCGAGCGAGGGGCTGTGCCACCCACGTCCGCCGAGCCGCCCCGGGCCACCACCCCGCCACTGGAGCCTGTGCAGCGCTGGCGCCTGGTGTTCCGGCGGTCGGCGACAGCGGCCGAACCCACCGGGCGCGAGCCAAGAGCTGCCTGGGAGGCCGCGCTGCGGCGATCGGGTCTGCCGGTCGCCGGTCTCGACGGTCCGGCCGGGCACCCGCGGTTCGCGCTCGCCGCCCAGCTTGCGGTTGGGATCGCAGGCGAGCGGGAGCTCGCTGACATCTGGCTCACACAGCGGTTGCCCCGGTGGCAGGTACGCGAGGCGCTCGAGCCGATCCTGCCGCCCGGCCACGCCCTCGTCGATATCCACGATGTCTGGCTGCGCGAGCCGTCCCTGCCCGGAAGGGTTGTCGCGTCGATCTATCGCTGTGTACTCCCCGCTGGCGTCGTCAACCCCGACCGACTGGCGGCCGCGGCGCGGTCGATGGTCGATTCGGACAGCCTGCCCCGAGAGCGGACGAAGGGAGACCGCGTCGTTGCCTACGATCTCCGGCCGTTCGTTGACGCCGTCCACGTCCGCCGCGGCGATGACGATGCCACGACGGTCGTGATGGCCCTGGTTCACGATCCGGAGCGGGGGATCGGGCGGCCGGAGGAAGTGCTCGCGGAGCTGTCCGTGCGGGCGGCGCAGCCGGCCCTCGCGGGCGCATCCTCGGCGCTGGTGCGTGAGCGGGTCGTGCTGGCGGGCGACGAGACACGGGCTCCCGGCGGGACCGGCCGATCGGCCGGCAGCAACTCAGGCAGGCATGGCGCGTGATCGCCAGCGGGGCGTGATCGGCCGGAGGCGCCTGATCCGCGAGAGGCACGCGCAGAGGGTGACCACGGACACCTGCCCGCTGGCACGGGCCCGCCGGCACGCCGCATGACCGGGTACTCGTTGACGCGATCCGCGGATCCACCCTACACTCTCCGTTCGCGCCCGCGTGAGCCGCAGGCGCCTTTCCATGTCCATGCAACGGCCCGCACGTGGCCGTCGCGCTCGCTCCGAGGGCCCATGTACGCAGTCATCGAGACCGGCGGAAAGCAGTACCGCGTCGAGGTCGGCACCGAGCTCGAGGTCGAGTTGCTCGAGGCCGAGGCCGGCCAGTCGATCACGCTCGAGCGTGTTCTCCTGGTCGCCGACGGCGCTGAAGCGACGGTTGGCACCCCGTTGGTGGCCGATGCGGCGGTCGACGCCGAGGTCGTCGGCCGCGAGCGCGGTGACAAGGTCATCGCGTTCAAGTACCGGCCCAAGGCCCGCCGGCGGGTCAAGAAGGGCCATCGGCAGGAGTTGACCGTGCTGCGGGTGGCGGATATCCGCTACCAGGGCAGGAGCGCGGCGGAAGGCGTCGCGACGACGGGCAAGGCGAAAGCCACCGACCGCAAGCGCCTCGAGGAGGCGGCAGCGCGACAGGCGGCCGAGGACGCCGCCCTCGCCGCCAAGCTCAGCCTGGGCACGACGACTGAGAGGCCGAGCGAGGAGGCGCCGAAGCCGGCGAAGCGCACCCGGGCGAAGGCAGCGGACACAGCCCCGGCCAAGACCGGTGCTGCCGAGGCTGTCGAGTCCGGCACCGGCGTCGAAGCCACGCAGGGTCAAACAGCCGAGGCCGCTGCCAAGCCGACCCGCCGACGCGCGCAGGCGAGGAAGGCCGATGCCGCGTCGGGCGCCGCAGCGGATGCAACCCCCAAGGCGACGCCGAAGCGCTCGCGCACGAAGAAGGACCAGTAGCGATGGCGCACAAGAAAGCGGGCTCGAGCTCGAAGAACGGCCGCGACAGCGTCGGCCAGCGGCTGGGCGTAAAGGCCGGCGACGGCCAGCTCGTCACCGCAGGCTCGATCATCGTGCGACAGCGGGGCATGACGTTCGCTGCCGGTGAGGGCGCGGGGCTGGGCCACGACTACACCGTGTTCGCCACGGTCGATGGGAAGGTGCAATTCGAGCACGCGACCCGCAGCAAGAAGCGCGTCCGGGTGATCCCGGTCGCAGCCGAGCCCGCCGCCGTCGAGGCGTAGCGACTCGACTCAGACGACGACCACCGGCGGGCTCGGTCCCGCGCGGACGGCGTCGAAGGAGCAACCCGTGAAGAGCGACATCCACCCCAAGTATCACCAGGCGCGCGTCCATTGCGGCTCATGCGGGACCGAGTTCGAGGTCGGCTCGACCCGTGAGGAGCTTCGCGTCGACGTGTGCAGCAACTGCCACCCCTTCTTCACCGGCAAGCAGAACATCATCGACACGGCGGGCCAGGTCGAGCGCTTCCAGCGCCGCCTCGAGCGGCAGGTTCGAGCCTGACCGATGGCCGCACGCCGCGGCCCGCGCGAACCGAACGGCGCCCGACAGGGCGCCGTTCACGATTCTCGACGCGCCGTCTCCTGGACGCCCATTGACTGGGTGGCGTGGCATCGGGCGTATGACTCGCCGAACAGCTCATTGAGTCGACGCGTCGCGATCGTTCGCCAGCGCCTCGCGGAGGTGTTGGCCACGACCACGGCCACGACCGAGACAACCGTTCTGAGCTTGTGCGCCGGCGATGGCCGCGATGTGCTCGGCGTGGATCTCGGCGCTCGATCGGTTCGTGCGGTCCTTGTCGAGCTCGACGCCGAGCTCGCCCGACGTGCGCTGGAGCGGGCCGCGGGTTCGCCCTGGGTGGAGGTCCGTTGCGCTGATGCAGCCGACGTCGCCACTTTCAGCGACGTGCTTCCGGTGGACGTGCTGATGATGTGCGGGATATTCGGCAACGTCGACCCGCTCGCGGTCGGTGGGATCATCGATCGAGCGGCGGGTTTGCTGCGGCCGGGTGGCACGGTGATCTGGACCCGTGGGGGCGGGGAGCCGGACCGGCGTCCGGAGGTGAGGTCAGCGTTCATCGAGCGCGGCTTCGACGAGCTTTCATTCGACGGCGCTCCCGAACTGTTCGGTGTCGGCGTGAGCCGGCTCGTGCGTCCGGCGCGATCTGGACCGGGGCTGGGCGAACCCCTGTTCAGGTTCACTCGCCATGCCGACGCCGCCTGAAAGCACCACCCCTCGCCAATCCTCCGGGGCTGGGCTCCCGGCGTCGTTACAGCTCGCGCCGGCGGAACGCGGCCAGTGCGCCCGCGGCGCAGGCCGCGACGAGCACGAGGGTCCCGACGACCGACGTTGCGAGCGCGCCCGCATCGAGCCCCTCGGTCGTGTCGGCCGCGATCAGGATCGACGGCGTGCCGAGCCCGGTCGGGAGCACGTGGTCCAGGGCCGGGACGATGGCCAGCAGGCTCACGCCGATGAGCGCCACGAAGCCGATGCCGGCCGCGGCCATGGTGGAGCCGGTCGCGGCCGAGGCGATGAATGTCAGCGCAGCCCAGGCAAGCAGGGCCAGCCAGGCGAGGACCGCGAACACAACCCAGCCAAGGATCGGCAGCGGCTCGAACAGCACCGCGGTGTACGCCCAGGCCACCCCGACCGCGAGCGCGGTGCACACGCCGAGCACGATGGCGATCCCGGTCAGCTTCGCCGCCAGAAAGGCCGCCCGTGTCGCCGGCTGTGCCAGCACGAGCGCCGCCGTGCCGCGGTCGAGCTCACCCGAGACGGAGCCCATGGCCAGCGCGATCGCGGCCAGCGCCCCCAGCTGACCCAGGTTCTTCAGGAGCTGCTCCAGCGCCGTCGCCGCCGTGGGGACCGGCATCGGGACGGCGATCTGGTCTCCGATGGCTGCGGTGAGGATCTCGTTGAGGTAGCGAGCGGTCAGCGGGGAGATGATCCCGACCGCGATGAACAGGAGACCGACGATTGGCAGCCGGCGGGTACGCCAGGCCTCGAGCAGCTCCTTGCGCAGGAGCACGGTGAAGCCGCTCATGCTCTCACCTCATGGCCATTGCCGGTGAGCCGAAGGAATACGTCTTCGAGGGTGGGACGCGCGCGGGCCACCGAGATGACGGCGACGCTCTCGGCCGTGATCGCGGGCAGGAGCTCTCGGGCCGCGCGAGCCGGATCGGCGACGGCCACCGTGAGCAGACCGTGCTCCACGGCGGCCCCGGTGACCCAGTCCTGCGTGCGCAGTCGCGTTGCCAGCGCGTCCAGGGCGGCTCGCTGTCCCGGCTCCGCCTCGATCCGATAGACGGGCAGCGCGAACCGGTCCAGCAGATCCGCCAGGGGCCCCTCGACGACGAGGTGACCGTGATCGAGGATCCCCACCCGGTCGCAGATCCGCTCGACGTCGGCCAGCACGTGGCTCGAGAACAGGACGGTGATCTCGCCGCGCAGGGCGGCGATCAGGCTGAGGACGTCTCGCCGGCCCTCCGGGTCAAGGGCGCTGACCGGTTCGTCGAGGACGACGATCGGCGGTCGATGGACGAGCGCCCCGGCGATGCCGAGCCGCTGACGCATGCCACCGGAGTAGGAGCCTGCCCGCCGGTCCGCAGCGGTGGCGAGGTCGACGCGTTCGAGTGCGACGTCGATCGCGCGTTTCAGCTCCGGTCCGTCGAGCCCGTGCAGCCTCCCCAGCAGGCGAAGCTGCTCGCGGCCGGTCATCCACCCGTAGCCTCGGGGATCCTGCTCAAGGTACCCGAGGTGCCGGCGGACCTCGAGCGGATCCACGGCCACCGGCACCCCTGCCACCAGCGCGCGACCGGCCGTGGGCCGCGTCAGACCGGCGATCAGACGCAGCGTCGTGGTCTTGCCTGCGCCGTTCGGACCGAGCAGGCCGAACACGGATCCCTCCGGAACGACCATCGTCAGCGTGTCGAGCGCGAGCAGCCCTCCCGGGTAGCGCTTGGTCAGGCCCTCGATCGCGATCGCCGTTGGCGCGTCCTCCGCGACCCTCGCGTCCTTGGCCTGGATCGGTGGCATGTCCCGGGCCTGGGTCGCCGGCATCCCGCTTACCACGCCGATCGGCCCGACTCCCTCCTCGTGCGCGGTTGTCGGCGGCGCCACGATCGGGGGGTCGTGGGGGCTCCCCCAGCCGGGCATGGCGCCGGGGCCGGGCGCCTGCGGCTCCACCGGCCCCTCCTCGCGCCCGACCAGGAAATACAGGATGGGGCCGACGAGGCTGACGAACACGATGATCACGGCCCACAGGCCCTTGTTGCCGCCCCGCACCCGCCGATCGTCGCGCAGCAGATCCACCACCGCCAGGATCAGCATCGCAAGCTCGATGACGACGAGCGGGATGATCAGCAGCAGGACGGTCGAATCGAGCCCGCCGAGGCCGATGTTCACGCGCTACCTCCGGACGAACGGATGCGGGTCGAGCCGCAGAGACTGCACGACGTGGGAAGCGGCCACGGGCTGAGCCCGGCACATGCTCGCGGGCACCGCCACGGACACCCAGAGCCATTTGCCGCTGATCGAGGGTCCGATGATCACGGACAGATGGAGCCGACCGCAGCGCGATCACCTGGTACCGGGCAATGTGGAAGCGAGGTCGCTGGCGTGCCCGGCGAATTCGGAACGCGAAGCGCCACACACCGGGGATCGCCGAGCTGACGCTCGGCGGTATCACCGTCGGCCACCGTGTTGGTCCGGGGGTCGCTGGTAGACTCGACCAACTCTGCTGTCGCGTCAGCCGGCAGGGTCCCACGACGTCCCGGAGGAACGCCATGACCGACGACCGCGAGCGCTGGGCCCTGATCCTCGGCGCGTCCTCGGGCATGGGCGAGGCCACCGCCCTTTCGCTCGCCGCGGCCGGCTACCGGATCTGCGGGATCCACCTCGACTTCCGGGCCGGCCAGACGCACGTCAACGAGGTGAAGGCAGGGATCGAGGCGCTCGGCTCGGAAGCGCTGTACCTCAACATGAACGCAGCCGACGACGAGAAGCGGGCGGCCGCGCTCAAGACCCTTGGGGACCGCTTCGAGCAGTCCCGCGCCAACGGCCGCCACCCGTACGTTCGCGTCGTGATGCACTCGCTCGCGTTCGGATCGCTGGTGCCGTTCCTGGCCGAGGACCCGAAGGCCGGAGTCGATCGCAAGAAGATGGAGATGACCCAGGACGTGATGGCCAACAGTCTCGTGTACTGGGTCCAGGACCTGTGGCGGGGCGGCTTCCTCGAGCGCGGCTCGAGGGTGTTCGCGATGACCTCCGAGGGATCGAGCCGGGTCGTCCCCAGCTATGGTGTCGTGTCGTCGGCCAAGGCCGCCCTCGAGTCCCACGTCCGCCAGCTTGCGATGGAGCTCGCCCGCCTGGGTACGGGTGTCACCGTCAATGCCATTCGCGCAGGTGTCACCGTCACGCCGGCACTGCTCAAGATCCCCGAGAAGGACGCGATCATCGAAGCGGCTACCAGGCGCAATCCCACCGGGCGCATGACGAGGCCCCAGGACGTGGCAAACGCCATCCGAGCCCTGGCGGGTGAAGGAACCGAGTTCATCAGCGGCGAGATCATCGGCGTGGACGGCGGCGAGTTCGTCACCGGCTCATGACGACCGAAGGAGTGGGGTACGTACCCGTGAGCGGTCGGGTCCTGGTGGTGGGGTCGGTCAACGTCGACCTGGTCGTCCAGGGGGAGCGGCTGCCGCTGCCCGGTGAGACGGTGATGGGCGGGACGTTCACCCGTTTCCACGGCGGCAAGGGCGGCAACCAGGCCGTCGCGGCCGCCCGCCTCGGCGTCCCGGTCATGCTGGTCGCCGCGCTCGGTGACGACAACTTCGGCGCGGAGGCCCGGGCAGCCCTGGCCCGCGAAGGGGTGGGCACCGACGTGCTGGTGACGCTCGACCATACCGCCACCGGTGTCGCGCTGATCCTTGTGGACGCGAAGGCAGAGAACCAGATCGCGGTGGCCCCGGGGGCGAACGCCGGGCTGACCGCAGCCCACGTTCGGCAGGCCTTCGGCCGGCTGAACCCGCACCGTGGCGATGTCGTCATCGTCACCCACGAGATCCCCACCGCCGCCGCGCGTGAAGCGCTGCGGATCGGGCACGAGGGACATGCCTGGACGGTGCTCAACCCGGCACCCGCCGACGGCCTCGACCGATCCGTCCTGTCGCTCGCCGATGTGCTCACGCCCAACCGTGGTGAGCTGGCCAGGCTGGTGGCGGACGACGCGCGTCGATCCGGCCGTCCGACCAACGGCGCCGAGGACCCCATTCGCTCGGCCCGCACGCTCATGGAGACGACCAGCGAGGGCCCGGGCGCGGGAGAGGCGATCCTGGTGTCCCTCGGGGCCGGTGGGGCCGTGCTGGTGCCGCAGACCGGACGGGCGATCGATATCAGGGCGCCGAAGGTGAAGGCGGTCGATGCGACGGGAGCCGGCGACGCGCTCAACGGCGCCCTGGCGGCCGCGCTGGCCGGTGGACTGAGCCTGGACGCGGCGGCACGGCGTGCGGTCGTCGCCGCGAGCCTGTCGGTTACCCGGGCGGGTGCCCGCGAGGGCATGCCGACGCTGGCCGACCTTCAGGTGGCGCTCGGCGAGCCTCTGCCCGGCGAGCAACCGCCACCCCCCGCCGAGCCCGGCCCCGAGTCGACCCCGTCCAACCCACCGGCGCCGGGCGACTCCTCCTAGGAGCCCTCAGCCGAGGCGTTCCTCGGCTACCCAGACGCTGCGGACCCGGGCCTCGGGGGTCATGCCCAGCCGGCCCGCCTCGTCGATCCACCACGCGGCCAGCCCTCGAGACCGGGCCTCATCACCAATCGCGCTCCGGCCCGCCAGGAACAAGGCCTTGCTCCAGACCTCGGACCACGCGGGATCCGCTCCGGCGACCGTCACCGCGATCAGCCCCGTGCGGGCCGGCCCGGCGGTCCGCGGGTCGACCAGGTGATGGACGCGCCGCCCGTCTGGCGCCGTCCAGTTCCTGACGCTGATCGAAGACGTCGCGATCGCTCCCGTCTGGAGACCGATCACCGCAACCGGAGGGGCGTCGAGCCCGTCTGGTGCCACCGGGTCCTCGACCCCGATCCGCCAGCCTTCCGATGGATGCCGGCCTGAAGCCACGAGATCGCCACCTGACTCGAGCAGGAACGCGACCCCCGGCAGCGCTGCCTCGACCCTGGCGGCGGCCCAGCGAAGCGCCAGCCCCTTGCCGATCCCGCCCGAGTCGAGCGGCGCCCCCGACACCCGGACGCGAACCGGTCGCTCGGTCCGGGCATCGGACCGAAGGCCGTTGCCGGTGGTGCCCGACGCGTCCGGCGCATCTGCCCAGCCAGGACTTCGGACGGCATCAAGGGGAGCCCCGTGCTCGCCGATCCGCTCGAGTGCCGCCAGCACCGAGGCATCGAACCGTCCGTCGGTGATCCGCGCGGCCCGGTGCATCGCCGCCAGTGCCATGCGGAGCCGCCAGGAGACCTCGATCACCGCCCCGGTGCCCGCCAGGCGGTTGAACGCCGTCAGCTCGCTGTCGTCACGGAACCGGGACAGGGCGCGGTCGACCTCGCCGAACTCGTTCCGGACTGCCTCCCAGGCGATCATCGCATCGGCTGCGCCGGTCGGGCGGTCCGTCCGGCTGGTCGGCGCGACGAACAGGCGCAGCGCGGAGCCGAGGGCCCGCCCCTCGAAGACGAGCGAGCCCTCGGCATCGACGCGGACGTCGACCGCGAGCGCCTCGGACGCAGCCGCCGGCGAGACCGTGGTCAGTGTCCCGAGGCGGTGGTCTTGGTGGTCGTGCGCGGCGCGGAGCTCGAGGCGCGGCTGGTCGAGATCGCCCTGACGGTCACCTTGGGCAGGCTGATGCGCGTTGGCAGCGCCGCCGCCGACCCCTGGACGTCCGCAACCAGCGATGCCAGCTTGTCCAGCCTGGCCTCGTACGCTGCGACATCGTCGCCCGCCGCCGCATATGCCGCGACCAGCGCCCGAGCGTCCGCATCGGCCTTCGTGATGGCCGCCTCGAGACGATCGTTGGCGGCTCGCGCCCGAGCGACCGCGTCCATGTACGGCTGCCGGCTCGCGGCGAGATCCGCATCGCTCGATGCCTGGAGGAGGCTCATGCCGGCGAGCGAGACGGCATAGACCGCCGCGGAAGCGCCGAGCAGCATGCCCGCCCGCGCCGGCGTGGTCAGCCACGCCTGACCGCGGCGGGCACTGACCGGCCGGACGCCCGCCTTCGCGCCTGCTGTGGGAACCGATCCTCGCTCATCGGCGCCGTGACCGGACCGTCGCTGCGGGAGGCTCGTGCCCGTCGGGCGGTGCGGAATGCCGGGACCACCACGTCGGATCAGAGGCGCCGGGACTGCAACGGCGGGGAGAACGCGCTCAGTCATCGTGACCGCCCTCGCTCTCGTGGTAGGTCGCCGCGGCGGTCGGGGCCGGTGCGGCTTTCGCGGAGGCGTTGATCGCGGCCTGGCGAGCCGCCGCGGCATTGAGCGCGTCGAGCCGTTTCTGGGCGGCCTTCAACTGCTGCTGGAGCGTCTCCAGCCTGGACTTCGCGTCCGCGAGCTGCTGCTGAAGCGCCTGCGCGCTCTGAGAGTCGCCGGTGATGCTCTGGTTGGCGGTCGAGACGGCGCCGCCGAGATCAGCGATCTGGGAGGTCACGTCGTCCAGCTGCCCGGACAGCGCGGTGGTCCGATCGATCTCGGCCGCGGCATCGCCGCCGATCGTGTCCATGCCGACCGGCGCCGAGTCGATTGGCGCGGCCTCGGCTCGCCACTGGGCGGCGACCTGGACGGACACCGCGCCGACGCCGATCACGGCCAGGGTCAGCGCGAGCACCGCGGCTCGGCGGACCATCCTTCGCAACAGCTCCCCGGACATCAGGACTCCTCCACGGTGATGGCCACCGGTTGTGGCCTGGCGATGGACAGGGCCGGCGAGGTCGCGCCTGACGACGCAGCCTGGCGCTGGACCCTTGAGGTTTCCTCGAGTGACAACGCGGCCGGTGCCGCACGCTGCGGGCGGACGCGCGCAGTCCACCAGCGATGCGCAACCCCGGCCAGGATTGGCAGGCCGGTCGCGAGATACACGGGCAGCAGGGCGCCGCCATCAGTGCCGGCAATGAGCGCGTGGATCCAGGTCATGAAGAACACGCCGGCGGCCACCCGGTGGACCTTGAGCCACCAGCCCGAGGGCAGGAGACGCGTCCACTTCGCGGTCAGGGCAGTGAGGATCAGCGCATACAGGGCGACGGACCCGAGCCCGACGGCGACCGGCTTGTAGGGCGAGAAGCCCGGAACGAATGCGCCGATCACACCCACATTCGCGTAGGGGTCAACGGCCAGCAGGGCCACGTGGAGTGCGATGAACGCCCCCGTGAACACGGACACCATCTCGTGCCACGGGAACACCTGCTTCGTCTTGCGCCACGCTGCGGTGTTCCGCGGGTGGCTGAGGACCAGCCCGAGGGCGACCTCGAACGTGAGCAGCAAGTAGGCGGAAACGCCCATCGCACGGGCCGCGATCCACGGCCGAAGCTGTTCCGTGCGGGCATCGGTGGCAGGAAGGATCTGGTCGGTGACCCCGAGCGCGACCAGCGCCGCGATGGCACCCAGGGCAACGAGCGTCGCGGCACCTACGCGCATGTCCGGTGCTCGCTGCGAGCGACTGCGCCGGGCGTAGGGACGGGACGGAGGGCGAGGCTTGGCATGAACGACTCCCGTATGGTCCGGTGTCGCTCTGAGTCGGCGCATCGCCCGAAGGTTTCAACAACCTCGGCGGCGATGGTCCCGCCCGCCGCCGGTACCTGGGTCCGGGTCAGCCGCCGCCGATGGCCGCGACGACCCGATCAGTGTTCCAGGTCATCATCCCGACGTAGGTGTCGGCAGGCGGGTCGCCCAGCGTGTCGTCGTAGAGGTCCGAGACCACGGTCACGCCCGTCTCGCCCGCGATCGTCTGCGCGAGCGCGTCGTTGAACTGCGCCTCGGCGAAGATGGCCTTGGCTCCGCTCGACCGAATGGCCTGGACGAGCGCCGCGATCTGGCCTGCGCTCGGGTCCTGACCCGGCGCATCGACGATGTTGCCGACGATCGTGAGGCCGTAGGCAGCCGCAAAGTACGGGAACGCGTCGTGGAACGAGACGACCACCCGGTTGGGGACCGGGATCGAGCCGATCCGCTCGCGGATCTGGGCGTCGAGGCCGGCCAGCGTCGCCTGGTAGGTCTTGGCGCGCTCAGTGAACGTTCCGGCGTCGGCGGGATCGACCGATGCGAGGGCCTGGGCGATCCGATCGACGTATTGCGAGGCGTTGGCCACGTCCATCCACAGATGCGGGTTGACGGTGCCACCGGCGTCGGTCAGGTAGGACACGCCGTCCAGGTTCTCGCCGAGCGCGATCACCGGCGCCGCTGTGCCTGCGTCCTGCACGAGGTTTCCCAGCCAGTCGTCCAGTCCCAGCCCGTTGCGCACGATCAGCCGGGCCTCGGTGACGTGCTTGACGTCCGAGGGTGTGGGATCGAACGTGTGCACCTCGCCGCCTTTGGGAACCAGGCTCGAGACGCGGACGCGCGGGCCGCCGACCTGGGCCACGAGGTCCGCAAACACGGTCGTGGTCGCGACCACGGGGATGGCGTTCGGGTCCGGGGCATTCGTGGGCGACCCGGCGGGCGATGGCGTGCAGGCCGCGACCAGCATCGTTGCGACGAGCCCGACCGCGAGCAGACCACGCGCGCCCTTCGGTCGGCGAAGCGTTTCGAACGGGCCGCCGGCTGTGAGATCGAGTCTCATCGCTGATTTTTGGGTCATCAGGTTGGCTGTTCTCCGAACCATCGGGAAGGCGCTCAGGATCGAGCGGCGGCCTGACAGGCGGCGCACACCCCGAACAGCTCGAGGCGGTGCGAGGTGATCCGGAACCCCAGGCGCTCGCCGGCGTCATGCAGCACCTGCCCCAGCCCCATGTCCGCGAGATCCAACGATCGCCCGCAGCCGGTGCAGATCGCGTGGTGGTGATGGGACGGATCGCAGGTCACGTAGGCATGGTCGCCGTCTGGCAGGTCGACGCGCTCGACCAGGTTGAGCGACGCGAACAGGTCCAGGGCGCGGAACACCGTCGCTCTCCCGATGCCAGGATGCCGCCGGCGAGCGTCGGCCACGATGTCGGCGGCGGTGAAGTGACCCGCGCGGGCGGCGACCAGGTCCGCGACCACGCGCCGGGGCGCGGTGAGCCGGCAGCCTGCCTGCTCCATCGCAACGACGAACGGGGAGATCATCGGGAGCCCGGGCCGAGGGCAACCTGGTCCCCGACCGCCCGGACGCGCCTCCTCGCGATCAGGCCGCGTTGCCCGAAGGCCATGGCGAGCAGAAACAGCGCGGTCTCGACGAGCACGATGGTGGCGCCGCTGGCAACGTTCAGCCAATACGAGAGGTAGAGCCCGAGGACCGCGCTGGCGATCCCCACCAATCCGGCGCCGATCATGAGCCGGGTGAACCTGGCCGTCAGCATCTGTGCCGTCGCGGCCGGCGTGATCAGCATTGCAACGACGAGGATGATCCCCACCGCCTGGAGGCTGACCACGATAGTTAGCGCGACGAGCGCGAGGAACAGGTACTCGAGTCGATCCACAGGGATCCCCGAGGCGGCCGCCCCGAGCGGATCGAACGTCGCGTACAGGAGCTCCTTCCACAGCAGCGCGACCACGACGATGACACCGACACCCAGCACCACCAGCGCGACCAGGTCCTCGGGCCCGATCGCCAGCACGTTGCCGAGCAAAAAGCCGAACAGGTCCGCCACGTAGCCCTTGATGGTGCTGAACAGGAACACGCCGAACGCGAACGTGCCCGCGAACAGCACGCCGATCGCGGTGTCCTGGCGCAGCCCGCCACGCTTGGTGACGTAGCCGATCGCGAGCGCCGTCCCCACCGCTGCCACCGCCGCACCCAGGTAGAACGGGATCGACAGCATGTAGGCGGCGACTACGCCCGGGAATCCCGCGTGCGCGATCGCATCGCCGATGAACGCGATGCCGCGCAACACGACGTAAGTGCCGACCACCGCGCACACGACCCCCACCAGGGACGAGGCGATGAGCGCGCGGACGAAGAAGCCGAACTCCAGCGGATCCAGCACGACGCCCATCAGTGACCCGGATCCTGCTCATGGAAGTGACGCTCGCCGGGTGCGGCGGCGTCGTGGTGGTGGGCGTCGTCCAGCAGCACCGTGCGTCCCTCCACCACCAGCAGGTGACCCCCGTACGCGCGGGCGAGGACGTCCGCATCGAGCACGAGGTTCGACGGGCCGTAAGCGACGACCGAGCGGTTGATGGCCATGACCTGCTGGAACCGCTGCGCGACGCAGGCAAGGTCGTGGGTGGTCGCGACCACCGTCTTTCCCCGCCGGGCCTGCTGCTCGAGGAGATCCATCAGGAGCTCCTGGGTGGTGGTGTCGATGCCGGTCACCGGCTCGTCGAGCAGGAACAGGTCGGGCTCCGCTGCCAGCGCCCGGGCGAGGAACACCCGCCGCCGCTGACCGCCGGACAGCCTGCCGATCTGCGTCCGACGATGTGCGCTCATGCCCACCTGGTCGAGGGCATCCGCGGTGGCTCGCCGATCGCCGCGACCCGGTCGCCGGATGGGTCCCAGGCGGGGGAACCGGCCCATCATCACGACGTCCTCGACCGTCACCGGGAACGCCCAGTCGACGAGCTCGGCTTGGGGCACGTAGGCCACCCGTCGGGCCTCGCGGCCGGGGGGCGCACCCAGGATCTCGATCCGGCCCGTCCAGGGCTGCAGCAGGCCCGCCATGAGCTTGAGCAGCGTGCTCTTGCCCGCGCCGTTTGGCCCCACGACGGCGAGCAGGCTGCCGGGCTCGACCGCCGCGGTGATGTGATCCAGCGCCGTCCGATCGCCGTACCCGGCCGAGACGTCGCTCAGCCAGACATCCGCGTGTGCGTGTGCGTGCGCTGCATCGACCGCATGGTCGGGAGCGTGCGACGGGCGCCTCGGGTGGGCGGGTAGGGTGACCGGCTCCGCCGGCGGTTGGACTACCATTTGAGACCTAGTATCAACTAGGTTCGGCCGGAACGCAAGCGTCGCGGCGCGCAGGTCGCAGGCTGACAGCGCCCGCCCGGCCGATCTGCGCCAGAATGTCCGGGCGTTCCATGAGCGAGCACACGGAGGCCCCCCCTGAGCGGCAAGCAGCAAACCCCCAAGAGCAGCCGGCGCGACCGTCGGGCCGCCGAGCGCAGAGAACGCTTCGAGGTCGCCCGCGAGGAACGCCGGACCCGAGCCACCGGGTCCACCGGTGGTCCTTCGCTCCTGTCGACCCGAAACATCACGATCGCGGCGGTGATCGTCGGGGTGGTCATCGTCGCGGTCGTGGCGATGAACCAGCTGGGCGACAAGTTCTCGGGGGCCCTCAACGACCCCGGGGTCAGCTACCCGGCTTCGATCCAGGACGGTGAGGCACTGGGCTCGACCACCGCCCCGATGACGCTCGACGTGTATGCCGACTACCAGTGTCCGTACTGCGCCCAGAGCGTGCTGAGCGTGGAGCCGATCCTGGTCAGCCAGTACGTCATCCCGGGAAAGCTCCGGATCGTGCACCACGAGGTCCAGTGGGTGGGCAGTGGCGCCAACAACGAGTCGCAGGCCGCGATGGCCGGCGCCTACTGTGCCATGCAGCAGGGCAAGTACTGGCCCTACTCGATCTGGGTCTACGCCAACCAGGACGGCGAGAATCAAGGGGGCTTCCGGGCGGCGAGACTGGCCGCCATCGCGGAGGCAGCAGGCGTCGACATCTCGACCTGGACCCCCTGCCTCAGCGATCCGGCCACGATCCAGGCGGTCAACGCGGAGTCGGCCGACGGCTTGCCCAAGGTCTCCGGCGGGACGCCGACGTTCTACCTCGACGGCACCCTCGAGGGCTCCGGGGTCAAGTCCGCCGCTGACTGGTCGGCGATCCTGGACGCCGAGCTCGGGAGGATCACCTCGTCGGCGGCACCGTCTACCTCGCCGGCCGCCGCAGCTTCCGCGAGCGCGGCACCCTGACGCCATCGCAACGCGAGCGGGTGAGACGCGGTCCGCTCGGCCTCACGCTCGTCGTCGTCACCCTCGCCGGGCTGGTGCCATCCGGGTACCTGACGGTCGTGCGCTTCATGGGCGAAGCGCCTGTCTGCGGTCCGGCCGGCGGTTGCGAGACCGTGGCGTCGTCCGAGTATTCGACGGTGCTCGGGATCCCGGTCGCTGCGTTCGGACTCGCCCTGTCGCTGGTGCTCGTCGCGTGCGCGTTCGCCTGGTGGCGGCGCGCCGATCGCCGACCGCTGCTGCTGGCCTACGGGCTGCTGCTGCTCGCGACGCTTGGGGTGGCCTACCTGACCTACCTCGAGCTGTTCGTGATCCACGCGATCTGCGCCTGGTGCGTCACGTACGCCACGACGATCGTGCTCTCGCTCGGGCTTTCGGGCCTGGCGCTCCGGCGGGGCTGATCGGCGACCGTCGCGGTCCGTCGTCGAGCGGCCTACCGGGCGGCATAGCCCGTCAGCTCGACGTAGGCCTGACCACCCAGCGGCCGCCCGTCACGCGTCGCCGTCACGGCCTGGGATCCTTCCCAGTACACGACGCCGGTGGTCGACCGCGTGTCCAGCTCCTGCTGCGGCACGGTCGGACGCAGCCGCACGACGAGATCCTGGGCGGGCAGTGTGAGGACCCACCCGGCCGGGTACGTCGTCCCGGTAGCCGGGCTGGTCCAGTGTGAGGTCACGGCCACGCTGAAGTCGTCGGACCCCAGGGTCCGGCTCGAGCCCGCCGCATCGACCAGCGTCCCGTAGGCCAGCGGATAGCTCCCGTCGGCCGCCCGGACCTCCGACAGCATGACGTCGGTGCCGTCCTCGAGGTTGACCGCGAACCAGTCCCAGCCACCCCCGCCGACCGAGATGAAGTCGCCCCATTGGTGGTCGAACCATGCGGTGCCCTCGACCGCCAGGACCGACCCGCCCAGGGTCACCGTGCCGGTCGCCGCCATGTCCGTGCGCGACACGTAGTACGAGCCACCTGCCGGCCCGAAGTCGATCCAGCCGTTGCCGTCGTGGAGGACTGCCGGCTTGCGGGCCGCGAGGTCGAGCGAGATCCCGAAGCCGTCGGCCGGGTCCCCGGACACCTCGTCTGGTCCCGCAAACGCGCGCAGTGCATCGGAGCCGCCGCCGCCTGCCATCGACCATGGGACTCGGGTGGCCGCAGGATCCGCCGGATCGCCGCCGATGGCGAACGCAAACGCCTGGTTCGGGTGATCGGGCGTCCTGACGTCGACCTGCGCCCCGATCTCGCTGCGCTGGGCGTAGTGGAACGTGCCGCCGGTCTCGTCCGTGAGGGCGAGGTGCGAGGCCCAGGACACCGGGAAGCCGCCACGCTCGGCACGAAACACCACCAGCTCGAAACCGTACCGTTGGCCGTCGGCAGCGTGAAGGTGGCCCGTGTAGTACCACCACTCCGTGAGCCGATCGTGCGGGCCGTCGTCGCGGGGCAGCTCGATCGGGCGCGGGTCGGCGGGTTGGATCGTCGTCGACGGTACGGGCGTCACCACCGGATGCGCGGCCGGGGGGTTGGCGAGGATCGGTCCGCCGCAGGCCGCCACGGTCGCTGCCACGAACAGTGCGGCGAAGCCGGGCAAGCCGGTCCGCGCGCGCAGCCATCGACTCGCGGCGACCATCATGCTCATCGGGCCGCGGCCTCCACCTCGGCCTCGGTGTGAGGCAGGATCCGGGACAGGGCCCGGTCGAGGCGGGACGGAACCCACCAGTTCCACCTGCCGAGCAATCGCATCGTCGCCGGCACGAGAAGGGCCCGAACCACCGTGGCGTCGAGCGCCACGGCGATCGCGATCCCCAGGCCCAGCGCCTTGATCAGCACGATGTCGGCGAACGCGAACGATCCGGCGACGACCACGACCACCAGCGCGGCTGACGACACGATCCGGCCACTGCGCTCGAGACCCCGGGCCACGGCCTCGGTGTTGTCGCCGGACCGATCCCACACCTCCTTCATCCGTGTCAGGAGGAACACCTCGTAGTCCATCGACAGCCCGAACAGGACGCAGAACAGGATCACGGGCTGGGTGGTCTCGACGAACCCCAGCGGCTGGAACCCGAGCGGCGCGGACAGGTTGCCGTCCTGGAAGATCCAGACCAGGGCGCCGAAGCTGGCGACGATCGAGAGGGTGTTCATGACCAGCGCCTTGACCGGCAGCACCATCGACCTGAGGAGCACGAACAGAACGATGAACGTGGTCAGCACGATGAACCCGGCCGTGCGAGGGAAGTCCGACCACACGCGGGTGACGACGTCCTCGACGTCCGCCGCGCCACCGCCGACCAGCACCGTCATCCCCGACGGCGCCGCCAGCGGGCTCCTCGGATCGCGGAGCTCGCGAACCAGTGCGCGTCCGGTCTCGTTGTTGGGCCCGAACGGGGTGTAGAGAGTGAACGCCGTGAGGTCGCCCCGGGTGGTCGCAGCGAGCGCGCTCGCGACGAGCCGGTCGGGTGGCCCGCCCGGCGACGCGTACAAGAGCTGGTATTGGGCTAGCGTCAGCCGCGGATCCACGGTGACCAGGCTGTCCACCCGGGTGACCCGGGGATCGGCCACGAGCCGGCGTGCGTAGTCGTACAGCTTGGCGATGTTGGCTGTCGAGGTGACATCGCCGGCGGTCCTGACGGCGAGCTCGATCGGTGCGAAGGGGCCCTCGCCGAACTCTCGCGTCAGTGTGTCGAACGCCGACCGTGACGGAACCGACGGCGGCAGGATCGTCGCGTCCGGCGAGTTGAACCGGACGTGCAGGAACGGGATCCCCAGGACCAGCAGCAACGACAGCGTCGGGACCAGGACAGCCACCGGATGGCGCATCACGCGCCGGGCCAGCCGCGCCCACGGCCCTTCGGCACCGGGGTCCACGGTCACCTTCCGCACCGCGAGGGCATCGATCCGGGTGCCCAGGATCGCGAGGATGGCGGGCAGCAGGGTGACGGCTGACGCAACCGCCAGCCCGACCACGATCGCACCCGCGATGCCGACCGAGCGGAGGATCATGAACTCGAACAGGACGAGCCCCAGCAGACCCAGCAGCACCGTGAGGCCGGAGAAGAACACGGCCCGACCGGCGGTTGCAACGGTGATACGGACCGCCTCGGCCACCCGGTCGGGACCTTCGCGGCGGGCCAGCTCCTCACGGAATCGGCTCGTCATCAGCAGCGAGTAGTCGACGCCCAGGCCGAGACCCAGCAGCGTGGCGAGGTTGAGCACGAAGATGCTCATCGGCGTCAGCGACGCGACCACGAAGATCCCGGCCAGGGCCACCAGCACAGCCGTCCCGCCCACCGCAAGCGGAACGAAGGCCGCGACCGCCGAACCGAACACGAGCAGCAGCGCCAGCGCCGCCAGCGGCAGCGAGATCAGCTCGCTTCGGCGAAGGTCGGCCTCGGTCACCGCCTGGACGTCGCCGTAGAACGCGGGGCCGCCACCGATCTGGACGGTGAGGCCAGGCACCTCGTGAAGGCGCGCCTGGACCGCCGGAATCGCATCGGGCGAGTCGTCCGGCGGCAGGTCGAGGAACACGATGTCGTACGCCGTGTGGCCATCGGCCGAGACCTGGTTGGGCGCCATGACGTACGACAGGATGCGGGTCACATGCGGCGCCGTGGCCACGTCGCGGGTCGCGGCAGCCACGGCCGCGTTCCAGGCGGGCGCACCCGCGGCCATCGTGGCCGACGTGTAGACCAGCACGAATGCCGACGGCTCGGTACCCAGCTCGTCCTGGAGCAGCTGCTTGGCCCGGGCCGACTCGAGGTCGTCGAGGATGAAGCCGCCGGGGGACAGGGCACCAGGCGCTCGCGGGGCAAACGGGATCGCGACCAGGATCAGGGTCACCCAGGCAGCCACGATCCACCACCGGCGGCGAACCGCGAACCGGCCCAGCCGGTCGAAGGTCATGGCCGACTCACCGAGGCGTGCCCGGAGCGAACATGCGTCTCACCGGTAGCATGTTACACGGAGCGCGCGCTTCCCCGTCTCTCGGGCGGGTTCTGCTAGCATCGTGGGACCGCCGTGCGGCGGGCATTCGCGACCCCACCGTCCCGCCTGCGAGGGCCTCGCGTGACGATCTTCACGATCTGGTTCCAGAACTTCCCGCAGAACCTGGTGATCCTGTTCGCCGCGTCGCTCGTCGCGGGCGGGTTCATCTTCATCTTCGCGCGGTCGGCGATGGTGGCCGAAGGGGGCCGCCACGGGTGGGTCCGCCGGATCACGGGTCCCAACGCCAAGCTCCTGTTCACGATCCTGTTCGTGCTGTGGGCCATCGTGTTCGGCATCGGCCTCCAGCTTGTGCCCCACGAGGGGGCGAGCTCGCCGTACGGTGGCCTGGGCCTGATCGCCCTGTTCAGCGGGTTCTTCATCATGATGGGCCTGATCTGGAGCGTGATCGGCGACTGACTGCGGCCGGCCGCGGGCCGGCCCTTTCGCCTCCACCGCCCCAACCGGCCTTGTGCGTCCCGCTCCACGTGCCGGCGACCGACGACGTTGCCGCGCCGACCGATGTGCCTCGCAGGAGCGTGCTCCACCAGCACTGGAGGACGGTCGGGACCCACACGATCAAGATCGCGGTCGAGGGCACGTCAGGTCGCCCGACGGTCGACGTCGACGGGTTCCCGTTCCTGCGCTGACCACCTTCCCGCGCTGACGAGCGCCACGCCCCACACGACCCAAACACCGGCAGGGTCAGGTGGGCGTCGATCTTCCCCGGGACGAGGTTCGGGACGGAATGCCGTAGCGCAACCCGGCCGGGCCGGGCTCATCGTGGCCCCAGGCACGCAAGGGACCAGGCTGGATCGACCGGCGTTCTGTGCGGCGGCTGCGGCGCCCGGAGGGGCCCTGAAGCCGCCGTCTGGCTCTGGCGGCGGTCCAGATCGCGGATGCGGGCATGGCAGCCACGAACCGCTGGGTGCTCTCGTGGCATACCGAACCAGCCCCTCCGAGGAGCCGTCTGCCAATTCCGTCGGCCGGCGCCGTGGCCACCGATCAGCCCCCCGGGGGGTCCTCGTGCGTAGACGTCACCGGCACGCTTCGGTATGATCAACCTTCATTCACTGTGAATAGGATCTATGCATCGCGGATCCGCGATTGCATGACCGACGGGAGGCCAGCTCATGGAGGCGGAGGCGCGAACGCAAGCCCACGCTGCCGCGCTGACGGCGCCGGAGACCCCGTTCGTCAATCGCCGTGATCCCGCCCAGGCGCTCGGACCTGACGGCAAGCCGGCGGTCAGCCGCCGGGCACCGATGTGGGCGGACGTCCCAAACGAGAAGTGGAACGACTGGCGCTGGCAGCTGTCCAATCGCGTCAACGACATGGCCGAGATCGAGCAGATCCTGGAGCTCACCGACGAGGAGCGAGAGGGCCTGTCCGCGCCCGACAAGTTCCGGGTCGACGTCACGCCCTACTTCATCAGCCTGATCGACCCCAAGGATCCGGACGACCCGATCCGTCGCCAGATCATTCCGCTCGGTCGCGAGCTGCACAGCTTCACCGGGATGATGGAGGACAGCCTCGCCGAGGACCGCCACTCCCCGGTGCCCGGGCTCGTGCATCGCTATCCGGACCGGGTCCTGATGCTGATCACCACGCAATGCGCGAGCTACTGCCGGTACTGCACGCGGAGCCGGATCGTCGGCGACCCGTCCCAGAACTTCAACCGCCGCGAGCACGAGGCGCAGCTCGACTACATCCGGCGGACCCCGCAGATCCGCGACGTGCTCATCTCGGGCGGCGACGGGCTGACCCTCGCCCCCAAGCTGCTCGAGTCGGCGATCCGCGGGCTGCGGGAGATCCCACACGTCGAGATCATCCGCATCGGCTCGCGGGTGCCCGTGTTCCTGCCGCAGCGCATCGATGACGAGCTGTGCGAGATGCTCGCCAGGTACCACCCGATGTGGCTCAACATCCACGTCAACCACCCCAACGAGATCACGCCGGAGCTCGCCCGCGCCTGCGACAAGCTGAGCCGAGCCGGGATCCCGCTGGGCAACCAGTCGGTGCTCCTGGCCGGGGTCAACGACTGTGTGCACATCCAGCGCGACCTGGTCCAGAAGCTGGTCGAGATCCGCGTCCGGCCCTACTACATCTACCAGTGCGACCTGGTGGAGGGCGCCGGGCACTTCCGGACGCCGGTGGGCAAGGGGCTCGAGATCATCGAGGGCCTGCGCGGTCACACCTCCGGCTACGCGGTGCCGCAGTACATCATCGATGCGCCCGGCGGTGGCGGGAAGATCCCGGTGATGCCGAACTACCTCGTGTCCTACTCGGACCACAAGGTGATCCTGCGCAACTACGAGGGCTACATCACCACCTACGAGGAGCCGACGGAGTACACACCGCACGACAGCGCGCACTGCGCGTATTGCCAGAACCCGCGGCCCGAGCCAGGCCAGGAGGGCGTGACCGGGCTGCTGGACGGCAAGCGGATGTGGATCGAGCCCACCGGGTTCACCCAGATCCACGATCGTGGCGCAACCGAGGGGCACCGCCTCAAGGATCCGTCGAAATGGGTTCCCTATGGGGTGGGCGCGATCGAAGGCCGGTCCACCGAGGGCGGTGCGACGCTGCCCGTGCTCGAGCCGACGACCGGCGCGCCCAGCCACGAATTCGGTCCCGGCGAAGAGCCCCGGCCGGCCGAGGGACAGCCCACCGCGACCGCGAACCACGAGCTGCTCTGAGGGCTCCTTCAGCCACGTCCGTCATCGGCTGACCGACCGCCTGACCCTCGCGCCACCGTGTGCTAGCCTTCCAATCCTGACTGGTTAACTCGGATATGAGGTGATGGACGCGGTGACAACCGCACCCGCCGTGATCGCCGACCGACCCGCACCCGCCGGGCTGCCGGACGCGAACATGCAGCCGCCGACGATCGCCGAGAGCGGCGATCCGTTCAGCGCGCTGCGGATCGTGGACCTGATTGCCCGCATCGATCGCGGGCGACCGGTGCGCATCGACGACCTCGTCGATCGGCTCAACGCCGAGCACCTCGACTGGCTGTTCACCCGGGCGGTGGTCATCGACGTGCTGGTTGCGCTCCGGGCCAACTGGATGGCCGATTACCGGAACGCCTCTGGGATCGTGCTCGAGGACGGTCCCGCCGGCACGGTGGTCACGCTGGAGGCCTCAAGCCGCGTCGATCCGTGGATCGTGCGTCAGGCCCAGCGAGAGGCCGCCGAGTGCCGTCGCGCGCTCGAGGCATTCGCTCGCCGCGACCACATCTCGGGAGGCGGCTGATGCGCGGCTCCGGATCGCCCGCCGCCGCCATCATGGGCCGCTGCGCGTGTCCCGGGCGGGCCCGGTCCCACTAGGATCGCGTCCGCCGCTCACCAGGCTTCCCGTCATCGACGGGCCCGCGTTGCCGCCGCGACCCGGCGGGAGGCGCGTCCCCCTTTTCCCGCAGCACGACAGGAGCACCCAGTCCCATGACCGTGTCCGGCTACGCACGTGACGTCCTGGTCTCGGCCGAATGGGCGGCAGCCCATCTCGACGACCCTGCCGTCCGATTCGTCGAGGTCGACGTCGACACCACCGCCTACGACCAGAGCCACATCCCGGGGGCCGTCGCCTGGAGCTGGACGAGCCAGCTGTCCGACGGCGTGCGGCGCGACATCGCAACCCGTGGCGACTTCAGCCAGCTCCTCAGCCAGAGCGGGATCGGTCACGAGACGACGATCGTGCTCTACGGCGACAACAACAACTGGTTCGCCGCGTGGGCCTACTGGCAGCTCAAGCTGTACGGCGTGGAGCACGTGAAGCTGCTCAATGGCGGCCGCAAGTACTGGCTCGACCACAACCTGCCGCTGTCAACGGACGTCCCGTCGTATCCGGAGACCGGCATCAAGCTGCCGGATCCCGACTTCGCCTTCCGTGCCCTCCGCGACGACATCCTGCCGCACCTGGGCGACCCTGCCATCGCACTCGTCGACGTGCGGTCTCCGGCCGAGTTCAGGGGCGAGGTCATCGCGCCGCCCGGCATGACCGAGACGGCACAGCGCGGCGGGCACATCCCAGGCGCAGCCTCGATCCCATGGGCCCAGACGGTCCGTGAGGACGGGACGTTCAAGGGCACCGGTGCGTTGACCGAGCTCTACGGGTCGAAGGGGATCACGGCCGACCGCGACGTGATCGCATACTGCCGGATCGGCGAGCGCTCGTCGCACTCGTGGTTCGTCCTCCACGAGCTGCTGGGCTTCGAGCGCGTCCGCAACTACGACGGGTCGTGGACCGAGTGGGGCTCGATGGTGGGCGTGCCGATCGAGCGCGAGGGCTGACGGTCGCTCCGGAGCTCGAGGCGGCGACGCTCGATCAGGCGCCGCCGCCGGCTCTGCCATGCGGGCCCGACCCGCCGGCCTGGCGGCGCCGACCCGACCCGGCTAGAGCATCGCGGGGTCGGGCAGCAGGTGGATCGGGTCCAGCAGGTCTGGATGGCTCGCCATCGCCTGGTCCTGGTCCACGATCCGGAAGCCGTGCTCGAGCAGCACGGGCAGCGCCGGGTTCGGGCCCGGGACCGTCGCCATCACCTGTCCGCCGCCGCCGGCCCTCCGGAGGCCGGCGATCACGGCGGGAACCGGGTCGGCATCCGGCCGGACCGACAGCCGGCCCAGGGCGCGCGTCGATGACCCCTGGCTGGCCCGACCGTACCCGACCGCGAGCGGGCCCTGCTGGTCGGCGATGAGGAACGCGTCGGCGTCGGCCTGCGACGCCCAGAACGCGTGGTCGAGATGGCGATCGGCACCGGTCCACCGTCGCTCGATATCGGCCATCCGGGCGGGCTCCGTCGCGGTAACCGTCAGACGCTGGTCCGGCGTGGGCAGCGACGACCCGTCGCCCTTCAGATAGAGGCTGACCCACCGTGGCGCCATGCCCGCCCGGACGTAGACCGGAAGCGCGCGCGGATCTCGGGACGAGAACGTGGAGCGGTGGGTCGAGGCGCCGAACAGCACGGCGAGCAGCGGGCGGCCGATCCCCTGGCCGAGGCGGCCGGATCGGACAAACAGATCTGCAAGGTGGCTGGAGCGGCCGGCGTCCGCCACGGCGCCGTATCCGACGATCGCGCCGTCGTCGACGCTGACCATCGCCCGGTGATGAGCGATCAGGTGACGCAGATAGGGCCCGATGATGTCGGCGTTCGAGACCGGTTCATCCTCGTCGTGAGCGGCCAGGATCTCGCGGATCGATTCCACATCCGCGAGCGTCGCGCGCCGGATGGTAGGCGCAACCGACATCGCTGATCCCTTCGCCGCTACCGGGCGCCGGACCGCGGGCCGCGACCGTATCGGGCCATCACGTCCAGCAGCCGGTCGTGGTCGAGCGCGTGCGCCGTGATCCCGTCCCGGCCGACCATCGTCCGCGCCGCCAGCAGGGCGTTCACGATCGCCGCCTCGGTCGCCTCCGCGGTCGCCTTGAACAGCGGGGTCAGCCGGTTGTCCGGGACCATCCGGACATCGACGCTCGCGGGCACCTCACGCCCGGGCTCGTCGGCGTTCGAGAGTCCGCGGTTGCCGGTGGCGAAGGCGAGGATCAGGTCGCCCGACGAGTTGTTCGCCGTGCTGCCCATCCGGGCCAGGCCGAGCGAGGCTCGCTGCGCGATCCGCCGGCACTGGTGGGGCAGCAGGGGGGCATCGGTGGCCACGATGACGATGATCGATCCTGCGCCGGCCTCGGGGACCGACGGCGACCCGCTGCCCGTCTCCTCCGGGGGGTAGGGGCTGGGCACCTCCGAGGTGGGAATCTCGAGACCGACCGGCACCCCATCGATGCGCAGCTGCTCGCGCTCACCGTAGTTCGCCTGGACGAGCACGCCCACGACCCAGCCCCCGTCGCTCTCGGCCGAGATACGCGAGGCGGTGCCGATGCCGCCCTTGAACTCGTGGCAGACCATGCCTGTACCGCCACCCACGTTGCCCTCCGCGACCGGCCCGGCGGACGCCGCCTCGATCGCGGCATCGAGGTGGGCAGGGCGGACGTGGAGACCGTCGATGTCGTTGAGCCCACCGTCCCACGTCTCGCCCACGACCGGCAGCGACCACAGTCCTCCGCCGTGCCGGGGATGTCCGATGGCGTGGGCGACGATCGCGTCACGGACGACGCCCACGCTGTGGGTGTTGGTCAGCGCGACCGGGCCGCCGAGCAGCCCGGCCTCGCGGATCCACTCGAGGCCGGTGAGCTCGCCGTTGCCATTGAGCCGATGACAGCCCGCGAACATCGGCTCCGTCCACACGTCACCTCCGTGCGGCATCACGACCGTGACGCCGGTCCGGACGGGTCCCGTGCCCACGACCAGCGGTCCCTCCCCGGAAACGATGGTCGTATGGCCCACGCGGACGCCCGGGACGTCGGTGATCGCGTCGAGCTTGCCCGGGCTCAGCCGGCCGATGCGAAGGCCAAGATCGCGAGCAGACACGGCATTCCTCCGAAGGCAGGACGGAGGCCGCGGTCGTGCGGCCCTCCTATCATCGACCCGTGTCGATCCTGCCGGACAACCGTCTCGCGTCGCGCGCTGCCGGGCGTGCCGGTCAGGCGGTGGCGCGCGGCGCGACAGACGGCCCCGTCGCCGTCCGGTTGCCGGCGCTCGACGCCGTGGCGCCGATTGACGTGGCGGAGGCGTTTCGCGACCTGCCGGGGCTCGCCCTGCTCGAAAGCGCGAGGCCGGGCCGTACCGGTCGGTGGAGCTACCTGACCGCGGATCCGGTCGCCACGATCGAGGTTGCGGAGGCCGGTCCCGACCCGTTCGCAGGGGCCCGCGGTCTGCTGCGGCGAATGCCGCAGGACACCGACGCTCGGAGGCGGACGGCGGGCGGTTCGCCACCCTTCACGGGTGGGCTCGTCGGCTTTCTGGGCTATGACCTGGGTCGCCGCCTCGCGGGGATGCCGTCGATCGCGATCGCGGATCAGGATCTGCCGGAGATGCGCCTCGCGCTTCACGACTGGGTGATCGCCTGGGATCGGCGAGCCGGCGTGGCCTGGCTGGCCGCTCGACCGGTGGACGGCGATGGGTTGTCGATGGCGCGGCGATTGCGCGAGGTGACGTCGCGGCTCGACGGACGGTCGCCGGCCGAACGGACGCCTGGGCGCGGCGGAGGCGCTCCGGCCGCAATGCTGGTGCGCTCCCGCACGACCCGCGCCGGGTGGGTCGATCAGGTCCACGCGGTGCGAGCGGCCATCGAGCGGGGCGAGATCTATCAGGCCAACCTTGCGCGCCGACTGGAGGCCCCATTCGACGGTGATCCGTGGCCGCTGTTTGGTCGGCTTCGGACCGGTGATCCGGCTCTGTTCGCCGGCTTCCTGGATCTCGGTCGATCGCGCGACGGCAACCCGCGGGCCATCCTGTCCGCGTCACCCGAGCTTTTCCTGGCCGTGGATGCGAGCGGTCGAGCACGCGCGGATCCGATCAAGGGCACGCGCCCGAGAGGCCGCAGCCGCGAGGCCGATCGAGCGTTGCTGTGCCAGCTGCTCGCGAGCGGCAAGGACCAGGCGGAGAACGTGATGGTCGTCGACGTCCTGCGCAACGACCTCGGCCGCGTCTGTGAGCCGGGCAGCGTCCGGGTGCCCCGGTTGCTGCGTCCCGAGCGATCGGCCACGGTCCAGCATCTGGTCACGACCGTCACGGGCCGCCTGCGACCGGACGCCGACGCGCTCTCGCTGCTGGCGGCCGCGTTCCCGGGTGGCAGCATCACGGGCGCGCCGAAGATCCGCGCGATGGAGGTGATCGAGACGCTCGAACCGGTACGCCGAGGCCCCTACTGCGGCGCCATGTTGTGGCTCGGACCCGATGGACGGATGGGCTCCAGCGTCCTGATCCGGACGTTCGTGGCCGACGGGGCCCGGCTGTCGCTTCACGTCGGTGGCGGGGTCACCTGGCGGAGCGACCCGCAGGCAGAGTGGGAGGAGACGGTCGCCAAGGCCCGCGGGCCGCTCAATGCGATCGGAGCAGCCGAGGTGGATCGATGACGCAGGGACCACGGTTCGTGTGGGTGGACGGCGTGCTGCATCCTGCGTCCGGCCCGCACGTCTCGTCCTTCGATCGCGGGTTCCAGCAGGGCGACGGCATCTTCGAGACCCTGCGCGCCCGCGGTGGCCGGGTGACCGAGCTGGCCGAGCACGTCGCCCGACTCCGGCGATCGGCCGATGGGCTCGCGATCGAGCTCCCCGCGGACGTGGACACCCGCCTCGCGGGCGGCATCGCGCAGCTGCTGGCGGCCGAAGCGCTCGACAAGCCCGACGTCGATGCGTCGATCCGGATCACGGTCTCGCGCGGTACGTGGCCCGAGCGCGGCCTGCTCCCGCCACCCGCGCAGCTCGTGACACCGACCATCGTGATCCAGGCCTGGCCGGTGCCGCCGGCACCCGCCGGCCACCTCGAGCGCGGACTGTCGCTGGTGGCATCGGCCATCCGGCGTGATCCGGGCAATCCGCTGCTGGTCCTCAAGACGACCAGCCGCATCGACTACGTGTATGCACGGCTCGAGGCACGCCGCGCCGGGGCGGACGACGCCCTGTTCCTGACCGAGTCGGGGCACCTGTCGGAGGCGACCTCGTCCAACATCGTGCTGGTTCGTGATGGCGCCGACGGAGCGATCGAGCTCGCGACCCCGGCCCTCGCCTGCGCGATCCTGCCCGGGACGACCCGATCGTGGCTGCTCCGGTGGGCGGCCGAGGCGGGGCTGCAACCGGTTGAGGGCTGGCTGACGCCGGACGAGCTGGCGGCCGCACGCGAGGCGTTCCTGTGCTCCTCGGTGGCCGGGGTGCTGCCCGTCACCCGGTTCAACGGGCACCCGATCGGCGACGGGTCTCCGGGTCCCTGGACGATGCGGGCACGCGCCGCCCGGGAGGCGTTCATCCGGGGTGGCTGAGGGCGCACAAGCCCGCCGATCGCCGGCAGCGCCGGCAGCGCCGGCCGAGGCGGTGTCGCCGGCCCGCCCGGCGAGCCCGCCCTAGACTCACCGAATGACCCGCGACGAGCTCATCCTCCGGACCCGACAGCTGATCGCCGAAGGCGAGCGCCTGGGCGCGCAGCCCTCGCTGACCGCGCTGCAGACGTGGCTCCAGCTGTCGGACGACCTGCTCTCCACGGCCTGGGGCACGATGGATCGCTACCACCTGGCGTGGTTGATGGTGGGCAAGCCGAAGGACATCGTCCGCGGCCGGGAGATGACGCGGGACGAGGAGGTGGCGTACGTCCGCGAGGTTTCCGGCCAGAAGACCGCCGCCCTGCGGATGAGCCTTGATGCCGTGGAGCGCCAGGCGATGCCGTTCCGGGGCGAGACCGGAGGCGTCGGGTCCGGTCAGGGCATGGGCGAGGTCCCGGACGGATCGGCCGGCGAGGCGGGCACCGGGCCGGCCGCCGAGGCCGCCGACGTGCCGGTCGTCGAGCCCGGTCCCGCTTCCGACGTCACCGCCGGGCACGCCCATCTCGCGCCGGGCTCCCGCCGGTCCATCCCGCTCGACCCGGCCCTGCAACGCCGCCTCGAGCAGACGCGCCGGGCGGCCGCGGACCACGCGGCCCATGATGAGACCGGTCCGCGGCGGGCTCCCCGGCCCGAGCGCCTCCAGCGATGACCCGCGCGCGCACGCCTGCCGTGGGTGGCGTCCGGGACGTTCCGGTTCCCGACCCGGTGGCCCGAGACTATCTGCTCCTGGCCCTCCGGCTCGACCAGCACCTCCCGGGCACCGTCGACGGCTACTTCGGCCCGGCCGACCTCAAGGCGCAGGTCGACATCGGGCAGCTCCGCCCGCTCGCCCGGCTTGCCGATGACGCCGCCGCCCTGCGAGACCGCCTGCCCGAGGAGATCTCGGAGCCCGATCGCCGCGAGTGGCTGGATCGCCAGCTGGTGGCCCTCGAGACGCTGGCCACGGTCCAAGGCAGCGAGCCGATGGACTATCTCGAGCAGGTCACCCGGTGCTTTGCCCACACGCCCCGGCCCCGGCCCGAGGCGGCGCTCGAGGACACGGCTGCCGCCCTGGACGCCCTGCTGCCGGGGTCGGGGTCGCTGGCGGACCGGCTGGCGGCCGAGGATCGTGCCTGGACCGTCGCTCCAGGTCGCGTTCGGGCAGTCGTCGACCTTCTCGTCGACCGATTTCGCGCTCGTGCCGATCGGCTGTTCGGCCTGCCCGCCGGGGAGGCGCTGCAGGTGTCCCTCGTCCGCGACCAGCCCTGGTCCGGCTACAACTGGTACGACGGAGGCCTCCGTTCGCGCGTCGATGTCAACCTCGACCTGCCCATCCGGCTGCCGGCTCTGATCGGGACCGCTGCCCACGAGACGTATCCGGGCCACCACCTGGAGCACGCGACCAAGGAGGCGGCGCTGGTCGAAGGAGCGGGCCGGCTCGAGGCCAGCATCCTGCTCGTCAACACGCCCGAGTGCCTCATCTCGGAAGGGCTGGCCGAGGCCGGCCGCACGCTCGCCGTGCCTCCCGGCGAGCTTGCCGGCCTGCTGGTCGAGCTCTCGGGGACGGCTGGGCTCGCGCTGGCTGCCGATCGGGCAGCCCTCGAGGCTGCCGCGCACCGCGTGTCGGCCGCGAGTGGCCTTCGGCGCACGCTCGATGCCGCCCGGCTGAACGCGGCCCTGCATCTGCACCAGGACAGGTGGCCCAGGAAGCGTGTGCTCGACTACCTGGTGGAGGTGGGCCGGCTCACACTGGAGGTCGCCGCGAAGCGGCTCGAGTTCATCGAGCACCCACTTTGGCGTCTCTACGTTCATGTCTATCCGGAGGGCGAGGCGCTCGTCGGGCGGTGGCTCGACGCCGTCCCCGAGGCGGACCGGGCCGCCCGTTTTGCACGCCTGCTGCGGGAGCAGCTCACGCCGCCAGTGCTGGTACGCGAGCTCGCCGGGAGCCGAAATGAGCGCTGAGGCCGGCCGCCTGCGGGCACGGATCTCAGCGGGCGCGGATCCCGGCGACCGCCGCCGCGATCAGCACCTGCACCGCCGCCAGCAGACCGAACCGTGCGTCGGCGTACGCGATCGGCCCGAGGACCCCGCCCTCCAGTCGAGACCAGGCCCACAGCACGAGCAGGCCGGCGATCAGAGATCCGGCCCCGGCCAGGGCGGCCAGCACGGCACGCCGCCGGGAGGGTCGCGGCCCGTCGAGCCCGGGTACCCCGAGCGCTGGCGCCGCCCACACGACGGCGAGTCCGATCGCCCAGCCGAGGAAGGCGGCGACCACGAGCATCCCTACCCCGAGGTCGAACGATCCGCAAAGGGCGAGCAGGCCCGAGCCCGCAACCGCCACGATCAGCACCGTGACACCGGAACGGACGGCGCCCGGCCTTGGGCGGGTGCGAGCCTGATCGCCCGACTCGGCCGGCCGGTACCGCTCGCCCGGCACTCGATCGAGCTGCCCCGCAGCGCGACCCGCCGGCGCCTGATCACCGGGCGCCGGATCGGACGGTTGCCGGTCGCCGGATCCGGTGCCCGTGTCGTGCATGCCGTCGATGCTACGCGGGGTCGCGCGGGACGGTATCCTCGGATCGTGAGCCATCCGTCCCTCGGAGAACCGCCGCGTAGCCTGAGCGTCCATCCGGATGCCGCGCAGCGACTTCGCACGGAGCGGAGCGCCCTTGCCGGGCGAGCCCTCGAGGTCGCCGCCGACGCCGATCCGACGATCCGGACCCGGTACGACGAGGCCGGGCTGCGCAACCTGCTGCGCGATGCCGAGGTGCTTGTCGACCGGCTTGCTCTGTGCGTGGCCGGCGATGACCCCTTCTGGCTTCGCGAGTTCGCCGACCAGTCGGCCACCGTGTTCCGGCGCAGGAAGGTGCCCGTCGACGACGTCGTGCAGCTGTGCGAAGGGATCCGGGCGGGCGCGCTCGGAATCGTCGGTGAGCGGGAGACGGCCTCCGTGGATCAGGCGATCGACGCGGCCATTGACGTTTACCGCTGGTATCGACGCCTCGCGGGCGACGCACGCCGCCGCAACCCGATCGCCGCAGCCCTGTACAAGGGCGTCTAGGCCCCGATGACGGTGGAGCCCAGGTGACGATCAAGTGGGTCAAGGTGGACCCGCTCGTGATGAATGGCGAGCCCTTCTGCTACGGAACCCGGTTGACCGTGCGCCAGGTGCTCCAGCTTCGGGCAAACGGATATGGCGTCGTCGACCTCCAGAAGGATTTCCCGGAGCTGAAGCGCATGGGGATCGCCGCTGCGTACGCGTACGCAGCGAGTCACCGGGATCGCTACGCGGACTTCTTCGAGCCGGATGGATCGCTCGCCGGGCCCGGCTTCACGGACGACGAGGCGGGCCAGCTCCCGGATCGCCTCCGCCTGCCCGGGATCGTGATCAAGGCCGGGGCGGCCGCCTGATCGGACGCTTGCCCGTCGGCCTCAGCCGCCCGCCGCCAGCGCGTCGGGGGCCGCGTTCGGCCCCATGACGAGCACCTCGGCATAGCGCTCGTCCCCGCCTGGCTCGCGAATGAGGTAGGCGTGGTGCAGCTCGAGCGCGCCCGAGACGAGGGTGGAGCCCACGGAGCAGTACTTGGTCGCGGATAGCTCGATTGCCCGGCGCACGGCCTCGGGATCGATCCCGGCACCGTCGACCACGTGCACGACGTCGAACCTCGTGAATGCGTGCGGATGCCCTTCCCCCTGGACGCCGTTGACCCGGACCTCGTAGCGGCTCACCGCCTGGCGCTTCTTGCGCAGGATCGAGATGACGTCCATGGCGGTGCACCCGGCCAGCCCGGCGCCCACGAGCTCCGCGGGTCGCGGTCCGGCGTCCCCCTCGGCGTCGTCGAGCACGATCGTATGCCCGCTGCCCAGCGTCACATCGAACCGAAGCCGATCGCCGGTGAGCGTCGCCAGGGCGGTCTTCGTGCTCATGCCAGGGCCTCCGCGGAGTACCGCTGCTCGATGGCGGCAACTGCCCGGACGAGCTTCGCTCGTGCCTCTGCGGCCACCTCGGCGACCACCGCATCGTCGACCAGCCCCATGGCCGCCCGCGGATCCATCGCCTCCACGAGCACGACGCCGCCTACGTCGCGGATGACGACGTTGCACGGCAGCAGCACACCGACCGCCGGATCGGCGCTGATGGCGCGGTGGGCGAGCGGCGGGTTGCAGGCACCGAGGATCACGTACGGGTCCTGGACGACGCCGAGCTTGGCTCGCAGCGTTGCCGCGACGTCGATCTCGGTGAGCACGCCGAAACCCTCGGCGCGCAGCGCGGTCTCGACGCCTTCGCGGACATCGTCGAACGGGGCGGCGATCCGGGCGCCGAAGGTATAGCGGTCGTCGAACATCGGGGCCTCCCTTGGGGCTGCACCCATGGTGCCTCTAGTTGCGTGCTTGCGCAAATGGTCGACTGGGTACCAGGATGCGGGCCGAATGTCCCGGCGCGGAGGCCTGGCGGCCATTTCCGAGCCTGGTGGTAGGATTTCGCGACGATGACCGACACCCAGCCTGCCCAGACCGCCACGCCGGCCGTCCCCACGGACGCCGGTTTCGACCCGCAACGCCGTGCGACCGAGCTCGCGATCCTCGATGCCCTGCGGGCCGTGGTTGATCCGGAGATCGGGATGAATGTGGTCGAGCTGGCCCTGATCAGGCAGGTCGTGCTGAGCCCGGGGTCGACCGAGATCAAGATGATCCTGACCACGCCGTTCTGCCCGTATGCCGGCGCGATGATCCAGCAGGTCAAGGAGCAGGCGGAGAGCGTCGTGGAGCACCCGGTCAAGGTGACCCTGCTGGCAGAGCGCTGGGACCCGCGCGATGCCGGCCTGATGTGGTGAGCGCCACCTCCACATGACCCGCAGCAACCTCTCGTACGAGAGCGCCGTCGCGACCGGGCGAGGCGACGACGGAACCACGGGACTCCTGTTCGGCGGGGATCGAGTGCGCAAGGACGACCTTCGGACCGAGGCGTACGGGACGGTCGACGAAGCGGTCGCCGCGATCGGCCTGGCGCGAGCCGAGCTCAACATGAAGTCCCAGTACGGCGTGCTGTCGGCCGGGTTCGGCGGGCTGGGCGAGCTGCTGCTCCGGCTGCAACGTGAGCTGTTCGTCATCGGGGCCGAGCTTGCGACCAACCCCGAGGCGCGACAGCGCCAGCGGGACGGGGTCACGCGCGTGACCGCGGCGATGGTCGATGGCCTCGACGACGTCCTGCGTGAGATCGAGGCGGCCGTCGCGCTGCCGCGCGAGTTCGTGGTCCCGGGTGAGACCCGGGTCAGCGCATCCCTGGAGCTCGCGAGAACAGTCGTTCGACGCGCCGAGCGACGCACCGTCAGCCTCGCGGCGGCCGATGCGGTGATCGCCGCCAGCCAGGCCCTGCCCTACCTCAACCGTCTGGCAGATCTCCTGTGGATCCTCGCGCGCGCGGCAGAGCATGCCGAGGCGAGAGGCGCCACCACGGCCCGGGGCCGACCGGTGGTCGGCGAGCAGCCGGGCTCGACGTCACCCGAGAGGAGTCGTTCGTGATCAACACCCGCTACACGCCGTCACAGCTGGGCGTCCGCCCGGCCCCGGCCCTCGTCCAGCAGCTCCTGGTGGGCGCCTTCGGCTGGATGTTCGCCGGGCTTCTCCTGTCGGCAGGCGTGGCCTATCTCGTGACCACCAGCACCTCGTTGCTGGAGACCGTTGCGCAGTGGTGGCTGCCGATCATCATCGGCCAGTTCGTGCTGGTCATTGCGATCCAGGCTGGTATCCGGCGCTTCTCGGCGACCGTCAGCCTGGCGTTGTTCTTCGTCTACGCGGCCACGATGGGTATGACCCTGGGCTTGATCGTGTGGGCGTTCACCACGACGCCGACCGGGACGACGTCGAACGGCGCCGCGGCGGTGGCCACGGCGTTCTTTGCCACGGCCGCCATGTTCGGCGCCGCGGCGGTCTACGGCGCAGTAGGCAAGCAGGATCTGACCAAGCTCGGCGGGATCCTGTTCATGGGCCTGATCGGGCTGCTCGTGGCCATGGTGATCAACATCTTCCTCGCCTCGAGCGCGATCTCGTGGCTCATCTCGATCGGCGGTGTCGGGCTGTTCGCCGTGCTGACTGCGTACGACGTCCAGCGCATCGCGCGCGGGGACTACGCGGCCATCACCAGCTCTCCAGAGCGCGGCTCGATCATCGGCGCCCTCCACCTGTATCTCGACTTCATCAACATGTTCCTGTTCATGCTGCGGCTGTTCGCCGGGTCGCGGAGCTAGCCCTCGAGCGTCTCGGCGGGCTCCGGCCGGAGCTTCAACGGCGCCCCCTTCGCTCCTTCCAACAGCGCCTCGAGCTGCTCGCTGGCGAGCGGCCGCGCGAACGAATAGCCCTGGCCACGGTCGCAGCCCAGGTCCCGCAGGCAGTCCAGCTGCGTGGTCGTCTCGATCCCCTCGGCCACCACGCCGATCCCGAGGCCGTGGGCCAGCGAGATCACGGCGCGGGCGATCGGAAGGTCCGCCGCGTCGGACCCGAGGCCGGACACGAACGCTCGGTCGATCTTGATCGTGTCCAACGGCAGGTGGCGCAGGTATGACAGCGACGAGTAGCCGGTCCCAAAGTCGTCGAGCACCAGCTTCACGCCGAGCCGCCGAAGCGCCTGGAGGCGCTCGATCGAGGCCTCGCTCTGGTCCATGACCACGCTCTCGGTGATCTCGAGCTCGAGCGCGTCGGCATCGAGGCCGGCATCTGCGAGCGTGGCTGCGACCCGATCGACGAGGTCCGACTGCGCGAACTGGCGAGCTGACAGGTTGACGCTGACGACCGGTGGCGCCGCGGCCCCGAAGCGCTGCCACGATCGGGCCTGCCGGCACGCCGTCTCCAGCACCCATTGCCCGATCGGGACGATCAGCCCCGTCTCCTCGGCGAGCGAGATGAACGAAAGCGGCGGGACGAGACCCCGGTCCGGGTGCTGCCAGCGAAGCAGCGCCTCGACCCCCACCACGGTGCCGTCCGCGAGGTTGACCATCGGCTGGTAGTGCAGCCGGAGCTCGGACCGCTCGATGGCTCGTCGCAGGTCATGCTCCATGGTGGCCAGCTCGAGGCTCTGCGCTCGCATCTCCGGGTCGAACCTGACCAGGGTTCGCATCGGGTCCGCCTTGGCTCGATGGAGCGCGATGTCGGCTTCCTTGAGCAGGTCGGCGGGGGTGGCGACCGACGGTCGTGCGACCGCGAGCCCGAGGCTGGCAGCAACCGTGACCTCGCGACCGCCGAGATCGAACGGCTCGGCGAGCGCGGTTGCCAGCCGTGCGGCCGCCCGCTCGGCGTCGCGCGGGCTTCGGACGCGATCGAGCAGGATCCCGAACTCGTCGCTGCCCACGCGCGCAACCAGGTCGGATGGGCGGGCGGCACCGACCAGTCTCCGGCCGACCTGAGCCAGCAGCTGATCGCCGGCCGCATGGCCCAGGCTCTCGTTGACGAACGTGAACCGATCCAGGTCCAGGACGATCAGCGCCACTCTGGCCGGCGACGCCGGAGGATTGGCCGCCGGAGGATTGGCCGCCGCCGTCCGGCCGTCCACCGCCGGTGGATTGCCCATCAGCGCAGCAAGCCGGTCCAGGAGCTCGGTCCGGTTCGACAGCCCGGTGACGGGATCGTGGAGCGCGGCGTAGGCACGCTGCGAACCTTCCGACCGGGCATGCTCGAGGAGGCGCACGTGGTCGATGGCGATCGAGGCAAGCTGCGCGAACCGCGCCACGGCCCCTATCTGGCGCTCCGCCAACGGCCGGTTGGCCTCGCCCGATGCCAGGCCGATGCACCCGGTGACCCTTCCCCCGGACCTGAGCGGGACCGAGCACACCGCCCCGAACCGCTCGGTCTCCAGGTCCGGCGCGCGGTCCGGGTAGGCGTCGTAGTCGTCGATCACGACCGGGCGGCCGGTTCGGACCACCTCCCAGCCGACGCCGGTGCCGGTGGGCAGCCGGTAGCCGACAAGGTGCTCGAACGTGCCGACCCCGACGCGGACGGTCATCGTCGGCTGACCGTCGTCGCCATCTTCGAGGAGGTAGAGGAACCCGTCCCGGATCCCGACCAGCTCAGTCGCGCGATCCACGATCTCTCGCAGCAGGTCCTCGGGATCGAGGTGCTCCAGGAGCGCCAGGGTCGTGCGATCGACAGCCGCGAGGTAGGGGTCGCGGGTGGGGTCCTCCTCCCCGTGCCCGCGCAGGCTCGGCGGCTTGGCGAGGTACAGCGCCCGATCGGCCGCTTCCACCAGCTCGTCCTTGGTGGCGCCGTCGGCCGGATAGCCGGACACGCCCGCGCTGATGGTGACCAGCGGCCCTGCCCGCTCGGTGAGCCTGGCCACCGTGGCGCGAACGCGCTCCATGACGTGGCGTGCCTGCGGACCGTCGACGCCGGGTAGCAGGATCGCGAACTCGTCCCCGCCGTAACGGTAGGCGCGATCACCTTCGCGGATCGTCTCGGTCATCGCGTCTGCGACGCGCGTGAGCAGGGTGTCCCCGACCGGGTGCCCGTGCCGGTCGTTGTAGACCTTGAACGCGTCGAGATCGAGCATCAGCAACGCGAACGGCTCGCCGGCGTCCACCATGATGCCCAGCTCACGCTGGAACGCCCCATGGTTGCGAAGGCCGGTCAGGGCATCGCGCTCGGCGCGAGTCATCACGGCACCGTGGGCCTCGGCGTTGCGAAGGGCGATCGATGCCTGCGCGGCGAACAGCTGGACGAGCTCGAACTCGTCGCGCGCGTAGTGAGCTTCGGCTCCGCCCAGGCGTCCGACGTTGAGCGTGCCGATCACCTCGCCGCCGATCAGCAGGGGGCACACGATCATCGACTCCGGTTCCTCAGGCGTGCCCGGGATCTGCACGGATCGCGGATCGCGATGCGCGTCGTTGGCGAGGACGGCCTCGTGATGGCGGATCGCCCAGCCGGTGAGGCCCACGTCGATGGCGCCCTCGTGGGACAGGATCTCCTCGGCGAACCGGTCACGCGCCACGACCGCGCGGCGGACTCCGGCGGCCCGGTCGATGCGATAGACCGCCAGCGAGTCGTAGGCGACGACTGCGTTGAGCGAGTCGGCGATCATCTCCAGCACGCCGCTCGGGTCCAGGGTGGCGAGGAGGCGCTCGTTGACCTCGAGCAGCCGGCGCTGGCTTTCCAGGCGGTGACGCAGCTCCTGGCGCTGGCGCCGGACCTGGCCGAACGCCTCGGCGTTCACGATGGCCTGCGCCGCCTGTCCCGCGAAGATCTCGAGGGTCTGCTGATCGTCATCCGAGAACTGGTCGTAGCCGGCGTGAGAGACCACGATCACGCCCAGGACCCTGGACTCATAGGTCATCGGCACCAGCAGCATCGACTCCGGGCCGCGCGTGGCGCCAATCAGCCTCCCGCGCTGGTCCGAGGCCGCATCGCCAAGGCGGATCGTCTCGTTGCGGAGAGCGACCCAGCCGGTAAGGCCCTCGCCGATCCGGACCCGCAGCTGGTCCGGCGACGGGCGGCCGATCCCCATGAACTCGCCCTGGAATGCGATCGGCTCGCACATGCGGGTCCGTTGATCCACCCGGTAGACGCGGATCGTGTCGTGGGCGATCAGCCGGTCAGCCTCGGCGACGATCGCCTCGCCGATGCCCTCGACGTCCTGGATCCGGTTGAGTCGCAGCGAGAGCTCCTGGATCGCGCGAAGCCTGGCGGCACCCTGACGGACGGTGTTGAACAGCCGCGCGTTGGCGACTGCCGTGGCCATCTGACTGGCGAACGTCGCGCACAGGTTGAGCTCGTCCGGCGTCCACGAGTACGGGCGGCGGTGGTACAGGACCAGGAGCCCCAGGGGTTCGTCACGAAAGACCATCGGGATGAAGGCGATCGTCCGAATGCCGAGCCGCTGGTACACGGGGGCGAAGAAGGCCGCGCCGGCTGGATCGTCGAGCACGATCGGCCGCCGTTCGCGGATGCTGCGCTGGCCGGTCGTGTCATCGTCCACGGTCACGGCGGTCACGGCTTCGATCAGCTCGGCTGCCACAGCGCGCTGGGCCGCCAGCCGGAACGGGTGTCGGCCGGGGTTCAGCAGCCATAGTCCGGCGACCTCGGCGCCGAACAGCTCACCGGACGCGTCGAGGACGTCCTGGAAGACCTCCTCGAGCTCGAGATTCGCGCTCACCTCGCTGGCCACACGACGGAGGACCTCGGCGCGCTCGGCGCCGGATCCCGGCCTGTTCATGGGCTCTGCCTTCCGTCCATTGGGGCGGCGATCCGGCGAGCCGTGGTCCGGCGCGAGTGCCATGGGTCGGATGGTGGTGCCCTAGCGGCTCGTCCGCTGCCGAGTTCGGCGCGGTGTTGAGGTGTCAGCTCGCACCGTACTGAGCGTGGCTGGGTCGGGCGATAGGACGGTCGTACTCCGGGCCCGAAACGGATGGTCGCAGGGCGCGTCGTTCGCGGGCCACGGTCAGTTGCCCCCCTCAATCAGCCCGCTCGCGCGGCCGAGATCGCGTCCGGGCTCCAGTGGGCTGCCGGTCGCCGATCCGCGCCTATCACGAGGTACGGGCCCGCTTTCCCGGCGGGTTCACAATGGGCGCGGGAACGTGACCATGCGCTGAGGTGAGATGCGATGCGGATCGCGGTGATCGGGGCCGGCAACGTCGGCGGAGCACTCGGCAAGGCGTTTGTCGCCGTCGGGCACGAGGTGGTGTTCGGCGTGCGCGCCCCCGACAGCACCAAGACCCTCACCGCGCTGGCAGAGATCCCATCGGCGACCGCGGCATTGCCGGCCGAGGCCGTCGACGGGGCCGATGTGATCGTGTTCGCGCTCCGGCCCGTGGCGATCGGAGCCATCGTCGCGGACCTGCCGCCGCTGGCGGACCGGATCGTCATCGACGCCATGAACCGCCTCGACACAGACCCGCCACGCTCGACTACCGAGGACCTCATCGAGCTCCTGCCCGGTGCCAGGTTCGCCAAGGCGTTCAACACGATCGGGTTCGAGAATCTGACCACCGCCCGGGATCGCCGGACGCCGCTGGCCATGTTCGTGGCTGGCGACGACCCCGACGCCAAGCGAGTGGCGATGGGTCTGGCCGCCGAGATCGGGTTCGAACCCGAGGATGCCGGGGGCCTGTCGAATGCAAGGCCCCTCGAGGAGATGGTCCGGGTCTGGATCGCGCTGACGCAGACGCACGGCCGCACCGTGGGCTTCGCGCTGTCAAGGTCCTGACCACCCGACGTCGATCAGATGAGATTGCGTGGTTGCCCCATCCGGCGATCGGCACCGCGTACGTGGTACGCATGCGTACCGTGTACGCTATGATGGCAGCATGAATACTGAGTCGATGGACGCCAACGAGACCTCCGTTCGGCCCGTCCTCAGCCGGGACCGCATCGTCGAAGCCGCAGTGGCCGTTGTGGACGAAGCAGGAATCGACGGGCTGACCATGCGAGCCGTGGGTAGGCGCCTGCGCTCGGGCACGATGTCGCTGTACCGCCATGTCTCGGGCCGTGACGAGCTCGTGGGCCTGGTCCTGGAGGCGATGGCGGGTGAGATCCAGGCGTCTCCCCTGTCGGGCAGCTGGCGCGAGGACCTCGCGATCATCGCCCGAGACATGCGCACGGGCCTGCTCAAGCGGCCGCAGCTGACCATCCTGCTCGCCTCGCGATCTGGGCGAGGTGGTGTCGAGCTTCCGCTGCTCGATCGAACGCTGGGCGTGCTTCGAGCCGCCGGATTCGGGCGGCGTGGGGCCGTCCTCGCCAACCATGCCCTGGGCAACTACGTCGCCGGCACCGCGCTGTGGGAGGCCGTCGGGCTCTCGGGATCGAGCGGAGAGGATCGCGAGTCACGACGTCAGGCCGTGGCTGACGTGACGGCGGCGCTCCCGGCGGACGTGTTCCCGAACCTCGCCTGGGTGGGACCCAAGATCGTGGCCGGCAGCGTCGACGACCGGTTCGAGTTCGGCCTGACGTGCCTGCTCGACGGGTTCGAGGCCTACCTCGCCCGACGCAAGGGATAGGGCGGGCGCGGCCGCGCGGATCAGACTCCGCCGCGGATCAGGCGGGCGCCACCTCCGGCTCGACCGTCCTCGCTCGACGGGGATAGTAGTAGAGGCCCTCGAAGGGGCGGCTCAGTCTGCGATAACGCTGAAGCTCGTCTGAGCTACTCAGGAGACGTGCGGCGTCCAAGTCCATGCCGCCGGCTCGGAGCTCACGGAGCAACTCCGCCTCGCAGCCCCGCCCGACGGTACATAGAGCACGCCGTCAACATCGCTTGGACGCTCCACTTCACCGGCAACGAGGGCGACCAGTGCTCACGTCCAAGGAGGCCGATGAAATAGCAGAGTTCGAGAATGACATTCTGGCGGGCTCGGGACTGGAGTCCCTCTAGCGGAACTCCGTCGCTGGTAGCGGCCTCAAGCGCACGAAGTTCCGCGCCCAGGTCGTCTGGTGTCATCACGACAACCGCAAACGCGACGTCCACGTTCGCCTCGAACTTCTCGATGATCGTTCGCCCGCGGTTCGGTTCCTCGACGAGGATCACAGGTTCAAGGCCCACGAGGGTCATAAGCCTGGCAACCGCGTCCCGTGGCCCGGCCTCATGTCCGTGCACGATGAAGACGCGTCCCGATGCGCCCGTGCGACCTCGGGACTGCGCGAGCCGGCATCGACGCGCACGCAACTGGCTCTAAGCGAACGTCCCCGGTCCGCCACGGACTGCGGCGAGCGTCGGAGGCGCTCATGTCATCGTCGCAGCCTTCGATCGGACGGCTGAGTCCGCCAGCTGCGGGGCCAATGCCAGCTTCGGAGACCCCGATACGATCAAGGGTGAGTTGCAGCTCCTCGAGGCATCGCGCGTCGGGCGCGAGGTGGACTGCGCAATCGGCGGCCGTATTCGAAGAACGGTTTGAAGAATTTGGCCCGTGCGTATCGCAGAACCGAGTGCGGCGGCGAGAAGTTGTATCTCACGAATGAGAGCGTCCATTAGGCGTCGCTCTCCCATTCCAGCAGTTCTTACGGACCCTCAGCCAGAGGGCGCCTCCGACTGACTTCCCACTCCCGATCGATCGCCACTGCGTTTTGTGGGTTTGTAAGGGTTGGTCGAAGCTCAAGGGTAACGAGAGCGTTCTGGTAGCTGCAGAAATATCGGCACAGAGACCGGTTCAGGACCAAGGTTGCCGAGTACGCAGCGTGAGGTGGTACCACCTGGCAGTCTCCACGTGATCAGCGCGGAGACACCCGACCACTCCAAGCGTATAGCATCACAGCTAACACCTCGCGCATGCTAGTCTCCGCGATCGGTTCCACAGCACGTTCGTAGTTGTCGATGCGGGTCGTGAGCTCAAGCAGCGCCGATAAGAAAGTCCCCGAGCTCGGGATCTGATCCGGTTGGTCGAACTCAGGAACAAGCGTCTCGTGAGCGTCTCAGCTGAATCGGCGCTGCAGCCAAGCGACGCCGCCTTCAGGACGTAGAAATTCGCGAGCTCGTTAGGATCCGAAGCGGATATCGTTTCAGTGTTGTAATAGGTACTAAACTAAAAATATGAGTGTACAAGCTACCAAAATGGAATAAGACTCGCACTACACTGTACAGCAGTCTCGTGCAGTTCTGGACGATCTCCCGCGCAGACCGCCTCAAGGTTGCGCGCCCACTGGGATCCGACGCCGAGCGACCAATAAACACATAGCGCCGGAATGAGCACCACATCATCGCGGACTGTCGGGTGGACTATAATATGATATAGAGAATATAATAGCTTACGAGTGAGCGCGTGGTTGAATTCCCCGCGTGACAGAAGTATCGTAATCAGTAAGAGAGAGCTAAGTAGCCGACGATCAGGACGAAGTACTGGTAATCGCGAATGACGGATAGTGCGGTCTAAATATTTGAAGGTTTGGCGGTGCTGGAAAGTCGAGCGCCTCCAGTTAGGACCTCGTAACGTACTGCTCGAGTTACCATTTCACACTCGATCGTATGTCTTCAAGGTCGCGAACGGTTGAACTCACGAATACGAGAGTTGCGCCGGGTGGTAATACAGAGTCGACCACAGCTCCTCGCTAACGGTGTGTGTAGAGCGGCGATAGCGAAGCAAGCGCAAACGCGATCCCCTCACTAGGTGCTAGTACGCCTCCTAGAAGAAGTCCTCGTCAAGGCGGTAGCAGTGAAGGTGCTCTTCGGCTGGACGCTAACCCGGTAATAGACCATGTGCCGGACAACCCTAGCCGAAAATCAAGACGATCCGAACTCGAAGAACAAGAAGAAAGAATGAGACGGCGTGAAGAACGTCGTGAAATTATTTTTTTGAGAGAGTGCTATGAATAGAACTAAAGAGAAGAACTGCAAGATGAATAGTATCACTACCACTTCACAGCGTTTACCTGGACGTAGACCTTGTCGACCCGAGCTTGTCCTCATAGATACACCATCAACCCGACGTGCGCCCGACATGCTCGCAGGGGCTGTTGGACGGAGATCTCTCTTATCTCATTGCGACGAGCTCATCGAGTACTCGCGCCGAAGAAGTCGGGTTTTCTCGCTTTTAGTTTCGCGAGTAGCGCTTTTTCTAGTTCGCCGCGCAGATTCCGATACGTCGTCTCCTCTTGCTCCTCGGGCGTGAGAACCGACTCAGCAGCGTGCTCGGCTCTCTGTTCGTTGTCGCTAGTAGATGTCTTCGACTTACCGCCGATGAAGTTGACGATCTCCGCCTTCGCACCGCCACCAGCGCCTGGCCGATCAGCCACGGGTTGACCATCAGCAGATCCGCACACGCTAGGTTCCGGAACTTGCCGTGTCCCTCTGATCCGAGCAGTCCAGCGTGGCGCACGCACGTCAACGCTCATTGTGTTCGGTTGTTGACGTGCGCATGCGCCCGAGGCAGGAACTGCGCGAGATCCCGAGGCCGAGCTTATACAGCCACGCGATCTGCTCCTCGGCCTCTGCTCCGGTATGTATCTCACAATCGCCGTCGAACCGGAGCAGGAGCACCATCAGACACGGTAGACGAGAACGTCCACCTTTCCCTCCATAGCGGATTGCGATACTCCAAGCCTTCGCACCGCCGACGGCCTCGTTGGCCCTCAGCCAAAGCTACGGGTTGACCATCCCGTTCGTCGGCTTCTCGCGTCACGCAAAATAGTCATCACCCGACTCTGCGACCGCTCGCATCACCCGTTCCTCCGCAGCCGCGAGCGCACGGTGAACTCTGGCGCCTCGGTCAGCTCCATGGTCCGAGCGCTCCCACTCCCGAGCCCGGCACCACGACCCCCATCGTCATCCAGCGGATCCTCGTGAACATCGCTCGACTCAATCCGTCTCGGCCTCCCGAGCCGGTTGCTCTCCTGCCGATGTGGCGGACAGTGATGGCGATTACGTCGAGCCGCGGCAGGACCCCGACGCTTCCACGGTATCCACGACCGCCGACTGGTTCCCTCCTTCACCGTCACGGCGTCCGGTTGGGTGAGCAAGTCGTATAGTGCGCAGGCGGACGCACCCGCGCTCGCCACCCGGTCGGGTGGTCTCCCGTAGCGGGACCCCAGTCCGTCGTCGACTCACGGCATACGCAGGTACTCGTCGGGTTTGCTCGACTACGAGGCGATGGAGTGATAGAGCGGCCGGCGAGCTCGGCGGTTGCGGCACCAACGTATCGAGGTGTGCATCAGGAGGAAGCTGAACGGCTTCACGCTCGCGGCGTACGACCGGCTTGCGTTTTACTGATCGAACAATCCTGCCAGTACGGGCGTGGTGATCGGCGCCTGGCTCACGGCGGGTAGATCGAACCATGAGGGTTCGGCACCCGGATCGTCACCGTTCGTCTCCGCGATGATCCGGCGCCACCGATCTCGACCCATACGGGCCACGTCGCATGCCAATCGTCGGCGTTCGATCGGTGCTGATACAGCTCAAGGCTATGGTTAGATGCCTTGCGGATGACGATGCCCGCGGGGGTCAATAGAACAGGCATACCGCGAAGTGCTGGTCGAGATAGCTACAGTCGTGACGTGCGAAAATGGCACAGTGCCGATTGATCGGACCAACGGCGCGCGGATCTCCCGGCGGGCGGCCCCAGATGGCTCTCGAGGGCGGCGATTGGGTGCCTTCATCGTCTCTCGTCTATGTGATGCGAAGTGACCGATGCGAACTTATGGTTTTTGATATGGTTTAGATTAATGTATGTTTCTTATACTCGAGCTTGAGCATATCGGGGATCGTATCACGATCGTACGGATTGAGTAGGTTGATGGTCGCAGGATGCGTCGACGACGGCCTCATGACAGCGCCCGGACCGCAAGGGCCCATCGGCCGATGCCGATCCTACGGGAGCAGGCAACGAGCCCACGACAGGCGTCGACACGATGGCCACCGAGTCAGTGTCGCAAGCGACATAGGACCCGATGCCGGCAGCGACGTGGCCTGGGCGAGCCCGAGCGGCAGGCCCCGGCAGGCTGTTGGTGCCAGTGCAGGGAGCGCCGGCATTCATGGCAGTGACGCCCGTAGGTGCAGTGCGGAGAACGCCCAGCCCGATCGCAGCTCAGCGACACCCGTGGATGACGTGGCAAGCACTTGAGGAACTTGTCGAGGCGTTAGCGTTCGCTCTCCGGCAGCGTACCGTGTTTGATCCGCCCGTTCCTTGATGACTTGGCGAAGAGGTCGTAGCGCAGTAGGTGGATCTAGACGCGTAATGGAGAAGAAAGTTGTGTAATAATATGTAATTAAAGTAGAGAGTAATTGAATCGCTGAGGATTTCCCGCTCATTGGGGTGGGTGACGGCGATGAGGCGAGGGTTGCCAGAGCGGACCAGGCGACATTTGACCCGATCGTCCACGCGCCACGCCCGCCTCGGCGACCAACGCGACGGCACGAGGACCGCCACGAGCGACATGACGATGAGCACTGGAAACACGTTGGCCAGCACGCGTCCAGCCAGTCACATGGAGCCGATGACTCGTGATTGTGTCGAGGAAAGCCGCCGCGTCGGCGGTGGCGTCGACCGCTCGAAGTGGTCCGAGATCACGTGCGTCCACAGATCGAGCAGGACGAACACGGTCGGGTACATCGACGCGAAGTCGACGTACCGCACCGGGAGCTCGACGCCGCGGATCGGCACTCGGTCCGCCCGCCGTAGTAGGCGGTCATCGAGTACCCCAGGACCGCGTCGGCCACGAGGTTGGAGCGCGCCATCGGCTGCCTGTCCCGAGGCGAAGGTCAAGAGCCATGCCGCAGCTGGAGGCGGAGACCCCGTTTGGGGTCGGCCCCGCGCCTATCGAGGGCGATCCTCGGTGCCATCCGGGTTGAACCGGACGACCGTCGGCTGTAGCGAAACGTGGTCAGCACACCGTGCGCCGCGACGGTGTCCTAGTGGTGCTCGACCTCGAACTCCTTGGCGGCCGCATCGGGCCCCAGCGAACGATCGGTGAGCACGTAAGAGAGGGTGTGTATGTCGAGGAACAGCACTTGGTAGTAGTCACGTTCGCCGACGAGGTTCGACTCATCCACGATCACCGGGCCGGTGAAGCCGATGAACTGACGCTTGGAGCCCAGCGACTGGACCTGGAGGTGGGTCGGAACATTCGACCTCGATGGGTCCCATCTTGGCCATCGGCATCGGGGCCCAGCGAACGATCTGGAGATTTCGACCCACCTGCACCGATCGCGGCCAGCCTTCCATTTCCACAGAGGCAGACGTGCCAAGCGGCCGGACCATGAGGCCCGACAGGGCCTTCGAATGCCAGAGAACACCCCTATCCGGCGAGGGTGGCTGGCGATGGCGAAGCGTTCCAGAGCACTACCCCGGGATGAACCGTCAAGCCTCTTGTGGAAATGTAGCGAGCGGGCGCTTCGGCCGCATGCGTCTCGACGTAGCGCTCGAGGACCGCCCGGTCGGCCGGTGCCAGGTCGTCCGCGGCGATCAGGCCCTCCTGGAGGAGCTCCCGTCCCGCGCGCGGTACACGCGCTATCTGCCGAACAGCAGGTGCTGCGACGTGGCGAAGATCGTCTCGGTGACAAGCACGACCTCGAGCTCGGACGGCTCAAGCGACTCTTGTGGATGTAGCGAGCGGGTGGGACGGTTGTAGGCGCGAACGGCAATCGGACCTTTGTAGGTCCCGGAGCGTCGGCGCCGGCTCATGCCGCGATAGGGCTCGATGGCGCACCCTTCCACCACTCGGGTCCAAGCTGCTCGCGCAGCCACACGACGAGCCGGATCAGCCAGGCCGCGCTCGGCCACAGGAGACTTGAGAACCGGCCAGCACCTGGCCCGCTACGAGGATCGGGTCGGCATCGGCTCCGGCCATCGCCTGAGCGAGCCGATGCGCTGCTCGGTATCGCGGGGGCGATCGGACGCAGCCGGCGGCGCAGCTCTCGGAAGGCACGCTCGATCAGGTTGGTCGTGCGCAGGCTGGCCCGGAGCGACTCGGGCAGCGCGAACACGGCGAGCAGGCTCTCGAGATCGCGCTCGAGGTTGCGCACGAGGCCCGGGTGCCGTGAGCCGCCAGCTCCTCGCCCAGCGCCGGCCGCAGTACGCCGGCCGTGCTCCTCGCTGGTAGACCCGTAATGGAGCTCGTGGCCGGCGGCCAGCCGGTCGACGACTCGGCACGGGTGACGAGCAGGACCCGCCGGCCGTCGAGCGTGAACGTCTTTCGACGTAGCTAAAAGAGCAGGGTCGCGCGCTCGGCCCGGAGGTAGTGAGAGCGCGTCGAGTACGTTCCAGAGGGATGCGATGGGTCCAGCAGCGCTGGAGGGCGACGCCTCGGGGAACGGTCGTCGGGACGGTATTTCTCGCGGAATGCGATCGAAGGCTCGAGGTCTCCACCGCCGGCCGCAGCCGCGAAATCCCGTCCGGCGGCGAAGGCCGTCGGCGCGTGACCAGCAGCACCTGATCGGGATCGAGACCCCCGCTCGACGAGCGAGGTCAGCAGTCGAGCGCGCGTTCACGAGCGTATGGGTCCCTAATTCGAATTCTTGTAGCCACAGCCATGGACTCCGCAGCGAGATCGCTCCGGTGGACGGTTCCACCGTTGGCGAAACCGTCCACCTCACGCGGGCACTGTTGTAGTGCGAGATTCCCCGCTATGGCAAGAGAGCCGCGGTCTACGAGGAACTCGCCGCTTGGGCAAGGTCGCAGCACTACCCGAGGGTGACGGGCTCGGTTGTTCACCTGTGGGTGAAGAGGGCGCTCCTGCCGCGAGCCGGCCGCCGGTACACCGCGTTCGGTGTATACCAAACGACCCTCGGACCCGGGACACGGGAGCAACTCCCAGGCTATGCCACTACCGATACGAGGTCGGCATTGGCCGGACGGCCTTGCTCCGTGGCCTGCTCTGGCTCGAAGGGTTCGACCTCCCGCCGGATGCCATTCGGGAGGCGCTCGAACGCTATCGGCGACGCCGCCTGGAACGAGAGCGGGCCATCAAGCGCCGGGCGGCACGCCGCGATGCAGAGGACGATCCCGACGACTTCATTGTCGAGTACATGGCGATGCAGCCGCTCTGGAATCTGATGCTTCCCGAGCTCTCGTCCATCGAGCGAACAACGGTGCTCACGGAGGTCGCGCTGTCCCTGGCCCTCGGCGACCGCATCTCGCCCTTCGTAATGCGGATGATCACCCGCGAGTTCGCCGGGACGCGCCGTTCGACCGGGGAGCATTCTCGGGCCTCATGGAGGGCTTGCGGTCGGTCCATCGGGAGGCTGCGGAGGTGACCGATCAGCATCTCGCAACCGCGCGCAGGCTGTCGGCCGACGGCTATGGCGAACGCGTGACCGACCAGCCCTCACGGGCTCAAGGTAGCGGGCGCTCCAACGGCTCGCGGCGTCCGGTGCCAGGCAGGCCATCGGGGCGTTCCGACGCCATGCGGGCCGGGCAGAAGCGCTGACCGACCCGCAACTGACGAGAGCGGACGACCCCGTCGAATGAGACAATGGGGACATCACCATAGCGCCCCCGCGGCCGCGGTAACGGCCCGGGGGCATGGCACACGGAGGTCAAGTCCGCATGCGCCGTCAGGCTATCGATCGCGGGCAGCGTGGCCAGCCGACCTCACGCCCCCGCGGGGTGTCCTCGTCCTCTCTGGCTACGGCCTCTCCGGCGTGTGTGGCGAGGCCGGCTCAGGGTCGCCGACGGGATCGGGCGGCTCCGCCAGGAAGGGTTCGTCCACCGCGCCACAGGTGGACTCAAGCGCATGGTCGTTCTCGGCCATACCGGGTCGATCACGTTCGATGCGATCCGCTGGCTCGCCGACATCGGTGCGGGCTACGTCCAAGTCGACGAGGACGGGCGGGTACTGGCGGCGTTCGGGCCGCAGGGCACCGACCGGCCACCGGTGCGGCGTGCCCAGGCGGACGCGCTCGACACGGCATGGGGGATCGTGATCGCCCGGGAGCTCATCCACCGCAAGCTCGATGAGCAGGTGCGGACGCTGCGCGACCTCGAGCAGGTACTGCGGGTTGATCCCTCTGCATGGGCGGCGATCGAGCTGGCGCAAGGGAGGCTCCGCATCGCCGCGACGCGCGATGACATCCGAATGGCGGAGGCTGCAGCGGCGGCTGCGTACTGGGGGCCTGGGCGCCGCTGGAGCTCCGCTGGGCGCGTCGGGACGCCGACCGGGTGCCGACACACTGGCGCACGTTCGGGTCACGAGCGTCGCCGCTGACCGGTGGCACGAGGCTTGCGGTCAATCCGGCCAACGCGATCCTGAACTACCTGTACGCATTGCTCGAGGGGGAGGCATCCATCGCGGCACGGATCGTGGGGGTCGATCCGGGGTTGGGCGTCCTCCATGCCGATCAGCTCAACCGCGACTCGCTGTCGGCAGACCTCATGGAACCGGTGCGTCCGATGGTGGATCGATACGTGCTCGATCTGCTATCCAAGGGCCCCTTTGCAGCGTCGGACTTCCATGAGACCCGTCAGGGCGTATGTCGCATTACCCCACCATTGGCGCATGAGCTGGCGATGACATCGATCGAATGGGGGCGATGGGCGGGTCGCATCGCGGAAGATGTCGCCACGATGCTCGAGCATGGGGCAATGGATGGTGCCCCATCGAACCGGGCACCATCACGATCGAACGGGAAGCGATCGCTCCCAACCCCGATCAGTGGGCGCAATCGGAGCACCGGACGGGGTAGATCCAAGGGGCGGAAGCATGGTTCGACCACACCGAGGGTGAGTCGAGCATGCATCCATTGCGGGGGTCCGGTTCCATCGGGACGCATGACGTGTGGGGACGCATGCGAGCAAGCGACCCGCGCGATTGGGGTCGATACGTTCGCGTCGGCAGGGGCGGAGGCGCTCCGCAAGCGGCATGCGGAAGGGGTCGCGGTTCAGCTCACTGATGCGGGACGAGGTCGGTTGCGCGACCGCGCATCGAGCAGGGTCCGCGAGGCCCGTGCATGGCAACGCGAGCATGCGTGGCCATCGGACCCTGATCGGTTCGAGCGGGAGATCCTGTCAGGGCTGGCAAACGTGCCGGTTCGCGATCTGGTCGAGGCGACCGGACTCTCCGATGCCTACTGCCGGAGGATCAAGCGGGGACAGGTGGTGCCCCATCCGATGTGGTGGGACGCGCTCCGGAATTCAGTCAAACCGGAACCCGAATAGACCGCCGTCTTCAGTGGCGTCAGTCAGACGTGGCTCAACCACGCTCTCGTGACCCAAGCTATCGACAAGCTGCGGCCAGTCGTCTGAGTTGAGGGTTACGAGGTACTGGAAACCAACTCGTTCGGTCTGGCCGCGAGCATATTGGAGCGCGGTGCCCACCTGACGAACGTCCACGCCGTCGAAGAGATGGCTGTCGTGAATGAGGAAGCCTGGGGCAACTCCAGCGGACGCGGCGGCCGCGTACAGGGCCATGTCGAAGGAGAAGATCTCCATTCTTCTCACCCCTGAACTGCGATCGCCTTGGATCGCCGGTCGGAGCTGAAGGCCCGACGCATCGACCGAGATCTCAAGGCTACCGGGCTCCTCGTACAGGAAGCCGGAGGCGTGCTCAAATGACCTCGCCACGCGCTCCAGGGTCGCCTCCTGCTCGGCGAGGTCCTGCTGTAGCCGCAGCAACTGCTGGCTCTTTTCGACTCGGAGCTCTGCCCGACGCCGCTCGACATCGACGGCCGATGAGAGTGCCTCCCGAGCCCTGATTGCGTCCAACTCCGCCTCGGCAAGTTGCCGCTGAATCGCGAGAAGCTGCTCAGTGGCGCCGTGCTCTCCAAGCAGACGCCGAAGTTGTTCCTGGCGAGTGGTCAGGCGTGAGACCTCGCGTTGTCGGCCCTGGATGCGAGCTCCGGGCGCCGCCGTCTCCCCATCTAGGTAGCGGCCTCGGTTGCGCACGACGGCCTCGTGAAACGCTTGGGCTTCGTCGAGGCGATGCATAACGAGTTCAGGGCATGACGATGCCGAGCTTCTCGTATGCGGGCGTCACGTCGACGGCTTGGTGCTGCAATCTCAGCCTGTAGAGCTTCGTCGACCTGGGTGATCTGTCGGCGATCGACCACATCCAGGTCCGCCAAGGACCCGAGGGTCTCCGTCACGGCCGCTAGCTCAACCTCAAGGTCGTCGTATTGTGGAAGGACCCGGAACTCAGAGGCCGCGCGTCTAAGCTCCTCGAGTCTCCCGTCCGCACGTGCAGCGCGTGCGCGGAGTTCCCCGGAATAGGCCCGGCGGTTGAGGGTGGCATCCTCCTCGCGAATCCGCTGGAGCTCGGCCGCGATCTCCCAGTCCAAGCCCAGTAAGTACATGAGCCACGCCTCTTGGTTCCCACGCGGCTGCTGAGGGAAGTACTTGAGAGGCGACAAGAAGCCCCCGGTGGCCTCACGGCGGGCGAAGTACCCGAAGAGTTGGCGCATTGACGGTTCGCCGGGTGCTCCGGTCAAGCCAAACCAAGCCCTCCCTAAGTGCTGCTTCCATTCGTCGACCGAGAGGCCCTGAGCCTGGCCATCGTCGCCGAGTCCAGTGACCTCGACATGGCCGAGCGTGGACGTCGAGCGCTCGACACCCAGGGTGGATCCCGCCACATCCATCTCCATCCCAAAGGTCACACCCTGGAGCGCCTCCTTGCGAAACAAGGAGCGCTGATCAACGTTTGCGCCGGTTAGGAAGTGGATGATCTCCACCAAACTCGACTTGCCAGCCCGGTTTCGAGTCTGCTGGTCGCTTGAGATCGCGGTTCGGTCCGCAAGAACCACACTGAGGCCTGGGCGGAATGACATCGCCTTGAATGAGTTCAACGAGCTCCAGACGCGGTAGATCATCTCTTCGCGAGCCGTCCATCTCGCAGATCCACAGCATCGATCGCGTAGAGCAGGTCCAGGGCAAGCACGAACCAGTCGAACGGGACCGCTGCCTCACCAGTCCAGCTGCCGGTCTCGCTGCGCTTGTACCGATCCCATAGGGCGGTGACCGGGGCAGGCTCAGCGAGGAGTGTGAGCACCTCCGCACCTATGTGGATCAGCGAGCGCCGTTGGTCGAGGTGTTTGGTGGGAAGGATCACGGCACGCCCGTCGGCACATCATCGAAGATGTCGCAGCGCTCGAACAGATAGGCGAGGAGGGCCAAGGCCGCAGCCTGCTCTGCTGGGACGACGACGCGGTCCCCACTGACGAAGGCCTGAAGTTCGGCGAAGATTCGGTCCGGGCCTAGGCCGTGGCCCTTGAGCTCCTCATACCTGGCCCTGAAGGCCGCCGCGACGCGATCGGCCAACGCAGGGTTGGGCGACCTCCCGAAGAACTCGCGCACTTGTGGCGTCCTCTCCATGCCGACCACGAGGAGACGCCGCACGAAGTCAGACAGCCTGTTGTACTCGAGCTTCTCCGGGGAGGGCGCGGTGACAGACGGAGCGATCGGGACCGGGCCGAGCGCCAGCGCTTGCACGAGCGGCTCAATGGCATCAAACCGGAGACCAATCACGTCGCGCCGCTCGGGAGCCGGGCCCAAGAGCGCGCGGATGTCCTCGTCCGACAATCGGAACACCTCGTCGCGAATGGCCTCGAGCGACCAAGTCGCCACTGTGAGGCCCTCGGGATCGTTGGCCTCGGGCGTCTTAGCCTCCGCGAGTACGTTGCAAGCGACGCCGAGGGGGTGGTTGTGGACGTAGACCCACTGCTTCATGGTTGGCCAATGAGTCTTTGCCCCAGCGAAGTCAGCCTTCATCTTCGCCACGCCCCGGGCGTCCATCTCGTCCGGCCCATAGCACTGGAACACTGTTCCACTGCTCGCTAGGTAGCCATCATTCTTCAGATCGCCAGTTGGCCCCGCTGCCCTGACGCGCACAAAGTCCCTTGGGTGTCCAAGACTCATCACGTCAGCGAAGAAATCCTGGAAGGCGGCGCCACGACGCTTCAGGAACTCAACCTGCAGGCGGAGTTCGTACCAGTCCCTGGCTACCTGATCCACCGACTCCCCCTGCCGCACATGCGCCTGCGAATGGAGTCTAACGCGAGTGTGGGCGATCGCCCCGACCAGTAGGCGGCGGCAACTTCGCGAGCCCCTAACTACTACCCCCCAGACTCGTTGACGCGATCGCAGCGCGGAACTAGACTCAATCCCGACGAAATCGGTCGGAATTCCCCGGCGCGGCGGCTCCCTCGCCGCGGGCGTCCCCCCGGGGAACTCCGGCCGGTCGCCACGGCGACCCGACGAGGACCGAACCCCTGACCACGCGCGCGAGCTTCCACGGATCCGGCGCCCTTGCCTTCAGCACCAAGGGCGAGTACGGCGTGCGGTTGATGGTGCAGCTGGGTCGCCGTTTCGGCACGGGTCCCGCGAGCCTCGCGGAGATCGCGCAGGTGGAGGATCTGCCGCGCGCCTATCTCGAGCAGCTCGTGACCAGCCTGCGGGACGCGGCCCTGGTCGTGTCCACCCGGGGCGCGCACGGAGGGTACGAGCTGGCGCTGCCGCCGGAGCAGATCCGGATGAGCGACGTGCTGCGAGCCCTCGAGGGCCCGATCGCGCCGATGATCTGCGCGACCGACGACCCGGATCACGCCGCCTGCGAGCGATCGGCCCGGTGCACGGTCAACGTGCTCTGGATGAAGGTCCGTGACGCGATCACGGACACGCTCGATGCCATGACCCTGGCAGACCTCGTCCCGGTCCGCCATATCGCGCTGGATCCGCCCGAGACGCTCGGCCCTTCGGCCCCGGCCGGATCGCCGGCCACGGCCGGATCCACGGCCGGCGTCGCGTGAGACCGGCCTCCACACCACGCAACCCAGGAGCCAATTCGTGACCGACGCGAACGACCGCGAGCTCGTCATCTCGGACCTTCGGGTCGCCCCCGTGGCCCATCCCGACCACGAGATCCTGCAGGGGATCGACCTCACCATCCGCAAGGGCGAGACCCACGCGATCATGGGCCCCAACGGGTCGGGCAAGACCACCCTCGCCTACGCCCTGATGGGCCACCCGGCTTACGTGGTCAAGTCCGGTGAGGTGCGCTGGAAGGGCCGCAACCTGCTCGCCCTCTCGCCCGACAAGCGCTCGCGGCTGGGCCTGTTCCTTGCGTTCCAGTACCCGACCGCCGTGCCCGGCCTGTCCGTCGCCTCGTTCATCCGGAGCGCGCTCAACGCCAAGCTCCAGGGCATCGACAAGGACCCCGACGTCGACCCGACCGATGCCACCCGGGGCGGGGTCTCGATGCTCGACTTCCGGCGGCGGATGCGCGAGAAGATGGCGATGCTCAAGATGGAGGACAGCTTCGCGAGCCGCTACGTGAACGACGGGTTCTCGGGGGGCGAGAAGAAGCGGCTCGAGATGCTCCAGATGGCGATGCTGGCGCCCGAGTTCGCGATCCTCGACGAGACGGACTCGGGGCTCGACATCGACGCCCTGCGCATCGTGGCCGAAGGTGTCAACGCGATGCTCAACCCCGACATGGGTGTGCTGCTCATCACGCACTACCAGCGGCTGCTCAACTACATCACGCCCGACGTGGTCCACGTCCTGGCCGCCGGCCGGATCGTGACCTCGGGTGGCAAGGACCTGGCCCTGCGGCTGGAGGACGAGGGCTATGGCCCGATCCTCCGCGAGAACGGCCTCGACATCAACGTGCCGGACGAAGCCCTGGCAGTCGCGCTCGAGCCCGAGGCGGCGGGCGCGGGCCGGTAGGCGACCGATGGCGACCGAGATCGATCCCAGGGCCGGATCCACGACTGTCGGCGTCTCGCGCATCCCTGCCGCGACCCCCGGCGTCGTGCCCATCGACCCCATGGCCCTGCGCGCCGACTTCCCGATCCTGGATCAGGTCATCAACGGCCATCCGCTCGTGTACCTCAATTCGGCGGCGACGTCCCAGAAGCCACGGATCGTGCTCGACGCCGTCGATTCGTTCTACCGCGAATACAACGCCAACGTGCATCGCGGGATCTACACCATCGGCGAGCGCGCGACGGCCGCGTACGAGGCGGCGCGCGCGTCGACCGCCCGGTTCATCGGCGTTCCCGACCCGCACGAGATCGTGTTCACGCGGAACGCGACCGAGGCGATCAACCTCGTCGCCTACTCGTGGGGCCGGCGGAACATTGGCCGGGGCGACGTCATCGTCCTGACCGAGATGGAGCACCACGCGAACCTCGTCCCGTGGCAGCTGCTGGCCCAGGAGAAGGACGCGGACCTCGAGTTCATCCCGATCACCGATGACGGGCTGCTGCGCCAGGACGTGTTCGAGGTGCTGCTGCGCCTCAAGCCAAAGCTCGTCGCGTTCGCCCACGTGTCGAACACCCTGGGCACGATCAACCCGGTCGAGGACATGACGCGGAGCGCGCACGAGGCAGGGGCGCTGGTCCTGGTCGATGGCGCCCAGGCCGTGCCCCACCTGCCGGTCGACGTGACGGCGATCGGGTGCGACTTCTACGCGTTCAGCGGTCACAAGATGCTGGCGCCCACGGGATCGGGTGCGCTGTGGGGACGGCGTGAGCTGCTCGACGCGATGCCGCCGTTCCTGGCGGGTGGCGAGATGATCCGGGAGGTCCACCTCCGTCGGTCGGAGTGGAACGACATCCCGTGGAAGTTCGAGGCGGGCACGCCCGACATCTCGGGGGCGATCGGCCTGGGCGCGGCGACCGAGTACCTGACGGATATCGGTATGGACCGGGTTCAGGCTCATGAGCAGGAGCTCGTCGTGTACGCGCTCGAGACGCTACCGCGCAAGGTGCCCGGCATCGAGATCTACGGCCCTTCCGCCGAGCATCGCGGCGGCGTGGTGTCGTTCAACCTGCCGGGCATCCACCCGCACGATGTGGCCCAGGTGCTGGACCGGTTCGGGATCGCGGTCCGGGCGGGACACCATTGCACGATGCCGCTCCACGAGCGCCTGGACCTGGCCGCGACGGCGCGTGCCAGCTTCAGCGTCTACACCACGACGGCGGACATCGACGCGCTGGCGGCCGGCCTGCGCCAGGTTGTCGAGCTGTTCAGTGGCGAGCGTCCGCTATCCTGAGCGATCCGATGGACGATCTGTACCGCGACTACATCCTCGAGCACTACCGGCGGCCCCACAACTTCGGCGTCATCGAGGAGCCGTCCGCGTCCTACGAAGGGTCCAACCCGCTGTGCGGCGACAGGATCACGATGCAGCTGGCTGTCAGAGACGGGGTCGTGGAGCAGATCGGCTTCACGGGCCGCGGCTGCGCGATCAGCCAGGCGTCGGCCTCGCTGCTGACCGACGAGATCAAGGGCAAGCCGATCGAGACGGTGATCGATTTCGGCGCGGCCGACCTGCTCGACCTGCTGGGCATCGAGATCAGCCCTGCGCGACTCAAGTGCGCGATGCTCAGCTTCGACTCGCTCCAGCACCTGCTGGACGAGATCGGTGCCAAGCCGCTCCCTGCGAAGGAGCCGAGTTGATGCGCTGCTGCTCGTGTCGCCGGCCGGCCTGAGCCGGCGCCCGACCCTGTCCGCCCGCGGATCCTTGTGATGACCGCGCCGGAGCCCTTTTCCTTTCGTCCCCATCGCGCCGCCTCCTCGGCGGCTCGTCGTCCACCGGGAGCACCTTGTCATCATGCCGAAAACCTATCCTGAGCTCCTCCGGGACGCCCGAACCGAGGTCCGGGAAGTCTCACCGGCCGAGGCGGACGCCCTCCGCCACCGGGGCGGGATCGCCCTGATCGACGTCCGCGAGGCGTCGGAGTGGGACCAGGGATACATCCCGGGGGCCACGCACGTGTCGCGGAGCTACCTCGAGCAGCAGATCGAGGGCGCCGTCCCCGACCGTGACATGCCGGTCGTGCTGTATTGCGCCGGGGGCGTCCGGTCGTTGTTCGCCGGCCAGGCGCTGCGCGCGATGGGCTATACGGACGTGGCCTCGATGAACGGTGGCTTCCAGGCCTGGAAGAGCCAGGGGCTCGACTGGACCCAGCCGGCCCGCCTGTCGGACGAGCAGAAGCTGCGCTACAGCCGCCACCTGCTGATCCCCGAGGTGGGGTCAGAAGGGCCAGGCCCGGCTGCTCGCGTCGAAGGTGCTGCTGATCGGCGCCGGCGGGCTGGGCTCCCCGGCCGCGCTGTATCTCGCCGCCGCCGGCGTGGGCACGGTCGGCATCGTCGACTTCGACGTCGTCGACCTGTCCAACCTCCAGCGCCAGGTGATCCACACCAGCGACCGGGTGGGTGAGAAGAAGACCGACTCCGCGCGCCGGACGCTGACCGCGCTCAACCCCGACGTCACGGTGGTGGCCCACGAGGAGATGCTGGTCGCCGACAACGTGGAGCGGCTGATCTCGGGCTACGAGGTGATCCTCGACGGGACCGACACGTTCGAGACCCGCTACATCCTCAACGATGCGGCGGTCGCAGCCGGGATCCCGGTGGTCCATGCGTCCGTGTTCCGGTTCGAGGGCCAGCTCACGACGTTCGTGCCCTACGAGGGCCCGTGCTACCGCTGCCTGTACCCGACCCCGCCCCCGCCGGAGCTTGCCCCCGGCTGCTCGGTCGCCGGCGTGCTGGGCGTGGTGCCCGGGATCATGGGCCTGCTCCAGGCCAACGAGGTGCTCAAGCTGCTGCTCGGGATCGGCGACTCGCTTGCCGGCCGGCTGCTGCTGTTCGACGCCCTGGCCACCGAGTTCACCGAGCTGCGGCTCCGCCGCGATCCCGCGTGCCCTGTGTGCTCGGACGAGGCGCGGACGGCCCGAGAGGCCGGGACGCCGCTGCCCGTCGCCGCGGCCAGCGACGGCGTGTTCACGCTGGGGGCCGCGCGATGAGCACGGTCAAGTTTCCGGCGGTCCTGCGCGCCAACGTGGGCGGGGCGCGTGAGGTCGAGGTAAAGGGGTCGACCATCGGCGAGGTGCTGGACGGACTGGTCGGGACCTACCCGGCGCTGCGCGAGCAGCTGTTCACCGACGACGGCGAGCTCAACCGGTTCATCAACGTCTACGTCAACGGCCAGGATGTCCGCTACCTGGACGGGCGGGCGACGACCGTCGCCGATGCCGACGAGGTTCGGCTGCTGCCGGCGATGGCCGGCGGTGGTGGTGACGGCCGTTCCCGGGGCATGTCCGACGAGGCCGGCGGGCCGGGATGACCGAGACCGCCAGCCTCCACGCGCTGGCGCACGACGCCGACGAGCGTCACGGCGGGCGGTACGAGTCGATCCTCGATGCCGTCGGCCACACGCCGCTGGTCGCGATCCCCCGAATGAGCCCCAACCCGGCCATCCGGCTGTACGCGAAGCTCGAGATGTACAACCCGACGGGTTCGGTCAAGGACCGCGCCGCCAAGTACCTGGTCGAGGATCTCGAGCGGCGTCGCCTGCTCACGCCCGACTCGATCATCCTCGAGCCCACCTCGGGCAACACCGGAATCGCGCTCGCGATGATCGGCCGGCGGAAGGGGTACCGGGTCGCGTTGGTCATGCCCGACAACGTCACCTCGGAGCGCCGCCAGGTCGCCGCTCTGTTCGGCGCCGAGATCATCGACTCGCCGGGGAGCAAGGGCTCGAACGGCGCGATCGCGCTGGCCAAGGAGCTGGCGGCCCGCGACCCGCGGTTCGTGATGCCCTACCAGTACGGCAACCCGGCCAACCCGCTGGCCCACTACGAGACAACCGGTCCGGAGATCCTGGCCGACTGCCCGGAGATCGACGTGTTCGTCGCCGGCCTCGGGACGTCGGGGACGCTGATGGGCACCGGCCGCTACCTGCGCGAGCACAAGCCCGGGGTGCGGATCGTGGCCGCGGAGCCGCTCCCCGGGGAGAACGTCCAGGGTCTGCGATCGCTCGAGGAGGGTTTCGTGCCCGAGATCCTCGATCCCTCGATGCTCGACGCGAAGTACCTGGTGTCGAACCGCGACGCGGTGGCGGCGCTGCGGGACCTGCTGTTCCGCGAGGGTGTGTTCGCCGGGCCGTCCTGCGGCGCGGTGCTGGTGGCCGCTGCCCGCGAGGCACGCCGGATGACGAGCGGAACGATCGTGGCGCTGCTTCCCGACGGCGGCTGGAAGTACCTCTCGGCGGGCACCTTCGAGCGCGACCTGGACGAGATGGAAGAGGACTTCGAAGGCCGGGTGAACTGGTGGTGAGCGATCCGGTGGCGGTCCACCATCCGGGACCGACGGGCGTCCGCCTGCCGCGCGCGATGGCGGATGCGATCGTCGCCCAGGCAACCGCCGAATACCCCAACGAGGCGTGCGGGATCGTGATCGGGAGCGGCCCGGCCGCGGAGGGTGGTGAGGCGCTCCGGTACGTTGCCTGCCGCAACACGGCCGCCTCCCCGTACCGATACACGATCGACAGCCAGGAGGCACTGCGACTCTCGATCGAGGCCGATGATGCGGGCCAGGAGTTCTGGGCGATCGTGCACTCGCACGTGCGGTCGCCGGCGGTGCCCTCCCCCACGGATGTGGGGCTCGCGTTCTGGCCGGACGCCCTGTACATGCTCGTCTCGCTGGCCGACGAGCACGCCGCGCCGGATGGGGAGCGCTCGCTTCGCGCATGGCGGATCCGGGATGGCGCGTCGTTCGAGGTCGCCCTCGAGGTCACGTGACGGCCAGGATGGGCGAGATCGATCGTGGCCGGATCGCATGGCTGGCGACCGGCGCGGTCGCGGTTGCCGGCGGGACGCTGCTCGGCTGGAACGCGGCGCTGCTGGATGCGATCGCGGGACCGCCCGCCATCGTCCGCGCGGCGCTGGTCGGGATCAGCGCGCTCGTTGGTCTCGCGCTGCTGAGCGAGGCCGTCCGGCGTCTGGCCGCCGGACGGCGGGTAGCCGCGGCCGAGCTGACGGGTCGGGACGTCGCGCTGTTGATCCGGGCGGTTCGCCTCGTGTTCCTCTCGGTGGCGGGGTTCGCCGCGGCGGCGGGCTGGCTGCTCGGCCATCCGCTGCCATTCATCGTCGCGCTCGTGATCGCGGGCATCGACATCCTCGAGACATCGCTGTTGCTGCTGGTGGTGGCGCTGCGCAAGGAGGGCTGACCCGACGGGCGCCGGCCCCCGGCGCCGGCCACCGCATCCAGCCCATCGGTTGGCATCGGGCACGCGAGCTCGGGCAGGCGCCCGCGCCGTTGTTGCCCGCCGGCGGGCGTAGGCTAGGTCGCGGATCGACCCGCGCCGTGGAGTTCCGACATGACACTTTCCCAACCGGTCACCGCCGACCAGCTCCCAGCCAACCCGCTGTCGCCCGAGGAGCTGCGCCAGATCGACGCGTACTGGCGAGCGGCCAACTACCTGTCCGTCGGCCAGATCTACCTGCTCGACAACCCGCTCCTGCGGGGCCCGCTGGAAGCCGACCAGGTGAAGCCGCGGCTGCTCGGCCACTGGGGCACCACGCCCGGTCTCAACCTCATCTACGCCCACATGAACCGGGTGATCCGGAGCTGGGACCTCAACGCGATCTACATCATCGGGCCAGGTCACGGTGGCCCGGCCATCGTCGCCAACGCGTACCTCGAGGGCACCTACAGCGAGATCTACACGAGCATCACTCGCGACGAAGAGGGAATGCGTCGGCTGTTCCGGCAGTTCTCGTTCCCGGGCGGCATCCCCAGCCACGTTGCGCCCGAGACACCCGGCTCGATCCACGAGGGCGGCGAGCTGGGCTACGCGCTCTCGCATGCCTACGGGGCCGCCTTCGACAACCCGGACCTCGTCGTGTGCGCGGTTGTGGGCGACGGCGAGGCGGAGACCGGGCCGCTGGCCACGAGCTGGCACTCCAACAAGTTCATCGATCCGGCCCACGACGGGGCTGTGCTGCCGATCCTGCATCTCAACGGCTACAAGATCGCGAACCCGACCGTGCTGGCCAGGATCCCCACCGCCGAGCTGGCCGCGCTGTTGGAGGGCTACGGCCATCGGCCGTACTTCGTCGGGGGCGACGATCCGGCACAGGTGCATCAGCAGATGGCCGCCACCATGGATGCCGTGGTGGCCGAGATCCAGTCGATCCAGAAGGCCGCACGGGCGGGCGGCGTCACCGAGCGACCGCGGTGGCCGATGATCGTGCTCCGGACACCCAAGGGCTGGACGGGTCCCAAGGAGATCGACGGCAAGCCGGTCGAGGGCACCTGGCGGGCGCACCAGGTCCCGATGGGCGAGGTGCGGACGAACGCCGGGCACCGCTCGATCCTCGAGGCCTGGATGCGCAGCTACCGGCCGGAGGAGCTGTTCGATGAGCACGGCTCGCTCGTCCCGGAGCTGGCGGCGCTGCCGCCCAAGGAGTACCGCCGCATGAGCGCTAACCCGGTCGCGAACGGGGGTTTGCTGCTCCGCGACCTCGTGCTGCCCGACTTCCGGGACTATGCGGTGGACGTGCCGGAACCCGGAGCCACGGTCGCTGAGGCGACCCGCGTGCTGGGCATGTACCTGCGCGACGTCATCGATCGCAACCGCGAGACGTTCCGCCTGTTCGGGCCCGACGAGACGCTGTCCAACCGGCTCAGTGCGATATTCGAGGTCACGGACCGCCAGTTCGATGCCGAGATCCTCGCGACGGACGAGTTCCAGGCCCCGTCAGGCCGGGTCATGGAGGTGCTGTCCGAGCACCAGTGCCAAGGGTGGCTGGAAGGCTATCTGCTCACCGGGCGCCACGGCCTGTTCAACTGCTACGAGGCATTCATCCACATCATCGACTCGATGTTCAACCAGCATGCGAAATGGCTCAAGGTGACCCGTGACCTGCCATGGCGGCGCCCGATCGCGTCGCTCAACTACGTCCTCAGCTCGCTCGTCTGGCGCCAGGACCACAACGGCTTCAGCCATCAGGACCCCGGGTTCATCGACCACGTGGTCAACAAGAAGGCCGACGTCATCCGGGTCTACCTGCCGCCCGACGCGAACACGCTGCTCTCGGTTGGCGACCACTGCCTTCGCAGCCGCCACTACGTGAACGTGATCGTGGCCGGCAAGCAGCCTGCCCCGAACTGGCTGTCGATGGACGAGGCGATCCTCCACTGCACCCGCGGGATCGGGATCTGGGACTGGGCAAGCAGCGATGAGGGCGGTGAGCCAGACGTCGTGCTCGCGTGCGCCGGTGACATCCCCACCCTCGAGGCCCTCGCCGCCGTCGACCTCATCCGGCAGCACCTGCCCGAGCTCAAGGTCCGCTTCATCAACGTGGTCGACCTGATGCGGCTCCAGGATGAGCACGAGCACCCACACGGGCTCTCGAACGCCGAGTTCGACGCCCTGTTCACGACCGACAAGCCCGTCGTGTTCGCCTACCACGGCTATCCGTGGCTGATCCATCGCCTCACGTACCGCCGGACGAACCACGCCAACCTGCACGTCCGCGGCTACAAAGAGGAGGGGACGACCACCACGCCGTTCGACATGGTGATGCTCAACGACCTCGACCGGTACCATCTCGTGATCGACGTCATCGACCGCGTGCCGGGTCTGGGGCCGAAGGCGGGCCATGTCCGCCAGCTCATGGTGGACAAGCGACTGCAGGCGCGCGCCTACACGCGGCGCGAGGGCGAGGACGCGCCGGAGGTCGCCGACTGGACCTGGCCGGCCGCCTCCCCAGAATGACCGCATCCGACCCGTCGAGCGTCGCCGATCCTGCCCGATCAGGACCGGTGGTCGAGCGGGTCCTCGTGGTCAACGCGGGATCGAGCTCGCTCAAGCTGCGCGTTCTCGACACGGCCGACGCGGTGGTCGCGTCGGCCGACCTGGGCGCCGTCCGCAACGCCGCCGATACGGCCGAGGTGGCCGACGCGGTGGCGGGTTTCGGGCGCGTCGACGCGGTGGGCCATCGGATCGTCCACGGCGGGACGGCGTTCCGGCAGCCGGTTCGGGTGGATCGCGGTGTCATCGACCGGATCACGGCGCTGACCGACCTGGCACCGCTCCACCAGCCCAAGTCACTGGCCGCACTGGGGGCGGTGAGCGACATCCTGCCGAACGTGCCGGCCGTCGCCTGCTTCGACACCGCGTTCCACGCGACCCTCCCGCCGGCCGCCGCGACCTATGCGCTCCCGTCGCAGTGGCGCAGCCGCTGGGACCTCCGCAGATACGGGTTCCACGGGCTTTCGCACGCGTACGCCGCCCGCCGCGCGGCCGAGCTGCTGGGGCGCTCCGGGCGCGGCCTGCGGCTGGTGACCTGCCACCTGGGAGCCGGCGCGTCCCTGGCCGCGGTGCTCGACGGACGGTCGGTGGACACGACGATGGGCTTCACGCCGCTCGAGGGGCTGGTGATGGCCACGCGATCGGGCAGCGTCGACCCGGGCCTGGTGCTGTGGCTCGCCGATCACGTGGGCATGCCACCGGCCGAGGTGGCGGCGACGCTCGAGCACCGCTCGGGTCTGCTGGGGCTGGCCGGAACGGCCGACATGCGGCTGATCCTGGACCGGTCATCGGCCGGCGACGCCGAAGCGATCCTTGCGCTCGAGGTCTACCTGCACCGGCTGCGGGCGTCGATCGCGGCGATGACGGCTGCGCTGGGCGGTCTCGACGCGATCGTGTTCACGGGCGGTGTCGGCGAGCACTCCCCGGCGATCCGGGCCGCCGCCGCGGACGGCCTCGGCTACCTGGGAATCGAGCTCGACCCCGTGCGGAACGAGGCCGACGGGGATTCGACCGACCGGGAGATCGGCGCCGGCGATGCACGGGTCCGAACGCTGGTCATCGAGGCCCGCGAGGATCTGGAGATCGCCCGCGAGGTGCGCCAGGTGCTGGCGACGGCGGTGGGCTGACCGAAGCGCGAGCGAACCGACCAGGCGCCGGGCGAGGCCAGAGGCGGTTCAGTGGAGGTCGCGGACCACCAGCACCGAGCACGGCGCATGGACGAGGACGTTGCGCGCGACGCTGCCCAGCAGCAGGCGCGCGATGCCCGTATGCCCACGCGTCCCCATCACGATCGTGCCGATCTGCCGTTCCTTGGCGAACCGAATCAGCTCGGCTGCCGGGTCGCCCTCCAGCGCGATCGGGTCCGCTATCAGGCCCGCCACCGCGAGCCGCCCCGCCGCCGTGCTCGCTTCCTGGCGGACCTCCTCGCGGGCCTCGTCGACGGACCTTGTGTAGGAGTCGAGGACCTGGTCATAGAGGCCGGGAGTGAAGCCGGCGGCGACCGGGACGGCCGTCTCGGCGACGGTGACCACGCTGACGCGGTGGCCCTTGAAGATCGGCCACTGCGCGAGCACCGCCTCCGCGCCGCGGGCCGGAGTCGACCCATCGTCTGCGAAGGCGATCGCGCCCAGCAATTCGGCGCGCGCCACGAGGACCGGACACGGGGCGTGGTCGACGACCTCGGCCGCCGTGCTGCCCAGCACCATCGTCGCGATCGTGCCGTGGCCACGGCTCCCCAGCACGATCAGGTCCGCCTCCATCGCGCCGGCCTCGTCGACGATCGCGCTGGCGGGGCGGCCTCGTACCAGGAACCCCTCGACCTTGCGTCCCGCACCGGCCAGCAGGCGCTCGGAGCGCTCGACGGCCTCTCGCCGATTGCGGGCATCGATCTCTTCCTCCGTCTCGAGCTCGCGGCCACCCTCGCCACCCGTGGCCCAGGCCAGGGACAGGACGTCGAGATACGGCTGCTGGGCGGCGACGATCCGCAGCATCGAGCCGTCCGGCAGCTGGAGGGTGGAAACGAGCCGCGTGGCGCGGTCGCTGCAGGCCGAGCCGTCGACCGCGAGCAGGATGCGCATCGGGCACCTCCGATCCCTGTCATCGTCGACCCGCGGGCCGCCCGCAGGATCGGCCGAACGTCCCGATCGCGGCAGCCGTTGCGCCCGCCGGCCGACGTCCGCGCGGATGACGCTTGGATCGGGCCCGGGTCAGGTTCCCGCGGGTCCCACGCGTCCCGCGGCGAGGGACCCGATGCGGCCCACGAGCCGCTCCAGAAACACGGCGGCATCCACGTCGGTCGCCACGTCGGCGTTGGGGTTGCGGCCGGTCAGCCCGCGCCAGTCGGCGATCGTCTGGCCGTCGCCGGGCCCCCCGTTGGCATCCACCTCGACCGCAACCGCCCGGGTGCCGACGAGCGATGGGTCGAGGGCCGCCGCGACGACGAGCGGGTCGTGAACGAACGCGCCGTAGAAGCCGTCGCAGCGGGCGTGGAACTCGAAGTAGAAGCGAAGGGCATCCGCGAGGAACCGGATCACTGGGTTGCTGGCGACCGAGCGCCGCTCCGGGCTGCCCGGCGGGCGACCCGGATCGAGCGAGTCGTCGGGCCGGCTGCCGGCACGGCGGGCGAGGGCGACGATGTGATCGGTGGTGAGCCGGGCCTGCTCGGTCACGTCGAGCCCCATGACCAGGGCCCGCGCCACGGGATCGCCCGTCTCGACGGCAGCCTGCCACGCCCCGAACGCGAGGCGCGCCGCCTCCGGATCGCAGTGGATGTTCCACTCGCTGGCAGGCGTCGTGTTGCCGGGGACCCGGAACGCGCCGCCCATGCACACCCAGCGGTGGAGCAGGAACGGCAGCCGCGGCTCCTCGCACACGGCGAGCGCCAGGCTCGTGAGCGGGCCCAGCGTGACCAGGACGAGCTCGCCCGGTCGCCGGCGCGCCTCGTCGACGATCAGCCGCGACGCCGATCGGCCGGTCGCAGCGGGGGGCGGCTCGGGCAGCTCCGCGTAGCCCAGGCCGTGCGGACCGTGCGTCTCGGGCGTGATCTCCAGCGGCCGGTCGAGCGGGGCATGCTGACCGGGGGTGACCTCGATGTCGGGCCGTCCGACCAGGCGCAGCACGGCTCGCGTGTTGCGGAACGTGTCATCCAGGGCGGCGTTGCCCGCCGAGCAGGTCACCGCGACCAGGTCGGCCTCGGGGCTGGCACACGCGTACAGCAGCGCCAGCGCGTCGTCGATGCCCGTGTCCACGTCGAGGATCAGGGGAACGTGCGGAGTCCGCATCACTCCGAGATGCTACTTGGGCGGCGAACGCACGTCGCCGTGGGCTGGCCGTGCAGCGTTTGCAGGCCGAGCAGCGTCAGGAGGATGTGGCAACGGTGAGGGACGGGCGAGCGATGGGCGATGAGCGCGCCGGACCGGATCCTGCCAGCCAGATCGTCGAGGACGTGCATGGTCGTCACGGGCAACGGTTGTGGGGGTTCGTCCGCCGCCTCGGGCTCACCGACGAGGAGGCGGCCGACGTGGTGCAGGAGGCGCTGCTGCGCCTGCTCCGCGCGTGCGATCGGGGGCCACTGGTGGAGCAGCCGGTTGCGTGGACGTACACGGCCGTGTACCGGCTGGCGATGGATCGGCACCGCCTGCGGCGGCGCTGGCAGGCGGCGCTGGATCGCGCGACAAGCGAACGCGCCGCGCCTCCGCCAGATGCCGATGCGCTCATCGCCGTCTGGGCCGAGGTCGATCGGCTGCCGGAGCGGCAACGCGCGGTGCTCTACCTCCGCTACCGGGCAGACCTTGCCTTCGACGACATCGGCGGGATCCTGGGGATCGGCTCCTCGTCGGCTCGAGGCAATGCGTCGCGCGGGTTGGCCACCCTCCGGAGCCGGCTCGCCGGCAGGGACGAGTAGATGAAGCCTGAGCGGATCGAGGAGTTGCTCCGATCGCAACCGCCCGACGAGGGCAGCCATCGCCCGGAGCGCCTGCTCGTCACCCCGACCGTGCGCGCCAGGCCCACTACCCGGGCTCGTCGACCAGTCGCCGGCGCGGCGGCTGCCATCGGCTCGGTTGCCCTGGTCGGGTTGATGCTGGTGGTGTTGATGCTCGGGCCGCTCGCCGGCCCATCGGTCGGTCCGTCACCGTCCGCACCCTCGGCGAGCCCGACCGCGCAGCTGTCACCGGAGCCGTCCCCCGCGAAGGCGCCGAACCTGGGCGCGATCCCGTGGCTCGACGCCACGTCCGAACCCTCGCCGACCCCGGCGCCCACCAGCGACCCGCGCTCGCTGCCGCCGTGCACTGCCCGCGACCTCGTGCTTGTGGCCGGCGGCTGGAGCGGCGCCACGGGATCGGAGGGAGGCGGCGCCACCGTCATCAATCTGTCGGGCACCCCGTGCACCGTCAGCGGCCGACCGGGGGTCGACCTGCTCGATGCCCGGGGCAGGGTGATCGCGAAGGGCGTGGACAAGCCCACCACTGGCCCCGACCTCGTGGTGCTCCAGCGTGGCGGGGTGGCCGGAGTGATCACCGTCTGGCAGAACTGGTGCGGCGATCCGCCGCGACGCCCGCTGAGCGTCCGGATGTCCCTGCCCGGCGACGCGGGCGATCTCGAAGCCACGGTCCATGGCTGGCTGGGCGCGGGGCCCGACAGCCTCCCGCGCTGCGACGCACCCGGTGCCGGCTCCAGCTTCGGCGTTCCGCTCGACTTCTCAGCACCCTACCCCTCGGACGGCGGCTATCAGCCGGCGATCTGCACGCCGGACGCGCTGCTGGCCTTCCTGGGCGGCTGGGGCGGCGCGGCCGGAACGTCCTACGCTCCTATCATCGTCCTCAACGCTAGCCTCTTCGACTGCCTGCTCGATCCGTCCCCGGCGCTCGAGCTCCAGGACGCAGCCGGAGAGCGGATCGACCTGACCCCATTCGCGTCGCCAGCGGCGTCGACACCGATCGTGCTGCCCTCGGGCCGGGCCGCTACCGGCATGCTCCGCTTCGCCGACTGGTGCGTCGCACCGCCGGCCAAGCCCCTCGACCTCGCCCTGCGTTTCAACAGCGGGACGCTCAAGGTCGAAGCCAGGTCGGGCGTCCCGGTGCCCGCGTGCATGAGCGCCCCGCAGACGCCGCCGCCGACGCTGTTCCTCGACCAACCACTGACCGTTCCCGGCAACGCCATCGCCCCGCCGCCCAACCCCATCGACAGCCTGCCGCTGCGGGTGACCATCTCGGCACCCGCCACGGCGGCGCCGGGCAGCGAGCTCGACTACACCGTGACGATCAGCAACCAGTCGACCGACGGAACCGCCTACGATCTCGCCGCGCTGTGTCCCGGGTACTCGGAACGCCTGTTCCTGCCGGGGGCCAAGGCGGCGACCATCACCCGTCACGTGCTGAACTGCCGGCCGGCCGGTGTGCTCGAGGCCGAGCTCAGCCTCACGTTCGCCATGCGTCTCCCGATCCCCCCGGATGCGCCGACCGGCAGGGCAGCGCTCGTGTGGATGCTGGGCGACCTCGGTCCGAGCGCGAAGGCGGTGTTCCAGATCGAACCTTGAGGTCGGAGCTGGTCAGCCAGCGGCGAGTCACGGCGAACCGGTGAGCCAGCGCCAGGCGCGGTCGATCGCCTCGAGCGCGGTGATGTCGTCGAACAGCCGGGCATAGTGGAGGGCCCACTCCTGGATCTCCTTGACGGCCAGCAGGCTGCCGAGCGCCACGACCAGCGAGGGCTTGGTCCAGGGCACCGGAACCCAGCGGTGGTGGAGCAGCGCGACCAGCAGGAACCACGGCTCGAACACGTTGGGGAACAGCGGCAACAGGGCGCGCTCGCCGCTGAGCTCGAACGCGACGAAGCCCACCATCCGCCACGTGAACAGCGCCACGCTCACCCACCGGTCGGGCCCGGTCCAGCGGAGCGCCACGATCAGGAACGTGGCCATGTAGGCGAGATCGAGGACCTTGTCCAGCCGCTGGTAGTCGGGCACGCCGCCCAGGTCGAGGACGTTCATCAGCAGCAGATCCGACAGGTCGATCAGGATCGCAAGGATCCCGCCTGCCAGCGGCCAGCGGAGCACCGGTAGCGAGCCGGCGATCCTGACCAACGCGATGACCAGGACCTCGAGGGTCATGCCCCATTGCTCCTCGAGCTCGCCCTCGCGATCAGGCGACCGTGGCCATCAGCGCACGCTCGGCGAGACCCAGCGGCAGCGCTCCCGAGGAGGTGATCGTGTCATGGAACACGCGCAGCACCTCGACCGGCACATCCGCGGGGGGGACATCGGCGAGCCCGCGTGCTGCCAGATACCGATCGCGGATCGCGAGGATCTCCAGGCAGCCGGTCAGGTACGAGGAGGCCTGCGTGGGCCACCAGCAATAGCGGCCGACCTCCACCCTGGCCACCGGCTCGGGCATCGCCGTCCGGTCGCGCATGAAGTCGACCGCCTCGTCGAACGACATCTCGCCCAGGTGGAGCGAGGTGTCGACGATGATCCTGGCCGCCCGGAACAGGCTCGCGTTGAGATGGTGGAGCTCGTGGACCGGGTTCTCGAAGAACCCGCGCTCGCGCATCACGCGCTCCGCGTAGAGCGCCCAGCCCTCGTTGAAGTACGGCGTCGAGTACACGCGCCGGACCTCGGACGCATGGGCCTTGCGCATGACGAGGTGCCAGTGGTGACCCGGATAGGTCTCGTGGACCGTCGTGGACGGGATCGATCCGTATGAGTTGCTCGCCAGCCGTGACTGGACCTCGGTCTCCGACGCCCCGTCCGGGGCGAACGGGACGAAGAAGTGCCCCTTCCAGCGATCCGAGAAGGATGGCGGCGCCGTGTACGAGGCCACGCCCACCACGGGTCGCTGGAACACGGGCGAGGGCACGACCGCGCAGGTCTCGCCGGCCGGCAGCGTGACCAGCCCCGTCTCGACCAGGAAGGCCCGCGCCCGCGTGGTCCACTCGGCATAGCTGTCGAGCATCGCCTGCTCGGTGGGCGGGTGATGCTCGTCGTCGTCGCGCAGGACATCCACGTAGTCCGGGTTGCCGGTCGCGTCGCGGGCGAGCGCGGTCATCTGGGTGTCGAGGCGTTCGAGCTCCTGCCAGCCGCGATCACGAAGCGAGTGGGCGTCGTCGCTCAGGACCTCGCGCTCGCGGAGGATTCGCGTGTAGCGCTCCTCACCCAGCTGCCAGGTGCCGCGGGCTCTGCTGCGCAGGTCGTCGAGGTGGGCGACCCAGCGCTCGAGGTGCGCAGCGGCGGCCGCCCCGGCCGTCTGCAGCCGATCCCGGTCGCGGCCGTCCTCGACCTCGAGCCGGACGAGGTCCCGGACGTAACGAACAGCACCCTTCGCGGCGCTCATGCCGCGCTCGACGATCAGCGGATGGGCGAGCGTGGCATCGAGGTTCTCGATCCCCGAATCGACGGCGGCTCCCGCCTGCTCCAGCCGCGCGATGGCGGCATCGACGAGGTCGGCCTCCGGACGCAGACGCTGGAGGAACAGGGTGAACAGGCCACCCGTGATCGGCCCGGAGTACACCACGGGATCTCGCTTCCAGGGCTCGAACGACGCCATGATCAGCCGGCCCGCGAGCGTCGAGCGGGCCAGGTCGCGGTCGATGGCCTCCTCGGCGGTCAGCGACGCGACGTCGATGGCGTCGAGACGCGCGAGGAAGGTTGCGGCGTCAGCGTCGCGGGCCCGGAACGCATCGGCCGACAGATCGTCGAGGCGCTCGTCGAAGTCGGTCAGCCCGAGGGCGCTGGCGGCAACCGGGGCCGCGTCGAAGTCGGCGGCGAGCAGATCGCGAAGGACGCCTTCCAGGGTGGCGGCCGCGTCGTCGGGATTGGGCATCATCGGTCTCCGGGCTGGGCGTTCCTGGGCGCCGATCAGGGCGCCTTCGAGCTCACGAACCGGCACCGGTCGGCGATGGGGCACAGCTCGTGCTTGGGGTTCCGGGCGTGGCACATGGCTCGTCCGTGGTGGATGAGCAGCACGTGTGCGGCGTACATCTCGTCAGGCTCGAGCAATCCGAGGAACAGGTCGTGGGCCTGATCGGCCGTCGCCTTGAGCGGGATGAGGCCGATCCGCTGGCTGACCCGCTCCACATGGCGGTCGACAGGCATCAGCGGCATCCCGAAGCAGAACAGGAGCACGATCGATGCGGTCTTTCTGCCGATGCCGTCGATCGCGGTCAGCCAGTCGCGTGCCTCGAGCGGGGCCAGCTCGCCCAGGAACCCGAGCGAGTAGTCACCGCGCTGCTCCCGGATATGGCGCAGCATGGCCTGGATCCGGGGTGCCTTCTGGGGCCCCAGGCCGCCGGGCCGGATCACGTCGATGAGCTCGGGCAGGGGAGCGTTCTCGACCATCGACCAGTCAGGCGGCGCCGCAGTGGACAGTCCCTCCCCGCCCCAGCCGATGCCAGGCTGGTGGATCTCGGGCGCTCGATCGCTCGGGTACGCGATCCGAAGAGCCTCGTACGCCTTCTCGGCGTTCACGTCGGCGGTGTTCTGGGTCAGGATCGTGAGCACGAGCTCGCTCGTGGGGTCGAGGCGAGGCTCCCAGTGCTGCGCGCCGTAGACGCCGGCGAGACCGTCCAGCACGTATCGCTGGAGCCCGGGCCGGTACCGGCGCAGGTAGCTCGCCCACCTCCGTGTCGGGTCGACGGTCTTGCGGGCCTTGCGCGACGGCACGCTCCTGCGCGCATCCGGCTTCGATGCGCTCGTGGTCGCCACAGTCTCCGAGGGCACCCGTCCACCCGTGGACCTAGCCACGTTGGGCTCCCAGGCTGACCAGGCGAGCCACGCGCTCGCCACAGCGCTCGAGCGGGGCGGTCCCCGCGGCCATCGCCGCCTCGACGGTCTGTGGATGCTCCACGACCGGCACGGCCACCGCGTCGACGGTCGCCATGGCCTCGACTCCCTCGGCTGTCACCCCGCCTCCGATCGCGATGCACGGCTTGCCGGCGGCCTGCGCCCGAAGAGCGACCCCGAGCGCCGTCTTGCCGAACGCGGTCTGGACGTCGATCCGCCCCTCCCCGGTGAGCACGAGATCGGCGCTCGCCAGGGCCCGGTCGAAGCCGGCCTCCTCCATCACCAGGTCGATCCCGGGTCGCAGCTCGAGCGACGCGAACCGGTCGGTCAGGCACAGCAGGCCGAACCCGACGCCACCGGCCGCGCCGGCGCCCGGCGTGTCGCGCTCGCGCCGCCCGGTTGCCGTCTCCATCGCATCGGCGAACCGTGCCAGCCGGGCGTCCAGCAGGGCGACGTCCTCCGCGTCGGCGCCCTTCTGCGGACCGTAGGTGGCGGCCGCACCGGCCGGCCCGAGCAGCGGGTTCGTCACGTCACACGCGATCCGTAGCCTCGTCTCTGCGAGTCGCGGATCAAGCCCGGACAGGTCAACCGCGCCGAGGTCGTCGGCGACGTCTGCGCCGAGCGCACGCAGCAGACCCGCGGCTCCGTCGGTGGTCGCGCTGCCCCCGATCCCAAGAGCGATGTCGCGGATCCCGGCGTCGAGCACGGCGCGCAGCAGGTCTCCCACTCCGTGGCTGGTGGCCCCACGGGCGTCGCGTTCCCTGGGAGCCAGCCGCGACAGGCCCGATGCAGCGGCCATCTCGACGATCGCGGCCCTGCCGTCATCGCGCGCCAGCCAGCGTGCGCGCATCGGGCGGCCCAGGGGGTCGAGGGCATCCGCTTCTCGCCACTGCCACTGGCCGGCAGCCTCGATCGCGACCAGCGTCCCCTCGCCGCCGTCTGCCAGCGGCGCCAACCGGATCTCGTCGGCGGGTCGAGCTCGCAGCCAGCCCACCTCGAGCGCGCGCGCGACCTCGACGCTGGTGAGCGCGCCCTTGAACGAGTCGGGGGCGATGAGCACGTGCAACCGATGCCCCGCACCAGCCCGCGCGCGGTCCATCGTCACGCGCGGTCCATCGTCAATCGGCGTGATCGTCGCCGGCGCCCGTCTCGGCGCGACGCTTCTCGAGGTATTCCGGGATCCGGATCATCGGCGGTCGCTCGTGGTCGGCAAGCTCCTGGACCTCGAGCGAGAGCCGTCCACGCCCGGACCGAGGCAGCTTCATCGTGGACCCGAGCTCCGCGAACAGCCGGACACGCCGTCGCTCCTCGAGGCGCTTCATGACCGCCTGGAGGATCACGAACGACATCCGGGACAGCCCTTCGAGCTCCTGGTTGCGGTGGACGCGGCGCTCGAGATCAACCTGGCCCAGGCCGCCCAGCCCGGCCCGCTCCACGGCGTCGATGAGGTGCCCGATCTCGACGGCGTAGCCGGTGAAGAACGGCAGCTGCTCGAGCAGCGACCGCCGCCCGGCATACTCGCCGGACAGCGGCTGGATCAGCCCCGACAGCTCGGGGAAGAACAGGTTGATCAGGGGACGCGCCACGAGCTCGGTGACCCGGCCGCCGCCGCCCTCCTTGAGCACGCCGGCCTCGACGATCGGACGCTGGTAGTAGCCCTTGACGTACTGGAGGCGGGGTTCCACGAGCAGCGGGCCCAGCGTTCCGTAGACCATCCGGTGGTGCCAGTTGCGGACGTCCGTGTCGGCCCACACGACGATGTCGCCCGACGTCTCGTAGAGCGACTTCCAGAGCGCCTCGCCCTTGCCCCGGAACGAGCCGTACCTGGCCAGCACGTCCGGGTGCCGGACGACTCGCGCACCCTCGCGCACCGCGATCCCGCGAGTGTCATCGGTGGAGGCGGAGTCGATGACCAGGATCTCGTCCACCAGCGGGTACCGCTGCTGCATCTCCCGGATCGCGCGCCGCACGATCGGCCCGATCGTCTCGGCCTCGTTGAGCGTCGGCAGCACCAGGCTGACCGTGACGCCCTGCTTTTCCTTGAGCGCCGAGAGCCGGGCCAGGTCCGCGAACTCGGAGTGGTGGAAGTTTGCCTCCGCGAACCAGCGCTCGACACGGGCGGGGATCGCACGGGCCTCCTCGGCAGCCCGATCGGCCGCGGCCAGCGACTCCGCCTTCTCGGCCAGGTGCTCGAAGGTCTGGCGGCCGATCGGCTCGCGGGTCTTGACCACGATGACGGTTGGCCGGGCGCGCTGGGCGATGGCCTCGGGCAGCGACCCGAACAGCGAGCTGCCCGGATCGCCGGGCGGCGCCGAGGCACCCATCACCACGAGGTCGGCACGCTCGGCCTCGCGCAGGATGGCCGTCCGCACGTTGGCCGTCTCCCGCAGCACCTGCTCTGATCGGGCGGTCACGTGCTGGCGGACGAACGCGGCCAGCGCATGCTCGGCCTGCGCTCGGACCGCCTCGGTCACGCCGGCGGGGACGAGATGCATGACGGCGACCGTGGCCCCGTAGCGGTGGGCCAGCGCATCGGCGAACCGCAGGGCCAGCTCGGCGTGCGGCCCGCCGCGGACCGGGACCAGGATCCGGCGGACCTCGTGGGCCCCGCGCTGCTTGACGACGGCGATGTCGCAGGGTGATTCGCGGACGACCTCGTCGATCGTGGGTGAGATGACCGGGCCTCGCGCGTCCCTGCCGGGCGTGGACTTGCCGCCCCAGCCGAAGATCATCAGGTCCGCCTCCTGCTCGGCGGCGGCCTCGACGATGCCCGCGGCGGCGTGGCGGCCGATCCGGACCAGCGGATGGATGATGGTGCCCTCGGGCACGTAATCGAGCACCTTCTGCAGCAGCCGCCGGGCTTGGCGCGCCCGCGTGGCGCCGTCGCTCAGCGGCATGCCCTCCGGGACCTCGACGATTCCCAGCGCGGTCAGCTCGCCGGTCCGCGGATCCATCAGCGACGCGCCGATCCGGACCAGCTCCTCGGCCGTGAGCGGGTTGGCGACCGGGATCAGGATGCGCGCGGGGAGGGGCTCAGCGCTCACGTGCTCGCCGCTCCGTCCTCGCCCGCCGACGGCTCGTCCAGGGCCCGCCAGCGTTCGACGAGGTAGGGCTTGAGGAGCTCGAACTGCCGGGCCTGACGTTCCACCCGGTCCTCGGCGTCAGCGGTGGTCAGGTGGCGGTTCTCGATCACGAAGCTGCCGACCCGGCCGAAGTAGATCGGGACCAGCGCGGCCACGAGCTGCGCGTCGTCAACGCTGCCCTTCCGGGTCGCGACGACCAGGTCGTAGATCACGCGCGCCCAGAGGTCGTCGGGGAAGTGGAACGCGGACAGCGCTTCCGCCATGTCGAGCGTGGATACGGGCGCTGAGGTCTCCGCGCCCAGCCCGAATCGCCGCGAAGCTGCATCCACCAGCTGGCCCGCCTCGGCGGCCAGGACCAGCACCGCGTCCGCGTTGACCGGGTCGAGCATCCGGCGCCACGTGTCGGCGACCGTCAGCGAGCCGGCATGGAACTCGGACAGCAGCCGAAGCGCGTTCACCTCCAGCGGCGGCGGGTCGATGAGGCGCTCGAACCCGTAGGCCGGGATGTCGTGGCTGCCGCGGATCTCCAGCCACGCCTCGGGATGGCTGGCGGCCATGCGCAGGATCGTGCTCACCACCTGGCGGAACATCGGGCCGAGGTCGGCGCCGGGATCCTTGGGGTCGTGGACCTTGGCACCCAGTCGCGTCTGGCACACGGCGTACCCGCCGATCAGGGCCGAGGTCGTCATCCAGATGTCGATCCCGAACTTGCTGATCTCCTGGGTCCAGTCGTCGAGCTCGAGGTAGTGACGGACCAGGTCGCCGCTGACGCCGAAGTCGCCGCCGATCGGCTGCCGGATCCGGTGACCATAGAGCGCCCGGGTGAGCGGGTAGGTGACCGTGTTCGTGATCGTGCCGTCGTACTTGTAGCGGGCGTACAGCGGGGCGACGAAGTCATAGCCGCCCTTGAGGATCGGCCCCGCCAGCAGCTCGATCCACTCGGGGAGGATGCTCCGCAGGTCGCTGTCGACGACGACCAGGGCCTGGACCTCGAGCGCCGCCGCGATCTCGAAGATCGTGCGCAGCGCCGCGCCCTTGCCACCGATACCGTCGATCTCAGGATAGGTGAGCGTCACCCGGACCAGGCGGTTGGTGGGGCGGACGAGCAGGATCGATTCGACGTAGTCCGGGGGCTCGGTGTCGACCACCACGCGCTGGGTCCCGTCGGGGCTGCCCGCGTCCGAGTTGACGAGCACGGGCTTGAGGTCCGGGAAGTACTGGACCAGACCCGCGTGCGCCGCGCGTACCACGTAGCCGATCGTGGCCGCGTTCTTGAAGCTGGGGATGCCGACCATGATGTCGGCTCGTCCCAGGCGGGCGATCTCCTCCCGGATGGCGGGCGTCAGCGTCGTCGCGGGCACGCATCCACCCTACCACCGGCGTGGCCCGGCCGAGGAACGGGTTACGGCTGGCGCCTGGTCGTCGCTGCCGGCTCGCGTGCGTTTCGCGGCGCCGCGCCGATCGCCCAATCCGGGTTCTCGCGGCCAGCAAGGTAGCGGCTGTTGCTGCCGCGGTACGAGAGCTCAGTGAATCCGAGCGCGCCCCAGGACGCCAGGATGTCGGTCGACGAAGGGCGGACGAATGCCGATACGCGGACCAGGTCCGACACCACCAGGACGGCCTCGAGCAGCCGCTTCCGTTCCAGCAACGGCACGTCGTCGAGTGGCTGGCCGTCGAGCAGCAGCAGATCCGTCGCCACGAAGGCATGGCGCTCGCCGCCTGCCAGCGAATCCAGGGTCGCCTGCTCCTGGCGCGCCCGCCGGATCTCCCGATCTCGGGCGGCGGCGTCTCGGTGGGCGGGCGATCGCCGGCGGATCCACCGAGGCACGAGCAGCGCCGGGCGCTCAACCTCGGGCGGGCTCGGCGCCGCGCCGTGGTCGCTCCTGAGGGCCGCCGTCGTCACGTGGCCTTCGATGACCGCCTCCAGGGCCGTGAAGCCAGCCACCAGCGCCTGCGCCAGCTCCCGGGCGACGGTCAGCTCGGTCCCGTCGTGGAACAGCGCGGCCTCGTCCGGAGCCAGCGCCGCAACGGTCCGCGCACCACCCCATTCCGGCTCCACGATGGCGTTCGGAATGTCGTGAACGAACCGCTGGCCGGGCCGTTGCGGCTGCCAGGTTGCCGCGACGTCGCGCGCTGTGCTTCCTGCCGTCATCGACCGAATGCTAATCCTCGCGCCCGCCGGCACGGGCCATCGGGTCTCGATGCGTGCGGGACTCGGCCGTGGACCGCGCCCGGCAGGTGGCGGTGTCGCGTCAACCCGCGATCCGCAACCTCGGCCAGCCTGCGCCGCCGACCGCCTGATCGGCGACCTCGCGGGGCCACCGGCAGAGGGCGACTGCACGGTCGAGGCCCGTTCGGATGACCCCGCAGTGACGAACGTACGGTGTCGGGCGGCACCGCGGCAAGGTCTCATTCAAGGACGCAATCGTATGTTGCGGGTCACGTCCGAAGATTGACGTGTCATCGAGAGGCAAGACGGTCGCGCATGAGCCAAGCTCCATGTCGGTCACATCGATTCCGTGCCCAGCTGCCTAGTCGTGCGTACCCATCGTGCAAGAGGGAGCGCGCCGGCGATGAGCCGTACCTACCGCCTTACGCATCGTTCCCACGGGACGGGACGAGGGCGCCTCGAGGATCCGACAGGGTGGGCAGGCGCTGGTCGAGTTCGCCCTCGTGTTCCCGATCCTGATCACGATGATGATGGGCTTGCTCGAGTTCTCGTTCATGTTCAATGCGCTGCTGTCCATTGGGCATGCAACGCGGGATGCCACGCTCATTGCAGCCGAGGCCGGGAACGCTTCGGCCGCCGACTGCGTGATCCTTCGGCAGATCGAGAGCGACGTCACGGCACCCGCTGACCCGTCGCGGATCGTCGAGGTCGTCATCTACCGGTCGGACCAGAACGGGGCGGTGTATGGCGGGCAGGAGAACATCTACACGCGGACCGGCTCCACGACCTGCACCCTGCCCAACGGTGACGCGCTGACCGTTCCGTATTCCGCCGATCCAGGGGACCTGACCTACCCGGCGGACGCCGCTGCAACGTCCTTGCCGGCGATGTGCTCGGCGGCTGCCTGCCCGGCCATGCCACGGTGGACACGATCGGCGTGAAGATCGAGTACCGGCACACCTGGGTCACGCCCCTCGCGAACCTCGTCTCCCTCGGCGGATCCGGCACCACGCTGACCCAGTCCAACGCCATGCGGATGGAACCCGTGCTGTGAGCGGGCCTCTGGCAGCGCGGCCGCTCTCGATCCGCTCGCGCGCCGGGCGGCATCGGTGGGGTGAACAGCGGGGCCAGAGCGTCGTCGAGTTCGCGATGCTGGTCCCGGTGTTCATGATCCTGTTGCTCGGGATGCTCGAGTTCGGGATCGCGTTCACCCACGACCAGACCCTGACCTACGCCACCCGTGAGGGCGCCCGCACGGGTGCCTCCCTCGGCAACGGCTCTGCCGACTACCCGTGCAGCACGCCGAACTTCGACGCACCGATCGTGGCCGCTGTCGAGCGCGTCCTGCGAATCGCCGGGTTCGCCCATCGACATTACGCGGATCAGCACGATCACGGTGTACCGGGCCAAGAGCGACGGAACTCCGACCGGCAACGCCAACGTGTGGTCGCTGGACGTGGGCGGCGGGCCCACGGTGGACGGCCGAGCCCTTGACTTCAGGCAGACATCAACCGGTTGGGCGCCCTGCACCCGGAACAACGGGGTCGGCGCCGATGCGCTCGGCGTCTCGCTCACGTACCACTACCCATTCCAGACGTCGCTCGGCGGGATCATCGGCTTCTTCGGGGGGTCCAGCTGGTCGTCGCTGACCATGTCGGACAAGACCGTGATGAACCTCAACCCGACCAACCAGTAGGGACGACAAATGCCCTCGATCACACAGCTGCGGCGCGCCCACCACTCGGATTCCCGCGCACGCTTACGGTCCCGCGGCCAGGTCGCCGTCATATTCGCGCTCTCGATCATGCTGTTCGTGGCGCTGTGCGCCATCGTGGTCGACATCTCGTTCTACTGGGTCGCCACCCTCCAAGTCCAGCGGGCCGCCGATGCGGCCGCCCTGGCCGGCGCTGTCTACCTTCCGGGCGACACGACGACCGCGTACTCGGTGGCCAGGACGTCGGCAACCGAGAACGGCTACCCGGATGGTGGGGACGTGACCGTCACGCCGGTCCAGGACGCAAGCGATCCGCGCCAGCTTGACGTGACGATCAGTGCCAACGTGCCCGCGTTCTTCGCGCGCGTCGTCGGGATCACCTCGTTCCCGGTGACCCGGTCGTCCAAGGGGGTCTACGTCCTGCCCGTCCCGATGGGCAGCCCGCTCGCCTACTACGGCGTTGGCGATTTCAGCGTGAACACGGTCAAGACGGAGCCCACGCCGTACACGGACGCCTCCCGACCCGGCTACACATCGAGCACTGGCGCGTGGTCGAACCCCAACAACGGGTGGGCGACCGGCACGAGCAGCTTCACGACGTCCTCCAGCAACGGGCAGCAGCAGCAGTGGTCCCAGCTCAGGATCCCGAGCATCAGCGGCTCCGCGCTGGACGGCCTCGTCGTCTCGTTCAACGCGAAGGTCAGCACGACGTCTTCCGCATGCAAGGTGCAGGCCGAGGTGTCGTGGAACGGCAGCAACTGGGCCAATGCGCCGCTGGCGACGAACAACCTGACGAGGGACAACAACGTCAACTACACACTCGGCTCGGCGTCCGATCTGGCTGCCTGGGGCAACAACCACACGTGGGCGGCCGGGGACTTCGCCAACAACAAGCTTCCAGGTGCGCCTGACCTACCTGAAGGGGTCCGGGTGCGGCACCCTGTCGCTGAACACGCTGCTCGTGACCGTCTACTCGCACACGGACACCACGACCACCACGATGACGACGACGCCCGGCGTGACGGACCCGGATGGCACGTTCCTGAACAGTCAGGGCGACTGGGGCGCGATCATCACCAAGGGCGGCGACCAGGGGAACGGCGACGCCTACGCACCCGCCAACAACGGGGGCGCCAACAATGTCAACTACGACCCGCAGGGCTACCGCTACGCCGTCCAACTCCCGTCCGGCGGGACCGTCAGGGTGTTCGACCCTGGGTTCTGTGCGATGGGAAGAAATGGCGCTGGCGTACCTGGGCGTCGGCGACCACTGGATCGGTGGCAGCGGCACGCCCGTCTCCACCTACTACACCCTGTGGAACACGAACGGGAAGCTCGGGCTCCCCACCACATGGACCCAGGCGTACACGTCCGGCGCATTGTTCGAGAACCAGAAAGGCTACGACCCTGCCAACACGGCGCCCAACGTCGCCAATGGGTCGGGCCCCTCAGGCGCAACCGACAGCTGCGACGCCAAACACAACACGTGGTGGACGCTGCCGACCGGCAGCCTGGCTGGTGGCACATACGTCCTTCAGATCCAGACGTCGAAGACGCACCCGCCCAACAGCAGCGCGGACTCGTCGATCAACAACGACACGAACGCCGAGAACATGTGGGCGATCGAGGCCGTGGGCGGCGGCACGCCGCAGATCTACGGCAACGGCCGGATGACCGTCTACAACAACCTCGCCTACAGCGCCAGCAACGGCGGGATCCAGCAGTTCTACCTGGCCAAGATCGACCAGGCGACGGGGGCGGGGAAGACGGCGCTGATTGACCTGTTCGACGCAGGCGACATCAGCGGCAACGGCACCCTCCAGGTGTTGAGCCCCGATGGCGGGACGCCGCACCCAGTCAATTTCAACTACACCACGGATTCGAACTGCGTGAACCAAACCGGGACCAGCCCGTGCGGCCCGCACACCGGCGTCAGCCAGTTCGTCACCACGTACAACAGCAACCAGGCCACCAACAACACCTGGCTCCGCATCAGCATCCCACTCGCCTCGACCTACGGGTCGAGCGGCCTTTGGAGGGGTGGCTGGTGGCAGATCCAGTACACGGTCACCAGCGGCGGCAACGACACGACCACGTGGCAGGTCTCCGTCCAGGGCAACCCGGTTCACCTGGTGGTGCCCTGACCGCCGGATGGGCGGATCCGACCGCCCGCTCCCGGCAGCGTGACGCCAGGAGGGTTCAGTCGGCGTAGCCGCCGGGGTGGGCGCGCCGCCAGGTCCAGGCGGACCCGATCATCTCGTCGAGGGTCGACCGGCGAGGCGCCCAGTCGAGGGTCTCGCGGGCCCGCTCGTTCGCCGCCACCAGCACCGGCGGGTCACCGGCTCGCCGCGGGCCGACCGAATGCGGGATGGGCCGCCCGACCACCCGTTCGCCGGCGGCGAGCACCTCGCGGACGGAGAACCCGGAGGCCGTGCCGAGGTTGCAGACGAGCGGCCGCAGCGCGGCCTCCCCGCCGACGGGTCCGGTTCGAGGATCGCCTGACGCGGTTGCCTCCAGCGAGGCGACGTGCGCGTCGGCCAGGTCGGCGACGTGGATGTAGTCGCGGATCGGGGTGCCATCCGGTGTCGGGTAGTCGCTCCCGAACAGGGTGAGGGGCGGTCCCCCTTCGGAGGCGATCAGCATGTTCGGGATCAGGTGCGTCTCGGGACGGTGGACCTCGCCCAGCCGCTCCGTCGCGCCGGCCACGTTGAAGTAGCGGAGGATCACGCTCCGGAAGCCGTAGGCCTCCCCGTACCAGCGCAGGGCACCCTCGAAGGTACGCTTCGTCTCGCCGTACGGGTTGATCGGACGCAGCGGCGCGTCCTCGCGAATGGGCGTGGCGTCGGGGGTTCCGTACACGGCGGCCGTGGACGAGAACACGAAGCGCCGGACACCGGCCGCCCGGGCAGCCTCGAGCAGTGCGATGCCTCCGGCCACGTTCTCCCGGTAGTACCTCGCCGGCTCCTGGATGCTCTCCCCGACCAGCGACCTCGCTCCGCAGTGGAGGATCGCGTCGACGGCAGCCCGCTCGAGGAGGTCACGGACGCCGGATTCGTCACCGTACGAGCCCACCACGAGCGACGCGTCCGCGTGAGGGATCCCTCGATGACCGGTGGACAGGTCATCGAGGACGACAACCTCGTGGCCGGCCGCGAGGATCGCCTCGACGGACACGCCGCCGACATAGCCGGCGCCGCCGGTGACGAGGATCTTCATGTGCAATTCCTCCCAAGCAGCCGATCGATGATGCTGCGTCGGCGTGGGGGGACGGGCCGAGCCGGCGGAGCGGATGTGGAGATGGGGGGCATGGGCTCCGTCACTCGGCCTGGCACGGAGGGAGCCGGCGGGACGAAGGATGGTGCCTCGCCGCCTGCCTGCACCTTGCCTGCCGGCGGTTCCGAACCACGTTCGAGGTCCGGGCCCGAACGCGCCGGTAACGGGGCTGCTCCCGCGGGCGCCGCCATCACCGATGCTGTGGCCGACGGCGTCCCGGAAGGACGCGGTCCGATCAGGGTGGCGGGTTCGGCGTCCGGCGGGACGGGTGGGCCCTGGCCGGCCGGTGGCTCGAGGCCCGGCAGGGGCTGGCCACGATACGCAAACACCTCGTCCAGCCGGGCCACGAGCCGAATTGCCGCCACGTTCTCCGGATCGATCGACAGCGCGCGCCGCGCCTGCCGGTAGGCCTCCGCGTCGTCGGCGCGTTCGAGCGCTACCCGCGCCAGACCGACCACGGCGATCGCGTTCCGGGGATCGGCGTCAGAGACCTGGCGATACAGCCCCTCGGCCTGGTGGACAAGTCCGACGGACAGCGCCCGCTCCGCCTGCAGCAGCAGCTCGATCATGACGGCGCCGGCCCGGCGTCCGCGAGCATGCCCTGGGCGAGCAGCAGCAGCGACCCCCGATCGTTGAGCGCCGGGTCCGCGATGACCTGGTCCGTCAGCGCGTTGAGGATCCGCCCGAGCGTAGGTCCCGGCTCCAGCCCGAGCTCGCGGATCAGGTCGTTTCCATCGATGCGCAGGGCATACCGGTCGAGGGCGGCCTCAGCCTCGATCTCCGCATCCACGCGGGTCCGGAGGCCTCGCACATCCGGGTCGTCAGGTGGCATCCCGCTTCCGATGTCATCGGCGCGTCGGAGCTCGAACAGTGCGTCGACGTGCTCCCGACCGACGCGCTTGATGAACCGCCGGACTGCGGCGTCGGTCGCGTCTGGATCGATCGGGAACATGTGATGCCGGATGAGGTTCGTCACCTCGTCGGCTGCGGCCCGCGGGTAGCGCAGGCGTCGGAGGAGCGCGTCGGCCTGACGGGCCCCGACCGCGTCGTGGTGATGGAACCGGCCATCGTCGAGCGTTGCCGGCTTGCCGATGTCGTGGAGGAGCGCCGCGAGCCGGACGACCGGCCGGTCTGCGGGCGCCGCGTCGACCGTACCCAGGGTGTGGTCCCAGAGATCCTCGCCGGGCACCTTGTTCTGCGCGATCCCGCGCTGCGCCGCGAGCTCGGGCGAGAGGACCTCCAGCACGCCGGTCTCCTGTGCGATCCGCAGCCCGATCGACGGTCGTGGCGCGGCCAGCAGCTTGGCCAGCTCACCACCAATTCGCTCGCCGGACAGGTGGGCGACGAGCGACGCGTTGGACGAGATCGCGCCCAGCGTGGCGGGCTCGATCTCGACCTCGAGCACGGCGGCAAGTCGGACGGCGCGGATCATGCGCAGGGCATCCTCGCGGAACCGTGCGTCGGGATCGCCGACGGCGCGCAGGCGCCGGCTCGCCAGATCGTCGAGGCCCGCGAACGGATCGACCAGCTCGTACGTGTCGGCGTTCGGGCTGGCTCCGCGGCCCCAGGCCATCGCGTTGATGGTGAAGTCGCGCCGGGCGAGGTCCGCGACGACATCGTCGCCGAACTGCACCCGATGAGGTCGACGGAAGTCCGCGTACTCGTGCTCAATCCGGAAGGTCGTGATCTCGAACATGCCCTCGTCGCGTCGAACGGCGACGGTGCCGAATCGGTTCTCGTACACGGCACCATGGAGCAAGGCGACCAGCCGATCGGGTCGAGCATCGGTGGCCAGGTCCCAGTCGACGGGCCGGCGGTCCATCATCACGTCCCGGAGCGAGCCACCGACCAGGTACGCGGCGTGCCCGGAGCGATGAAGCTCCTCGAGGAGCGAGCGCACACCCGCGGGAATGGCCCGCTCGAGCCGATCGCTCAGTTCCGGGCCGCGGCGCGACGCCGCTCCGGCCAGGTTGGCCATGGCTCCGCTCAGTTGCGCCCGAGGAACAGGTACGTCCTCCAGGCCTCGTTGCGCGTGTCGGCGAGGTACGGCGTAAACAGCGAGTACAGGTCGCTGCGCGGCTCGAACGGCGCCCGCACCAGTCGCAGGCGCGCCTCCTCGGGGGTGTGCCCGCCCTTGCGGTGGTTGCACGGCTTGCACGCGGCGACCAGGTTCTCCCAGGTGTGACCGCCACCCCGATGGCGCGGCAGCACGTGATCCAGGGTGAGGTCGTTTGACTGGCGACCGCAATACTGGCAGGTGTTCCGGTCCCGGCTGAAGATCTCGCGCCGGGTCAGCTTCACGCGAGGGCGCGGGCGCTTGATGTGGTGCTGGAGGCGGATGACCGATGGCGCCTTGTACACGGTCCGGACCGTCCGGATCTCGGCGTGGTTGTACTCGATCACCTCGGCCTTGGAGCCGAACACCAGCCGGAACGCCCGCGGGATGTTGCACACGTTCAGCGGCTCGTAGTTCTGGTTCAGCACGAGCACGACGCCGTCCATCGGCCGAACGATAACAGGACCGCTGGCAGGGGCGGCCCGCAGGGTTGGGAAGGCGACCGGGGTCTCGGCGGCTGGCTCCTTGTCAGACCCTCGGCGGGTCCATCGCCCGCTCGATCCGGGCGATCTCGACCTCGATCCGGCCGACGTCGCTGGACGCCTGCTCCCACTCGCGGCTGCCGACGGCCGCAGCGTTGCGCCGCTGCCGCGCCTCGTCATGCTGGACCAGGAGCTGTTCGCGGGTTTCGGCCGGCCGGACGTCACCGGTCGCGGACGTATCGGGCATCGTTCCTCCGGAAGGTGCTCGCCAAGCGTACCGCGCGACGCCGATCGACGGGTCACCGTCGTCCCCTATCCGCCCGTCTCGCCTCCCTCGCGCCCGGCCCGCCGCGGAGAGATTCGTGCTGCTGTCAAGGCGCACGTTTATTCGCTGGAGTACGATCCGCTCGTGACCGAACCGGCTCGCTCCGAGGGGCTGCCCACAGGTCCCGCATCACCCATCGCCGAGGAGATCCGGCTCCGTCTCGCCGATGCGTGGGGCGAGATGGGTGCCGCCTGGGGTGTCGCACCCGCGATCGCCCGAGTCCACGCCTACCTCATGGCACGCCAGGAGCCGCTGACCGAGCGCGAGGTTCGCGAGGCGCTCAACCTGAGCCATCGGGCGGCGAGCCTGGCCCTCGCCGAGGCCGAGGCGTGGGGGCTGGTCGAGCGGGTCGCCGAGCCGAGACGGGTCGGCCGCCGGGGTCCGGCCGGCGCGGCCTACATGGCGATCGGCGACCACTGGCGCTGGTTCGGGAGGGTCGTCGCCGAGCGCAAGGTCCGCGAGGGCGATCCGATCATCGTCGTGCTCGAGCAGACGCTGGGTGACACGGCCGTCGCGCTCCGGCGGCACCCCGGGGACGCGGACCTGCTCAGGCTGCGCGACTGGCTGTCGACGTTCCTGGTGTTCGTGCGCCTGTTCGATCGCGCCGTCGGTCTCGTCTCGCGTCTCGAGCCGACCGAGCTGGAGCGGGCCCTGCGGCTCCTGGGCGAGGTGCCCGACGACACGATCATGCGCCTGGTCAAGCTGCTCGACGGGCTGCCGGACGAGGACGTGCTCGGCCTCGTCGAGGCCCTGTCGCGGCTGTCGCCGACGTCGGCACGGCGCGCGACGACCTTGATGTCGGGGGTCGTTCGAACGCTCGTCCGATAGAACTCGGGGCATGCCCGTCGAGGTCCCGCGTGCGCTGGGGCTTTGCCGGGTGCCGTGCGATAATCGTCGGGTGACGTCGGGCCGAACCCGCTCGAACGGGCGACGACCCCGGGGCCAGCCGGCCGGCCGACCACTCACGCGTCCTCTCGGAGAGCCCTGCCAGCCATGACCGAAACCTCCACCTGGGCCACCAAGAAGGGCCTCGCCCAGATGCTCAAGGGCGGCGTCATCATGGACGTCGTCACCCCCGAGCAGGCCAAGATCGCAGAGGACGCCGGCGCCGTCGCCGTGATGGCGCTCGAGCGCGTCCCGGCCGACATCCGCGCGGCCGGCGGCGTCGCCCGCATGTCCGACCCGTCGATGATCGTGGGGATCATGGACGCCGTGTCCATCCCGGTGATGGCCAAGGCCCGGATCGGCCACTTCGTCGAGGCGCAGGTCCTCGAGGCGCTGGGCGTGGACTACATCGACGAGTCCGAGGTCCTCACCCCCGCCGACGAGCGCAACCACATCGACAAGCACGCGTTCAAGGTCCCGTTCGTGTGCGGCTGCCGGAACCTGGGCGAAGCGCTGCGCCGGATCAATGAGGGCGCGGCGATGATGCGGACCAAGGGCGAGGCCGGCACCGGCAATGTGGTCGAAGCCGTGCACCAGCTGCGCGACGTCCTGGCCGAGATCCGCAGGCTCGGGGGCATGCGCGAGGACGAGCTGTTCGTGGCAGCCAAGGAGCTTGGGGCGCCGTACGAGCTGGTCCGGGACGTGGCCGAGCAGGGCACCCTCCCGGTGGTCAACTTCGTGGCCGGTGGGATCAGCACCCCGGCCGACGCCGCGCTCGTGATGCAGCTGGGTGCCGAGGGCGTGTTCGTGGGCTCGGGGATCTTCAAGAGCGAGGACCCGGCCCGGATGGCGAACGCCATCGTCCAGGCCACCACCCACTACCAGGACGCGAAGATCATCGCGGAGGTCAGCAAGGGCCTGGGGGCGCCGATGCGCGGGCTCGCCATGGAAGCCATCCCCGAGCAGGAGCGGCTCGCGGTCCGCGGTTGGTAGGCGACGGCGGGGAGGCCCGGGATTACCCGGAGGCCGGTGGCGTGAGAATCGGGGTGCTCGCCCTGCAGGGAGCCTTCGCGGAGCACGTGTCCGTCCTGCGCGGGATCGGCGCTGCCGCGGTCGAGGTCCGGCTGCCAGGTCAGCTCGACGACGTCGACGGTCTCATCATCCCGGGCGGCGAGAGCACCACGATGCGCCGCCTGATCGACCGCTGGGGTCTCCGCGATCCGATCCTTGAGCTGATCGAACGGGGGGCGCCGGTGCTCGGGACGTGCGCGGGCATGATCGTCCTGGCCCGGGAGATCGACGGCGATGAGGCGCCGGTGCTCCCGGTGCTCGACGTGACGGTGGAGCGCAACGCCTTCGGGCGGCAGCTCGACTCGTTCGAGACCGAGCTCGAGGTGCCCGTGCTTGGGTCGCAGCCGGTCCACGCGGTGTTCATCCGTGCCCCGGTGATCGGACGCGTGGGCCCCGGCGTCAACGTGATGGCACGACTTGATGACGGCCGGATCGTCGCCGTCCGGGAGCGGAACGTGATTGCCACCTCGTTCCATCCCGAGCTCGCGGGCGAGACCCGGTTCCATCGGTTGCTCATGGCGATGGCGTCCGAGCACGCAGACCCGGGTGAGGGCGTGGGGCGACGGCCGCATCCGACGCGGCGCTCCCACCAGGGACGGTAAGCCGATGGCGAAGAGCGCAAGCAAGGTTCGAGCGGCGCGGCTGACCGATCTGGCCGCCCTGGGCGAGCTGTCCCGGCTGGCACAGGCGGACGGCGACCGGACGCGATCGCTCGGGCTGCCGGTGACCAATCCGCGAATCGGCGTGTTCAGCCTGTTCCGGCTGCCATTGGGTGCGTTCAGCCCCCACGACGTGCTGTACGTGTTCGACCGCGACGGCCAGATCGCCGGCCTGCTGCGCGTGGAGCGCGACAGCCCGCGGGACGAGTGGACCGTGGTCGAGCTCGATGCCGTGGGCGACATGGATGCGGGCGACGTGCGCTTCCGTCTGATCCAGCACCTGCTGCGGGATGGCGCCAAGCGCGGCGCGGTCCGGTTTCATGTGGCGTGCGTCGACGTCGACGACAACGTCGAGCTGTTCATGCAGGCAGGCTTCATCCGCTTCGGGGACGAGCACGTGCTGTTCCGCGAGCGCGGCCGGGAGCTGCCCGCCCCGATGGCCGAGCCGGTGGCACGCGACGCCTGCATCCGGCCGGCGTCGCCGCTGGATGCGGTCGCCCTGTCGCGTCTGTACACCTCGGTCACACCGGCGCCCGTGCAGCGTATCGAGTCGGTCCGGATCGCCGACTGGGAGCGCCAGGGTCGTGACTGGAGGGTGCCCCGTTCGTCGCTGGCACCGATCCTCCGTTTCGCAGACGTGGATGCATTCGTGATGGAGGCGCCCCGCGGCGGTCGCGACGGCACCCAGATCGACGCGCTGGTGCAGGTCGGCGTGGCCAAGGAGGATCAGCCGCACTACCTGAAGGTCATGGCCAGGCCCGAGGCCGACGCGGTGCCACTGATTCGGTATGCCCTCGGCGTGATCGCCGCTCGCGCGGACCCCTCCAACAGCCTGCGCCAGGGGGTGCTTGCCGCCGTCCGGACCTACGAGCTGCCGCTCGACCGGCGGCTCGCGGACGAGGGGTTCGAGCCGGTCGCCACCGTCACGCTGCTGATGAAGGAGACGCTGGTCCGCGTCGCCGAGCCGCGGCTGGTTCCGGCGGGCGTCCGATGACCACGCACGACGACCCGATGACCACGCACGTTGCTCCGGGCAACGCCGACGACGGCTCGATCAAGTCGCCCGGGTGGGCTGCCGCCGAGCGCCGGCGCGAGACGATGGATGACCTCGACGTCCTGCTGGCGGCCCTGCCGCCCGAGATCGTGGAGGCGATCCACGCACTGCCCGATCGCGAGACGCTGATCGAGGTCGTGCTCGACCTCGGCCGCCGTCCCGAGGCGCGCTATCCGGCCGCCGAGGTGACGCTGCTCGACCGCGAGGTCGTGGAGCACGATGTCGCGTACGTGGTTGACCATATCGGCAGCTTCGGCGACGACAACCGGGCCGGTATCGAGCGCACGCTCCACCGAATCAGCGCGATCCGTAACCGCAACGGGAAGATCGTCGGGCTGACCTGCCGCATCGGGCGAGCGGTGTACGGGACGATCGAGATCATCTCCGACTACGTCGAGACCGGCAAGTCGATCCTGATCATGGGTCGTCCCGGGATCGGCAAGACCACGATGCTCCGCGAGGCTGCCCGGGTGCTGGCCGACGAGCAGCGCAAGCGGGTGGTCGTGGTCGATACCTCGAACGAGATCGCAGGCGACGGCGACATCCCCCATCCAGCGATCGGCAAGGCCCGTCGGATGCAGGTCCGGACGCCGTCCCTCCAGCACGAGGTGATGATCGAGGCCGTCGAGAACCACATGCCCCAGGTCATCGTCATCGACGAGATCGGCACCGAGCTCGAGGCGCATGCGGCCCGGACGATCGCCGAGCGCGGCGTCCAGCTGATCGGCACGGCCCACGGCAACAATCTCGACAACCTCATGCTCAACCCGACCCTGTCCGACCTGATCGGCGGCATCCAGAGCGTGACGCTGGGTGACGAGGAGGCTCGGCGGCGACGCACCCAGAAGAGCGTGCTCGAGCGGAAGGCGCCGCCCACGTTCGATGTCATCGTCGAGATCCAGGACCGCGAGCGGGTCACGGTCCACGCCGATGTTGCGGCGACGGTCGATGCGATGCTGCTCGGCGAACCGGTGACGCCCGAGCTTCGCTGGCGGGACGAGGAGGGCGTGCATCGCTCGCAGTCACGTCCGAAGCCGTCGGCGCGAGAGGCGCTGGGCGGCGACCGCTTCAGCGGCCTGACCGGTTCCGGCGCCGGCGCCTGGGGCCGCGAGCCCGCCTGGCGAGGTTCGTCGACGTACCGGACCGGGTATGCCGGCGACGATCGGCTGCCGGCGCGTCCGGGCTTCCGTCCCGGCCCGTCCGGCGGCTGGCGCGCTGGTCGCGGGGGCGCGCCTGATCGAGGGTCCGAGCGCGGCACACGCAGCCAGGAGGGTGACCGACCGGGTCCGCTGAGCGTCCTTCCCGGCGAGCGGTTCGCGGTACCCCCGCCGGGCACGTTCGTGGCCGGCGGCATCGCCGATCGCGGTCCGCTGGAGCGCGCGGAGGCGGTCGCGGCATCGGCGGCCGGGCTGGCGGCTCGCGACGCCCGCGAGCTGCAGCGCCAGCAGGCGTGGCGCGCGGAGGCGGACAAGGCGCTCAACGCGCTCCGCGAGGACGAGGGCACCCGGCCGGTCAACGCGGCCGAGCTCGAGGCAGAGGAGGAGCGCCAGCTGGCGCTCCTCGTCCCGGGCGAGAACGGCCATGATGGTCGGGGCGATGTCGCCGGCGATGCGCCGTCAGCCGGTTCGGACGGCTCCGTGCTCGAGGTCGAGGGCGGCACGCTGCCGACGCTCCGCGTGTACCCACACGGGATCAGCCGCAAGCGCCTGGAGCAGGCGATCCGCGACCTGCAGCTGCCCGTGATCGTGGCCCGCGAGGTCGACGAGGCTGACGTCGCGATGACGCTCCGCAGCGAGTACCGCCAGAAGCCGCCGGCGATCCGAGAGGCCGAGGAGCGGGCGATGCCCGTCTACGTCCTGAAATCGAACACGATCGCCCAGATGCAGGCCTCGCTGACGTCGATCTTCTCGCTCGAGGTCGACCCCCGAGAGGCCGCGATGCGCGAGACCCAGCAGGCGATCGGCCTGGTGATGAAGCAGCAGGAGCCGGTCGAGCTGGCGCCGCAGAACGCCTACATCCGGCGGCTCCAGCACCAGATGGCGGAGCGTGCAAACCTCGTCTCCCGGTCCCGTGGCCGAGAGCCGTATCGGCGGGTTCGCCTCTACCCGGACGTGGCCCGGCCGGCCTGGCGCTGACCGAACCGGCGCCCACCGAGGGCTCCGGTTCGGCACGTATGCTCGGGGGGTGACGAGCGTGACAGGCGACACGATCGCGGCTCCCGAGCTGCCGCCCACACCTGACGCGGGGTTGTCCTCGGCCGAGGTCGAGCGGCGGCGAGCGGGCGGCCTGGGCAACACCGCTCTTCCGCCGACCACCCGGACCTACGTCCAGATCCTGCGCGAGAACGTCTTCACGTTCGTCAACGACATCCTGTTCGCCCTCGGGATCGCGCTGGTGATTGTCGGCCGGCCGGTCGATGCGCTCGTCTCGCTCGGTGTCATCTCCACCAACGTGGTGGTGGGCATCGTCCAGGAGATCCGCGCCAAGCGAACGCTCGACAGGATCGCGCTCCTGACGCGCCCCACCGCGGCTGCGGTGCGTGACGGTTCGGTCGTCCACCTGCCACCGGAGGACCTGGTCCTGGGCGACCTGGTGGTCCTCGATGCCGGCGACCAGGTGGTGCTCGACGGTCGCCTCCGCACTGGCTCGATCGGCGTTGACGAATCGCAGCTGACCGGCGAGAGCGACGTCGTCGCGAAGGGGCCGGGCGACGAGGTGCTCAGCGGATCGTACGCAACCAGCGGCTCCGGGCGGTACGTCGTGGAGAAGGTGTCGACCGCGAGCTTCGCCACCCAGATCACGGCCGGCGCCCGCTCGTTCCGGCGCGTGGTCACGCCGCTGCAGGTCGAGGTCAACCTCGTCATCCGCGTGGTGCTCGGCATCGTGCTGTACCTCGAGCTGCTGCTGGTCCTGCGCGGCGTCGTCCAGTCTTCGGTGCTTGGGGACGTGGTCGCGGACGCGACGCTGCTCGCAGGGCTGGTGCCCAACGGGCTGTTCGTGTCGATCGCCGTCGCCTATGCGCTGGGCGCAATCCGGATTCTCCGATTCGGTGCCCTGGTCCAGCAGGCGAACGCGATCGAATCGCTGAGCCACGTGGACGTGCTGTGCCTCGACAAGACCGGCACGCTCACAGCGAACCGGCTGGAGGTCGCGGCCGTGACGGGGCTCGGCGGGGCCGGCGAAGAAGACGTCATCGCGGCAGTCTCCGCGCTGGCCGCGTCGGCAACGTCGCGCAACCGGACGACGGAGGCGATCGCGGGACGCTGGCCCGCCGCTCCGCGACGGCTCGCGGGTGAGGTGCCCTTCTCATCGGCCCGCAAGTGGAGCGCCGTCGCGCTCGAGTCGGGCGAGCCTGGCATCGTCGCGCTGGGCGCGCCCACGTTCCTCGAGCCCTACCTGGCCACCGGCCCCCGCGAACGACCGGCCGCGTGGGAGGAGATTGCGGCGCGTAGCGCCGCCTGGGCCGATCGCGGCCTGCGAGTGTTGCTGGTGGCCACCCACCCCGATGCCCGCGAGCTGACCGTGCACGAGGACGAGGCTTCGGCCACGCTGCCGGCCGGCATGCGGGCGCTCGGTCTGGTCGCGCTCGCCGACGAGCTGCGCGGCGAGGCCGAGGCGACCCTGCGTGCCTTCCGGGACGCGGGCGTGCAGGTCAAGATCATCTCGGGCGACGACCCGGACACGGTCACCGCGCTGGCCCGCCAGGCGGGGCTCACCGACGTAGCGTCCATCACTGGTCCGGACCTGACCGACCTCGACGACGCGGCGCTGGGCAGGGTTGCGGCCGAGACCACCGTGTTCGGGCGGATCACGCCCGCGCAGAAGGAGCGGCTTGTCGAAGCGCTCCGCGCTCGCGGCCACTACGTCGCGATGATCGGCGACGGCGTGAACGACGTGCTCTCACTCAAGAAGGCCAACCTCGCGATCGCCATGGGCAGCGGCAGCCAGGCCACCCGAGGCGTCGCCGACCTGGTGCTGATGCAGGACTCGTTCGCGGCCGTCGCTCAGGCCGTCGGCGAGGGACAGCGGATCCTCAACGGGATGCAGGACATCCTCAAGCTGTTCCTCACCCGGATCGCCACCGTCGGTCTGGTCGTCGTGAGCTCGCTGGTCGTGATCACGTTTCCGATCGAGCTGCGCAACGCATCCGCGCTCACGATGTTCACGGTGGGCATCCCGAGCGCGCTGCTCGCGGTCTGGGCACAGCCGGGGCGCCGGATCCGGGACCCGCTCGATCGGACGCTGGCACGGTTCGTGGTCCCGGCGGCCGTCGTCTCCAGTCTGATGGGCCTGTTCGTGTTCTACGGGTCGCTGGTGCTCGCGGGGTCGTTCACGCCGGCCAGCCTGGACGCCGCCCGAACGGCGCTGACCGCATACCTCGTATATGCGGGGCTGTTCCTGATCCTGTTCGTGGAGCCGCCGATCCCATGGTTCGCGGTCGTGGAGACCGTGACCGATGACCATCGCCCAGCGGCACTCGCGCTGACGCTTGGCGTGGGGTTCATTGTGCTGCTCCTGCTGCCGTTCGCGCGCGACTGGTTCTCGTTCAGCCTGCCCGGTCCCCGGGACATGCTGCTGGTCGCGATGGCCGTCGTGGGCTGGCTGCTGCTGATCCGGACGTTCTGGAAGCGCCGCCTGGTGGATCGGTTCCTGGGGATCGAGTGAGCGCGTGTCCGCCCATGGCCCGCCTAACCGAGAGCGCGCAGCGCCGCGCGCGCCGCGTGGAACCCACTCATTCCGTGGACGCCGCCGCCCGGTGGCGTCGACGAGGAGCAGAGATAGAGTCCCGGGTCCGGCGTCGTGTACGGGTTCCAGCGCATGACCGGGCGGAACAGCAGTTGACGCACGTCCTGGACCCCGCCGTTGATGTCGCCGCCAACGTAGTTCCCGTCGTACGCCTCCATCTCGGTGGCGTTCCGGGTCGCCCGCCCCAGGATCCGGTCCCGGAACCCGGGCGCGAACCGCTCCACCCGCGACTCGATCGCGGTCGTCATGTCCTCGTCCGACCCGTGGGGGACGTGGCAGTACGCCCAGCCGACGTGCTTGCCCGCCGGAGCCCGCGACGGATCGGCAAGCGTGGGCTGGACCAGAAGGACGAACGGTCGATCGGCAACGCGGCCCCGAGTGACCGTGTCCTCGCCGCTTGCGACCTCGGTCATCGTGCCGCCGATATGGACCGTCGCCGCCCGCGCCGTCCCCGCGTCTAGCCACGGGATCGGCCCGTCGAGCGCCCAGTCGACCTTGAACACCCCGGGCCCGTACCGATAGCGGCCGAGCGCGTCCCGGTAGCGGTCAGGCAGGCGCTCGCCGGCGATCTCCACGACCTGTCGCGGCGTCAGGTCCATGAGCACGGCGCGTGCCGGGGGCAGCTCCGCCAGCGACCGGACCCTCCGCCCGCTCTCGACCTCCACGCCGAGCCCGCGCGCCTCGGCCTCCAGCGCGGCCACGATGCGCCCGCTGCCACCGCGGGCCAGCGGCCAGCCGACCGCGTGGGCGAGCACGCCCAGCACGATCCCGAACGAGGCCGTCAGCGGCCGGCCGAGCCTGAGCATCGAGTGGGCCGCCATGCCGCTGAACAGGGCACGGGTCCCCGGGTCGCGAAACGCCAGCCGGGCGAGGGACGTCGCCGGCAGCAGGGCGGGCAACCCGAACCGGGCCATCAGGATCGGGTGCCGCGGGGGCCGCACCACCGGGCCGAGCAGCGCCGGCAGCAGGCGCTCCCATTCGCGGACCAGCGGACCGACCAGCCGTTGCCAGGCGGCCGCATCGCGTCCCAGCGATCCAGCGTCGTCGAGCGCGTCGAGGTCACGCTCCAGGATCACGCTCCGACCCGGAGCGAGCGCGTGGGCCATCGGCGCCTCGGGCTGGACCCACTCGAGGCCGTGGCGCGCCAGGTCGAGCGAGCGCAGGAACGGCGACGCCAGCGCCAGCGGGTGCACCGCCGAGCACGGATCGTGCACGAAGCCCGGTAGCGTCAGCTCGGCCGAGCGCGACCCGCCGCCGACCACATCGGCGGCCTCGTAGATCCGGACGGAGCGCCCGGCCCGGGCGAGCTCGATGGCGGCGGCGAGGCCGTTTGGTCCGCCGCCGACCACGATCGCATCGAATGCGCTCTCGTTGCTCCGCGTTCGTCTGCTCATGCCGCCATGGTGATGGCCTTCAGCCGGTCGCGCGCCGCCGGCGCACCCAGCGGACGGGCGCCGTCACCGTACCGACGGCCATGTTGACCGCGGCGCTGTGGCGCAGGTTGCGGACATGGCGCCACTGCCGGCGCTTGTCCACGCACACCTTCTGCGACTCGACGACCGGCGCGGCGACACCGAGGGACGCGGCGAGGTTCTCCAAGGTCCGCTCCCAGAACCGGTCGTTGGCGCGGTTCGCGCCGAAGAGGTAGGTAAGCTCGATGAACGGGTCGCTGGTGCGCTCGAGCGCCTGCGCCTGGGCGACGGTCGTGTCGCCGTCGCGGTAGGCCGAGAAGGTGATCCAGGCCGACAGCGCGTGCCCCTCGGGCGTCATGAACGTGAACGACTCGTCGTCGGCGTAGATGACCATGACGCCGGTGGACATCTTGACCGGTGAGCCGGGCACGGGGGCCACCTCGAGCAGCGCCACCTCGCCCGGCTTGATCCCCGACAGGGGAGCGTAGAAGCGGGCGCCCTTGGGCCAGAACGTTGGAAACCGTTCCTTCCAGAACGCGACCACGCCCTCGGGGGCCATGTCGACGCCGTCAAGGCGGACCGAGAACGTCTTCTGCCACATCTGGCCGAAGCCCTGGACCGGGCCCGTGACCTTTCGTCCCGTCACGGTGTCCATGGCGGCGCCGGTGGCCGTGGTCGAGAGCCGGGCAACCGGCCGCGCCCAGGCATCAGTGTCCTGGCGCTTCGAGGGAGGGGTGGACGGGGACGCGGACATGTCGAACCTCCGATCCTTTGGGTCAGGACGAGGCAGCCGCCAGCGCGGCCCGTTCGTCGTCGTGGATGCCAATCGCCTCGTCGAGGCGGGTCAGGGCCAGGATCTGGCGGTAGTGCTCGGACAGGCCGATCGCATGGAGCTTCTGTCCGCCCCGCTGGGCACGGACGAGCAGCGTAACCAGCAATCCGATGCCACCGCTGTTCATGTACTCGAGATCGGTGAAGTCGAGGACGATCGAGCGGACGCCCGTGGCGACCTGCCCGTACGCATCCATGAGCGGCGCCTCGCTGGCCCCGGTGATGTCGCCGTGGACGCGCAGGATCGTCGCGCTCGCGGCGGGGACGATGTCGACGGTGGTGCTCATCGGGTCGCTTCCTCCAGCTGGCCGGCCGCGGGGGACGCGTCGGCAATGGTCAGGTAGTCGGACAGGCGCGTGATCCGGAAGATCTCGAGGTAGTGCTCCGACAGGCCCATGGCGATCACCTCCCGGTGATCCCGGCGCGCCTCGGCCAGGAGCCGGACGATCAGGGCGATGCCCGTGGAGTTGATGTAACCGACCTGGGCGAAGTCGAGGACCACGCGCCCGGAGCCGGCATCGGCAGCCGTCTGGTAGGCCGTGGCGAGCGCCTCGTCGGCGGCCAGATCGACGTCGCCGCGCATGGCGAGCTTTACCTCCCCCGGGACCGTGGTGACCTCGACGTTCAATCGTCGTTCGTCCATGTGTCGGACCTCCGTCGGTCAGCGCCCGTCCCGGGCGAGGGTGAGGGTCACCGTCTGCAGGCCGTCCGCGGCGTGCACGTCCATGCCGTCGACCATGTGGCGGATCAGGAACAGGCCCCAGCCGCGAGGCTTCTGGCGGCCGTCGAGCTTGGCATCCAGATCCGGCGCCACGACATCGGGGACGGGACCGGACAAAGCCCGATCGGTGACCCGGACCCGGATCTCGGCCTCGTCGGCGTCGACGCGGACGTCCACGGGGACGGTCGGGTCGCCCTGGGAGCCGTACTCGATCGCGTTCATCACCGTCTCGGCAACCGCGGTCTTGAGGCGCTCCAGACGGGGTGGCGCGAGGTTGAGCGGCTTCACGGCCTCGGCGACTCGAAGCATGGCTTCCCGCTCGTTGCCGATCGCGCCCTCGATCGTGAACGCGAGCAGCGGCTCGTTGACCGTGCTCGGCGGCGGGGCGTCATCGCGGGTGAGCTCGATCTCCGGCCGCTCCTCGGACCAGTCCGCAGTCAGCCCTTCCGACCGGCGAAGCGTCACGAGCGTGATGTCGTCCTCCTGCTCCCAGCTCGCGCCGGTGAACGCGTGCAGGCCCTCGAGCAGGCGGTCAAGCAGGCGGCTGCCGGCTTCGTCGGTCGCCATCGCCTCTCGCAGCCGCGGGAACCCGTACATCTCGCGCCCCGGCCCGTGCTGCTCCACGATGCCGTCCGAGTACAGCAACATCGCGTCGCCGGCAGCGATCGTTCCCTCGGTCTCCTCATAGCTGATGTCGGGCAGCAACCCGAGCGGCAACCCGGTGGCGCGGAGCTCGATGACGCCGTCCGTCGTTCGCACGTAGGGCAGGTTGTGCCCGGCGTTCGCGAACCTGAACCGGCCGGTCGCGGGCTCGAGGACGCCATACAGGCAGGTGACGAACATCCGCGCCGGCATCTCCGGCACGAGCAGCTCGTTGGCACGTGCCAGGACCCTGCCCGGATCGATCAGCCGAGGTGCCTCGGCACGCATGATCGAATGGGTGCGGGCCATGACAAGCGCCGCGGGGACGCCCTTGTCGGTGACATCCCCGACGACCACGCCGATCCGGCCCTCGCCCAGGTCGATGAAGTCGTAGAAGTCGCCGCCCACGACACGAGCCGGGCCGTAGTACGCCGCGATCTGCCACTCGGGGAGGTCCGGCAGCTCACGCGGGAGGAACTGTTGCTGGATCAGCTGCGCGACCTTCAGCTCCTGCTCGTACCGCTCGCGCTCGGCCGCCTCCGCCGCCTGCTCCCGGACGAGCTGGGCGACGCGGATCGCGGGCGCCGCCTGGGCGGCAAGCGTGGCCAGCAGCCGGCGGTCGTCCGTCGAGTAGTCCTGCTCCGAGAGCCGGGGACCGAGGTTCAGGGTGCCGATCAGCTCGCCCTGGGTGACCAGCGGCACCACCAGGGCGACGCCCCCATCCCGCAGCTCCTGGAGGGCCGGCGAGGCCAGCTCGAGCCTGGCGAGATCGACGGGCCCCGGCGCCGCCTGGAGGTAGGCGAACAGCGGGTCCGACTGCGGGATGTCGATCGCGATACCGGACGGCACATCTGTGACCGGAGCCGGTTCCGCGACGGCAGCACCGACCGATGGGGCGGCCTGGCGGCCGCGCAGGCGCCGGAATGGACGGGTCAGTGCGGTCATGACCAGATCCTCATGCGTGCGTGTCCGGACATCGTTACGAAAGCTCGGAAGCTGGCGTGTTCGAGACGTTACGAACCCAGACCGCCACGCCATCCGGGAGGACGGCCGAATCCGCGGTCGCGGCCAGAGCGCCGCGCAGCGTCGCGGGCTGGCTCCGCAGGAGCGTCATGCGTCCCCTTCCCTCCGTGATCGGATCCAGACAGCGGCACCGTTTGGGCTGAGCGACCGCACGACCGCCGCGACCGCGCCGTCGCTGATCTGGGTCAGATCGGTGACGTCCCGGAGGTGCTCGGCGAAGCTGCCGACCGTGCGTTCGGCATCGTAGCGACTCCGATTGAACCGGCGATCGACAGCCGTCTGAACCCGGCGGCGAAGGGGCTGGAACAGGGCGGCCGCGACCAGCGTGGAGGCTGCCACGGCGAGCGAGTTGCTGGCGGTCACGGGTGCCAGCGCCGCCTGCAGGCCCACGATCAGGCCGGCGAACACGGCCGCCAGGATCGTGGTGATCACGACCCAGGCGATCGTCCGGCTGACGATCCGGTCGATGTCCCATAGGCGGTACCGGAGGATCGCGATCCCGATCGCCACCGGCAGCAGCACCAGCGTGGCGAGGCCGACCTCCCAGGCGATGTCCGACACCGGCCCGTCATTGGGGATGGCGATGACGAAGGCCACCACGGCAATGCCGGCCACGAGGCCGAACCACTTGAGCTGCTGGCGCTCGACCGTGTCTGCCCGCCGATAACGAACGAATACGCTGATCACCGCACCGCCGAACACGAATGGCGTGGCAAGGTTGGACAGGGTCCAGACCACCGCCAGCGCGTCTCCCGCGCCGGGGATCCCGACCGGGTTCTCGATCCACGGAGTGCTCGACAACGGACCCGGCGTGAAGCCGGACACGATCGTCCCCGCGACGCCCAGCAGGCCGATCTGGCCCAGCGCCCGCCACCGCGGCCCCAGGAACCGGCCGCTCGGGAACAGCATCGGGACGTAGACCAGGAGCATCCCGATCGCGGGCAGGAGCGTCCAGCTCGACAGCCAGGCGAGTGGTACCACCAGGGGCAGCCCGGCCGCCATGTCGTGGTCGTAGTTCACGTACGTCCCGCCGAAGCTGCCGACCGCGGCAGCGAGCCCGGACAGCTCCAGCAGCCAGCCGACGGGGTTGACCACGCGAGCCGCCACGAACCCTCCGACCAACGTGAGCGACAGGACGATCGCGGGGAAGATCGCGATGAACAGCGGCCCGGTCGGCCCGTACTGGTCGAGCGTCGCGATCCCCATTGGAACGCCCACGGCGGTGAACGCGATGGCCACCGCCGCGATCAGCAAGATGATCGCCAGCCTCAGCCGTGAGCGGCGTCCAGCCGGGCTCATCTGCGCGTCCAGACGGTTGGTCACCGGGCACTCTCCCGGATCCAGACCGTGCTGAACGCCGGCTGCACCGTCTGCTCGACGGACGTGACGAGCAGGCCGACCACGGCGCCGGCATCGACCTGGTCGCGGATCCGGTTGGTGAGTTCGCCCTCGATCCGTTCGGCATCCACTCGTGCGCGATTGAAGCGGCGATCCACGGCCCACTGGATCCGGCGGCGTGCCGGCTGGAACAGGGCCGCCACCGCGAGCGTCGATCCGGCGACTGCCAGTCCGTTGCTCTCCGTGAACGGCGCCAGCAGACCCTGCAGTGTGACCACCAGGAGGGCGAACATCGCCGCGAGCAGACCCGACACGAGCAGGTATCCGATCGTCCGACTGACGATCCGGTCGATCTCGTACAACCGGTAGCGGAGGATTGCGATCGTCGCCGCGACGGGGAGCAGCGGTGACACGGCGATCGCGAGCGCCGTGTTCAACTGCAGCCACGGGAGGATCTCGAGCGTTGATGCCACGATCAGCGCGATCTCGACGACACCGGCCGCCGCGAACCACTTGAGCTGCGCTCGCTCGACGCCCGTGGAACGCCGGAAGCGGATGACGAGCCCGGCAACCGAGCAGGCACTCGACGCGAGCAGCAACAGCAGCCCGACATTCGTGAGCGCACCGAGGAACCCGAGCACGGCAGTGGCGACCGGATCCCCGGCCACCACGTCGGACGGGCCGGGCCCGGAACCCAGCAGGGCGACGCCCCGGCTGGGCCAGGCGATGATCGCGATCGGAAGGGCCAGGAGGACGACGGCCAGGCCCCCGGCCCACAGCACGGGCCGCCAGCGAGGGGACGGTGGACGTCCGTCGGGGAACAGGAGCACCGTCGCCGTCAGGAGCAGGCCGAACCCCGGCGCCCACACCCAGCTGGCGATCCAGGACATGACATCGGCGGCCGGCAGCGAACCGGGCATGGTCTGAAGACCGACGATCGCGTACTGCGAGGCGATCGTGTCGAGCGCCTGCGACAGGCCGACACCCAGGAAGATCCAGCCCATCGGGTTGGCCGGCCGCTTCGAGGCCACCAGCCAGCCGACAACCGGGAACGTGGCCCCCAGCACGAACCCGCCGGCCGAGGTGGTTCCGAGCTGCGCCAGCTCTTCAGCCGGCGCCGGCAGGAGGAGCAGCAGGAACCCGATGTCGAGCAGCACCGCGCTTGCAGCCAATACGTGCGCCGCGAGCGCGGGACGGATCGTGATCATCGACGGCCGCCCCCGCTCCGGAGCCACACGCCGACACCTGCGGGCCGGAGGGTCTCACGCGTCGTCCCCACGAGCCGACCCCGGACGGCATCGAGGTCGACATCCTCCCGGAGCCGGTTCCCGAACGCCTCGCCTGCCCGCTCTGCGTCGACACGCGAGCGGTTGAAGCGTCGGTCAGCTGCGAGCTGCACCCGCCGCCGAAGGGGCTGGAACAGGGCGAAGGCCACCAGCGTCGGGCTCGCCACGGCGAGCGTGCTGCCCTCGGTGGCAGGGGCAAGCAGCGCCTGCAGACCAACGATCAGCGCGGCGAACACGGCCCCCAGGATCAGGGTCAGCAACAGCCGCGCGATCGTGCGGCTGGTGATCCGGTCGATCTCGTTCAGCCGGTAGCGGACGCTCGCGATCCAGATCGCGAGCGGGATCAACCCCAGCGAGAAGACCAGGGTGCCGAACCCGAACGTCCCGAAGTCGTCGGGCACGGTGATGATCACCAGCAGCCCCAGCGCCGCGAGCACCATGGACGCGCCGAACCAGCGCAGCTGCTGGCGTTCGATCACATCCCCGCGCCGGTATCGCTGGACGACGGCCAGCAGCGCGACGATCGTGGCGAAATAGAACGTCGAGATCATCGCCGACCCGATCCCGATCCCGATCGGCCACAGCAGCCAGCCTGTGGCCAGCAGCGCGCCGACGCCGCCACTGGTCGCGATCACCCACGCGGGGTTGGACACCAGCAGGTCGGAAAGCAGCACCCCGCCGGCCCAGGCGCCAGCGACAAGCAGCACCAGGACCACGGCGGGGACCGCCCATATACCGGCCATGAGCGCTCGGGGCATCGTCATCGTGTCGCCCCGCCCTGTCGCGTCCAGACGGCCACCGAACGCGGCTGCATCGATCGCGCGACGACTGCCACCAGGTGCTCGTTGAGGGCATCGAGTGCCGCGTCGTCGCGCAGCCCGGCTGCGAACCCGTCGAGGACGCGCTGGGCATCCACGTGCGCCCGATTGAACCGGCGGTCGACCGCCGTCTGGACGCGCCGGCGCAACGGCTGGAACAGGGTGATGGCAACCAGGGTTGCCGCGGCCACCGCGACCGTGCTCTGCCCGGTCACCGGGCTCAGCAGCTGCTGCAGGCCCACCACGGTGACCGCGAACAGGGCGGCGAGCACGGCGCTGACGATCAGGTAGCTGATGGTGCGGCTGACGATCCGGTCGATGTCCCACAGCCGGTAGCGGAGCACCGCGATGCCGGCCGAGACTGGGATGCCCAGGAGGCCCGCCGTGACCACGATCTGGGTGAGCTTGGCACCGCCCGGTGGCAGGGCTCCGAGCTGGCCGAGCGGGATGAGCCAGAACACGAGACCGCAGACCGCGACGCTGAATGCCAGCCACTTGAGCTGCTGACGGCTCTCCCCGGTCGCCCGTCGGAACCGAAGCACAAGTGCGCTGGTGCCAACGAAGATGGCGACGATCAGCGGTATGTAGGCGAGCCACCGGAGCTCGGGCCGGATGCCGATGTCGATGGCGAACGGATTCGACAGGTACGCGGCGTTGTCGAGTGGCCCCGGCAGCGCGGCGGCGCCGAGCGTGGCGACTGCCACGATCGCGACGTCGAGCCATGCGATCGGCCGCCAGCGCAGGCTGAGCAACCTCCCGGTCGGGAACGTGAGCGGCAGGAACACGGCCACCAGCGCGATCGCCGGGATCCAGATCCAGCCCGCCACCCAGGCGGCGACCTCCCCTCCCGCATGGGCGCCCGGCTCGGCGATGAGGGCCAGCGTCGCGTACTGATCGCAGGCAGCCTCGACGGCTGACAGCGTGGCGGAGGCCAGGAACAGCCACCCGATCGCATTCCCGGGTACCCTCACGACCACGACCGCGCCGATCGCAATGCAGGCGACGGCGATCGCGATCGGGAACCCGCGGACCGACCAGGTGCCCGGGACCTCGACCGACCAGGTCATCGCGAGCAGACCGACGGCGACCACGCACAGCACGGCTGTGACCACGATGCTGACCGTGACGATCAACCTGGGTCGGAGCACGCGCGTCACCGCGGCCATCACGAAGCGCCCCACCCGGGGCGGAGCCACAGCGCGACCACCGAGGGCGCGATCACCCGCCCAACCGTCGCCGCGCGGCCGGCGACGAGCGCGGCTGTCAGGCGCGCGATCATCACGCCCATCAGCGGGTGGATCATGTCCAGCTGCCACGCGGCCGTCATGGGCAGGCACGCGGGCGTTGCTGGTGCGTATTCCGGTCGGCGGTGCGGGACGACATCACGGACCAAGCCTCGCGACGGTGCGTCCGGAGAACGTTACGGGATTCGACCATCAGGCGGTACCGTTGCGCTGCGATGGCCACGCGATCGGAGCCAAACCGCGCATCACCGCTGGCCGCCGGCCTCGAGATCCGGGTGCTCGGCCCGCTTGAGGTGCGGGTCGCCGGTGTGCCGCTCGCGGTCGATACGCGAAAGGCGCTGGCCATCCTTGTGCTGCTGGCTGTCGAGGCCCGTCCGTTTGCTCGTGAGGAGCTCGCGGCGATGCTCTGGCCCGAGTCGGACGAGGCGTCGGCACGCGGCGCGCTGCGACGAACGCTGTCGGTGTTGCGAGCCGCGCTCGGCGGTTGCTGGCTGGGCGTCGATCGATCGGTGGTCTCGCTCGGGGCGCTCGGGGCCGATGTTCGAGTGGACCTGCAGGAGCTGCGTGCCGCGATCCAGGCCGACGATCCGCAACGGCTCGCACGCGCAACCGCGCTGGCAAGAGGGCCGTTCCTGGCCGGTTTCTCGCTCCGCGACAGCCCCGACTTCGACGACTGGCGCGCCACGCGGGCCGTCGCCGCCGAGCGTGCGCTGGCCGGTGCGCTCGAGCGTGTGGCGGGTGCCGCCGAGGCGGAGGGCGATCTCGTGCGCGCGATCGGCGCCGCCAGGCGTCACGTGGAGCTCGATCCGATCGACGAGGCGGCTCAGCGTGGGCTGATCTCGCTGCTCGCGCAATCCGGCGATCGCTCGGGCGCCATCCGCCAGTACCGGTCGCTCGTGTCGCTGCTCGAGCGGGAGCTCAGCGTGGCGCCGCTGGCCGAGACCACGGAGCTGTACGAGGGGATCCGCGATGGGCGGATCGGGGCCGCGCCACGGGCGGTCGCGCGGTCCGCAACGCCGGCCCCGTCGGCCGCCGGTCGGAACGGGAACGCCCCGACGGCCGGGTCACCGACCGCGTCATCGATGACCATGCGGCTGCCGATGGTGGGCCGCAACGACGCCTTCGCCTCGGTGCTGGCGGCGCACGGTGACGCTGCGCCCGATGGGCGAGTCGTGCTCGTGGTCGGCGAGGCAGGGATCGGCAAGACCCGGCTCACGGAGGAGGTGATCGCAGCCCTCTCGGCGGTTGGCACGCGATCGCTGATCGCCAGGGCGTTCCCGAGCGAGGACGGGATCCCGTACGCGCCGATCGTTGAGCTGCTCCGAGCCGGGCTTCGCGGGCCTGATGCGCAGGCGCGACTGCGCTCCATGGACCGGGCAAGCCTGCGGGAGCTGGCTCGGCTGGTCCCGCTGCCGCCGGGTATCGCGGGATCGGCGGGTGCAGCCCCGTCATCGTCCGGGGACCTGCCGGCCGCGCGAGCCCGTCTGCTCGATGCCGTTGCCACCACGCTGACGGCATTCGTCGCCGGCCCTGCGCCGGGGCTGATCGCGATCGAGGACGTCCAGTGGCTTGACGACGCCTCCCGGGAGGCGCTGGCCTATCTCGCGCGGCGGCTCGAGGAGCGCCCGCTTGCACTCCTCCTCGCGTTTCGCCCAGAGGACCTCGACGCGCGAGGCGGGGCGTTCGTGGGTGCGCTCGGGGACCTGCCACGGACGTCCTCGGTGGCGCTTCGCCGGCTGGACCGGGCGGACGTGGTTCGGTTGATCGAATCCGCCGCGGCGGCCGGCGCCGCGCCACTGGACCCAGACCGGCTGACCAGCGAGTCCGAGGGGTTGCCGCTGTACGTCGTCGAGGCCATGGCGGCCGGTCCCAAGGCCCTGGGTGAAGGTCCACCACGTGGCGTTCGTGCGTTGCTGCGCGAGCGCCTGGCGAGCGTCGGAGAGGCGGCGGCGCAGATCCTCTCGGCAGCCGCGGTCATCGGTCGGTCGTTTGATCTCGCCACCGTCCGGATCGCCAGCGGGCGATCGGAGGACGAGACGGTCACCGCGCTTGAGGAGCTGGTCCAGCGCGGGATCGTGCGCGAGATCGGGGAGGGACAGGCGACGGGTTACGACTTCGCGCACGCGCGCCTTCGGGAGGCGGCCTACGAGCGAACCAGCCTCGCCCGGAGACGGCTGCTGCACCGTCGCGTCGCGGAGGCGCTCCGCGCGGCGATCACGAGCCGCGACGACCCGGGGCAGCGCGCCCTGATCGCCGGCCACCTCCGCGGGGCGGGCCTTGACGCCGAGGCCGCCGACGCGTACCGGCGCGCCGGGGAGCGGGCACGAACCCTGCACGCCAACGAGGATGCGCTCGCGGACTTCGAGACCGCGCTCGCGCTGGGCCATCCGGACGTCGGGCCGCTGCAGATCGAGATCGGTGAGCTGCTGATGGCTCGCGGCGACTACGCGGGGGCCGCCGCCGCGCTCGAGGCCGCCGCTGCCCTTGCGTCCGACGCGGATCTGCCGGGTATCGAGCTGCGCCTCGGCAGGCTCCATGCCAGACGGGGCGACCTGGTGACCGCGGCGAGTCACCTCGACGCGGCGATCGACGGCATGGCAGATCGCACCGACGGTGCGGCGAGGAGGCTGCGCTCGCGGATGCTGGTGGAGCGAGCCGTCGTGGCGCTCCGGTCGGGCGATGTGGACGGCGCGGCCGCAGCCGCCGATCGAGCCCTCGCGCAGGCCGAGGCGGTCGCTGACGATCCTGCCCGTGGCGCCGCGTACCGGGTGCTCGGGCTGGTGGCGAGAGACCGAGGCGATCTCCCGGCTGCCCGGGAGGCGCTGCTTCAGAGTCTGGCTCTCGCCGAGTCGGGCTCGACCGGCGGTGACGATGTGACGGCGATCGCCGCCCGCAACGCGCTGGCCCTGGTCGAGGCGGCTGCGGGCGATCGAGCGGCGGCGATCGAGCTGCTGCAGGACGCGTTGACCGCCTGCCGCCGGACTGGAGAGCGCCACCTCGAGGCGGCCGTGGAGAACAACCTTGCGGATCAGCTGCACGCCGACGGCCAGACGGATGCGGCGATGGAGCACCTCAAGCGGGCGGTCGCGATCTTCGCGGACGTGGGGGGTGTCCCGGGCGAGCTGGAGCCGGAGATCTGGAAGCTGGTGGCCTGGTAGCGGCCCTGCCGAGCCGCTGCTCGCCCAGCGAGCGCGCGGCGTTTGGCGCGGCGAGATCGCCAACGCGTTGCGGGTGCAGCCGCTCAGCCGCCGACAGCGCCGCGGTCGAGCCAGATCCGCTCCCCGAGGAACCGTCTCGTGACCGGATCCCAGGGGAACAGGATCAGGACGTCGAGGCTGACCGGCAGGCCCGACGGCGGTGCACCGGCCCACGGGCCGAGGTTGGTCCCGGTGAGCCGTGCCGCCTCGAACACCCCCTGCGGCCCGATCACGATGCTGGTGAGCGCGAACCGGTTGTCAGGGAACGCCGCGAACAGCTCCGTGTAGAAGGCTCGGGCACCCTCGTGCCCTTCCCAGCGCTGGCCGGTGGGTACGATCTCGTACACGCACTCGGGGGCCAGCGTCGCGATCAGCCCGTCGATGTCGCGCGCATCCTCGGCGATCGAGTGGCGGATCCAGAGGCGCTTGATCGCCCGCAGCTCGGCCGGATCGAAGCTCCGACCGAGCCGTGCTCGGACCGTGCTGGAGAAACTGGGCTCAGTCACCTGGAGATTGTGCCCTTGGTAGCGCTATCGGTTCCGGTCGGCCCGGACGAACATGAACGTGCCGATCACGATGAACACCACGCTGAGGCCCACGGTCACCAGTGCGTCGAGCCCCGCGGGATGGAGCACCGCGGCCGCGTATTCGGGCTTGCCCGCGTAGAAGATGTTGCGGGCGAGGTCGATGCTGTACGTCATCGGCATCAGCTTGGCCAGGAGGCCGAGAATGCCGCCGGAGCTGGCGACCGGGATCAGCGCGCCGGCCAGGAACATCTGAGGGAACACCACCAGACCGGTGACCATGCTGGCGGTGTTCGCGTCGGGTACGAAGCCGACGAAAAACGCACCCAGCGCCGCCCCGGCCAGCGCCAGCACCGGCGCCAGGGCGAGCACCCGCAGCAGGTCTCCCGCATCCATCGGGATCTGCATCACGACGATCATCGCGAGCACGCCCACGAGCGACATCATGGCCGAGAGGGCGGAGCCCACGATCTTGCCGACGAGGACCGTGAAGCGCGAGACGGGCGCCACGAACAGCTCGGCCGTGAAGTCGTTGTCGCGCTCCTCGACCAGGTTCATCACGTTGGCGACCGTGCTCTGGTAGAGGGTGTTCGCGATCATGCCGATGACCATGAACGGCAGGTATGCATACGGCAGCGCGCTGCCCAGGTTGTCCGAGATGCTGCCGCCCAGCAGGCCGATGAACAGCACCGGAAGGAGGATGGTCATGGCGATCGACATCGGGCTCTTCACCGCGCGCATCACTTCGCGCCAGGCGATCGCGAACGTCGCGTTCAGCTCGCGCGCCAGTCCGCGCAGGCCGGCAGTCTCGTCGATCATCGTCGTTGCCTGGGCGGTCATGCGACGGCCTCCTCATCAGGGCGGCGGAGGAGCGCGACATACGCGTCCTCCAGGCTGGGGTCATGGACCCGGAGCACGGACAGCGGGGTCCGGATCCGGCTGAGGATCGGCTGGGGGGTCACCCCGTCGTAGGTGATCCGGATCAACCCGGTGGCATCGATGATCGGCTCGAGGCCGAAGCCCTGAAGCTCGCGCACCAGGCCGTCGCGATCGTCGGCGTCGAGCACCATCGAGCGCTCCAGGAGCTGGCGCTTCATCTCGTTGGGGGTGCCGATGATCGCGATCCGACCGTGATCGATGACGCACACCCGGTCGGCCTCCTCGGCCTCCTCGAGGTAGTGGGTCGTCAGGAACACCGTCGTCGCGTCCTCGTTGCGCACCTCCCGGAGATACGTCCACAGGCCGTTCCGACTCACCGGATCGAGCCCCGAGGTGGGCTCGTCGAGGAACAGGATGTGGGGCCGGTGCATGAGGCTGCGGATGATCTCGAGCTTGCGCTTCATGCCACCCGAGTAGGACTTGAGCGGCTTGAACAGCACGTCGTCGAGCCCCACGACCTCGGCCAGGCGCTCGATGCGATGGCGGTAGTCGGCCGGCATCAGCCGATACAGCGGGCGATAGCCGTAGATGCCGTAGAGGGCGACGTGGAGCCGGACGTTCTCCTCGCCCGACAGGTGCAGGTCGAGGCTCGGGTTCTGGAAGATGATCCCGATGCTCTGGCGCACGGCCGTCGCCTCGTGGTCGAGGTCGTGGCCCGCGATCGTGACCATTCCGCTGGTCTTGGCGAGGATGGTGGTCAGGATCGAGATCGTGGTCGTCTTGCCGGCGCCGTTCGGCCCCAGGAAGGCGAACAGCTCGCCCGGCTGGACATCGAAGCTGATGTCGTCGACCGCGGGTGCCTGGCTCTTCTTGTAGCGCTTGGTCAGGTGGCTGACGCGGATGATGGGTTCCATTTGCAGCGGCTCCGTGGAGGGAGAGATAGTTGACTGACTAACCGTTCGGTAAGTAGACTGGCAACGAAGCGGTTGGCGGAAGATCGAATATAACTGAACGGTCGGTAAGTTAGAGGTAGATGGGTCGCCTTGTCAAGCCCGGATTCTCGTCGTCGCGGCGGCCGCCCAAGCGGCCGCGACCGGATCGTCGGCGAGGCGCTGAAGCTGTTCGGCACCAGGGGGTACGCCGACGTCTCGATGCGGGACGTCGCGACCGCCGCAGGCGTCACGAAGGCCGCCCTCTACTATCACTTCGCCAACAAGCAGGATCTGTTCACGACGGTTTCGCTGCGCCAGATCGAAACCATCCTCGCGGCTCTCGACCAGGCTGCCGGCGCGGGCGGGACGCTCGAGGAGCGGCTGACCCGGCTCTCGATCGTCGGGCTGGAGCGGCTCCAGGCCGATGTCTACCAGCCGCACTTCCAGGCGCACGAGCATCTCGACGACGCCCATCACCGGCAGCTCCACGAGGCGATGGACCACCTCCAGGAGCCCGTCATCCGGTGCTTCGAGGAGGCCGGGCCGCCGAACGCGGCGCTCGACGCGAAGGCGGCCGCGACGCTGCTGGGTGGCGTCCTGGCCTCGTTGCTCTTCTTTACCGGGGAGGACGTGCGCGAGGACCGCCTGCCGACCGATCCCCGAGCGCGAGCCGAGCTCGCCGTGCGTCTGTTCGTCCATGGCTACGACCAGCTCGCCCGCGGTCAGGCGGACGCCGGCCCGTCGGCTTCGGGCTCCACGCCCTCGCCGGACGGCGTCGCCTCGTCGGTCGGGGCGTCCTCATCCTCAGCGAGCAGGCGATAGATCTGGCGCCGAGCGTCGGCGAGGATCCGGCCGGTCTCCTTGCGGGCGCGCGGTGAGCCCACCTGCTGGACCTGCATCACCGCCTGCACGAGCTGGAGCCCGAGCTTGCGGACGTCGCCGCCCTCATCGCCATCGAGGTCGCCCCAACGCCGTGGGGCGGGCGCGTCGGCGGCGGCTTCGCGACCTGGCTCGGTGAGCGTGTAGGTTCGCCGGCCATCGATCTCCTCGCTGGTCACGAGCCCTTCGTCGGCCAGCTGCTGGAGGGTGGGGTAGACGGAGCCCGCGCTGGGGCGCCATCGCCCCCCGCTCTGCGCCTCGAGCATCTGGATGATCTCGTAGCCGTGCATCGGCTTGCGCGCGAGCAGGGCCAGGATGAGCGGCCGGATCTCGCCACGCCGGACCATGCCGCCGCGACCGCGGCGGAGGAGCTCGCGGATCGGGTAGGGCAGGTTCTCCGGGCCGCGGCGCGGGTCGCGGTGGTGGGCCCTGGCCGCATGGCCGGGCCTTGGATCGTGGGCACGCGGCGTCGAGCCGTGGCCGGACTGGAACATCATGTGAACGTGTCCTCGTTATCAATACTATCGCGCTACGTCGCGCTGCAGTCACGATATATCGCGATACAGCCTGCGTCAAGCGTCCGAGTCCAAATCCGCGGATCGTGAGCTGTGTGAGCTCGGAGCTCACGCCACAAGCGGTGCGGCCCACGCCTCCTGCGGGACCAGGGATCGTGCCATCCTCCCGCGTCGACGCATGTCCTGCCCGGATGTCCTCGGCAGGCCGACCCGTCTACCCCTCCCGCATCACGCGCAAGCCGCGTGCCTGCGCGATCGCCAGCACGTAGCCGGCGGCGTTCATGGCCGGGTCGCCCTCGCGGTCCGGCGGCTCGTCGCCGTCGTCCGCTCGGCCGGATCCGCCCAGCAGGCGCACCTCGCCCCCGTCGGCTGCGACCCGGTCCAGGATGCGCTCCAGCTCCTCGCCGCTGACCGCAACGAACCGGGTGCCAACGTCCACAGAGATGGTCCCGTCGGCGCCGGCGTGGACGATGAGGTCCTCAGCGGGAGCGTCGCGTCGGCTCACGAAACGGGGCTCAGCCCGCCGCCGTTGCGCCCGTGAACGAGAACGACGACAGACGCAGAGCCGGGACGACGCACCCGCCCAGGAACCCTCGCAGGCAGCGTCGCTCTCGGCCGACCGCCTCGACATTCGCGAGCGCATCGAGATACGACATGGTGTACCGGAGATTGCGTACCGGGCCGACGATCCGGCCGCGCTCGACGAGGAACGTCCCGTCGCGGGTCATGCCGGTGATGATCACCCGCTTGGGGTGCACCGGATTGGTGTAGTGGAACCGGGTCACCAGCAGTCCGCGGTCGAGCCCGCCAACGAGCTCGTCGAGCGACGCGTCGCCGGGCGCCATCAGCATGTTGGTCGGGAACGGCCCGTACGGGTTGGGTGCCGGCAGTCCGTGGCCCGTGGAACGCCGCCCGACGCGGGCCGCTGTTTGAGCGTCATGTGCGAGATCGCGGCAGACGCCCGCGTCCAGCAGGGTGAGCCGCTCCTTGGGGACGCCCTCCGCATCGAAGCCTTCCGGCAGCCCGGCCGGATCCCGGCCGTCGTCCACGATCGTCACCAACGACGATCCGACGCGCCGGCCCGGCTCGAAGAACGACCGGTCCTCCTGCACGGCCAGGGCGGAGAAGCCCAGATAGCCGAGCATGTCGAGAAGGTCGACGACCGCGTAGTGATTGAGAACGACGGGATAGTCACCGGGCTCGAGGGCCACCGGATGCGCGCTCATGCGGGCGCGCTCCGCTGCCTCCTTTCCGATCGCAGCGCCGTCGATCGTGGTCGCGTCGACCGCGCAGGTCTCCGCGTAACCCGTCCCGTCATCCGGACCCATCGTGACCGTGAGCAGCTGTGACGATGTCCGCCGCTCGGCGGCGCGGAGGCCCTTCGAGTTGGCAATGGCCACGGCCGCGGCCTCGGTCGAGAACGAGCCGAACGCGGTGACCCCGGCCGCGTCCGCGGCCCCGATCACGGCCCGCGTCCCGTCGGCTCGAAGCTCGGGGGTGGCATGCGCCGTGCCGTCGGACCAGGCTGCGTCGAGCGGCATCGGCGGCCCGGCCTCCGGCAGGCCTGCCCAGTCCTTCAGCTCCTCCACGTTGGTCGCGATCGCATCGGCACGCTGGACCAAAGCCCGGACGCCCTCGTCGTCGGTTCGGCCCGAGCTGGCCACGCCGATGCGGTGACCGCGAACGAACCGGAGGTTGACGAGAACCTCGGCGCTGGCGACGTTCTGGTGGATCTCGGAGTTCGCGAACCGTGTCAGCGCCGACTCCGACGCGACCACGAGCGCCTCGGCCTCGCCGGCCCCAGCGCGCACGGCGGCCGCGACGACCCGCTCCGCGAGCCGAAGTGCCTCCTCGGGATCGCCGCCCAGGCCGTGACGCTCGCTCATCGGCCGGTCCTCACGCCATCACCCCAACCCGGACGTTCCGGAATCTGGCCCCCGACACGCCGTGACCGACATGCCCGGTCTGGGTCGGCTCGCCCTTGCCGCAGTTGGGTGTGCCCCACATATGCCAGCTCGACGCGTCGCCAACCGCATCCATGGAGCGCCACAGCTCGTAGGTGATCCCGGTGTAGGTGCCATTCCGGTACAGGCGACCGAGCCTGCCGCCCTTGATCTCGCGGCAGATCTCGGTGGCGAACTGGAAGTTGAGCCTGCGGTCGTCGATCGACCAGCTGCGGTTGGTCTCGAACAACAGGCCGTCGTCGGTGTCCGCGATGATGTCCTCGAACGTCATGCCGGGCCTGGGCAGCAGGTTGACGTTGGTCATTCGGATCAAGGGAATGCGGTTCCAGCCGTCAGCACGCATCGCCCCTCCCGATCGACGGCCGACCCGTGGCGCTGTCTCCCGGCTGCTCAGGTAGCCGACGAAGATCCCCTCCTTGATCAGGGGCACGCATTGTGCCTCGACCCCCTCGTCGTCCCAACCGAACGTGCCCAGCCCGCCGGGCACCGTCGCGTCGGCCACGATGTCGCACACCTCCGAGCCATAGCGGAACGAGCCCAGCAGGTCCGGGGTCAGGAAGCTCGTCCCCGCGTAGCTGGCCTCGGTTCCCAGGGCGCGGTCGAGCTCGGTGGGGTGACCGCAGCTCTCGTGCACCTGCATGTACAGCTGCGATGGGTGGAGCACGATCGTGCGGGTTCCCGCGGGCAAGGGCGGTGCGCTCAACAGCTCGACCGCTTCGCTCGCGACCCGCTCCGCGTTGCCCGCGAGGTTCAGGCCGCGAACGAACTCGTAGCCGGCCGATGCCCAGGCTCCGCCGTTGTCCGGATAGCTGCGCCGCTGGTGCTCGTCGCCGTCGATCGCGTTCGCCTCGAGACCGCTGCCGACATGGGTGATGACCTGCTCCGTGTAGCTGCCGTCCGATGCCGCGAAGGTCTTCCACTCGCGCTGGGCCGCATACAGCGACTCGCTGTACCCGATGCCCCTGACGTCGTTGAGCGCCCGGTCGGCGGCGAGGAGGTCCGCGATCTTGGCGTCGAGCGCGACGGCGAACGGGTCCTCGACCACCGGCGTCTCGAAGCGGCCGTGGACCGGCGGGCGGTCATCGAGCGTAACGGGTGTCCGGAGCGCCGTGGCGCTGGCCTTCGCGATCCTCACGGCCTCGGCCGCAACGCGGTCGGTCTCGTCCAGCGAGAGGTGATGGCTCGAGGAGAAGCCCCACGCTCCGCCAACCAGGACCCGAACCCCGAAGCCCTCACTCTCCCCGGAGTGGACGCCCTCCACCCGCTGCGACTTGATGGTGATCAATTCCTCTAGCCGGCGGACCACGCGCACGTCGGCGTAGGTCGCGCCCAGCGCTGTGGCCGTGTCGAGGGCACGGGCGGTCAGATCGTGCATTGGCGCGAGGGTAACAAGGGCGCAAGCCGCGTGCTGTAGGGCGAACGGCGTAATTGGTGCGCCGCGGGAGACCCATCACCATGTGGCTCCTCCGGCAGGTGGCCCTGGCGTCGCTCGACGGACGGCCGGCCTCGCCTACACTCGGGCCCGTGGACAAGCGCAACGCGGGCCAGCCTCAAGCGGGCCTGTTCATCACCCTCGAAGGTCCGGACGGATCCGGCAAGTCGAGCTTGCAGGCTCGACTGGTCGAGGTTCTGCGGAAGGCCGGCTGCGAGGTGGTCGCGACGCGCGAGCCGGGCTCCACGCCACTCGGGGAGCGGCTTCGCCGTCTCGTCCTCGACGTCGAACCCCGGATCGACCGAACGGGCCGCGCCGATGCGCTGCTGTTCGCGGCCTCGCGTGCACAGCACGTGGACGAGGTCATTCGGCCAGCGTTGGCGCGCCGGGCGATCGTCGTCTGCGATCGCTACGCGGATTCCTCGCTCGCCTACCAGGGCGCCGGATCGGGGGTCGCGATGGACGAGCTGCGGGCGGTCCAGCAGTTCGCGACCGCGGGCGTGACTCCGGACCTGACGATCCTCCTTGACCTGCCGGCGGAGATCGGCCTGGCTCGGAAGTCGGCGGAGGTTACCCGCTTCGAGGCGTTCCAGGACCTCGCCTACCACGAGCGGGTACGAGCCGCGTTCCTGGGCTTTGCCGCCGCCGAGCCCGGCCGCTACGCGATCGTCGACGCGACCCGCGAGGCGACCGAGGTGCTGGCGGCCGCCGTCGAAGCGGTCGGGCGGCTGTCCGGACGGATGCCTTGCCTGGAGGGGATCTCCGGCTGACGCGGGCGAGGATCCCGACTCCACGACGACGCGGACCGCACGACGACCCGGATTGCATCCTGGACGCGGGCGGCCTATCGCGCGCCGAGCGGGTCCGCCGACCAACCGTTCCCCGAACACGGACGCGTCCGTCAGGTGGTGGGCTCGCCGGCGGCCTCGCTGATCGTCGCCTGCCGCGGGCTCGCAACGACCGCGGCCCGAGCCGCGTCGAGCAGGGCCTCGGCATCGCTGCCGTCCTGAGGGAACCGGGCCACACCTGCGCTGACGCTGACCGGGTGGCCCTCGATCTCCTCGAGCCGCCCGATCCCGTCCACCACCCGGCGGGCCACCGTCAGTCCAGCCGAGCCCGGCGCGATGACCACGAACTCGTCCCCCCCGGTTCGCGCGACGGTGTCTACCAGCCGAACCGTCTCGGCGAGCACGGCCGCCACCTGGCGCAGGACCTGATCGCCGACCCGGGGCCCCGAAGTTCGATTGAGCGATGTGAAGCCGTCGACGTCGAACAGGGCCACCGACACCTCGCTGCCCTGGCGCTGGGCGCGAGCCAGCTCGAGCTCGAGAACCCTGTTGAGGGTCCGGGCGTTCGAGAGCCCGGTCAGCGGGTCGGTGTGGGCGACGCGCTCGAACCACTCGGCTCGCTCGGCGGCCATCGCCGACGACCGAAACGACGCCACGGCGCCGGCGGCCAGATCGGCGACCGCAACCAGCAGCGTCTCCTCCGTCGACGAAACATCGTGGTTGCCCGGCCATGCGTACGACAGCACGCCGACACTCGCTTCGACACCTTCTCCGGCCACGACCAGCGGCAGATCGACGGCAGTCATGCCCCGCCCGTCGGGCGCCTTGAACGAGCGACCGAGCGAGCCCGTCCGATCGACGGCTGCCCGGTGGACCGGATGCTCCGGATCCTCGGCGACCGCGCTGCCCAGCTCGGCGGCGGCCTCGTCGGACAGACCGAGCGTGAGCAGCAGCTCGGGCCTGCCCCGATCCGGATCGATGGTGAACAGGCCCGCCTCGTCGGCGCCGACCGCGGACGCCCCCGCCTCCACGATCACGGCCAGCGCGGTGTCCAGGTCGGCTCCTCGGGCAAGCGCGGCGGCACCGGCGGATAGGACGGAGAGCGGGCCGCCAGCGGTGCCAGTTGGTTCGGACACAGGAGCCTCCGAGTGGTGGACCGACGCCCGGCCGGCGTCCCCGCCTGCGGCGTCGCGCGTGCGTCATCGGGACGAGTCGGCATCGTACACCTGCGACCTGCCGCCCTCGCCCGCGTCCCGGTGGGCTATCCTCGGGCGGATGAAGCTCGTGGTCGCGATCGTGCACAACGAGGACGCCGGGGCGCTCGTGGATGCGCTGCTCGAGCGTGAGCACCGCGCGACCCGCCTTCATTCGTCGGGCGGGTTCCTCAAGCAGTCGAACACGACCGTCATCGTGGGCGTGGAAGAGGCGCAGGTCGACGAGGTGATCGGAATCGTGCGCGAGAACTGCCACGCGCGGACGCAGATCGTCAACCCGATGCCGCCGATCATGGAGCCCGGCGAGTTCTTCATGCCCTATCCGCTCGAGGTCGAGGTCGGCGGGGCCACGGTGTTCGTGCTGCCGGTGGAGCGTTTCGAACGCGTGTGAGGCTGGGATGCACGGACTGATTCGCCGGGTGCTGCTGTGGTTCGCCCGCAACAGCTGGTTGCGCGAGCGGCTGACGAGGCTGGCGTTCATGCAGCGCGCGGTTCGCCGGTTCATGCCGGGTGAGGATGCGCAGGATGCGCTCGATGCGGCGGTCGAGCTCCAAGTCCTCGGCATCGGAACCCTGTACACCCGGTTGGGCGAGAACATCGAGGATCTCGGCCAGGCGCAGGCTGTGGCCGATCACTACCTCGATCTGCTGTCCCGGATCGAGGCAGCCGGCATCCACGGCGAGATCAGCGTCAAGCTCACCCAGCTCGGGCTCGACGTGGACGAGGACGCGTGCTTCAGCCACCTGCGAACGCTTGCTTCGGCCGCCACCGAGCACGGCTCCTACCTTTGGATCGACATGGAGGACAGCTCGTACGTCGACCGCACGCTCGATCTCTATCAGCGCCTCCGCGCCTCCCAGCCGCGGACGGGGGTCTGCCTCCAGGCCTACCTGCGCCGGACAGCCAAGGACGTCGAACGCCTGCTCCCGCTCGACCCGGCGATCCGGCTGGTCAAGGGAGCCTACGATGAGCCGTCGTCGATCTCATTCCGGTCGAGGCGAGAGGTCGACGCCAACTATCTCGGCCTTGCCGTGACACTGGCCCGTGAGACCCGGACGCGCTCCATCCGGCTCGGCCTCGGGACCCATGACGTGGCGCTGATCGAGCAGATCGCCTCGCATGCAGCCGCGGCCGGGGTAGCCAGGGAGGCATTCGAGGTACAGATGCTCTACGGCATCCGCGCCAGGGAGCAGCGAAGGCTCGCACGGGCGGGTTATCGCGTGCAGACCCTGATCGCGTACGGCGCGGCGTGGTACCCGTGGTACATGCGGAGGCTGGCCGAGCGGCCGGCCAACGTGCTGTTCGCCCTCCGCCAGCTGCTGCCCGGCTGAGCGTTCGGCGGCCGGGATGACCATCCGACCCGACATCGTCGAGTGCTGGGTGTTCCGAGTCCAGCCCTCGACCGCGCTCGACGACCGGCGTTCCGATGCCGAGCGCCTGGAGGTCCTGCTCATCCGCCGCGCTCCGGACCGCATCTTCCCGGGGCTCTGGCAGTGCGTGACGGGCGGGATCGAGCCCGGCGAACGCGTGCCGCTGGCCGCCTATCGGGAGGTTGAGGAAGAGACGGGCCTGGGGCCCGCCGACATCGAGGCGTACTACGACCTGGATCAGGTGGCGCCGTTCTACGACGAGGGAAGCGATGGGGTCGTCGTGAGCGCGATCTTCGCGGCGCGCGTCAGGCCCGACGCAACCGCGCGGACCTCGCACGAGCACGACGGGCTGCGCTGGGTGCCCGCTGCGGATGCTCCGACGCTGGCGATCTGGCCTTCGTACGAAGCGTCGATCCGACGCATCCAGGAGCACCTCCTGGACCCCGGCGTCGCCCGCTGGTTCGAGCTGGACCCCGACGGCCGGCGGGTCGCGCGCCACCCGGCCGAGCGCTAGTAGACCTCGGGGATGAACGTCTGCTCGTCCATCGGCGGGCGCACGTAACCGCGATCCGGCTCGCGCGGCGGGAGCACGATCGGCTCCGGGGTCAGGTCCTCATACGGGATCAACGACAGCAGGTGGGCGATGACGTTCAGCCGGGCTCGCTTCTTGTCGTCGCCGTTGACGACGTGCCACGCCGCCTGCTTGATGTCCGTGTGGCGGAACATCTCGTCCTTGGCCATCGAGTACTCGATCCATCGCGTCCGGGACTGGAGGTCCATCGGCGACAGCTTCCAGCGCTTGGTGGGGTCCTTGATGCGCGCCTGGAACCGCCGCTCCTGCTCAGCGTCGCTGACCGAGAACCAGTACTTGACCAGCAGGATCCCGGACCGCACCAGCATCCGCTCGAACTCGGGGCAGCTGCGGTAGAACTCCTCGATCTCGTGTGGGGTGGCGAACCCCATCACCCGCTCGACGCCCGCGCGGTTGTACCAGCTGCGGTCGAACAGCACGATCTCGCCTGCTGCAGGGAGATGCGCGACGTAGCGCTGGAAGTACCACTGCGTTCGTTCCCGTTCGGTTGGGGCGGGCAGCGCGACCACGCGCGCGATCCGTGGGTTGAGCGCGAGCGTGATGGTCTTGATCGCGCCGCCCTTGCCGGCTGCGTCACGGCCCTCGAACAGGACCACGACCTTGAGCCCCCGGGCATGCACCCACTCCTGGAGCTTCGCCAGCTCGACCTGCAGCTTCGCCAGCTCGGCCAGGTAGACCTTCTTGCGGAGCCGATGCGCCCGAGATCCGGACGCCCCGCCGGACGGCTTGTCCCAGCTGTCGGCGGGCTCATCCGTCGCGCCGCCCACCGATCGTTGCCTGGTATGACGTCTTGCCATCGGGATCGCCTCCTGCGCGGCTCGCGCGCGACCCGTCGATTATCCACCCCGACCCCTGCCCGCTAGACTGCGCAGAACGCACGGAGGTGGTCGGATTGCGGGACCGGGCAGGCAGGCGGTGGACGAGGTGGGCGGCATGACCGAGACGTTGGCGAACCGGCGGATCTTCCGCTCCAAGCTGGACACGATCCGACCCACCTACGGGTTTGAGGATGTGTCCCTCGCTCCTGGAACCGATACCGTCGACCCGGCCGACGTCGTGCTGGCGCAGGACTTCTGTGGCCTGCGCCTCGACATTCCCGTCCTTGCGGCGTCGATGGACGCGGTGGTCGATGTCGCTCTGTCCGGCGAGCTCGCTCGCCTCGGCGGCCTGGCCGTGCTCAACCTCGAAGGCGTTCAGGCGCGCTACGAGGATCCGTCGGCGATCCTGGATCGGATCATCGGTGCCTCCGACGACCAGGTGCGGGACGTCCTGGCCGGCGCCTACGCGTCGCCGATCCGCGAGGAGCTGGTCGCGCGCCGGATCGACGAGCTGCACGCCGCGGGTTCAAAGGTCGCCGTGTCCGCGACCCCCGGCGTCGCGCGCCGCTTCGGGCCGTTCTGCGCCGAGCACGGCGCGGACCTGTTCCTCGTCCAGTCGCAGGTCTCGTCCGCCCGCCACCTGGCCACCGGCTACGATCCGCTCGAGCTGGCCGAGTTCACCCGGTTCATGCCCATCCCGGTTGCGGTCGGCAACACGACCAACGCCGAGGCCGCCTACCAGCTGATGGAGCAGGGCGCTGCCGCGGTGTTCGTGGGTGTCGGACCCGGCGCCGCGTGCACCACCCGCGAGGTGCTGGGTATCGGGATCCCCCAGGTCACCGCCATCGCCGACGTCGCTGCCGCTCGCGACCAGTATCACGCTGAGACCGGCCACTACGTGCCGGTCGTCGCCGACGGCGGCATGAAGCGTGGGGGCGACATCGCCAAGGCGATCGCGGCCGGCGCCGACGTGGTCATGCTGGGCACACCCCTGGCCCGGGCCGCCGAGGCGCCGGGCAAGGGCACCAACTGGGGCATGGCCGCGCCATCGCCGGTGCTCCCACGCGGGACGCGGATCAGGGTTGGCACGGTCGGGCCGCTCGCTCAGATCCTCAACGGCCCCTCGCACGTCACCGACGGCACCCAGAACCTGATGGGCGCGCTTCGCCAGTCGATGGCGGCGCTCGGAGCCCGCACGATCGCCGACATGCACGAGGTCGAGATCGTCTACGCCCCGGCGGTCGTCACCGAGGGCAAGTCCTGGCAGCTCCGCGGTCGGTAGATCCCTTGCGCCTCAGGTGAGGTGACCCTCGGGGGACACGGCAGTCGTCTCTCGTCGTACCTCGCTCGCCCGGGCCAGAGTTGCGTCCAGGTCGATCCACCATTGACGGTCGCGTAGAGGCCGGTCCGACTCGAGCAGTTGCTCTTGAAGGTCAGACATACGTTCATCCCCACGAGCGCCCAGCCGTGCTGCGAATCCGCCATCTGGATCTCCTCGGGGGCGCCCGGCAGCCCAACGGATGGGCTGCGGACCCAGGTCACGCCAGCGTCATGGGTGGTGACCATCTCAGCCCCGTCAGAACCGATCCAGCGCTGCGCATCGAGGAACGCGACCGTCGAGACACCGCTCGGCAGCGCTGCGACTTGCGTCCACGACGACCCGGCGTCCGCCGTCCGATAGGCGAGGAAGACGCTGCCGGTGTCGGGCTGGAAGTCCACGACGACGAGCCCTGTGCCTCCAGTGACGAAGGTGGGATGGCCGAAGACCGACGGGGCGGCGAGGGCGCCGCTCGGCGGCGCCAGGGCGGCGTCAGTCCATGTCCGGCCCCCGTCGTGCGTGACGGCGATGCCGTTGCCGCGCATGGCGTCCACGATCACGCCGTCGGTTGGGGTGGCGAAGCCCAGGATGCCCTCGTTGCCCTGCGAGCCGTCGCCGGTCGGGCGGTCAGCCGACCAGGTCGCCCCGCCGTCGGCCGTCCAGAACAGATCGCTGTCGTTCTTCCCCTTTGCCTCGTTCCCACTCTGGAACGCGAACCCGCGGGTAGCGTCGAGGTAGTCGAACTGGACCGCGGGCATGATCTCGCCGAAGTGCGCGAACCGGGCTCGCGGGAGCTGAGTCTTCGCCCACGTGCGGCCGCCATCGGTCGTGCGCCGGATGTCGACGCGGCCGTAGGAGGCGTCGGTGGCGCTGGTGAAGGCCTCGTTGATCGCGATCCAGCCATGCTGGGCGTCCGCGAAGTCGACCCCGAGCAGGTAGTCCGCATTGGCGGTGACGAACCCGCCCGGTGGCGTCACATCCCGCCAGGTCGACCCGCCATCGCCGGTGACCCAGAGCCGATGATCCACGACCGCCCAGCCGTGCGCCGGATCGGTCAGGCCGGCGAACGAGACATCCGGCCCCGCGGGGAGCAGTGTTGGCCCCGCATTGGTCGAGGGTGCGCTCGTTGGCCCCGCCGTGGTCGTCGGCACACTCGGGGTGGGCACCATCGGAGCGAGGGTCGAAGGGAAGGCGGCACTGGTGCACGCGGCGACGACGAGCACGATCGGCCCCAGTGCCAAGCTGCGGCGCTTCATCTGTTCCCCCAGGGCGTGATGACGGTGGCCGAGCCGGCCAAACCGGGCGCCGCGCCCGGATGATTGCGGATCGGGTCCCGCCTCGCGAGTCAACTACCCCACCGCATTATGGTGCAACTCCGGTCGATGGCTGCGCGTGGCGACCCCTCGGGCCCGGGTGCCATTCGCGCACGCTCTGGGACGACGCCGTCCTGTCATTCGCGATGGGCGGATGCCCTCCGGGGTTGCGCCCTGCCCATCCTTTGAGATGGGCGTCGAGGCGGTGATCGGTCGCTCGTGCGGGACCGACGCTTCTCGATGCCGGGCGGCCATTGCGGTGACGTGCTCCAGGTCCCCGTTGCGCGTCGTACGATGGGCACGATGCGGACCGGGGGACGGTTCCAGGCGCTGGCGATCGGCGCGGCCATCGTGGTCGCCGGGTGTGGCGTCACGCCTACACCGTCCTGGACCATAGGGCCCACCGCGCCGCCGGCTCCGTCCGCGACCGTCGCCCCGACCCCATCGACCGGGTCACCGGCGCCCTCCCCGGCCGTGGCTCCGTCGCCCTCGACCGCACCCGCGCCCTCGCCGACGCCGGCCACGGCGATCCCGGGGGGATGGTCGTTTGCGGGGACGCAGCGCTGCCCGGCCGGGAGCGAGTTCGAGTGCGTGACGCTGTCGGTGCCCCGGGACCACTTCGCCCAAGGCGGGCCAACCTGGAACATCGGTTTCGCGATCCACCGGGCCACGGGCAAGCGGGTGGGCACCTACGTGGTGATCGTGGGCGGGCCCGGAGGCAGCGGGATCGCCTCCGCGGACGACTACACGTCGTACTACCCGGCCTCCATCCCGCGCCACTTCGACATCGTGTTCCTCGACCAGCGCGGCATCGGCCAATCGCACCCGATCACGTGTCCCAACGCGACCGTCGCCTTTTACGACAGCGACGCGAACCCGGCCGATCCGACCCAGGCTCAGGCGGCCGGTGACGCCGCGCGCACCTACGTCAGCGACTGCCTCGCCGAGGCGGGAGCCGACCCGGCCGACCTGCCCTTCTACAGCACGCGCCAGGCCGTGGAAGACCTCGAGGCGGTCCGCGACTACCTGGGCGTCGACAAGCTCGATCTCTATGGCGAGAGCTGCGGAACCCAGTTCGTGCAGACGTACGCGGCCGCCTATCCGGACCACATCGCGACGCTGTACCTCGACGGCCCGGTCGACCTCACGCTCAACGGCGCCGAGTTCTACGCGGAGGCCGCCCGTACGTTCGGGGACGCTCTCGATGCCGTCCTCGTCCGGTGCGCATCGCAGGCCGCCTGTCGCGCCGACTTCGGCGGCGACCCGGTCGCAGCCTACGAGGAGCTCGAAGGGAAGTTTGCAGCCGGCATCACGCTCGACTTCCCGATGGGCGACGGCACAACCCAGCCACGAACGCTGACGGCCGCCGACCTCGAGAACGCGGCGACCGGCTACCTGTACGGTCCGACGGGCCGGCTCCTCCTCCAGCGTGCGCTGGCGGCCGCCTCTCGCGGCGACTACGTGCCGCTCGCGCGGATCGCCTACCGCTCCATCGAGATGGACCCCGACACGCAGCAGGCCGTCCCCGACCCGACCTACTCCGACGCGATGTACTACGCCGTCGAGTGCCAGGACTACGTCTACCAGGACGACAAGACCACCGACGAGGCGCGCCTGGCGGGTTTCCTCGCAGACGCTCGGGCGCTGGGGATCGCCGACTCGAGGTTCGGCGACGTCTACTACGCGGACATGCCATGCCTCTACTGGCCCAACCACCCGGCCATCGATCCTCGCCCGGCGCCGATCGTCGATGCGCCGTATCCCACGATCATCATGGTCGCGACCACCGACCCGATCACGCCGGTCGCCAACGCGATCCGTCTGGCCAACCGCCTGCGCGACGTGCACGTGATCATCCAGGCCGGCGGGCCACACGTCATCTTCGGCTGGGGACGATCGTGCCCCGACGAGGTGGTTGCCGCGTACATGGTGCAGGGAAAGCCCCTTGCGTCGAGGGTCACCGTGTGCAACGGATCCGTCGCCGACGCCTATGTGGCCCTCGCGCCCGTCACCGAAGCCGAGTACCGAAACGGCGTCCAGTTCATGACCTCGACCGTGGACCAGGTGCTCAACACGGACGACTATCTCTACGAGCTCGACGCGGACCCGATCCGCGTCGGGTGCGACTACGGCGGCGTGCTCGTATACACGCCCGATGACACCGGCACCCGCCTGGGGCTCGACGTGTGCGAGCTCACCGACGGCGTGCCGATCACGGGCACCGGATCCATCAACGATGACACGGGCCGCGTCCGTCTCGACGTCACGATCCCCGACGGGTCGCTGCACTACCGGGGCGACGGTTACGGGTCCGCCACGATCACCGGCACGTTCCGCGGCCGCCCAGTGAAGGGCTAGGTGCCGTTCTGTGAGACCAGGGCGGGCTGTGCTGCGACCAGCCGTCGGGAGCGTGTCCGGTCGGGTACAGCGCCGTCTCCCGCTGCCCCATATCCGGAGCGACGTGTCATCTCGACACCCCTCGCCGGCCGATCAGCTCGTCGAGGATCTGCGGCATGCTGTCGACCGCCAGGGTCAGGTGCCCGTGCTCGGCATGGAGGTGAAGGCAGGCGCCACCGACGTGGGCCGCGAGCCATTCTCCGTGGGCAAAGGGGACCATCCGGTCGTGGGCGCCCTGCCAGATGTGCACCGGCCCGCGGATGGAGCCAACGTCAAAGCCCCACGGCCGGACGAACGCCATGTCGTCGTCGAACCAGCCCCAGTACGACTCACGCAGGCCCTCGCGGAACAGCGACGCGAGCCACTCGGCGAAATCGTCACGAAGCGACGCACGGTCGACATCGTCGACAAGATCACCCATCCCGCCGGCCAGCTGGGGTGCGCTGACCTCGCGGAAAACCGGCCAGTTGGGCTCCATGAAGCTCGTGAGCGGCTCCGGACCGTCGAGGGCGGCTCCGAACTCCACCACATTCTCGGCGCCCATGCCGGCCATGAAGTCGAGCCCGTCGGCAGGACAGGGGGCCACTGAGGCGATCAGCGCGGTGTCCAGCACCCGGTCAGGCATCAGCGCCGCGCAGGCAAGCGCGTGCGGCCCGCCGCCTGACCAGCCGATGACCCAGGCCTTGTCAGCCCCGATCGAATCGAGCACGGCCCGTGAGTCTTCGACCACGTCGGCCACGATCCGGGCCGGCCGGCGAGTGCTCGCCCCGTACCCCGCCCGGCTGAAGCTCGCGTAGCGCAGGCCGCGATCGGCGAGATGCCGGACGAACGGGGCGAAGGGGAGTCCCGAGCCGGGTGTTCCAGCGTGGAACAGGAGCGGGGTGGCGGCATCGGGCCCGGCCAGCCAGACGTCGAGGCGACGCCCGTCCTGCGTTCGAAGTGGGGTCGGCTCCGTTGGCAGCGCGAAGGCATCGGTCATGGCCGAGCCATCCTAGCCGCCACAATGGCCCGCCGGCGTCGCAACATCGGCTGAACCACTCGGAAGAGTCGAGCAGCAGGGAGCGGTCGATCCGCTGTGCGAACGGGCTCATCGGCCCAGCCCATGCTCTGCCTTCTCCCACTCACTGCCGGTGACCCTGAGGCCCGGGGGTCAATCTGAAGGTCAACCCGCGATGCGATCCCCGGAGCCACCGGCGGGCTACGGGCGGGTCGTCCGGGCGTCCTCGCCCGGGACACCGAGCGCGGCCAGCTCTGTGGCGAAACCCTCGAGATCATCGACGCCCACGTAGATCGCCGGGACGTTGAGCAGGCCCCAGCGGACGCGTGACCGGAAGTCGATGCGGACACCACCGCGAGGGCTGCCACAGAACGAGACGTCGCCGTGGCGCACGCTGCGCCGGACGCCCATGGCGGTGATCCACCGCCATGGCCCCTCGATCCGCCAGCCGGACAGATTGTCGACAGCCACCCGGAAGCGGGACCGGCCGAAGCTGACCGTGACGGCACTCGGGTCGACCTCCGCCCATGCCTTCTCGCTGGTGACGCCGAACAACAGGCGCAACGCGGCGGCGGATCGCGAGCCGATCCGGATCGGATAGCGGTCTGCCATCGATGGGCTGCGCGTAGCGCCGCTTATGCCGGATCGATGCCGAGCGCCCGCAGCGTCGCCTCGCCTCCGGGCAGCTGCCCTCCCTCGAGGAAGCGACGGAGATGCTCGCCGGCACGCGGTTCCGCGGCGGTCGCCCGCGCAAGGGCGGAACGCGCCTCCTCGATCCTGCCGGCGGCCGCCAGGCCAACCGCGTTCCACAGCACGACCTGGTCATCGTCGGGCGCAAGGGCGACCGATCGCTCGCGCGCAGCGTCGGCGGCCGCCCGGTCACCGGCGAGGAACGCGCGCTCGGCTTCATCCATGGCGTTGTAGCTGCGGGCGAGCGCGACCAGGCGCGTCAGCTCGTCGAGCGGCGCCCGGTGATCCTCCACGTGCAGGTCGAACGACGTTGTCCATGGCGCCGGGACTGTCCCGTCCGGGTCGGGTCCGGGAGCCACGAGCAGCGCGGCTGACTGGCGTCCTCGCACGTCGCCGCCTTCCCGCTCGGCGGCTCGGAGCGCGGCCAGCATTCGCTCGGCGAGGTCGCCGGACGTGCCCCGGAACGCGGCCAGCATCGCCGCCGGGACGGTCGCCTTCTCCATGATGTTGGCCTGGGTCGTGACCCCCGGGGCCACCAGGTGTGAGGCGTAACGGATGCAGCCCAGCCCGGTGTGTGCGGCCGATCCGCCTGCGGCGTCGACGATGCCCACCTGTCGCATCGCCTCGGCGGGATCGTCGCGAAGCACCTCGGCGAGCGCGTCGGACGCGGACCGCCCCTCTCGCATCAGCCGCAGGCCGTTGTAGCCATGGGCGACCTCGACGAACGACTGGGTCGCCACGGCACCCACGCCCGCCTCGACCCAGGGGACGACGCTGCCGACGCTGAACCAGCGCGACTGGACGGCGACACCGAGCTCGCCGGTGTCCGGATCGAGGGCCACGATCGAGTAGGTCATGCGCCGACTCTACGCCGCCGTGGCCGAACCGCAACCCGCCGGCCCGCTAGACTTCGCGCACTGGATCCGACACCACCTGGGAGGGCCCCGTTGGCCGAGCCGGAGGAGCAGCAGGAGCCGGCGGCGGACGCCGGGGGTGCCAGGGCTGCCGAACGACGGGGAGGCGCGACCGATCAGGGGGACCGCGGCAAGACCGTCCACGGGGCGGCCGCCAACGCCGGCCACCGGGTCCTTGCCCCGGATGACGCCGAGGTCGAGGCGTACCTCGAGGTCGCGCTGGACGCTCCGGCCCCCAGCCGCACGCCCCAGGACCTGCCGCCGGCGGCCGCAACGGTCCCCGAGCCCGGTGTCGTGGCCGTGCTCGACTTCGGATCGCAGTTCAGCCAGCTGATCGCGCGACGCGTGCGCGAGCTGAACGTCTACTCGGAGCTCCTTCCGCACGACACGCCGATGGCCGAACTCGAACGGCGCGGCGTCCGGGCGATCATCCTCTCCGGTGGACCAATGTCGGTGTACGACGATGGTGCGCCCAAGGCGGACGCCTCGATCTGGAGCGGACGGCTGCCCGTCCTCGGCATCTGCTACGGCGCCCAGCTCATGGCCCTCGAGCTGGGTGGCGACGTGCTGCCGGCCACGCGTCGCGAGTACGGGCCAGCGACGATCCAGGTCACGCGAGAGCAAGGGCTGTTTGCCGGCATCGACCGGGACCAGCCGGTGTGGATGAGCCATGGTGACTCGATCACCCGCTTGCCCGAGGGTTTCGAGGCGACCGCGCAGACCGACTCGACGCCGTATGCGGGTCTCGCGGCCCCCGCGCGACGGCTGTACGGAATCCAGTTTCACCCCGAGGTGGTTCACACGCCGCGCGGTCGTGACGTCCTGCGCAACTTTGTGACCGGGATCGCGGGCATTGCGCCCGCGTGGACGGCGGCCAACTTCGTCGAGACCACCGTCGCCGAGATCCGCGAGCGCGTGGATCGTCACGCGCACGCGACCGGATCCGAGGGCAAGGTCATCTGCGCGCTTTCCGGCGGGGTGGATTCGGCCGTCGCCGCGGCCCTGGTGCACCGTGCTGTCGGCGACCGACTGACCTGCATCTACGTCGACCACGGGCTGATGCGCAAGAAGGAATTGGAGCTCCTGCGGGCGACCTTCGAGGCCAACCTCGGGATGCGGCTGATCATGGTCGACGCCCGGAAACGGTTCCTGGCGCGGCTCACCGGGGTGACGGATCCGGAGCACAAGCGGCGGATCATCGGCGACGAGTTCATCCGCGTGTTCGAGGAGGAGGCCGCCAAGATCGGCAGGATCGACTTCCTGACCCAGGGGACGCTGTATCCGGACGTGATCGAGTCAACGGCTCCTGAGACCAAGACCGCGCAGAAGATCAAGACCCACCACAACGTCGGTGGGTTGCCGCCCGATCTCCGGTTCCAGCTGATCGAGCCGCTGCGCTACCTGTTCAAGGACGAGGTCCGGCTGGTTGGGCTCGAGCTCGGCCTGCCCGACGCGATGGTCCATCGCCAGCCGTTCCCGGGCCCCGGCCTGGCGATCCGGATCATCGGCGAGGTCACCGCGGAGCGGCTCGACACGCTCCGCGACGCGGACTGGATCGTGATCGACGAGATCAAGGCCGCGGGTCTGTATCGCAGCGTGTGGCAGTCGTTCGCGATCCTGACGCCGGTGCGCTCGGTGGGTGTCATGGGCGACGGTCGAACGTATGCGAACGTGGTCGCAGTCCGGGCGGTGACCTCGGAGGACGGGATGACGGCCGACTGGGCGAAGCTCCCGTACGACGTCCTGGGCAAGATCAGCAGCCGGATCGTCAACGAGGTGCCGGGTGTCAACCGGGTGGTCTACGACATCAGCAGCAAGCCGCCTGCCACGATCGAGTGGGAGTAGCCCGCCGAATGGCAGTACCGGCGTAGCGAATTCGGGTGGTGCCGAACGGCTCCGGTACCGGTAGAGTGCACGTATGTCCGACGCGTTGAGCGGCTCCCTCTCGCGGTGTCCGTGGTGCTCGGCCGAGCTGCCCGCCGAGCTGCCCGGCGGCGATGCGGCCGCGTGCCCCTCCTGCGGCGCGACCCTGGCCAGCGCCACCGGGCCCGAGCCCGACATCCGGGGGGTCACCACGCTCGACCACGAGGCGATCCTGCGTGCTCGCTCCGAGGTCTCCCGGCCGCGGAGCCGGCTGTTGTCGTTCATCACCGGTGACACCTCCGGCCCCGTGCCGGCCGATCCAGCCGCCGCAGCATCGCTCGCGCCGCCGGGCGCCGACGTTCGTCGCGAGATGCTCCGGCTGGAGATCGAGGCGGAGCGGGCCGAGCTCGAGGCCGAGTCGGTCGCGCTCAAGAGCGATGTCGTGGTGGAGCAGGGGATCGATCTTGCCAGCCTCGGCGACGAAGGCGAGGATGCTCCCACCGCCGACGCACAGCCGGACGCCGGCGCTGATTCGAACGCCGCCGCCGACGTCCCGCCACCCCCACCCGTCGACGTCTAGCTCTGGCTGAGCCTTCCTGACCGTCCGACGCGGGCTGGGCTGCTACCCCCCGTGCCGACCGTCGGGAGTTGGAAGCCGCATCCCGGTATCCTCGGCATCGTGCCTGAGCGACTCCCTCACCCCGGACCGTCCTACCTGCGCGAGCTGGAGGTGCGCACCGGCGATCGTCGGCTGCAGGCGGGCATGGCAAGACCCGTCGACGGCCCCGACGACTGGTGGCTGGCGGTCCTGTGGGTCACCGATCCCGAGGGCGTCGTGAGCTTTCGCGAGGTCGCGCCGGCCGGCGGGCCGCCGCCGGGACCGCCGCTGCTGCGACTCGGGCCGTCGTTCGCCGGCAGCCTGTCGGGCCTGATCCGCGAGGAGGACGGGCGGCTCGCGATCCGGCTCGTCCCGCTGGTGCCACCCGACGACGAGGCCCGGCCCTGGCGCTGTCCGCTGGCCATACGGGCCGCCCTTCGCTGGGAGCCGGCGCTGGCGTCGACGCTCCGCCCCAATCAGCTTGCCGAGCAGGTGCTGGTCGGCTTCCGGCGATCGGTGGAGGCGCTCCACCGGCCCTGATGTGGCGGATGCCGTTCGCCCCGGCAGCCACATGCAGATTAGACTCGATGCCGATGGGTGACCTGTTCGACGAGTTCATGCGCGAGCTGGAGCGGCGGCGAGCCGAGGCGGAGCGTGGCCGGGGCCACGCCGGGGATGACACGGCGAGCCCGGAAGGCGAGGATGCCGACCGCCGGGGCGACTCGCCCGGCGAGGCGCCCGACGCCGACGACGAGGGAGCGTCAGACGAGGAGACATCGGCCGATACGACGGATGGCGAGGGCACCGAGCCGGCCGCCGACACACCGCCGGAGCCGACCCCGCTCCGCCCGCGCCGGCGCCGGTCCGGGAATGGCTCCCGCCGCACGCCGCCCCCGCGTCGTCCCGTTGGCGGACCCAACGACGGCGCCGGCCGTCCATCCTTCGGCGACCTCGTACGGCGGGCTGGTCTGGTCGCGATCGTCATCGTGGTCGTGCTCGTCCTGCTGCTCGCGGGCGCCGTCATTGATCTCTGGACCAATGCGATCTGGTATCGCAGCGTCGGGTTCGACGCGGTGTTTTGGACCCGGATCGGCGCCCAGGCTGGACTGTTCGTAGCCGGCCTGCTGCTGGCCCTGGTGGTGCTGCTGGGCAACCTGTTCGTGGCGAGCCGGCTGACGCCGCCCGTGGATCCCGAGCGGCCGGGCCAGCTCCGCGCGATCGCCGACCGCATCGCGCAGGCGCAGCGCCAGGCCGAGTGGAACGCGCGCGGGCGCTCGTCGGCTGGAGGGTTCGGGCCATTCGGCGGAGCGGGTGCGGGACGCCCGCGCGGGGGGGAGTTCGCATTCGCCGGCGGGGAGAGCATGCCGGACCTGGTTCCAGTCGGCGGCTGGATCATCGCCGGCTTCGCCGTGCTCCTCGCGCTCGGTGTCGCAGGCGCCGTGTCGGGCGCCTGGGAGACGCTGCTGCTGTGGGTGAACCGGGTCCCGTTCTCGACCACGTCCAGCGTGGTCGACCCCATCTTCGGCAAGGACATCAGCTTCTTCCTGTTCGAGCTGCCCTTCTATCGGCTGGTCCAGGAGCTGGCCAGCGGGATCCTGCTCGCGGCCCTCGCCGTCGCTGGCGCGCGGTACCTGCTCGCGATCACCCGAGGCAGCGAGGTGTTCATCACCCGGGTGCGAGTCCATCTCGCGATCCTGGCCGGCCTCTACCTGCTGTCGGTCGCGCTGGGCTACCAGCTCGACAAGTACGAGCTCGTGTACAGCCACGCCGGCGTTGCGACGGGCGTGAGCTACACGGACGCCCATGCCCGGTTCCTGGCCTACGACGTGCTCACCTTCCTGTCCGGCCTCGCTGGCGCGCTGCTGGTGGCGGGCGCCTTCACCCGATGGATGTGGCCGCTCGGCGTGATCGTGGGCGTCTGGTTCGTCGCCTCGATCGTCCTGGGCAGCCTGTACCCGGAGGCGATCCAGCGGTTCACGGTCGACCCCAACACGTACGCGCAGGAGCAGCCCTACATCGCCAACAACATCGCCATGACGAGGCTGGCGTTCGGGCTCGACCAGTGGAACACGCAGCAATACGACGGTGAGGCGCCGCTGACCGCGGCGGACATCCAGAACGAAGCAGGCACGTTCACCAACGCGCGGCTGTGGGACTACCGTCCGCTCCAGACGACGCTGGACCAGCTCCAGACAGTCCGTCAGTACTACGATTTCTCCGACGTCGACACCGACCGCTACACGGTGGACGGGACCCTGCGCCAGGTGATGCTCTCCGCGCGAGAGCTGGCGATCTCGAAGAACCCGGACGCCAGCAGCTGGGTCAACGAGCGGATCATCTACACGCATGGCGTCGGGGTGGCGATGGTGCCGGTCAACGAGGTCACCGGAGAGGGGCAGCCCCAGCTCTGGATCCGGGATCTGCCGCCGATCTCGACCCAGGGCGTGCCGACCGTCACCCAGCCCCGCATCTACTTCGGTGAGACCGACGACCACTACGTGATCGTGCGCGCGCGCCAGGCGGAGTTCGACTACCCGCGAGCCGCGGACGCCGGCGGCGACGCCACGACGTCCTGGACGGGAACCACGGGCATCCCGCTCGACTCAACGCTGTCGCGGCTGCTGTTCGCGCTCCGGTTCCGCGACCTCGACCTGCTGATCACCGACCAGATCCAGTCAGACAGCCAGCTCCTGTTCCATCGCACGCTGTCCGACCGGCTGGGGATGATCGCGCCGTTCCTGCAATTCGACAAGGATCCGTACGTGGTCGTGGATGACCAGGGGCACCTGGTCTACATCCAGGACGCGTACACGGTCAGCGACCGCTTCCCGCACGCGTCCAGCTTCGACACCAACGAGCTCGGCAGCGACTCGGGGCTGTCTCCGGAGCCGATCAACTACATCCGGAACAGCGTCAAGATCACGGTCGACGCCTACACCGGCACGATGCACTTCTACGTCGCGGATTCAACCGACCCGCTGATCCGCGCGTGGCAGGGCATCTTTCCGACCCTGTTCGAGTCGATGGACAACATGCCGAGCGACCTGAAGGCCCACGTGCGGGTACCGGAGGAGCTGTTCAACGTCGACACTCGGATGTACGGCCAGTACCACGTCAAGGACACCCTGACCTTCTTCAACAACACCGACCGCTGGACCGTGCCCGCGTCGCAGACGAATCAGCAGGTCCTGCCCTCCGAGGCGTACTACGTCGTCATGCGCATGCCCGGCGAGCCCAAGGCAGAGTTCCTGCTGCTCCAACCGATGATCGCCCGCAGCCGGCCCAACATGATCGCGTGGGTCGCGGCCCGCAACGACCAGCCCAACTACGGCACGACCCGCGTCTACCAGTTCCCGTCGGACACCACGATCTTCGGCCCGGCCCAGATCGAGTCGCGGATCGACGCAGACCCGACGATCAGCTCCCAGATCACGCTCTGGAACCAGAGCGGCAGCGACGTCGTGCGTGGCAACCTCATCGTCGTGCCGGTGGGCAACTCGCTGCTGTACCTGCAGCCCGTGTACCTCCAGAGCAGCTCGGCGGCGTTCCCGGAGTTCCAGCGGATCATCGTGGCCAGCCCCACCACGATCACCTGGTCGCGGACTCTCGCCGACGCGCTGCAGCAGTTGCTCACAAGCCAGGGGGCCACGCCGCCACCCTCGCCGTCGCCCGGGACGTCGCCCGGACCGACCGCCTCGCCAGGCCCGACCGCGACCCCGCGGCCGACGCCTTCGGGCGGGGCCCTGCCATCGGACGTGACCGGCCTGGTTGACTACGCCAACGCGCATTTCGACCTCGCCCAGCAGGCGCTTCGTACCGGTGACTTCGCTACGTACGGCGCGGAGATGGCCAAGGTGCAGGCCGCGCTGCAGGCGCTGGGTCAGCTGACAGCAACGCCGGGCGTCAGCGCCGCACCGTGATCGCCGGCGGGGGCCTGCGGCCGCCGCTGGCCATGGACCGCGAAACCGCCGACACGCAAATGGCCGGACATCGACCCGCGGGGGGACGCCTGGCGTTGGCGGTCGCGATTCGCGGCGCGATCATCGTGTCCCTCGTCCGTCCGGTGACCTGGGCGATCGGACTGGCCGGGTTCCTCGCCGGCGGCGGGATCCTGCTGGTGGGCCTGCCCGTCGCGGTCCTGCCGACGCCCAGCGGGCTCCAGAACGCGCTCGGAGGACCGGTAAGCACGCTCGTCGTCGGCACGCCGTCCGCGGCGCTCATCGCGCTGATCGTGGCGGCCGTGGCCGGCGCGGTTGCGGCGCTCATCGCAGGAACCGTGCTCGGCGCGTGGGCCGAACGGGAGGGTGTCCTGGAGGTCCTCGCCGCCGCCCGTGACGAAGGGCTGGCTGCGCTCCCCGAGCTGCCGGCGCCGCCATCTGTGGAGCGGGTCGCCGGGCTGCGGCTCCTGTCCCTGGTCCCGCTGGCGATCGCCGCCGGCCTCGCCTGGCAGCCGCTCTACGACGCCAGCTACCAGGAGCTCATCCTGCCGACGGATCTTGCCACGCCGCTGCCGATCCGGGTGGTTCGCGCGGTGCCGTTGCCGCTGGCGCTCGTCGGTCTCACCTGGCTGGTTTCGGATGCGGCCGCCGCCATCGGCGTCCGCCGGCTCATCTTCGAGCAGCACCGGGTCATCGTCGCGTGGCTGCTCGGTTGGGTCGAGCTCGCACGCCGGCCGATACGGACGATGAGCACGGCGATGGTCGGGCTCGGGGTGCTCGTCGTCCTGCTCGGGCCCCCGATGCTGGCCGCGGTGGCCGGCTGGTCCCGGGTCCGTGAGGTGCTGCTTGCCGGCGGCGACGTGGTTGGCGCCCTGCTGACCGTCGTCATCTGGATCTCGATCTGGCTCGGAGCCCTGGTGCTGGGTGGTGTCGCGGCTGCGGTGCGGGCGGCCGCGTGGACGCTGGTGACCGTGGCGGCCAGCTGAGCCGCTCCTCCATGCGGGCTCGCGCGCGGAATGGTCGGACTCGACGGCCACGCGTGCTGCAGCTGGGCGGGGACCAGTCGGGGCCGGGTCTGGACGCTCGGAAGGCCATTCGAGGCTTCCTCGCGCTTGCGGCGTCACCCGCGCGCGTCGTCGAGCGTCGGGGCTGTGGCTGTCGAGCTCACCGCCCGTCTGGTTCACCGGCCGGCGGCGCGTCCGGCAGGCTGCCGAGGCCCCGCTGGGCTCCCTGCTACACTGCCGCTCGCCGCGTGCCCTCGGGCGCGCCACGCCCGTTGGGAGGCTGCACGCCAGCGCATGGACCAGATCCTGCAAACGGTCTCGGACACGATCGGATCGTTCTTCGACAACCCGATCGTGCACTTCGCGCTCCAGTTCATCGCGGTCTACTGGATCATCCTGTGGCTGGCCGCCGCGTACTGGGCCTTCCGCGACATGCAGCTGCGCAGCGACAACCCGGTGCTGCCCTATCTCGCGGCTACGCTGATCGTCCTGTTCACGCCGCTGCTGTTCCCGTTGGGGGTCGTCGTGTACCGGATCATCCGGCCGCAGGAGAGGATCGGTGAGGTCTACGAGCGCAACCTGGCCGAGGAGGCGCTGCTCGCCGAGGTCGAGGCGCTCAAGACCTGTCCGTCCTGCAACCGGCGGATCCACGAGGAGTGGATCATCTGTCCGACCTGCCGAACACGCCTCAACCGGGTGTGCGCCAACTGCGGTCGCCTGGTTGGCCTGGATTGGTCGCTGTGCGCCTGGTGCGGTCGTGACTTCGAGCGGACGGATCTCGCCGCACTGGAACCGATCTCAGGTTACGAGCCCCAGCGCCTCGAGCCACCGGCTCAGCCACCGTCGGTGCGGGGTGGAGGCCGGACGACGACCCTCCGCGAGTCCCCACGGTCGGCGCCTGTGCAACAGAGCGCGTCGGGCCAGACCTCGGAGCCTTGACGGACCCATCCGACGCTCCCGACGCGCCGAGTTCGCCCGCAGACGCCACGGGACGCCAGTCACCTGACGCAGGAGGGACGGCCGCCGCGGTCGAAGGCGGGCCCGCCCAGAGCGGGATGGCGACGGCCGGCGGGCCCCCGGGGATCGCGACCTTCAGCCTGGAGGGCCGCGCGGCCCCGGCGCTGTACCTGATCGGGTGGGTCGGGTCCGTCCTCGGCGTCGGCATCATCGCGGTCGCGGTGCTGGCCGCCGGCAGCGTTGCGGCTGCGTGGCTGTTCCTGATCGGGCTCACGGTGCTCGGATTCGCGCTCCTGGCCGCCGGCGGATCCCAGGCGATCGAGCGCGGGCGGCGCACGGATCTTGCCTACACGGGTCCGTCGCCAGTGCTCGCGTTCCTGGCCGTTTTCGCGCTCACGCTCGTCCTGTTCGTGCTCATCCTGGCGCCGCTGTCCGCCGTTGGGCTGGACGCCCGGTCGCCGTTGGCGACCACGGTCTCGCTGCTGATCACTGCGCTCGTCTATGTCGGGGTCGTGCGCCTGCTGGTCATCGGTCCCGGAGCGCTCACCTGGGCCGACATGGGTCTTCAAGTTCAGGTCCCGCGTGCCGTCGTCGACCTGCTGATCGGTGCCCTGCTCGCCCTGCCCGTCCTGACCCTGACCCTGATCCTCGGGGCGCTGCTCAGCCGGTTCGTCGAGCCGGCTCCCAGCCCGCTCCCGGCTCCGGGCGATGCTGCGGGTCTCGCCGCCAATCTCGCTTCGGCCGCAGTCATCGCGCCGATCAGCGAGGAGCTGTTCTTCCGGGGCTTCGCCACCACGGCATGGGCGCGGGCCATCGGCGTCTGGCCGGCCATATTGCGGGGGGCGCTGTTCTTCGCGGTCGCCCATGTCGTCGCCCAGCTCGACGCAAGCTTTGCGACAGGCGCTCAGCGCGCGTTGTTCTCGTTCGTGGCGTTGCTGCCGGTCGGGATCACGCTGGGCTGGCTCTACCTGGCCAGACGATCGCTGTACGCGTCGATCGGGCTGCACGCGGCGTTCAACGCGATCCAGGTGATCCTGCTGTTCGCGTTGGGAGCGACAACCAGCGGCTGATCGGGGGTTCATCGCTCGGACCCCTGATCCGCGCGTCGTCGCCCAGTCGCTGGTGGGACCTCCGTCCGACGCTAATCGGCGACGAAGTCCGGGTTGAGCCCCCGGTAAGGGGCGGCCCGTAGGCTCTCAGGGTTCCCGGGTCCGGATGGCGGGGGAAATCGGCGGGCTTCCGTCGTTCGGGTCCCGGGGACGCCCTCCACCGTGACTGTGGTGGCCTGCTTCCCGTGCCCTCGATCCATCCCGACCCGCCCCCGCCCGCAAGGAGCAGGTGACCATGGCGACCGGCGACCTCAGCGCAGGCATCGTTGCCGGGGCGCCCGTGCACAGGCGGGTCAGCCGATCCGTCCGGGACCTGCCGGTCTCGGAGCGCCCTCGCGAGCGGCTCGCTCTGCGCGGCCCGGCTGGGCTGTCGGGCGCGGAGCTCATCGCGGTCGTGCTCGGGACCGGTGCAGGAGGACGGACCGCGATCGAGCTGGCCGAGGAGGCGCTCGTCCGGCACTCGAGCCTGGGCGCGCTGGCCAGGGCAACGGATGCCGAGCTGGCGGCGATCCCGGGTGTCGGGCTGGCCAAGGCGGCCCGGCTGGCAGCATCGTTCGAGCTGGGTCGGCGGTCTGTCGCGGACTGGCCCGCGGGGCGATGGACGATCCGGTCGCCACGCGACGTGGCCGTCAGGCTGGTCGTCGAGATGGGACGGCTCGAGCGCGAGGAGCTGCGGGTGCTGTGCCTCAACGCAAAGAACGTCGTCCAGCGGGTCTCGACCGTGTACGTGGGCAACGTGTCGACGTCGTTGGTACGGGTCGGGGAGCTGTTCCGGGACGCCGTGCGGCTCGATGCCTCGGGCCTCATCCTGGCCCACAACCACCCATCCGGCGACCCCACGCCGAGTCCGGACGATCTCCACCTGACTGCCGAGGCGATCGCCGCCGGCCGGCTGCTCGACGTGGATGTGCTCGATCACGTGGTGCTGGGGCACGACGCGTGGATCTCGCTCCGTGACCGGGGCGTGAGCTTCGACCGTGCGGGACCGCGCGGAGCCGCCTGACGGGCGAGATGCACCGGGGTCGCTCGCGGCTACACCAGCCGGGTGGGCCCGCGGACGGGGTTGGATTCGTGGCAGCCCTCGTTCCATATGGCGGATGCGGATCCGGCCCAACGGCCGGCCTTCTTCGGGCGGCGAGCCCGCCACGCCTCGCCCGGGACCGATACTGGGGTGCGAAAGACACCGGAGTGGGCAGCACCCAGACGACAACGAGGAAGCCGAGATGAGCGACACCGCCGACGTCATCGTCATCGGGGCGGGGGTGCAGGGCGCCAGCCTCGCCTTCCACCTGGCCGGTCGCGGCGCCCGGGTGGTTGTCGTCGAGCGGTCGACGATCGCCGCCGGCGCCACAGGCCGGTCCAGCGGGCTCGTCCGGATGCACTACGACCTGCTCGCGGAGACCCGGCTCGCCTGGGCCTCGTTCCCGTGGTTCACGGGGTGGGCGGATCGGGTGAGTGGCGAGTGCGGGTTCACCCGGACAGGCTTCCTGTGGATCGAGCCGCCGGATGGCGCGGACCGTCTGCACAGGAACGTCGCGTCGCACCGGGCGCTGGGGATCGAGACGTCGGTGGTGGGGGCGGACGAGATCGTGCGGATCGCGCCGGCCCTCGATGTCGCCGAGGGCGAGCTCGCGGCCTACGAGCCACAGTCCGGGTACGCAGATCCGTCGGGGACGGCGGCCGGCTTCATGCGGGCCGCCCGCAGCCATGGCGCGGTGCTCGTGCAGGGCGCGGAGGTCACCTCCATCCCGGTCGAGGGCGGACGGGTGACCGGGGTCGAGACGTCAAAGGGCTCATTCTCGGCGCCGGCCGTGGTCGACGTGGCAGGCGGCTGGGCGGCACGGGTCGCCGCCCTCGCCGGGCTGGAGATCCCGGTCACGGTGTGGCGCCACGACACGGGCTACCTTGGCGTTCCTGCCTTGGTACCCCGGCCGATCCCGGTGGTCATCGACAACGCGCGCGAGATGTACGTCCGACCGGAGGGTGCCGAGCAGGTCCTCATCGGGCTCGAGGATGAGAACGAGCTCGACGGCTCGCCCGATCGCGACACGGGGGACGCGAAGCCGGGTTTCCGCGAGCTTGCCACGGAGCGAGTTGTCGGACGGATCCCGGGGCTCATCGATGGCACGTTCCGCTCGGCCCACAGCGGCCAGGACGGCATCACGCCCGACCAGCGCCCCATCTTGGGCCCCGCCGGTCCGGACGGCTTCTTCCTCGATTGCGGGCACAGCGGGACGGGGTTCAAGACTGCGCCCGCGGTCGGTCTCGCCATGGCCGAGCTGATCCTCGACGGTGCGGCAACGTCGGCCGACATCGGCCCGTTCGCATTCGAGCGGTTTGCCGCCGGCCGCCTCCTCCGTGGTGAGCATGGCGGGTCGCCGATCTGGCGGTAGCCGGGGCCGGCCCGGGCATCGATGCGAGACGAGCCCGCAGCCAGGGTGCACGACGGGCCCCGGTATACTGCTCGCGCTCGCTGGCCAGCACGCGTGCGAGCCCGACCCGAGACCATCCTGCGGAAGCTTCGGCCGCCCGCGCGTGCGCCGCTCCGGCGCCCGATCACTTGACGAGGTACCGACCGTCAGCATGCTCGACCGTCTCTTCGGCCTCTTCTCCCGCGACATCGGGATCGACCTCGGCACCGCGAACACCCTCGTCCACGTGCGGGATCGCGGGATCGTCATCTCCGAGCCGTCAGTGGTCGCGATCGACGCCAAGACCAAGCGCGTCCTCGCGATCGGCGCCGAGGCGAAGCGGATGGTGGGTCGCACCCCGGCGTCGATCATTGCCGTACGCCCGCTGCGCGACGGCGTGATCAGCGACTTTGACGTCACCGAGCAGATGATCAAGTACTTCGTGAACAAGGTGCACGATCGAGTCGGGCTGATCCCGCGGCCCCGGATGCTGCTCGGCATCCCGTCCGGCGTGACCGAGGTCGAGAAGCGGGCGGTCAAGGATGCCGCGCTCAACTCGGGTGCCCGCTGGGCGCGACTGATCGAAGAGCCGATGGCGGCCGCCATCGGCGCCGGGCTGCCGGTCTCCGAGCCCTCCGGCTCGCTGATCGTGGACATCGGCGGTGGGACCACCGAGGTCGCGGTCCTGTCGCTGGGTGGGATCGTCGTGTCGCGGTCCATCCGCATCGGTGGTGACGAGATGGACCAGGACATCGTCTCGTTCGCCCGACGTGAGTACAACCTGTTCCTCGGCGAGCGGACGTCCGAGGACATCAAGATCGCCATCGGCTCGGCGTACCCGGGCGAGTGGGATTCGCAACGCGTCACCCTTCGGGGCCGTGACCTGCTCACCGGTCTGCCCCGCTCCGTTGAGGTGGGCGCCGACCAGATCCGCGAGGCGATCGAGGTCTCGGTGGCCCAGATCGTCGACACGATCAAGGACACCATCGAGGAGACGCCGCCGGAGCTGGTGGCCGACATCATGGACCAGGGGATCGTGCTCGCCGGCGGAGGCGCGCTGCTGGCCGGCCTGGATCGCCGTGTGGCGGAGGCGACCCAGATGCCGGTCCACGTGGCCGATGACCCGCTGACCTGCGTAGCCCGCGGAACGGGGGTCGTCCTCCAGGAGCTCGCCAGCCCGCAGATGGAGCGCGTGCTGGTTGCCGAGACCTATAGTCGTCCGCCACGCTGATCGCGAGCTGCGGGCGCCCGCGTCGGGTCCGCACCGGGAGCCAGGCCAATGACAACGCTGCTCTCCAACCGCCAGGCTCGACGTCGCGGCATCCTGTTCGCGATCCTGCTGGCGATCACCCTGCTGTTAATGGCGTTCTCGGCGAATCCGTACGTCCGTGAGCTCCAGAACGGGGTGTCGTTCGCCCTGCGGCCGATGCAGGGCGCGCTCGCCTCGGTGGCCAGCAGCGTCAGCAACGTGGCCGGCGCCATCGGCGAGATCGACACCCTCCGGATCGACAACGCGGCCCTCAGCGATGAGAACCAGCGGCTCACGAACGAGAACGCGCGGCTGCAGGTCGTCAAGAACGAGAACGATCAGCTGACGGCGTTGCTGCAGCTCCAGAGCGGGTTCGACCACGCGACCGTTGCGACACGGGTGATCGGTCGGGAGTCGCTCGACAATCGCCGGATGGTCGTCCTCGACAAGGGCACCGACGACGGGGTGGAGCAGGGCGACGTCGTCATCGTGCAGGGCGGTGCCGTGGCCGGGCGGGTCACGGACGTTGGCCCCAACTTCGCCAAGGTGACGCTGATCAGCGACGGTTCGTCGACCGTCGTCGGCCAGCTGGTGGGCTCGGGCGCGACCGGGGAGATCGTGGGCCAGACCGGCGACGTCCTGATCATGCGCAACATCGATTCTGCGGTGCAGATCGGGCTCGACGAGGAGGTGTTCACGGCGGGGATCGAGCTCAACGGCGGGATCCGTTCGGCGTATCCAAAGGGACTCGTGGTCGGCAGCGTGGTGGACGTCCAGCGCGACGCCAACGACGTGGTGCAGACTGCCTTCCTGGCGCCGGCCGCGAACCTCGACTCATTCGAGCTGGCGCTCGTGATCACGGACTATCAGGGTGGGCTGCCGCCGGTCGACCAGCAGGCGGTCCCGTGCGGGACGAGCGGGACGGTGCCCGCGGGCGAGGTCCCTTGCTACACACCGCCACCGACGCTGACACCGACGCCCAAGGCGACACCCAAGCCGAAGGGCTGACCATGCGCGCCCTCGAGCCATGCGGCTGGCCGGGGTGATGGGGATGGCGCGCCGGCGGCCAGGTCTGCGCGCCAGCGATGCGAAGATGACCGGCGCGTGCGCCCTGCCGCGTGTGCGACTCCGTGGGGACGGCGTGAAGGTCCGGGCCGCCTGCTACCCTCAGCGGCGATGAAGGGGCTCGTCCTCGCCGGTGGAACCGCCAGCCGGCTGTTCCCGCTCACGATCGTCACCAACAAGCACCTGCTGCCGATCTACGACCGGCCGATGATCTACTACCCGCTCGACACGCTGGCCGGCATGGGAATCCGGGAGGTGCTGGTCATCGTCGGCGGCAAGAGCGTCGGCGACATCGTGGAGCTGCTGGGCGACGGACGACACTTCGGCCTCGACCTCACGTATCGCTACCAGCGGGGGGCGCTGGGGATCGCGCACGCCATCGGTCTCGCCCGAGACTTCATCGGCGACGACGCCTTCTGCGTCGTGCTGGGCGACAACATCCTCCGCGGCGAGCCACTCGCGGACACGGCTCGCGCCTTCGGCCAGGGCAGCTGGGGCGCCGGGACCCTGCTGTATCGGGTACCGGATCCCGAGCGCTTCGGGGTTGCGGAGCTGGACGCCGCGGGCAACGTGATCGGGTTCGAGGAGAAGCCCGAGCACCCGAAGAGCGACCTGATCCCAATCGGCGTCTACTTCCTTCGGCCCGACGCCTTCGACGTGATCGAGACGCTGGCGCCGTCGGGTCGCGGCGAGTTCGAGATCACGGATGTCCTCAACCACTACGTTCCCAACGGCGGGCTGTTCACCCGCGTCTACGAGGGGAACTGGATCGACGCGGGCACCGTGCCATCGCTCCTGCGAGCCGCGGAGCTTGCCGAAGTCGACGATCGGGCAGGTCGTCTGGCCGCGCCGTCGGCACACCCCAACGACGTGAAATGAGGGCCCGGGTCGCACCCGGCTCCCACCTGCTGGTCACGGGCGGCGCCGGGTTCATCGGCAGCGAGCTCGTCCGGGGCATCCTGGCCCGTCGCGACGGTACCCGAGTCACGGTCCTCGACAAGCTCACCTACGCGGGCAACCGGGCGAACCTCGCGGCCATCGAGGCGGACCCGGAGCAGGCGGCCCGGTTCTCCTTCGTCCAAGGCGACATCGCCGATCCCGATGCGGTCGGTCCGCTGGCCGAGGTGGCGGACGCCATCCTCAACGTCGCCGCCGAGAGCCACGTCGATCGCTCGATCCTCGATCCGGAGGCATTCCTTCGGACCGGGGTCATCGGCGTCCATGTCCTGCTCGAGGCGGCCCGTCGCGAGGCGGGTCGGGCAGATGTGGGGGACCGCGCGAACGCGCCGCGCTTCCTCCAGGTGAGCACGGACGAGGTGTACGGCGACATTCCGGAGGGCAGGAGCGTGGAGTCCGACGCCCTCGCTCCGCGGAGCCCGTATGCCGCGGCCAAGGCAGCGGGTGAGCTGCTCGTCCGCGCCTACCACGTCACCTTCGGGCTGGACGTCGTGATCACGCGCGGCTCGAACACGTACGGGCCATACCAGCACCCCGAGAAGCTGATCCCGTTGTTCACCACCAACGCCCTGGCCGGCGAGGCCCTGCCGATGTACGGCGACGGGATGCAGGTGCGCGACTGGCTCTACGTGTCGGACCATGCCGCGGGGATCGAGTTCGTGCTCCGCCACGGCGAGACCGGCGAGGCCTACAACGTGGCCGGCGGCAGCGAGCACCCCAACCGGGTCGTGATCCGCCGGCTGCTCGGGGCGGCGGGGCGGGAATGGTCGCTGGTCCGATCCGTCCCCGATCGGCCCGGCCATGACCGCCGGTACGCGATGGACGGGACGAAGCTGGCGGACCTGGGCTGGCGGCCGAAGGTGTCCTTCGAGCAGGGGCTGCCCGAGACGGTCGCCTGGTATCGCGACCATCCGGACTGGGTGAGCGGCGCCAGGAGCGGCGACTGGGACGCGTATTACGAGCGCCAGTACGGGGATCGCCTGGCTCGCGGGCGTTCCGTCGCGGAGGCAGTGCCCGGGACTCCGCCCAGCGGCCAGGCTTCCTGACCCATGCGGGTCGCCGTCACCGGGGCGCGCGGCCGGCTCGGTCGAGCGCTGATCGAGGCGCTCGAGGACGCGCCGTTCACGGGACCGATGGGGCCCATCAGCTGGAGCCGCCCGGAGCTCGATCTGGACACGCTCACCGAAGAATCCGTTGCTGCGCTGATCGACCGGGACCGGCCGGAGCTGGTCATCCACGCGGCGGCCTGGACCGATGTCGACGGCTGCGCGAAGGACCCACAGCTCGCGTTGCGCCGGAACGGGTCGGCCACGGGACTGATCGCGCGGGCCTGTGCTACCCACGGCACGAGCCTCACGATCATCTCGACCAACGAGGTCTTCGACGGCCGGAAGACCGATGGCCGCGGCTACGCGCCGGATGACCCGACGAACCCGATCAACGCCTACGGAGCCAGCAAGCTCGCCGCGGAGGGGTTGGCGCGCGACGCCACGCTGGCCGGCGGTCCGAGGCGTACGGGCGCGCCGTCCTCGCTCGCGATCGTCAGGACGGCCTGGCTCTACGGCCCCCCGGGCAACGACTTCCCGGCCAAGATCGCCGCCGCCGCCCTGCGCGCGAAGGCTGCCGGGCAGCCACTCCGGGTCGTGGGCGACGAGATCGGCTGCCCCACCTATACGCCGGACCTGGCCGAGGCCATCGTGGACCTGATCGCCGACGGTTCGCCGGTCGAGGGCCCGGCCGACCCGGTCGCCATCCATCATCTCGTCAACACCGGCCGAGCCTCGCGCGCCGATTGGGCCCGCGAGGTGCTGCGGGCAACGGACATCGACGTCGGGGTGGAGGAGGTTCCCGCCTCGACGTGGCGGCGGGCCTCGACGCCGCCGCTGTGGGCCGTCCTGGCGCCCACGCCGCTGCCGTCACGGCCCATGCGCCCCTGGACCGAGGCGTTCGCGGATGCGGTTCCCGCGTTGGTGCGCTCGCTTCGCTCACGCTGACCGGAACCGACCCGAACGGCACCAGACCGACCTTCCCGGCTCCCCGCTGGCCCGAAAGGGCCAGCCCCTCCCTGACCATCCCGCGACTGGCCGTACGGACGGCCCGGGTGGAGTCTGATCGAGCACACATCCGTGCCCGGTTCTCATTGCCCCGGGCACCATCCTCGACCGGAGCCACTGTTGCGAACCCTTGTCCTCGCGCTCGTCGCGGCCATGCTGGCCGCCCTCGGCGTGGTTGCCCCCGCGGCCGCTCCCGCCGCGTTCGCCACCGTCAACCCCAAGGTCGCGATCATCGTGGGCGCGACCCACAGCGCGACCGCCACGTATCGCTCGTACGCTGATCAGCTGTACGCGGAGGCGATCAAGTACACGACCAACGTGGTCAAGGTCTACAGCCCCGACGCGACCTGGTCCCGGGTCAAGTCAGCGGTCAACGGCGCTTCGATCATCGTCTACCTCGGTCACGGCAACGGGTGGCCGAGCCCCTACACGTACGACCCGACCTTCTCGACCAAGGACGGCTTCGGGCTCAACTACGACCTCAACGGCGACGGTAAGCTGTCCGACTCCGAGAACAAGTACTACGGCGAGCCCAAGATCGCGACGCTCACCCCGGCGCCCAACGCCGTCGTCCTGCTGTTCCACCTGTGCTACGCATCGGGCAACTCCGAACCCGGCGAAAGCGACCCGAGCCTCTCGGTCGCCGAGCAGCGAGTGGACAACTACGCCTCGGCGTTCCTGCGCGCGGGGGCGGGCGCCGTCATCGCCGACGGCCACAGTCACGATCCCTACTACATTCGGGCGCTGTTCACGACCAACGACACGATCGACGAGTACTGGCGCAACGCACCCGACTACCATGGCAACGCAGCTGCGTACATCTCGGCGCGCACCAGTGGCGCCACGTTACAGCTCGATCCCGAGTCGCCCGGCAAGTACTACCGCTCGGTCGCTGGCAACCTGTCGCAGGACGTTACCTGCGCTTTCGAGCTCGAACGGACCCCGGCATGCCCGGGACCGAACGCCGACAGCCTGGCGACGTCCGAGCTGCCGGGAGCCACGACGTACGTGCCCGTTGAGCCCACTCGGCTGCTTGACTCCCGGGTCGGGAACGGGCTCGCAGGCAAGTTCCGGGCCAAGGTCGGGCGTGAGTTCCAGGTTGCCGGCCGGGACCCGGTCCCGGCCAACGCCGTTGCGGTCACGGGCAACTTCACCGTCACCCGCCAGACCGCCGGTGGCTACGGCTCTCTGACCCCCGAGGCGACGAACTCCCCGACGACCTCGACGATCAACTTCCCGGTCGGCATCAGCGCGGCCAACAACGTGACGGTCGCGCTCGGGCCCGGGGGCAAGCTGGGTGCGGTGTACATGGCCAGGAGCGGAGCGACGACCGACTTCGTGTTCGATGTCACCGGCTACTTCCTGGCTGACGACAGCGGGGCGACGTACCACCCGGTTGAGCCGGTCCGGCTGCTCGACACCCGAGCCGACAATGGGCTCAGCGGCCCGTTCACGTCGCGGGCTCCGCGCACGTGGCAGATCACGGGCGGCCCGGGTATCCCGGCTGATGCAACGGCGATCACCGGCAATCTCACGGTCGTGGGCCAGACGGGCAACGGCTACGTGGCCGTCGGGCCCGACGCCACCGCCTCCCCGACGACGTCAACCATCAACGTCCGCGTGGGCGACACGCGGGCCAACGGGCTGACGGTCAAGCTCGGTGCAAGCGGCACGCTGTCCGCGGTCTACGTGTCGGGCTCGAACATGACGACCCAGCTGGTGCTGGACGTGACCGGCTACTACACGGCCGATTCGTCCGGTGCGAGGTTCTATCCACTCGCCCCGGACCGGGTGCTCGATTCACGCGACGGGACCGGGCTCGACGGCGGCTTCAGGACCGCCACTGCCCGGACGCTCACGATCGCCTCTCACGTGGGCGTGCCCGCCGATGCCACCGCCGTTACCGGCAACCTGACCGTCGTGGGTCAGACGAAGGCCGGCTACGCGGCGATGACCCAGCTCCCCACCAGCACTCCGACGACCTCCACGCTCAACTTCCCGGTTGGCCAGACGCGCGCCAACGGTGTTACCGGGCCGCTCGCCCCGTCGGGCACGGTCGGCCTCGTGTACAGGGCAGGCAAGGGGGCGACCACCGATCTCGTGCTCGACATCACGGGCTACTTCCAGCTGTCCGGCGATGGCGGGTCGACGTCCGGCGCGCCGGCCTCCGACTGACGGAGACACGACCGCTGCGAGCCGCCAGGGGATCAAGATCACCGTCGTATCCGCCGAGTCGCTCCTGAACTGAGGCTCAACTGACGACCGCCCGGTCGATGCCGCCGCCGGTGCCTCACGATGCTCACGAACAGGTCGCGGCTGACCCGCGGGCGTCCTGCTGACTGGCCCGCGGAACCGCACCCGACCGCACCGAACCTGACCGTACCGGTCCGCCCCCTGACCTTGGGGGGGTGGGCATGCGGGGCCGGCGGCAGTAGGTTGGGGGGCATTGTGACGGGACCCCAGCCTGTGACTCAGTCGATCCGTTCCATCATCGTCGCCGGGATGATCGCCATGCTCGCAGCCGGCGTCCTCCCGGCCCCGCCGAGCATCGCCGCGAGCGCCGGTGCGGTGGCCGTCACGAGCGGTGCGTCGCAGCCGCCCATCGACCCGGCCCCCGTGCAGAGCAGCCGGAGCAGCGAGCCGGCCGATCCCGAACATGTTGCTGACCCCGCCGACAAGGGGCCTTCGGGATCCGGGACCACGCCCGCCGAGAAGCCCTCGATCATCTACAACGAGGCGATGGCCCACGAGCACGATCGTATCTCGTTCGTACCCGGCGGCCGGGTGACGGTGGGCTTCACACCGCGACCCGACGACCGATGGCCGGTCGGCGGCGCCGCGCCGACGAAGCTGCCGTCCGGTCGTGAGTCGGGCCGCGAGATGGCCGCCAGCCCGCAGGGTGGCCGCGGGTCCCTGGACGGTGCCGCATCGGGCTCGAAGCGCAGCAACGGCCCCACCGCGTCCGGGCCCACCGCGTCCGGCGCCGTCGCGTTCGCCCCGGTTACAGCCTGGCCCGTGGACGCCCCGGCTGGTGGACCCGTGACCGCCGCCACCAGCGCCGGCCTCGTGATGCCGGCGGCCGGCCCATCGACCGATGTCGCAGCCGCAACGGGCCTCCGCCGCCAGGTGTTCGGGTTCCTTCCCTACTGGGAGCTGCCGGGGGCATCGACCAGGCTGAACCTCGACGTGCTGTCCACCATCGCGTACTTCTCGCTGGGCGTTGACAGGTCCGGCAACCTCGACAAGCGACGCTCCGACGGCACCCGGACGACCGGCTGGGCCGGCTGGGCCAGCTCCGACATGACCTCGGTCATCTCGAACGCCCACCGGCACGGCACCCGCGTGGTGCTGACCATCAGCGTGTTCGCCTGGACCACAAGCCAGGCCAAGGTTCAGAAGGCGATCCTGGGCAGCGCATCGGCGCGGCTGAATCTCGCGCGCCAGGCGGCCGCCGCGGTGCGGGATCGTGGCGCGGACGGCGTCAACCTCGACTTCGAGCCGCTCGCCAGCGGCTACGAATCGGAGTTCGTCGCGTTGCTCAAGACGCTTCGGACCGAGCTCAACCGGATCAGGCGCGGGTACCAGATCACCTACGACACGACGGGTTACATCGGCAACTACCCGATCGAAGCCTCGGTCGGGAGCAGCGCCGCCGACGCCATCTTCGTGATGGGCTACGACTACCGCACGGCGTCGTCGTCGACCGCCGGCTCGGTCGACCCTGTTTCGGGACGCCAGTACGACCTCGCCGACACGGTCCGGGCGTACACCGCGCGCGTTGGCGCGTCGAGGGTGATCCTGGGCATCCCGTGGTACGGCCGGGCCTGGTCCACGAAGGGCAACACCCCACGCTCCAGGAACATCAGCGGCGCCAAGTACGGCTACAGCACCGCGGTCAACTACGAGACGATTGCCGGCCTGGTGTCCAGGTACGGTCGGCGCTGGGACAGCGAGGAGCAGAGTCCGTACCTCGTCTACCGGCGCAAGAACTGCACCTCCGCCTACGGGTGCGTGACCAGCTGGCGCCAGGTCTACTACGACGACGCCGCGTCGCTCAAGCTGCGCTACGCGCTGGTCAACGACTACGGGCTGCGGGGGGCAGGCATCTGGGCCCTGGGCTACGACGGTGGCCATGCTGAGCTGTATCGCGCCCTCTCTCAGTCGTTCCTGGTCGACAAGTCGGCGCCGCAGGCCGGAATCTCGATCCTGCCCACGACGTCGGTGGACGAGGGCTTCGTCGTCCGGTGGTCAGCGCACGACACCAGCGCGGTCGCCTCGTACGACGTGCAGGCCTCGGTCGACGGTGGCCCGTGGACGGCCTGGCTGACCCATACGCGGAAGACCGAGGACGTCTGGCTGGGCGCCGACGGCCAGGGCTATGCGTTCCGGGTTCGAGCCACCGACAGCAAGGGCAACGCCGGCAGCTGGAACACGTCGTCGACGTGGACCTCGTCGCCGACGCTGGCCGTGGGCGGGTTCGGTCGGGTCAAGCTCGACGGCCTGACGTACCGGGCGGGCCCGCGAACGAGCGCGGCAAAGCTCGGCACGCTGCCTAGGGGAACCATCGTCGCGCTGACTCGCGGGCCGGTGAGGTCCGACGGCTACATCTGGTGGGAGGTCACCCAGCCCATCAGACAGTGGGGTCCCGTCTCATTCGTCGAGCGCGGCGTGTGGATCGCCGGCGGGTCGTCGTCCTCGACCTACCTGGTGGCCTATCGAGCTCCCAACAGCACCACGGTCGACGCGGGACTGCGCGGTCTCGACTTCGGCCCCGATGGCGCGACGGCGATCGGAAGCGGCTCGTCGGCGGTGGCCCGGCGGGCGTTCTCGCCGGACGGCGATGGGTCAGGCGACACGCTGCGACTCCGCTGGACCAACACCGTCGCGATGGATTCCCTCACGCTCAAGGTGTATCGGACGAATGGCTCGCTGGTCGGCACCCGAAGCGTGCCGGACACGGCCAAGGGCGCCCGGGCCTGGAGCTGGAACGGGAAGGCCGGCGGCTCCGTGGTGCCCGACGGCCGGTACGTGCTCCAGCTGGTCGGCAAGGCCGGCGGCACGACCTATGCGGCGCCGTCGGCCAGGGCCGTCACCCCGGCCCAGGTTGCCGCCTATGCCATCGCCGTGGACACCGTGGCGCCGGCGGTGACCTCCATCGGCAGCAGCATCACGGTCATGTCGCCCAACGGTGACGGCGCGCGCGACAGCGTCAGGCTCAGCCTGTTCTCGAAGGGCGCGACCCACTGGGAGGTGCGGATCGCGAACGCCGCCGGAGTCACCGTCAGGACCGTGACCGGGCGCGGTGGCTCGATCGCCTACCTGTGGCCCGGCTCGGACGATCGTGGACGCACCGTTGCTGACGGCGGCTACACGGCGACCTTGCTCGCCTACGACGATGCCGGAAATCGCGCGGGTGGGACCCGATCGCTGCGGGTCGACACGACGCCGCCGGCGCTGACCCTCGACGTCGTGCACCCGGTGTTCTCGCCCAACGGCGATCACGCGCTTGAGAAGACGAGGCTGTCGTGGACCGCTGACGAGCGCGCGTGGGGCACCGCGCGCGTCTACAGGGGCAGCAGGCTGATCCGGTCCTGGAAGATCTCGAAGGCCACGGTCGGCTCGGTGACCTGGGACGGGCGCGACGCAGCGGGCCGCCGAGTCTCCGACGGCCGGTACACGTTCCAGGTCAGGGTCCGCGACATCGGCCGCAACTGGATCACCGTCTCGAAGCGCGTGGTCGTGGACCGGACGGCGTCATCGCTGCGCTGGTCGAACGCCTTCTACCCGCAGGACGGTGATGGGCTGCGCAGGACCTCGCGTTTGGAGTGGAACCTGTCCCGGACCGCGACGACGACCCTGAAGCTGTACGACGATTCCGGCCACCTGCTGCGAACGGTCTGGTCGGGGCGGAGCCAGGCAGCCGGAACGCAGCACTGGACCTGGAACGGCAAGCTCCCGGACGGCAGCTATGCGCCGCCGGGCCGGTACCAGGCGCGGCTGAAGGTCATCTCGAGGCTGGGGACGGTGGAGCTTCGCGGCCGGGTGTGGGCGACGCCCTATGTCGTTACGCTCTCGAGGACAACGGTCACGGCCGGCCAGACGCTCACGATCAGGTTCACCTCCGTCGAGCCGCTCTCCAACCGACCCAGGGTCGTGCTCTCACAGCCTGGGTTGTCGGCCGTAGGGGCGAAGGCAACCCGGCTCTCGAACGGGTCATACGGGGTCCGCTTCAGGATCCAGTCGAGCCACGCGGGAACGGCCGGGATCGAGATCCGCGCCCGTGACACGAGCGGTCATGTGAATCGCCTCTCGCTCGGGGTCCGCGTCGCCTCCTGACCCCGGGCAACCGGTGGTGCTGGGGTCGCCGGGTGGGCGCGGGTGTCGCCGACTGCCGCAGCCCCGTACACTCACGACCGATGACCGTCGATCCCGAATCGCCCATGCCCGACCCTCGACCCGACGCACCCGATCCCGCCGCGTCGGCTGCACTCGCGGCGGCTCCCGAGGGCCCGCTGGCTGCGGGGACGGGCACCTGGGTCGTTCTGCCCACCTACATCGAGGCGGACAACCTGCCCGGCATCTCGGCCTCCATCCTCGAGGCGCTCCCGGGCGCCACGCTGCTCGTGGTCGACGACGGGTCGCCCGACGGAACCGGCGAGCTGGCAGATCGCCTGGCGGGACAGGACTCGAGGATCCGTGTTCGCCACCGGCCCGCCAAGCAGGGCCTGGGGCGGGCGTATCTCGATGGGTTCGGCGAGGCCCTCCAGGGTGGTGCAGCCGTGGTGGTCCAGATGGACGCGGACTGGTCGCATGATCCGGCGGCGCTGCCGGCGCTGATCGGGCCCATCGAGGCCGGTCGTGCCGACCTCGTCATCGGCTCGCGATACACGGCCGGTGGCGGCGTGACCGACTGGGGCGTCGGGCGACGCCTGATCTCCCGCGGGGGCTCGACGTTCGCCCGACTCGTGCTTCGACTCCGGCCCCGTGACCTCACCGGCGGGTTCAAGGCCTGGCGGGCCAGCACGCTCGTCGCCGTGCCGTTCGAAGGCGTCCGGGCGGGCGGTTACGTGTTCCAGATCGAGATGACGTACCGCGCGTCACGCCTTGGAGCCAGGGTGGTCGAGGTCCCGATCACGTTCCGGGATCGCCGGGTCGGCCAATCGAAGATGAGCCGCCGGATCGTGGTCGAGGCGTTGTTCGTGGTGGTGGGTCTGCGGTGGGACGAGCTTCGCGGGCGCACGCCCACCCGACCGCCGGGCCCGGCCACGATCGCCAGCACGGCCGTGGACAGCGCTGCGTCCGCGGAGCGCTCCACCGGCCCGGCGGGCCCGACGCCCAGCGAGGACGGCGCATCCCCCTCCGGCCGGTGACCGCTGGCCGTCCGGGCTGGCGCCCGGGTAGCGATTCAGCGGAGCCGGAGCTCACCCCGGGTGTTCGCGTGGTCATCGACCTGCGACCCCTCCAGGATCCCGATCGCGCACCGCTCACGGCGATCTATCTCGAGCAGCTGCTGTCCGCGCTCGAGGCCGCCCCCATCGAGGGTGAGTCGTTCGTTCTGCTCCTGGCCGCCGAGCGCGACGATCCCAGCCCGCGCTGGCCGGCGCTGCCCGTGGTCGGCCGCCGGCTGGTGCCCCCGACGCGGCTGCTTCGCTCCGGTGCGTTGACGGCGGATCCGATCCTGCTGCGTGGCGCTGTGCTGGGTGCGGGGTGGAGGGCGGAGCATGGCGGCGCGGCCGGAAGCGTGTACCACGCGGCTGCGGGCGCCCTGCCGATCGCGTCCGGTATCCCAATCGTCGCCGCGCTGCTCGATCTCGCGCCATGGTCGATGCCCGCGGCCTACCAGCGAGGCGCGGCGGCACGGTTCGGCCAGCGGCTCCGCGCGCGGCTGCTCAAGGGCGCGGCTGCGGTGATCGTGCCCAGCCGGTCGGCCGAGCGCGACGCCCGGCGTCTGCTCCGGGTTCGGCCTTCGCGGCTCGCGTTCGTTCCGCTGGCAGCGCGCGCAACGTTCCAGCTGCGGGAGGTCGGCGGGACCGCGGCGGAGCGCGAGCGCGAGCGCCTGGGCCTGGGAGCGCGGTACGGCGTCTACGCGGGCCGCCACGATGCCCGCCACGATCTGCAGACTCTCCTCGAGGCCCTCGCGAGGCTGGCCACCGAGGCGCGGCCATCCGGCGCTCCCGACGGTGACTGGCCGCCACGGATCTGTGTCGTCGAGGCGTCGCCCGACGACCGCGCCTCGGTGGCCAGGGCGGCGGCCAGGGTGGGCGCCGGTGACGCCATCGTCTACGCGCCGCGGCTGCCCGAACCACGGCTGGCCGCGCTCGTCGCCGGTGCCCGGTTCGCGGTGCTGCCGCTGCGAGCCGAGGCCGCGGGGCTCGCCGCGCTCGATGCGCTGGCCGTCGGGGTACCCGTGATCGCCAGCGCCGTGGGCGCACTGCCCGAGATCGTCGGGCGGGCCGGCATCATCGTCGATCCTGGAGACCCGATCCGCCTGGCGACCGCGATCCGTTCTGCGTGGGCGGACGACTCCCTGCACGCCGGGCTGGCTACCGCCACCCATGAGCGGCCTGACGCGAAGCGGACGTGGGCAGACGTGGCCCGCGAGACGCGCGCGATCTGGGCCCGGGTGGCGCGCCGGGCACCGTTGCTGTGACGGTCCCGACCGGCGATAGGCCCGGGCGTCAGCCCCGGCGTCAGGGTACCGGCGTTGCGGTCGGCGCAGGCGTCGGCGAAGGGCTCGGCGAAGCGGTCGGGACGCTCCCGTCCTTGATGGTGATCGCAGTCCCCGACTTCACGACCTGGACGAAGGTCTGGCCGACCGTGAGGGTGACCTGGTTGCCCTGCTTGTCGTAGAAGCGGGTAGCCGACTTGAACGACTTCTTCTTCCAGGTGCCCTTGATCGTCCTGCCGTTGGTCGCGATGTAGGCCGTTCCCGAGCCGGTGAAGGTCGCATCGAGCCGGTTCTTGTGCGAGCCGTCGTTGAGCGGCGCGAACCGCATGATCATGATGACCACGTTCTTGGGCGCAATCCGCTCCTTGGTCCCGGCGTCGATCTGCTTGCCCTCGACCGACACCGATCGCTTGTACGTGTTCGTGCCGCGGTCGTAGGCGTACTTGATCACGTTGTCCGGATAGGGAACGACGATCTTGCCGCCCTCGGGTCGCTGGCTGATGTCGGCGTCGGGGCCGAACTGCCAGACGGGGCCCTTGTCGATCGCCTTGGCCCCCACCTTCTTCGCCATCTGGCGCAGGTGCTTGCCGTCGGTGTAGACGTTGTGGGGTGCCGCCCGCGTGCTGACGCGCCACAGGTAGCGGCCCTCCCACCGGAAGTCGTCGGCGTTGTAGACGGCGGAGCCCTGGCCCTTGGACGAGGCCAGCAGCTGCTTTGCCTGTGGCGAGCCGCCGGCGTGGACGTAGACCGCGTTCCACTCTGCCGCCCAGGCGATGAAGTACAGGCGTGCGCTCCGGACCGGCCCGACGGCGGGCGGATCACCTTCCTGGAACAGCGCCATGTAGCGTGGGATGCCACCCTCTGCCGGCGCCTGCCAGACGACGCTGGCCCGCGACAAGCCCGATTGCGGTCGGGCGGGCGACAGGTCGTCGATCATCACGGCGATGGGATGGCGCTGGGCGAGGCTTGGCTTGACGAGCACGCCGTCGAGCGGGGCCGGCACCAGGACCGGCGTCGGGTCGGGTGTCGGCGTGGGGGAAGGTGTCGGCGTCGGCTCGGGTGTCGGCGTGGGGGAAGGTGTCGGCGTCGGCTCGGGTGTCGGCGTCGGTGTTGGCTCGACGCTGGGACCGACCGCGGCCGTGATCGGCGAGGCAGACGGCGAGCTGCCCGCGAGGTTCCCCGCGGCGACCGCCAGAGCGAGGCCGGCGAGCAGGGTGATCGCCACCAGGATGGAAGCGAGGGTACGGCTCATCGGGTGCCGCCGACGAGCATCGAAGGCGATTGGCGCATCTCAGGTCCCCTGGCCGCGCTTCTCGGCAGACACGGCGACGGCACGGGCCGCGTGACCCGTCCGGTCCCGCGGGAGGATAGCCGAAACGATCGTGAACGTCCTGGCGACCCCGGCGGATCGGCACCCGCAAACGACAGCCTCGTGGCCTCTGGGCAGGCATCCATCAGCGGGGTAGGCTCGGGGGACACGCTCGCGTCCATGTAGCCCGAGGAGCGATCGATGACCGACGCGACCCCCACTCCGGCGAGGCGTCCTCGCCGCAAGGATCCCCAGACCCAGCCGTCGACGCCGGTGCCCCCTGCCGACATGCCTGCCGCCGATTCGATCCCGGCCGAAATGACCGAGCCCGGGGGTCGGGCCGCCGAGGCGACGCTGCGGGTCGAGCGCGCGGGGCTGGTCGAGGCCAGTGCAGGCAACCTGGACCTGCGAATGGGTGCGATCGGTGCCCTCGATGCCGAGGAGGTCTTCGTCCAGTGGGGCGCCGTCGGGGCCGCCAGGGCGGAACGGCTCGACGTCGAGCTCGGCACGTTGGGTGCGGCGCTGGCGGGCGAGGCGCGGATGAGCCTGGGCATCGCCGGCAGCGTCGCCGCCCGCGATGCCGTGCTGGAGCAGAGCTTCGTCCGCACCCTGATCGCGCAGCGGGTGACCGCCAACAGGCCCACCGGGGTCGTCGTGATGATCGCGCAGCATGTCTCGGGCGACGTCAGGCCGTTGCTCGACTGGCGCGGTGCGATCTTCGCCGGGGCCGCGTTCGGCCTCGTGACGGCCGCCGTGCGGGTGATCCGCGGTCGAGACTGAGCACCGGCACCCCACCCTGTGACCGACGGCTCGCTCCTTGATCGCCGGCCCCGGATCAGCGGCGTCCCGGTCTCGGTCGCTTGAGCTGGAGGACGCCCCTCGCGGCTGCCTCCGCCTTGCGCTCGGCCGCGTGGGCCTGGTGCAGCGCGACCACCTCTTCCGGATCGCCATCGAGCACGACTCGGCCCTGCTCGATCAGGATCGCGCGATTGCAGTACTCGGTCACCCAGTTCATGTCGTGGGTGACCAGGACGATCGCCTTCGCCTGGCGCACCAGCTCGAGCACGCGCTGCTTGGACTTCTCCCGGAACACCGCGTCGCCCGTGGAGAGCACCTCGTCCAGGAGCAGGATGTCCGGCTCGACCGAGGTCGCGATCGAGAACCCGAGCCGCGCTCGCATGCCCGCCGAGTAGGTCCTGATCGGGGCGTCGATGAACTGTCCCAGCTCCGCGTACTCGACGATCGATGGCAGGCGCTCCTCGACGACGCGGTGATCGAAGCCCATGAACGCGCCCGCCAGCCGGATGTTGTCGATCCCGCTCAGATCCTCGTCGAAGCCCACGCCGAGGGTCAGCAGGCTGGAGATCTGCCCGGCAACCTCGACCACCCCCTCCGATGGCATGAGGATCCCGGCCAGGACCTGCAGGAGCGTGCTCTTGCCGGCTCCATTGGGCCCGATCACCCCCAGCGACTCCCCGTGGACGAGGTGGAAGGTCACGTTGCGCAGGGCCCAGAAGTCCGGATCGCCCTCCCGCCTGACGCGCCGGACGATCGAGTCCCGGATTGTCCGCTTCCGCGTCAGCTTCAGGCTGTATCGCACGCCGAGCCCCTCGGCGCGGATCGCGAACGCATCAGTCGCTCGATACACCGACATCGAGGTGGCGGCCACGCCGGTCACAGGACCTTCGCGAACGTCGGCTCGACCCGCTTGAATACCAGCACAGCCACGATCAGGAGCCCGACCGAGAACAGCGTGAGCGCGAGCAGCCCGGACCAGTGCGGCGAGTGTCCTTCGTAGACGACGTTCCGGTACGAGGCCAGCAGCTGGTAGAAGGGGTTGAGGACGACCAGCGAGCCCACCCATTCCCTATTCCCCGCGATGTGCTGAATGTCGTCGGCGTTCCAGAGCACGGGCGACAGGTAGAACCACATCCGGAGGATGTGTCGGGAGAGATTGCTGACGTCCCGGTAGAACACGTTGATCGCCGCCAGCAGGGTCGCAACACCCAGCGTGAACAGGAGCTGCACGGCCGCGATGACCGGGATCAGCAGGACCCATGGCGTGGCCCGCTGCGGGTAGACGAGGAGCAGGAGCGCGAACAGCGGGATCAGGCCGAAGGCGAAGTTGACCACGCCTGCCATCACACCCGCGACGGGCAGCACCAGCTTCGGGAAGTAGATCTGCTTGATCAGCTTTTCGCGGACGACGATCGAGGCGATCCCGTCCTGGGCGGCCGAGTTGAACCACTTCCAGGGCAGCACCGCGCAGAAGATGAACAGCGGGAAGTCCGGCTTTGACTTCTGCAGGATCACGCCCATGAAGATGGCGTAGACCAGCATCTGGAGCAGCGGATCGACCACCCACCAGATATTGCCCAGGAGGGTGTTCGACCCGGTCTTCTTGAGATCGGCCTGGACCAGGTACATGATCAGCCGTCGCCGGGACAGGATGTCGCGAACGGCCGCCCCGAGCAGGTCCAGCAAGCCAGGGCGCACCGACGACGACCGGAATGAGGCAGGTGCCTCGGCTCTCGCGGTCACGGCCCGGAAGGGTAGCACGCGGATGTGTCGACAAGGCTCGCGAACGGGCCTCGCGCGCGCATGCGGTACCATTGCCCGCCGTGCCGTCGGCGCCATGCACCGCGCTCCCGGCGGCCGTCACCACGAGGATTCTCCGACCCAATGACGTCTCGCGCCCGGACACCTTCGACGCGGGCCCGTACCTGGGACGATCGACAGCGGCGCTCGATGCTGCTCAACATCGGCTTCGGGCTCATCGTCATCATTGCGCTGATCCTGCTTGCCGCCGCCTTTGGCGTTTCCTGGTATGGGGACCACCTCGCGGCGGCCGCCACCGTGAACGGCCAGACGATCACCAAGGACGAGTACAACCGCCAGCTCACCGTCAACGCCTTCCGCACCGACTATATGCAGCGACGGATCCGGTTTCTGCTCACCACGGGACACCTGCGACCGACCGACGCCCAGGCGAGGCAGTACACGCTCGACCAGCGGACGCAGAATGCCGACGCGATCGCGCTCGAGCAGCTCATCGACGGCAAGATCATGGCCGACCTGGCGCCGTCGCAGGGCGTGACGGTCACCGCCACCGACGTCGATGCCCAGCTGACCCTGGAGGCGACCACGCCCGAGCTGCGGCACGGGTGGGTGATCGCGGTTGCGCCGGAGCTCGCCTCCGGCGAGACCACGCTGTCCGATGCCGACAAGACGGCCGCCAAGGCCAAGGCGGACCAGGCGCTCGCCGACCTCAAGGCGGGCAAGGACTGGAACACGGTGGTCAAGGCTGTGTCCACCGACGTGTCCAAGGACCAGGGCGGCGATCTCGGGTTCATCGACAAGGATTCGGGGCTCGATCCCGCCCTCGTCAAGGCGCTCATGGCCGCGCCCAAGGACGCCCCGACCGACGTGATCGAAGGTGCCGACGGCATCTACCGGATCGGGCGGGTCTCGGAGATCGTCCCGGCGTCCGTGGACGCCACGCTGGCACAGCAGGTTGCCGACGCGGGCATCAGCATGGACGACTTCCGCGCCGCCCTCCGGCGTGACGTCATGCGCCAGAAGCTCAACGACGCGATCGTCGCCCAGGTGACCGCCGTCGCGCCGCGCCGCGACGTCGCTGAGATCTGGATGCCGGAGAGCGCGAGCGAGAGCGGCCCGGGGGCTGTGAAGATCCGCCACATCCTGTATTCGCCCAACGGCGATCCGTCCGCTGCTGCGTCCCTCGCTCCGGACGACCAGGCCTGGGCTGACGCGAAGGCGAAGGCTGAAGCGACGTATCAGAAGCTGCAGGCCGATCCGAGCCTGTTCGACTCGATCGCCCGCAGCGAGAGCGATGACGCCGGTTCGACGGCAACCGGCGGCAAGTACTGGTTCTCGAAGGATGACCCGCTCCTGCCGGAGTTCGCCGCCGCCATCTTCCAGCCCGGCCTCAAGCCCGGACAGCTGCTGCCGCCCGTCAAGACCGACGCCGGTTGGCACGTGATCCAGATCCTCCATTACCCGACCGACCTGGAGTGGGCCGCCCACCTCAAGCAGCAGATCGACGCCGGGACGTTGACGTTCTCCGACGCGGCCCGCGACAACTCCGAGAAGCCCGAGGCTCCCGACGGCGGCAACATCGGCTGGGTCAGCAAGCAGGAGCTCGAGCTGCAGGGCCTGTCCCAGGTTGCCGATGCGATCTTCTCGGCTCCGATCGGGAAGGTCAGCGACCCGCTCAAGGTCGACGGCGATGGCGTCTACCTGTTCTTCGTCTCCCAGGAGGAGACGCGAGCGCCCGATGACGCCACCAAGGCCACGCTCGAGACCTCGGCGTTCAGCAACTGGTACACGCAGCAGAAGGCCAACTACACGATCACCCGCGATCCGGCGATCTCGGGCACGACCGGCTGACCGGCGGAGCGCAGCCCGACGATGCTGGACGCCCTCCTGGCCGAGGCCCGGCTCCGCTGGGGGCTGGACCCGGTGCCGGGGCTCGGGGTCGTCGTGGCCGAGCAGCTGGTCGGGACGCCGATCGAGCCCTCGAGGCCGGTCCTGATCGTCCCGGCGGCGCGTCTGCGGGCCGTCTCCGACGCGCCGCCGGTGCCGCTCCCCGGGCGCCACGGCCCGTCCGGAAGGGATCCGCTCTCCGTCCTCCGGCGCCTGTATCCGGCCGACCATCCGGTTGGCAGGTTCGGTCTCGAGGCGGCGACCTCCGTTGGCGATCTCACCGAGCAGGACCTGTCCGGGCCGCTGTTCCTGGGTGCGGTCCTGCCCGTCGAGGATCTGGCCTCGCCCTGGGGGATGCCCTGGATCTCGTCCCGCCTCCGCGAGCCGGACGGATGCCCGTGGGATCGCGAGCAGACGCACGCGTCGCTGCGAAACCACCTGCTGGAAGAGGCCTACGAGGTCTACGACGCCCTGGGCGATGGCCCGACGCCCGAGCTCGCGGGGGAGCTCGGTGACCTCCTGCTGCAGGTGATCCTCCACGCTCAGCTGGCGGCCGAGGAGGGCGTGTTCGACCTGACCGACGTATGGGCGGCAATCGCGTCCAAGATCGTCCGCCGCCATCCCCATGTGTTCGGCGAGGCGGAAGCCCGAACCGCGTCGGACGTGAACCGCCAGTGGGAGCGGATCAAGGCGAGCGAGCGGGCAGAGGCAGCAGCGGCCGCCGCCGGAGAGACCGGCACCCCCGAGCCCGGGAGCGCCCTCGACGGGATCAGCCGCTCTCTCCCCGCCCTCGCGGCCAGCCAGGAGATGCAGGAGCGTGCCGCCAACCTGGGCTACGACTGGCCATCGATCGACGGCGTGCTGGACAAGGTGCGCGAGGAGGTCGGCGAGCTGGTGGAGGCAGACGACGCCGAGCATCGGGCCGAGGAGCTGGGCGACCTGCTGTTCGTGCTGGTCAACGTCGGGCGCAAGACCGGGATCGAGGTCGAGGCCGCGCTGCGCGCGGCCAACGACAAGTTCCGCCGGCGGTTCCGGCATGTGGAAGGAGCGGCGGCCGCCCGTGGTGTCGCGCTCCGGGAACTCTCATTCGAAGATCTGGATGCGCTCTGGGACGCCGCCAAGGCACACGAGCGCCGGGAGGCGACGGCATGAGCATCGGCAACCGACCACCTGGCGGTGACAGCGCGGGCGGCAGCACGGGCAGCAGCGGCAGCGCGGGCGGGATCGGCAATCGCGGCCACGTTCGAGCAGACGGCCGCGGGCCAAACGACCTGCGCCCCGTCGAGATCACGCTGGGCGTCCAGAAATGGGCGGAGGGGTCGTGTCTGATCCGGTTTGGCGACACGCAGGTCCTGTGTGCCGCCACGATCGAGGATCGCGTGCCGCCGCACCTCCGCGGCAAGGGGACCGGCTGGGTCACCGGCACCTACGAGATGCTGCCGCGGGCGACCGCCGAGCGCTCCGAGCGCGAGGCGGCCAAGGGCCGGATCGGCGGCCGAACCCACGAGATCCAGCGCCTGGTGGGCCGGTCGCTGCGGGGCGTGGTTGACCTGGCGCGCCTTGGCGAGCGGACGGTCACCGTTGACTGCGATGTGATCGTGGCCGACGGCGGGACCCGGACCGCATCGATCACGGGCGGCTATGTCGCCCTTGCCGCCGCCCTGATCACGTACGGCATGGATCGCCACCTCGTCGGCCATGTGGCGGCAGTCAGCGTCGGAATCATCGACGGCATGAAGATGCTCGACCTCGACTACTCGGAGGATTCGCGGGCGGAGGTTGACTTCAACGTGGTCGGGACCGATGCCGGCGCGTATGTCGAGCTGCAGGGCACGGCCGAGGGCGAGCCGTTCGACCGGGCATCGCTCGATGAGCTGCTGGACCTCGCCAGCGTCGGACTCGGCCAGCTGTTCGAGGCGCAGACGGCGGCACTGGCCAGGGTTCGCCGGTAGTGCGAGCCGGCGACCCGGCCACGGCAGGTGCGGGCAGGGCGACCGCGCGCCTCCTGATCGCCACCCGCTCCCGCCACAAGCTCCGCGAGCTCCGGGAGCTGCTGGATCTCGGTGATCGATCAGCGGTCGTATCACCCGACGACGTGGGGATCGCCGGCGAGCCCGATGAGACCGGCCATACGTTCGAGACCAACGCGAGGCTGAAGGCCCGCTACTACGCGGCGAGGTCGGGGCTGCCCACGCTGGCCGACGACTCGGGTCTGGAGGTCGATGCGCTGGGCGGTGGCCCGGGCGTCCGAACCCGGCGGTACGCGGGGCCTGCGGCCACCGACGAGGAGAACAACGTCAAGCTGCTGCGGGAGCTGTCAGGCCTGCCACCCGACCGCCGAGGGGCCCGCTACGTGTGCGCGCTGGCGCTGGTCCTGCCCGGAGACGCGGGGCCCCGCGGCGGGTTGCGGACGATCGTGCGGCGCGGCACGTGCCGCGGTCGCATCGCGACGGTGCCGAAAGGCGAAGGCGGCTTCGGCTACGACCCGATCTTCGAGCCCTGGTCCGAGCCGGCCGGCGGCTCGACACTCGGCGAGTGGTCCGCGGAGGCCAAGAACGCCATCTCGCACCGCTCGAGGGCGGCCCGCCGCATGGTTCCGGTCCTCCGATCGCTGGGATACTGATCATGGCCACCGAGTCTTCCCGGGACCGTCAGCAACGCTGGAACGAGCGCCATGCAGCGCGCGCCCCGATCGAGTCGATCGAACCCGACCCAACCCTGGTCGAGACGTGTGCCGACCTGACCCCGGGACGGGCGCTGGACCTCGGCACGGGCGACGGCCGAAACGCGATCTGGCTGGCCCTTCACGGCTGGCAGGTCACAGCCGTCGACTTCTCGGACGTCGCGCTCGAGCGCGCCCGGGTCGCTGCCGGGATCTCGGGCGCGACCGGCATCGAGTGGCAGCAACAGGATCTGCTCGAGTGGCGGCCGCCGGAGGCCTCGTTCGAGCTCGTGGTCCTGGTGTTCATCCAGCTCCCCCTCGACGAGCGCCGAGCGGTGTACGGGGCGGCCGCGGCGGCCGTGGCGCGGCAGGGTACGTTGCTGGTGATCGGCCACGACCGCACCAACCCGGCCGAGGAGGTGGGCGGCCCCCGCGACCAGGAGGTCCTGTTCACAGCCGCCGAGATCGCCACCGACCTGCCGGGCGGCTTCCGGGTAGAACGGGCGGAAGCGGTCCGCCGCGGCCATGGTGACGGACCGCGGCCGATCGATGCCGTCCTGAAGGCGGTGCGCCCCGGCCCGACCGACGCTGCCAGGCGGTCCGGCCGCTGACCGACGTCAACCAGGATCCCACCGGTCGCGGAGTCAAAGCCGCGTTCCGAGCGGGATCACATCGATCCCATCGGGCTCGGACAGGTGCCCTGCCGCCCGCCCGGCCACGTTCGTGTGGCCGTACTGCCACACGATCCGTTGCGTCCGCGGGTCGATGACGATGACGCGCGCCCGGAAGTCGTCGTTGACGGCGATCGTGCCGTCCGGGAGCGGGATCGCGAGGCTCGGATGGTTGAGGTGACCCGCGCCCGACGAGGGCGCGTAGCGCCACAGGACGCGGCCATCGGGAGCGATTCGCAGGATCGCCCCCGGGTTGCTGTAGCCGACGACCAGCACGTTCCCCTGCGGGTCGAGCTGCGCATCGGACGGATAGGCGACGGGGACGTGCAGGTTGAAGATCACCCTGCCCGATGCGGACAGCCGCACCACGTGCGAGCCGCCGATCTCGGTGATCAGGCGGCCCCCGTCGGGTAGCGGTGTCGCACCGTTCGGGCGCGCGTAGGTTCGTGGCGGGTGATGCGTGCAGACGCCCGTTCGACCCCATTGGCGGACGATCTGCTTCGAGGGGCTGATCTCCAGGATCCGGCAGTTGTTGATGTCGGCGACGGTGATGTCGCCGTTGGCCAGCGGGTAGGCATCGTCAGGAGTGTGCAGGTAGCCGGGCGCGGAACCCGGGCCGTTGTAGTGGCCGTACTGCCAGACGACCTTGTGGGTGACGATGTCGATCCGGTCGATGACGTTGTGCGTCTCGTCATTCGCCACGATCGTCCTGCCGTCCGGCGCGAGGAAGGCATCGTCGGCCGAGAACCCCTGGCCCGACGGCAGGCTGCCCCGGACCGGGAACCGCCACAGCACCTGCCTGGCCTGGCTGACGATGAGGAGCCGCCCGTTGCCCCGGTCCGCGATGAGCAGCCCGAGGCCGAAATGGTCGACCGGGCTCGTCGGCTGAACCGCGTCCGGCGGGACCGAGGCGCTGAGCGGAGGCGTCGATGCCGATGGCGTCCGCGCCGGCGCATCACTTATCGGCGGATCGCCGACGATGGCCACGGTCGGGGACGCCGGCGAGACGGCCGTCGGGCCCGAGGGCCGATTGGCGGCGAAGCCCGACGGGAGCGAGAGGACGGCCAGCGCGGCGACAGCAACGCCGCCGGCCACGAGACCGAGCGCCCGCCGTCGGGTGTCATCTCGGCGGCGATGAGCATGGAAACGACGCATCGTCAGGGCTCGGCAGCGGGATTGGGGACGGTTCCGGCCGCCGGGTCGAGCGGCCAGCCGAGCGCGAACGATACCGACTCAGCGCCGCCGGGACATGTGACTTCTCACAGAGTCTCCGTACGTCAGCGTGGTGGGCGCGGACGACGGGATCGGGAGGGGTCAGCCGCGCAAGCGAAGCCAGACGAGCGCACCGAGATAGGCGACGCCGGCGGCCACGGCGACCATCGCGAAGTCGGACGCTGGCTCGCCGCGGGCGATCTTCCAGAGGAACCCACCAAGGGCGACGATGACGGCGACCGAGCCGGCCACGGCCGTTGCCCGGATGTTGAAGGAGGCAAGCCGCTCGTCGACGGGGCGGCCGCCAAGTGCCGCGATCGTCTCGCTCCGCTCGCCGAAGAGGACGAGCGCGAGGGAGTACACCGCCATGACGCCGAACATGCCCAGTCCGAGCTGCGGCTGGCCGCCGACGGCTGCGGCCGCGAGGAACAGGAATCCCATCAGCAGCCCCAGGGCTGGCATCGCCCACCTAGCGCTCATCGTGCTCTCCATGGAACAGCTCCTCCACCGGCTTCTCGAAGAAGCGCGCCAGCTCGATCGCCAGCGGCAGCGACGGAAGATAGCGGCCGGTCTCGATCGCATTGATCGTCTGGCGCGACACGTTCATCGCCTTCGCCAGATCCTCCTGCCGGAGGCCCTTCGCGGACCGCAGCACCCGAACGTCGTTGCGCACGATGGAAAGCTAGCTTGACATCACCCGAGGTGTCAAGTCTGTTTTACAGCGTCACATGCAGGGCGTGCCCTTGCGCTCCCGGTCGGGGGCGTGCCGACGAGGCTCCACCATGGCGGAGCAACTCAGCGAGGGGCGACGGTAGGCTCGACAGGGGACGCTGCTGCCCCGCGACCGCCCGTGGAGCGCCCTGGCAAACGGGCCGGCAGTCTCGCGAGGACCGCGAACACTACCGCGGTCAAGCCGAGGACTGCGCCCTGCACGGAGGGGAAGTCGGCTGGCGATTGCGTCAGCTCCCACAGGACCATCGGAACCAGCGCGACGATGGCGGTCAGGACAGGGGCGTGCGGAGCGCGGCGGGCGACATATTCGATCCCGACGAGCACCGGCAGCAGGCCAGGCAGGACGTAGATCCAGCGGACCAGGTAGAACACGGCTGCCAACAAGACAAACTGGACTGGCGGCACGGGCGGAGTCCACTCCGTGACGATCATCTGGGCCACCCCGACCGCCAGGGACACGACCTCGAACGCCAGCAACACCAGTAGGGCGTTGGCGAAGACGCGGCCAGTCCCGGCGCGCCAGCCATAGGGGTTGCGATCTGCGGTGGCGAGGACCCGCTGCGTCGACATCGTCAGTCCCGCTTATCTCCCGGCTGTCGCTTCGGGTGCTCTGAACTCCAAAGACGCGCGGAGCGCTTCGAGAGGGGTGCCGACGGCGGCATTCTCCGCGCTTGGCCGCTACTCGATCCTGGTCACCACGAACTGGGGCCGGCAGTATCCGGGGTCGGGCTCAGAGCCAACGCCCCAGGAAGCTGACCCAAATGCATCCGTCGGCCGCAGGATGGTCGAAGATGCCGGTCACCTCGACCACATCGCCAACCCTCAGGCTATCGGCCGACGTTGAAGCCTCGTCAACGGTCATACCGATGGCGGCCTGCCCCTCCGAGCACGGATCGGGCTCGGGATCAACGAGCAGGATCGGCTTCGGCGCGCCGGCCAGGGGCTTGATCCACGCCTTGCCCGATTGGCTTGCGGCCGTGCCCCAGCCGTCAAGATAGAAGTGCCTGTCGCTCAGCGGCATCACCTCGTACCACGTGTAGCCGCTCGCACGAACCGGACCACGGACCTCATTACCGGAGATCGTCGGTCCATGGCCGCCGCGACGTCCTGGAACCCGACGCCGCCGAACATCAGGAACAGGGGTCAGGGCGATGCCGGCAGCGGCCTCCGATCTGGTTGCCCGAAGACGAAGTGCACCGGGTCAAGCTTGGTGTTGACGCGGCTCGCGCCGCGCAGGCGAGGTCCGCCAGATCGACCGGGCCATCATGATCCCGAGCTTCAAACTGCGCGACGAAGGACTGCCGTTGAAGGCAGTATCACGACAGCGGGCGCCCCCAGCGTGACTGGGGGCGCCCTGCGTCGTCGCCCGGCGACCGCAACTCGTGCGACCGCGACGGGTTCGAGGTTCCCGGCAGTCTCGGCCGCCGGGTTCTCTTGAGGTTACGGCCGGCCGGCCGCCACGTCGTATTGCAGATAGACGACGTGGGTTCGCGTGTACTCGAGCACGCCGTACTTGCCGTCGGCGCCCCCGATCCCTGACTTGCGCCAGCCGGCATGGAACCCCTGCATGTTCTCCATCATGTTCTCGCGATTGACGTACGTCTCCCCAAACCGGAGCTCGTTGCACGCCCGCATGATCACGTCGACGTTCTTGGTGAAGATCGACGAGGCGAGACCGTAGATCGAGTCGTTCGCCCAAGCGATCGCCTCGTCAAGGTCGTTGAACGTGACGACCGGCATCACCGGCCCGAAGATCTCTTCCCGGACGATCGCCATGTCCTGACGGCAGTTGGCGATGACGGTCGCCGGATAGTAGCTGCCCTCCGGCTTGTCCTCCGCCCGCTTGCCTCCGGTCACGATCTGGCCGCCGTCGGCGGTGGCGCGCTCCACGCGTCCGCTGACCGCCTCCAGTTGCCGCGCACTCACCAGGGGACCCAGGTCGCTGCCCTCATCGGCGAGCGCGTTCCCGTACGTCGCCTGGCCCATGGCCGTGGCGAGCCGGTCGGTGAACTCGGCGGCGACGCTCTCGTGCACGTAGGTCCGGTCGGGTGCGCCGCACACCTGGCCCGTGTTGAGAAGGCGACCTGCCTTGATCGACCTGACCGCCAGGTCCAGGTCGGCGTCCGGCATCACGATGACCGGATGGCTGCCGCCGAGCTCCAGGCTCACCTTGGTGATGTTCTGCGCCGCGAGCTCCATGACCCGCGAGCCCGTCCTGATGCTGCCCGTGACAGTCACCATGCCGATGAGCGGGTTCGACGCCAGCTCCTCGCCGACGATCGGGCCGTAGCCGCACACGATGTTGACGACGCCGGCGGGAACGCCCGCCTGGTCGAAGATGCGGCCGAGCTCGAGCGTGCTGTTCGGCGTGATCTCGCTCGGCTTCACGACGATGGAGTTGCCCGTGAGAAGCGCCGGCGCAACCTTCCGCGCGAGGACGTAGAGCGGGAAGTTCCAGGGCACGATGCCCCCGATGACGCCGATGGGCTGCCGCAGCAGCAGCTGCATGTCGTTCGGCTGCTCGCTGGCGATGACCTCGCCCTCGATGCGGCGGGCCCACTCCGCGGTGTAGTCGAAGTAACTCGCCGTCCCTTGCACCTCGCCCCGGGCCTGATCGAGGGGCTTGCCTTGTTCCTCGGACAGGGTCCGGGCGAGGTGCTCGGCATCCTTTCGGATCCCGTCGGCGATCTTGTGCAGGTAGTTCGCGCGTTCGATCGCGGCCAGCCTCTCCCACGGGCGCTGTGCCCGGTCCGCGCACTCGATCGCTTCCCGCGCATCCTCGACGGACGAGTCCGGCACGTTGGCGACCACGGCACCGGTGGCCGGGTTCTCGACCGCCAGCGTCTTGTCGCCCTGCGCGCTGACGAACCGACCGTTCACGTAGTTCTGATAGAGCCGGGTTGCAACAGCCATTTGTGAACCTCCGAGTCGACCTGCCGCATCCGCGATGCGGCGAAGACCTTGGGGCGGAGCGCGGAGCCGCCGGTCAACTGCCGACCAGCTCCGCGTCCGCCACTGACACCACAGGCGCTGGCAGCTAGCCGAGAATGAGCGCGGAGAGGCTCAGGTCGGCATGGGTGGGAATGCCTGGCACCGAGACGCCCTGCTCCCCGAACGCGAGGTAGCCGATCAACGGAATGTGCCCGACGGCATGCTCGACCTCGGCGGGGATCTCCCTGATGCGGTCGCCGAGGGCGATGGCGCGACCGCCGCAATGGGCGAGGACGATGGCCTTCGGGTGGCCCACCACCTGGATCGCCTTGTACGCGACGTCGCCCGCCTCGGCGATCAGCCCGTTGACGGAGGCCTCGCCCAGCTCCAGGACCATGCCGGGGCTCATGGCCGCCCCGAAGTCCATCGATCCGTCGGGGTTGCTGTTGACCGGGTGCGCGGAATACGAGATCCCGTCCTTGTGGAAGAGCAGCGGGTACTGCACGCTGAACGACACGAGAGCGCCGCCGCCGATCTCGGCTTCGGGTCGGGCGACCCACTCCGAGTAGACATCCATGGCCCGGCGGCCGCCGAGCTCCCACACCGTGCGGCCCGAAGCCTTGCTGACGGTGGCCGTCTTGCCGGTCGGTCGGTAGCCGTTCGTGAACGCGTAGCCGATCGGCCCGCCGAGCGCCGCGATGGCAAAGTGGTTCTTGTAGGCGTGACCGTTCGCGAACTGCTGGAACGTGCCGTCGGGAGAGTGGTCCGAGGACGTCCCACCGACCACCGGCACCCCCGGGGCGACCTCGGCGATCCCTCGCAGGATCTCCTCTTCGGGTCCCATGAAGGCGATGGTCAGCAGGGCGCTGGCCTGACCGCCAAGGCGAGCGATCGCCGCCCGGGCCGCCTCCTTGCCGGCCGCGAAACCGTCGCCGTCGGCGACGGCGGCCACGCCCACTTCGGCCGGCCGGTCCGCGATCAGCATCAGGCTGGCCGCGCCGCCTTCGCTGGTGACCCAGCTGTCATCCTGGAACACGCCGGTCGAGGAGGATCCGCCCCAGAGGGGCACTCCGCCAAGCAGCTCCGACACACCGACCACGAGGCTTTCCGTGTCGTACTGCGTCGTGGCGAACAGGATCGCAAGCGTCGGCGTGCCATCGAGTCCTGCCTTTGCCTGCTCGACCAGCTCGGCGGCCGCCGCCTTCGCATCGGTGGAAGTCGTGCTGCCAGTGCCAATTCCGCTCATGAGACCGCCTCCTGGGTGACTTCGAAGGGGACCTGTCCGGAACCGGGCAGCCGTCCCGATTGACTGATCTGGCCGAGCATCGCCGCGCCGAGCAGCGAAGACTGGTTCTGGAGGACGTACTCGAAGTCGCCGGTCCAGCGGCGTCGGGCCTCGAGCATTCCGCGGATCCTCGCCCCGCCGCCCGAGATTCCGACCCGCCGGCCGATCGGCACGAGCTCGGCGACCTCCCGCAGGTGCCCGCCGAGGTACGTCGCGTTGCCGCGGACGAGGCTCAGCAACAGGTCCTCACGCGTGGTCTCGAGAGTCAGGCCGGCGAACCCGGCAGTGAGCAGCTCGAGAGAGTACCGGCTGCCTCCGAGGTACGGCACGTATACCGGAAGCCCGGCTTCGCGGGCATCCAGGTCCGGACTCCCGAAGAACTCGTCGAGCACGCGTGGGACGAAGTCGGCGTAGAACATGTCGTCGCCCAGCTCGCTGCAAGCGACCCGCCGGAACCAGTCCAGCGCCTCGCCACCGGCATTGAGCACGAAGAACGTGAGCCAGCGACCGGGGATGACGTGGCACCGGACGTTGAATGTGGGCGAGGCGATCGGACGGTCGGTGCACACGTTGGCGATGTCGCATGTTCCGCTGATGATGTTGAGGTCGCCGGGCTCCGTCAGACCTCCGGACAGCGCAGCAAGCACGGCGTCGTTCCCCCCACAGAGCACCGAGCAGTCGCGAGGGAGACCGAGCTCATCCGCGACGGCGGGCAGCATCCGACCGACGGGCTGATGGGAATGCATAAGCGGCGGCAGCCTGTCCTCGGAGATTCCGGCAAGGTCGAGGATCTCCCGGTTCCAGGTGAGGTCGTTGCGGGCCGTGTTGTAGAGGCCGGTGATCGACGTCGTCGAGGGATCGATCGCCCAGCGGCCCGTCATCCGCTTGACGAGATAGGTGTTGCAGTGGCCGAACTTCGCGGCCGCGGCCCAGACCCCGGGCTCTTCGTCCCGGAACCAGAGAATGGACGACAACGAAGATCCGCCCGATACGGGAAGGTTGCACGCTTGGGCCAGGAACCTCCTCTCTCCGACGACTGCGCGAATGGCTGCCGATTGCGCGCGTGACCGTCCGTCGAGGAACAACACGGCAGGCGCGAGCGCTGTGCCGTCGGCGGCCATGGGCGTGAGTCCCGGCGTGGTGACGGACAGCGAGACGATGCCGACCCCGGTCAGCCCGGACGCTACCTCCGCGCAGCAATCGCGGAGCGCCTCCCACCAGGCGTCTGGCTCGAAGTCCGCCTTGCCCCGATCGTGGATTTGCGGGCTGTAGGTGCGCCGGGCCTCGCACCGCAGCTCGAGGTCCGCGCTGAACACCCCGATCTTGAGCGCGCTCGTCCCGACGTCGATGCCGAGGATGTCGCGGCTCACGGGTGGAGACCTTCCCCGACAAGGAGAGCCCTCAGCGCCTGGACCTGGGCCGGCTCCAGGGGCAGCAGCGGCCGTCGAGGGACTCCTCCCCGGAAGCCGGCGAGGGTCATGGCCGCCTTGACGCCCGCCACCCCGTGCGCTCCGGAGATCGCCGCGTTGATGCGGCTGACCCGGGCTTGCAGCGGGAGGCCGTTGGCCTCGTCACGAGCTTGCCCGTAGCGGAACAGGTCGAGCGCCAGCTCGGGGAAGGAGTTGGCCAGCGACACCGTGCCGCCCGGCGAACCACCCATCATGGCCCGGAGGAGGAAGTTGGCCGAGCCCGCCAAGACCTGGAATGACGGACCCTGGAATCGCAGGAAGGCGTCGATTCCGTTGGCCGCACTGTCCTTGAGGCCCACGATGTTCGCATGGGCCGCGAGGCGCCCGACCAGCTCCGGGCTCAGGGTGACCCCGCAGAAACCCGGGGCGTTGTAGAGCAGGAGCGGGATCCGCGCCACGTCGGCCAGCGTCGAGAAGTAGCGGTACAGGACCTCGTCGGTCATCTGCGCCCGGAAGTAGCCCGGCGGCAGGACGAGCCCGAAATCGGCGCCAAGGTCCGCTGCGGCCGCGAGGAAGCCCTCCGCCTCGCGCTGCCCGTCGTACGCGGCTCCGGCCAGCACCACCTGGCCAGGCCCCTTGTGCCGAACGACATCGTCGAGGACGCGCCGCTTCTCGTCTTCCGCGAGGCTCCTGTTCTCCCCGTTGGACCCCAGCGCAAGGTAGCCGAGGATCCCGGTTTCCGCGTAGCGGGCGAGGTTGAACCGCAGGGCGCCGTGGTCGACATCTTCGTTCGCGGCAAAGGGCGTGCAGATCGGCGCGAAGACACCCGCGAGCTTCGCCTCGACCTGCTGGGGGAGCATCAGGTCGCCTCGCGGGCCGCGTGGCCGAGAATGTCGGCCGGCACGTCCGCGTCGGCCCCAAGTTCCCGGGCGATCGCGACGGCAACGGCGCGCACCCGTTCGCCGAAGCACGGAAGGCGACCGCGGATGCGGAAGTACGGTCCCGCGACGCTGATCGCGCCGACCGGCCGGCCGTCAGCTCGAACGATCGCGGCCCCAACGCACGCCCCGAACGGCTCATTTTCGCGGTCGTCGGTTGAATAGCCGCGGAGCCGCGTGCGCCGGATCTCCTCCCGGAGGGTGGGCAGATCCCGGATCGTCCTGTCGGTCCGCGGCGAGAGGTCCATCCGTGCGTACGTGCGCTCGCGCTCCTCGTCCGGCAACGCGGCGAGCATGGCCTTTCCAAGCGAGGTCGAGTGGAGCGGCATCGTCTGGCCGATGGCCGAGACGAGCTGGATGCTGTTGTCCGCTTCCAGCTTGTCGACGTAGACGATCCTGAGATCATCCATGACGCCCAGATGGACGGTCTCGCCGAGCTCGTCGCGCAGTGCCGTCAGGTGCGGGTGGGCGACGCTCCGAAGGTCGAGGCGGACGCTGGCTCGGTGGGCCAGCCACAGGATTCTGCCGGTCAGTCGATAGCGACGCGTCGTCTCGTCCTGGGCCACGTACCCGGCCTCGACGAGGGTCCGCAGGAGCCGCGACACGGTCGCCTTGTCGAGGTCCACCCGTTGGCCGAGCGCCGATGGCCCAAGCCCGTCCTCGTCGGCGCGCGCCAACGCCTCCAGGACGCCGAGACCTCGACTCAGGGTGCGGGTCACCGTCGTTTCACTCAGTGAAATCGTGGTGCGCTGAACGCAACCATCATATCGCGCTGCGAACAGCGATGTCGGGATGGAGGCGTCGTGGGGTGCTTGGACACGAGCGAGCCCCTCAATTCCTTGACGACAGAGAGCCGCCGGATGATGCGCTTCGAGCGCTGTAGGCTAGTCTTGCGGTCGTCGCTCGCGAAGCACATGCGCTTCCCGAGCACGAGACCTGTCGGGGTGTGGCGCAACGGTGGCGCACGTGCTTTGGGAGCACGAGGATGTGGGTTCGAATCCCACCGCCCCGACCATCTTCTTCCCTTGCCCTTGCCCTTGCTCATGCGGGCGTCGTCCCCAGTCAGGCCCGGACCGGCTCCACCGGTAGCCCGGCGGCCTGCCAGGCGGTAATCCCACCGTCGAGGTCGGCCGCGCGAGCGAACCCCAGGTCTCGGAGCGTCGCGGCGGCGATGCTCGACGAGTAGCCGTCCGCGCACACCAGGACGACCTGTCGAGCCGGGTCAGTCAGGCGTGGGTCCGCGAAACCCGATGCAGGATCCATCCGCCAGTACAGGACGGACAGCGGCACATGGATCGATCCCGGAATGGCGCCTGTCGTCCGACGTTGCTCGGCGCAGCGCGTGTCGATCACCAGTGCGCCGGCTGCCGCTGCCCTCTGGGTGGCGAGCGGATCGAGACGCTGAATCCGGGCGCGGGATGTGGCGAGGAGATCGTTGACGGTCTGACGATCGGCCACGTGGCTGTCCTCCATCGATTGACCGATTGTGCGGGGATCGTCAAGGTGGCGATCGCCCGTGAGGACGCCCGCGCGCGAGACGGAGTGCCGAGCCCGACGGAGCGTGGGACGCCGCGCGTTCACTGCGGCGGTTGCTGGTGGCGATACGCGCCGGCTTACCGCCGTATGGCACCTGGGGCGTGCCGCGTCACGGGCGACATGCCCGCGAACCCACCGATGGAACGCCCCGCGATCCAAGGCCGGCGACAAACCCGCTGCAGCGAACGCCCCGCGATCCAGGAACGCCGTTGCGTCCGCAGCGTCCGCAGCGCGCACAAGCGCTCAGCAGCCATCCCCTCCACAGCAGCCGCCCTCAGCCACCGGCAGCGCGCGTCCGCGGGGATCGTGGCGCGCCAGGCCGACGAACGACGCCGCGTCCGCGGGCTTGATCGCCTTCACGATGGCGCTGACCATCCCGTCAACGACCGCGTGGGTCGGCGTGAGGGAGACGTCCGTGAGCCCGGCTGCCTCGAGGCCCGCGCGATACTCGCTGAAGGACAGCGCACCCGCGATGCAGCCGGTGTACGAGCCGCGCTCGGTTCGCTCGGCCGGCGACAGCCGGTCCTCGGCCACGATGTCCGTGATCCCGATCCGTCCGCCGGGGCGCAGCACGCGGGCGATCTCCCGGAACACGGCCGGCTTGTCGGCGGCGAGATTGACGACGCAGTTGCTGATCACCACATCCACCGACTCGGCGGGCAGCGGGATGTCCTCGATATGGCCGCGGATCAGCTCGACGTTGGTCGCGCCCGCCTCCGCCACGTTGCGCTGGGCCAGGGCGAGCATCTGATCGGTCATGTCCAGCCCGATCGCGCGCCCCGTGGGACCGACTCGCTTCGCGGACAGCAGCACATCGATGCCGCCGCCCGAGCCGAGGTCCAGCACTCGTTCTCCCTGGTGCAGCTCGGCCACGGCGATCGGGTTGCCGCAGCCGAGCGAGGCGAGGACGGCGGCCTCCGGAAGCTCGGCGCGCTCGACGGCCGGGTACAGGTCGGGGCCGATCTCCCCGCTGGCAGAGCAGCAGGCCCCTGCGCTGGCGGCGATCGCAGCGGCGGCGTAGTGAGCGCGGACCTCGTCGTGGATCATCTCGGTGCTCATGGCGTCCCTCCGCGGGCGGATGTTCGGACGCTCTCGCCCGATCCTCGGTATTGATACTTGACGATATCGATGCTTGTCAATACCATGCCGAGCATGAAGCGCCTGACGGACCCGGACGCGCTCCTGCTCCAGGGCGCGGCGGACCCCACCCGGCTGGCCATCCTGCGGCAGCTGGCATCGGCAGGCGATGCCGTGTGCGCATGCGATTTCACCGCCTGCTGCACGGTCGCGCAGCCGACGGTCAGCCACCATCTCAAGGTGCTCCGCGAGACGGGCTGGGTCCGCAGCGAGCGCCGGGCGTCGTTCGTGTACTACTCGCTGCGACCGGAGGCGGTTGAGCATCTCCGGTCGATCGGCGCCCAGCTGGCACCCGCGATCCCCAGGGTGCGAGCGCGCGCCCTGCCGGTGGTCCAGCCCACGGCCTGATCGATGGTCAGGCGGTCGATGCCGCCACCGGATCCGATGTCCCGAGGACCGTCCGTGCCGCATCCAGCGCCGCGACGGCGACAAAGGTCACGGCGGCATCGACCACCTCGGAGATCACCGTTTCGAAACCCGTCCGAGGGATCTCGGTGACGGCCTCCAGGGTGTCGGCGTCCGCGCCCGCCAGGAGCCGCCAGGAGCGAACTTCGGTCGCGCCGTTCCAGCTCGCGTACGCGTTGATCCGGTGCTGGCTCCCGGTCACCTCGACCACACGATCGAGCGCGAGCGCGGGTGGCTCGGACGGTCTGCCGGACCAGGCTACCCGGAGGTCGCGGTAGGACTGCTTGCCGGCGGGCAGGCTGGCATCGAACACGACCCGGCCGTCCGAGGTGAACTCAGTCAGCACGGGCTGGGACCCCCAGCCGACCAGGACATTGCCACTGGCCAGGACCTGGAGGTTGCCCTGGCTCGAGATCTCCAGGCCCTCCGGACGCGCATAGCTGCGGACGAAGGTCGCGGTCTTCGCCACCTCATCGAGCTCGAGGACGAGGCCGCGCCCGAGCTTCGGCGGCTGCTGATCGTCGAAGATGGTGATGGTTCCGTCCGTCTGGCGACGAACGTCGTGCTGCCAGCCGAACGCAGCCTGGTCGCCCATCCGGAAGTCGCTCTTCCTGCCGCCCAGGCGCCACACCACCCGACCTGTCTGACGGTCGATCTTGTAGACAGCACTGGTGTTGCGGGCCGACACCAGCAGCGTGCCGTCGTGGTCGACATCGATCGAGTTCGCGTGAACGTAGTCGTAGGCGCCGCCGCCAGCCTTGGGTGGGTCGATGTAGGTCTCGTCGATCGCGATGTGATCCACCGTATGCCACTCGAACAGACGCTGCCCGGTCCGGAGATCGATCTCCACCAAGGCGCAGTCGAGCACCTGCTCGGGCGCCGGTGACGCCGCTCCGGGCGGTGGCGGTGCGGCCTTGTCCACGAAGTAGAGAGCCGTTCCCTCGGGCGTCACGAGGAACTCGTGGAGGTCGGCGCCACCGCCCGCGGTCGTGACCCGATGGATCTCCTTGTAGCTCGCGTCGACGACGACGTAGTCGCCGTCACCGATCCCCGCGTTGGTCTTCCCCTCCCACCAGCACAGGGCCGGCGCCCCCTGATACTCGATGACCTGGAGGTTGGTGGCGTGGAGTTCCGAATCAGGATGCATCCAGACGAGGTCGCCGGTGCCGTCATAGATGGTGGGCCCGTCGGCGGCCTCGCCGTTGTTGGGCGTGAGCAGCAGCGACCCGCTCGATACCTCCGCGGTGCGCGTCCTGATGAGCATCGCCGGCGGCTTGAGGTCCGGGCGCGAACGGAATGCGAGGCGAGGTCCCGGGGGTGGTGGGGAGGGAGTGGGTCCGGTTGGGGCCGCCGTGTCGGCCGGCGGGCTCGGCAGCGGGCTGGCGACCGCGATCCCGGGGGTAGGGCTCCCGGGAGGGGGTGTGGCATGGGTCGACTTGCCGCCAAACGGGCGGACGATGTCAATCCCGGCGGCCGTCGCGACCGCCGTGCCGGCGATCAGGCCGGCCGATGCGAGCAGCGACCGACGCGTTATCCGTCGTCCGCCAGGATCCGTCGGCGGCGGGCCATCGGTTGAGGCTTGTCGATCGAGCACTGCTGTCGTCTCCTGGGCCGGCACGAGATGGCCGGATCAGATGCCGCGCGTAGGGTAGCCGGATCGGACCATGCCGTCGAAGCGACGGCATGCTGGTCCCGATGGGGGCGCATTGCCGCTGCGCGACGGAGGGCGACCAGAAGGCCGTCGCGACGAAGTCAGGCCCGGACGGGACCTCTGGGCTACCCGAGTGGAGCGTGTCAGCCCTGACGGACCTGGGCCACCTGGGTTCGAATCAGAACGGCGTCCCTCGGGGCGCCGCGATCCGACGGCCGGCGCATCCTCCGGCCTGCAGCCGGAGGAATCGATGGATGCCACCCTGGTCGGCATGTCCTGGCTGCATCAGGCGGCCATCGTGGTGTTGCTCGGCTACTACGCGGTCCTGGCAACGGTGCTTCTGCCGGCCCTGGAGCAATCCCTCGAAGCGAGCCAGCTGGGCCACGCCGTCGGCACGATCGGCCGACGGTCGAGGGCGCTTGCCGTGGGGTCGGTCGTCGTGTTCCTGGTGACCGGGTCCTACCTGCTGATGACGGCCGGCCGGTACAACGGACTGGGCAACCTGTTCGCCTCGACCTGGACGACGCTGATCACGGTGAAGCACCTGGTGGTGCTGGTGATGCTGGTGCTCGCGATTGTGGTGGATCGCCTGGCGATCGCCGTGAGCCGGGCGAGCACGGGGGAGGCGCGACGAACGGCGCTCGGGGTGCTGCGCCTCGCGGCCGAGGGCATGACCGTCCTGGGACTCCTGGTCCTGCTGCTGACGGCGGCCGCTCAGGCGAGCTGAGCGCCGCTGCCAAGCCATTGCCGAGACCGGCGGGGGCGAGGCGCGGGCTGTGGTCATGTGTTGTCCGATCTCGAGCCGCGGTCAGCCGCCGTTCAGCACGTCGTTGCCGAGCACGACCGCCTGATCGACGGTCACGTCCTTGCCGCTCACGTGCACCGTCATCCCGCCCTGGCTGCCAAGGTCGACGACCATGAGCACGCTGGACGGCGGAAGGGGTGCCGGGAGGCCCGTCTGGAGCATGGCGCAGGCATCGAGGCCGATCCCATCAACGGGTGTCGACGGTGCCAGGCAGCCCGACACGGCTCCGACGAGCATCGGGTCCCCGGGCTTGATCCAGCCAATCGTCGCGCCGCCGGCCGGCGACGTCGAGGACCAGCTGCACACGTGCCCGTCCCATCCGTGTGACTTGACATGGATGCCGAGGGTTGAGTTGATCGTGGCGTCTGGCAGGATGTCGCACACGTTCTTGCCGTAGGGGACGTTCGCGGGCATGCTGCCCCCGGCTGCCGAAGGGGCAGCCGACGCCCCACTGGTCGGAGCCATGCTCGCGGGAGAGCTCGCGCCGGCGGACGGGGCACTGGATGCGGAGCTGGTCGCTGGGGCGGTCGCTGCCGGGCTGGCTGCAGCGGAGGCTGGTTCGACGCTGAGCCCCGAGGGTGAGGCCCCTGAGGAGCCGCACGCAGCGACGAGCAGCGCGACGCCGGCGAGCGCGGCGATGGGACGGATGGGGCGCATGGATCAGCCTCCCTCGGTCTCGGATTCGGTGGTGACGCGGCCTGACAGCCGCTCGATCAGCGAGATCCGGTCGAATGGCTGGCCGGCTCGCTCGCTTGCCTCGCGCACGGACACGGCCGAATCCGCTTCGAACACGGTCAGCACGATCTCGTCCTGGCGGGCAACGAACGCGTCCACGAAGCGAACGGAGCGGCCTTCGGCAGCCATCTCCATCGCCGCAGTCCTCGACGCCATGGCTGCCTCTGCCAGTCCCGTGTCGGGCGGGTGCGGCCAGTAGCGCTCGACGATGAACGTCGAGACGGTGGTCGGCTGGCTGGGACGCGGGGCCATCGCGGTCGACCCTAGAGGTAACCGCCAGGGCGATGAAGGGGTGGTTTTCCCCCATCAGTCCCGCTGCCGGCGCCCGTCGTGAGCTACGCGGCGGGATCCTCCGGTCCAACCGAACGAGCCTGGTCGGCCATCCGCGCCCCCAGCTGTGCCCTCGAGCCGACCCCGAGCTTGCGGTAGATCCGTGTGATCGCCTTCTCGACCCCCTTCGGCGACAGATAGGCCGCCGCCGCGATCTGCCGCGCGGTGAGCCCCTGGGCCGCGAGCTCCGCGACCCGCTGCTCGGTGGGGCTGAGCTCCGCCGGCGCCGGGGGCCGGAGGCCCACCCGGGCCCGCTCCTCACGGGCCATCGCGGCCCATCGCGGCGAACCAAGACGCTCGAATGTGCCGACGGCCTGGTCGAGGACGTCGGCCGCCGCTCGCTTCTCCCTGCGTCGGCGGTGGATGCGACCGAGCACCAGGAGGGCGCGGGCTCGCTCGAACGGCGCGGGAAACCCGTCGTGAAGCTGGACCGCCCGGCGGATCGTCGCCAGCGCTGGCTCCAGGTCGCCCGACGCGAGCTCGATCAGCGCACGGGCCCTGGCTGCCAGGGGCCGCGCCGAAGCTCGCTCGAGGCGCTCCGCATCCGCCTCGAACGGGCGCAGGACCATGTCCGCCGCCTCGAGACGACCGACCGCAACGAGCGCCTCCACGAGATCGGGGATGACCGATCGGAGTCCGGGGTCGCGCACGCCGGCTTGCTCGAGGAACGTCGGGATCGGCCGAAGCACCTCGATCGCACGGTGGGGGTCGCTCGCCGACAGGGCGGCGAAGCCAAGGACGCCGGCGTTGTCCTGGATCGCTGGGCCGTATCGCCGCTCCATCGAAAGCCGCAACCCATCCGCGGCCAGAGCGACGGCGTCGTCGATGTGCCCGCTCGAGGCCTCGACGCGCGCCACGGACGCCCCCAGCAGCACGCGCATGAGACCTTCCGACTCGGCGAGGTACGTCCGCCCGGTGGCTGCCAGCGCCCGGGCGTCGTCCCACCGGCCGAACTGAAGCTCGACCTGGCAGCGGGCATAGAGCAGGTACGGGATGGCGTCGTCCTCGCCGTCGGCCTGTGCGCTGTCGTGGAGCTGCTCGAGCCGTCGCCTCGCCGCATCAAGATCGCCCGTCCAGGCCGCAATCAGCGCCGCAATCATGCTCGGGCGCCATTCGATCAGGCGAGGGGAGGCCGGCACCTCGAGCTCGAGCGCCCTGGCGAGCAGGGGCTCGTTGACGCCGAGCCCACGGATGAAGTCGATCATGACCAGAAAGGCGAGTGCGCCGGACTCGGCGGCCGCGTTGCCCGAGCCCGCCGCGTGCTCGACGGCCCGGCGCGCGCGACCCGCAGCCTCCTCCAGGCGGCCGGACATCGTGAGCGCCAGGGCAAGCTCCTGCTCGACAGCCGACGCGACGCGCGCGTCGCGGGCCGCCTCACCCGACGCGGCGGCGAGGATCTCGATCGCCGCCTGGGGGTCCTCACGCCGGTATCGAAGCGCCGCCAGCCGCAGCAGCAGACCGGCCCGGCCTGGCCCGGGCCCGGTGTGCCTTGCCAGCTCCTGGAGAAGCTGTTCCGCACGCTCGTGATCGCCGGCCTCGATCAGGCAATCTGCGGCGGTTGCCGACCAGGCGCGCCGGGACCGGACGAGGCTTGGCGTCGCACGCGCGACCGCGGCGAGATACAGCTCCGCTGCGTCGCCTGGTGCGGCGCGCCGGCGGGCCACGCCGGCACCCCGGGCGATGCCTCGAGCGGCCGAGGCATCGGGTCCCGCCCCGCCCGCGACGGTGTGCCAGGCACGCTCGACGGGGTCCTCGATCGCGTCCGCCAGGCGCCGATGGATCGCCGCCCGGCCGGCGACCGGGACCCGGTAGTAGGCGGCCGAGCGAAGCATTGGATGGGCGAACCGGATCCGTTCCCCGGAACGCAGCAGGATGCCGTCGGCGAACGCCGGGCCGAGGCGGGCCACCGCCTGCGAACCGATCAGCCGGTCCAGTACCGTGGGTCCCGGATGCGTGATCGCAGCGACCGTGGCAAGGGCCTCGGTCGCTGCCGGATCAAGGGCCGCGAGCCGCTCGTCGAGCGCCGCCTGCAACGAACCGGGGACGGCCATGGGCGGCGCGCCCGGGTGATCGGGCTGGCACGCAACGGTTCGTCGAAGCTCGGCGGCGAACAAGGGGTTGCCACCGGCGGCCTCGACGACCCGGCGGGTCTGGCGTGCCGACAGCGTCGCGCCGGGCCGGGCACGGAGCGCGGCCAGCATCGATTCATCGGACAGGGGTCCGAGCGGCACCGACGAGACCTGCAGATCGGAGGCCCGCGCCAGGAGGACAGGGGGTTCGAAGGCCTGTTCCGAGCGTTGCGTGACCAACCAACCGACATGCGCATCGCGGAGGCGCCGGGCGACGAAGCGCAGCGCACCCGCGCTCGAGGGGTCCAGCCACTGGACGTCGTCGATCGCGATCAGCACGGGCGACCGCGCCGCAAGCGACCGGATCAGCCCGAGGAGCCCGACCGCGACGGCCAGCGAACCCACCGGGGAGAGGTCCGGCGACAGCCGTAGCGTCGCGACACCGAGCGCTCGTGCCTGCGGCTTGGGCAGAACCTCCGGCGCGACGTCGAGCACCGGTTCGACCAGGTCATACAGGCCGGAGAACGGCAGCGCCAGCTCCGGGGTCTCGGGGGCGGTCAGGAGCACGCGAACTCCGGCAGCGCTGGCCATCAGGATCCCGATCCGGAGCAGGGCCGACTTGCCGATCCCCATCGGCCCGTGGATGACAAGGGCGGCAGGACCGGCCGCGAGCCCGTCGAGGAAGCCACGGACGGCAGCCAGCTCCGGCTCGCGCCCGATCAGCTCCGGCTCGCGTTGCGTCCGTTCCGCGACGCCCGACACCCCCTTCGACAGCCCGGCTGCCGCCTCGACCTCCGCGATGCGCTCATCCCCCTGCTCGCTCACGTTCCGATCCTCGCGCCCCCTGAGCCGTCAAGGCCTGCCGTGCCGTCGATCGCCCCCTCGGCCGCCTACATCATCGGGCGAACCGGCGACACCTGCTTGAGATGCGGTTCAGTCCGTCACGAGCCACGGCGCCTGCCGGCCGACCCAGGGCGACAGCCGCCCGATCCCGCGGCGTACGATCGGCGGGATGCAGCGGCGCACGCGGAACCTCGTTCGGATGGCGCTCGTGGTTGGTGTCTCGCTCGCGGTCGCCACGCTCGCGGTCGAGCTCCTCGAGCACAGCTTCGGCGTGGCCAACGCATCATCTCTGTATCTCGTCGCCGTGGTCCTCAGCGCCCTGCTGGTGGGCACGGGCGGCGCGATCGCGGTCGCCGCCGGCTCGTTCCTCGTCTACAACTTCCTGTTCACCGAGCCACGGTTCACGTTCACGATCCACGACCCGGGCGTGTTCCTGAGCGTGATCCTTCTGCTGTTCGTGGGGGTTGTCGTGGGCGAGCTGGCAGCCCTCCAGCGCGGGCGCGCGGAAGCGGCGAGTGCGCGCGAACGTGAGGCCAGGGCGATGTTCGCAGTGAGCCGATCGCTGGCGACGCGCGACTCGACGGCCGCCGCGCTCGCCCGGATCGCGGACGTGATTCGCACGGAGGCCCGGATGGAACGGGTGTGGGTGGCAATCGGCGCCGATCCCGCAACCGAGCGCGCGGCGGCCGACACCGGAGACGGCCAACCGCCGGCGATGCCCGCCCGCCTTCGCGTCCTCCAGAGGACGCCGGACGAGGAGTCGGCCCGCTGGATCCGTGTTCAGCGCCCCGGTGCCGCGGCGCAGCGCGGGGGTGGTGGGGGCAACGCCGTGGCAGATCCTGCGGTCGACACCTACCGGATCCGGATCGAGGCGAGCGGGGAGCCCCTGGGCTCCATCTGGGCACAGCGCTCGCGCGACCTCGACGAGCCCGACGACACGGAGACCCGGTTGATGGCAGCGGCCGCCGACCAGGCCGGCCAAACCCTGTCGCAGGACCGGGCCGAGGAGCGTACCCGTGCGGCCGAGGTCGCCGAGCAGAGCGACGCGCTCAAGTCGGCGCTGCTGCAGTCGGTGTCTCACGATCTCCGCACGCCGCTGGCGACCATCCGCGCCGCCGCCGGCGGCCTCCGCCCCGGTGGACCGCTGAGCGACGAGGACCGGCAGGCGAGCGCCGATGCGATCGAGCGCGAGGTCGAGTACCTGAACCGCCTCGTGACCAACCTCCTGGACCTGTCACGGATCGAGGCGGGAGCCCTGCGCGCCCGACGCGATGTGTTCGAGCTGGACGACGCACTTGCGCGGGCGATCGAGAGCATTCGGTCGCGGCTCGGCACGCGGACGCTCGAGGTGAACCTGGCGGCGCCACCAGTCGAGGTGGACCCGGTGTTCCTCGACGAGGCCGTCGCCAACGTGCTCGACAACGCCCTCAAGCACACCCCCGACGGTGCCCACATCCGGATCGCGGCGCACGAGGCGGCGGACGGCCGCGTTGGGATGACGGTGGAGGACGACGGATCGGGCGTCAGGCCCGAGGTCCTCCCGCGCCTGTTCGAGAAGTTCTACCGGGCTCCGGATGCGGCGAGGGGATCCCGTGGCGGCACGGGGATCGGGTTGGCGGTCGCCCGCGGGCTGATCGAGGCCACCGGAGGGCACGTTTCGGCTCGACGCAGCGAGCTGGGGGGCCTCGCGATCGATCTCGACCTGCCGATGGCGACGGTCCCCGACGAGCTCGCCACCGGACGGTCCATGTGAGCGCTACCGGTACCCCGGCATGAGCCCGGCGGCTCCCGGTCCCACCATCTTGGTCGTCGAGGATGACGTCGAGGCGCGGTCGGCACTGGTCCGCGAGCTGACGGCCAGCGGCTACACGGTCGTCGAGGCGCCGGACGGACGGACGGCTCTCGAGCGCTGGGCGCTCCGGCGACCGGACCTCGTGCTGCTCGATCTCGGGCTGCCCGACATGGACGGCCTGCGCGTCGTGACGGCGATCCGCCGCGAGTCAGCGACGACACCGATCGTGATCCTGTCCGGCCGGTTCGAGGAGCGCGAGAAGGTGGAGGCTCTCGATCGGGGGGCCGACGACTACGTGACCAAGCCGTTCGGGGTGGACGAGCTCAACGCCCGCCTCCGGGTCGCCATCCGCAGGGCGACGGGCCCGGCGGGTGATGCGGCCGGTCGGGTCGGCGCCGGCCCGGTGGTCCTCGATGCCGCGCACCACGAGGTTCGTGTGGGCGGGCGGCTGGTTGATCTGACCCCCCGTGAGTTCGAGCTGCTGCGCGTGCTGCTGACCCATCGCGGCCGGATCGTGACCAAAGGCCGCCTGCTCCGAGCGGTCTGGGGCGAGGCGTACCAGGGCGAGGACAGCTACGTGTACGTCCATGTCAGCCAGCTGCGCAAGAAGCTGGCCGCCGCGGATTCGACCGGCCAGATCGAGCGCCTGATCGTGACCGAGCCAGGGGTGGGCTATCGCGTGCGGGACCTGCCGAGCCCGGGTCCTGATGAGCAGGGCCGTGGCGAGCCAGGTCCCGCTGGGACCTTAGGAAAACCTTAGGAGCCGCGACCCGGTAGCCGCGTCCTCCCTCTTGGTGCGATGCGCGATGTTGGACGCATGAAACCAACGCCGGAGGCGGCGGAGGGCGGCGTCGGGTCACCGCTCGACGGCGAGCTGCGACTCCTCCGTGAGGCGATCCTGCTGGTCGCCTCGACGGCTACGCCGCGCGTCGTGGTGGCGGGTCTCCAATTCGGGGACCTGATCGTGGACGCGTGCGTTCGCATGGCCGACGAAGCCGGTGTCCGGGCGTCCCTGGTCCGCTCACCCGGGAGCGGTCGCGTCGGGTTCGCCATCGAGCGCGAGGCACCCCCGGCCGCCAGACCCGCCAAGGTCGTGCCGGCCGTTCAGGCAGCAGCGTCCCGACCGTGATCGCCGGGCGACGGCCCCTCCGGGGCCGCAAGGCCGGCGATCGCCGGGTCCGCGTCGAGCGACCGCACTCGGCCTACTTCCGGTACGCGGGTCCGAACCAGCTGATTGCCAAGCCCACAGCGTCGGCCCCGAGGACCCCGATGGGGCGGACCCTGGTGCGGGTCAAGGCAGCGCTGATCGGGCGCCCGCTGGCCAGCGAGGAGGAGATCGGCGAGCGGCTCTCGAAGCGTAAGGCCCTGCCGATCTTCAGCTCGGATGCGATCTCCTCGTCCGCCTACGCGACCGAGGAGATCCTGCGGGTGCTGGTGCTCGGAGGCGCCGCCGCGTTCCTGCTGAGCGTCGAGGTCGCGGTCGCGATCGCGATCCTGCTGACCGTCGTCGCGCTGTCCTACCGCCAGGTGTGCCGCGCGTTCCCGAACGGCGGCGGCGCCTATGCCGTGGCCCGCCAGGAGCTCACGCCGCTCCTGGGTCTGGTGGCTGCCGCGGCCCTCCTGATCGACTACGTGATGACCGTGGCCGTGTCGACGTCGTCGGCGGTCGAGCAGCTGATCTCGATCGCACCCGACATCAACCACTACCGGATCGTGTTCGCGCTGATCTCGATCACCCTGATCACGATCGCCAACCTGCGCGGCCTTCGCGAGTCGGGGAACATCTTCGCGGTGCCCACCTACCTGTTCGTCGGGCTGGCGCTTGCGATCGTTGGCATGGGCGCCTTCCGGATCGTGACCGGCGGCGTCGCCCCCGTGGCGCCGCAGCACGAGGCGGTCACGCTCGGCACCCAGGGTATCGGGATCCTGCTGCTGCTCAAGGCGTTCGCCAGCGGCTCGGTCGCGCTCACCGGAACCGAGGCGATCGCGAACGGCGTGCCCGCCTTCAAGCGGCCCGAAGCGAAGAATGCCGCCAACACGCTGGTCGCGATGGCGGTGCTGCTCACGGTTCTGTTCATCGGCATCACGATCGTCGCCGACGCCTACCGGATCGTGCCCTCCGAGGAGGGCTCTGGCGGCCCGACCGTGATCGCCCTGGTCGCCCGGGTCGCGTTCGGCCACGGCAACCCGCTCTACTACGTGTTCCAGCTGTCGACCGCGCTGATCCTGTTCCTGGCGGCGAACACCAGCTACAACGCCTTCCCGCGGCTCGCGGCGCTGCTTGCGGCGGATGGTTACATGCCGCGCCAGTTCGCGTTCCGCGGCGACCGCCTGGCCTTCAGCTGGGGGATCGTGCTCCTGTCCGCGGTGGCGGGCCTGCTGCTGGTTGCCTTCGGTGGCGTGACCACCCTGCTCATCCCGCTGTATTCCATCGGCGTGTTCGTGTGCTTCACGCTCAGCCAGGGTGGGATGGTCCTCCACTGGCTGCGCCACCGGGAGCCGGGCTGGCGCTGGCGCCTGGTGCTCAATGCGGTGGGCGCGTCGCTCACGCTCGTCGTGCTGGGGATCGTGGTCTTCGAGAAGTTCAGCGGCGGAGCCTACCTGGTCGTGATCCTGATCCCCGCCCTGGTCGCGATCATGCTGTTCATCAACCGCCAATACGCGGCGTCGAGACGGCAGCTGTCCATCCGCTCGGACATCGTCGTTCCGTCGCCGCGCCGGGAGGAGCGAGCCATCGTTCCGGTGCCCGCCCTCAACCGCGCGGTCGTCCGGGCTGTCAACGTGGCCCGGTCGGTGTCGGAGGACGTCACGGCGGTGTACATCAGCGACGATGCTGCCGCGTCCGCCCGCATGCGCGAGCGCTGGGAGCGCCAGGTCCCCGGCGTGCCGCTGGTCATCGTGGAGTCTCCCTATCGCGCCCTGACGGGTCCCCTCATCGCCTACCTGGACGTCCTCGACCGAGCCTGGCCCCCGGGCCGCCCGGCACCGATCACGTTCGTCGTGGTGCCTGAGTACGTCGCGCGCCACTGGTGGGAGCGCCTGCTGTACAACCAGTCGGCCCGGCGAATGCGCGCCGTCCTCCTGGGCCGGCCGCACACGGTCGTCGTCGACGTCCCGTACCGCCGCGACGACCTGCCCGAGCATGTCGAGGTCCCGCTTCCCGATCAGCCGGCGGGGGGCGACCCGGCGCGCACCGAGCCGCCGACACACGACCACGTCCCCGCGGAGCCGACGGGGTATCAGCCGGCTCAGCCGACGGGAGCCCTCTAGGTCCTCGCGCCGATGCTGCCCCGATCCGGTAGCCTTGGTCCCTGCTGGGTGCGGTGCGGGTGGCCGTGAGCAGCGCGGCTCGCCGAGTCGGGGCAAGGGAGCAGGGGTGGATCGGATGCGGGGAGCGTGGCAGGTGCCGGCCACGATGGTCCTGGTGCTGACGCTGGGCGCGCCGGTCCCCGTCGTGGGCGCCTCCAACCGGGCCCCGGTCACCGAATCGGGGCGCTCGACGACGACAGCCGCCGGGGCGATGGATTCCCCGGCGAGCACAGCCGTGCGTCGCACCACCTGGAAGCCGCAGCCCGCGCAGGCGGCGAGCGCCGTCATCGTGAAGTTCCGGTCGGCGATGCCGTCGACGGCGCGGGCGACCAGTCGAGGTCGGGCGGCCGTCGTGCGCGTGCGCGCGCTGCGATCGATCGGCGCCGAGGTCGTTCGGCCACGGGCCGGCCAGTCGGTGGCCCAGGCGGTGGCCGAGCTGTCCGCGGATCCTGCCGTCGAGTACGCGGAGCCGGACGCCACCATCGTGGAGGCCGGCGACCCGGCAGCCGAACCCTTCCTCGGTCAGTACCAGTGGGCGCTCGAGAACGGCGGCGGCTCGTGCATCGATGGCATCCCGTGCCGCGCCGGTGTCGACATCGATGCCACCGGGGCCTGGCCGCTGGCCACCGGTGCGGGGGTTACGGTCGCGGTGCTCGACGATGGTGTGGACTTCTCGAACCCCGAGCTTCAAGGCCAGGCGTGGGTCAATCCCGGCGAGTCGGGCACGGATGCCTCGGGGGCCGACAAGGCGACCAACGGCGTCGACGACGATGGCAACGGGTTCGTGGACGATGTCAACGGGGTCAACCTGTGTGGCGATGCCGCATCCGGGACGCTGCACGTCCCCGGGACCGACTGGCACGGCTCGGCGGTGGCCAGCGTGCTCGCGGCCGCTGCGGACGGGGCCGGGATGGTCGGCGTGGCGCCCGACGCCCGGATCATGGCCGTCCGCTGGCTGGAGCCGGCCTGCTCCACGGTCAGCTACGCGATCGACGCGATCGACTATGCGATCGCCAGCGGAGCCCACCTCATCAACGCCTCGTGGGGCACCTACGAAGACAGCTTTGCTCTTCGCGACGCCATTCAGCGAGCCGCCGACGCTGGCGTGCTTATCGTCGCCGCGGCCGGCAACGAGGGATCGCAGCTGCTGCTGTACCCGGCCGCGTACGACGTACCCAACGTGGTGTCGGTGGCCGCCATCGGGCCTGATGGGAGCCTGGCCGACTTCTCGAGCTATGGCCCGACCGTGGATCTGGCAGCGCCCGGCCTGGCGATCCTCGCGATCGACGTGATCGACGACGACTACGGGCTGGTCGACGGGACGTCGTTCGCAGCTCCCCTCGTGGCGGGCGTCGCGGCGCTGGTGGGTCAGGCGCATCCCGAGCTGCTCGCGGATCCAGCGGCGCTCGGCGCCCGGCTGATCGGATCCGGCTGGCGCGATGCACAGACGGCCAGCCCGATCACCTCGAGCGGCCGGGTCGTGGACGCCCGCCGCGCGCTCGACTTCGAGGCCCCGGTGGCCCCCGCCTGGCTGACGGGGGCGGCCCGCAAGGGACAGACCCTGGGGAGGTCGAGCGTCCCGGTTCGGCTCAGCTGGCCTGCGGCAACCGACGACCTCTCGATCGACGCCTACCGCGTCCGCTACCGGGCGACGGGCACCGCCGACTGGTCGACACTGACGGGCTGGACGACCGCCCGTTCAGCGAACGCGAGCCTGACTCGTGGAACGGCGTACGACATCGAGCTCACGACGCGGGACGCCGGTGCCAACACCACGTCGATCGTCGTGCCGTTCCGCGTCGCGCTCCACCAGGAGGGGTTTGCGACGTACCACGGGCGATGGCGGCGTACGGCCTGGAAGAGCGCCTCGGGCGGCCACACGCGGTACGCGACCAGAGCCGGAAGCCAGGCGTCGTTCCGGATCACGGGGCAATCCGTCGCCCTGGTGATGCCCAAGGCGCGGTCGAACGGTCGGGCGAGGGTCTACGTGGACGGTGCGTATGCGACGACGCTCAAGCTCCACGCCAGGTCCACCCATGCCCGCCGGATCGTGTTCCAGCGCTCGTGGCCGACCACGGGACCGCACACGATCAAGATCGTCGTGGTCGGGACGCGCGGCCATCCACGCGTCGACCTGGACGCGGTCATCGTCGGCCGCTGACGCGAAGATCGCCCATGGCGCGGCACGCCGGCGCGGGCCGGAGCGCCGCTCAGTCCACCTTCAGCGAGGCCACGACGACGCCCTCGCGCTCGGAGAACGAGAAGCCCTCCGACGCGAGCAGCTCGTGCATGCGTGCGTTGTCCGGGGTGAACTCCGCGAGCAGGCGCGCCACCTGCTCGCCGCGTGCGACCTGAACGGCGCCCCGCACCAGCTCCGCTCCGATCCCACGCCCCTGCCAACGGTCGGCCACACTCATGGTGAGGGTCCTGTCATTGGAGGCATGGACCCGGGACACGCGGGCGACGCCGGCGATCTCGGGGCCGTCGGGCCCCGGCGCCTCGGCTACCAGCGCGAACTGCCGGTCGTAGTCAGCAAAGCAGATCCGGGTCAGCCGCTCGTGCGCGGTTCGCTCGGACAGCGGCCGATCCTTGCCGTAGCGCGCGCGTACGGTTGCCTCGGACAGGCTCGCGTGCCACGCGGCAACGGCCGGCTCGTCCTCGGGCCGGATCGGCCGGACGGTGAACGCGATGCCGTCGTCGGTGGTGACCGGGCGGATGTACTCGTGGGGGTACGGCCGGATGGCGAGCCGGGGCAGGTCACGATCGGCGACGGTGGTCGGATGGAGCACGACGCGGGCGTCGAGGGCGATGATCCGCTCGGGCGACGCGAGCAACGGGTTGATGTCGATCTCCGCGATCCGCGGCTGTTCCGCGACCAGCTCGCTGAACCGGACGAGGAGCGCCGCGAGGACATCGATGTCGATCGGCTTCCAGCCGCGGACGCCGCCCAGCGCCTTGGCGATCATCGTCTCGTGGATCATGTGGCACGCGAGGCTCGTGTTGAGCGGCGGCAGCGCGAGCGCGCGGTCGCGGAACACCTCCACCAGCTGGCCGCCCATCCCGAACAGGAGGACCGGGCCGAACTGCGGATCGGGGCTGCTGCCGACGATCAGCTCGTAGCCGCTCCAGTTGATCATCGGCTGGATCGTCACGCCCTCGAAATGCTCGGCGCCGACCTTGGCCGTCACCGACTCACGGATCCGCTCGAAGGCCTCTCGCACGGCCTCGCCATCGCGCAGGTTGAGGCACACGCCACCCACGTCCGTCTTGTGGGTGACCGTCCGGCTGAGCAGCTTCGCCACCACCGGGTAGCCGATGTCCTCCGCGGCCGCGACCGCTTCATCGGTGTTCTGGGCCAGCTCGGTGTCGGTGATCGGGATCCCGTAGGCCGCGAGCACCTTCTTGCTCTCGTACTCGGTGAGCAGCGTACGACCCTCGGCGGCCACGTCGGCGATGATCGAGTCCACCTCTTCGCGGAACTCGCCGCGCTCGGGAGCAACCGGCAGGCGCGGCGTCTCGTACAGCGAGCGGAGGTTCTCCGCGTATCGCCACAGGTGGTTGAACAGCACGCACGCGGTGTCCGGGTAGGCGAATGTCGGGATGCCCGCCTCGCGCAGGATCGCGGCGCCCTCGGCCACCTCCTCGCCGCCCATCCATGAGGCCAGCACGGGCTTGCCCTCGATCCTGGCGTGCTCGATCAGGGCCCTCGCCGTCGCCGTGGGATCCGTCATCGCCTGCGGCGTGAGGATCACCAGCAGCCCGTCGGTCTCCGGATCGGCGGCGGCCACCTCGAGCGCCTCAGCGTAGCGCGCCGGAGGAGCGTCGCCGATGATGTCGATCGGGTTGTTGTGGCTCCAGACGGCCGGCAGGACAGCGTTGAGCCGCTCCATGGTCTCCGGGGTCAACTCCGTGAGCTCGCCGCCGCCGCTGATGAGCGCGTCGGTCGCGAGCACGCCGGGGCCGCCCGCGTTGGTCACGATCGACAGCCGGCGGCCCTTCGGTCGCGGCTGCTTGGCCAGGATCTCCGAGACCTCGAACAGCTCGCTGATCGAGTTCACGCGCAGCACCCCGGCTCGCCGGAAGGCCGCCTCGAGCACGTCGTCGGAGCCGGTCAGCGAGCCCGTGTGGGACGCTGCGGCCTTGGCCGCCTGCGCCGTCCGGCCGGGCTTGATCACGATGATCGGCTTGGTGAGGGCGACCTCGCGAGCAGCGGACAGGAAGGCCCGGGCGTCGCCGATCGTCTCCATGTAGATCACGATGCTGTCGGTGTTGGGGTCGTCGCCCAGGTAGTCGATCGCGTCCCCCCAGCCCACGTCGAGCATCGAGCCCAGCGAGACGATGGAGGAGAAACCGACGTCCTCATGGGCTGCCCAGTCCAGGATGGCCGTCAGCAGGGCGCCCGACTGTGAGATGAACCCCACCCGCCCGGGGTTGGCGATCCCGGCGGCGAACGTGGCGTTCATCCGGTCCACCGGGTTCATGATGCCCAGGCAGTTGGGCCCGATCACCCGGATCCCGTGCTTGCGGGCAGCCTCGAGCACGCGCCGCTCGAGCTCCACCCCGTCGGGGCCGACCTCCTTGAAGCCCGCGCTGATGATGATCACGCCACGGACTCCGGCCTGGCCGCATTCCTCGACGAGGCCCGGCGCCGTCTTCGCCGGCGTCACGATGACGGCGAGATCCACCGGCTCGCCGATCGCCGCCAGCGACGGATACGCCTTGACCCCCAGGATCGCCGGCCGCGTCGGGTTGACCGGGTAGACCGTGCCACCGAACGGCGACGACAGCAGGTTCCACAGAATCGTGCGACCCACTGACCCTTGCTTCTCGGTCGCGCCGATCACGGCGATCGAGCGCGGATGGAAGATCGCGTCGAGTGGCCGGGCGTCCCGGAGGATGTCGGTGGTGGGATCCGGTGCGGGCGAGATGACGGTCATCGGGGACCTCGGAGAGGTGGGCGCGGATGGACGACTGCGGGGTGCGATCCATAGGGTCCTCCCGTCCGGCGACCGCCGCAACGGGCCGTGTGGCGCCGAGTTCCCGTGATCGGCCCGTCGTTGATGGGCCATCGGCCGTGTCGCGGGAGGGCCGGTCTTCCCCGCCCCATCGGGGAACGAGGACGCCGATCGGTCGGCCAGGCCGTGGCTGGTGGTCGCGATAGGATGTCTGCTGCCATGTCATCGAGCGTCGCCCGCCTTCGCCGTATCCATCCGGGCTGGATCCTCGCCGTGCTCGACGTCGTGGGACTGTCCATCGCGGGCTATCTGTCCACAGTCGAGCTCGAGGGCGGCGTGCCCTACTGCGGGGCCCTGCACGGCTGCGAGACCGTGGCCCAGAGCGAGTACGCGAGGATCGGCGGGATCCCCGTCGCGGTCTACGGCGTCGTTCTGTCGCTGGTGCTGCTGACGCTGGCGGTCGCGTGGATCCGGACCGACCACCCGACGCTGCTCGACGCCCACTACGGGCTGTCGCTGATCGGCGTCATCTTCGAGGTCTACTTCCTGAGCCTGCAGCTGTTCGTGATCCACGCCGTGTGCGTCTGGTGCACGGCCTACGGTCTGTCGCTCATCCTCCGATTCCTGGTGGCGATGGTCATCTGGCTCCGGCGCGGACGGTTGTCGGCGCGCCTTCGCTGAGGCTGCCGGATCCCGACGCTTCGTCAGCGCGGGCTGCGGGCCCCGCCGGATCGGATGTATCCATTCTTGGTCCCATCTCGTCCTACGGGTAGAAGCGACATCAGAAGGTCGCGAACAGGAGTCGATGAGATGAAGCTCACCCAGAACGAAGGAACCCTCGACCGCATCATCCGCGTGGTCCTCGGCGTGGCGCTGGGCGCCGCGTTCGCCGCCGGCGCGGTTGCCGCACCGCTCAGCTACGTCGCGCTCATCGTGGCCGCGTTGCTGGTTGTCACCGGGCTGGCAGGGTTCTGCCCGCTGTACAGGGTGCTCGGCCTGCGAACGATCCCGGTGCGCCGCAGCTGAGCTCGAAAGGAGCCACCACGAGCGGTCAACGCAACGGCCACCCCGAGCTCGGCGAGGTCCTCCTGGCCGAGCTCCCATGGCTCGTCCGGCTGGCCACGCGCCTGACCCGCGATGTCGATGCGGCCGAGGACTGCGCCCAGGAGACGCTGGTCGCCGCGTGGCGCCGGCACGATCAGCTCCGGGATCCGGCCGCGCTCCGCGGCTGGCTGCGCCGGACCCTGGTCAACCGCATCATCGACCGGTCGCGGGCCCATCACGCGGAGCTCGACATCGCAGCGGTGGAGCAGGACTGGGCGGACGACGCGTGGACCGTGGCGCCCGAGCGGGTGCTGGAGCGCGCAGAGTTGCGCGACGACCTGGAGGATGCGCTGGCTCGGCTACCTGTCATCCTGCGGGTGCCGGTCGTGCTCCACGACGCGCTGGGCTGGACCGGGCCGGACATCGCGGACACGCTGGGCATCGGGCTGCCCGCGGCGAAGCAGCGCCTGCGCCGCGGCCGGATGATGCTGGTGAGCGCCCTGGCCGACGACGACGCTCGGCGCCGTGCGAGCCTGGCCCAGCCGCTGCGCTGCTGGCGAGCTCGACGGCACGTGTCGGCCTACCTGGATGGCGAGCTGGATGCTGCGACCCGGAGCGCGGTCGAGACCCATCTCGCAGCATGCCCCACCTGTCCGCCGCTGTACGCTTCGCTGGTGGGAGTTCGGGCACGCTTGGAAGGCCTCCGCGACCCGGATTCGGTGATCGAGGCCGCCGTCTCCGAGCGGATTCGGTCACGAGTCGGTGGACCAGCGCCGGAAACGGCCAACGAAGACGATCCAGTCGCCTGAGCCGGACGTCGCGCCCGCGACGAGGGCTCAGCGCGGTGGCCCGGCCTCGATCCTGGCCGACAGCGCCTCGAGCGAGGTGTCGGACCAGTCCGCCTCGATCCACCAGGTCGCACCGGCAGCCTCGTGGGCCCGGGTGATGGCGCTTGCGGTCGCCACATCGGACGCCGGTGTGACGCCGTCGACGATCACCTCGAATGGCGCGTCGGCCACACTGGCCGATCGCCGGTTGCCCTGTGCCAGCCGCTCACCGCGGAGCCAGGCCGTCACGTCCGCGAGCACCTCGGGTGCCATCGCCGACGCCCCATCCGGCCCCATCGCCTGCACCACGATCCCGTCCCAGCGCGCAGCCCGGCGCATCGAGCGCGCGTGAGGCCAGGCGCCGACGACCCAGATCGGGATCCTCGGGCGCTGGACGGGCGCGGGACGGAAGGTCATCGGCTTGAAGCGATATTCGGTGCCGTCGAATGCGAACGGCTCACCCGACCACAGGCCGTCGAGGATCTCCAGCGTCTCGTCCAGACGGGTCGCCCGTGACCGCGCGTCGACCGGCTCGCCGACGTTGCCGAACCCCGCGTCGTCGAGCGCACCGAGGCCCACCGGGAGCACCAGGCGCCCGCCCGAGAGCACATCCAGCGACGCGGCTTCCCGGGCCAGCTTCCACGGCCGTCGCCGCGGAGGCGCGAACACCAGCGCCCCGAGCGTGACCCGCTCGGTCCGCATCGCGACCGCAGCGAGCAGGATCCATGGGTCGTACATCGGACCGTCGCCGATCGCGATGGCATCGTAGGTGAACACGCCGTCCCACCCCGCCGCCTCCGCCCGTGCCGCGAGCTCCGCGGCGGTGCGAGGGTCTCCACTGGTGAGCACGATCCCGTAGCGCATCGTTCCATGATGGGCCAGGCGGAGCCGGTTGGGATCGACGGCCGGGTGTGGGATCGGCCGTTGACCGCGCTTCAACTGCGCTAGCGTGATGCGCATGATTCCACGACGGGCCGGCCGGCCGATCGGGGTCGGCATCCAGCTGCCCGAGGTAGAGCGAGAGGTCCGCTGGCCGGAGGTGCGCGCCATCGCCCGCCTCGCGGAGCAGGCGGGCTTCGATTCGATCTGGCTCGGCGACCACCTGCTGTATCGCTACCCGTCGGGCGAGACTCGCGGTCCGTGGGAGGCGTGGACCACGCTCGCGGGCCTGGCCGAGGCCACCGAGCGCGTGGCGCTCGGTCCGTTGGTCGCCGCGACCGCGTTCCACGCCCCGTTCATGCTGGCCAAGCAGGCGGCGAGCGTGGACGAGATCTCGGGCGGCCGGCTGGTGCTGGGGCTCGGGGCCGGCTGGAACCCGGCCGAGTTCCGGGCGCTGGGCGCTCCCTTCGATCACCGGGTGTCGCGGTTCCAGGAGTCGTTCACGATCGTGCGAACCCTGCTCCGCGACGGCGCCATCGACTTCGCGGGAGATTGGTTCACGGCACGCGATGCCGTGCTGCTGCCCCGACCGGCGCGTGCCGGCGGCCCGCCCCTGCTGATCGGCTCGAGCGGGGCCCGGATGCTGGCGACGACGATGCCGCACGTCGATGCCTGGAACGCATGGTATGCAGACACGGGGAACCGGCCTGCGGGCGTGGCGCCGTTGCGGGCCCGCGTCGACGAGGCCGCTCTGGCCGCCGGACGCGACCCGGCTGACATCGAGCGGACGACCGCGGTGCTGGTTCACCTGCCGGGGGGCACGGGACGGACCATGGGCGATACGGATCCGCGCCAGGCGGTCCGGCCGCTCGAGGGCGGACCAGGCGACATGGCGGCCGAGCTGCGATCCTATGCGCGCGAAGGCATCGGCCACGTCCAGCTGGTCATCGATCCCATCACCGAGGGCTCCGTCGCCGCCCTGGTCCCGATGCTCGAGGCGCTCGACGCAGGCTGACCCGGGCTGAGCGACACTTCCCGGACGCCGTCCCGAGGTCGGCGACAGGCACCCAACGAAGCCTCGCCGCGTGCTAGCATCCGCGCCCAAACGCTGCCTCGATCGGCCGCCTCGATCGGCCATCCGGATCGGCGGCCACTCCAGCGGAGACGCCCATGCGGCTTCTCGCCCCGAACGCGGGCCACGCCACCCATCGGGCTCGATGATGACCGACCGCAGCGAGCGGACGGAGCGGACCCAGGCGACGCCCCCAGCGACTCGCCAGAACGGCCGTGGCTATGACGTGTCGGACCTCGACAAGCGGATCGTGGAGCACCTCCAGGAGGACGGACGGCGGCCGTTCACCCAGATCGCTGCCGCGCTGGGCGTGTCGGAGGCGGCGGTCAGGGCTCGGACCAACCGGCTGATCGAGAAGGGGATCCTACAGATCGTGGGGGTCACCGACCCGCTCAAGCTCGGGTTCCAGGTGTGGGCGATGATCGGAGTGCGGGTCGAGGCGGCCCGGCTGATCGAGGTGGCCGAGGAGATTGCGTCGTTCCCCGAGACCGACTACGTCGTCGTGACCGCAGGCAGCTACGACATCCTGGTCGAGGCGGTGGCAGAGGACAACGAGGCACTGCTCCAGTTTCTGTCGACACGCCTGCGCAAGATCCCGGGTGTACGCGAGACCGAGACGTTCGTCTACCTGCGGCTGATGAAGCAGAACTACCAGTGGGGTACCCGCTGAGGTCGGCGACCGACCCACCCGAGAGCCCGGACTGCCCGGTGAGTTGCGAGCGGCGGTACGATGCCGGCAGGCGGCCCGGGAGGCCGCTCTGACCGGGGGCATGTGACGTGCCGATCGACCCGATCCTGGCGCTGGTCATGGTCGCCCTGCTGGCGAATCTGGCCCTGGTCGTCGCGTCCGCGGGGCGCTTCGATGCGGCGGGCCCCGGAGATGCGGCGGAGGCGATCGGCCCGGTCCCCACCACGGGCCGCGCCACCGACCCCGCCGGCACGTCGTCGTCGTGGGCCGTCCAGGCACGCTCGGACCTGCGTCCCGCCGCGCTCGACTGGGTGATCCACATCGGGACCTGGGTGTTCCTGTTCGCGACGACCATCATCGTGGCTGTCAGCGGGCTGTGGGTCGAGCGCGAGGCCGTGATCCTGCTGGTGCTCGCCGCGGCCGCCGTCACGACCGTGATGGTTCACGTCCTGACCCGGCGCTGGGTCTCCGGCCCCTGGCAGCGTGCGATCGGCGGGTTGATCCGGGTGGGGTTCGGGGGCCTGCTGGTCGCCCTCACCGGCGGCGCGCTGAGCCCGTTCTTCTTCGCCCTGCCGTTGCTCGTGGTCGGAGCGGCGGTGGTGGTTCGGCCCTCGGTCACGCTCGCGCTGACCGCCTGCGCCGGGGTCGTCTACCTGGCCGCGGTGATCGCCGCCAACGCCATCAGTGGGACCGGCGACCTGTCGTCGCTCGCCCTGGCAACCGCGGGCGTCAATCTCACGGCGCTGTGCCTCGTCGCCTACGTCGGCATGGCGATCGGACGCGAGCAGCGAAGGGCCCGCGAGGTCGCGAACCGGCGAGCGACCGTCGACCCGCTCACCGGGCTGCGAACGCGACCGTTCCTGTTCGATGCGCTCGAGCGGGAGCTCGCGCGCAGCCAGCGGACCGGCCGTGGCTTCTGTCTGCTGATGATCGACCTCGACGACCTCAAGGCGGTCAACGACCGCTACGGGCACCTGGTCGGAGATCGGGCCCTGCGCCTGGTGGGGGACGTGATCCTGGCCGGTATCCGGCGGATCGATACCGGTGCCCGGTTCGGTGGCGACGAGTTCCTGGTGCTGCTGCCCGAGACCGATGCGACCGGCGGCTGGGTGCTCGCGGAGAAGATTCGCCAGGGCGTTGCGGAGGGTGGGCTGACCGCGGAGGGGGTCGCGCTGCCGGCTTCGGTGTCGATCGGGATCGCGGTGTTCCCGTACGATGGCGAGTCGGTGGGCGAGCTCCTGGAGCATGCGGACGCGGCCATGTACGGGGCCAAGCGGTCCGGCCGCGAGCGTGGCGCCGGGATCGCGGTGATGGACGTCTCCTCCGAGCGGGAGGGTGATCGGGTCAACCCGGTGTAGCATCCGCCGGGTGACCAGCGAGCGCCCCGGACCCGGACCCTCGACGCGCGCCATCCGCGCGTCGTCGCGCGTGCCCGACGTGCGGCAGGTTCCAACCGCGGTGCCGATCTACCAGACAGCCACGTTTGCTGCCGGCGACGCCGAGGAGCTCGCTGCCGTTCTGACCGGCGAGCAGCCGGGATACGCGTACAGCCGGATCGACAACCCGACCGTCGTGGCCCTGGGCGACGCGGTTGCGGAGCTCCACGGGGCAGAGGCGGGCATCGCCCTCGCCACCGGGATGGCCGCGATCCATGCGGCGCTCCTGTCGCTGCTGCGAGCCGGCGACAGGCTGCTGATCGGTCAGGTCGGCTATGGAACCACGCGAACCCAGGTGGAGGCCGCGTTCGGCCGGCTGGGCGTGGACCTCGGCTACGTGGACACCACCGACGTCAAGGCGGTTGAGGCCGCCCTGGCGGCGAAGCCGACCCGTGTCCTGCACGTTGAGACCATCGCCAACCCCACCTGCGTCCTGGCCGATCTGCCGGCGCTCGCACAGGTCGCCCATCGGCACGGCGTGCTGCTGACGGTTGACAACACGTTTGCGTCGCCCGTCGTGTGTCGGCCGCTGGAGCATGGAGCCGACCTGGTGATGGAGTCGGCGACCAAGTACCTGTCCGGGCACTCGGACGTGATGGCCGGGGCGGTGGTCGGCTCCCGCGACCGGATCGCCGCGGTCCGCTCGGCCCAGATCGACACCGGCGCGACGCTCGGGCCGTTCGCCGCGTTCCTCGTCCTGCGGGGCATCGCGACGCTCGCCGTGCGCGTCGAGCGGCAATCCGCGACCGCGGCTGCCCTGGCCGCGTTCCTCGAAGGGCGCGAGGGCGTCGGCCGCGTGCTATACCCGGGCCTTGCGAGCCATCCCCAGCGGGAGGTCGCGACCCGGATCCTCGACGGGGGTGGCGCGATGCTCTCGGTGGAGCTGACAGGCGGCCGAGCGGCCGGGCGAACGTTCTTCGACGCGCTCCGCATCCCGCAGCGGACCGCCAGCCTGGGCAGCGTCCACACGATGGTCGTCCATCCCCCGACGTCGTCGCACCGCGCGCTCGACGACGCGGCGCTGGCGGCGGCCGGGATCGGCGCCGGTCTGCTCAGGGTCTCGGTGGGGCTCGAGGACGAGGTCGACCTGGTCGGTGACTTCGCCGCCGCGCTCGAGGCGTCCCGTGCGGCAGGGACCCGGGCCGCGAGGCCGGCGCCGGCGGCGACCGGGTAGGAGGCTGTCATCGCGACCATCGCCGTTCGCAGCGCGGCACGGCCGGCACCGGGACCCTTCGCCCGGGTCGGCACGGCCGTCTGGGGGCTGCTGACCTCGGTCGACTTCGCGGTCCTCCAGATCATCGTGCTCGGCCTGCTCGCGGTCGTCGGCATGACGCTCCGCCAGCTGCCCGGCTTCGCGTTCCGGTCGCCCACGGACTACGCCAACGAGATGGACAAGCTGCACGCGGTGTACGACCCGGTGCTGGGCACCGGGATCGTCGGTCTGCTGGAGCGGCTCCAGCTGTTCCAGGTGTTCAGCTCGGTCTGGTTCAGCGTGGGCCTGGCGGTGCTCATCCTCTCGATCGTCGCCTGCACCATTGACCGGACACCGCGGCTGTGGCGCCAATCGGCCGACATCCGGGTTGTCCAGCCCGATCCGTTCTACGATCCGGCGCTCCCCGAGCGGGCGGTGGTCGCCGGTCTCGACGCCGGTGCCGTCGAGGCCGTCCTGCGCCGGAACCGGTTCTCCGTGCGGCGCCAGGACGTCGGCTCGACGAGCTACCTGTACGGTGACCGGAACCGATGGGTCAAGATGGCGACGCTGCTCACCCACACCGGGCTCGTCCTGTTCCTGGTCGCGGCGGCCGTCACCACCCGGTTCGGCGACGAGCAGGGCCTGGTGGTCGCCGACGGCGAGGCGCTCACCGTCCAGCCGATCGGGACACCGGGGTTGTTGCTCGTGCGCAATCTCGGCTTCGAGGCGCCCGGCTTCGACACGGGCCACCCGACCGACTTCACGACCCACCTCGCGGTGTACCAGGACGGGCGCAGGATCGCGGACAAGGTCATCCGGGTCAACGATCCGCTGACCGTCGACGGCTACACGTTCCACCAGAATGGCTTCGGGCCTGCGCCCGACGTGCTCATCCGCGATCAGGCCGGGCAGCCGCTGTGGTCGGGTCCGATCCCGATGACGGACCAGGCCGCCGGCTTCCCGTTCACCGAGTTCGCCGTGCCGGGGCGCGCCGTCGCGCTTCAGCTGCTGCTCCAGCGTCAGGCCGACGGCACCGGCATCCTGGTGGTCCTGCCGTTCCAGGCATCCGGCACCAACCCCGACGGCTCGGCGCAGGTCCAGGGCCTGCAGCCCATCGCCCTGGCCCAGGGCGAGGCGGCGACCCCGGGTGGGACCGACTTCTCGGTGGAGCTGCGCGGCTTTTCCGACTACACGCTGCTGATCGCCAAGAACGACCCGGGGCAGGGGATCGTGTGGGGGGCGTTCGCGTGCCTGATCGCCGGCATCCTGATCACGTTCTGGATGCCCCGTCGCCGCGTGTGGGGGCGGATCGGGGCGGACGGGCGCCTGGCGCTCGTGGTCCGGGCGGACCGGTACGTCGACGCGACGCGCGAGTTCGGGAAGGTGCTGAACGATCTCGTGGCGGCCCGGCGGACCGTCGATCGTTCCGTCACGTCGGCGCCGACGGCTTGAGGCGCGCCGCGTGACCACGTTGCCGGAGGTCCTCGAGGCGCTCGCACCCGGCGCCACAGTCGCCGGTGCCGGGATCGAGCAGGGACCGGACGCGCCGCAGGTCGGCTGGGTGCGCGTGCTTCGCTCGCGGGTCCCCGCGCTCGACGTGCTCGAGCCGTCGGACCTCGTGATCGTGCCGGCGTCCGCCATCGCGGTCGTGGCTCCCGCGCCAGCCGACATCGGCGATCTCGTCCAGACGCTGGCCCGAAGCGGGGCGTCCGGGCTGCTTCTCGTGCCGGCAGGCCCGGCCGCCCCGGCCGGGGCATCGACCACGCGCGACGTGCTCGCCGAGGTCGAGGAAGCAGCGATCGAGGCCGGGATCCCCGCGGTCAAGGTGGACGGTCTCGACCCCGGCTCGCTGGAGCGTCGCCTGATCGGGTTTCTGGTCGACCGTCGCGGGGAGCTGGAGCGGCAGGCGGCCGTGCTCGAGAGCGACCTCGCTCAGCTGGCGATGGCGGGCCGCGGACTCGACGCGCTGGCGGCCGCGATCGGCAGTTTCCTGCGTCGCGCGGTGGCGATCGAGGGCAAGCGCTCGGACGCGCTCGCGGTCCATGCGCCGGCCGACGTTCCCGGCGCTGCGGCTGCCGTCGCAGCCTACCTGTCGCGGCCGCACAGCACCGGGCGGCGGGTCGCCCTGCCGGGAGCGCCGGGCGAGACGTCGCCGGCAGGCTGGCTGGTGATGCTGGGCGACCACCCGGCCGGCGATCTCGAGGCCATCGCCACCCAGCGGATCGCCCCGCTGCTCTCGCTCGAGCTCGTGCTCGAGGCGCAGGTCCGCCGGGCGCGCGACGAGGCCGGGCGTGGCGAGGCGCTGCCAACCGACGGTCCGCCGTGGGTCGTGCTGGTCGCCCGCCAGCCCGAGCCCGAGGGTGATGGGCCGAGTCGCGAGGACGTGCGCCGGGAGCTGCGCTTCCGGTTCGCGGCGCGCCGACTCTCGCTGCGCGGCACGGGCGAGAGCCTCGAGCTGCGGGCGATCGCGGCGCTCGAGGCGGGCGACCCGCTGGGGCTCCGGATCGCCGGCCGCGTTGCGGAGTTCCTGGATCGGACGGTGGCCCTGTCGCGCCCGTTCGACGACCCGTCCGGGCGACCGGCCCAGGAGGCGGCCGCCCGGGCGACGCTTGAGGCGGTGGAGCGGCTGGCCGAGCCGCCGTGCGTCGCACGCGCCGACCGGACCCCCGTGTACCGGCTGCTCGCTGCACTGGGCAACCTGCCCGACGACCGGGTGCAGGCGACCGCGCTGCTCGAGCCGCTGCTGGCGGGGCGTCCCACGAGCGTACGTGAGCGACTGGCGACCCTGCGCGCCGTCCTCGACCACGGCGCGGCCGGCGAAGCGGCGTCCGCGCTCGGAATCCACCGCAACACCCTCGCGTACCGGGTTCGCAACCTGGAAGCGCTGACAGGCTGGGATCTGGCGGACCCGGACCTTCGGCTGGCGCTCGCGGTCAGCGTTCGCATAGTTCAATCTGCACAAGATGAGGGCCGGTAGACGCGGCATTTGGCTACCCTCAGGGCGTTCACCCGCGCATAGACTTGGGTCGACCGTGGGACACACGGCGGCCTCTTGGTGCCGGCGGCACAAGCCGCGCCGACAAGCGAGGGTATCGGCTTTGCCGGCGGGCGGCGCAAGGAGGAGGCGGCATTGGCGATCGTGCAGCAAGCGGACCTGGAGCTGATCGAATCGGCGAGGGCAAGCGGCATCCGCTTCGTGCAGCTCCAGTTCACGGACGTCCTTGGTGTCGTCAAGGCGGTCACGATCCCGGTCCACCAGCTCGAGGGCTCGGTCGCCCACGGCACCTGGTTCGACGGCAGCTCGATCGAGGGCTTCACCCGGATCGCGGAGTCAGACCAGTACCTGCAGCCAGACATGAGCACGTTCAACGAGATCCCATGGCAGCCTGCCAGCGGCCCGCGCGGCACGGCCCGGGTGATCTGCGACGTCTACACGCCCCGTGGCGAGCCGTTCGCCGGCGATCCGCGCTACGTCCTTCGCCGCCAGGTCGAGCGGGCCAGGAAGCTCGGCTACGTGGTCAACACCGGTCCCGAGCTCGAGTTCTTCCTGTTCCGCCGGGGCGAGGACGGCGAGATCGCGCCACTTCCCCACGACGAAGCGGGCTACTTCGACTTCTCCACCGATCTTGCGCAGGAGGTCCGCCAGGACATGGTGGACGCGCTCGAGGCGTTCGGCATCCGCGTCGAGGCCGCCCACCACGAGGTCGCCGAGGGCCAGCACGAGATCGACTTCGAGTACGCGGACGCGCTCAAGACGGCCGACAACGCGGTGACCTTCAAGTTCGCGCTCAAGGCGATCGCCCAGCAGCACGGCCTGTACGCCACGTTCATGCCCAAGCCGATCCACGGCATCAACGGCTCGGGGATGCACACCCACCAGAGCCTGTACTCGATCGCCGAGGGCCGGAACGCGTTTGCGGACACGTCGTCGCCGTACGGTCTGTCCGACGTAGCCCGGTCCTACATGGCCGGAATCCTGGCCCACGCCCGGGGCATGATCGCGGTCCTTGCCCCGCTGGTGAACAGCTACAAGCGCCTGGTGCCCGGCTACGAGGCGCCCACCTACATCACCTGGGGCCGGACCAACCGCTCGGCGCTGATCCGCGTGCCAATGATCTCGCCCGGCAAGTCGATCGAGGGCACGCGGTGCGAGGTCCGCTGCCCGGACCCGTCGTCCAACACCTACCTCGCGTTCGCCGCGATGATCGCGGCCGGTCTCGATGGCGTGGAGAAGGGCCTCACGCTCCACGAGCCGGTCGAGGAGTCGCTGTTCGAGATGGACGCCACGCGAATCGCCGAGAAGGGGATCGGCGAGCTGCCCGGCACCCTCGGCGACGCGATCGACGAGATGGAGAAGGACCCGGTGATCTGCGAGGCCCTCGGCGACCACGTGCTGTCTCATTACGTGGCCGCCAAGCGAGCCGAATGGGATGAGTACCGGACGCAGGTGACCCAATGGGAGCTGGACCGGTACCTCGAGGCGTTCTGAGCCCATCGCCGCCGCCGACCACGTAAACCAGCCCGCAGCAGGAGCCCACATGACAGCCCGCCAAACCGCCATCGCGGCCATCGCCAGCCACAAGGTCGCCTCGACCCAGAACTATCTGGAGCACGCCGGCGAGGACATCTACGGCCAGTACGTGTTCGACGAGCGCGACCAGCGCGAGTACCTGGCCAAGCCGATCTTCCGCCGCCTGCGGCGCACGATCGACGGCCTGGAGCCGTTCGACGAGGTGATCGCGGATGCGGTCGCCCACGGCGTGAAGGAATGGGCATTGGCGCACGGCGCCACCCACTTCACCCACTGGTTCGTGCCCATGACCGGGTCCACGGCCGAGAAGCACGACTCGTTCCTGACCCCACTGCCCGACGGCTCGACGATCGCCGAGTTCTCGGGCCGGAACCTGCTGCAGGGCGAGCCGGACGCCAGCTCGTTCCCGTCTGGCGGGATCCGCGCCACGTTCGAGGCGCGCGGCTACACGGCGTGGGACGTCACCAGCCCGATCTTCCTCCAGGTCGAGCCCAACGGCGTGACGCTCACGATCCCGACGGCATACGTGTCGTTCACCGGCGAGGCGCTGGATCACAAGATCCCGCTTCTCCGCTCGCAGGAGGCCCTGGGCAAGCAGGCGCTGCGCGTGCTGCGCTGGTTCGGGAACGCGACCACCTCGCGCGTGTTCACCACCATCGGCCCTGAGCAGGAGTACTTCCTGATCGATCGCCGGCTGGCGGAGCAGCGTCCGGATCTGCTGCTCACGGGCCGGACGCTGTTCGGTGCTCCGTCGCCAAAGGGCCAGGAGCTGGAGGACCAGTACTTCGGCCCGATCCGCGAGCGGATCCTGGCGTTCATGATGGATCTCGACCGCGAGCTGTGGCGGCTGGGGATCCCGGCCAAGACGCGCCACAACGAGGTGGCCCCGGCGCAGTTCGAGATGGCGCCGGTGTTCGAGCCCACGTCGGTCGGGTCGGATCACAACATGGTCGTGATGAGCCTGATGCGACGTCTGGCGCCGCGCCACGGTCTCATGTTCCTGATCCATGAGAAGCCGTTCGCCGGCATCAACGGATCGGGCAAGCACAACAACTGGTCGATGGGCACCAATGACGGTGAGAACCTGCTCGACCCGGGCACCGACCCGCACGCGAACGCGCAGTTCCTGGCGTTCCTGCTGGCGGTCATCCGTGCCGTCAACGTCCACGCCGACATCCTTCGCGCGAGCATCGCCGATGCGGGTCAGGACCACCGTCTGGGCGCCAACGAGGCACCGCCCGCGATCATGTCGATCTTCCTGGGCTCGCAGCTCGAGGACGTGATCGCGCAGCTCGAGAAGGGTGCGGCGTCGGCTTCGAAGAAGGGCGGCTCGCTGGAGCTGGGGGCGACCACGCTGCCGGTGCTGCCCAAGGACGCCACCGATCGCAACCGGACCTCGCCGTTCGCGTTCACAGGCAACAAGTTCGAGTTCCGGGCGGTGGGCTCGTCGGCCCCGATCTACTGGCCGCAGACGGTGCTCAACACGGCCGTGGCCGACTCGCTCAAGCAGCTCGCCGACGAGCTCGACAAGCTCGAGCCGGGTGACTTCGACGGGTTGACCCGGATCCTGTCGGCGATCGCCAAGGGCAACAACCACGTGCTGTTCGAGGGCAACAACTACGCACCCGAGTGGCACGAGGAGGCGGCGCGCCGAGGCCTGCCCAACAACCCGACCACGGTCGACGCGCTGCCGTCGCTCACGACATCCAAGGCGAAGAAGCTGTTCTCCTCGTTCGGGGTGCTGTCAGAGCGGGAGCTCGAATCGCGGGTCGAGATCTACTGGGAGCGGTACGTCAAGGTGTCGGACATCGAGGCCAGCTGCGCGCTCGACATCGCGAAGTCGATGGTCCTGCCGGCAACCGTTCGCTATCTCGGCGAGCTTGCGGCGGCGTCCTCGTCGCGTGCCGTCACCCACGTGACCGAGGTCGTCTCCGGTCTCGCCGACAAGCTCGTGGACGCCATCCACACCCTCGAGCACACCCAGCACGAGACCCACGAGGCGACGTCCGTCCAGGCCGAGGCCGCGGCGTTCGTCAAGGAGGTGATCCCGGCACAGGCCGCGCTCCGCGAGGTGGTGGACGAGCTCGAGCGGCTGGTCGCCGACGAGTACTGGCCGATGCCCAAGTACCGCGAGCTCCTGTTCCAGTACTGATCACCCGAGCGCAGATCGAGGGCCCCCGGCCGGTCGGCCGGGGGCCCCGCCTCGTCCGGGTCAGGAGGCCACGGCCCCCGTCTCTGCCTGGATCAGGTCGCTACCTCGCGAGCGGGTGAGCGCCGCGTGGCGCCGTCGGCGGCGTGTGGGTGATCCGCGACCGCACCAGCCGAGCGACGTCCGCCGGCTCCACGATGCCGGCGATGCCGTCGTCGTCCACGACCAGCAGCCGGCGGCCGGCTGTTCCGCGAGCCCGCTCGAGCGCGGGCAGCAGGGGCTCGTCCGGGGTGGCGGTCGGGATGGAAACGATCGGCTCGGCGAGGTCCCGGACCCGCGTCTCGCGGCGTGCGGCTGGCTTGAGCGCCTCGACGCGTGCCAGCCGGACCACGCCGTCAGGGGTCCCGTCGGGTCCGACGACGAGGGCTGAACCCAGCCGGTCGGGGACAAGAACCGAGTCCACGAGCACGTCCACCGTGAGGCCTCCCGGGACGCGTCGCAGATCGCCGTGCATCGCGTCCCGCACCCTCACGCCATCGAGGGCACTATGGGTCAGCTCGTACTGGCCCTCCGCGGCCGCCGCGCTGCTCATGAACATGCCGACGACCATGAGCCAGAGCCCGCCGGGGTCGGTTGCCACGATCAGGTCGAGGACGCCGAACGCGATCAGGCCGAACCCGAGCAGCCGCCCGATCCGGGTGGCCAGCAACGACGCCGCCAGGCGGTCACGACCGAATCTCCAGGCCAGCGCGCGGACGATCCGACCGCCGTCAAGGGGTGCGCCCGGCAGCAGGTTGAACGCCGCGAGCATCAGGTTGACCCCGGACAGCCAGCCGACGGCCTCGACCACCAGCAACGGCGCATCGAGGACGATCAGGGCCACCGCCAGGCCGCCGAAGCCGAGCCCAAGCAGGCCGCTCACGATCGGCCCCGAGGCCGCGATCCTCAGATCCTCGCCGGGCGAGCCGGCGACGCCGTCCAGCTTCGCCACCCCGCCCAGGAGCCACAGCGTGATGCCTTCCACGCGGATTCCCGCTCTTCGGGCGAATAGCGCGTGGGCGAGCTCGTGGGCGAGCAGCGAGGCGAAGAACACGATCGCCACGACCACGCCCGTGATCCAGTAGGTGACGGCGGGCAGACCTGGGGCGGTGGCCGGCAGGATGGTGGTCGCCAGCCCGGAGGCGAACAGCCAGGCGATCAGCAGGACGCTCCAGTGGATACCGAGCCGGATCCCGAAGGGCGAGCCGAGGCGGAAGGTGTCGTTCATATCGAGCGCTCCTGTTCGTCGGGAACGCCGACGCTCGGATCGATTCTGATCCTCCCGCTGGAGCACGTCGCGTAACGCAGCGCCACCGGAGCGGCGTTGGTCGCCCGGGCGACGAGAGGGATCGTGGTCCTCATGGAACCCATCATTTACCACGCGGGTGAGGGGAGGATGAGAGACTCCGGCAGATGCGACCCGGGCGAGCGACCCACAGCGAGGGTCGCCGGGCCGGGCGGGAGCGCCACCGTGCGGTCAGGATGGTGCGTCCGACCGCCGGCGGCACTCGATCGTTCGGGGGTGATGGGGTATCATTCCCCGGCCCTCAGGGCGCTTTCGGTCGGGGCGTGGCGCAGCTTGGTAGCGCGCATCGTTCGGGACGATGAGGTCGGAGGTTCAAATCCTCTCGCCCCGACCAAACTCACCGATCGTGCCAGTGAGCTCGAACACGGCGGGTAGGGCTGCATCCAACCCCAGTTCGATGGCGTCGGGTGTCAGCTCGTACTCCAGCCGCTCGAAGCCCATCACGTCGGTCCGCGCGAAGATCGCGGTGGCGAGCGCCTGGCGTCCATCGGGGCCGGCGTCCGCCCAGAGCGACGGCAGCGAGCGCAGGTAGTCCAGGACCTCGCGCGACGAGAGGCTCCCAAGCTCGACAGGTTCGCGAGCCGCCTGCTCCTCGGCATCGAGCTGGGCCATCTCCCGCTGCCAGGCCGCCACGTCTCGGGTCTTGGCAAGCCGGCGACCGGCCTCTTCGCGCTCTCGGCCGATCCGAGCCAGCGTGACCTCATCGACCCGGGACGGACGGTCGTGGTAGAGGTGCACCGCGTCGGTGATCGAGACATCGTCCACGCCGCCCACCTGTTCAAGGAGCTTGCCGATCGCGTGCTCGTACCACTCCTGGGGGTAGGAGTGGCCCTGGACGCGCTTGTCGTGGCCCGTCGTGTACCGCCGACGGACGGTCGGGGTCGCGGCGATGAATGCCTCGCAGGTCGGCGCCGGGTGCCGGTACCGGCCCACGTCCCCGTAGAGGAACCGCTCGCAGCCCGCACAGCGCAGGCGGAGCGGGTAGTTGCGCTTGACGATCCGGCCCGGCGTCCGGGTTCGGCGCAGCTCGCGCATCGATTGCACCTTGGACCAGAGGGCTGGCTCGACGATGGGCGCGAGGCCGGCGGGCTCACCGGTGCGGAGGCGGCCGGCGTAGATCGGGTTCGTGAGCAACTCGCCGACGTGGGTCTTGGCGAGGCCGGTGGCGGCGGCCACCTCCCAGTCGGTCTGCCCGACCGCAGCGAGTTCGTAGGCGCGGCGGACTGTCGCCGCCTTCGCCTCATCGACCCGGAGCGTCGAGGGCTTGCCCTCGCGGATGATGCCGAACGGTGCCCGGTTGCCGCCGGGCACGCCGAGGCGGCGTCGCTTGGCGGCATAGCCTTCGCCGACCCGCTTCGAGAGCTTGCGGCTGTACGCCTCGGCCTCGTGGGCCTCCCGGACGAACTGGTCCCAGTTGCTCGGATCGGACGAGAGCAGCCGCTCGTCCGCGAACAGGACCACCACGCCGGCGGCGTGCAGGTGATCCTCGACCGCGATCAGCGTCTGCTTGAGGTTGCGTAGGAAGCGACTCACGTAGCCGACGACGAGCACGTCGAAGGCGCCAGCCTGCGCCGAGGCGACCATCGCCTCCCAGGTCGGTGTGCGCCAGGCGGAGGTCCAACCCGAGGAGGCAACCGACCACTCGAGGGTGCTGTCGGCGAGACCATACCGGGCGATCGCGCGATCCTGCTGTTCGCGCTGGGCATCCGGGCCGAAGTTGTCCCACTGTCCGGCGGTCGACTCGCGGAACCAGCGCGCTGCCCGCATCCCGTCGACCTGGTCGAGCGACTGGGGAAGAGAACGCTTCATGCTGCGGGCCTCTTGCTGGTCAAGTGGGTCAGCACCTTACCTCGACCGCGCCGCTGTTCAACATCGCGAAGCGCCACGACGAGGGCGACGATGACGGGGTTGATCGGATGGGGTCCGGGGGTGCGGCTGCCGCCGTCCCGTGGGTCAGTCCGACCGAGGCCGTTCAGGCCCGCGCCAGTCTGCTCGTGCTGCGCCTGGCAGGTCATGCGAGACCGCCCCATTCGTAGCCGTCTGTCCCATCGACCACGGCGCGGAGGCGCGCCGCCGACTCGTCGGTCAGGTCGTCGGCGAAGATCCGCAACGCCTCGCGGGTGAGGTCCACGTCACCATGCGATGGAGGGGGCAGAACACCGTCACCAGCGTCACCTTCGTCACCACGAGCACGATCCTCGGTGACGCCCGCCTCGTCCCACAGACCCGTCTCGTCACCTTCGAGCGACGTCGCGTCACCGAAGCCCGCGGCCGGTGACGGTGGTGACGCGGGTGACGGCGTTTCGGGGGCCGTTCGGATGGCGATCAGACGGCGTCCGTGCGACTCCCGGCGCTTCTCGACCTCGATGCCGACCGAGCGCAGGTTGGGCGCGATCCGGGCAAGCTCCCGCGAGAGTGACGTCGCGTTCCCAGGCCAGCCCCTTCGCCGCGTGGCCGACTCGCCCACGATGCCGCCGAGGCGGTCCAGGAGCTCTGTCGCTGTGCCGAGGAACTCGCCCGACTCCAGCAACGTGCGCATCGGTGCAAAGATCACCGACGCGTCCAGGGCGATCTCGTGGATGGCGTCGCGATTGCCCGTGTACGCCTTCAGGAACGATCCGGGGGGCCAGCCTAGCGCCGGTTCGGCGGCCACGACCCAGCGGGCGAAGTCGGCCATCCTGGGCGCCCGCTCGAGCTTGACCCCATCCAGCTGGCCGATCGCCCCCGCGACCGCGTCGAGGAGTGCGCCGAGGATCGCCGGCTGCTCGCGATCGAACGCGGCCCAGAACTGGGCCTCATCCTGGCGGCGGTCGTCCGGGATCCGCGGCAGTTCGAGCTCGATGGTGCGGTCGAGCAGATCGCTGCGCGTGCCCAGGACGCCGATGCCGTTGATGACGATCGGGCGGCAGGCGTCGAACAGCGTCTCCTCGTCGTTCTCGTAGAGGGTGCGGGTACTGAAGCCCAGGCCGGTCGAGACCCGGCAGAGCGTGTCGCTCAGCCAGTCCGGGACAACCGAGAGGTTGTCGAGGGAGATGACCGCACCGTTGGTCGCCGCGATCGCCAGGTCGCGCTCATCACGCGGTGCAGCACGCGTCGCACTCTTGTTGGGGTCGACCAGCCGGCGGTGGATCTTCGCCGAGGTTGACTTGGCCGAGCCATGCTCCCCGTTGAAGGCGAGGATCGGATACGGACCGGAGGGCCGGAACGCGGCGACGAGGCAGCCGATGAAGAGGCGCCACTGGTTGTCCTGGTCGTCATCCCGGACGTTGACAAACCGCCGAAGCTGATTGACCGTGCCGCCTCGAACCGGCGCGGGCAGCCGGAGTAGGCCCTTCGGGCGGCGAAATCGCACGGGCGGATCGGCGACGATGCCCCAGCCTGTGGCCGTGATCTTGACCGCCTGCCACAGCGGGTCGCCGAGGTCGAGGTAGATGTCGGGACCATCGCCGGCGACGCGGACGTACACCGGGGACTCGGGTCCCTCGTAGAGCGCCCGGCCCAGGAGGACATTGAGCGCGTCCTTGAGGGCTTGGCTGCCAGCGGCGCGCCCGTACTGAAGGTAGAACTCCCGGGATAGCCAAGCTCGCAGCGACTTCGACCCGAGTGGCCAGACCTCGTGATGCCCATCAAGCTCGATGCGCGCGTAGGCGTCGCCGTCCGCGGTGTGGAAGAACTCGACGTGCGTGGCGAGGTCGAGGAGCATGGTCGCCTGGGATCGCCTTCCGCCGGGCGCGGGCGCGGCGGCTCCCGGGTTGCCAGGCTCCGACTCCGCGCCGTCGCTGATAGCTGTGAGCGGCTGCGGTTGCGCCTGCCTGTCGCCCGGCGGGTAGCGCCCAACGCTCGTGGCGATGCCCCGTACGACGTCGTCAGGCAGCGGCGGCCGACATCGTTCTGCGTTCACCGTCAGGAGCGCGGCCCCGATCTCGACGGCGGTCATGCCACGCCGACGCATGGTGCCCGCCAGCGATGTCAGCGTGGCGTTCCGCTGGCCGTCGGGAATGAGGTCCGGATCCTCGGGACGATCACCTGCCGTCCGAGGTGATCGGGTTTCATCGGTGATCCACGCCGGCGCGTCCGCGACCCCGTCCTCGATCGGGACGATCCACTCGTAGCGCACGCCGCTGCTGTGGAACGAGGGCGGGACGACGATGTAGGAGCCGGGTCCTCGGAGGTCGACATGGTTCCTGACACCGACCTTCGGCCGGATCGGAGTGGCGGTGCGGTAGATCCAATGCCGGCCACGACCTGTCCTCGATGTCGCTGTCACCGGCAACTCGTCGGCCCGAAAGACCGTGACGAGATCGGCCACGTCCACGTCGACCACGATGAAACCGTCCGGAACCACGGCTCCGATGTTCGCCGCGGGCCACATGCTCCACCACTTGCGGATCTGGTCCGCGTCCGAGGTCGCATCGCTTAGGCCATTCTTCGTCCGGGGATGCTTGCCCGGCGAGGAGCAACCCGGCCGATGGCAATCGCACGTGCCGTCGATCGGGGTGTGCAACGGGATCACCCCCCAGCCGTCGGCTGCCATGCGGAGGGCGCTCTCGAGGAGGGCGCTCATTCGTCGCCCGACTCTGGCAGCGAGCGGTCTGGCTTCGCGTTGTCAGGCTCAGTGCCCTGCTCCGGGTGCACCGAGAGGTCCAGGGCCGCGCGGCGAACAGCTTGGACGAGAAGCAGCGCGGCCTCATCCCGCAGGCGCCTGAAGTCGCGCTCGGCCAGCCGCTCGAGCTGCTGCGCGGCGTCTTCGGGGATCGCGAGGTTGAGCGAGCGCATCACGTGCCCAAGCGTCGCAGCCCGTCAGAGCAAGAAACACCCCGTGAAAAGCGCAAACAAAGCGCGAACTATTCGATCGGCCAGGACAAGTCGTAGGCGGTGAGATGGTCTTGGAGCGTTCGTACTTCGATCCGTGGCTTGAGGTTGTCCGCGAGCTCTTGCTGAGTCGGGTTCCTTCCGTAGTTCACTCGGAGCGATCTGAACTTCTCGAAGATCTGAGCACGGGTAACCGAGAGCGTCCCGCTCGGCCGCCCGCGGCGGCGCTTCGGCCGGGCCACTGGAGCCTCCTCGGAGTCAACGCCCGCCCCCGTGGTAGACGCCGAGTCGGTGGTCAGTTCAGCCGCCGCCGTGGCGAGCCGAACGCGGGTAACGCCCAACAGCCGGGGCGCGACCGGACTGGCCCCACCTTCGAAAGTGGCTGCTGCGGCCAACTCGACGGGATGGTCAGCACGGACGTTGGCGCGGAGGTTGACCTGTGTTCGCCCGTCGTTGAGGCCGCGCTCGATGACGATCTCCCCCCGCTCCAGGTCGCGCTGGCTGATCTCGCTGACGAAGGAGATCCGCAGGGCTTTGGCGTCTTCCGGCCATCCGCCCGTGACCTTCGCCGTCGCATCGAGACGCAGCAGGGTGTTGCGTGGGACATGGTCAAGCGTCGCCACCGGCACGCCATCGAGGGCCAGACCCAGGATGACGACTACCTCGGGTTCGGCCTCCGCTCGGCCGCCTCCCCACTGCTGCCCCTCGCTGAGGATGGACGTCGAGGTGAAGGGCACAGGGCATCGCGCCAGAGCCGCCGCCGCACGTTGGACCCCGCCGAGCGGATCGTCGAGGGTCTCGAGTTCGCGGACGGCGTCGTCCAGCGCCTCTGGCCACGACCACGAACCGCGCTTCAGCCCCACTTCGCGAGCCCGGTCCTGCGCAGCCTCCCGGAAGCGGCCTGCATCCTTCTCCGATCGACGCCGTGCCGGCCTCCACTGGGTCGCGTGCTCCAGGGCGTCCAACAGCTCGACATACGCCCACGTGACTGTGCTCTCGCGATCGGCTCCGATGAGGTTGCGGTTGGCCGTCACGAGGTCCGTAAGGTCTTGAGTCCCGCCAGCCGCTATGGACGTTAGCGAGTCAACGGTCACGCCCCGGAGCCGCACGCGCGCAGCCACGTCCTGTGCGGGATCGGGCTCCGAGATGTCGAACGGCAGGTCCTCGAAACCCCAGCTGGCGGGTGACGGCTCCTCGGCGGGGATGGAGTCTGCGAGCTTTAGGCGGGCCTCCGCGTCACCACGTTCGATGGCGGCTTCAGCAGCGTGCGCGACCTCGATCAGCCGGGCGTGACGCCGACGCCCCCGCTTCTCTGGCACATCGGGAATCGAGGCGAGCACGGCCGCGCTGACGGTCGCTGCCGCGTCATGTTCGCCGATGCTCGCCAGGATGTCGGCGATCTCCCGCGCCTGATGGGGTCCCCGCATCGCCAGGCGCTCGAGTGCCACAGCAACAAGTTCCTGGCGCCACGCACGGGCTGCCTCGCCTTGGCCGACGATCGTCCGGAGGAGATCATCCTGGTCCCGGTCCTTGACGCCCCACCAGTGCGCGTCCTCGTCGCGATGTAGGGCACGGACCGCCGCAGGAAGCCATCGGGCATGCTCGCGCGGCAGGTTGTGCGAGAGGAGTTCCGCTGCATCAGTCGTGTACATCTGGTCAACGGTGTCGAACAGGATCTCCTCGACCCGCGCGGCGTACGGGGTGTTCCGGCTGAACCTTCGCACCCCGGCGAAGGTGTTCTGAATGCGGTAGTCGATTCCGCGGTCGAAGAGGGGGAACCGGCAGACCGTGAGGAGGCTCTCGAGAACTCGCGTGACTCGCTCTTCTGGAATGGTCAACGCGTCGAGCAGGTTCACCGCGTATTTCGCGAGCATGGGATCTTCGAGGCACGCCAGCGCCCGCTCGGAGACGATCGGTGGCAGCGTGAAGCCGGACCACCTCGAAGTCACCTCGAGAACGTTCAGGGCCGCCCGCTTCTCGGTCCGCCCGCCCCGTTCAAGGACCTCCGAGATGAATGGCAGTGCCAAGGCAAGGTCTCGCTGATCCTTGAGGGCCTCCTCGAGGATCTCGACGAGAACGATGCGAGCGCGGCTCTTTGGGGGCGCCGCCTCCCAGGCGCCGGCGACGAGCGTCACCAAGGCATCCGGATTGGACTTGCCGAGTCCAGCGATCGCATCTCGGATCTTGCCCAAAGCGAACTCATGCGTCATCAGCTGGGACTGCTGCCCCATCGCGGCCAGCGGATCAGGATCGACCAGTTGGCCGGCGAGCGCGTCGGTCCGCTCTGCGAGCCGGACGAGGGATGTGAGGAGGTCGGTGGTCGGTAGGTCGACGGCATCTGGCCCACCGCGGCAGACTTGAGCAAGCGTCTCCGCGGCTAATCGCAGCAGTTCGTCGTCCTCGCTCTCGATTGCCTCCAGCGCTCGTCTTGCCATGAGCGATGTCGTGGCGCGGGGAACATCCTCTCGACGCCATGGCGGGCGATAGCACTCCAGATACCGCCTCCGCTCCCTCGCCCCGGCGCCGCTCCAGCGTTCCTGGATAAGCCGATCCGATTGCTCAGGACTTGCCCAGAGGGCCGCGCCGACCGCGCTTCGGGCGGCCGCTGCGGCGAACGGCGCCGGATAGGCGTTGCTGTCGTCCTCCATGACCAAGCTGTCAAGGATCGACGGCACGAGATCGTCCGCCGTCATGGGTCGCGCGATGATCAGTTGCTCAGCGGCTCGCAAGGCTCGGGCGCGGGCCCACCGGTCGTCGAGCACCGCGAGCACACGGAGCCGCGCGACCACTGCGCGCGGATCGAGATCAAACATCCGGATGAGCGCGGCCGGCTCAGGGGCGCGGTCTCCGCCACCGATGATGTGTCCAGTGCCGCCGGCGACCTCGATGATGCGCTCCAGAACAGCCGGATCAGGATCGAGGACCTCGGCTGCCCTCGCCATAATCGCGCCGGCGCGCGACATCGCGAGACCATTGCGCATGCCCTCGATGGCGATCGGGAGGACATCGCCATCCGACGTCCCTCGCCGCTCATGGGCCAGGAGGACGGCAGCCATCAGATCATCGCCGCCCATAGCGAGGGCGGTCTCCCGAAGGTCGAGCAGGACTGCGTCGTCGAAGGCCTCCGGCTCCTGGTCGGCGAGGATCAGCAGATCCTTGGTCGCCTGCGCGTCCGGATGCTCGGCGTCGATCCGCTCGACAAGATCGAGGATCTGGGCGACCGGGGCGCTTGTCGAGCTCAAGCGGCGCCGGCGATCCTGATGTCGCTGATCACGCCGAGTCGATTCATCGGCCCGCTCTCGCTCTAGACGGGCGCGCTCGGCATCCCGCTGCCGTCGCTGTTCCAGGGCCCAGGTGGCGAGGTTGGGTTCCTCCCCACCGGGGACGCGGTCCGCGCACCCGACGCAATTCGCCTCGTAGAAGGCGAGTGCGGAGTGGGCCAGTTGCATGCCGATGAGCTGCGGTGGGGCCTTCGCGTAGTCGCAGCGGAGGCTCCCGCCGTTGATCGGCAGCCCAGTTGCCTGTTCGAGGAGGCCGACACCCATCCCACCGGACATCGTGGCGTGCTCGCACCAGGCATTGGCGAGGCGGAGGATCTCGAGGTTCTCAAGGCCCACATTCATGGCGTCGCGCATCATCGAGCTCAGGGGGTCGTCCACGAGCGACGCCTCCAAATCCCCGAACTGCAACGAGACCTGCTGATCACGATGACCATTGTCCCGCCTGGGGTGCTCATCGCGCCGCGACAGAAAGCGCAAGGGCGCGTGTGGCAGTGGCCGAGTCCGCCCTCGTGCCGCTCAAGCTGACACCGCCGCCGCGTATCCTGCAAGCTGCGCCTCACTTGCGACAGCCCTGAGGAGAACCGTGCCGCCGCTCTCGATCGAGAACCCGATCCTGAACCTGACCGAATGATCCGGAGCGAACTGGACGTCCTCCTCGACAAGGTCCAGGACTCCGCCTTGCGCGCCGACCTGCGGTCGCAGATCGACCGGCTCAAGCAGAAGCGCAGCTTCGGGCTCGTGTTCGAGCAGCACATTCCCGAGCGCGTGCGCCTGCCGCAACATCAGATCCGCGTCGGTTCCCAGGTCGTGAGCCGGGACGACGAAGACAGCCCGACGTTCGAGGTCGTGTTGATCGACGCTGGGGTCGCCACGCTCGTGCGGGTTCGAGACGCTGACGGGGCCTACGTCCAGCGCAGCGAGCATGGGAACGGTGGGCAGGAGCGGGCACCTGTCAACTCCCTCGTGGTGATCTCCGACTTCGGCGACCCCATTCTCCCTGGCTTCCGGCGCGTCGCGTCGGTCGAACGCGGCGGGGACAAGCCGTACCACGTCGTGATCAACGGTGAGAACCACCACGCGCTCGAGGCGCTGCGCTTCACTCACGCAGGCAAGGTCGACTGCATCTACATCGATCCGCCGTACAACAGCGGTGCGCGCGACTGGAAGTACAACAACGACTACGTCGATGACACCGACGCGTACCGCCACAGCAAGTGGCTCGCCTTCATGGAGCGGCGCCTGAAGCTCGCCAAGGAGTTGCTGAACCCTGACGACGCCGTGCTCATCGTGACCATCGACGAGAAGGAGTACCTGCGGCTTGGGTTGCTGCTCGAGCAGACGTTCCCGAGCTCTCTCATTCAGATGGTGTCCTCTGTCGTCAAGCCTGGAGGAACCTCGCGAGTGCGGGGGTTCTCGCGAGTGGCTGAGTACTTGTTCTTCGTGTTTCTGGGTTCGGCAGACATCATCTGGACGGGCGATAACATGCTGGCGGCCCGAACGAACAACGAGTCGGCGTTGTCGGAATCATCGCTCTGGGAGGGCATGGTCCGGCGTGGCATCGGGGTCGTCCGCAAACAGCGACCCAAGCAGTTCTATCCGATCTTTGTGGATCCTGAACTGGCGCGCATCGTAGGGTTCGGCGAGCCGCTCGGCGCCGACGCCTCCCGCGACGAGGCGCCTTCGATGCCGGGTACCACAGTCGTCTGGCCCATCAAAGACGATGGAACAGAGGGATTCTGGCAGCTCTCGCCGAGCGGGCTCGAGAACGCAAGGCAAAGGGGCACGGTTCGCGTCGGAAGCTTCAACGCGAAGACCGGCCAGTTCCGAATTCAATACATGAAGGCGAAGAAGGCGAAGGCGGTCGCCGATGGCACGGTTGCGACGCTAGGCAAAGACCAGAACGGCGTCGTGATCCTTGACCTCGCCTCTAGCTCACTTTCCGTTGAGTCCACACCTCGAACCGTATGGAATCGCGCTGCTCACGACGCAAGTGTCGGGGGAGCCGGCATGCTGAATCGGATGCTGCCGGGGCGGAAGTTCCCCTACCCGAAGTCGCTTTATGCGGTCGAAGACACGGTTCGCTTCTTCGTCAAGGACAAGCCGGATGCTGTTGTTCTGGACTTCTTCGCCGGGTCGGGTACCACTGCGCACGCTATCGCGCGGCTGAATCGGCAGGACGGCGGCCGCCGGCAATCGATCATGGTCACGAACAACGAGGTGTCGGCTGACGAGGCGGCGGAGCTCCGGGGCCGGGGGCTCCGGCCGGGTGACGCCGAGTGGGAGGCGCTCGGCATCTTCGAGCACATCACGCGACCCAGGGTGACGGCGGCGATCACGGGCGAGACGCCGAAAGGCGAGCCGATCGCGGGCGACTACAAGTTCGCAGACCAGTTCCCGATGGCTGACGGTTTCGAAGAGAACGTCGCCTTCCTGGTGCTTCGATACCTCGACGCCGACGACATCGACCTGGGGCACGCGTTCGACGACGTCGCGCCGTTGCTGTGGCTCCGGGCAGGCGGCCAGGGATCGATCGCGCGACACGTCGATGACGCTGGCGCGCCGGTCCCATACGTCTGGACCGACCACTACGGCGTCCTGTTCGACGAGGACCGCTGGCGCAGCTTCGTGTCTGCTCGGCCTGAGACCGCCCTGACCGCCTTCATCGTCACCTACTCGCCGACTGTGTTCGCCGGGATCGCCGCCGAACTGCCCACGTCGATTGACACGATTCGCCTGTACGACACGTACCTCTCAATGTTCCTGCCTGAGCGCGGGCGCGCCTGATGCGCTACGAGCTCCGCGACTACCAGCGCGACGCGGCCCTGGAGATCCTCAAGCGGCTCCGGCGGGGTCGACGCGACTGGCGCGAGGACGGCGAGCGCTCGTCGTTCGCGCTGTCGGCGATCACTGGGTCTGGGAAGACGGTCATCGCGACCGCGGTGATCGAAGCGCTGCTGTTCGGTTCGACCGACCTCGACACCGATCCCGATCCGCGCATCTCGTTCCTGTGGATTACCGACGACCCGGCCCTAAACCGGCAGACCCGAGCACGTATGAACGACGCATCCGAGTTGATGACGCCAATGTCGCTGGTCGAGGTGGACGAGTCGTTCCCGGACGCCGACCTGGCGCCCGGACGCGTCTTCTTCCTGAACACGCAGAAGCTCTCGAGGTCGAGTCGGCTCACTCAGAGCGGGACGAACAGCCGCGAGTTCTCGTTCTGGGACATCCTCCGGAACACGATCCGGGGCGAATCGACCGACCTCGTTCTCGTCCTCGACGAGGCGCACCGCGGCATGAAGCGCTCGGCCGACCGGCGGACGATCGTGTCGCGGCTCATCGGCGGCGAACCCGGGTCTAACCCGGCAATCCCGATCGTGTGGGGCATCTCCGCCACCATCGAGCGGTTCACGGCCGCGATGGTCGAGGTCAAGGACCGGACCGGCTACCCGAACGTCGCCGTCGATATCGAGCGGGTGCGCGCGTCCGGCCTCATCAAGGACGAGATCGGCCTGGCGCAACCGGACGAGAAGGGTACGTTCTCGACGACGCTCCTGCGCGAGGCGGTGAAGGCGACCCGCGGGTTCGAGGAACGCTGGAAAGCGTATTCATCGAACGAAGGTGAGCCCGATGTGCTGCCGGTGCTCGTCGTCCAGGTGCCGGACAAGGCGTCGGATGCGAAGCTCAGTGAGCTTGTCAGCACGATCGAGGAGGAATGGCCGGAGCTTGGACCGCGGGCGATCGCGCATGTGCTCGGCGAGCACGAGAAGCTGACCCTGGGTTCGCGGTCGGTCGATTGGGTTTACCCGGAGTCCATCCAGACCGAGGCGCACATCCGGGTCGTCCTGGCCAAGGAGGCCATCTCGACCGGCTGGGACTGCCCACGGGCCGAGGTCCTCTACTCGGAGCGGCCAGCGAAGGACGCCACGCACATCGCCCAGATCATCGGCCGGATGGTCCGCCAGCCGCTCGCCCACCGGATCGCGACGGACGACGCGTTGAACTCCGTTACGTGCTACCTGCCCCTGTTCGACAAGAAGGCGCTCACGGCGATCAAGGGCGAGCTGGAGGGGACGGGGCCCGAGAACGGGCAGAACCGGGTCGGGGCCACGGTCGTCCGGGCGCCGATGGTCTTCGAGCGGAATCCCATGCTCGATCCTGCGGTGTCCAAGTTCATCGACGCGCTGCCAAGCGTGCCGACGCCGGACCGGACGGCGTCGCCGATGCGGCGGGCGCGGAAGCTCGCGAAGTTGCTCGCCGACGATGTCGACGGTGCGCCGCTGCTTGCCGGTGCCGGGGCGGCGCTCACGGCGAAGCTCAACGGTCGGCTCGACGGGCTCGCGGCGGAGTTCGCGTCCAAGGTCGACGCGAATGTCGAGGACCTGCTGTCCACGGTGGTCGCGACGACGCGAGTCACGACAGTCGGTGAGGACATCGGCGACACGCCGGCGATCGCGAAGATCGCGACCCACTCGCGAGACGTCGCCCGCGATACGCAGAAAGTCATCGATTCGTTGCGCGAGGGCGTCGGCAAAGAATGGTTCCTGCATCGGGTCACGTTGGAACCAACGGCCGACCGCGATGCGCTGCGGGTTCGATGCGCGGCGCTGCTCCGGGTCGATGGCGTCGCCGCAACGCTCGACGCGAGCGCCACCGACTGGGTCAAGGAGATACTCGACCAGTTCCGGGTCCAGATCCTGAACACGGTCGGCGCCACCCGTGACGCGTACACGCGGGTGCAGGAGCAGACGTCCTCGCTCGAGACCGTCACCGTCCAGCTCCGGCAGAACGAGCGAGCGGCGACGAAGGATCGGAACGGCGACGACCTGCCGCGGTATGCCGGGCACGTGTTCGCCGACGGTGAGGGCCTGTTCCCCGTCGATCTCAACGACTGGGAGCGGTCGGTCGTCGAGGCGGAGATCGCCCGGACCGGCTTCGTCGCGTGGTACCGCAACCCGGGCAGCGCGACGCCCGCGTCGCTGCGGATCGCCTATTTGGACGATCAGGGCGCGTGGGCTTCGCTCCAGCCCGACTTCCTGGTCGTCTCGCGGCGCACGGACGGGACGCTTGGTGCCTCGATTGTCGACCCGCACGGCGATCATCTTGCCGACGCACGGGCGAAGGTCCGGGCGCTCGCGGGGTTCGCCGAGCAGTTCGGCGACCGGTTCGTGCGCATCGAGTCGGTAGCCAAGGTGGACGATGGGAGCCTGCGGGTGCTGGACCTTGCGGATCCGGCTGTGCGGGCCGAGGTACGAGCATTCCAAGGTGGAAAGGTGACCGCGCTCTATCAGTCAGAGCGTTCGCGGCCGTACCCGTAGAGGCCTGGCACCGCCGGTGGACGATTCACCTACCGGGGTCTCGGTGCTATCCCGTCCCCGGTGGCTGGCAATCCAAGCTTCGATTGACAGCCGAGTCCGCTGATCGCCGGCCACATAGGTGACCTTCATCCGCTAGACGCACCGGTGTAATGTGCGACAATCGCGCAAGATGGAGGTTCGAATGAGCGATATTGGCAAGCGCATCGCAAGGGAGCGCCAGCTCTGGGGGATGACTCAGGACGAGCTGGCGGATGCGGTTGACCTCACCCGGGACAAGGTCGGAAAGATCGAAACGGGGGAACGACAGGTTTCAGTGCCGGAGATGCTGGGGTTCGCCCGGGTCTTCGAGTTGACCGTCGAGGAGTTGGCCAGCCCGCATGCGCAGGTTCGCCACCGAGTGAACCAAGACAGAGCGGAGGCCCGAGAGGCGATCGCATGGTTCGAGCGCTGCGTGGAGAACTCGCTGTTCATCTCGCGGCTACCAGCACTCTATGACCAAGGCTGACGCGTTACGCGCCGCAGCGGGGCTTCGACACGAGCTCGGCCTAGGGACGGACTACGTCGATGTGTTCGACGTCGTGCGTCGACAGGGCATTGAGCTGTACCTCGCCCCTTTCGGAGATGACTCGCTCGAAGGGGCGCACCTTGTCCAGGCCGGTCGCGCCTTCATCTTCGTCAACACGTCGAACTCGATCACGCGCCAGCGCTTGACGGCGGCGCACGAACTTGGCCACCACGTTCTCGAAGGCGCAGCGGATGGCTCGGTGCTCTACGAGGCCAACGTCACCGCCCCGGGAGCGGACCCGAAGGAGCGGGCGGCCTACGCCTTTGCCCGCTACTTCCTCATGGATCCAGAAGGGGTGCGTCGCCTCGCCGACCCGATCAAGGACCCCGACGAGCGAGTTGCGGCGGTGGCGTCGCGGTTCGTTACAAGCATTGACGCCACCTGCATCCACCTCGAAGAGCTCGGGGTGATCAGCGCGGCTGCCAAGACGCGACTCCTCGAGCGCCTACGAGCCGGGGAGGTCAAGCCCGCAGCACTCCTCCGGGCCTTTGGCTACCACTTCGAGCCAACGCCAAAGGCCGACGGCGCGGACCTGGATCCACGCTATGTGCGACGAGTGATCGACGCTTACGCGCGCGGGTGGATCAGGTTCGTCGCGTTCGCCGACATCCTCCAGATGGATCCCGAGGAGGCGGCCAGCCTGCTTACTGAGCATGGCCTCTCCGTGCACGAACCCGACTGACTGCCGTGTCGAAGCGGCAGTATCGAACCGATGGGACCGGAGCGTTCGACCCGAATGTCGAGTGGCCGGCTCATCCGCGCCGCCTTCTCACTACGCACGCGGTCTTCGACACCATGGTCCCCGTCGCCCTAGCCAGGGAGAACCGGCATCAGATGCTGCACGAGGCGTTCTCGGGGCGTGCCCACATCCCCGACCGCGTGCGCGGCGAAATCATGGGTCACGCCGAGGCTGATGCCAGGATTCGCACCCTGTATCACCCGGCCTGGTTTGCAGAGATCCATCGCCTGGATGCATCGGGGCGCCAGCGTGCGCACGATCGGCAGGTCGCATGGAAGGGAGCGAGCGTCATCGCCGCCGATCCGTCCACGGACCGCGGAGAGGCAGAATGCCACGAGGTCGCATCACAGAACGCGGGATGGGTCGTCGTCAGCCAAGACAGTGATGCAATCCATCACGGCAAGATCAACCGGCGACCGGTGTTCGCGATCCCTGACGTGCTGTTGGTGTTCGTTGCCCGCCGCTCGTGCCTGGCTGAGAGCGCGTGGAAGATCTACCAAACGATGGTGGCCGCAGACCCGAGGGCACAGTCCCGGTTCTGGACCGTCGAAGACGACGTGCGCGACCTGTTCCTCCGCATCGCTGACGACCTGCTCGGCGGCAAATAGGAGTAGGCCCCAACAATCGACGCGGGTAGGCGCGCACGCTACGCCTTCACCCACACCCCGCCGCGCCGGACGTAGACGTCGGGGCCCACATCGGCCCAGGCGCCCGAGCGGCGGACCTGCACGGCGTCGGCCTTGACCCACGCGCCCGAGCGACGGACGTACGTCTCGGACCCGACCTCGTAGACCACGTAGACGCCCATGCGACGGCTCGAGTGCAGGGACTCGGCGGTCATCCCGGACGGGTTCGACGAGTTGTTGTCCTCGTCGTAGTGGGAGCCCGTGTTGTCGAACCCGAACTGCATCGCGCCGGTCGGGTTCCGGGTGAAGCCGACGTAGATCGTGCCGGCCGCGACGTCGAACGGCGTGGCGACGGCCGCCTCGTACTTCAGCGAGGCGCCGATCGCGAGCGCAGCACCCGAGGCCGTCTGGAGCGCGGTCTGGCCGAGGACGGTGTTGCGGGTGCCGCTCCACACGACGCCGCGGAACGAGCACGACGCGTCCTTGCCCCGGAGCCAGACGCCGATCCGCGTGATCCGCCCGGCCTCGGGCATCGTGACGGCGGTGCAGTGCTGGTTGGCGACGCCCGAGCCCCACCACTCCGAGCCGTAGGAGGGCTCGGCCGAATAGCCTGCGGTCGGCATCGTCTCGGCCTCCCGGCTCACTTCTTCACCCACACGTCGCCCTCGGCGGCCGAGGCGCCGGGGTCGGTCGTGCCCACCCAGATCTTGACCCCGGCCGCCCCGCCGCCCGCTGACGCCTGCGCCCAGGCACCGATGTCGTCGGCGGTGCCCGTGTGCGAGTTCAGGGTGTGGACCTGTGGGTGGTGGGCGTCGGGCAGGTAGCCCGTGCCGTGGGCGTGGACGTGCGCCGCTCGGGCCAGGGCGCCGGTGGCGCCTGCGGATCCAGCTGCGGCCACGGCCGCCGGGGTGGCGCTCGAGCTCGCGACCTGGTGCCCGTGGCCGGAGCGGGCGAACGCGCCGGCCGTCCCGGCGGCACCGGCGGCGTCAACGGTCACGTTGGCGTCGGGACCGGCCACCGGGGCGGCGTGGTGGTCCGTCGCGCTCTGGCCCGTCGTCGCCGCGTGAGCGACGGAGCCCGATCCGTCGCCGCTGTGGGTGTGGGCCTTGGCGTGGTGGTTGTCGGTCGTGAGCCCGCCGAGGTCGGCGTGGCGCACCTGTCGGCCCGTGCCCGCGGTGCCTTCGTGCCGGTGCCCGGTCGAAGGATCGAGCAGCGTGGTCTGCAGGTTCTCGATGTCGGTGCCCTTCGCCCGCGCCCCGCGCTCGTCGGTGATGTTGGCGTCGACGATCGAGGCCGCCGCGGCCGCCACTGCGACCTGCGCCAGGGGGATCTCCCACACACCGGCCGCGACCTGGGTGAGGGCGGGGGCGGTCGGGCTCTCCGCCGGCGTGCCGGCGAGGACCGCGAGGATCGCCGTCCGGCCGGCCAGGTCGCGGCGAACGACGACCCGGTCGATCCGGGGCAGGGTCGCGTGCGCCGCGGCGATCACGAGCGACTCCTGGCTCGTGTGGACCTCGAAGTAGTAGCCGCCGATGAACGCCTTGCCGGTGTTCACCCGGACGCTCATCGCGGGCGGGCTCGCCTCGGCCACGGCGAGCTCGTTGCCGGTCGCGACGACCCCGTCGCCGATGATCGCGCCCACGACCTGGGCCCAGGCGTCCGAGGTGTAGATCCGGTCGCCGCCGGAGCTGTCGAAGAACCTGCTGCGCTGGGCCATCGGGCGCTCCTTCAGGCTGCCTTGATGATGAAGTTGATGACGACGCTCGGCTGGACGACCGACATGGCCGCGTGGGCGCCGACCGCGGCTCCGGTGTGGGCCGACACGGCGGTGCCGGTGTGGGCCGAGTGCGCGTCGATGGCGGCCCCGGAGTGGCTCTGGGCCGCGTGGTCGCTGTGCGCGGCCGGCTGGGTGACCGCGTGGTCGGACGGCTGCGTGACCGAGTGGGCGGAGAGGCTGACGGCTTGGGACTTGGCCACGGCATACGAGCCCGACACGTTGGTCACCGACGACGTCCAGTTGCGCGTCCGGGCCGTGCCGGTCCCGAACACGCCCTGGTCGAGCGAGCTGATCGCGTGGGTGTCGTCGATCACGAACGGCAGCTCGTGGCTGTGGCTCGAGTGCGCCCCGACCGCGGCGCCCGCGTGCGAGGAGACGTCGGTGCCCGTGTGGGCGGTGTGGGACAGGGCGGCGTGTGCCGCAGCTTGCGTGACCGCGTGGTTCGCGTGGGCGGCGGGCTGGGTCACGCTGTGGGCGGCCGGCTGCGTCACGCTGTGCGCCGAGGGGGTCGCCGTCTTCGCGCCGGTGGTCTCGCCGAGCGTGTCGAAGTCGGGGTCGGCGGCGTTGAGCGCGACGGGGACCCGGCCCCGGTAGTCGGGGAGGCTGAAGTGGCTCCCGTCCGCCGCGCCGTAGGTCGTGCCGAGGACGGCGAACAGCGAGGGGTACGCCGAGCGCACGAGCGACGAGCCGTCACACAGCAGCCAGTCGGTGGGCGGGCTCGGCGCCGGCCACAGCACGACCGAGCCGACCGGGACCCCGCCGCCGGTGGCGGTGCCGACGGCCCCGTCCGCGGTCGCAGCGCTCCCGCCGCCGGTGGACGTCTGCGAGCGGAGAGTCGGGAACGGCGCGCCCAGGGTCGCGGTGATCGTCGGGGCGGCGGCGCTGCGCTCGAAGGCCTTCTCGACCTCGACCACCCGCACGGCGTAGCTCAAGCCCCGCTCCGCGTTGCGGACGAGGACGACGTCGCCCGCTTCCCAGTGCACCCGGTAGCGGAAGGCGCCGTACTGGTGGATGCCGGCCTCGAGCCTCGTCTCGGCGGCGGCCGCGGCGAGGAAGGCGTCGCCACGCTGCTCGAGGATCGTCGTCGCTCCCGCCTCGACGTCGCGGGCGTCGAGGAATGCCTCGCGCCGGTCGAAGCCGGTGGGCTCGGACCCTGAGAAGCGGGTCGCGATGTCGCGGTCGACTCCCTCACCCTGGCCCGCGACGAGCGCGAGGGTCTTGGCGTCGAGGACCGAGTCGAGCTCGTCCCAGCGCTCGAGGGTCTCGAACGCGAAGTCGAAGAACACCGACGCAGACCGGTCGGCGCCCTCGACGACGTCGAACACGAAGGCGTCGCCTGTCGGGTCGTACGTGATCTCCCAGCCGAGCCCGGCCACCAGGCCGATCTCGCGGACCAGGTCGAACACCGTCTGGTAGCGCCCGGCGACCGTGACGTCGGGGCCCCTGGCAGCGTCGGCAGCAACCACGAGCCCCGGCACCTGGCGGGCCGCCTCCGCGAGGTCGGCCGCGTTGGCCGCGACGTAGTGCTTCATCGCGGTCTCGGCCGCGACGGCGGTCACCCGGTCGTGGCTCTCGCCCGCCGGCGGCTCGACCAGGCGCTCGGCCATAACGATCCCCTCGAGCGAGCGGCCGGTGACGGTCATCTCGTCGTTGCGGGTGCTGCCCTCCGCGGTGCTCGCGATCTGCTCGATCAGGAAGACGAGGTCGCCCTCGTCGGGCAGGTAGAGCAGGCGGCCCTTCTGGAGCTCGCTCGCCCAGAGCCGCGTCCGGTTGATGACGAGCTCGAACGTGTCCATCGCGACGTAGCGGCGGGTGTAGGACAGGCGCTCCCAGCTCTGGTCGACCAGGCCGAGGGTGGCGCGGGTGGCCGGGTCGAGGACGTAGGCGCGGGTCATCGGTCAGAACCCGCTCTGGCGCTGGCGCCAGTAGAGTTCGGCCCGCCCGGACACGTTGACGTCGGCCTCGAACGTCACGACGTTTAGGCCCGGGCGGAGCGCCCAGAAGTCCGGCTTGGCGAGGTTGATGCGGTCCATGACCGAGGTCCGCACCCCCGTCGCGATGACGACCTGCTCGACGCGCTTGTCGCCGAACGCGGTGCTGACCTCCACGTACTCGCTCGCCGCGATGTTGCCGGTGATCTCGAGCACCTCGCCGGTCGTGAGGTTGCGGATGCGGGCGGTCGTGACGTCGCCGTACAGGCGCGCGGTGATCGGGGCGTCCACGTCGCCGAGGTTGGCGATCTCGACCTCCACATTGTTCGAGGTCATCTCGAGCGGGAACTCGACGCCGAACCCGAAACCGCCGGTGCCCGTGAACAGCACCTGGGTGTCGGCGGTGGCGCGCCAGTAGGGCTCGGGCGCGAGCCACTCGAGATCGAAGGGAGCGACCGCCTTGGTGCCCGACGGGCGCTCGACGTGCGCGCTGCGCGGCAGTGCCCGGAGCTCGAGCGGCTGCCGGCCGTCGAGGGTCACCCGCAGGCGGCCCAGGGCATAGGTCTCGCCGAGCCGCGTCGGCTGCTGGACGAGCGAGCGGAGCAGCCCTGCTCGCAGGTCCCAGGCGGCCGCGGGGGTTGCTGCCTGGAGGAGGCCTGCAAGCGTGACCACCCGGGGCGGCACGACGACGTCGAGGGCGGTGGCGCCGGGCTGGTTGGGCGACTTCACGGTGACGGGCTCGACGGTGACGGGCTCGGTGCCCTCGAGGCGCAGCAGCCGCAGCGGCGCTACTGCACCGGTCGTGAACCGCGCCGACGCGGAGCCGTCGGCCGGGAACCACTCGACAAGGGTCGCCATGGCTACGCGCCCTCGAGCGACCAGGCGAGCGCGGCCCGCCGCAGCGCCCGCCGGGTCTCGCGCTCGACGTCGCCCGGCTGCACGCCGTAGATCGTCTGGGAGCCGATGAGCGGACCGGCGCGGCCGGACGGCCCGGCCAGGAGGTCGCGACTCTGCGCTGCGGTGAACACGTCCGTGCCGCGCGGCAGGCGGGCGAGCTCGGGTCCGCGCTCGCCGAGCATTGCCCAGCCGCCCCCGAAGTCGCGGGTGCCGGTCGCGAGGCGCGGGATCGTGCCGAGGTTGAGCCCGTTCCAGTCGAACGGCCCGACCGCGACATCGCCGACGCCGATCCGCGGGATATGGATCGCGATGCCGTTGAGGGCGCGGATCATCCCGTTGACGGCGTCGATGACCGCGTTGATGGCGCCCTTGATGATCCCGGTGATCCCGTCCCAGACGAGCTTGATCCCGCGCTGGAGCCCTGAGAACGCGTCCCCGATGCCCTTCGTCACCGAGGTCGCGACATCCCAGGCGGTCTGCCAGACCACCCCGATCGCGTCGAAGGCGGTCGAGAGCACGGTGAGCAGCACGGATGCGGCCGCCCCGACGAGGGGGAACGCGACGTCAGCCACCTTCGTGATCACCGGCATGACGGCCTTGAACACGGCGGCGACGGCGTCCATCGCGGTCTTGACCGCGCCCGCGACCTGCCCGATGACCTTGGAGATGAGCGGCCAGTTGTCCGAGATCCAGCCCTGCACGAACGCGAAGGCGCGCTGGAGCGCGGGCAGCACGTTCTCCGCCCAGGTCTCGAAGATGCTCTGCAGGGGCGGCAGGATGTTGGCGGTCAGCCAGTCGATCACGTTGCCGAGGGCCGGGACGACGTCGTCGGTAACGAGCGTGAAGGCGTCGGTGAGGGGCGGGACGACGTTGGCCACGAACCAGTCGATGGCCGCGCCGATCGCGGCGAAGACGCCGTCCATCGTCGCCTCGATCGCGGGCATGTTGTCGGTGACCCAGGCGAGCATGGCGGTCAGGACCGGCAGGAGCTTCTCGCCGACCGCCACGCTTGCGGTGTTCACGACCTGGCCCCACAGGTCGCCGAAGTCTTTCGTCTCTGCGGTCGCGGCGCTGATCGTGTCGGTGCCGTTGACGATCGTGTTGACGAGGTCGTCGGTGGCGAAGCGGCCCTCGAGGATCGCCGCCGCGAGGTCGGGGCCGGCGCGGAGGCCGAACGTCTTGATGGCGTCGCCGACCGGGTCCGCCGACTTGCCGATGGCCTCGATCCGGGCTTTGAGCTCGGCGCCCATGTCGGCTGCCGCCACGCCGTCCTTGGCGAGCGTCTTGACCCCGTACTTGAGGCCCGCGAGCGCCGTCTCGGTGTTGACGCCCTCCTTCTCCCACTTCCCGAGCAGCGCGATCGACTCGTCGAAGGAAAAGCCCAAGAGGCGCATCGGGGAGCCGAAGTCGACGACCTTCTCCATGAGGGCCGACACCCCGATCCCGGTCGACTGGGAGGCGCGGAACACCTTGTCGAGGGTCCCCGCCTGGTCCTCGGTCGAGACGCTCCAGTCGCCGAACAGCCGGGTCGCGTCGCGGACGTTGTCGTTGACGTCGGTCTTGGTGATGCGGCTGAAGTCGAGCAGGTTGACCGCGAGGGCTTCGAGGGTGTCGCCGGTTGCGCCGGTCCGGGTGTTGAGGTCGGCGATCACCTTGCCGACGGTCGCTAGGTCGTCGGGCACGCGCTTCGCGGCTCGGCCGAACGTCTCGACCAGGGCGTCGAGCGCCGAGCCGGTGGCGCCCGTGCCGGTCCGGATCTCGTCGACACCCGCCTTGTAGTCGGTCGCCATCTTGGCGGCCCCGGCAGCCATCGCGAGGAGCGCCGCCCCGACGATCAGCGCCGACTTCTTGGCCACGTCGGCGAGGCTGCCGAACAGGCCCTGGCTGCTCTTGACGTCGGACTCGAACGACTGCTTGTCGAGCGCGAGCGACGCGTACAGCGAGCCGACCGAGATCCCGGCGGCCATCGCTAGTTCACCCGCCCTGCTGGGCGCCCGAAGAAGCCCGCGAGCACGGCCTCCGACTCGGCCGGCGTCCGGGAAACCCGTGCAGCGGTCTCACCGCTCCGGCCGTGGCGCGCCGCCTGCCGGTTGGCGACCGCGCTGGCAGGCCCGAGGCCGCGGACCAGGACCATGAACCGGCGCAGGGTGAGGCGCGGCAAGTCGGCCACGAGATCGATCCCGTACTCGCGCATGAAGTCCGCCTCGACGAGCGCCCAGCTCTCCATCAGGTCGAAGGGGTCCGGCGCTGCGTCCGCCGGCTCGCCCGGTTTGGGGGTGGGCTGGCCTCGGCGGCGTAGAGGTCCATGACCCGCGTGATCAGTACCTGGAGTTCCGTGACCGTGAGGCGGTGGACGCCCACGAGCTCGTCGAGCACCGCCTTGCCGAACAGGCCCTCGGCCAAGGTCGCCACCTCGTCGGGCGGGACGGTCGTCGCGCCGCTGCGCGTGAGGCGGATCCCGTCGAGCGCGACCGAGGCCGGCGGGCTCGACGGGAGCGCGTAGTCCTGGCCGCCGATCCGGATGATGAGCGGTCGCTGCTGCTGCTCGGCGCGGTAGGCGTCGAAGTCGATGAGGAGCGGCTCGGTCGTCGTCATCAGGCGTGGGTCACGGCGCCCGAGATCGTGATCTTGGCCGACCACGCCGCGGGATCGTTGTGGCCGCCGCCGGCCGTCGTCACCTCGGCCGAGCCCGTGAAGCTGTCGACGTTGCCGCCCGGGCTCGTCACCCGGAAGCTGCCCATGGCCGCGAGCCCGACGGCCCGGGCGAGCGTCTCGACCGCGGACTGGCCCGGGTCCCGATCGCCCGTCAGGGCGTCTTCGAGGTGGTGGCCCGCGATCGTGAACTCGAGGCCGCGCTCCATGACGATGTGCTCGGCTACGCCGTTGGAGTCGAAGTCGGTCGTGTCCGCCCGGTTGGTCGAGGGCGACGGGGTGAGCGAGTTGAGGCCCCCGATCGCCACGAATGCCGGTGTCCCCGGGTAGGCGGTGTCGATCTCGATCGTGAAGTCGCGGGCCGGGATCTTCGTCGTGGCCATGGGTCGATCTCCTTTCCGCTGGACAGGCGTCAGCCCGGCCAGCCGCTCCGAAACGCCTCGGCGATGACCCGGCCGATGGACTCGGCCTCGGCGTCGATCGTCTCCTCCAACCACCGCCCGGAGCGCCCGGCCCCGAAGGTCCAGTCATCGGCGCGGGCGTGCAGGACGCGGGCGTACCAGCGGCTGTAGCCGATCGCCACGCCCCGCTCGTTGGCCTTGAGCCGCGCGCTGGCGGCCAACTTGCCGGTCCGGTACGGGACGCGCCCGCGGGCCAGCTCGAGCAGGAGCTCGCCACCCCGGACGGTCGTCTCCCGGCCGAGCTGCTCGGCGGTCGAGAGGGCCCGCTCGGGGTCCCACCGCACGCGCGTGATCACGAGGCCGCTCACGCCTCGCCCTCCGGCGCCTTGGGCGCTCGCGGGGCTCGCGGGCTGCGCTCCTCGACGATGCCGAGCGACGGGTTGGCCAGGGCATAGGCGCGGACCGCCTCGGCATCGGTGCCGGTGACCGCCAGGCGGCCGCCGACGAACTTGTAGCCTCGGCCGGCGCGGACGTAGTGGGCGGGCTGGCGGGGCGAGCGGAAGCGGACCGTCGCGTCGCTCATCACGCCGCCTCCATCCGGACGACGAGGTCAAAGCCGAGGCCGCGCACGTCCGCGGTCCGGACCGCGTCGGGGACGACGCCCTCGATGTAGGCGTCCCACCACAGGTCGCTCCGCCGGTTCGCCGCGATCGCGGCGACGACGTCGGGCACGATCGCGTCGAGCGCGAGGGTGACGGCGCGGTCGCTCCGCTGGACCCGGGGCTCGCCCTTCGCGCCGACCGTGTAGAGGACGCGCAGGCGGACGCCCGCCTCGTCGAAGCGGCCGTCGGCCTCCTCGACCCGCTGGAGCGCCAGGCGGCGCGGCCAGACGTACAGCCGCCTCGGCTTGGGCAGGGTCGGCTCGGTGGCCGAGTCGTCGGCCTCGAAGCCGTCCGGCAGGGGCAGGACGGCGCGGAGGGCATCGACGATCGGGACGAAGACGCCGCTCATGCGGTCACCCGTCCGCTCTGGAGGCCGGTGCGGAGCCTCGTGCTCATAGCGCCGCGGTGGGGCCACAGCGACCGCGCCAGGCGCGAGCGAGTCACGCCTTGGTCGGCCGGGCGCGTGTAGCTGTGGCCGTCCGAGGACTCCTGCTGGTACGGGCTCGCCGACAGCGTGAGGCGGACGAGCTCGAGGAGGACCCGCTCGACCGCGGGCTGGTCGCCGGGCGTGGAGGTGACGGCGACGGTGGGACCGCGCCAGGCGCCGACGGGCTCGATCCGGGTGCCGCCGAGCAGGTGGACGTCGTCGGCGGTGAGTGCGACCCCGCCATCTGTGACCTCGACCGCGGCCGTCGGCCGGCGCAGCAGCAGCGGCCGGTCGTCGCCGGGGGTGACCCAGAGCTCATCGACCCGCTCGCCGACCAGCTGGCCGATCCCGTCGACCGGGTCGTTGGCGAGCCATTCCTCCTCGCGCTCGATGACGAGGGCGAGGTCGGCCGCGTCGACGCCCGGCGACATCAGCGCCGCGACGTGATCCGGATCGAGCAGGGTCGGCATCGTCGGTCCGACCGCCTACGGGGCGATCAGGCCCGCCGCGCGGGCGGCGGCGAGGAGGAGGTTGAGCTTGGCGGCGATCGCGTCGACCTCCGCCTTCGTCGGCGGGCTCGTGGCGTCCTCGCTCGCGTCGGTGATCGCCGTGGCGGGCGCGATCGACGACCAGCGGCCGTTGGCGTCGGCCTTGAGCAGGCGACCGGGGGTGGCGGTCGGGAGGATGTCAGGCATCGGATCGTTCTCCTTCGGTCGTGGGGAGGGCCGCGTCGTTGCCAGCAGGCGCATCAGCTGCCCGGGCACGCGGCGCCTTCTTCGTCGGTGCCGAGGGCACGTCGATGGCGTAGCCGTGGCGGGCGAAGTAGGCGAGGGCCCCCGCGTTGTCGGGGTCGACCTCGCCCCGACCGTCGCGGAAGGCGACCCCGGCGCGGGTGCCGGTGAAGCCAGGGTCCGGTGTGCCGATCGTGATGGCGGCCATCAGGACACCGTCACGCCGCGCAGCACGGTCGCTGCCTTCGTCGCCTTGAGCGCGACCGCGAGCGGGCCCATCTCGACCTCGCCGGTCTTGACGGCACCAGCCTCGGTGAAGTCGGGCAGCCAGGTCCGGACCAGCGGCTGGCCCGAGACCGTGACGCCGTGGAAGCCGTCGAGCCCCACGCGGTAGGCGTAGAGGTCGGTGAGCCCTGCCGCGACCGGGATGATCGGGGTGTTGGAGCCCGCCTTCGCGCCGGCGTCCACGAGCAGCGCGTTGCCGTAGAACTCGCGCCGGATGGGCGCGCCGCTGCCGCCCGTCAGCCCCTCGACGGGGCGCTCGACGTACTGGTTCGCGCGCCGCGCGACGGCCCGGAACTTGGCGATCGCGAGGCTGTTGCCGACGATGACCGAGGGCGGCCCGTCGAGGACCGAGAGCCACTGGTCGATGGCGTCGAGCGCCTTCATGTAGCTCGTGGCCGCGACGTCGAAGTCGGTCCAGTCGCCGCCGCCCGGCAGCGTCGACGCCGCGATCTCGGTCGAGGTCCCAGTGAGGGCGGCGTCGAGCCCGTCGAAGCCGTCGGGGTTGACCGCGGTGTCGCCGTTGATCAGCTCGTCGGTGAACTTGGTCCGAGTCGCCTTGGCCAGCTGCTCGAGCTGGAAGGCGGTCTCGGCACCCCTCGCGATGTCCGACAGCACGCGGTCGATCTGGAACGCGCCGCCGAGCGGCCGCAGATCGACCGTGAACCGGTCCTTGGCGGCCTCGGCCGGCGTATATTCCGCGTTGATCGCCCGGAAGGCCGCGGCCCGCTCGGTGATGACCCGGTGGTAGCCGTAGGTCAGGGTCGAGCCGCCGCCCATCGGATTGACGGTGTCGTGGAACAGCAGGCTGTCGAGCAGGGCCGACTGCTTGCGGAACTCGTCGATGACGAGGCGATCGACGTCGTCCTGCGTGTTGAGCGCCGCCTCGGCGAGGGTGACGGGCATCTGGTGGTCTCCTTTCGAACCCTCCCCTTAGGGCGGGCGGTGTCAGCCGGTTCGTGATCCGAGCCGTGCCGCGACGGCGCTGGCCAGATCGGTCGCCCGGGGCGCCCCTGGCGCTCGCGGTCCGCCGTCAACGGAGCCCGGGCCGGGCGTCGTTGGCGTCCGGTACGCATCGGGCACCCGCGAGCGGTGCGCCTCTAGCGCGTCTTCGAGTCCTGTGACCTGGTCGGTGTCGTCGACAACCAGCCCTGAGAACTCCGCGGCGTTGGCGAGGTCCTCGATGAGCGAGGGCATGGCGCCCGCTCGTCCAAGCGCGAGCTTCACCTCGGCCCGGCGAACCCTCGCGTGGAGCCGCTCGGTGACCTCGTCGGCACCGGCCTTGCGGGCGGCGGCGATGGCCTTCTCGGAGTCGGACAGGGTCGCGGTCCGGAGCTGCTCGAGCTCCCGCTCGGCGGCCTTCGACGCTGCGAGGGCGGCGTTGCGCTCGGCCTTCATCGCGTCGAGGGCCCGCTTGCCGGCGTCGCCCAGGCCTTCCGGGACGTCCGGTGCGGACGGATCGGGGCCAGGGACTACGGCAGGCGGAGCCTGCGGGGTTGGGGACGGAGCGGCCGGCGCGTGTGCCGCCGGTGGCGTCTGGGGAGGCGTTGCGCCTCCCGCGGCGGGCATTGCGCCCGTGGGGGTGGTCGGTTCGGTCATAACGATCGCTGCGAGCCTCCTGTGCTGTCAATCGGCCCCGGGATGTGGAGTCCTGGCACCGGTGTTGGAGTAACGGGCTGGGCTGGCTCCGGCGGCGCGGCCGCGAGGTCGGCCTCCCAGCCGAGGATCTGCTGCTGGCTGTAGCCGAGCTCGCTCCACAGCTGGCGGCGGGGGACGTCGAGGCCCTTCTTCTTGGACACGGCGTCCACGTGCTGGGATTCGGACTTCGTCTCGGGGTTGCGGAAGGCGGCCTCCGCGCCCGCCATGTCTGCCCACTTCGCGTACCGGGCCGCGGCCGCGGCGGAGTTGCCCGGCGCTCGGGCCTTGATCCGGAAGGCCAGCCGCAGCGCGTCCTCGAGCGGGTCCTTCCAGTCGTCGCCCCGCTCGCCCGCGACCGCGGAGATGCCGCGCTCGACCGCGGTGAGCGACTCGCCCGAGGGGAACGTGCCCTGGGTGCCGAGCAGGTAGTGGGGCGGGAACCGGCTCGCGGTCGCGATCGCCTGGACGAGCGTCTCGTGGACCTTGATGTAGCCCGCGAGGTCGGTCTGGCTGAACTCGGCCAATCGTGGCTCGGCCTCGCCGGGCTGGTTCGGGGGCACGGTGATCAGCGAGTCGAGGGCGACGTCGAACGGCTGCATCGGGGCACCGGTGGCCGGGTCGACCTCGAGCGCGAAGTTGAGCATGACCTTCTGGCGGAAGGCGCCGTAGAGCCCCGCCAGCATGACGTTCGCGATGTTGGCGTTGATCGCGTCCTGGATCGGCACGACCTTGCCGAGCTCCGACTCACCAACGAGATGGAGGTCCGGCTTGTTGGGGAACGGGATGACCGGCACACAGCCCAGCGGGTTGGGCAGCGGCCACGGCTCGCCGGGGACGATCCGCCGCTCCCAGGCGGTGCCCCCGACCGTCGCGAGCTCCGAGCCGTCGGCGCCGACGAGGCCGTTGCCCGCGGTCAGCGGCGTCCGGTACTTGTAGACGGCGTCGGGCAGGAACAGGTTGGCGAACATCGCGCCCGGCTCGTCGTCGTCGGTCCAGCGCTTGAGCGCCGCCCGGCGCACGCCGGTCTCGGGGTGGACCGAGACGATGACCTCGGCGCCGTCCTCGACCCAGATCCGCGGCGCCCACTGCTCGTCGGGCCACAGGACGAGGCTGAACTCGCCCTTGATGAGCCCCGAGCGCATGCCGCGCTTGAAGCCCGCGTCGAGGTTGTTGTCCTGCCAGATCTCCCAGGCGGCCGCAGAGGCCCGGTCGTCGCCCCCGAACGTGAAGCCGTCGACCCCCAATCGCTCGCTGATCGAGTCGACGACGACGCCCGCGTAGTTGACGTAGATCGGCATCCGCAGGCCGAACGCCTCGATGACGCGGCGGATCTTGTACGTCTCGCGGTGGCGGCCCTCGTAGTAGGCCTGGTAGAGGGCCATGCCGGAGGCGTCGACGAGGCGTCGATCGAGGGTGGTGTCGTCGCGTCGGCCGACGCGGGTGAACGTGGCGCGACCCGCCCGGGCCGTGAGCCTCCGACCCAGCCGGTCGAGCCACCAGGTCGGGCTGCCCATGTCAGGCGCCATCGGGGTCGACATCACCGGAAGCTCCCGATCACGCGGGGCTTGGGCGCCGGCGGCGGTTCGAGCATCGCCATCGCGATCGCTCGCACCATCGCCACGGCGGCGACGTTGGGACGCGTCGAGCCGTGCTTGGAGCGGGTGACCTTCATGCCCCGATCGGTCAGGACCGCGGTCGTGTTGGCGACGTGCTCGGCGAGGATCGGGTCGGCCTCATGGACGAGGCGCCCGGTCGTGATGAGCTCGTAGGCGAGCGTCGAGGGCGGACCCATGACCGCCGCCGTCATCGGGACGTCGACCATGTTCAGCCCGTCCTGCGTGAGGACCTCGGCCGACTCGCCGAACGCCTGGCGGTCGAAGGCGCAGGCGGGCCCGGGCAGCGCCCGCTTCGTCCGCTCGTCGCGCGCCTGGGGCAGCGGGTACTCCGCGCGGAGCTCTCGAAGGCGGACGCGCATCGCCTCGGTGCTGGCCATGCCGGTCGCCGACTCGGGCGCGAACACGCTCGCCCTCACCACGACCCGGTCCCCCTGGCGCTGCGCGATCGCGATCGCGCCCTGCTCGCCGCCCGGGCTCTTGTCGATCCCGACCCCGATCGGCAGCGCGGTGTTGGGTGGCAGGTCGCCGGTGGTGTCGCGCCAGGCGCCCTCGCGCAGCCAGGTGTCCTCGAACCCGACGAACTGGTTGAGGTGGTAGCGGCGCCATTCGAGCAGTGCGCCGCGAGCCCGGAGGCGCGCGAACTCCCGCCCGAGGTACTTGCCGTCCTGGAGCCACGAGGCGGGATTGCAGGCAAGCCAGACCGCGGGGTCCTCGATGTCCGCGTCGCGTGGCGCGCCGTACCAGTAGATGAGTGTTCCGTTGACGCGATCGCGGTAGATGAGGAGCGAGCCGCGGACCTCGAGCTCGCCGGTGCCTGAGAACATCGAGTCGTACAGGTCGGCCAGGATGCCCTCGCCCGCCACTCCGGCGGTCGTGATCCAGAGCGTGAACGGCTGCTCGCGGGCGCCGGTGCCGGTGGTGAGGGCGGTGTATAGCTCGCCATTCTTGTGGGCGTGCAGCTCGTCGATGATGTTGGCCGACGGGTTGAGGCCATGCTGGAGCGCGCCATCGCTGCTGAGCGAACGCATGATCCCGCCGTTGCGGGCGCACTCGATTCGGAGGGAGCGGTAGGGCCGCAGGCGATCGAGCAGGAGCGGTGACCGGCGGACCATGCTGATCGACTGGCCCATGACGATCCCGGCCTGGTTGCGGGCTGCAGCGGCGACGTACACCTCGGGCTCGGACTCGCCGTCGGCGTCAAGCATGTAGAGGCCGGCACCGCTGGCCATGGTGCTCTTGGAGTTCTTCCTCGGGAGCCCGAGGCCGACCTCGTTGTAGATGCGGAGGCCGGTCGCGGGATCGAACTCGAGCGCCTCCCACCAGAACTCGCGCTGCCAAGGCTCGTAGACCAGTGGATGGCCGGCCCAGCGGCCCTTGGTGTGGCGGATGTAGCGCTCGCAGTACGCGGCGAAGTGGGGACCGCCACTGAGGGCGTCGGGGACCACGGATCAGCCCACATCGGCGACCACCCGAAGCCTCGGCGGAAGGCCGATGTCGGCGGTGAGCGAGTCGAGCGCATGCTCGCGCTCGATCCGAAGGCCGACCCGAGCCGAGGGCGAGAGGCCGAGTTCTCGGGCGAACTGGCGGATCTCGTCGGCGTTGTCGCGGACGACCTGGTGGAGCGGGTTCTTGACGAGCTCGCCACGCTGCCCACGGACCAACGGCCCCGACTGCCCCAGCAGCCGCGCGGCGTGCTGGTAGCGCGCCACGCCTTCGCAGTACGCCCGCAGGACGTCCGTATCGGCGGCCCGGATCACGCCCGTGTGGCGCATGTCGCGCAGGACCCGCCGCCAGACGGCCTTCGCCGCGTCGTCCATGTCCGCGGGCATCTTCGGGACGTCCGGCGAGGGCATCGGCTCGCGCAGGTTGAGCCGGCTCGGGCGCGTCTCCCCGCGCAGCATCTTCACCTTGGTCGGGGTCGGGGCCGGACCGCGCCTACCCATCGACCCGCTCCGCCGTCCCGCCCGTGAAGGTCTGCCAGCGCTCGATCGCGACCTGGACGTACTTCGGATCGATCTCCATCCCGAGGCAGCGCCGGCCCAAGACCTCGGCCGCCATGAGGGTGGTGCCCGAGCCGAGGAAGGCGTCGTAGACGGCCTCGCCCGCCTCCGTGTGGTTGCGGATGGGGATCTCGGAGAGGAGGACCGGCTTCTGTGCCGGGTGGTCGAACTTCTCCTCGGTCGAGCCGCCCATGATCATCTTCGGGCTGGGGGCTCGCCAGACCGTGCTCTGGTCGCGGTCGCCGTGGAACAGGTTGGCGACACCCGGCCGCCGGACCACCCAGCAGGGCTCGTGCCCCCAGTGATACCAACCGCGGCTCATCGCGAAGAGGCCCTTGTCCCAGATCACCTGCGACGCGATCTCGAAGCCGATCCGGAGCAGGCCCGCGGCAACGGCGGCGGCGTGAACACCGGCGTGCCAGACGTAGCCGACCTCGAGTGAGGGCACGAGGGCGTAGGCGTCCGACCAGTCCACCCGGGTGTCACCCGAGAGGGTCGTGTTCTGGTGGCCCTCGATCCGCATGTAGGGCTTCTCGGCCGGGCCCAGGCCGTTGTACAGGTGGTCCCGCCAGGTCGGGTCGAGGCTCACGCCGTACGGCGGATCGGTCGCGAGCAGCCGCGGCTCCGCACCGTCGAGCAGGCGGGCCACGTCGTCGGGGTTGGTCGCGTCACCGCACAGCACCCGGTGGTCGCCGAGCAGCCACAGGTCGCCTGGCTTGACGTATGGGTCGTCGGAGGGCTCGGGCACGTCGTCGGGATCGGTGAAGCCGGGCTTCCGCGCGCCCAGCTTGCCCAGCAACCGCAGGAGGCCGGCATCGTCGACCGTGACCTCGGCCAGGAGCTCGTTGAGCTTCGCCTCGTCGGCGGTCGCCATCGCGCCGATCGGGTCGAGGGTCGCGAGGACGAGCGCCTCCTCCTCGGGCGAGAGGTCGACGTACAGGACGGGCACGGATGGCTCGTGCCGGCTGATGGCCAGCGCCACCCGCGCATGGCCATCCACGACGAAGCCCGTCTGCCGGTTGACCATGACCTGCTGGACCCAGCCCACCGCGTCGAGCGATCCCGCCAGGGCGGCCTGCTGGTTGCGTGGGTGGATCCGCCAGTTCGCGGGGTTGGCGAGCAGCTGGTCCGGCGCCTCTTCGCCGGAGCCCGTGATCCGGTTGCGCCAGGCCATGGTCGGGGCCGCGGCAACATTCGTCTTCGTCATCGGCCGGCGACCGATCTTCGGCCTTGCATCGTCGCGCGACCGGAGTGATGGATGTCCGCCGCAACGCCAGATCGGTGTTGGCCAGCGAAAGGACGAGCGACATGGCGGACATGCGCAAGTGCATCGGATCGGCGAAGTTCGGGATCGAGGCGCACGAAGCGCCCGCGGACGACTTCCCCGTCCAGCCCAGCCAGAAGGATGGCCTCGGCCGGATGTGCAAGCCCCACTGGAGCCAGTACACGAGCGCGCTGCGGAAGGCGGCGCTCGCCCGCAAGGCCGCAGAGGGCGACGGGGCGACCGAGGCGGCGGCGGCCGAGGCAGCATCGGCGCCCGCTGGCTCCCGCCGGGGTCGGACGACCAAGGAGACCAAGCCGCCCAAGCCCGAGCCCATTCGGACCCGGACCCCGCGCCGCACTCGCGGCCAGACCCCGGTTGGCGGTTCGCAGGGCGACGCCGGATAGCCGATCCGCACCCACGCGACTCTCGGACCCCGGGCGCAAGCCCGGGGTCCTTTCTCGTGCGGTGGCGTCAGTGGCCACGCTCCCGCTCATCGCGGCACGTGGGCCAACGGTGGCGCCCACGGGCCAACGTGGGCGGGTCCGGGATCGGCGACCTCTGATATTTCTCGCGAAACTCGGCCGCGTGCACACAGTCGGAAGGCGCAGTCAGCGGGGATCGCCGCGCCCCTATGTGCTACCCCGCCCCCCTCGGTCGCCGCACCCTTCGTGGAGTTGCACGAGCGGCACAGCACCGCGGTGTTCGCGATGTCGAACGGAGCACCACCAACCGCGAGCGGAACAACGTGATCGACGGTCAGGTCGGCGGCGGGGTGGGCGGGGCGTCCGTAGCCAGGGCACCAGTCGCCGCGCTCGCCACGCCAGGCATGGAGCACGCGGGCGCTGAGACGCTGCCAGGCGCGCGTGCTGTAGAGGGCGTTGTGCCGGCTGCGGTTGGACTGCCGGGCATGCTCGGTGCAGCGACTGCCAGGGCGGCTGGTGACCACGCCGCAGACCGTGCAGAGCTTCACTGCATGCCCTGCCCGGCCGTGCCGCAGGTGACGTTGGTGACGCTCGAGTGCACGCCCTTCGACATCGTTTGAGCGTGAGCGGGGGACGCGGCAGCGTCTATTCGCCTGCGGTGCTACGCCCCGTGGCCAATCCCCCTGGTGGCGGGCCGGCCATTCCAGCGGTGGCGCGACAGCCAGCCGACGTCAGCGCGGACCGGCGGGTGGCCCAGCGGCCTCATTCCTCACCGGCAACCCCGCACCTCGTATCAGGCGGTTGCCTCGGGCGCGGTCACTGAGCCTGGTGGATCACCGTTCTCGCGCCGATACGGGACGTTGACGACGACGGTGTGGCGGCGACCAAGCAGGGCGCCGCGAAGCCGTCGCGCGGACTGGTTGTAGAGGATGCGCTCCCACCAGCTCTGCGCCACGTACTCGGGAATGACTACGAAGGTGATCGGCGCGTCCTTGTCGGGAGGCCATGCGCTGTCGAGGACGTCGAGATACGCCAGAAGTGGTCCTACCAATGCCCGATACGGCGACTCGACGACGACCAGCGGCACGTCCGCCAGCTGCACCTCCCATCTCGCCTGAATGCGCGCCGCCTCGCGCGGATCGTCCGAGACGAGCACCGCCTGGATGTCGGGGGCGATCGACCTCCCGACGTTGACGGCCTGAACGACCGCGCGATTGATGCCCGGGACCGGGACGACGACACGTTCCTCCCGGTGTGGGGCGGGGATCGGAGCGTCGGCCTGGACCGCGAGCTTCGTCGCCGACGCCAGGTACTGGCGGTGGATGAACAGCATGATCGCGATCAGGACCGGAATGAGGATGAGCACCACCCAGGCCCCGAGAAGGAGCTTCGATAGTGCGACCTCGATCGCCACCACCCCCGTGGTGACGGCGCCGACGCCGTTGATCACGATCTTCTGGCGCCACCCCATCTGCTCGGTCCGCAATCGCCACCAATGGCGAACCATTCCGGATTGGCTGAGGGTGAAGGCGATGAACACGCCAACGGTGTAGAGCGGAATGAGGTTGGTCACGCTGCCACCGAAGGCCACGATCAGGCTGATGGCGACGAGCGCCAGCAGCACGATCCCCGTGTTGAAGGCCAGGCGATCTCCCCGGTACTGGAAGATCCTCGGCAGGAACCCGTCGCGGGCCAGAATGCTCGACAGGCGCGGGAAGTCTGCAAACGAGGTGTTCGCCGCCAGCACCAGCAGCACGGCTGTCGCGATCTGCACGAGGTAGTGGTAGGGGCTGCCCGCCCCGACGAGCGCGCCGGTCAGCTGGCTGACAACCGTCTGCTCCTCGGTTGGATCCGGCAGCACGCCGAGCTGTCCGGCGAGGAAGCTCATGCCGAGGAAGATCGAGCCGAAGAACAGCCCCATCATGGTGATGACGATCTGCGCGTGTCGCGGCTCCGGAGGCTTGAACGCCGGGACGCCGTTGGATACGGCCTCGGTCCCCGTGAGCGCCACCGACCCGGAGGCGAACGCACGGAGTATCAGCAGCACCCCCAGCGGCTCGGCACCTTCGGCGCCTAGCCAGGAAGCCGGAGCCTCGTAGTGCGGCATCGTGCCCGTCGCGTAGTGAAAGAGCCCGACGGCCAGGACGCCGAAGATCGACACCAGATAGACGTAGGTGGGGATGCTAAACACCAGGCCGCTTTCGCGGACACCGCGCAGGTTGACCATCGCGATGACGGCAATGATCACGACGCCCAGTGCGACGCGTATGTCGAACAGCCCCGGGAAGATCGACGTGAGCGCGGCGACCCCGGCCGCGACCGACACGGCGACCGTCAGGACGTAGTCGGTCAACAGCGCCGATGCGGCGGTCAGCCCCGGAAGGATGCCGAGATTGTCATTGGCGACGATGTACGATCCGCCACCCGAGGGATAGGCCGCGATCGTCTGGCGGTAGCTGGTGACCACGATCGCCAGCACGATGACGATCCCGATCGTGAGCGGCATCGTCAGGGCGAGGGCGCCCGCCCCGGCCAGGATCAGGACACGCATGATCTCCTCGGTCGCATACGCCGAGGAACTGATGTTGTCCGACGCAAAGATCGAGAGGCCTGTAAAGACGCTCAGTCGCTGCGTGATCTCTTCGTGGGTCGAGAGCGGGCGCCCGAACAGCGTCGCGCGCGCACGAGCGAGGGCCCGTCCGAGGGGCGTCCGGGGCGCCGAAGCCTCCGGTTTCGCCACCATCGTGCGCGGCCCCGTGTACCTGAAGTAGCGCGTGTGCGGCCGGTCGACGCGGACCCGGCGATCCGCGACCTTGCGACCGGAGAGCGGCCGGCGCCCGCCGATCATCGCGGTGTCTCGGTCGTGCAGACCATCATCGGTCCCAGCTCTGCCCACGCGGCCAAGTCCGGCATATTGACCTGCGTTCCGTCGTCGCTCACGCGCGACCTTTCGTGGCGCCGACGAGATGGACCTCGAGCGCGGGGAGGCGGTCCAGGATCCGGTCTGGGAGAGACCGATCGACGAGGCCCTGCAACCGTCCCGGCGTCCGGTGGGGCAGGACGAGATGCGTGGCGCGCCGGGAGCGCGCGAGCTCAATCAGGGCCGGTGCCACATCGTCCGCGGCGACGTGTACGGGCTGCGCCCCGAGTTCGGTCGCAGCGGCCAAGACCTCCATCGCGTCTCGCATCACGTATGGCGGACGACGACGGGACTCTGGTGTCTCGATCACGACCGCGATGAACGCACCGCGCAGGGCTGCCGCGAGAGAAGCGGCGCCGCGCATCGCACGCCACGACGCGGCGCTTCCGTCGAGCAACACCATGACGCGCTCGGTGAACATGGGCAGCGCAGCTGCGGTCGTCGCCTCGAGCCGGCCCTCCAGGTCACGCGCGGCGAAGCGCCACGCCAACGCTCGCAGGGTGGCGAGGTTCGCTTCCGTATACTGCGTCTCCAGTGCCGCACAGGCCCGGTCGGGCTCGAAGACGTGGCCCTCCGCGATGCGCTCGCGGAGCTCCTGCGGTCGCGCATCGACGAACTCGATGTCATCGGCGCCCGCGATGACGGCATCGGGCACGCGCTCGCCGACGGATCCCCCGAGGATCGTCGAGGCGGCGCCAGCGATGGACTCCACGTGACCGACGTTGAGCGTCGACAACACGTCGATGCCGGCGTCGAGGACGAGCTCGATGTCCTCCCACCTGTGCCGCCGGACCGAGCCGGGCGCGTTCGCATGGGCCAGTTCGTCGATCAGCGCGAGCGTCGGCCGCCGCTCCAGGACTGCCTCGATGTCCATCTCCTCCACGACCGCGCCGGCGTGCTCGACCCGGCGCGGGGGCACGACCTCAAGCCCAATCGCGCGCTCAGCGACGCCGTTCCGGCCGTGTGGCTCGATGAAGCCGATGACGACATCGATCCCCCGGGCCAGCCGGCGGTGGCCTTCCTCGAGCATCGTCGAGGTCTTGCCGACGCCGGGCGCCATCCCGAGGTAGATGCCCAATCGCCCGCGCGCGGCCACATCCGCGTTGGCGACACTCCGCGGTCGCTCGTCGAGGGAGAACGCGCCGGGCGCCTCCCTGGGTCTGCAGGTCGCGGGGGGAGCGGCCAGGCGGTGCCTGTCCTGCAGACTGTCGCCGGTCAGCGCGGCACCCGTCGGCGACTCGCGAGGTGAGGGCAGCATCCCGCTAGACATTCACCGGATCCGATCCGCTTGCGGCGGCGGCTGGGATGAGCCGCTGGATCGCGGCCATAAAGGCCTCGAGCGCGAACGGCTTGGGGAGGTACCCGGCGACGCCGAAGGTGGCCAGCTGTCGGGGATCGACCGTCGTCGCGGTCGTGATGATCACCGGGGGCGATCCGGCGGCCGCGAGCGTGGGACGCCGCAGGAAGTCCCAACCCGTTTCGCCCGTCAGCATGATGTCGAGGACGACGAGGCAGGGTCGCAACCCCGCCTCGATCAGGCGGCGCGCGTCCTCCGCGGACGGCGCCGCCTCGGTCTCGAAGCCGCGAGCGCGGAGGTGCTGCGCGAGGATGCGGCGGAGAGGCTCGTCATCCTCGACGAGCAGGATCGGTGCCGACCGGCCGGTCATTGGCTGGACCGCTCGATCGCAAGGTCGGCACCCGCCTCGTCGGCCCACCACAGCGGGACGAGTCGCACGCCTGCTGCTTGGGCGAGTCGGCTCCCGGGTCCGATCAGCGCCCCGGCCAGCCGAAGGCCGGCAACGACGACGCGCGGCGAGCCGCCGGAGGCGACCATCATGATCGCTTCCCGAATCAGCAGGAGCTCGTTATCCAGGGTCGTGGCGATCGCGTCGGCCGCCGACTCGCCCGTTGTGTCCATGGATCCAGCGTGCCGCGGGGCACCAAGAGTGGCTGGCCGCTGCGGGGCGCGCGCCCCTTAATAGCGTCTAGATTCCCTCCCGTCGGCGGGATCGCGAACGCGGTACCCGACGCCCGGCTCGGTCACGATCAGCCCGCCCAGCTCGCCGCTCGGATCGGCCGCAGCGAGCTTCCGTCGCAGGTGATGCACGTAGACGTGCAGGTAACTGTGCTCGCCCTGATAGGCCTCGCCCCAGACGGCCCGCAGCAGTCGACCCTTCGTCACCAAGCGGCCCGAATTGGCCAACAGCACGCGCAGGATCTCGAATTCACGCGGTGTCAGGTCGAGGCGCTGATCCTCAACCAGGACTTCGTGGCGCGCGGCGTCAAGCACCAGCTTCCCGGACACGATCCGTCCCGCCCCGTCAGCCACCGGCCCGGCTGCATGCCGGAGCGCCACGCGAATGCGCGCGTTCAGCTCGTCAACGCCGAACGGCTTCACGACGTAGTCGTCCGCGCCGCGCTCGAGAGCTGCCACCTTCTCGCGCTCTTCGAAGCGACCCGAGAGGATCACGATCGGGGTTGCCGCGTCCCTCCGGACTCGGCGCACGATCTCGAGCCCGTCGACGTCCGGCAGGCCCAGATCGAGCAGGATGACGTCCGGCCGCCGGAGCTCCCAGTGCGCGAGCGCTGCCCGGCCATCTGCAGCCTCCTCGATGCGGTACCCGCGGAGCGACAGCTCACGGACGAGCGCGCGTCGGGTTTCCTCGTCGTCCTCGACGATCAGAACGGTCGGACCCTCTGACGGCCGGCCAGACGTCATCGGAGGTCCGCCTCGTCGAGTTCGATAGGAGGCTCCGCGCGGGGCAGGTCGATGTCGATCGCAAGGCCGCCGAGCTCGCTCCGTCGAGCCTCGACGCGTCCGTCCATGGCGAGGACCAGGCCGCGCACCACGGCGAGGCCGATCCCCGTGCCGGATCGCGACCCGCCCGTCACGCCGGGCACCTGGTAGAACTTCTCGAACAGTCGCGGCAGCGATTCGGTCGGAACGCCCGGGCCGGCATCTTCGATGGTCAAGCGCACAAGTGGGCTGCCCTCGACGGCACGCGCGAGTACCACGATGCGCGCGCTGGCCGGGGTGTACTTGATCGCGTTGTCGAGGAGGTTCGTGACGGCCTCGTCGAGGAGGATCGCGTCGACCACGACGGGCGGAGCCGACAGGTCGACGTCGACGCGACGCGCGCCGAGCCGCGGCGCCAGCCGCTCCAGCGTGCGGCTGACAACGTCGTCGAGCTCGAACACGTCGCGGTCCACGCGGAGGGCGCCGGCGTCGATCCGGCTTAGGTCGAGGAGGTTCGTCACGAGCCGGTTCAGGTACTCGACCTCGCGCTCGATGGCATCGGCACTGTCCTCTTGGTCCTTGACCCGGGGCTGGTTACGTGGACGCATCGTCCCTGCGGCCGCCCGAATGGTCGCGAGTGGCGTCCGAAGGTCGTGGGAGACCGACTGAAGCAGCGCGGACTTGATCTCGTTGCTCAGGCGCATGACCTCGGCGTCACGCGCCTCCTCGGCGAGCCGGTCGTTCGCAAGCGCTTGGCCTGTCTGGTCGGCGGCCAGCGCGATCAGGCGGGTCTCGGTGCGGTCGGGTTCCCGTGCCGCGTGATCGCGGAGGGACCAGATGGAGCCGAGCACACGGTCATCACTCTCGATCCGAACGCGGTACGCGGCGACACCGGTGCCGTTCATCTTGCGGCTGCCCCCAGCGGATGGATGATGGATCCGCTGCCAGCGTGCCGGCTCGTCACCCGGCATTTGCTGGAGCACGCCGACAACGCTTGACCGCGGCGGGCGCTGCTCGCCGCCGGTGTCGGCGACGACCTGTTCGCGGTCGCCCCGCTCGATGACGATCCACACCCTGGTCATGCGCGTCTCCGCAAGCAGCGTCTCGGCGACCGTCTCGAGTGCCGCGGGGGTCGACCGGCGCGTTGCCAGGGCTCGACTGATCCGAAACAACGACCTCGCTTCGCGCTCGCGCGCTCTGGCATCGGTCGCGCGCGAACGCTGCGTTGCAGCCAGCTGGCCGACCACGGTCCCGACGACCAGCAGCAGGATGACGCTCAGCCACTCGCCGGGATCTGTGATCGTGAGCGTGTGATAGGGCGCGGTGAAGAAGTAGTCGTACGCGAGGAACGATCCGATGGCGGTGAGAACCGCACCCGCGGTACCCGCTACGATCGCCGCCGTGACGACGGCCGCCAGATAGACGATCGACGCGTTCGGCACGCCCACCTGACTCTCGAGCACGGCGACTGCCAAGGTGGCCGTGACGAGCGAGGCTGCGGCGACTGCGATGACGCGTAGCAGCTGACGGCGGTCGAGTCGGAGATTCACTGACGGCATTGGGTAGATCGTAGTCGGCGGACTCGACGTCCAACCCCGGAAGGGGAGCACAGGGGCCTCGGAGGCGCCTTCATCCAGTGCACGCGGTCTCCACTGCACGCGTGGTGCAACAACGATCCCCACCACGGGCTCGCTCGAGCTCTCGCCGAGAACAGGTGTAGCCGGATGACTCCCTTACTCAACGAGGCCATCCTGCTGGCGGCAGAGCACGGCGGGCCTTCTAGGCAGCTACTCCAGAGACTTGACTGTACCCGTGACCGCGAGGGGGCGGGGCTCTACGCCTCAGGACCGACGGACTCCAAGCTCGGCACGACGAGCCAACCGCCTGCCCGTCCCGCATAGATCAGCTGCTCGGTCGTCAGGCCCGACCGTGCTCGAAGGTCGGCGAGGTGACGCTTCACGGTGCTCGGACGGATGCCCACCAGGTCGGCCGCATCTCGGACCGACCCGCCGGCGGCAACGTAGGCTGCGAGCACGTCCATCTGGCGCTGCGTCGCCTTCCTCGGGAGTGCGCCGCGCAGGTACCCGTCTCTCATGCGCTTCGGGCCGTGGCCGGGAGTGACTCCCTCGGCGTGCGGTTGATCATCAGGAAGCGAAGCGATTGCTGAGTTAAGGAGGCGCTAGCCCTCTCGCCCCGACCATAACCAGCAGATGCGCGTGAAAACGCCTCCACGAGGCCCGCGGCGACTGCTGACGGCGTCGGCTCGATCCGCATCCGGCGCAGCCCCAGGACCTCGACCCGCTCGAACAGCGCCTCTGCCAGGGCACGCCTCGAGCCCGGCGCGTCGTCCCACAGCCGCGGCAGGTCGCGCAGGTACGCCACCACCTCGGACGCCTCGAGCGCCGTCACCGGCCCTCCGGCACTTGCCTCCGCCTCCTGCTCGTCGAGGGCGGCCATCGTCCGCTCGAGGCTCCGCAGGTCCCGGTCGCGCCGGTAGCGGGCCAGGGCGGCATCCCGCTCGCGCCCGATCCGGGCGATGGCCATGCGGTCGGGCTCGGCGTCGCGCGTCTCGCCCACCACCGCCGCGATGTGCTCGGCGCCGAGCGACACGTGGGCGAGCACCTCCCGGACGATGGCCTCGTACTCGTCGGCGCGGTAGCTGGCGCCCGGCATATTCCTGCGCTGGCCCTGGAGGCGCTTGCGCGGCTCCCGCCGCACGGACGTGAACGCCTCGCAGGCGTCGGGGTGCCGGTAGCGACCCGTGTCGCCGATCAGGTGGCGGCCGCAGTCGGAGCAGTGGAGCATCGTGAGGGCATAGGCGCGACGCACCGGGGGACGGCCGTCGCGGGTCCGCCTCGAGGCGCGCACGGCCTGGACCGTCTCCCACAGGGTGGGGTCGACGACCGGGGCCCAGTGGGCGCGCTCGCCGGTGCGCAGGCGGCCGACGTAGAGCGGGCTGGTGAGCGCGCCCCGGATGGTGAACAGCGGCAGGCCCGTCGCGGCCGCCACCTCGCGGTCGGTCTTGCGCTCGGCGGCGAGCTCGAATGCCCGGCGCACCACGGCCATTCGGTCGGGGTCGGCCTCGAGGAGGCGCGTGTCGGGGTTCCGCCGGAAGCCGACGGGCGGGTGGCCGCCGGGGTCGTGCTCGGTCGCCCGCTTGGCGGCGTACCCCTCGCGGACGCGTCGGCGGTGCCGGCGCAGCCACGAGTCGGCGCCCTTGGCCTCGTCCACGAGCTGGTCCCAGTGGCGCTCGCTGCTCGAGAGCAGCTCCTCGTCGCAGAACCAGACAGCGACGCCGGCGGGGTGGAGGTCGTCCTCGAGGAGGTTGAGCGTCTGCCGAAGGTTGCGCTGCCACCGGGCGACGTAGCCCACCAGGACACCGGGTAGTCCCGGTCGTCGGGCGGGTCGGGCAGGGCGCCGAGGCCGTAGGTCGAGAGGTCGTCGGCCACAGGGGGTCCTCCGGTCAGGGCAGAGAGGGGTTGACGGCCTTGGCCAGGGCGGCGACGAGCTGCATGCCGACGGCGACCAGGCTCACGAGCGACGCGCCCAGCGCCCAGCGGGCGAGCACCAGGGCGCCGTCGGCGCGGTTCTGCCAGGCGAGGATCCGGTCGAGGTCGCGGTCGTGCCCGTCGAGCCGGGCGTAGATCGAGTCGGCGGACCGCTGCATGGCGGCCCTCCGCTCGACGCCGAGCGCCTGGTCATTGGCGATCGCGTCGACCGCGGCCTTGAGGCCGCGGATGTCCTCGCGCATCTCCATCAGCAGCTCGCGCTGCGTCAGGCCCGCGTCGTCTCCTCCTGCCGCCACGTCAGGCGGAGCCGCTGCGTCGCGCGGCCGGAGTAGAGAAGGTGCCCCGATAACGGACGGGGCGGGCCGGGTCGGCACAGGGGAGGGTGCGGCCGACCAGTAGGCGAGGCCCCGCCGCGGCGGGGCAGGTGGGAGCGATGCTGCGGACCACGGGCTGATGGTCCGCCGGGCGCCGCCCGGCCGGTATCGGTCAGTTGACCGGGGGCTTCCGGCGGGCAGAATGGGGTCGACCACTCGTTGGCGACTGCCTCATCAACACCGCGCACCCGCGGACCTGTCGGTCAGCGGAGGTCCGAGCCAAGTAGACCCGCTAAATTGCACACACACATGGTTGACGTGCACGGAACCGGACCCGCACCGATCCTCGACTTCGATGCGCCGCCTGTTGTCGAGGTCGCGCTGTCTGTTGACTTCCGCTTGCTGCCCCGCATGGGTCTCGTCGCAGTGGTCGATGCGTGGCGGACGCTCTACGCGGACCGCTTCCCGGTGGTCGAGGAGCAGGGCCGCCTTGACCGTGCGCAACCCGACCCGAGCGGGCAGCCAACCATTCGGATGCTCGCGCAGATGCCCACCCCGAGGCTGTGGTTCCTCAACGAGGCCAAGACCGATCTCATCCAGGTGCAGAACGACTTCTTCGGCCGCAACTGGCGGAAGGTTGACGGGACCGAGGAGTATCCACGCTATCCCGTTCTGCGTGAGGCGTTTCGTGCCGACTTCGAGCGGCTGTCCGCCCACATCAGCGACGCCGGGATCGGGTCGATCGAGCCGATCGCTGGCGAGGTGACGTACATCAATCACATCCCGCTCGAGGGCGGGTTGAGGCTGGGCGACGTCGTGAAGTTCTTCGATCAGTCTGCTAGCGGCTTCCCGCTGGAGCCCGATGCGGGCACGCTCGCCGTCCGGATGCCCTTCGCGATCGGACCGAGTCACGCCGGCGCGCTTACCATCAACGCCGGCACAGCCACTCGTGCGTCCGACAACGCGTCGATCCTCTCGCTGCAGGTCACCGCACGCGGGCCTGTGCCGTCGCGCGACGTCGACGGGACGCTCGCATTCTTCGATGTCGCTCGAGCGTGGGTTGTACGATCCTTCGGGGATGTCACGACCGAAGCCATGCACCGACGGTGGGGGAGAACACGATGACCTTGGCGCCGACGGCTGAACCGCGATACCTGTCTGATCGCGACGTTGACCGTCGCTACCAGGCGTCGACCGCGAGCTCGGCCACCAGCAACGTGACCGAGCTGCGGGAGTGGCGCCTCCGCCGAGACAGAGAGACCGTCGTTCAGCAGGTCGAGCAACTGCGGGCGCTCGCCCCTGGGTGGGATGGGGAGCAAGGCAAAGTCCCGGCGCTGATGTCCCTCGACTACGCGTATCGAGTCGTCCTCGATCTGCTTGCCCAATCGGTGATGCGTCCGACCATCGTGCCCGTGTCGGATGGTGGCGTGACGATCGAGTGGCATCAGGGCATGCGCCAGCTGGTGCTCTACGTTCCGCCGCGCGACGAGCCGGTACTCGCCAACTACCTCGACGCGGCGAGTGGCGAGGAGTGGGAGGGCGTGCTCCCGGCAGACGCACGACTTGTTGAGGACCAGCTCGGAGCATTCCGCGCCGTCTGACAGCCGCGAGCGAGCACGATGGTCGAGGAAAGGGTCGAGGGAGGCGCCATCCTGCTCCGGAAGGTCCACCCCACTCAGGTCGTCTCGGACAACGAGGGTGGTTGGAGGCCGGCGAGCGGCCTGTTCCGGGGAGCAGAGATCCGCCCGGGCGTGCGTGCGTTCTCGGTATACGTCGAGGCACGGCTGGCACTGGCCGGGGTAGGTGCCGATGCGATCCTCGACCCCGACGAAGCCGTCATCAAGAGCATCGTGTCTTTCCCAGTGGACCTCGCCCGGTCGATGGACCTGGACGCCTTCTACAGACCAGAGGGGGTTGGGCCGTCGAGGCAAGCCCACGCGGAGGTCGAAGGCCAACTGACCGGCTCGCGTTGTTCGCGCCTTTCGGCTGCGGTCGCGTGGGTCCTCCTGCGACCTCCGGGAGCATCGTCCTCCTAGGCGACGCTGTGGTGGGCATTGGGCTCGGGCGTGCTCGCGATGACGTCGGTGCTCATGCAATGCGGTCCAGGCCGAGCGACGGGCGCTGGCCCCCGACTACGACTGAGCACCCGCGGATCTGCCGGGTACCGGAGGTTCTATTCCACTAAACGGCAGATACCACAGACGCACGATTTCGGGGTCGGGCGTGGCGTAGAGAGGGGTCTGCGGTCGGGAACTGCCGGAGCGCCCTTGACGTCCGGCGACGGGAGGCCCGCAGCATCGGGCCTTGGGGCACAGACGGGGTGGTTGGATGCGAGGAGTCCTCAGGTTGGCGGCAGCGGCGCTGATCGTCGCCGCCTGCGCCGGGCCGTCCGCCACGGGCACCCCGACGCCGTCGGCATCCGCCACGGCTGGCGCCGGAAGGCCGACGCCGACGTTACCAACCCCCGTGACGTCGACCGTCACGCCGCCTTCGACGGCGACCTTCTGTCCCGGCCGGACTTGGCCGCCCTACCGGCTGGCCGGAATCCCGGGCATCACCGCGATCTCGACGGACCGGGCGACGATCGAGATCTCGAACCACACGGCACAGACGTACTACTACCGGGTATCGGGCTGGGAGTTTGCCCAGTTCGAGACCTGCCAGGCCTTCGGCGAGCTCGAGCGCCAGCGAGGGCCAATCGCTCCCGGCGCGACCGACTCCGTGATGGTTGACCCCGGCTGGCAGCGGGAAGGCCGTCGCGTCACGGTCGCGTTGTGGGACAAGCCGTGTGGCGAGGCGTGCACCGCTGAGCCCGTCGCCGCAATGGTGATTGAGCTCTCACCCCTGCGGCCGGCGTCCTCCTGAGGCATGACCCGCCCGGGCTGTCGCCGTCCGGCGTGGCGGATCGGCCACGGCCTCAGGCGGTGCGATCGAGGCCCATCGACGTCCGCTCGCTCGTCAGGACGACCTCGCACCCGCGGATGAGCCGACTACCGGTGGCTCTAATCCACTAGACGGCAGATGCCCACAGACGCACGATTTCGGGCGCGGGTAGTCCGGGCTGCGACTCACTCCTTGGTGACAGGAGCTCGTCTTGGCGACCGAGTTCATCTTGTCGAGCTCGCCCACGGGCGTGCGTGTGCAGGGCAGAACCTGCGCCGGTCGGCTGCCGCCGGCTCTGACTCGGTGACCCGCGCCAGCCTCTACGACCCGGTCTGTGCCCGGGCGAACCAGAGCAGAGACTGCGTCGTGCCGTTCTGCCCGGCGAGCCCAAGCCCGTCCGCGAACAGGAACTCGGCGTCGGCGGTCCCCACGCCGGCCCCGGTCCAGGCCGGCATCTGATCGGTCGCACCGGTGGCCCTGAGCTCGTGCCACGTGACACCGTCGGACGAGACCCAGAAGGCCTCCTGGTCCCTGGCGGCGTAGGAGTCGCCGACGATCCGGGTGCCGTCCGACGCCCTCGGGATCACGGGATACCCTGCTGTCCTGGGAAGGGCGCTCCAGTGCTGCCCGTCCGGCGACCTCCACCCGTACGAGGCGTCGCGGCCGCCCCATGCCACGATGCCGGCGGCCCCGACGAAGTCGGGCCCGATCTGGTCGCCGACGGCGCCCGTCGCGCCATTCACAACGGCCGGCTCCCACGTCATGCCGTCCGAGGAGGCCCAGGCCGCAGGGGTCGTGTCGCTCTTCCCCGTCGCACAGCATTGGGGCTGTTGGCCGCCTGTCGACCCGGTCAGCACGAAGCCGGTCGCAACCGCGGCAGCGCCGGCGAAGTGGGCGTCCCTGAAGGCGGCTGGCAACGCCTCGGGGCGCCAAGTCGTCCCGTCCGTCGTGGTCCAGACCGCCGGCTTGCTCCAGCCGGTGTCGCCTGCTAGGACCAGGAGGCTCCCGTTGGACGCAACGGCGTCGACGGTCAGGCCCGCCATCGCCGCCGGCGCGGCGATGGCCGTCCAGTGCTGGCCATCGGCAGTGGTCCAGAATGCGACCGGCGTGGGTGCGCAGACCTGGCCCTCGCCCTCGGGCGGCACGCACTTCGTCTGGCCGGAGACCCCGACCGCGACCAGCCCGGCACCGACCGGGAGGATGCTCCTGAGGCTTGACCAGCCGGAAGCGGGGGCGTCGAGAAGGGTGCGGGTCCACGTCTGCCAGTCGGGCGACCACCACGCCGCGGCCTGGACGCCGCCGTCGGCGTTCTGGAACGAGCCGACCGCGACGTACCCGCCCTTCCACGACACCACGTCCGAGACGTTCTCGTACGCGGCCGTCAGCGCGGGGGCAGCCCAGTGGAGCGCGGTCCAATCGGCGGGGGCGCTGGGCGAGGGGGTCGCTGACGCGGTGGCCGGCGGTGACTGGTCCGTGCGGGATGACGGCGACACCGCCGCGATCGAGGGTGTCGACGAGCTGGGCGCGGCGCACGCGGCGACCAGGACGATGACGACGGTGGCAGCGATGCGTCGCAACACGACCCCCCTTAGGCAAGGAACCCGACATAGGCTACGACGAACCCCGCCCCCTTCTCGTTGCGTCCGCGTCTCCTCGCGTCGCAGCTCGCCCTCGACCATTCCGCGGGTCATGCGGAGCGACCGATGTCCAGCGGCGGGCGCTCGCCGCCCACGACGACCTCGCATCCGCCGATGAGCCGACTACCCGCGGCTCTAATCCACTAAACGGCAGATGCCCAAAGACGCACGATTTCGGGGTCGGGCGCGGCGTGGACAGGGGTCTGCGGTCTGGAACCGCCTTGGCGCCCTTGACGTCAAGATCGGGGGCACGCAGCATCGGGCCGCGTCCCGCGAACGGGGAGGAGCGATGCGGGGAGTCCTCTGGGCGAGGCGACACGAGCGGGGCGAGACCCGGCGTCTGCTGACCCTGCCGGTCGCACTCATCGTGTCGCTCGCGGTCCTCGGCCTCGCTGGGTGCGGGTCGACGCCTCCGCGGAGCACGACGCCCTCTCCGCCCCCTCCCTCCACGGCCCCGCCCGCGCCCTCGAGCCCGCCCGCCGCCATCCCCGTGCACGTGCGCTTCGCGGGTCCCCGCCTCAACTGCGTGAACAACTTTCCCTACAGCTGCACAGCGACGCTCAGCCTGGTCCCGGCCGGCACCGCGGTGCCCGACGAGTGGCGGCCGTCGGCGGCCGACCCCTGGTGGGTGCCGGGCGACCCGAAGCCGGCTGTTGCCGGGCCCACGGCCACGCCAGGCGAGCATCGCCTCGTCGTGTCGGTCCTCGGCACCTACGACGTGCCGTCCTACGCGCCGGACGGCAGCCGGGCGTTCGACCTCCTCAGCCGGTGCTGGGCAGACGTGGACGTGCCGACCGCAGGGGCGCTTGACGTCCTCATCACCTTCTCCCACCCCGACCCGGCATCCTTCAGGGTGTCGTGCTCCGTCGCCGCCCGCGCGGCTTGAGGAAGGCTCACCTGGCGACGCGCCGTCGTCTCCGCGGCGCTCCGCCCGCACCCGTCGACGACTACGCCCGCGCGGAGTGCCCTCATGCGGTGCGATCGAGGTCCTGTGGCGCGCCCTCGTCGCCCATCGACACCGCGCACCCGCGGATCTGCCGGGTACCGGAGCCGCCAATCCCTGACGGCCGGTACGCACACACGCACGATTTCGGGATCGTGCGCGGCGTAGGGGTGACCTCCAAGTCGCCATACGTCCGAGGCCGGGAACCGCCAATGCGCCCTTGACGTCCGGAGGGAAGACCCGGAGCATCGGGCCGCGTCCCGCGAACGGGGTGATGCGATGCGACCTGTCCTGTGTCTTGTGGCGGCCGCGCTGCTTGTAGCCGGGTGCGCCGGGCCGGCTCCCACCGCTGCGCCCACGCTTGGCCCGAACGAGTACCTCTTGCCGTCTGACCCCGGCATGGTCCTCGGCCCTGACGAAACGCCTCGCGCCTGCGCCGGCGTCGGGCTGGATGCGGTGCTGGTCGCCAAGGCAAGCGATCCCCGGAAGGTCTGGCTGGACGACGCGATCACCAGCGGCCGCATCGAGCTCGTGTGGCCGCCGGGCTTCACCGTGCGCTTCGGTGAGGGCACGGCCTTCGACGTGCTCAATGCAGCGGGCAAGGTAGCGATTGTCGGCGGGTCCCATGTGAGCGGCGCATGCGTCGGTGCAGACGCGTACTGGCTGGACACGGTGTTCCAGTAGGCGAGCCCTCGGCGCGCTGCGCGCCGACACGTTGCCCCGCGACCAGCGGACCCGGCTTGAGCGCGAACGATGGGCCCGTTTCTCCGGGTGGTGCGGGCTGAAGAATCTCAGGCGGTGCGATCGACGCCTGTGGGCGTCCACTCGCTCGCCATGACCACCTGACAGCCGCGGATGAGCCGACTACCGGAGCCTCCAGTCCTCTCGCCCCGACCAAACTCACCGATCTGGTCGCCGAGCTCGACCGTCGCGGGCAGCGCCCCGTCGAGACCCAGCGCGATCGCGTCCGACGTGAGCTCGTACTCCATCCGCTCGAACCCCAGCACGTGCATCCTGGCGAAGACCGCCGTGGCGATCGCCTGGCGCGCCTCGGGGCCTGAGTCGGCCCACAGGCTCGGCAGCGAGCGCAGGTAGGCGACGACCTCCGGGGCGGTCAGGCGGTGGCCCTCGAGGGGCTGGCGCGCCAGCGCCTCGGCTGCGTCGAGCCGGCCCATGGCGGTCTGCCAGGCGACGACGTCGCGGGTCTGGGCGAGCTTCCGGGTCGCCGCCTCGCGCTCCCGCTCGATCCGCGCCAGTGCGGACTCGTCGGCCTCGGGCCGGTGGGCGGCGTGGAGCCGGACGACCGCGGCGAGGGTCGCGTCGTCGAGTGCGCCGACCCTGCCGAGCAGCGCCCCGACCGCGTCCTCGTACCACGCCTGCGGGTAGGAGTGCCCCTTGACCCGGGTGTCGTGCGCCTCGGTCCGCCGCCGCCGGACGACCGGGACGGCCGCCCGGAACGCGTCGCACGTGGGCGACGGGTGGCGGTACCGGCCGACGTCCCCGTAGAGGTAGCGCCCGCAGCCGAGGCACCGGAGGCGCAGGGCGTACCGGCGCTTCACGATCCGCCCCGGCGTCCGCGTCCGCCGCCGTTCCCTGGCCGTCTGGACCCGTGACCAGAGGGCGGGCTCGACCACGGGCGCCACCCCCGCCGGCTCGCCGGTCCGGAGCCGGCCCGCGTAGACGGGGTTCGTCAGGATCTCGGCGACGTGGGCCTCCTTGAGGCCCGTCGCCAGCGCGACCTCCCGGTCGGTCGCGCCGGTGGCGCCGAGCTCGTAGGCGCGCCGGACGACGGCCGCCCTCGCCTCGTCGACCCGGAGCACGGACGGGTGGCCCTCCCGGACGAGCCCGTAGGGCGCCCGGTTGCCGCCCGGCACGCCGAGGCGGCGGCGCTTGGTGCTGTACCCCTCGCGCACCCGCTTGGAGAGCTTGCGGCTGTACGCCTCGGCCTCGTGGGCCTCGCGGACGAACTGGTCCCAGTGGCCGGGATCGCTCGTGAGGAGCCGCTCGTCGGCGAACAGGACGGCGACGCCCGCGGCCGCGAGGTGGTCCTCGATCGCGATGAGCGTCTGCTTGAGGTTGCGCAGGAAGCGCGACACGTAGCCCACCACGAGCAGGTCGAACGCGCCGGCCCGGGCGGCGGCGAGCATCGCGTCCCAGGCGGGCGTCCGCCAGGCCGTGGTCCAGCCCGACGCCGCGGCCGACCACTCGAGCCCCGTGTCGACCAGGCCGCACCGCTCGATCGCCCGGTCCTGCTGCTCCCGCTGCGCGTCCGGGCCGAAGTTGTCGTACTGGCCCGCCGTGCTCTCGCGGAACCAGCGGGCCGCCCGGAGGCCGGCGACGCCGTCGAGGGAGGTCGGCAGGCAGCGGGCCGTCATGCCGCGTCGGCCCCGGGCTTCTCCATGGGGACGACATTCGCTCCGGTGGGCGCCGTCGGCAAGGTGGCCGGAATCGATCCGACCGCGGGCCTGACGGCGGATCGGGGCTGGCCTCGCGTGCGGGCACGCCCGCGGGCAGGTGCCCCCCTTCACGCTCTTCACCCTTTGAGTGCTGGTGGTGAACCCGAGGAGAAGGAGCGATCGGCCCTGTCGCCAGCACTTGCGACCGCCGCGGGTGGGCGAGCGGCGGGCGGACCGGCCGGTCCTCGCGTCACTGCGTTCCCCGGGATCCTGGGCAATCGGGGGACCGCCACGACGCCCGGCCCCGCAGACGGTCCGGGCTCACGCGCCCGCGTGCGATACCTCTCCCTGATGTCTCCGGTGTCTCCGGTGTCTCCGGCAGTCATCGGAGACATCGGGGGTGTTAAGGCCAATCAGGGACGGGTGATTGATTCGGTGCGTCCCATTCCGAGGGCTCGACCAGCCGAAGGTCGGGCCCGGCCGCGAGCGCCTCACGCACGCGTACGTGTGTCTCCGCTCCCTCCCCTCACTCATCCACCTCTCCAAGTGAGAGCAGGGGTGCTACGCCTCAGAAGCCAGTCGGGAGCGTCCTTGGATGCAAGCGCGGAGCGGCGCCCGACGGTCAGGCCCGCCTCGGCTGGGAGTCGTGACGGATCGTCATGACACGCCGAAGGCTTGACGAGACACTTGGTCGGCCAAGGCTCCGTCGCGGCGAGATCGCGGCGTCTCCTGGCGGGTGTCTGATGGGCATCGAACCAACTCGTACCCGGATGGAGCACCCGTCATGTCCAAGTCGACCGTCACTAAGATCTTCGTCGGAAGCCTCGTCGCCATCGTCGGCGGCCTCGTGCTCCTCGGCGCCGGGTTGTTCCTCGCCTACGTCAACGGCACGTTCATCATGGATGGCCCGGACGTGGTCGGGGTCCATCCGTCGGCGTTCACCTGGTCCATGGCCGGACTCGCGATCGTCGGCATCCTCGCCGTCATCGGCGGGACACTCGGCCAGTTCATTGCCTGGATCGGTGCCGTCCTCAACACCGCACGCGTCGACGACAAGGCCTGGTTCATCGCCCTGCTGGTCCTGGGGCTCCTGAGCTTCGGGTTCCTCGCGATGCTCCTGTACGTGGTCGCTGGCCCGGACGGCACGCGCGAGTCCGCAAAGCGGACGGACACGCTGGCGGCGACCGCATGACGACGACGAGCAGCACCCTGCCGGCAAGCGTGACGAGGGTTGCGGCCGCGGGTCGTGCCTGGGCGACCGACCTGCGTCTTGGCGGCGCCCTGCTCACCATCGCCGGCGTGACGATCCTGATGGGGATCATCACGGCCGAGGCGCTCTACCCCACCACCTTCACCACCGGCGGCAACGAGATCAGCGACCTCGGCGGGACCCAACCGCCCAATAGCGTCATCTTCCAGCCGTCGGCGATGATCTTCGACCTGTCCATGGCGGCCATCGGGATCCTGGTGATCGCGGGCTCGTGGTTCGTCCATCGGGTGTTCGGCCGACGATCGGTCACCATCCCGATGACGGTTCTCGGCATTGGCGCTCTCGGCGTGGGCCTCTTTCCCGGCAACACCGGCGCCCCGCACGCGATCTTCGCGATGGTCACCTTCGTCGCCGGCGGAGTCGCGGCGATGAGCGCGGCCCGTGTCACGTCCGCGCCGTTCCGAGTGATCTCGTTCCTTCTGGGAGCCGTGTCGCTCCTGACCCTCGTCTCCTACATCCTCCTGGGTGACGGCAGCCCGATGGCCGCGTTCGGCATCGGCGGGATCGAGCGCTGGATCGTTTACCCGGTGATCCTCTGGGTGATCGCCTTCGGGGGCTACCTGTCCGGTCGTGCCGACGGCGACCCAAGCACAGGCCAGGCATAGAAGCCTCTCAGAGGGGTACGAGTCGAGACACGCAGCCCCTGGGCGCAATGGCGAAGGCGGCTGTCGTGGTCGAAGTCCTGTTGGGCGTGGGCGCGCTGGGTGGGGGCCTCGTCCTGATGATCGCGCCTCGAGGCGAGATCATGCCGCTGCCCCTGTCGGCGTTGGCCGGCTCGCCCTTCTACACGTACTTTGTGCCGGGGTTCATCCTGTTCGGCGTCCTGGGACTGGGGCCGCTCGTCGCGGCTCGCCTAGCTTGGCGACGACATCCGCTCGCGCCCACCGCCGCCTTCATCGTCGGGGCTGGTCTGCTCATCTGGGTTGCCGTCGAGATCGCCATCATCGGCTACAGCAACGAGCCGCCGCTGCAGGCGATCTACGGGATCTTCCGAGCCGCGATTGTGGTGGTTGCGCTGCGGTGGCTGGCGCAGGTCGGCCTCCCGCCGCTCCACGACCGGACGAGGTGAGAGAAATGGCGCCATCGGTAGATCGCCCCTCCGAGCGCGGAGCCGCAAGGACAATCGCCCTGGTCCTCGATGCCTTGACCGCGATCCCCTGGTTTGTGACAGCCCCGCTGGTCCGCCCCTGGCACCTCCGGTGGGGAGCCACCTCGGACGAGGTGCACGGCCCGATGCCGGGTGACGACGTCGTGCGGAGGGCGCAGTTCAATGCAACCAGAGCGATCACGGTCGACGCGCCGCCCGAGCGAGTGTGGCCCTGGATCGTGCAGTTGGGCTACCGCAGGGCTGGCTTCTACACGTACGACCTGATCGACAACGCGAGTCAGCGGAGCGCCGAGCGCATCCTCGAGGAGTACCAGCACCCCGCCGCCGGCGACCTGATGCCGATGTTCAAGGAAATGCGCGGCCTGGCGATCGCCTACACGGTGACCGCCTTCGAGACCGACGAGTGGATGGTCTGGGTCCACCGGCCGAACCCCACCGAGAAACCCGACAGCACCTGGACCTGGCGCCTGACGCCGCTGCCCGGTGGCGGCACTCGGCTCGTGACCCGCATGAAGCAGGACTACAGATGGAAGACGCGGGGTCTCGCGTTCTTCAACTTCATCCTGATGGAGATGGGCGACTTCGCCATGGAACGGCGGATGCTCAAGGGCATCAAGAGGCGAGCCGAGTCGGCCGAGATCCCCGGTGCTTGACCTTGCCTTCGCCGTCCCGCTCATCACGCTTGCTGCCGTCTGGTTGATCCGCCGTGATCGCCGCGGTCCGGCGAGTGCCGTGGCGGGCCTCGCGTTCCTGGTCATCCTCGGACTCTCCGTCCTCGCCATCTTCGCCTTCGACGCCGCGGCCGGCCTCGCTGTCGAGGCGCCGCCCATCTTGATCTATGGCGCGGTCACCGTGACTGCCGCCATCCTGTTGGGCCTCGCGTTGACCAGTTCTCCTCGCGAGCAATGCGCGTGACCAGGCGCGTCGCGGCGATCCTCCTGGCTCTGCACGGCGTCATCCATCTCATCGGGTTCGTGACGCCTTGGCAGATCGCCTCGCTCGAGGGCTTTGCCTATCGAACCACTCTCCTCAACGGAGCGTTGGACGTCGGCGATGCCGGAGTGCGGGTCGTCGGCCTGGTGTGGCTGGGTTTGACGGTCGGCTTTCTGGCGGCCGGCTACGGCGTCTGGCGCGGTGAGCGATGGGCCCTCGGCCTGACGGTCGTCCTCGCCGTCGTGTCCCTGGTCGTCTGCCTGCTCGGGTTGCCGGAGACCTTCGCCGGCGTCGCGATCAACGTCGTGATCCTGGCCCTGGTGGCCTACGTCATGTTCGTCCGCGACAACGCCCCGAGCCCTCTCGGGTAGGGGTCACCCATGAGTTCGTTCGATACGCGCCACGCTGACGCCGTCACCACTGAGTTTGCGCGGCAACCGCTCGGCGCCGCCTCGCTGCTGATCGAGGCCGACCTCGAGCGCCTACCGGCACCGGTTCAGCGATACATCCGCGCTTCGGGTGCGGTCGGACGCCCTCGCCCCCAGAACGTCCGGGTCGCGTTCGACGCGCTCATGCGCCGGAAGCCCGGCGCCAACCCCATGGTGTCCACCTCGGTCCAGTACAGCTTCTTCGGCCGACCAGCGCGCCTGTTCCTCATGAAGGCCCGGATGTTCGGGGTCCCCGTCCGCGCGCTGCACCTCTATCGGGATGCGGCGGCGACCTTCCAGGTCAGGCTCCTCGACCTCAAGACCATCGTGGACCAGGCCGGGCCCGGGATCAGTGGCGCCGAGAGCGTGACCGTCCTCAACGATTGGTGCTTCATGGCGCCTGGCGCCCTGGTGGACGAGCGCCTAGCGTGGCAGCCCATCGACGATCGCAGCACGCTCGTCACCTTCACCAACGGGCCGTACCGGGTGTCGGCGACCCTGATCTTCAACGAGCGCGACGAGCTCATCGACTTCTGGTCGGACGACCGGCCGGATCAAAGCAACGGGGTGTTGGTCCCGTGTCGCTGGAACACGCCGATCGGCGAGTACCGGGACCTCGGCGGGATGCGGCTGCCGACATGGGGTGGCGCGGTCTGGGACCGGGCCGAAGGCCCGTTCATGTATGGCGAGTTCCGCTTGCGATCGCTGCGCTACGACGTACCCGGCCCCAGCGACGTGTAGGCGAGCCGTCAGGCGATGTGCCGCGACACGCTGGTCCGGTCGGGCAGCACCATCGTTGGCGGCGACATCTTGCTCAGCTGGGCTCGAGGCTCGGCACGACGAGCCAGCCCTCGGCCCGCCCGGTGTAGATCGGCTGCTCCGTCGTCAGGCCCGACCGCGCCCGAAGGTCCGCGAGATGACGATTGACGGTGCTCGGATGACGGGACGGCTCAACGCCCGAGTCGGCTAGGATGGTCCGTCTACGAGGTATCCGCGTGATGTTGCTCCTGTCCCCTCCGCCCTGCTGAGGCGGGGCACCCTGTGAGGTAGAGACCGGCAGTCGACGCTGTCGTGTGCTTTGGGTCGCCCTTGGTGTCTGGACCCGAAGCACAAGAGCACCAAGATGCCTGCTGGTTCGCGCCGTTCCATCGGCGGAACGCTTGCCGTCGCCCTGGCCGCCCTCAGTTGGGGCACGGTCGGCGTCGTCGGCCAACACATCCCGCCCCGGCTTGAAGACATCGAATCGGCCTTCGCGGCGCTGTCTCACGAGGTACGGCGCCATATCGTCGTTCTGCTGTCGCACCGTGGCGGCGAGTTGCCGTCGGGCTATTTGGCGCAGCGCTTCGCTCACAGTTGGCCGACCACCACCCGCCATCTCCACGTCCTCGAAGCCGCCGGCTTGGTGACCGTCCGGCGTGACGGCCGCAACGTCGTCTATCGCCTCGAACGCGATCGGCTGCGGCGCGTCGTCGGGTGCTGGCTCGCCCTGCTCGATCCCTCGACGCCCGAACCGACATGGCGGTCATCTGGTCGACGCTCAATAACGAAGGAGCCCAGCGATGACGGATTCTCCGAAGTTGTTCCGAGTCATTCTCGAGGTCGGCGATCTCGAGCAGGCCACCCCCCTCTACGCCGAAATCTTCGGCCAGGAGGGCAGACGCCATCCCGGGGCTCGACACTACTTTGACTCTGGTGGCGTGATCGTCGCTGTGCTCGACGTCTCTCAGGGAGGCATGCCACCGACGCCCGGGCCGAAGTCACTGTCCTTCGCCGTCGACGACATCGACGCTGTCCACGCTCGTGCCCGACGGCTCGGCATGCTCGCACCGTATGCGGTGCATGGCGAGCGAGCAGGAGGTGAGGCCGAAACTGGTTGTCGAAATCCTTCGCGTTGATGAGCGTGCCCATCGTCCGGGCCGAAGCGAAGTCGAGAGCCCCGAGCCAGACCGGGAACGCGCGCGGTACCGCGCCGCCGCCGCAGCAGCAGGTCGATGACCGCCGGCTGCGGGAACCGTGGCGGCACACCCCTGCCGCCATGTTCGAAATCGAAGTCGGCCACCAGCCGGTCCACGGCTGCCGTTATGACAGCAGCTCGCCGTTCGCTCGCCTGTCCGTCCGGCAGTCGCACCACCGCAGGCCCACCCGTACGGCCGGCGGGCGACTTCGGACCTGCGTCCTGGGGATTGGTCTCGGGTTCGTCGGCCGGGCCCGTCGTGCGGCCCCGCAGCTCGGCCGTGAGTCGATCGGCCGCGGCCTCGACGTCGGCCCGACGCTCCGCCCATGACGTGGTCACTGCGGCGAGGACCTCCCGGAACGACGCCACGCCGTATCGCGGATCCCGCGGGTAGCAGGTGCTCCCGTAGAACGGTCGTCCGTCGGGCGTCAGAAAGAGACTCATCGGCCAGCCCCCTCCGCTGGTCATCGATTGGAGGGCAGCCATGTAGACAGCGTCGAGGTCGGGTCGCTCCTCGCGCTCGACCTTCATCGATACGAACCCGGCGTTCAGAATGTCGGCAGTCTCCTGGTCCTCGAACGACTCCCGATCCATGACGTGGCACCAGTGACATGCCGCGTAGCCGATGGACAGGAAGATCGGCCGGTCGGCCTGCGTTGCTCGCGCGAGCGCCTCGGGGCCCCACGGGTACCCATCGACAGGGTTGTGGGCGTGCTGCAGCAGGTAGGGGCTGGTCTCGGCGGCCAGTCGGTTTGGCGTCTCGGACATCAGCCCGATCGTAGTCGCAGGCGCGCCGGCACGATCCACGGTCCTTCGGCCAGGCCACCACCCGAGCCTGTCGCCCGACTGAGTGTTTGAGATGCATCTGATCCCGCATGCCGTCACGGAGGACGAAGCCCTGTACCCAGGTCGTGGCGTCGTCTGCTGGAGGTCGCCGGCGGCCGGCTCTTCGTCCTCGAGAGCGCCATCCTCTGGGTCGCGTCGCTCGGCTGACCACTCGCTCGGCGGACGCCCGCCGCCCGCCTCGGCCCGATGGTCTCGCAAGGCGCGCCGGTCGTGGAGCGCAGGCGGACTCCGCGGGACAATCGCTCACGTCGCCAGAGGGCCGGCCCCTGCAACCCCCGGCGAGTCGGTGTCGGCCCGCACCTCCGCGTCGTGTCGGCGAGGCCGAGAAGGGAGCCACCTGTCGATGTCCAACGGCCGTGCGATCGATCCAGCGGTTCCGCCGAGCGGGACGGGCTGCGCCGAGTGCGAGGCTACCGGCGGGTGGTGGTTCCACCTTCGCCGCTGCGCCCAGTGCGGCCGTGTCGGCTGCTGCAATTCGTCACCGTCCCAGCACGCCAGTCGGCATGCGGCAGATTCCGGTCATTCTGTCGTCGCGAGCTTCGAGCCGGGCGAGGATTGGTACTGGGACTACGCGACCCAGGAGTATCTCGACGGGCCCGACCTGGCGCCGCCACGTCACCACCCACTCGACCAGCCCGCACCGGGGCCGGCCGGCCGCGTACCGCGAGACTGGGAGCGGCGCTTGCACTGACCTTCGGACCCGCGGATCGGCCGCCTGGCGGGTCACCCTCCGGCGGCCTGGCCGCCATCGATGTGCAGGATCTCGCCGGTGACGAACGCGGCGCGTTCGAGGTAGAGGATTCCGTCGACGACGTCGGCGATCTCACCGACCCGACCCAAGGGGTGAAGCTCGGCCAGCCCGGCGTAGGATGCCGGATCGTGGATCGGGGTCGCGATGACGCCGAGCGAGACGGCGTTGACCCGAACGCCGCGAGACGCGTATTCGATGGCCAGGGATCGCGTCACGGCCGCCAGGCCGCCTTTGGTCAGCGCCGCCAGCGCTGATGGTCGCTCGCTCTGGGGATGCTCGACGAGGCTGGTCGTGATGTTCACGACGTGGCCGCCGCCCTGGGTCAGCATCTGCCGGATCGCCCGCTGCGTGACGTAGAAGAAGCCCGCGAGGTTGACCGCGGTGATGGCCAGAAGATCGTCCGGCGTATAGTCGGCGAACGGCTTGCCGATGAAGATCCCGGCGTTGTTGACGAGGGTGTCGATCCGACCGAACCGCTCGACCGCCTGCTCCACGAGGAGCGCGGCGGTTTCGGCTCGCGAGATGTCGCCCTGGACCGTGAGGGTGTCGCGATCGTCGGAGGGGCCTATCGACCGCGCGTTGGCGACAACCGAGTACCCGGCCTGGCGGAACGCCGCGACGAGCCCGGCGCCGATGCCCTGAGAGGCTCCGGTGATGACGGCGACTTTGCGGTCCGCGGCCGTCGGATCCGACGGTTTGATCTGCGTCACGTTCTTGGAGGGATGGGCCAGGGCGCGAAGTCCCCGTCCGGGTCGGTGGTCTGCCCCACCTCGATCAGATGCCCGTCGGGATCGCGGATATAGCACCGGATCTCGTACTCGTGCTGTTTCGGCGGCGTCAGGAATTGCGCACCGCGGGCGCTCCACTCGGCGTACACGGCCGCGATGTCCGCGACCCGGATGTTGAGGAAGCTGCTAACCCGGTCGGGGTCGCCCGGCGTCTCCAGGGTGACCGTCGGCTTGTCGTCCGTCGGGCCGCCGCCGACGTTGATGATGATCCACGTGTTGGCGAGCGCAACGTAGACCGGCCCATTCGAGAAGACCACCCGACCGCCGAGTACTTCGGTGTAGAAACGCCGGGAACGCTCGACGTCATCCGAGACGATGAAGTGGGCCAGCGCAATGCCTTCTGGGGGCGGCGAGGAGTCGGCCATCTGGCACCTCTCTTGCCGGAGTGCTGAGCGTGCGGGGACCTGTCAGGACCGACCGGGCAGCGATACGACGCGCGGGTCGTCGTACCCATGCTCGGCGATCTCGGCGGCGCGGGCGCGATACGACGCGGGGTTGGGCGGGGTTTGCGCCCGGAGCCCGTCCACCATGCGGTTGAACATCGAGAATGCGGCCGCGATGAGGACGGCGAGCTGCACGTCGCCGTCGGTGGCGCCGCAGTCGAGAGCCGCCTGGACGTCGGCCGCGGTGAGGGTTCGAGCCTCGCCGCGGACGGTTCGGGCGATGTGCAGTAGCGCTCCCATCTTCTCGCCGAGACCGTCCGACGACCCCAGCTTGAGCTGATCGATGACCGGCGTCAGCTCGACGGCGCCCTGGCGCTCGAGGAGGGCCGAGGCGTACGCGCCGTGGGTGTCCATGCAGTAGAAGCAGTCGTTGGCCGCGGAAACGGCCGTCGCAAGCATCTCCCGCTCGTAGCGGCGGAGCGTGGCACCGGGGTAGTCCTTGACGAGCAGCTCGTCGGCGAGTCCCCTGATGTGGTGCCCCACGCCCGGCGTCAGGCGGATCGCCGCGACGATGCCGGGCGCGTCGGGAAGGCCCCCGACGAGCGGTGTTTCGAGCGAACGCTGAAGACGCTCTTCTTCGCGAGCCATGACACCCTCCGCACGTGTCTGTTGCGATGTCCGTGCCAGTATCGACCGGGCCGTGCGTCGCGAACAGCGTTCGCCGGGAATCGCTGCGCCGAGCGGGACAGTTCCGATGGCTCGAAGGCTCGGGAAGTGACCGGGCGTCGGGTCCTCGGCGCCCCGTCGTTGCGAGTCCCCCTGCCTGACGTTGATGGTCAGCGTGTAGGTCCACTCGGCGGAGCTGCCACCAGCCCAAGGCCGACGGTATTCGAGGACCATGTTGCCGGTGCCCCTGGCGGTTGCCTTGAGGGTGACGGAATCGGTGCCCGCGGCGCCTAGGACCGGCTCGGACGTCCCGTCCGACAAGGCGGCTCCGAACGACCTGTCGACGAGGCTGACGACGGCCGGGTCGGAGAACTGGCACTCGCTTGATCAGAAGCCGCTTCTGGACCGATATGGCGTCCGAAGAAATCGTGACATGCCGTGGTCTCGCATTCGATCGCGGTCGGGACATGCTCGTCCTGGCCTCGTTCCAGGACGTGGTGGTCCGGACCGGGGTTCGGAGATCCTCGTAACGGACATCCTCGATCCGGTTCTGGTCCCGCTCGGATTCGCGCCCGGGCGGGTCGGTGGTGTCGGGGGCCGTGGCCAGGTGATCTTCTGCCGGGGTGAGATCGACAGCCCTGATGGTGGTTGCGTGGATCTCGTCATTGACCTCGAAGCGGGGCCTGATTGGCAAATCACCGACGTCCGTTACTGGGGGTTTCCGAGCGACCGATGGCACCTCAGCTTCGACCGAGGCGCCAGCCTCGCTGATCAGCTGGCTGGCCTGGCTCGCAATCTTCCGGGCGAATTGGGGTAGGGAAGGCTACCTGGCCTGCTTCCCCCAGGGCTGACGACAGGTCAGGGCCAGTTGCCAGCCGTCTCCATTCCGCACCTACGTCGATGCGATAGAACCACTGTAAGGCGAGGTGCGCGACGGTCACCCAAGCCGTCACGCTTACGACTCTTCGGCAGCCGGGAGCACCGGGTAGCCGGGAATCGGGTAGACGCCAACCGTGAATCCGTAGACCACGTCGCCCGATCGCGGAAGCCGATCGAACTCATCCACCAGGGCCATGGCCTGCCGCCAGAACTGCACGACATCCTCGGGCGCGATCCGGGCGTGGCGGATGAACGAGCGCATCTGGTGAGCCCGGTAGGCCTGCTGGGACTCCGATGCCGCCAGCTCGAGGTCATTGAAGTCGAGGGGCAGCCGTTCGCCACGCGAGGAGCGCCCGACCCCGGCATAGAACATCCGTGCGGTGCGGCCGAAATAGCGCTCCTCGATCGCTCGCACGCGGCGCGTCCGCACGACCCGCACCAGGCCGGCGCGCTCCAGCACACCGACGTGGTAGGCGAGGGTGCTCTTTGGTCGCCCGACCGCCACCGCCAGCTCGGTCACGCTCGCGGCACGCTCGTGGAGCAGGCCCAGAATGGTCGTCCTGAGCTAGTAGAGAGCGTAGGAGCGAAATGACCGAGATCGTCCTCTTCCACCATCTACTGGGACTGACCACGGGGGTGACCGAGCTCGCGCAGAGGTTGCGAGCGGCCGGCCATACCGTCCACACGCCTGACCTGTTCGACGGCGGCACCTTCGCCACCCTGGACGAGGGGATGGCACACGCGCGAGAGGTGGGATTCGATGCAATCCTCGAGCGCGGGGTGGCAGAGGGCGAGAAGCTTGGGACGGACCTCGTCTACGCAGGCATTTCGATGGGCGTCATGCCCGCCCAGAAGCTGGCGCAGACCCGCCCGGGCGCGCGGCGCGGTGTTCGTCGACTCCTGCCTGCCGCTCGGCGAGTTCGGCGAGCGCTGGCCCGATGGCGTGCCGCTCCAGGTGCACGGCATGGACGCGGATCCGATCTTCGCCGGGGAGGGTGATGTCGACGCCGCCCGCGAGCTGGTGGCCTCGACCGAGCAGGCGGAGCTGTTTCTCTACCCCGGCAAGGTGCACCTGTTCAGCGATTCCTCGCTGCCGGGGTACGACAAGGGCGCGACGGACCTCATGATCCGGCGCGTCCTCGAGCTTCTCTCGCGGCTCGGCTGACCTGCGGCGTCGGCGGGCGGGGGAGCCAGAGGCGAGACGCGCGGACGCCCGGCCTCGCCGGTCGGGCCCGTCCCATGCTTTCGGGACACGACCTACGGCCTGGCCCGGAACCACCCGTTCGTGGATGGCAACAAACGGGTGGCATTCGTCGTCATTGTCGCCTTCCTGGAGCGCAACGGCATCGAGCTGACGGCCACGTCCTGCCGGGGGGATGCGGTGATCCGACGCTGCTTACCTGTCCCCCAAGGTCGTGTTCGCTCAGATGGAGTAGAACCTCACTGTAGCTTCCGACTGTGCCAGCTTGGATGTCATGCCGGACGTCCGACTCGCATCTCGCGGACCGGGCTGAAGGTCATCGAGACGGTGCCGCTGAAGGGGCCTCGGCCCGCTGCCCCGGCTCGATGGAAGTGCTATCAGGAAGGACGGACCGGGCTCGCCGTGTAGGTGCACCGAGATACCGTGGTATCGTGGTGGAACTAGCTCGCCCGACTGGAGGCCGACATGACAGTCAAGTCCCGCACCCTGCGCCTGCCCGCCGATCAGGCCGAAGCCCTCGAGGCGATCGCCGGCGTCGACGCGGTGTCGGTCAACGAGGAGATCCAGCGAGCCATCGCCGCCCACATCGAGGCCCGCCGGGCGGATCCCGACTTCCGACGGCGCCTCAAGGCAAGCATGGATCGCAACCGCGAGATCCTCGAGCGCCTCGCTCGTTGACGGCCTACCTCGAGCTGGCCGACTACCTCCTCATCGCAGAGGCGGTGCTCGGGGTGCCGGCCGAACTCATCGCCGACTTCAACCGGATCGGGCTTGCGGACTCCGCCCTGGCGGCGGCGCAGGTCAGCTCCGGCGGATTCGAGGCGCACCCTGAGTTCGTCAGCAAAGCGGCGGTCCTCTGCTGGCACCTGGTCAAGAACCACCCGCTGCCCGATGGCAACAAGCGCTGCGCGTTCCTGGCAACGATCGAGTTCGTCGAGCGAAACGGCCGGACCTGGATCCCGGCACCTGGTGATCCCGACGAGACCGACCGCGTGCTCCGGGGCGTCGCGAGCGGCGAGGTCAGCGAGGCGGAGTTCCGGGACTGGATCGCCGAACGCTGCGGGTGAGACCCTTCACGCACGCCGAGTAGCGCCGCGGCCAACCGACTCTGAGGCCCAGGGGTCACAGCCCGGGCCCTTCCTGTGCTCGGTCAAGGACGTGGCCAGGGCCGGGGTCACGGCACCACTCCGGCGCCCGTGGGCGAAGACGCACAGGACGCGGATGGTGGGCGTCGCACCACCGGCGCGGCCTGCCATGCCGCAGAGGTAAGGGAGCTCGGCGCCACAGGCCGTGCAGTGGCGAGGCGGAGCGAGGCTCGCGCGGAGGGCCATCGTCGCCGACGCGGCCAGCGCCTCGAGCGCTCAGCGCTCACGCATCGGCCCCTTGGCGAAAACCCCCAAGAACCGGGAAACCCCGCCGAGGAAACACAGTCGCGCGGCGCAATCAGCGTTCAGCCGTGGCCCCATATGGGTTACCCCGCCCCGGTCGGTCGACGCACCCTTCGTGGAGTTGCACGAGCGGCAGAGCACCGCGGTGTTGCCGATGTCGAACGGCGCACCGCCAGCGGCGAGCGGCACGACGTGATCGACGGTCAGGTCGGCGGCGGGATGGGCGGGACGCAGGTAGCCAGGGCACCAGTTGCCGTGCTCGCCACGCCAGGCGCGCAGCACGCGGGCGCTGAGTCGTTGCCAGGCCCGCGTGCTGTACAGGTCGTTGTGTCGGCTGCGGTTGGACTGGCGGGCGTGCTCGGAACAGCGGATACCCGCGCGGCTGGTGACCACACCGCAGACCGTGCACAGCTTCACGGGTCAGCACGCTCTGGCGCGGACACCGCGGCGACGTATCTGACGCTGGTGACGCTCGAATGCACGCCCGTCGACATCGCGTCGAGCGTGATTGACACCGGCGCTTCGGTCTATTCGCCCCCGGTGCTACGCCCGCGGGGCCAAACCGCCAAGCCAGATCGCATGTCTGTGTCGAAGCGCCGCGACGTCGTCGCGGCGGAGTCATCTCGCTACGGGGTGACGGATGCCCGGATGCGGACGACCAGAGCCGAGCATCCGCCCAGGATGGCTCCGACGACCATTGCGGCCTGAGCCCAGGCGAGCGCAGGATCTACCGCGAATGTCTCACCGCTGAGCCGGCGGAGGCCGACCATCTCGACGACGACCCCGACCGGCACGACGAGCACCGCAATCAGCCCGACCACACCCGGTCGACGGACAAGCGCCCCGGCGAGTCCAAGGAGCGGTCCGACGACGACGGCGAGCAGCGCCCACATCCGGATGGCGCCACTGACCCCCGCGAGACCGACGCTCGTCCGGTCGCCCGCAAGCACCCCGAACGCGTAGTACCCGACGACCGCGGCGACAAGGGCGACCGTGCCCGCGACAGCACCCGCCAAAGGCCGGCCGATCAGCCACCCGCCCACAACGGCGAGGGCCGCCCATGCCGAACCAGAGTTGAGGACCATGCTCGCCGCCCGCCACAGCCCATCCTGCTCGAGCCCTCCGGCTCTGACGTCGACCCAGGCAGTCGCGACACCGAGTGCCATCCCGAGCCCCACCACGGATAGCCACCGAGATGCTTGCGCGCGATCGGTCACAGGCCCCAACTCCACTGCAGGTCATCGATGATGATGCCGCGCTCCTGACGTGCTCAGGCGGGAGGCGACGACGGCGGCGGCGGCGCATCGACGATCGTCTTCGGCTGCGGCAGCGCCTCCGGGCCACCGATCCAGAGGCTCTCGTCGGGTCGGCTGGGGTCGTAGCGAATGGCGACGGGGTCGCCAGGCTTCCAGCGCGTCGCCTCGTCCCAGTCGAGGTAGCCGCTGTCGCCTTCGTGGGTCCGATCCTGCTGATCCCGGTACGCATAGCGGACCTTGAACTGTTGCCGCCCGTTGACCGTCATGCTCGTCTCATCAACTCGGACGACGGTCGCCCCGGTCGCGCGGCCGAGTCGAAGGAGCCGCCGCGCCTCAAGGATCCCGCGCAGGGCGCGCCCGAACAGGACGGCGCCCGTCCCAGCGAGGATGAGGGCCACGAGGAGAAGGGCAACGGGCAACGCGGTGTTCGTGCCGATCGTGAGCCGGTTGGAGCTCGGGCTGCTGGCGAGGTAGCGGACCACGATCGGTCCGCGCTCCTGGAGGTCCTCCCACGTGGCGATCTCCACCGCATCGCTGCCCTCGACGACCTCGCCCTGACCCGTCGTGAACCGATAGGTGACGCGATACTCGGTGCTCGAACTCGAGCTGGCGGGCACGATGTCCTTGGCGAGCACGATCCCGGTGGTCGTGACGCCGCTGCTGGCGTACTCGAGCTCGTTGACGGCAAAGACGAGCGAGAACGCGAGAAGGACGAGCCCGACGAACAGCCAGATCCCCCCGAACAGCAGCCAGAAGGACCTCCTGGCGAGGCGGAAGACTGAGGGCTGAGTGGTCACGATGGGTGGCCTCACCATCTCGTGCGGCGGTCGCGCCAGTTCGAGTCTAGTCGACCCGGCCGACGGGCACCCCCAGTCGAATCAGGTCGCGGGGCACACGCCAGACTGACCGTCCCGCCGACCTGCGCCAGCGGTAGGCTGACTGCCAAGGCCGCGCTCCCTAGACCTGGCCCGTCGAGGCTGCCGCCGGAGGCGTCCGCGTGAACCAGATCTCGACCATGGTCTTGGCGATCACCATCGCGGCCAGAAACCCGACCGACGAGCCGATCAGCGCGATGCCCACGCCGCCGACCGCGATCGTCGCCAGGATGACGAAGATCCGTACGAACGGGTCACGGAGCAGCTCGAGCGACGAGACCGTCAGGTAGCGCCGCCCGATAACGTAGTCGCCGATGTAGGCGACGACGGTGCCGCCGACCAGGCTCGCCGTACCCCACGCGATCACCTCGCCGGAGGCCCCGGTCCAGCCGGTCCGGCTCGCGCCTTCGTAGAAACCACCATTGGCGATCTGGATGACGAATGGTCCGAGGATGGCCCAGAAGAAGCCGTAGGCCAGCAGCCACAGCAGGGCGAGCAGCCAGCTGCCGGATGCGGCTCCCCGCTGAATCGGCCGCTCGACGGTTCCAGCCGCGTCGACGGACGCCGGCCCCAGCGCGATCGACTTGCGGATCCTGAGCACGTTGACGAGCCCGACCACGCCCGTCTCGATCCAGTACATCACCACGATCGACGGCAGATCCCAACCGAACAGAAGCACCCCGATCAGCGGGATGAGGTTTCCCGCGATGGCGACCAGCAGACTCAACTCAGCCCTCACGGGCACACGTCGCGCGGTGAGCCAGTCGCCGAGTCGCTCAACTTCGGCCGTCGCCAAACGCTAGCTGCGCGTCGGACCGCCGGCCTTCCACTCCCCCCCCAGATTTGGGGAGGGGAGCCCGATCCACTCCGCGGCACGGATCATGTCGTTCCAGAAGTAGATCCCCCAGCTCGCCCGGATCGGGGCGGGGTTGCCGTACTGATCGCCGTCGGCCTGGCTCGGATACCACTCATGTCCGTCCCCTCCCGAGTACATCCGCCGGCCTGGCATCGGATACCAGCCTGGATGCTGACCTGAGCCCGATCCTCCGGTCGGGTCGTTGCGACCGCCTCCCCAGCCGCCGGCGGCCGCCCCGGCCCCGGCTCCCAGGGCGCCGGGGATTCCGAATGGCCCGATGTTGGCGCCCACGTCGCGCAGCAGCCCAAGGGGGCCCTGGTCGGCCGGCAGCTGGGCGACCAGCCACAACAGCGCGGCCGCTCCGATCGCGGCACCTCCGACGAGCCACCACGCTGACCGGACACGTCGTGCCCGCCACTCCCTGACGTAGCTCATGGACCCACCTCTCCGGTCTCGGTCGCCCTGCGTTCGGCAGGCGCGTCGGTCCCGAGCGTCGGCGGAGCGAACAGCCGAGCGAGCTCAGCGTCGAACGCGGCGAGCTCGGCCGGCAATCGGCCCGCGACGCGTGAGAGCCGCGCCGTCTGCCAGCGCACGAAGCCGATCGCCCGACCCATCCGGACCAGCTCCCAGCGCGCGAGGATCGGTGGGGCCGAGCGCTCGGGGCGCAGGCGGGCCCACAGCCCCGGCCATGTCCGCAGCAGGATGAGCAGATCGGCACCGAGCGCAAGGACGGCCACGCCGACGAACACCGCGACTGTAACGAAGCCGCTGTCAGTGAGGGTCTTCACGACCGACACGAACAGGTCGTCGTCGGCGCCGCGGCCGAGGATGTTGATCGTGTTGTTCGCGATGTGGTCGGCCAGCGGCCAGGCCAGGGCGACGATAGCGATCGGGAGTGCCAGCCAGCGCCGGCTGCGCGCGAGGAGCGCGAGGCCGATCCCGCCGGCGGCGATCGCCGTCCAGATCGCGTGGCCGGCGATCAGCCGGGTCCCGACCGCCACGGTCTGGGTCACCGGCAGCCAGCCGAGGCCCGTCCAGTTGGGCGGCCGGCTGCGGATGTACGAGTCCTCGACGAAGCCGAAGGCGGCGCCCGTCGCCGCGCCGAGGAGGAGGATGTCGGTGGCACCCAGCGACCAGGTCCGATCCCGCCGGCCCCGCCACAGGAGCACCAGCAGGGGCGCGAGCTTCAGGAGCTCCTCCACCGTCGGCTGGACGGTTGCTCGTAACCGGCCATGACCCCCATCGGGTGCGACTGCCTCGTAGAGGATGACCCAAAGCAACGCGAGGGCGACGACGAAGCCGCCCCACAGCACGAACACGCCGATCCGCCGCAGCTCCACGGTGCGCGCCAGTGTCCCGACAAGGACGAGCGGGACCAGGAACGCGAGAGCCGCGCCTGCGGACGCCAAGGCTGCGGTCCCTGTGGCCATCAACGCGCTGCCCAGCCATACGAACGCCCCCACCGCAACCAGCAAGGCACGGACCGACACCGAGCGTCCGCCGAGTGGGACGCTCCCCCAGTCGCCGCGAGCGATGCGACCGACCATCGAGCTTGGCTCCGCGAGGGCTGCGACGCTCGGCGCAGGGGCACGGGAGGTCGCACGCCGAACGCTAGCGACGGCATCGGCAGCCGTCAAGGCAACGCAGGCGTCCCGGAGGGCGCCGAGGGTCGTCTCGCTGGGCCGTCGTCCCGCTTGAACCACGCTCTCCCGCCGCACGAACCGCGCTGTCTGGACTACGTCTGTGGTGTTGGGTCGAAACCTCTCGCCCCGACCAAACTCACCGATCTTGCTTCCCACCTCGTACACCGCGGGCATTGCTGCGTCCAGCCCAAGCTCGACCGCGTCCGGTGTCAGCTCATAGACCGACGCACCGCCACGTGGTCTGTTCGATCCCGGACCGCCCGGCCAGTTCGTGGCGGGGCGACCGGAGGCGTCCCAGTGCGCTCCGCGGGCCCAAGGTCCGCCATGGGTTCTGGGGTCGAGCCCGCCTCGGGGATGCGATGGGCGGCCCGCAGTCGGAGCCAAAGACCAATTCGGCGACAATGATCGGGAATCGAGTCGTTTGGGGGCCCCGACGTGCCCCGTCTATCGTCGTCCAGTCGCCTCGTCCTCGCATCGCTCGTCGTCGCGGTGATCCTCGTCGCAGTGGCCGTGTCGCCGCGGAGCGGGGCGCCGACGACGGCCGATGTCGGGCCGACACCAGTCGCCAGTCTGGTGACGGCCGGTCCATCTGCTGCATCGAATGGATCCGGGACCCCGGCGGCACCCGCATCGTCGGGCCCCGAGTCGCCGGTTGCCACAGCCCATCCGACGAGTCGGCCACAAACCGCCGTCACGCCAACCGCGAGGCCCCATTCCACCGCCACGCTGAAGCCAGCCGGTGCGAACTCGTTGGTCGCCCTGATCAGGCAGCTCCCGCAGGCGCCTGAGCATCGCGCCGGCTACTCGCGCGACCTGTTCCGCCTCTGGATCGATGCCAACGGCGACGGCTGCGACACCCGCCACGAGGTTCTGATCGACGAGGCGGTGAAGGCCCCACACGTCGGCTCGGGCTGCAGCCTGACCGGCGGCAAGTGGATCAGCCCCTACGACGGGGTGGTCGTGACCGACGCCTCCAAGCTCGACATCGACCATCTCGTCCCGCTTGCCGAGGCCTGGGACTCGGGGGCCTATCGGTGGACGGCAGCCCGTCGCCAGGCGTTCGCCAACGACCTCGGTGTCCCATGGGCGCTGTTCGCGGTCACGGCGTCATCCAACCGCAGCAAGGGTGATCAGGACCCCGCGGAATGGCTGCCACCCCTTGAGTCCGACCGCTGCACCTATGTCGTCGACTGGGTCGCGGTCAAGACCCGCTGGGGGCTCTCGGTCGACCCGACCGAGCGGCGGGCGTTGCTCGCGGATGCCGCGGGCTGTGGGAACACCCGGATCCCATCGATCCCGCGCAGGTGACGAGGCCGAGAAGAGGGGAGATCCGATGACCTCGCACGACGATCCACTCGGTCGTCCTCTCCCCCTTTGTCCGTGGCCTCACGCCATCAGCGAGCGCTGCCGAACTCGCTGATGTCGACGGTGTACGCGGAGCCATCGGTGATCATCAGGCGGCCTTGGGCCGCTCTGTAGCGCAGGCTATCCACGTCGACCTCTGGCGGAACCACCAGCACGATCTCGCCTCCAGTGGCAAGCGAGAAGACGCGTGTCCGCAGGTCGGCCCGTCGTTCGAAGCTCCCGATCGAATTGGCGATCCATGCATGGCCATCGACCCTCATCAACGAGCCCATCCAGGCGATGACTCGGCCGATGAAATGGCGGCGCACCTCCTCAGGGTACGAACGCCTCGAGATGACGATGACACCTTCACCGACCGAGATCACGGCCTCTGTCATGCTCGATACCCTCCATGGTTGTCCGCGTCATCACACGGTAGCGCGACGACGGCTCTCACCGGGTCCGATTGTCAACGTCTCGGTGGACCTCGGCCTTCACCGGGTCATCGGCCAAGGCACCGCAGTCGACTCGTCGGACGAGACACCGCGAACCAGACGACCTGAACGTCGGAGGTGAAGGCGCGAGCCCTCTCGTCCCGGCCACCTACGCGACCCCATGGAGCGCCCTGGCGATCCAGTCGGGCGGCACGATCCGAGGTGTGGAAACGGCAGGGTCCAATCCTCTCGCCCCGACCCGGGCGGACAACGTCGCCGACCGTCGCTCGGTCGTCATCGGTCGAATGACCGATCAAGCCCTCGATCAGGCGCCGGCACCTCGGTCGATGCCAGCGCCCGCCGGAACTCGTCGGTCTGAATTGGCCCCTCGCCGCCCGTGGCAGATGATCGGGGTCAGAAACGGAGGAGCTGGTCAGCCGCTGAGGCGCGCCCTCGCTCCCTCGAGCGCGGCTGCCACCCTGGCTGGGGCCGCACGTCGAGGCATTCCTTCGCGGGCGGGAGCGACTGCCGATCGCTGCCGTGGCGAGGATGCGGAACCGCAGGACCAGGGGCCCGCGCCACCGGGTCACGCTGGTCACTGACTGGCGAAGGTCTCGCTGCTCATGGCGCCCAGCTGCTGGGCAACGGGAGCCCTTGGAGAACGGACTCCTGCTCGCTCTTGAGCGGGTGGTGGGTCGGTCACGGCCCGCTGACCACGAGCGATCGCGAGCTGGAGATGCCGCTCGCCGCATCCGCGCTGGAGGCACTCCAGGTCAGATGACCGACCGTTGCCTCCGTCGGCTGGCCATCGTGGAAGGCGTGGGGGAGGCCGCCGGCCCGCGCCTTTCCGGTGCAATCGCCCAGCACGGAGTCGTGGCAGCTCGTGACGACGAGGGTCCCACCGGTCTGGGTCAGGTCGCAGATCGAGCCGCCGAGGACCACTCCGGTCAACGAGAAGGACGACTCCATGTGGTCCTGGGTTTGCCCGACGGTCACGTCGAAGGCCCGTTGTGCCTCGTAGCTCAGCGATCCAGTGATCGCGCCGTCGGGCATCACGGTCAGCGTGACAGGGCCGCTGCCACTGCTGTGGTCGCGGATGGGGGGTTGGTCAGTGTCCGTCGTGAAGCTGTAGGTGCCGCGGTAGATGCCCGGCGCCACGACCACCCCGCAGGCGGAAGCGGGGCTGGGCTTCGGCGTTGGAGGCGGGGTCGGCGGCAGCTTGGCGTGGTAGTCGAGCACCGCCACGCCCGTGCCGCGAGCGTCCAGCACCGCGTTGAGCCTGCCCTGGATGCCGTCGAGAAGCGGCCTGAAGATGGCCGCCACGAAGGGCCGCAGGAGATCAGGGATGGGGGCCAGGAGCGTTGCGGTCAACTTGGCCCGGGCCTCATCAAGCTCGGGCCGGTGCACGGCCACTGGCATGCGATCGATCTGGTGCTCCGGTGCTCCACCCGGATCGCCCGGGTCCGGAGCCACCGTGAAGGGCCAGGTAGCGTAGCCGGTCACGTCGGTCGTCACCGTGGTGGCGGCCCGGTCGGTGGGCGAGAGCAACGCGTCGCCGGCGGGACTCAACGGGCCGAAGGTCACCGGCGCAGGCTTGGCCCGGAAGTCGGGCAGCTCGATCTTGGCGCCCTTGGCGCAGTCGCTCAGCACCGTCGGCCAGTCGGGCAGGTCAGCGGCCGTGATCTGGACAGCGTACTCGCCCGGTAGTGGGGCGCTGCCCAGCCGGAAGGTGGCCCCCGGCCCGCCGGTGGCGGTCACCTTGACGGCGTAGGGCAGCAGGCTGGCGATCTGGGTCGCCACCCCCGAGATCAGGGCGGCGATGCTGCGGATGGCCGCCACGATGGGCGCCGTCAGCGCGCTGACGAGGCTCTTGACCAGGGCTGTGCCGACGTCGATGAACCAGTTGAAGATGCGGACGACGATCAGACCCGGGAGATTGTCTGGGGTGGCGAGCTCGAGTGCCTGCTTGATGCGCGCCACGATGGCATCGATCCATCCGCTCGGGCCGGAACAGATTGTGGCCACGTCGATGGCGGGGTCCGCATCGCCGACCCTCCCCGGATCGCCGTGGGCGACAGCCAGCAGGATGGCCGGGTACACGCCGGCACCCGGGCTCGGGCCTGGGCTGGGCGCCGGCAGCCGCCCGCCATCGGTGGCCAGGTCCGATGCAAACAGCACCAGCACTATGGCGGGAAAGCGCAGCCCACCGGGTGCGAGCAGGTCCTGCCCGGCCATCAATGCACGTGACAAGGCACCGCCGGGAGAATCGGCACTGGCCACGTAGGCGGCGAGCAGAGCGGAGGTGCTTGGGATTCCGGGCGCACCGTCGGGCAGGGGCACCACGGCATCGAGCTCGGCACCCGACCAGGTGGCGCCCGCCCAGGCGCCCACGGCCAGGGCATGCGTCTGGAAGTCGAGCAGCTCCACGGGGCTGGCGGCGGCGGTCAGGGGCACCTCGGGCGCCGCCGTGGCCGGGTCGGTGCTGCCGTCTGCCACGGTTGCGATGCCGGAGCGGGCGAGAGCGGTCCGCATTGCCGCCGTCGTGTCGGTCGTGTAGTCGGGCGCGCTCAGCCGATCGACGAGGGCCCAGGTGGCGTCATCGACCGGGGCGGTGGCGCCATTGGGGACCGTGTGGGCGGCAATGGCGCCAACGGTCACGTCCGACGAAGGTCCGCCCGAGACGGCGGGGCTGGTCGTCGCGCTGCCACACGCGTCCACCACCAGGGCAATCGCCAGCAGCAGAACCGCCAGGCGAAGGGTTCGCGAGCGGACCGAGTCAGCCATCGAAGGCTAGGGGTTCGTCCAGGTGGCCTGATCGGCCATGCCGCCGATCTCGGCGCCACCAACGCGCGCCCCGATCTGCGTGACGGTGACCCCGTCCGGCACAAGGAAGCCCGTGCACAGGGTGTACGGCTGTCCGGTCTGGAGGTCGCCGGCCGTCGCGGTGCAGCCGGTGAACCCGCCGATGCTGTATGCGGTCGCGGTCGGGTCGATCTTCTTTCCATCGGATCCGGTCCCGTCGAACATGGCCAACTGTTCCGAGATGGCCGCGGAGTGGTTGTTGACCGTGACCTCGAGGCCCAGCCAGTGGCTGCCGGCCGGCGGCGTGTTGTTGGGATTGGTCGAGGTTGCCGGGTCCACGACCCTGACCAGCGTGATGTCGACCTCGTCCCCGCCGAGCTCGGCGAACGTGAGGGCGTCGCCCACGTGGCCGGTCGCAACACCGCTCGCTCCGGGCGATGCGGCGGTGGCCCCCGACGAGCCTGCAGTCGCTGCGGCCGGCACCGAGGCCCCGGCAGGTGCGGTGGAGCCGGGGGCCGTGGCCGGGGAGGCGCCACATGCTGCTGCGAGCACGGAGATGAACACGAGTGACGCACCACTCAGGGCGATGCGATCGAGCCGGGTCTTCATCGGACCAACGCTCCTTTGAGATGCACCGAGAAGAGGGAACGCATTCGCGACCGAACCGACGGGCCCTGCCCCCGGCAGCCGTGGAACGCCGGAGGTACGGCGGGGCCGTGCCTGGTCGCTCGGGTCACTGGCTAGCGAAGATCTTGTTGCACAGCGTGCCGAGCTTCTGCGCGATCGCGGTTGCGACGTCGTCCGGCACCCGGTCATGGGCGTCCGGTGTTGCCAGACCGCTGTACAGCTCGGTCGCGCCCGCGCTCGTGTCGATCTCGCAGAAGACCGAGCCAGAGGTCGATGCGAAGTCCGGATACCCCGGCTTGCGCATCGCCTGCGACCCGATGCCCGACAGCTGGATGCTGTAGTCGCCTTGCGGGGGGATGCTGCCGGTCCAGAACATGGCGGCCTGATCGCCGGTCCAGGTGTCGATGCTGATGCCTTCGCCTTCGGGCTGGAAGGAGTAGCTGCACGCGGAGGTGCCCGAGGGTAGCGTCGAAACGGTCACCGATGACCCGGGAAACAGCGCCACGACATCCGCGGCCGTGACCACCGCGCAGACATCGATCTGGTCGCCAGCCTGGTCGCTGCCGGCTGGCTCTGAGGGCAAGTCGGCCGCAGACGGAGTGGCCGCACCGGTTGGAGCCGTCGTGCTGCTTCCGGTCCCGGTGCCCCCGCCAGCCGAGCAGGCCGAGACGAGTAGCAGGCTCGTCGTCAGGGCCGCGATGGCGCGGATGGTTCTCGACGGAGTAGGGACGGTCATATCGGCTCCTCATCACGCGGGCGTATCCGCGTTGGCGTTCCAGGCTGCGCGACACATCAAGGGCCGTATGGGTGTGCGTCAACTCAGGAGTGGAGGGACCCAACGGACGAGATGGTGCCGTCGTAGGTGACGGTCGACACTCCCACGCCCGGGCCGGTAAACGTGTGGACGTTGTGCTCCATTCCGTTGCCGCTGGCGCCCCGATAGCGTCCGGTTCCGCCGGTGATCCCGTAGCTGTCATGGGCGTCGCTGGTCGAGGCGCAGCTCCAGCCGGTTCCATACATCGAGATCGTGTTGCCGTTGGCTGTGGTCAGCGTCGTGGTTCGTACCTCCGGCGCGCAGTCGCCGTCTGCGTGGGTGGGGTCGAGGTCCACAACGATGGTCGCCGTCTCGGTGATCTTGCCCAGGTGCGTGGCATGCCCCGTGCCAACGGCCGTGATGCATCGGGCCGCTCCACATGGGGCAGCGGTAAACGTCTCGGAAACCGTGGCATGGAACGGAACCAGGCTGTCCGCGGACGCCGGGGTTGGACGCAGGCTCGGGAGGGCCAGCACCAGCGCGACTGCCAGCGCCGACACGCTCGCCATCTGCAGGCCTCGCTTGACCATGATCGGTCTCTCCTCTGTGTCGAGCGGTGGATGCCGCAGTCCGGCTCCACTGGGTGCAAGCCTCGGCCCATGAACGGCAACCGCGCGTCCATGGAAACCCCATAACTCGAGCGGGTCACGCCCGTTCACGTTGTATCGTCCCGGCATGGACGGGTCGATCGGTGCGCTCGACCTTGTCGGGCGCGACGCGGAGGTCGCGGCCGCAGCTGGCTGGGTCGACCTGCTGGCGACTGGACCCTCCGGTCTTGTGATCGAAGGCGAAGCCGGGATCGGCAAGACGAGCGTGTGGCTTAAGGCCACCCACCTCGCCGCCGACCAAGGCGCCCGTCTTCTCGTGGCGAGACCCGTCCAGGCGGAGCTCACCCTCGGCTATGCAGGTCTGGGTGACCTGCTGCACGGCGTCCCCGAGCATCGCATCCGCGAGCTCCCGGGCCCGCAGTCACAGGCGCTGTCGGCGGCCCTCTCGCTGAGTGTCGAGCCCGAGTCGAGCGACCCGTTGCTCGTGGCCCGGGCCGCCCTCAGTCTCCTTCGTCTGCTGGCGGCCGAGGCCCCGGTGGTCGTGGCCATCGACGACGTGCAGTGGCTCGACACGCCGTCGGCCCGGGCACTCGGATTCGTTGCCCGACGCCTGCGCAACGAACCGGTGGGTGTGGCACTGACCCTGCGGGATCCTGACCCCGATCCGCTCGACCTCACGACGGCGTTGGGGGAACGGTGCATCGGCGTTCGCCTCGAGGGCCTGAGCTTCGGTGCAATCGGACACCTGGTCCGGGGGCGGGTCAACACGGAGATACCCAGGCGTCGGCTGCTCGGCATCCATGAGCGATCAGGCGGCAACCCGTTCTTTGCGCTCGAGCTCGCCCGCGCCGGCCGCGAGACCGACCGCCTGCCACGAACGCTCAACGACCTGGTGGCTCGCCGCCTCGACGAAGCGGTGGCCGGCCGCTCGGCCATCGAGCTGCTTGCGGTATGCGGTCCGGCGCCCGTCTCGGCGTTTGCCGACGCCTCGGCACTCGACGCCGCGGTCGCGCAGGGGGTGCTGGTCGAGCACGAGGGGATGATCAGCTTCTCGCATCCGCTGTTGGCCGCGGGCGCCTATGCGCGGATCCCGCCGGCTCGGCGTCGCGAGTTGCACCGCCGTGCCGCCGACGTGGCCAATGGGATCGAGGGGCGGGCGCGCCACCTCGCGCTGGCGGCCGCCGCTCCCGATGCGGGAGTTGCCGGCACGCTTGACGAGGCCGCCCGACTCGCGCGCGGGCGAGGGTCTCCCGAGACCGCCGCGGAGTTCTCGGCCCAGGCGCGCCGGCTGACCCCGCAGCACGACGAGGAATCCAGGGCGCGACGCTTGATGGATGAGGCCGAGTGCCTGCTCCTGGCTGCCGACGAACCGGCGGCGCGCGCACTCGCCGACGAGCTGCTCACGGGTTCTGCGCACGGACGGGAGCGGGTCCGCGCTCTCTTCCTGCGAGCGGTCGCCGCCCCCGACCCCGCCTCGGCCGTCGCCGACCTCGAGGCGGCCGTCGCCGAGCCGCACGAGGATCTTCGACTGGCAGCCCGAGCCCTCGCGCAGCTCGCCTGGCAGCGCGGTGCGTGGCTGGGCGACCTCGAGGTTGCGGTGCATGAGGCCGACGCGGCCCTGGCGCAGGCGTCGGCCCTCGACGATCCCCCGACGCTCGTGGTCGCGCTGACAACCGCTGGTCTGCTGCGCTCGATCGCCGGCCAGCCGGGCGCCGCCGATCGCTTCCGGCGAGCCGTAGAGATCATCGGCACGACCGGGCGGGCCCCGGGCGACCACACTCCGCGTGTCGCCTATGCACATGAGCGCTGGTGGCGAGGCGACTTCGCCACCGCCGAGAGGCTCCTGGCCGAGGAGCGTCGCGTTGCAGCCGAGCACGGTGACGACGGGAGCCTCATGCGCCTCAACGTGTTTGGTGCCGAGCTGGCGCTGCGGCGCGGACGGTGGGATGAGGCGTCACAGCTCATCGAGGAGTCGCTGATCGACGCACTGGGTTACTGGCGGGTGACTGCGCTCGTCCGTCGCGCGATCCTTCGGGCCCGCCGTGGAGATCCGGGGGCGCAGGAGGACGTGGACGAGGTCCGTGCCTGGTCGGCGGCGTCGAACGATCCCGCGCTGGCGATCATTGCTGACTTCGTCGTGGGTCTGCTGGAGCATGCGGGTGGCCGGACGGAGCAGGCGGTCGATCGCGTGACGCGGCTGGCGAATCCCGACGAGCTCACCGGCTCACGTGCGGCGGAGTTTGCGGTGACGATTCCGGAGACGGTCTCGATGTTGGTGGAGGCCGGCCGCCTCGATCAGGCGCGTGCGCTCACCGAGGATCTCGCGCGTCGGTCCGCCCAGCTGGCGCCGTGGGGTGATGTGGCAGCGGCCCTCTGCCGCGGGCTGCTGACCCATGGGGCAGGGCAGTCGCAGGAGGCGCTGCGCCAGCTGTCGATCGCACGGGACGGCTTCTCCGGGCTGGAGGCACCCTGGGAGCTCGCGCAGGCGCTCTTCGCGGAGGGAAGCGCGCTGCGGCGCCTCGGGCGCCGACGCGCTGCCGCCGATGTGCTCGAGCGGGCACTGGCGATCCAGACGGCGATCGGTGCCGTGCCCGCTGTCCGACGGACCCGGGAGGAGCTGCGGCGTGCTCGACCGAGGCCCCGTCGCGACGACGCCCTGACGCAGACCGAAACCGGGGTGGCGGCGCTTGCCGCGAAGGGCATGACCAACCGGGAGATCGCGGCGCAGCAGTTCGTCACCGTCGCCACCGTCGAGGCGCATCTGACCCGCATCTACGCGAAGCTGGGTCTCCGGTCGCGAACCGAGCTCGTCCGATCCGTGAGCGACGGCTCGATCAACCTCGACGCACAGGCTGCTCCCTGGCCGTGACGCCGCGCGGGTGATCGGCAACGATGAGCGTGCCGTGGGGCGGCGGGCCGATGGCGACCGACTCGACGATGCGTTCCACCCGAACCGCGGCCCGTCGGCTCGCGTCCCGCACGCCTTCCACCTCCGGCGAGACGAAGACGTGGAGCACCAGCTCGTCCTGCGGCACAAACAGGGCGCCCAGGCACTCGACCGCCGTTCCTGCGGCTCGCAGATCTGCGCAAGCGGCGCGCAAGCGGTCGCACGCTTCGGCCACGCCGCCTTCGTCCTTGGACCCGGCGAACGACTCGACGAGGTAGATGCGCGTCCCAGTGCTGCCGTTCATCGAAGTGGACCGTAGCCGGGATCGGCGGCCGTGGCATCCGGGGATCCCCCACAACATCATGGTCGCGACTCGGTGGTCGGCTCGAACGTTGCCAGTGCCTGACGCGAGCGTCCAACCTGGTTCGCGGTCGGGTGCGCCCTTTGGCGCGGAGGCGCCCGGTATCTTGTGCGGACGCAGGGAGCCGCTTGCATGCCTGGATCACCCGAGGTCGACACCACGGCCTACGCCGCCGCGCTACTCGCCGGCGCGCGGACGGGGTTCCTCCAGTTGCAGGAGCGCCTTGCGGCCGGGCGCATCTACTTCTACGGGCTGCGTGCGTCGGCCACGGACAGCACGGTCGAGCCGTGCGTCAAGACAGAGGAAGCCCTGGACGTCGAGGCCGATCGCCTCCGCGCCGCGCTGCTCAGGCGTGGCCGGGAAGCGACGCCGAGCGAGGTGCGCCTGGCCCTCCGCTACGACACCCCCGGCGACGACCTCTGCGCTCGGCCGGCCGCGATCCCGACATTGGCGTTGGCCAACCGCCTGCTGGCCGGGCTCGGGGCGTTGCGCGGCGGGGAGCGTCCGCCGCACCCCGCCAGCGCTCTGCCAGCGGGAGGCGGGGTGGCGGCGGCGCTGGGCGAAGCGCCCCGCCGCGTGCTGCGGGCGCTCGACGCGGAGGGGCTGTTCGGGGTCGGCGGCGCGCGGCGCGCGGTCGTCCTCGATCTGTGCTGGGCCGAAGGCGCGATGCCTGACGCGCTCATCCACCTTGACAACCCGCCGCCGGACCAGCCCGCGCCCCTCAACCCTCCAGACGTCCACGGTGCCTACCTCGAAGCGCTGGCCGAGGGCCGGGCGCTGCGCCGCCGGCTGTTCGGGTGACCGACGACCCGACGGGGCGGCGCCGGGCAGCGCGCTACTCGTCCGTTCCGGCCACGCCCTCCGGTTCCGGCAGCCGAGGGGCGAGGATCCACACGAGCTGCGCCGTCGTCTCCGCGCCCAGCTTGGACCGGGCGTTCGCCAGATGGTGTTTGACGGTCGAATGCGACAGCCCGAGCCGGTGGGCGGCCGCCTTCTCCGATCCGGCCGCGATGACTGCGGCGACGACCGCGATCTCGCGGTCCGTGGCGGTCCCGCCGGAACCTCGCTCAGCCCGAGCCCGTCGTCTCATGCCAGCCGCCTGGCTGCAGCGAGCCACTCATCGCGGCCCTCGATCGGGATCCCGTAGGTTGCTATCGCGCGCCCAACACCTGTCGGGCGGGCCAAAGCAACCCTGGCTGGCAGCCCGAGCGCCACGCCCGCGGGATCCAGCCCTCCCGCGGGAGACTCGCACCGCCGGAGCGACTTGCCTCTTTCCCCCAACAGCCGCAGGATCGCTGTCAACCATGACGCACAACGATGGCAGCAAGGATCGACCGGCGTCTCGCAGGCGTCCGCGGGGGATCGCCCAGACGATCGGCGGTGTCCTCTTCGGCTTTGACCAGCAGGTCTGGCGGAACCAACCACCCCCGCACGAGCTCGTCCATCATGCGCGACCGGATGCGTCCGTGTCGGCCGGCGACGGCGGCCGCCTCGTCATCTCCGTTCCTGAGCCGTCCGGACCCGACATGCCCGCCGGCGCGCCGCCCGACCGGACGTGACCAGCTCTTCCGCGTCCCGAGACTGGGGTTCGTCCGGACGCAGTGCTGGTTGGCGACGGCGGCCCCCACCACTCGGAGCCGTGGGAGGGTTCGGCCGTGTAGCCCGGGGTCGGCACCGTCAGCTCCTCCGGCTCATCTCACCCAGGTGTCGCTCTCGGCCGCAGACGGCCAGGGTCGGTCGTACCGACCCTGGCCTTCACGCCGGCTGGGCCGCCGCCGGGCACCGCGCGTCGGGTAGCCGTACGCCTTGCTGGTCAGGAGCGCGGTAACGGTCGTCATCTCACACCCCGCCACAGAGCGGAGGTCTCGAGTCCCAGGAGCGCGAGGATCGCGCCCAGAAGGAGGAGGACGGTCCCGGGGCTGAGGTCGTAGCCGGGGACGACGACGTCGAGGACGAGGAGCGCGACCAGCACGAGCGTGAACGCAGTCGCGGGCCCGATCCGGGCCGAGGAGTAGTCGTCAGTCCAGGTGGCGCCCGACCACTCGCCGGATCTCGTCGTCGGTGGCCCCGAGACGTCGTGCCTGGGCCACCAGAGATGTCGCCAACTCGGCCAGTCGTCGCAGCCGCTCCTCGTCGGACAGTGCGGGTGGCGCGGTGCTCACGGCGGTGCCGCCGCCTCGCCGGGTGACGACGAACCCCTCGCCCTCGAGAGCGGCATAGGCGCGCATCACGGTTCCAGCGGCCACCCCGAGATCCGCTGCAAGTTGGCGGACCGTCGGCAAGCGCGTCTGTGGGGCCAATGTGCCGGACTGGATCACCGTGCGCAGCTGCCGTCGCAGCTGCTCGTACGGGGGCGTCGGATCGTCCTGGTCGAGTCGAAGCTCGACGGTCACGACTGGTCCCTCGAGCCGTTGCCCGGGACCAGGACGATGGTCGCGAACCGCAGCGCGAGGGCGAGCGCGACGAATGCGACAGCAGCCAGTGCCCAGGAGCCCAGCCCGTAGGTGTCCGTGCACGCTTCCTTGCCGACGGCAAGCGCCGCCACGTAGGCCAGACCAGCGAGGGTTGTTGCGACCGCCAGGCCGAGCGCGGCCACGATCCCCTCGACCGTCTGGCGGCGCAGGGCGTCGTCGACCCGGACGAGCTCCGGGTCGGCCCCGTTGCGCGGACGGCGCGTGGTCGCGACCACGCCGACCCAGGCCAGGGCCAGCACGGCCACGATGCCCGCCGCCATGCCCGCCGTGTAGTAGGCGCCGGGGAACGGCGTGGAGACGTGCACTTGCGTGTGCTCGGACTGACGCTGCCCGTCCCACGACTGGGTCGTGCACGATTGGGTGAAGGCGCGGGCGAGCCCCGCGTCGTCCGGTGTGGCGACCGCCGTTGTCCAGGCGCCGACGACCGCCAGGACCAGCAGCACGCCCACCGCGGTCATGGCCAGGCGGCGCGGAAGGTAGTCGCCGACTTCGCGGCGCTCGAGCCCGGCGATGCCCGCCGTGCGAGCCCGCGTGTAGGTGAGGCGTTGGCCGACCAGCACGGCAGCGATCACCGTTGCTCCTGCCGCGGCGGGCGCCAGGAACAGCCATTGGCCGTACCGGCCGAGCCCCCCGACGATGAAGAACGCGACAACACCCGCCACGATGCCGACGTAGCGGGCCCTCAGCGTTGCGCGCCGCAGGGCGGCCAGACCTGGGTAGCGCCCCTCGTCGAACATCAGGCTTCGTGACCGGCGGACGCCGAGGACGAATGCCGCGATTACGAGGCCGCCCGCGACGAGCAGCGGGAGGCCGAAGATCAATCCTGGGCCGAGAAGGTTGGACACGGGTTGGGACCCCTTGTATCAATTGGCTGATACAAGAATGGGTGTCGCGACAAGTTGTGTCAAGTGGCTGGCACAAGTCGGAGCGCTACTCGTCCGGTTTGGCGGTACCCTCTCGGGCTCCGGCAGCCGCGGGGCGAGGATCCAGACGAGCTGCGCGGTCGTCGCCTTCTACCGCGTCGACGGCGGCGGGCACACGTGGCCCGAGGCCCTTGTCTGGATGCCGCCGCACATGGGCCGGGTCAGCGGCTCGCTCGACGCGACGCGCGTGAGTTGGGAGTTCCTCTCCGCACACCGCCGCGACGGGTGAGCCCTCGTCAGTCCGTCGACGGCGGCGCGCTGTGCTCGAAGGTGACGCGGTACCAGCGAGCGTCGGTCGTGCGGCCCGCGAGACCGGGGAGCGTGAAGGTCTCCACCGACTTGACGAGGTAGCCCCGACCCCTCATCGCGGCCGTGTCCGCCTCGATGCGGGCCGCGAGCCGCTCCTCGGACTGGAGCCCGACCCGCAGGCCGAGCGCCGCGAACAGCGGGGCGAGCAGCAGGTTGGCCCAGACGAGCAGGCTGTCCCGGCCGTACTCGCGGACGACCAGTGCGCGCGGGGAGCGGCGCAGGAGTCCCTTCACGGCTCCGCTCATGCTCGAGATCGCGGCCTCCGGACTGTCGACCCCACGATTATCGACCCGAGCGCTCGTCACGCGCTCCGGAGCCACTCGCACGGCTCGGGCGGCTCGGCGAGCCGCATGGTGACCGGAAGGTCGGTGGTCGCGGGGCAAGGCCTCTCGCTCCGGGGTCACCCCCAGGACCTCGATCCGTTCGAACACGGCCTCGGTGATCGCGTGCCTCCCGGCATCCGACGTCTTCGCCCACAGCTTGGGCTGGCCGCCCGTTCGGGCTCTCCAGTGCGAGGCTGGTGATTCGCGGCGGAGCTAGTCGCCCCCCGATCGCGACAACCTGGCTCCGATGGCAGCACCGATGGCGACGCCCACCCCGATGCCAGCGCCGAGGTTGTCGATGGCGCTCCCGATCGCGGCGCCGATCCCGACACCGATGGCGACGCACGCTCCCTGGCTCAATCGCTTGTCGCGCACGGTTCGATCGTCCTCGGATCCGTTGCCGATACCAGGACCGAACGAAGCGACGCGTGTTCGGCGGGCGAGATTGCGCACGAGGAGCATTGTGCGATTGCCGGCGCCATCGTGTTCGCCGGAGCAAACGCACCCTCGGATGGCCGGGCGATGGCGATGACGACCGTGCCCCGGGCGTGTCCCGCTCCGACATGACCGATCGCCTCGGGGGTCTCAGCCAGTGGGTACGTGGCGTCGAGGACGGGGGTCATCTTCCCGGCTTCGACGAGCTCCTTCAGGGCGACGAGGTCGGCTCGGTTCTGGAACTTGACGGACGGCTTGCCCTGCTGGCGAACGAACATAGACACGATCGTGTGCCGGATCACGCGCCCGAGCTTGCCGCCCGAGTGTGCACCGCCGTTGGAGAGCAGCGTCCCATGGCGGGCGAGTGCTTGCCGCGTCGCCGCCATCGAGTGGTCCCCCACGTTGTCGAGGATGAGGTCGTAGCGCGGTCCACCATTCCTGAAGTCATCCTTGGTGTAGTCGATGACGTGGTCGGCCCCGATCGAGCGGACCAGCTCCACGTTCTTCGTGCTGCATACGCCGGTCACCTCGGCGCCCAACGCCTTGGCGATCTGCACCGCGAACGTGCCCACGCCGCCGGACGCCCCGTTGATGAGGACCTTCTGCCCGGACTGGACGTGTCCGTCATCGCGCAGGAGCTGGAGGGCAGCGGTCGCGGACACTCCGACGGCGGCAGCCTGCTCGAAGGTGAGGTTGGCCGGCTTGAGGACGAAGTGGTCCTCGCTTGCCGTCGCAAACTCGGCGAAAGCGCTCGTGCACCACCCGAACACGTCGTCACCGGGCCGCAGCCCCTGCACGTCCCTGCCGACCGCCTCGACCGTCCCCGCGATGTCCGTACCCGGAACGCGGTGCTTCGGCTTGCGCAGTCCGGTCGCCATCCGCATGAGGTACGGCGAGCCCGTCATGACGATCACGTCACCGACATGGATCGACGCAGCGTGGACGCGGACGAGGACCTCACTGTCATCGATCTGGGGCTTCTCGACGTCTCGTGATTCCAGGACCTCGGCCGAGCCGTACCTGTCTTGAACGATTGCCTTCATTGGTGGCTCTCCTGCGACTGTACGATGTAAAGTTCCGTGTCGTGACTGTACGGTGTAAAGTTCGCAGTGTCAACTCCGGTGTCACGCCCCACCGGGACGGAGAGGATGCCCATGACCACGCAGACGACCAGGCGAGCGCAACACCGCGGCCACCTGAGCCGGGAGCACGTGCTGGACGCCGCCATCAAGCTCGCCGATCGGGGCGGGCTCGGCTCGCTCAGCATGCGCAAGCTCGGTCATGAGCTCGGCGTCGAGGCGATGGCCATCTACTACCACTTCGCCAACAAGGAACGGGTCCTCGATGGCATGGTGGATCTGGTGTTCGGCGAGATCGAGCTGCCGGTGGCCGGCACCGACTGGAAGACGGCGATGCGCCAGCGGGCGATCTCGGTCCGCGACGCCATGGCCCGCCACCGATGGGCGATCGGCATGATGGAGTCGCGAGTCAATCCAGGTCCGGCGAACCTGCGGCACCACGAGGCGGTGATCGGCAGCCTTCTGGCGGGGGGCTTCGACATGACGATGGCCGCCCACGCCTACGCGCTCCTGGACGGCTACATCTACGGCTTCGCGCTGACGCACATGAACCTGCCGTTCGGGACCGCGGACGAGGCTGCGGCAGTTGCCGAGAGCATGGTGCAGCCATTCGAGCCCGGTGCTTACCCCAACCTCGTCGCGATGATCGAGCACGCCATGCAGCCTGGCTATGACTATGGCAGCGAGTTCGGGTACGGGCTCGGCCTGATCCTCGACGGGCTCGAGAGAGCGCGGGATCCGGTCTGAGGCGACGGATCTGGGGGTGGACGTGAAGCGTGCGGGCCCACTTCGATCTCCTGGTCGGGTTGGATCGATGGGCCCCTCGGCCGGTCGCATCGCGCTGCGGGCTGTTGGGCCCGCGGGGAGGCTGCGATCGTGGCCGCAACTATGGCGTTCCCCAAACCTCCAGTCTCCTGGTCATGACGGCATATGCGATCGTCGCCGGTTCGCTTGCTGTCTGGCTCTTTCGCTGGGACTGAGCTTCACAAATGCCAGTCGGCCCGGGACCTGACGGGCCCCGACCGGTGCCGCTGTCGCACAGGATCGGAATCCAATCCTGCCCCGACCCGGCTCTTCATC
>CAVQKK010000010.1:0-8447 GCA_963713095.1 uncultured Chloroflexia bacterium
TGCGGTAGATTCCGCCAAGCCATGGACGCTACCCCGGACGCCGCGCTGTCCACGTCCGACCTTGTGACGGGCGCTCTCCGTCGACGCAACGATCGCCTGCTGGTGGCCGGGATCCTCGGCTACGGGGTGCTCGTCGTCGTGCTCATGATCGTGGCCGGGGTGGCGATCACCCCCGATGTCATGGCTGTGGCCTTCGGTCTCGTGGCGGTCCTCCTGGGTCGCGGACGCCTGTTCCTCCGCGACTGGCTGCCGTTCATCGCGCTGCTGCTCGCCTACGAGCTGATGCGCGGGATCGCGGACGACGCTGGTCTCCCCCTCCACGCGTCGGACCTCGCGCTCGCCGACCGGACGCTGGCGTTCGGGCTGCTACCGACGCAGCTGCTCCAAGACGCCCTGCGGCCGTCGGCCGGGGTGGATCGGATCGCGATCCTGGCGACGATCGTGTACATGCTCCACTTCGTGCTGCCGCTGGCCACGGGATTCGCGCTCTGGCTGCGGCGGCGCGCCCAGTACTACGACTTCGTCGCGGCCCTGATCCTGCTGAGCATCGCCGGGTTCACGACGTATCTCCTGATGCCTGCGGCGCCTCCCTGGTACGTCGCGTCGCACGGGTTGCTGAACGGTCCCGACGGATACCCCACGATCTACTATCTCAAGCCCGGAGCCTTCGAGACGCTGGCGACCGCACTTGGCTTCGACGGCCGCTACGCCTATTCGATCGCATTCGGGAGCGTCAATCCGAATGCGGTCGCCGCCTTCCCGTCGCTCCACGTGGCCTATCCGTTCCTGACCTTCCTGATGCTGCGGCGATCCTTCGGGCGCATCGCCTGGCTCGCGGTCGGCTACACGGCGCTGGTCGGTTTCTCGGTGCTCTACACCGGTGACCACTGGCTGATCGACTGCATCGCTGGCATCGCCTACGCGTACGTTGCCTATTACGCCGTGGTCCACGCGCCGCGACGGCTGCGCTCCTGGCGGCCCCGGCCGCTGTCCAGCGTGCCATCATCGGGCTGAAGGCGACCTGATCCGGGCAACCAGCATCGGCCGCACCTACCCCGGACGCGACGGCGACGTCCTGGCCGGAAACTACCCTGTCTGATCCGCCCGGCGCCACCAGGTGACGGTTGCGGCGAAGCCGCCGATGACCACGATCGCCACCGCGACCAGTCCGGGCAGCCCCACCGAGCCCGCCTGATCGCCACCCGCGCCCGCCACGAGCGCCGGTACAGACCACGGGAACAAGGCTCCCCAGCCGAGCACGGCAAGGATCTGCGCCGCGGCGATCGTTGCCACGGCCCAGCCGAGAGCCGGGATGTAGCCGCGCCCGATGGTCGCGAACAGCGCGGTCACCGTCTGGAGGCCGATCGTCAGCACGGCGGCGGCTGCGGTCCCGGCCAGCGTGCCCATCGCCTCGGTGGTGGACCAGGCGGGCAGATCGACTGCCGCGCCCACCGCCAGCCCCAGGATCAGGACCCATGCGGAGATGACCGCGCACCACCCGGCGACCACCAGCAGCTTGGCGGTGACGATCGCGCTCCGCGACGTCGGCGAGGCAAGCAGGCCCCGGATCGTCCGGTCGGCGAACTCCCGGCCAAACACCCACGCGGTCAGGAACGCGAACAGGATGGCGCCGCCCACCGCGACCGCCTGCGACAGCATGCCGAGGAACGACGGCCAGTCGGCCGTGCCGCCGGCGAGCTGCGCCTTCTGGCCCAGGAGCCCCAGCTGCCGGGCACGATCCGGATCCTTGAGGATGATCATGAACAGGCCGCTCACAAGGGGGGCGATTGTGAACCCGATGGCGACGGCCAAGGGCACCCTCGACCGCCGGCTCTTGAGGAGCTCGGTCTCGATCGCCGCTCGGAGGCCGTTCACGCGGCGCCCTCGCCAACGCCGGTCAGGCGCATGAAATGGTCCTCCAGGGTCTCGCGGGCCAGGGCCAGGTGCGTGGGTGCCGCCCCCGCCGCGACGAGCAGCCGGGCGATCTCGTCGGGGGCGTCGAGCGCCCCGAGCTCCCGCAGCTCGAGCAGCGGCGCCGCGGCGTCCTGCCGGCGAAGCGGCCGGTAGCCGGCGTCACGCAGCGTCCGCTCCGCCAGGTCGAGCTCGCGGGCGCCGACCTCCAGGCGCCGATCGCGATGGCGCTCGAGCGCGACGCTGTCCAGCTCCTCGATCAGGCGACCGCGATGCACGATGCCGATCCGCGTCGCGAGCAGATCGACCTCTGCCAGGATGTGGCTCGACATGAACACCGTGACACCACGCTCCCTCGCGAGCCCGCGCAGCAGCTCGCGGATCTCGACGACACCCGCCGGATCGAGGCCGTTGGCGGGTTCGTCGAGGAGCAGGAGGTCGGGCTCGTGGAGCAGGGCGCGCGCGATCGCGAGCCGCTGGAGGTTACCCAGGGACAGGGTTCGCGTGCGACGATCTGCATATGCCAGGAGGCCGAGCTCGCCGAGCATGCGCTCGACGTAACCGCGGTCGCGGACGCCGTGAAGCCTGCGCGAGACGTCCAGGTCCTCGCGGACGGTGAGCTCTGGATAGGCCGTCGCCGTCTCGACCAGGTGGCCCACCCGGCGCCACAGCTCAGCGGCGTCCGCCCGGACCCGCTGGCCGAGCACCTCCGCCCGCCCGGCCGTCGGCGCGATCATGCCGAGCAGCATCCGGATGGTGGTCGACTTGCCCGCGCCGTTCAGCCCGAGGAACGCGTAGATCTCTCCGGCGGCCACGCGGAGGTCGACGCGGTCGACCGCGAGGACCCCGCCGCGGTACTGCTTGGAGAGCCCCGTGGTACGGATGACGAGCTCGCTCACGTCTCGATCTCCCCGGTGTAGCCCAGGCCCCGGAGGACGAACTCGTCGAGCGCGGCCAGCGCCGGGGACACGTCCTCCGGTCCGGCCACCACGTCGTGGAGGCGCGAGTAGCTGCCCAGGACGAAGGCCGCCGCCCAGCCGGCGTTCTGGGCCCTGAACGACCCGTCCGCGATCCCGTCGTCCACGATCCGCTCGAGGGCGGGGGCGAGGCGTCCGATGATCGCCTCGGCCATCCGGTCGTGCACGGCCCGATTCTCGGGGCGGTGGAAGATCTCGATCAGGTCCAGCTCATGCGGTGAGCGGCCAACCTCCGCCATGGCGGCGCCGAGGCTGAGCACCCGGGCGACGGCATCGAGCCCGGCCGCCACGGCCGCCGCCTCCACCGCGTCGCCCACCTGGTCCACCATCCGTGTCGCGACCGCGTCCACGATCTGGTCCTTCGAGTCGAAGTAGAGGTAGAAGGTGCCCTTGGCCACGCCAGCTGCGCGCACGATGTCATCGACCGATGTACCGGCGACCCCGTGCTCCATGAACGAAGCCAAAGCCGCCTCGACGAGGTCGGCGCGGCGGTCCGCGGACCGACTCCGCCGGCGAGAGGCGGATCGGATGGTCATCCGGCAGGCAGGGCTTCCCTTGAAATGACTGACGGTCAGTCAGTGTAGCACCGAACGATCAGCTTCGCGGCGCGGCACGTAGAATCGGGCCACTGGGCGAAACTGCGGCCGTCGGCGATCGACGGCTCCGCTGGACGCTCGATCCGGCGGTACTCCCGCGGCCGGACGTGTCACGTTGCGATGAAAGGGACCGGCCATGATCGACCCCGAGCTCCAGGCCGAGCACGACGGCCTCAACTTCTACCCGGTGGCATTCCTCCAGAACCTGATCGACAACGGCGAGGGCTGGCAGTCGGAGGGCGCGCTCAGCCAGGCCATCGTGAAGGCGCTCGAGGACGGGAACTGCGTGCTGGGGCCCGTGGCCCATCGCGACTACAACGGCCGCGTCGTGCCGGCGCGAGGCGACGTCGAGCCGGGGGCGAAGGGCAGCCTCGACTACGCCAACCGGCTGCGGGCCGAACGGGGCGAACCCCTCCTGGCCGAGGCGCCGGACGGGACGGTTGCCGTCGCTCCCGACGATCCCGCATAGCCCGGCCTCCTGCCGCGCGGAGGACAGACCGCGCCGGGCGTCGGCGACGCTTCGCCGAGGACTTCGGTGTGGTCGAGCGACGCGACGTGGCCGTCGGCCGCGATGGTCCGGCCAGCGGGAGACGCTTCGATTGGCTCAGGCCCCGCCCACCAGCATGGGCTCCGGCGCCCTGACCGTGGTCGCAGGTGCAACCGGGCCGGTGGCCGCCGACGGTTCCCGGACCTTACCGTCCCGCATCCGGATGACCCGGTGGCAGGCCTCGGCGACCTCCGGGTCGTGGGTCACCAGCACGAATGTCTGGCCGTGCTCGCGGTTGAACCGGTTGAGCGTCTCGAGGACCTCCGTGGACCGCTCGGAGTCGAGGTTGCCGGTCGGCTCGTCGGCAAGCACCAGCCTGGGCTTGTTGACCAACGCCCGGGCCAGGGCCACCCGCTGCTGCTCGCCACCCGACAGCTCCGAAGGCCGGTGGCGGGCGCGCCCGGCGAGGCCCACCAGCTCGAGGGCGTCGAGCGCGGCGGCCTTTGCCGGGGTGCCCTTGATCCCCGCGTAGTCGCACGCGAGGGCGACGTTCTCGAGTGCGGTCAAGGTCGGCACCAGGTTGAAGTCCTGAAACACGAAACCCATCTCGCGAGCCCGGATCCGGGTGCGCTCACCCTCGCCCAGCGCGATCATGTCCCGTCCCTCGAACGAGAGCACAGGCCGCGGCTCGCGGTCCCGATCGGGGCTGTGGAGCAGGCCCAGGATGTGCATCAGGGTGCTCTTGCCGGAGCCGGATGGGCCAATGATCGCAACGACCTCGCCGCTCTCGATCGAGACGTCGACCCCGCGCAGCGCCTCGACCAGGTTGTTCCGGCCCAGGCGGTAGGTCTTGTGCAGGTTGTGTCCTTCGAGGAGTGCCATCAGATGTTCCCCGTTCCTCGTCGAGCGTCGGTCATTCGTAGCGCAGCGCGGTGACCGGGTCGAGCCGGGCCGCATGGATCGCGGGCACCAGTCCGGCGACGGCGCCCAGGATGGTCGAGAACAGGACGGCGGTGATCGCGGTTCCCGTCGTGAGCTCGAACAGGACCGTCCCCGACGAGCGGCCGGACTCGTTCGCGACGGTCACGACCACAGCGCCCAGGATCAACCCAATGGCGCCGCCGATGAAGCCGATCAGGCCGGCCTCGATGACCAGCTCACGGACGATCCTCGATCGGCTGCCGCCGATGGCCCGCTTGATCCCGATCTCGCGGGTCCGCTCGGCAATCGACATCGCCATCGTGTTGACAACCGACAGGCCGCCGACGACGAGGCTGATGAGCGCAATTCCGACCAGGATCGCGTTAAGGATCGAGGTCGACGACCCGATCTGCTGGTCGAAGTCCTTGCCGGTCATGGCGGCGACGTTCGGCACCTGCGCCTCGATCCGGTCGGCCAGGGCCTCGGTGTCCGTCCCGGGCACCGGGTAGACGGTCATCGACGTGGCGAGCTCGAACGGGTCGATCGAGTTCTGTACGACCGGGGGCATGGACTGGAACAGCAGCAGCTGCGCCGCCCGGAGCGGAACTGACGCCGCCTGATCAGGGGCCGTGAGCGTGGGTTCGAGCACGCCGACGACGGAGAACGGTGACCCGTTCAGGTCGATCGTGTCACCCACGTGCTTGTCGTACTTGCGGGCGATGTCGGAACCCAGGACCGTGACGAACGCATTCTCGTCGTCCGCTGCCAGCGGTCGGCCTTCCGCGTAGTGCGTCACGAAGTTGTCGAGACCCTTGTCAGAGCCGAGCTCCTGGCCGGTGATCATCGGCGGCACGCCCATCTCGACCGCCGACTGGTTGTCATCGATGAGGATCATCACGGACGGGCTCACGGCGGCGACCCCATCCACCGCGCGCACCGCGTCAGCCGTCGCGAGCGACATCGGGGCGCTGGAAAAACCTCCCGTCGAACCCGCGCTGTCGCTGAGCGACACCTTGTCGGCGTAATAGTCGCTGCCGCCGGATACCAGGGCGTTGATCTTGTTCGCCATCGACCCGAACACGACCAGCGACCAGATGCCGATCGTGATCCCCAGGATCGTCAGGATCGTCCGGACTGGACGACGCCGAAGGTCGCGCAGATGCTGCATGGCTGCTCCGCCTCTTCCCACGCGGACGCCGGACGTGGCTCTGGGACTCCCTCCCGCCGTGCGCCGCCGGACAGCCCCTCCGCCGGATCGGTTTCGGCGGCATGACGCTAGAGATGTCGACATGGCGTTGCGAGTGCCAAGATGCCCGTCGGAGCATGCCGAGACGCCCCGGGGCCGGGGACGGCCATCCCATGTCGGTACGACCGGCTGGCTGCCGCAGGCGAGGTCCGCCGTCGACTACCCGTCGCGAGCGATCGGGGCCGGCTCATCGACCGCCATCTGGACCGGGACCGGGACGAGCTCGCCGGCGGGCCGACGGACGAGATCGACCGGATCACGCCGGTGCGCCACCGACCGACCGGGCACGGCGAGCGCCGCCGCCGCGCCCACGACGACGACTGCCGCCCCGACCCAAACGGCGGGGATGAGTCCGTCGACGTATGCCGTCGGGCTCGCGTACGAGCCATTGGCGGCGAACACGGAGGCGAGGACGGCCACCCCGAACACGCCGCCGATCTCGCGGATGGTGTTGCTCGCGCCCGACGCCTTGCCCTCCAGCTCCGGTGACACGGACGACAGGACGACGTTCGCGATGGGGGCGAAGAACAGCCCCATCCCGACGCCGCTGACGACGAATGCCGGCACGAGCAGCAGGTAGCCGACAGAAGGCCCTGTGACGGCCGCGACCCACGTGAGCCCGAAGGCCATCAGAACCATGCCCGCCACCAGGATCGGCCGCGAGCCGATCCGTCCGGCGAGGCCACCCGCGACCGGTGCCACGAAGGCGGGCATCGCGGTCCAGGGCAGCACGCGCAGCCCGGCCTCGAACGGGTTCATGCCCTGGACGACCTGGAAGAACTGGGACAGCAGAAAGATCGACCCGAACATGCCGAACGACATCAGCAGCGCGACGGTGTTGGCAGCCGCGAACGCGCGATTGCGGAACATGGTCAACGGCAGCATCGGCGACTCGGTACGTCCCTCCCAGATCAGAAACCCGGCCAGCAGCAGGCCACCGGCGAACCCGGCGACCACGATCTGCGGATCGGCCCAGCCCCGGTCATTGCCATGGATCATGCCCACACGACGGCCAGCAGCCCGCCGCTGGCGAGACCCAGGCCCGGCAGGTCCAGGCTCCCGGCCGGGCCGCGGCTTTCGTCGAGGCGCAGCGCCGCCAGCGCGATGGCGACGATGCCGACCGGGACGTTGATCCAGAAGATCCAGTGCCAGCTGAGGCCTTCGGCGATCGCGCCGCCCACGACCGGCCCGACGGCGATCGCCAGGCCGCCCACGCCGCCCCAGGCACCCAGCGCCAGCGCCCGCCGATTGGCGGGCACGGTCGCCGACAGGATCGTCAGCGTGAGCGGCGTCACGATCGCGCCACCGAGGCCCTGGACGGCCCGGGCGACGATGAGCACGTCGCTCGACGGCGCCAGCGCGGCCGCCGCGGACCCGGTGGTGAAGATGAGCAGGCCCAGCGTGAATAGCCGCCGGCGCCCGAAGCGGTCACCCAGCGCGGCGCCGGTGAGCAGCAGGACCGCGAAGGTCAGGGTGTAGGCGTTGACCATCCACTCCAGGTCCTGGAGCGATGCCCCGAGGTCTCGCTGGATGACGGGTAGCGCCATGGTCACGACGAGGTTGTCGAGTGAGACCATGAACAGGGCGATCGCGGTGATCGCAAATGTCCACGCAGTCGAGGTCCGGGGGTGGGGCATCGGTCTCTCCTTTCTAGTGAGTAGTAACTAAGTTACGATCGGAAAAAAGGGGTTCAGTGCGCGTCGTCGGCCAGGGCGTCCCGGAGTGTGAGGTGCAGGTCCTGCGCGCTGTCCAGGTCCCCGATCGAGGCTGCCACGTTCATGAGCATTCCCTCGGCGAACCAGTGATGCAGCAGGAGCTCATCGGCGCCTGAGGCGGCTGCGACGGCATCGTAGAGCTGGGTCCACTCCCGGCGGACGACGTCCCGAATGACCCTGTCGTCGCACGCCGCGTACGCCTGCAGCTGCAGCCGTAGCATGTCGCGGTCTCGCAGCAGCTCGTGGTAGGTGCGGCCCATCGCAGCAAGGATCGCCATCGGCGCATCGGTCGTTGCCCTTTCCGTCCGGGCGCTGTCCTCGAACCGGGTTCGGATGCGAGCGAAGCAGTCACGCACGGTGGCCAGGAACAGGTCCCGCTTGGTACCGAACAGCTGGAACAGGTACGGCTGCGACACACCAACGCGGTTGGCGATCGCCTGGGTCGACCCGCCGACGTATCCGCGAGCAGCGAACTCACGGGTCGCCGCAGCGATCACGTCCGCACGTCGTTGATCGGCCGTCAAGCGGCCCGTGGATCGGTGCATGGGCGGATATTAGTGAGCACTAAGTTAGTTGTCAATCAACAGCACGACG
>CAVQKK010000011.1:0-17825 GCA_963713095.1 uncultured Chloroflexia bacterium
GCAACGATGGGCTAGTAGGGTTCGCGGTGCCCGATGACGTGTACCTGGATCCCTGTCATCGGCGGGCGGGAACCGCGGGTGTCGGGCCCGGTGTGGATGACCTCATCGCCGGCCTCGCCGAGAGCCTGGGCAAACTGCCCGGGGTCGCTGTGGATGCCGCGCGCGCGAGCACGATCGGCGGCGTCGTTGCGCGCGAGCTGACGGTGCAGCTCACGTCCGACTTCGACCCGTCGGGTTGCGACCTGGGGGCCATTCTGCTGTGGCACGAGCCTGGCGACGTGTCAGGATCCCGATGCAGCAACTGCAGCAACTTTCGACGAGCTGGACGCTCCCGCCTCGTGTTGGCGAGCGACCTCTATGGCTCGGTGAGCACCTCCAGCAGCGTCGACCTGTTCGTGCTCGACATCCACGGAACGCGCGTTCTCGTCGAGGTGGCCGTCCCCGACCAGGTCTGGTCTGGACCTGTCAAGGAGCTGCTGATGCCCTGATCCGGTTCACCGATGCGTCGCGGGAACCACCAATCGACCTTCCGGTGCTTGAGCCATCGCCCGCCGCAACGTCGGCATTCTCGGCCCCAACCCCGCTGCCCGGAGGGTTCCTGATCCCCGGCACGCCGTATTCCGTCTGGCTCGATGCACACCACCAGGTCGGCCTGGAGCTCACCGTCCCTGAGCCGCTCCGGTGGCAGGCCGAAGCAGAGCCAGGTGATCTCCACCTCGCGGGGGCGCCGATGTCGAACCCGCTCGAGATCGCGATCCCGTCCGCCGGTGTGTATCGGGACGCCTGCAACGCGAGGCTTGGCGTCACCACCAATGCCGGCACGACGGCCGACCACCTCGCCCGCAGCCTGCGGCAGGCGCTGCAGGGGATATCCAACGCCACCGTGAGCCCGCTGATCAACGCCACGATCGGGGATCGCAGCGGTCGGGCGTTCGTCGTCAACGCCACCAGTCCGGGCTCCAGGAGTGCGTCTCTCGGCCGGTCCACGCGTGGCCCGTCCCATCCGGCGGCACGCTGCCCCTGGGTCTCTCGACGGAGTTCGACGTCGTGGATGTCAACGGCACGCTGGTCGTTGTCGTCCACACGCTCTCGGACGAGCAGGAGGCCCCGGCCCTGGACCAGATCCTCCAGAGCCTGCGCTGGAAGTAGCCTGGTCGCACCGAAGGGCACGAGGCCGCAGCCCGCGCGCAGCGGCATGCTCAAGATCCTCGGGCCCCAGAAACGGAGGAAGACACCACTTAGGGTGTTCACAAGCACAAACTGTAAGGAAGTGGAGCGGGAGACGGGAATTCGAACCCGCGACATTCTGCTTGGGAAGCAGACACTCTGCCAGCTGAGTTACTCCCGCTCGGCGCACGCTCGGATCGAGCGTCTGCCTGTTGGCGCGGCCCATTCTAGCGGGCTCTGAGAAGAGCCACAGCGCTCGTGCAGCGGATAGCTCCCTCACAGCGTCTGCCTGAAGCGGCGGTGTCCGCCTGGCCGATCGTGCCAACCAGCTGGTGCGCCGTCACCACCACGGCCGGAGCGGCAGGCGAGCCGGACCATCTCCGCCGGGCTTCGCCAGCAGGAGCTGGCAGACGTCGAGACGGCCCTGCTTGAAGCTAGGTAGGTCAAGTCCCGGCACGTGGTGTCACACCTCGCGCCTGATCAACTCGCCATGAGCAGCGGCTGGCTCGCCTCCTCGATCGTGGTGACGGCGTCGATGGCCGCCATGGTCTCGGGCCGGAAGTAGCGCCGGCCGTCCTGCCACTCGTCATCCTGCTCGGCGAGGATCATGCCCACGAGGCGGAGCGACGGACGCCCGATTGGGGAAGATCCCGACCACCGAGGTCCGGCGCTTGATCTCCTTGCGAGGCGCTCGAGCGGGTTCGTGCTGCGGATCTTGGCCCGGTGGGTCTCGGGAAAGCTGAAGTGACTGAGCAGGTCGGGCTCGGCGTCGGCAAGCAGGTCGGCGACCGCGGCGAACCGCGGCCGGAGGCCCTCGAGGACCGCATCCACCTGGCTGCGGGCCGACCGCTCGTCGGGCTGCTCGAACACGAGCCGGATGGCCGAGGCGACCATGCTCCGGGACTGCGGGGCACGAGGTCCTGGGCGTTGCGGGTGAAGTGGACCCGGCAGCGCTGCCACGCGGCACCAGCAGCTGCTCCCGGATCGCCTTCACCAGCCCGGCGTGGTCGTCGCTGATCACCAGGCGGACGCCCTGAGACCCCGCTCACAGAGCCCGCGGATGAAGGCCGGCCAGGCCGAGCCCTCGTCGTTGCCGGGCGACAGCTCGAGCCCCAGCACCCGGCGCTCCCCGGTCAGCGCGACGCCGACCGCGACCAGGGCCGCCATCGACACGACCCGTCCTGCTCTCGGACCTTGAGGTACGTCGCGTCAAGCCACAGGTACGGGTATGCGGTGTCGCCCAGGGGCCGGCTGCGGAACGCCTCGACCTCGGCGTCGAGGATGCGCAGATGCGGCTGACCTCGCTCTTGCTGATGCCCTCGATGCCCAGGGCCCGGACGAGGTCGTCGACCCGCCGCGTGGACACGCCCGACACGTATGCCTCCTGGACGACCGCGAGCAGCGCCCGCTCGGCCCGTCGCCTCGGCTCCAGCAGGCTCGGGAAGTACGAGCCGTCGCGGACTCGTGGGATGGCAGCTCGACCGTGCCCACTCTTGTGTCCCAGCGCCGGTCGCGGTACCCGTTGCGGCGGGTGAGGCGGCGCTCAGGATCCCGCTCGCCATGGGGGAGGCCGGTGAGCTCGGTCACCTCGGCTTCCATGACCGCCTGGGCGAGCACCCGCACGCCTTCACGCAGGAAGTCCTGGTCGCCCTCGGCGATCGCCTTGCGCACCGTGTCCAGCACGGCCATCCTGTCCTCGGCCATCTCGGTGTTCTCCGTGTCGTCGGTTGCTAGTCCAACGACGCGAGGATGACGCGGTGGCCGTTTCCGTTCACGGCCTCAGCGCTGTGACACCAAGTCTGGGGACATGACCGCTAGGTAGGCCCGACCGTGCGAGGCATGCGGCGGCCCGACAAGGGACCGCGCTTAACCCGCCCGCGATACGGTTGCAGGCAGCGCCTGTCTCGCCTCGGGGATCGTCGGCTCGTCGATCTCGATCGGGTTGCCGGAGGGGTCGTCAACCACGATCTGTTGACGCCAACGCCGACGACGATATCGCTGCGGAAGTGGGCTCCCCGGGCGCGCAGCGCCTCCACGGTGGCTGCGAGATCAGCAACCTCGAGCTGGAAGCGGTTCCAGCCGCCCGGTTCGGGTAGCCTGCCGTCAGGCGTCGCCTGGCCACCACCCGGCCCCCCGCCTGGGACGCTGAGCACCAGCCGGAGATCCCCCCGCGAGAGCATGGCGAACGACGCGTTGGGGTGCATGACCACGTGGAAGTCGAGCAACTGGCAGTAGAAGTCAATGGCGGCGTCGATGTCGCGGACGAAGTAGCGAACGCTGACGGTGGCCATGGGGACGCTCCTTTCGGGGCCTGGATGACAAGGCCCAGCTGCGACCACGACACAGTATCAACACCTGGCCCCCGGTCCCATGGTGCGGCGAGACCGTCAGGACGTGCAGCGTTAGGTCAGGATGCGGTGTGGCTCATACCGCGGCCGCGCCAGTCACGTTCTCACCTCCTCGCTTTCGATGCTCGCCGACGGGCCGGTCACGTACCTGAGCCGCCCGCGAAGCAATCCGCAACCTGATCCGAGGGCGGCGATGGTCACGACAGCGAGAAACCGAGACGAGGGTCCGGCACCCGCTGACGGAAGCACATTGCCACGAGTAACTCAAGGACCAAGGTCGCGGACGGCGAACCGGACATCGTCGACGTGGCGCGCGCCTACCTCGTGCGCGACGGCCACACGGTCGAGACGGCCGAAGCCGGACAGGCGCGGCATCATCACGTCCAGCACCAGCAGGTCGGGCGCAGGCGCCGCGCGAGTTCGAGCGCCACCTGCCGATCCCGCCGACCAGCTCTTCGTGCCACCGTGATCAGGGTGTGCAGGGGCGGCCAGCGCGCTCATCACCGGTCGGTCGAAGCTCAGGTGCTACGGTGTTGCACATGGAGCGAGTTGGCGTTCGAGAGTTGCGGCAACAGGCGAGCGCGATCCTGCGACGCGTGGCCGCCGGCGAGACCGTGGAGGTCACCGACCGTGGCCGGCCCGTCGCCGTCCTGATCAAGACGATGCCGAGCGGTCTCGCCCGGCTCGAGCGGGAGGGCATGCTGCGTCGGGCGCAGGCTGACCTGCTGGAGCTCCGGGCGATCCCGCTCCCGGCGGGTGCTGCGGCACCGTCGACGCGGGTGCCGGAGGGACGCGCCGAGTGAGCGCGCTGTATCTCGATTGCTCGGCGTTCGTGAAGCTCGCCGTCGAGGAGCCGGAGACAACGGCCCTGAGAGGGTTCCTGGCCTCCCGGGGGCACCGTCGGGTGTCGTCGGCGCTGCTGCGGACGGAGGCGCTGCGCGCCGTGCGCCACCTGGGCGCCGAGGCCCTTGCGACCGTTCGAGAGGGCCTCCGGCGGGTGGACCTCGTCGGGATCGACGACCGGATCCTCGATGCTGCCGGCATGCTCGAGCCACGGGTGCTGCGCACGCCCGATGCCGTCCACCTCGCAACCGCGATGGCCATCGGTGACGATCTCGAGGCGATCGTCACCTACGACGAGCGGATGATCGAGGCCGCGCGGCTCCTCGGGTTGTCGACGGTCACGGCACGCTGACCGGGCGAGCGAGTCACCGGCCGAACGATCCGGGGCCTGGTCTGCCCCGGATCGTCGCGACCGCCATCAGCGCCTCGACCCTCGGTGCCCTTCCAGCCCTCCTGGTCGGCGGGCTCGCGGTGCTTGTGCGCTCGGAGCTGCAGTTCGACGAGCTCGGGCTGGGCGCGGCGATCGCGGCCTTCTACGCAGCCTCCATCGTCTTCTCGGTCCCGGCCGGGCTCGTGTCCGAGCGCATCGGCCCCCAGCGCTCGCTGCTCGCTGGAGCGATGGTCACCGCCGTCGCCACGCTCGGCATGGCGTCCGCGGCCGACACCTGGCTCGAGCTGGTCGCCTGGCTGTTCGTGGCGGGAGTCGGAAGCGCAGTCGCGCAGATCGGCACGAATCACCTCCTGGCGACCGCCGTGCGGCGTGAGCGCCAGGGGCTCTCGTACGGTGTCAAGCAATCCTCGATCCCGTTGGCGGGAATGCTCGCCGGTCTGGCTCTTCCCGCAGTCGGCCTGACCATGGGATGGCGATGGGCATTCGTGCTGGCCGCGGCGGTCTCGATCGTCGTTGTCTGGCTGGCGGGTCGCCCGCGACCCTTCGCTCGCCCGGCAGACCGTCCATTCCGCGAGGGTGACGCCCCGATCCCGGCGTTGCTGGTGATCGCGCTGGCCGCGGGGCTTGGCGCGGCCAGCGGCAATGCCCTCGCCTCGTTCACCGTCGAATCGGCCGTCGCCCGCGGCTTCGACGCGTCCGGCGCCGGGCTGCTGCTCATGGTCGGCAGCCTGTGCGGCGTGTCGATGCGGATCGTGAGCGGCTGGATCGGCGACCGGCTCGGCCGGGGCTCGCTCCGTGTCGTCATCGTCCTGCAGGTGGTCGGCGTCGCGGGCTACGTTGCCCTGGCTGTGGCGGGCAGCTCGGGGATCGTCACGATCCTGGCAACGGCCCTGGCGTTCGCGGGTGGCTGGGGATACCAGGGACTGGTCCTGCTCGCGATCGCCCGGTCGAACCCGACGTCACCCGCGACCGCGATGGCGGTCGTACGGCTGGGTCCATCGACCGGCGCCATGATCGGCCCGTTGCTGGTCGGCGCGCTCGTGTCGGGGAGCGGCTACGAGGTCGCCTGGTTGACGACCGCGGTGTTCGCTGCGCTTGCGGCCATGCTGATGTTCACCGGCCGGGTCATGCTGCTGCGCCACCTCCGATCGGCCGGAGGGGCTGTGCCCCGCTGACCCTGGCCGGTCAGGTTTCCTGTTCCGATCGTTCTGCCGTCAGGCGGTCCCGGCCCGCCGGCGGGATCTCTATCGCTGCCGGCGGGAGCGCCCGCGGGCGCTCGCCCAGACCGCACCGCTACCCGCCGCGACGATCACCAGCAGGAGCGCGACGAAGCCCGCGTCGAAGTCGAAGCCAGGCGGGTCACGCGTGTCACCGGCGAGCAGGGTGCGCGGGGTCGGCCGCGCGATGGGTGAGCCCGAGGCCGGCGCAACCAGCGCCACGGCGGGTCGATCGTCAGAGGCGTGTCGGGACGCCGACGCGGAAGCGACCGATGCCGCCGGGTCCGATGCGGATGACGCAGCAGGGGTCGGGGAGGACGGTGGCGCGGTCGTCGTCGAGGGCGATCCGTGCGGTGTGGGGCTCGGCGTGGGTTTCGGCTTGGCTGTCGACGCCTGCGCCTTGTCCGTCGCGGTCGCCACGGGCTGGATCGACACCCAGTCGCCCTCCCAGGCCATCCGCACGCCCGCGTAGTGCCAAGGCGTGAAGAACCCGCGCAGCTGCCGTGGGGTCAACCTCGTATCCGGGCGCATGTCGTAGCCGTAGGACCGGCTCTGGAGGCCCCACAGGGGGCCGACGACGCGCACGCTGGTCACGGTGAACCGGCTCGTGACGGCAGGGTCGGCGGTTGCGGTGAACCCGGTCAGGATCCAGGCGTGGTTGCCGTGCGAGACCGTGATCCCGACGGGCAGACCGGTCAGCCGCAGGTTGCGCACGGCGGACCGCAGCGCCGAGCTGAAGCTCCCGCTCGCGACAAGCCGGTAGCGGGTGTCGACGAAGTGGTGCAGCCCGGCCGTCCAGCCCGCCGGATCGACGCCGTCGGAGACCGGGATGGCGTACCGGTCGTGTCGCCGCATGTACGAGAAGTAGGCTTGCTGAGCCGACCGCGAGTGGTCGCGCCGGTGGTCGACGATGTTGCGCATGATCTGGACATCCGCCGCGGTGCACCACAGCCAGGTCTGCTGGGTCGTGAAGGTGCCGGTGCGATACAGGTCCACGCCACCGGTCCAGCGCGCCAGCCGCGCCGCAACCGGCTGGGGTGCGGCGCCCAGGGCGATGGCGAGCGCTGCCAGGACCGTCAGGAGCGGTAGCCCCCGGGTCCACCGGTGGCCAGGAGCGAGAGCCGGGCCGGTCACCCCTCTATCCTGATCCCGCTGCCCGAATCGTGCGATCTGATGCGGACCGACCGTCCCCCATCAGCGCTCCGTGGCGAGCTCCTGAAACAGGGTCAGCTGCAACCCGGCGGGAGCGTCGAGTCGCGCATTGAGCGAGTGCCACGGCGTCTCCACCGGCGGCGCGACCAGCGTGGCGCCGGCAGCGACCAGCTCGCGTGTCGTCGCCGCAGCATCGGATACCTGGAACGCCACCCGGATGTGGCCGGCCACTCGCCGCCCCACCTCCAGGTGGTCGACATGCTCCGCGTGGGGCACGTCCGACAGCTCCAGCGTCGCCCGTCCCGCGTCGAGGATCGATACCCGGCCGCCGCCATCGTCGAACGCGCCGAGCTCCCGGAGCCCGAGCACGTCCCGGTAGAACCGGAGCGCTTCGTCATAGTCGGGGGCCGTCACCACCAGCCGCATCTCTCCGACGCCGTCAGCCATGACCGCTGCTCCCACTGCCCGGTCGAGAACACCCCTGGACGATCAGACCCGGAGGCGGTTCCATCACCTCCGGGTCCTGGCCCGTCATCCGTGGCTACGAACGGCGAGTTGCGGCCAGCCTAGCACCCGGTCGGACCGCAGCCCCGGGCAAGGCGGTCTGACGGCAACCGCCGCCCGAAGACCCCTCCAGCACCGCCTCTTCGATCGTCCGTGGCGAGAGCACATCGCCCAGCTCGACGGACGCAACGTCGAATCCATGTCCATACCGCTCGGCATGGCGACCGCGCCCGGCCCGGGCTCGAGCGTCGCGCGGCCTGGGCGGTGTTCATGGGTCGCCCTGTTCGCCGCGCGTCTCCGGGGGGTTGTGCCTGATATCGTGCGGACATGGATCGGGAGGTCGGGCTCGGCGGGACCTCAGCGGCCGCGAAAGCGCCGTCGCCGATCGTGGCGCGCTGGCTGGGGCGGGTGGCCTACCGCGACGCCTGGGAACTCCAGAAGCGCCTCGCGGCCGCGCGCGCGATGGGCCGGATCGGCGATCAGCTGCTGCTCCTGGAGCATCCGGCGGTGCTGACCCTCGGCCGCAACGCCGATCCCGGCCACGTGATCGCACCCGAAGCCTTGCTCGCGCAGCGTGGTATCGAGCTGCTGCGCGTCGAGCGCGGCGGCGAGGTGACCTATCACGGGCCCGGTCAGCTGGTTGCGTACCCGATCATCCGGCTGGCCGATCGAGCGCTCCTGCTCCGACCGTACGTGCGCGCCCTCGAGGCCGCCCTTGCCGAGACATGCGCCGTGCGCGGGGTGGCCGCCGGGCGGCGCGATGGGCATCCGGGCTGCTGGGTCGATCCGGCTGGGCCGATGCCGCGCAAGATCGGCGCGCTCGGCGTTCGGGTTGAGCGGGGAGTCGCATACCACGGGGTCGCTCTCAACGTCAGCGTCGATCTCGACGATTTCGGTCTGATCAACCCCTGCGGGATGCCCGGCCTCGCGTCTGCCTCGATCGCGTCCGAGCTCGGCCGGCGGGATGAGGTCCCCACGACGGAGAGCGTCGCGCGGGCGGCGGTCTCGTTCGCGGATGCGTTTGGCCGGCAGCTGGGGGTTGTCGTCGCGGGCCGGCTGCCGCCTGGTGCCGATCCCGCACTCGAACGTGACGCGCTCGAACGGCTCGTCAACGCCACGGCCGCCTGACGTCGATGGGATTGGCACCATGAGTCAGGGTCTGTTCGAGCTTCGAAAGGATGCCATCACCGGCTGGTGGGTTGCGACGGTCGTGGACCGGACGTTTGCCCGCGAGCGCTTCGCGCTGGCCGCGGCCCGCGTCGATGATCGAGACGATTGCTTCAACTGCCGCATTCCGCCGGGCGCTGGGATCCGCCTCCGAGTGCTCAAGGATTTCGCGTTCACCGTGGCTGGAACCGAGGACGAGGCGCATGCGCGCGAGGGGAAGGTTGCGCAGGTCACGCTGAGCGACGCGCGCGCTGCCGGCTCGTGGCGAACCGTCGTCGCACCGCCCGGCGAGCACCGGCCGCTCCACGCGGTGGGCAGCGAGGTCATCGAGGGCCTGCTGCGCCGCTGCCGCGACGAGATCATCACGGCCCGCCGGGCCGACCGTACCCAGCACCTGCAGATCGTCCAGAACTGGGGGGCACAGGCGGGAGCGCGAACGAACCACCTGTGCTTCGATCTGTATGACCTGCCCCAGATCCCCCATCGGGTCGGCGAGGAGCTGGGTGGCGCCGCCAGGTTCCTGATCCGCGAGGGGGAGTGCCCGTACTGCCGCCTCGTGCGCGACGAGGTGCGCCGGTCCGATCATCTCCTGTATGCGGACGACCACGCGGTCGCCTTCGCGCCGTATGCCTCGCGGTCTCCGTTCGAGGTGTGGGTCGTGCCCCGCCGCCACGATGCGGATTTCGCCCGGGCCGCCGATCCGGATCTGGCGGCCGCTGCCGAGGCACTGCGCCGGGTGCTCGGGCGTCTGGCCGCCAGCCTCGACGCGCCGCCGTACAACCTGATCCTTCACAGCGCGCCGTTGCAGGAGCAGGTCGACTCGACCTATCACTGGCACTGGGAGATCCATCCGCGTCTGCGCGAGATCGCGGGGCTCGAGCTCGGGACGGGCCTGCCCGTCAACCCGGTGTCACCGGAGGACGCAGTGGAGGAGCTTCGCTCGGGGGCTGCATCTGGCGCCGGCGGGAGCGTGTGAGGCGGTGAGCTGGGTGGGGGGGACGGATCGTCACACGCGCCACGCCGATGCCGTCACAGGGATTCGGAGCGCGTGGCCCAAGATCGGCCCGCCCCGCCGACCCCCCGTCGTGGAGCATCCGTGGTCGCAGATCCGTTCGAGCTCGAACAGCATCAGCCGCTGCCCTCGGGGCTCGCCGTGAGCGCCGACTGGGATCGCGACGAGGCATACCGGTTCGTCGAGGATCTGTTCGCCAGGCACCAGCACGAGATCTTTGCGTACCTGATCCGAATGCTCCGGGACCCTGAGCTGGCCGCAGACCTCACTCAGGATGCCTTTGTCAAGGCGTATCGGGCCTACGACTCGCTGCAGAAGCCCGAGAACGCGCGTGCGTGGCTCTACCAGATCGCCCATCGGGTGGCGCTCGATGACCTCAGGCGGCGCAGGATCGTCCGGTTCGTACCCCTCGCGGGCGAGACGCGGAACACGGCACCGTCGGCCGAGCATCTTGCGATGGACGCTCGTCTGTCCGGCGAGCTGCAGCGGGCGCTCGAGCGGATCCCCGAACGACAGCGGTCGGCGCTGCTCCTGGCGGAGCTCCACGATCTGACGGGTCTCGAGCTCGCGGCGACGCTGGGTATCTCGCACGTGGCCGCCCGGGCGCTCCTCACCCGCGCAAGGGAGAGCCTGCGGCAGGCGCTGGAGGCAGAACGTCGAGCGGTGGCCGATGCGGAGGCGGCGGCCGACGCTGCGCGAGCTCGCCGTCCCGGAGCGCATCCGCGACGGACGGATCATCGACCGTGAGGCTCTGGCTGCGCCGTGACAGCGACGCTCGCGAGCATGCGCGCGCACGCCAGCTCGCGGCCTGGCGGATGGACGAGGTCCTCGACGCTGCGGACGCCGCGTGGCTGTCGGCGCATCTCGATCACTGCAACGCCTGCCGCGAGGTGGCCGCGGCATACGACGTGCAGCGCGCCGATCTCCGCGCGCTGCGCGTCGCCCAGCCGGAGCCTCCGCGCGATCTCTGGGCGCGCACGGCTGCCGTGATGGACGTGGGTGGCCGTCGCAGTGGCCCGCGATCCAGGCGGGCCGGCTCGATCCCGCTGGCCCCGGTCGTCGGGTTGGTGGCCGTCGTCGTCATCGTCGGCGCCGGCCTGCTCAACGGGTCCGTGCTCCTGCCGCCGACCGGCAGCCCGGCCACGGGCGGTAACGCCGAGGCCACCCCGATCGCGCTGGCCGCTGGCGAGCTGCGGGTGATCAGCCGCGGGCAGGATGGGTCAGTTGAGATCCTGACCCGCCAGCTGAACGAGGTGTGCCCGATCGGTGCCGACACGTGCGGCCTGCCAACGACCCTCGGCGTCACCCAGTCCACCCAGCTGGGCGGCACCGCCAACCTGGACGCGATCATCTCGCCGACCCAGGATCGACTGGTGGTCGTTGAGCGCGGCACGGGTCCGCAGAGCGTGTATGTCCTCCCCGTGGCCACCGCCCCCGCCGTGAGCCCGTCCGCGCCCCGATCGAGCGCGACTCCCAGGCCCAGGCCGACCCCGGTGGAATCGGGCAGTTCGGCGAGCGACGTCACCCCGACGCCCAGCGAGCAGCCGGCCACTGCGTCGCCCCGTGTCACGCCGACGACGGTCCCGTCGACGCCCACGCCCGGTGCCACCGCGTCGCCGTCGCCCGAGCCTTCGCCGTCGCCCACGGCAACCTCGAGCGTGACGGCACCGGCTTCGCCGCCCGCGTCCCCAGTCGACCAGCCGTCGCCGACCGATGAACCCGGGCAGACCGACCAGCCGGGCACATCGCCTTCGCCGTCGGCCGGCACGAGCTCCGAGCCTGTCACGCCAGCCCCCAGCGTCGAGGTCTCGCCGCGGCCCGACGGGGCAATCGAGATCGCGCGGGACGTGACGGTCGTCGGCTCCGCAGCCGGGTACTCGGCCGACGGCATCGAGTTCGCCTTCTCGGCACGCCCGGCCGATGGGTCCGCCGGGCCCGACGTGTACGTGTGGCAGAGCGGTCAGACGACGGCAACCGCCGTCACGACCGACCACCAATCGGTGTTCGCAGGCTGGCTGGGCGACCGGATCCTGGTGAGTCGCGTTGTGGACGGACTGCCGGTGACGGTGACGCTCGATCTCGGATCGGGTGACGAACAGGTCGTGGGCGGTGACACGATGTGGCGCCCGACCGTCGCCCGGGACGCCCGGGTCGCAGCGTGGTGGGACGGCACCGTGAAGCTCGCGGATGACGGCTTCACCTGGCTCCCCGACACGGGGCGCCTGATCCTGGCACCTTGGCCCGCCGGCGGGGCCGACGCCCAGGTGCTGGCGACCGGGCCGATCACCGACTGGGAGGTCCGATGGGACGACAGCGGCACCTTGATCGGTGTCTGGGTGACCGATCAGGGCCCCGAATTGGTGGGTCGCCTGAGCCTGTACAACATCGATCCGACGACGGGACTCGCGGATCTCACGGACCCAACGCTCGCCGGCGCACCCGCCTATGGCGGCTTCTCGCTCCGTTCCGGCCGTCTCGCCTGGGCGGCCCCCGACGAGGGAGGCGACACCAGCGTCCAGGTGCTCGCCTGGCAGGGCAAGACGATCGGCCGGCTCCGGCTGTCGACGCTCAACGGGGCAAACGTCGTCCGCTGATCCGGGAGCCGACGATGCCGCGATGCCGGCGACTCGCTCTCATGCCACCTCCCGCACGGATCGGCGACATGGGCTACCCTCTGTCCAGCTATGCGACGCAGATCGGTCGTCGCGACCGCAGCGCTCATCGCTGCGATCGCCCTGGCCGGGCTGCCGGTTCCCGCGGGCTCGAGGACACCCTCGACGGCCCCGGCGCTGGATCCGGCGGCCTTCTCCACGGTCACCATCCCCGCGGGCGCCCCGACCGCAAAGGTCCCGGGCGTGCTTGACCCTGCCTATGCATCGGCCGGCCACCTCACGGGCGCCACGGGCTTCACCGAGCCGGGCGCGGCCCCCGACGGTCCGACATCGCGGCCGACGGTCGATCAGCCATCCTCTCCGTCGGGAACCGCGTGGAAGAAGCCCAGGTACACGATCTCGGGCTACGCTTCCTTCTACGACAACGGGACCACGGCAATGCGCCTGCCACGGGGCACGGTCGTGCGGATCTGCGGCGCAGCCGGCTGCATCCAGCGAACCGTGACCGACTACGGTCCGGTCAAGAAGATCCGGGTGGTCGACATGTACCGGCCCGACTTCTTCAAGATCTGCGGCTGCGCGTCGTGGTCGGGCACGACCAAGGTCACCGTCTCGATCTACTAGCTCCCTGCGCCGAAGGGCGCCGCTGCCGGGTGTTCCGAGGGCTCCAGGTCGCGCTAGACTGACGTCGATTTCCGCGCCGGTCCCGTGAGGCCGGGTGGCCCCGTGAGGCCGGGAAGGAGGAGCAGCGTCGTGCGTCGTCGCAGGACCCGCCGATGAGCGGCCGCCGGATCATGGTGGCGGAGGACATCCGGCGTGCGATCACCCGGATCTCGCACGAGATCGTCGAGAAGCAGGCCGGCACCGACGGCCTGGCGCTGATCGGGATCCAGCGGCGCGGCGTGCCGCTGGCGCGGCGCCTGGCAGCGGCGATCCTCGAGCACGAGGGCGCCGAGATCCCCGTCGGTGCGCTTGACATCACCTTCTATCGCGACGACCTGTCGCTGATCGCGCAGCAGCCGATCGTCAAGGGCACCCAGATCGCATTCGATCTCAACGGTCGCACGGTGGTGCTCGTCGACGACGTCCTGTACACGGGACGGACCATCCGTGCCGCCATGGATGCCCTGATCGACTTCGGGCGTCCGCAGGCGATCCGCCTGGCCGTGCTGGTGGATCGGGGTCATCGCGAGCTGCCGATCCGGGCCGACCACGTGGGCAAGAACGTGCCCACGTCGCGCGAGGAGCTGGTGCACGTGCTGGTGGACGAGATCGACGGTGAGGACGCGGTCGAGATCGAGCGGGCGCCGGCCCTCGAGATGGCCGCGGATCCCCGCGGATGACCACCGAGGTCGAGCGCCCCGGATCGGTGCCGCCGGCCCCTGTCAGCTGGAGCCATCGTCACCTGCTCGACGTCGACCGCCTGTCGCGGGCGGATATCGAGCTCGTCATGCGAACCACCGACGAGATGCGAGACGTGCTCGCGCGCCCGATACCGAAGGTGCCGGCCCTGCGCGGTGTCAGCGTGACGATCCTGTTCTACGAGGCATCGACCCGGACACGGGTCAGCTTCGAGGTCGCCGCCAAGAACCTGTCGGCCGACGTGGTCAACGTCGCTGCCGCCTCGTCCTCCGTGTCCAAGGGCGAATCGCTGATCGACACGGTCCGCACGATCGAGGCACTGGGTGCCGACATGCTGGTGATGCGCCACTCGGTGTCCGGGGCACCGTACCTCGCCGCGGAGGTGTTCGGCGGGCCCGTGCTCAACGGCGGCGACGGCTGGCACGCCCACCCGTCGCAGGCACTGCTGGACCTGTACACGCTCCGTTCCCGGCTACCGGGCGGGTCGCTCGAAGGCCGCAAGGTCGTGATCCTGGGCGACGTGCTCCACTCGCGGGTGGCCCGCTCGAACATCTGGACGCTGACCGCGATGGGTGCCGACCTGTGGCTTTGCGGCCCGGCCACGTTGCTGCGCGGGTTCGAGGCCTGGGCCGTGCGGGGGGCGGCGGGACGTCGGTTCACGGTCACCTCCGATGTCTCGGCCGCGCTGCGAGACGCGGACGTGGTGATGGCGCTCCGGATCCAGAAGGAGCGGATGGCGTCCGGGCTGCTGCCGTCGTTGCGCGAGTACGCGGCCCGGTTCGGGCTGACGCGGGCGCGGCTCGAGGCGGCCAGCCCCGACGTGCTGGTGATGCACCCGGGGCCGATGAACGAGGGCGTGGAGATCGCGGCCGACGTCGCGACCGACCCGCGATCGGTGATCACGACCCAGGTGGCGAACGGGGTGGCCGTCCGGATGGCGCTGCTCTATCTCCTGGCGGCCGCTCGGCGTGCCGAGGGGGGCGCATGAGCGCGGACCTCGGGGAGCTTGCCGACGGGCTGATGCTGCGCGGCTGGGCCGTTGATCCGGTGGCCGGTCGGGAAGGGGCCGCCGAGATCACCATCGAGGGCGGCCGGATCGCACGGCTCGCCTGGCTCGAGGGTTCCGAGGCCGGTGATCTGGGACCCGATGGGACGCTGATCGTGCCTGGCCTGGTCGACGTCCACGCGCACTTCCGGGAACCCGGCAACGAGGATGCAGAGACGGTCGCGACCGGGCAGCTGGCGGCGGCGCACGGCGGGTTCACGACGGTCTGCCTGATGCCCAACACGACGCCGGCGATCGACGAGCCGTCGGTGCTTGCGAGGGTGGAGCGCGCAGCCGCGGCATCCGGCTCGCCGGTGCGGGTGCTCGTCCACGGCGCCGTCACCGAGGGTCGTCGGGGCGAGACGCTGGCGGCGCTGGGCGAGCTGGCCGATGCGGGCGTCGCCGGCTTCTCCGATGACGGCTCGCCGGTCCGGTCCGCAGCCATCCTGCGGAACGCGCTGGCCTATGCGGGCGCGCTGGGCCTGCCGATCCTGGATCATCCCGAGGACCCGACGCTCACCGAGGGTGCCGAGGCGTCCGAGGGCTACGTCGCGAGCGTGCTCGGCCTCAAGGGCTGGCCGGTGGCCGCAGAGGCGTCCTCGGTCGCACGGTCGATCGCGATCCTGGCCGACGTCGTCCGGGACGTGCCGGGTGCACGCCTGCACCTGGCCCATGTGTCGACGGCAGCGGCGCTCGCGCACGTGCGTGCGGCGAAGGCGGCCGGGCTTCCCGTGACCTGTGAGGTCACCCCACATCACCTGGGCCTCACCGACGAATGGATCGCCGGTGCGCGGCGGTGGGCCTGGGAAGCCGTCGATCCCGCGGGCCGGGCGCGCGATCCCTGGACGGACGGCGCGCTGATCGCGGCCCCGTACGACACGGCGCTGCGTGTCAATCCGCCGCTGCGCTGCGCTGACGATGCCGCAGCCTGCATGATGGCGCTCGCCGACGGCACGGCCGATGCGATCGCGACCGACCACGCGCCCCACACCGAGGTCGACAAGCACGTCGAGTTCGGCTGGGCCGCCAACGGGATCAGCGGGATCGAGACCGCCATCGGCGTCGTGCTCGCCGCGGTCGATGCCGGGGGGCTCTCGCTGGCTCGGGCGGTCGAGCTGCTCACGACCGGTCCGGCGCGCGTCCTCGGGGAGCGGCACGGCGTCGCGCCCGGGTTGCGCGAGGGCGACGTCGCCGATCTCGCGCTGATCGACCGGGCGGCCTCGTGGATGGTGACCGGGGAAACCCTTCGCTCCAAGGGCAAGAACACCCCGCTCCTGGGCCGGGAGCTCCGGGGCCCGGTGCGGCTGACCCTGGCCCGGGGGCGGGTCGCGTACGCGGAGTAGGCCGCGGGCCGGGCTGTCCGCGTCCGGGCGGTTACCTACCCATCGGCGAGCCGGCGCAGCATCCCCAGCAGTCGGTCGACATCAGCCTCGGTGGTCAGGTAGTTGACGATGCCGGCTCGGAGGTAGGTCGTTCCCCGGAGCGTCGTCGTCGACAGCCATCCGTCGCCGGAGGCCTCGAGGGCGGCGGCCAGCCGGTCCTGGTGGCGGTCCAGCTCGCTCGCCGGCAGCGTCGCGGCCGCCGTGGCGCCACCGGGGAGATGGCGGAAGCAGACGACCGACAGCTCCGGGTCGGGCGGGAAGGCATCGAGATCGTCGGCTTCGGCACAGCGGCCGGCAAGGTAGCCGGCCAGGTCCACGTTGTGCTCGATGAGCCGGCCGAGACCGGTGGTGCCCAGGTGCTTCCATGTCGCCCATAGCTTGAGGGCACGGAACCGTCGCGTTCCTTCGAAGCCAAGCTTGTAGAAGTTGAGCTGACCGGTCTCGCCATGCGGATCGGTGCCGGTATCGGTCTGCGCCTCCCCACCCCGGTAGTACTCGGGCGAGCGATCGAAGGTGGCCCGCAGGTGGCGGCCATCGCGAACGACCAGGGCGCCGATGTCGTAGGCCTGGAAGAACCACTTGTGAGGATCGATGGTGACCGAGTCGGCCTGCTCGAGCGCCGGCACCCTGCCGGCGTCCCGGTCGGACAGCCTCGCTGCCCCGCCGTACGCGGCATCGACATGGAGCCACAGGCCCTCCCGGCTCGCCAGCGCGGCGAGGTCCGCGATCCGGTCGACCGATCCGGTGTTGGTCGAGCCGGCGACGGCGGCGATGGCCACCGGCCGGAGGCCGCGCCGGCGGTCGGCCTCGATGGCCTGCCCGACGGGTTCCGCGTGGAGCCGGAACCGGTCGTCGGTGGGGACGGAGACCAGGGTGTCGGCGGGGAAGCCCAGCTCGTCGAGGGCGCGGGCGATCGAGAAGTGGGCCTGGTCGCCGGCGTAGATCCGGACGCCTTCGAGCGCGGCGCCCCGCGGCGGCCGACCGAGGCCCGCGAGCCGCCGGAGATGGACGTCGCGGACGAGGGCCATGGCGATGAAGTTGGCCATCACGCCACCCGACGTGCACAGGCCGAACGAGCCATCGTCGTAGCCCACCAGCTTGCACAGCCAGCGAACGACCTCCTCCTCCACGAACGCGGCGACAGGACCGGCGTGCCAGACGTCGACGCCCTGGTTGATCCACTGCGCCAGCACCTCCCCGGAGATCGAGGCGAGCAGCGGTGGTGGGGTGAAGTAGCTCAGGGCTCGAGGGTGGTAGCTGTTGAGGGTGTGGGGTGCGATCCGGCGCGTGAACTCGTCGAGGACGTCCTCGAGCGGCGCCGGCTCGGCCGGCGGTGCGGCGGGACGGCCGGTTGGCCCGAAGTAGGTGCGCCGCAGGTCCGCGTATCCGACCGGCAGGCCCATCGTGCGCTCCATCGCCTGCCCGTAGAGCCAGTCGAGGGCCGTGCGCCAGGTGGCGTCGCCCGCGCGCTCGAGCGCCGAGCGCGATGTTGCCTCGTCCCGCACTCCGAGGAGCTCGGGCTCGGGATGCCAGCGGAAGGGCGCGAGCGGATCGTCCATCGCCTGGAATGGTAGGTCCCCATCGGCCGTCGGCGGCGGCACGCGAGCCACCCGAAGCCGTGAC